>NZ_JBIBTW010000005.1:0-755602 GCF_043078785.1 Streptomyces sp. NPDC015346 | reverse complement strand
GGGCCGCCTGGGGGTGCCCCCCGCGGGCGCCCCCCCCCCCGGTGCCGCCCCCCCCCCGGGGGGGGGGGGGGGGGGGGCCCCCCGGGGGGCCCCCCGGGGGGGGGGGGGGGCGCCCCACCGTGTTCACGGAGACGAGCCGCCGGTCAGAAGCCGAAGTGGAGCACGTTGAAGGCCACGACGCAGACCACGGTGACGCGGAAGGCCACGACCCCGCGACTGCGTGCCAGCAGCGCGTGACCATTGCGGAGGAACGACCCGTACTGGTTCAGCCGTACGGCGATGAGCGGCAGCAGAGCGAGCGCGAACCACCAGGGGATCCAGCCCAGCGCCGCCGGCACCAGGATCACCAGCAGATTCAGCGCCGTCAGGGTCCCCAGGAAGATCTTGTTGCCGCGCTCCGACGTGAGGACGGCGACGGTGCGGCGGCCGACCGCCGCGTCACCGCTGATGTCCTTGGTGTTGGAGTAGCCGGCTATCAGCAGCTGGCCGAAGCCGAAGAGCAGCGCCTCGACCAGGATCAGCGCCGGCAGTTCGCCGACCGTGATGCCGTACGGAGCGAGCACGAACGCGGACGCGGAGAACAGCAGCAGCAGCTCCCCGAGACCGATGTAGCTGAGCTTGAGCCCCCATGAGTACTGCACGCTGAAGACCAGCAGCAGGCCGGCCACGACGAGCGCCCAGACGGGCGTGTGCGGCGCCTGCCAGACGGCCACCAGCCACCACACCGCCCCCCAGACCAGGCTCAGCTGCCCGAAGCGCTGGGCCTGCTGGACGGTCAGGTCACCGGTCAGCAGGGGCTTGCGCTTCAGCGGCCGCAGCTCCGTGTTGTCGTCGGCGAGGTAGTTCGCGCTGTCACTGCCGTCCTTGATCCCGGTCACGTCGTCCAGCGTCATGACCGCGGAGAGCACGCCGACCTTGCCCAGCGCGAAGAGCAGGACGGTCAGCAGGACGTGGCCGTCGAGCCGGGTCTCGGGCTCCATTCCCGTCCACACGATGACGAGGGCGAGGAAGAAGTCGATGACGAACTGGAACTTGACCAGTCGGGCGAAGACGCCGATCCGCCGGAGCACTCCGGACGCGGGCGGCACCTGGGTACTGGCTGCCATGGTTATTCCTAACGGTCGAGAGTCGCCGCGGCGGTGTTGAGGCAGGCGAGAAGGGACCGCGCCTGCACGTTGACGTAATGCCCGTGCCGCACCAGGGAGGTGAGCTGGCCGGGTGTGGCCCAGAGATAGCCGGGCGGCGGCTGCGCGGGAGCCTCGTCCTCGTCGGCCTCGACGATCAGATAGCGGCTCTCGGCGTGGTGGAAACGGCCGCCCTCCTCCGAGTGCACCGCCTCGTAGAGCACCCGGTCCCGGGAGGCACCGCGGACGAGGTCGAGGAAGGGCGGGCGGTCCGCACCGCTCAGGTGGCTGTAGTTCTCCGGCGTGTGCTGGACGGTCGGTGCCAGCTCGACGGTGTCCAGGAACCCGCCTTCGAACCGGGCGTGGACCAGCACGTGCGCGACCCCGCCGAAGGTGCGGGTCACGAACGCGGTGACGCCGAGCCCGACGGGCTCGATCAGCGGCTGCGTCCAGCTGGTGACCTCCCGGCTCTCCGCCTGCACCGCCACCGCCATCAGCCGGAAGTACCGCTCCGACGCGTGGTCGACGGTGGCCTCGCCCCGGATCCAGTCCTTCACCTGGGCGAGGGGGACGCGGCGTATCCGTACGTCGTGCCGGGAGCGCTCCCCGGCGATCCAGGAACGCAGCCCGGTGTCCGAATGGAGCGCGAAGCCGTCGTCGGCGTGGGTGAGCGGAGCGCAGGCCAGGACGGTGCGGGCGTCCATGTTGACGGTGTTGTCGCGGCGCAGCAGTTCACCGAGCTGTCCCAGGGTGAGCCAGCAGAAGTCCTCCTCCAGCGCCACGTCCTCCCGCGTCTCGACGATCATGTTGCGGTTGGACTTCCGGAGGAACCAGGCGCCGTGCTCCGACTGGAGCGAGTCGGCGAGCACCCGGCCCGGCCGGCCCCGGCCGGCCGGCAGGAAGTAGTCGAGGTACTTCACGTCCGCGCCCCGGTGGACCTTGGTGTAGTTGCTGCGGGTGGCCTGCACCGTCGGCGACAGCTGCAGCAGATTGGGGTTCCCGGGCTCCATCTTGGCCTGCATGAGGAAGTGCAGTACGCCGTCGAACTCCTTGGCCAGGATGCCGAGAATGCCGACTTCCGGCTGGTTGATGATCGGCTGCTGCCACTCGGGGAAGGGGCCGCCCTGGTGCGTGACGTGCAGTCCCTCGACGGAGAAGAACCGTCCGCTGCGGTGCACCAGGTTCCCGGTGCCCTCCTCGAAGGACCAGCCGTCGAGTTCGTGGAACGGGATCCGGTCGACCCGGAAACGGTTGGCGGCCGCGCGCCCGGCGAGCCAGGCGGTGACGTTCTCGGTGGGCATCCCACTGCCCTGCCGCGTACGGGCGGACAGCGCCATCCGGTCGGCCTGCCGGGCATCCTCGCGGCGCTGGAGACCCTGCCGCCCGGGCGGGCCGTACGGCGACGCCGCGGGCCGGAGCGGCGCGGTCACCGTGCGGCCATCTCGAGTGCGGACGCCTTCCACCAGCCGGGGTTGTCCCGGTACCAGGCGACGGTGTCGTACAGTCCCCGGCCGAACGGGATCCGCGGTGCGTAGCCCAGCTCCTCGCGGATCTTGGTGTCGTCCAGGGCGTAGCGGTCGTCGTGCCCCGGCCGGTCGGCCACCCGGCGGATCGACGAGGAGTCCGCACCGCACAGCTCCAGCAGGCGTTCGGCGATGGCGGTGTTGGGGTGCTCCGCGCCACCGGCCACGTTGTAGATCTCGCCCGCCCGGCCCTTGGTGAGGACGAGCTGAAGGGCGCGGCAGTGGTCGTCGACGTGCAGCCACTCGCGGATGTTGTGTCCGTCGCCGTAGAGGGGGACCTGCTTGCCCTCCAGGAGCCGGGTGGTGAAGAGCGGGATGAGCTTCTCGACGTGCTGGTACGGGCCGTAGTTGTTGGAGCAGCGGGTGATGGAGACGTCGAGTCCGTGGGTCCGGGCGTACGAGCGGGCCACCAGGTCGGACGCGGCCTTGGAGGAGGCGTACGGCGAGTTGGGGGCCAGCGGCCACTCCTCGGTCCAGGCGCCCTCGGCGATCGACCCGTACACCTCGTCGGTGGAGACGTGCACCACCCGCTCGACCCCGCTGTGCACGGCGGCCTCCAGCAGGACCTGGGTGCCGAGCACGTTCGTACGGAAGAACTCTCCGGCCGCGTCGATGGAGCGGTCGACGTGCGACTCGGCGGCGAAGTGCACCACGGCGTCGTGTCCGGGCAACAGCTCGCGCACCAGCGCGGCGTCGCAGATGTCGCCCTGGACGAACTCCAGCCGCGCGGCCGAGGACGGCAGGTTGTCGCGGTTTCCCGAGTACGTCAGTTTGTCGAGGACGGTGACGTCGGCGTCCTCCATCCCGGCGTAACCGCCGTCGAGGAGGGTGCGGACGTAGTGCGAGCCGATGAAGCCGGCGCCGCCGGTGACCAGGATCTTCATCGTGCCACCTCCACCACGGAGTCGTCCCCGACCACCAGTTGGTGGTGTGCGGCGGTACGGACCGAGGCCGACTTGCCGATCACGGAGCGGCTGAGGCGGTCCAGACCCGACACCGTCGCACCGTCGAGCACGATGGAGTCGGCGATCCGGGTGTCCCGCAGTGCGCAGTTCCGGCCGATCGAGGTGTGCCGGCCGATGTGGCTGTCCTCCACGACCGTGCCGACGCCGATGAACGCCGGTCCCTCGATCGTCGAACGCACCACTCGCGCGCCCGGCTCGATGACGACCTCGCCGGTGAGCCGGCTCGCCGCGTCGACCTCGCCGGACCGCTCGGACCTGATGGAGTCCAGTATTCGGCGGTTGCATTCCAGGACGCTGTCGACCTGCCCCGTATCCTGCCAATAGCCGAGATACTCCACGGCCTTGACCCGGGAGTCGCGGGCGACCAGCCACTGAATGGCGTCGGTGATCTCCAGTTCGCCGCGAGCGCTGGGCGTGATGGCGGCGACGGCCTCATGGATGGCCGGAGTGAAGAAATAGACGCCGATGAGCGCGAGATCACTGCGGGGGTCGGACGGCTTTTCCACCAGGCGCTGCACGATTCCGGCCGCGTCGATTTCGGCGACCCCGAAAGCGCTGGGGTCGGGGACCTTTTGCACGGCGATCTGCGCGGTCGGCCGCTCGGTGGCGAACGTCCGGGTGAGTTCGGTGATCCCCTCGGGCAGCATGTTGTCGCCGAGGTACATCAGGAAGTCGTCCTCGCCCAGGAACTCGCGGGCGACGAGCACGCAGTGGGCCAGCCCCAGCGGCCGGGTCTGGCGTAGGTAGGTGATGCGGGCACCGAACCGGCTACCGTCGCCGATCGTCTCGCTGATCTTGTCGTACTGATCTCCGACAATGATCCCGATATCGGTGATACCCGCGTCCGTGATGTTGTTCAGCACATGTTCCAGAACTGCCTTGCCGGCAATCGGAAGAAGCTGCTTCGGCGTGGAATGGGTGAAAGGCCGGAGCCGGGCCCCTGTCCCGCCGGATAGCACTAGAGCCTTCACTGGGTCCTCTCGGAGCGCGTCATTATCCGGTCACTCTCGAAAGCAATGTATCGAGCACCCAGAACGCATTGACCGATTGTCCCCGGGAGTCTGTCAGGTCGCAGATGAATTCCGCCTCGGGGCCCTCAAGGGATCAAGGAAGCAGGTTACGCAGCTGCTCTTCCGGCGTCAGTACGCCGCCCCGCCCGAACTCGGCGTCGTAGCGCGCCCCGCCCAGCGCGTCCCTGACCCGGGCCGTGACGCGGTCCACGTCGAAGCGTTCACCGGCCTGCAGCGGCGCCCGGACCGACCGCCTGGCCGCGTCGGCCGCCCCCAGCAACCGGGCGGCGTGCTCGTGGTGACCGGCCAGCGACCGCGCCCCGGCCAGACCCTCGAGGGCGAGCGCGACCGCCCGCGGATCGCCCGCGTCGCGGGCGGCGGCGTAGCAGTCGAGCTGCAGCGCCAGAGCGGCCTGCGCATCGCCGCGGCCCTCCGCGACGAACCCCAGCTCGGCCAGGATCAGCGAGGGCCTGGCGGGCTCGTAGCCCATCCGGCGGTGCAGCTCGACCACGCGGTGCAGATGCGTCTCGGCCGCGTCGAGCCTGCCCGCCCTGCGCGCCCCGAGAGCGAGCCCGATCTCGGCGAACTGCTCCCCGAACGTGTCCGACTGCTCGGCGGCGAGCCGCCTGGCGCGCTCGTGGAACTCCTCGGCGCGCGCAAGGTCACCGGTCAGCAGCGCGACCCGGCCGAGATTGGAGAGGTGGAAGGAGACGTGGAGCCAGAGCCCCAGGTCCTCGGCCATCCGCAGTCCGTCGCGGTACAGCCGCCCGGCCTGCTGGTAGTCGCCGACGACGGTGGCCAGCGTCCCGAGCGGCACCATGGCCTGGAGCTGCCCCCACTGGTCGCCCAGCTCCCGGAACAGTTCGAGGCTCTGCTCACCGTCCCGCCGCATGGCGGCGAAGTCTCCCCGCAGATTCGCGTGGAAGGTCCGGCTGTTCAGCGCCGCCGCCATGCCCCAGCGGTCGCCGAGCGACCGGAAGGTCGTCAGCGCCTGCTGGACCAGCTCCTCGCTCGCCGTCAGATCGCCGATGCCGTAGAGCGTGGACGCGAGGAACCACTGGGCACGCGCCTTTCCCTCCGGGTCGTCGACCTCTTCGTACGGCCGCAGGGCGGTGCGGTACTCCGTCACCGGGTCGGCGATGCCGCCGAGCACCAGCCTGAAGCCGCTCAGCAGGGCGGTGGCCCGGGCCGTGGCGGCGGGCGGCGCGCCGCCGATCGACAGCGCGGCGGTCAGCGACCGCTTGGCCTCGTTGTTCCGGCCGCGCAGGTACCAGTACCAGCTGAGCGCGTTCGCGAGCCGCAGCGCGCGCTCGCCGTCGCCGAGCCGCACCGCGCAGTCCAGCGCCGTCCGCAGATTCGCGGTCTCGGCGTCCAGGCGGCGCAGCCACTGCCGCTGGCCGTGACCCCGCAGGTGCGGCTCGGCCCGCTCCGCGAGGCCGGTGTAGTGATCGAGGTGCCTGCGCCGTACGTCGTCGAACTCGCCCGCCTCACCGAGGCGTTCGAGGCAGTAGGCGGTGACCGATTCGAGCAGCTGGTACCGGGGCCCGTCCGTGCCGTCGGCCATGACCACCAGCGAAGCGTCCACCAGCCGGCCGAGCACGTCGAGCACGTCCGCACGGTCCACGTCGTCGGCGGCGCAGATCTCCTCGGCGGCGTCGAGCGCGCAGCCGTCGGCGTGCACGGCGAGCCGGCGGAGCACCGCCCGCTCCTGGTCGCCGAGCAGCTCCCAGCTCCAGTCGATCACCGCCCGCAGGGTGCGCTGGCGTGCCGGGGCGCTGCGCGCTCCCACCGCGAGGAGGCGGAAGCGGTCGTCGAGGCGCGCGGCCAGCTCCCGTACGCCCAGGACCCGTACCCGGGTGGCGGCCATCTCCAGGGCGAGCGGAATGCCGTCCAGGCGCCGGCAGATCGAGACGACCGCGTCGACGTTGGTCTCGTCGAGGACGAAGTGGGGCGCCACCGCGGTGGCCCGTGCCACGAACAGCTCCACCGCGCTGAAGCGGCGCACGGCCTCCGGGCTGAGCTCGGTGCCGGGCTCCGGCCGGCGCAGCGGGGGCACCTCCTGCAGGTGCTCGCCGGTGATGCCGAGCGGTGTCTGACTGGTCGCCAGGATCCGCAGGCCGGGGGCGGCCTTGAGCAGCAGCTCGGCCAGCTCGGCGACCGGCTCGATCACATGCTCGCAGTTGTCGAAGATCAGCAGGGTCGGTCTGTCGCCCAGCGCGTGGGCGACACGGGCGGTCAGCGAGAGCGGCTCACCCCCGGCCCCCGGGCTCGGGGTGGCGTCGTCCCGCAGCCCGAGGACCGCGCCGACGATCTCGTGCGCCTCGGCCGCCGAAGCCATGGTCCGCCGGCCCGAGGCGTCCGCCCGTGCCGCCGGGGCCGGGTCGAGCGCGGCGAACTCGGCCAGCCGCACCCCGCCCGGGAACGCCTCGCCGAGCTGCGCGGCGGTCGCGAGCGCCAGTCGGGTCTTGCCGACCCCGCCCGAACCGGTGAGCGTCACCAGCCTGTTCGCGTCGAGCAGTGAGCGGACCCGGCTGATCGCCTCGGCCCGGCCGATCAGGCCGGTGAGCGCGGCCGGCACGTTCGTCGGCGGGCGGACGGCGGTGGTGACGGGGGAGGGTACGGCGGTCAGTGCCGGGTCCTGGGTGAGGATCGCCTGGTGCAGAGCCGCCAGTTCGGGGCTGGGGTCGAGCCCCAGGCTCTCGGCCAGCCGCTCGCGCAGATCGGTGTAGCTGCTCAGGGCGGCGCTCTGGCGGCCGGCGAGATAGAGCGCCCGCACATGAGCGGTGCGCAGCCGTTCCCGCAGCGGATGCAGGGCGACCAGGTCCCCGAGCTCGTCGGCCACCAGAGCGTGCTCGCCCAGCTCGAGGCGCGCCTCGGCCTGCTCCTCCAGCGCGGTCAGCCGCTGTTCCTCCAGCAGGTCGCGCGCGGCGCGGGTGAACTCCGCGTCGGCGAAGTCGGCGAACGCCGGCCCCCGCCACACCGCGAGCGCGTCCGCCAGCAGGGCGGCGCGCACCCGCGGGTCACCGGTCGCCCGCGCCCGCGTCGTCAGGTCGTGGAACCGGTCCGCGTCCACCGCGTCGGGCCCGGCCCGCAGCTGGTATCCCGGCGAGAGCGACACCACGAGGTCCCGGCCGCCCGGCTCGGCGGCCTCCAGCGCGCGCCGCAGCTGCCACACCTTGCTCTGCAGGACGCCGGCCGGGTTGTTCGGCAGCTTCGTGCCCCACAGGTCGTCGATCAGCCGGTCGGCGGAGACCGGTCGCCCCCGGTGCACCAGAAGCCCGGCCAGCAGAGCGCGGACCTTGAGTTCCGGGACCCGGACCGGCCGTCCATCCGCCGTCCACACCCCCAACGAACCAAGCACCCCGAAACGCATGTGATCACGCTAACCCGGCGCGGCGGCCCGTGACAGGGCGATATCGGCCCGGCGCCCGGCCGAGACCGGACCGAGAGGAGACCGGGAGCGCTCGCGTGCACGGTGGTGTCGTCAAGGAGCCGAGACCACGAGAGGAACCGACATGTCCGAAGCCAGGCTGCGCGTGGCCGTGATCATCGGCTCCACCCGGACCGGCCGTTTCGGCCCCACCGCGGCCAACTGGATCGCCGACGAGGCGGCCATGCGCGGCGACCTCGACGTCGACGTGATCGACCTGGCCACGGCGTGGCTGCCCGACGTACTCGGCGCCGAGGGGCCCGCTCCGCAGGCGGTACGGGACCTGTCGCCGTGGCTGGCCTCGTCGGACGCGTTCGTGATCGTGACACCCGAGTACAACCACAGCTTCCCCGCCTCGCTCAAGAACGCCATCGACTGGTACACCGACGAATGGAAGGCGAAGCCGGTCGCCTTCGTCTCGTACGGAGGGATCGCCGGCGGCCTGCGGGCCGTGGCGCACCTGCGCGGGATCTTCCCCACGCTGCACGCCGTCACCGTCCGGGACTCCGTCGCCTTCACCCGGCACCGGGAGCGGTTCGACGACGACGGCCGGCCGAAGGACCCCGCGGGATGCTCGGCCGCGGCCAAGTCGATGCTCGACCAGCTCAGCTGGTGGGGCCACATCCTCCGCGACGCCCGGGAGCGGCAGGCGTACCCCGGCTGACCCGCTGACGTACGCCGCCGTCTCGATCTCATCCCCGAATCCACCGAAGGAATCCCCATGTCATCGAACGCCCCTGCGGCCACCGTGCCGCCCAAGGCCGGGGCCCGGGAATGGGCCGGGCTCGCCGTGCTGGCCCTGCCGACCCTGCTGATCTCCCTCGACCAGAGCGTGCTGTTCCTGGCGCTGCCGCACCTGGCGGAGGCCATGGCGCCCTCCGGTACGCAGGCGCTGTGGATGATGGACGTCTACGGATTCATGATCGCCGGCTTCCTGGTCACCATGGGCACGCTCGGGGACCGGATCGGCCGCCGGAAACTGCTGATGATCGGTGCGGTCTGCGTCAGCGTCACCTCGGTGCTGACCGCCTACTCCACCAGCTCCGAG
Organism: Streptomyces sp. NPDC015346; assembly: GCF_043078785.1. Lineage (NCBI taxonomy): Bacteria > Bacillati > Actinomycetota > Actinomycetes > Kitasatosporales > Streptomycetaceae > Streptomyces > Streptomyces sp. NPDC015346. The sequence continues at coordinate 746,502 of NZ_JBIBTW010000005.1, read as the reverse complement.
ATGCTGATCACGACCCGCGCGCTGCTCGGCATCTCCGCGGCGACGCTCATGCCGTCCACCCTCGCCCTGATCAGCAACATGTTCCACGACGCGCACGAGCGCGGCCGCGCCATCGCCGTATGGGCCAGCTGCTTCATGGCAGGCACCGCGCTGGGTCCGGTGATCGGCGGGGCGCTGCTCGAGTTCTTCTGGTGGGGCTCCGTGTTCCTGCTGGGCGTCCCCGTCATGGTCATCCTGCTGATCGCGGCGCCGATCCTGCTGCCGGAGTACAAGGACCCCGACGGCGGCAAGCTGGACCTGCTCAGCGTGGTGCTCTCGCTGGCGGCGATCATGCCGGTCGTCTACGGGCTCAAGGAGCTCGCGCGGTACGGCTGGGAGCCGGTGCCCATCGCGGCGCTCGTCGGCGGTCTGATCCTCGGCGCGGTGTTCGTGGCGCGGCAGCGCAAGCTCACCCACCCGCTGCTCGACATGCGCCTGTTCAACAGCGGCGCGTTCACCTCGGCGCTGCTGATCCTGCTGTTCTCCATGATCGCCACCGGCGGAAGCTACCTGTTCATCACCGGCTTCCTCCAGATGGTCGAGGGCCTGGACCCGATGGAGGCGGGGCTGTGGATGGTGCCGTCGGCGGTGGCCTCCATCGTCGCCGGGCAGTTGGCCCCCGTCCTGGCCAAGCGGCTTCCGCTGGGCCTCGTCGTCGCCCTGGGGCTGGGCAGCAGCGCGGTCGGTTACGTGCTGATCGCCTTCGTCAGCCCGGTCGGCGGACTGCCGCTCCTGCTGGCCGGCTTCGTGATCGTCTTCTTCGGCGGTGGCCCCATCGGGGCGCTGGGCACCAACCTGGTGGTGGGCTCCGCCCCGCCGGAGAAGGCCGGTTCCGCCGCCGCGATGTCGTCGATCAGCGGCGACCTGGGCGTGTCGCTGGGCATCGCCGGTCTCGGCAGCCTCGGCGCCGCCGTCTACCGGAGCGAGATCGAGCTGCCGGCCGGACTCCCCGCGGGTGTGGCCGAGACGGCCCGAGGCGGCATGGAGGGCGCCCTCGCCGTGGCCCAGCAACTCCCCGCCGAGCTGGCGGCCGAGGTGCTGGCCGCCGCCCGGGACGCCTACACGAGTGGGCTGAACATCGTCGGTATCGCCTGCGCGGTGCTCGCGGCCGTCCTCGCCCTCACCGCGACGACCGTGCTGCGCGGTTCGGCCGGCGGAAAGGGGAAGAGCCCGGAGGAGGCCGCTCCGGGGGCCGAAGCCCCGGGACGGGACGAGGCCGGCGCATCGTCAGGGGAGAGGCTCGCGGCTCTGCCCGAGCGGTAATCCCGACCATCCGAAAGCACGGGCCCTTCGCGAACGCGGCGAAGGGCCCGTGCCTTTCTCCTCGACGCGCCGGACCTGACACACACCCCGGCACCATCTTGAGGGCCTTCGGCCGGATCCAACAGACTTCTTGAATTGGGAAAACCCGCCCCCGCCAAGGGACTCTCAAAGGAGTACGACTGTGGCCAAGTGCCGGATCTGCGGTGGCGCCGTCGACGAATTCTTCGACTTCGGAAGGCAGCCTGTTTCCGACTCTTTCGTGACGCCGGAAACGGCCGGAAGCGAGTTCTATTTCCGGCTTGCCGCCGGTGTCTGCACGAACTGCACCATGGTGCAGCTGCTCGAAGAGGTGCCCCGGGAGCAGATGTTCCACGAGGACTACCCCTACCGGTCATCGGGTTCGTCCGTGATGCACCGGCATTTCGAGGCGTTCGCCCACCGGCTGCTCGAGACCGACCTCGCCGGGGACGACCCGTTCATCGTGGAGATCGGCTCCAACGACGGCACCATGCTGAAGACCGTTCAGAAGGCGGGTGTACGACACCTCGGCGTGGACCCGTCCGCACAGGTGGGCGACTTCGCCAGGGCCGACGGCGTGCGCGTGCGCACCGCCTTCTTCGAGGACGCGACGGCGCGTGAGATCGCCGCCTCCGACGGCCCGGCGGACGTCATCTTCTCCGCCAACACCACGAGCCACATTCCCTACATGGACTCCATCTTCCGGGGGGTCGACGCGCTGCTGGCCTCCGACGGAGTGCTCGTGCTCGAAGACCGCTACCTGGGTTCCATCATGGAGCAGAACGCGTTCGACCAGATCTACGACGAGCACTTCTACCTGTTCTCGGTCTCCTCGGTGCGGGCCATGGCCCAGACCTTCGGATTCGAACTGGTCGACGTGGAGCCGCTCACGGTGCACGGCGGGTCCATGCGCTACACCATCGCGCGCCCCGGGAAGCGGTCCCCGTCGACGACGATGACGGAGCTGCTGGCGCGGGAGCGGGCACAAGGTCTGGCGAGCCCGCAGACGTACCAGCGGTTCGCGGCCGGCGTCCGGCGCAGCTGCGGCGAACTGATGGACCTGCTCAAGGATCTGCGCGCGCAGGGCCGCACCGTCGTGGGTTACGGCGCGACCGCGAAAAGCGCGACCGTCATCAACTACTGCGGTATCGGCCCGGAACTCGTGCCCTTCATCTGCGACAGCACCGAGGCCAAACAAGGGCGACTGACGCCCGGCTCGCACATTCCCGTACGGCCCCCCGCCGCATTTTCCGAGCCGTACCCGGACTACGCGCTGCTCTTCGCCTGGAATCACGTCGAGGAGATCATGGCGAAGGAGCAGGGATTCCGCGACGCGGGGGGCAAGTGGATCCTCTACGTCCCGGAAGTCCACGTCGTCTGACCACCGAAACAGCGGCAGTAGCACCCGAAGAACCACCGAAGCGGAGAAGGACAACGTGGCGAAATACTCAGGTAAGAAGGCCGTCGTCACCGGCGGCACCCACGGCATCGGAATGTCGGTCGTCAAGGCTCTTCTCGACGGCGGCGCCGAGGTCGTCCTCACGGGGCTGAACGAGAAGAACATCGAGGCGGCCCGCGAGGAGCTCGGCCCCGGGGCCCACGTCGTACGCTCCGACGCCTCGAAGCTGGCCGAGATCGAAGCGCTGGGAAAGACCGTCGCGGACACGCTCGGCGAGGTCGACTTCGTCTTCGTCAACGTCGGCTACGTCAGGTTCGGTTCGCTCGGCCAGGTGACCGAGGAAACCTACGACAAGATGTTCGACACCAACACCAAGGGCGCCTTCTTCACCGCGCAGTGCCTCGCCCCGCTGGTCAGGGACGGCGGCTCGTTCGTCTTCACGACCTCCGCCACGACGGGAACGGCGTTCGTCGGCACGAGCGTCGGGACCGCGATGAAGTCGGCGATCCGCGCGTTCTCCAAGGTCATGGCCTCCGAGCTGCTGCCCAGGGGCATCCGGGTCAACACGGTGAGCCCGGGATTCGTCCTGACGCCCTCCATGGGCCTCGTCGAGGCGACCGAGGAACACCGGGCGCTGAACATGTCGGAGGGCGAGCGCATCACGCCCATGCGGCGCTTCGGCACCCCGGAAGAGGTCGCCGCCGCGGTGCTGTTCCTCGGCTTCGACGCCACCTTCACGACGGGCGTCGACCTGCCCGTCGACGGTGGTCTCGCGCAGGGGATGGAGTATCCGCACGACGAGATCGCCCCGCACTGACCCGAAGCGGGACCACCCGCGCGCACGCTCTCACACGGAGGTGGATGTTGATGTCCGGTCGCACCAGGACCGCTGTCATCGGCGGCGGCATGGCCGGCAGCGCCGCTGCCAAGAAACTCATCGAGGCCGGCCGGGACGTCGTGATCTTCGAAGCGGCGGACGGGCTCGGTGGACGGGCCCGCTCCTGGCACCGGCCGGAGATCGAACCCGACGTCGGTATCAACCTGATGTACGTCAGCTTCTACCAGCAGATGACGGCGCTCATCAAGGAGTACGGCCTCGAGGACGAGCTCGTGAAGATATCGAGCAACGTCCACATCTCCGACGACGGCGACCACGTCGCCCTGTCGTCCGACTCGCCGCTGAGCCTGCTCAAGTACCGGCACGCGCCGCTGCGCGACCGCGTCGCCTTCCTGTTCACCACCCTCAGGCAGGTGCGCAGGAAGAAGGAGCTCGATCTCTTCGACCCCGTCAAGTCCGCCCCCTTCGACGACGGGCAGTCCGCCGCCGACTGGGGCTACCGCCAGGTGTCGCGGCGCGGCTTCGACTTCTTGCTGAGGCCGCAGATCGAGGGGTTCTGGAACTTCGCCTCCGAGGAGATCTCCGCGGTGCACGCCAGGGCGCTCCTCGCGTGGATGGGCGGTTCCGGCTTCTACGTGCTCCGCAACGGCATGGAGGTCATCGCCGAGAAGAACGCCGAGGGCGCCGAACTGCGTCTGTCGCACGAGGTGACCGGCGTCCAGCAGATCGGTGACGAGCTCCTGGTCACGGCTGCCCGCGACGGCTCCGAGCCGGTGACCGAAAGCTTCGACGACGTGGTGATCGCGACCCCGGCGCCCATCGCGGCGAAGCTCGTCGCCGGGCTGCCCGGCTCGGCGGTGACCGACGACACGCGCGCTTTCCTGGAGACCCAGCGGTACGAGCCCGCCCTCTCCGTCTCGTACCTCGTGGACGCCGGCAGCCTGCCCGCGGAGGCGCACATCGTGGCCGGCGGCGCGGCCGACCCGCCGCTGCGCAACATGATCACCTATCCGCGCCAGGTACGGGACGAGCGGGGCCGGCTCGTCGACAAGCTGCTGGTCTTCACCTACCCCGGCCGCGCCAACACCCGGCGCCTGATCGGGCTCACACCGCAGGAGCAGTTCGCCGCGGTCACCCCCCTGCTGACCACGCTGTGGCCGGGCTTCCCCGCCACGGCCGAACCGTTCCAGATCGCCGAGCGGCCGTACGGGTTCCCGATTCCGGCACCCGGCCGCTACCGCCGGTCCGTGGAGGTCCTGCGGCAGATGAACGCCCCGGTGGCGTTCGCGGGCGACTACTTCAACTCGCCGACCACGGAGGCGGCGCTGCTTTCCGGCTTCCGGGCGGCGGCGGTGCTCACCGAAGCGGGCTGACCCATGTCGCCCGGCCACCTCCCCGCTCCCGCTCAGTCCCCGTAGGAGAGACGATGAAGGTCCTGTTCATCCCGGGCAACAGCCCGTACCCCATCTTTTCGCACGCGCCCCTCGCGACGGCCGTACGCAATGCAGGTCACGAGGTCCTCATGGGCGGAATCGACTGGGTACTGCCGAACATCGCGAGCGTCGGGCTCGCACCGGTCAAGATCTCTCCCGTCTCGATGGAAGAGGTCAGCGCCTTCATGGGCGCGATGCCGGACGACCCGCTGGAGCAGCTCAAGGCGGTCGGCAGGGTCTACGCCGAGATCGCCGTGGACAGTCTGGAACCGCTGCTCGACCTGGCCGACCACTGGCGCCCCGATCTCGTGGTCGGCGGCGGGATGTTCTACACCGCTCCTCTGCTCGCGCACCACCTCGGCATCCCGTCGGTGCGCCTGGAGTGGGACCGGATCGACGCGCGTGCGTACGACCCGGGCGCCGAGGCGGTGCTCGCGCCGGTTCTCGGCGAGCTCGGCCTGGACCGGGTGCCCGGGCCGGACCTGTGGCTCGACGTGTGTCCGCCGAGCCTCCGGCCCGCGAACCCGTTGCCGGCCCGGCCGATGCGGTGGATCCCGGGGAACCCGCAGAAGCCGCTGGAGCCGTGGATGTACACCAAGGGCGACCGCCCGCGGGTGTACATCACCGCGGGCACCCGGCTGTTCAGCGGAGAGGGCCTGCGGGACATGGCGAGGAGCATCGCCGGCCTGGGCGTGGAGGTCGTCGTGGGCGCTCCGGAGAACGTCGCGGCGGAGCTGCGGGCCGAGCTGCCGGACGTGCGGATCGGCTGGGTGCCGCTCGACGTGCTGGCCCCCACCTGCGACGTCATCGTGCATCACGGCGGTGGCGGCACCGACATGACGGCGCTGAACGCGGGCGTGCCGCAGCTGATCGCCCACCCGGAATACCCGACGGAGGCGACCCGGAAGGTCGCCGAGTTCGGCGCCGCGATCCTCATCGAGTCCGGCCCTGAGCAGGACATCACCGAGGCGTGCCAGAAGCTGCTCAGCGACGCCGGGTACCGCGAGCGGGCGGGTCTCCTCTCCCGGGAGATCGCCGAACTGCCGCTGCCCGGCGAGATCGTGGGCGAGCTGGAGAAGCTCGTGGCCGCGCGGGCCTGACCGTGATCCGCGGCGGACCGAAAGAGAGGAGCCACCGCTGTGCACATCGCCGCAACGGCGATCCCCGGAGCCTTCGTCGTCACCCCCCGGCTCCTGGCGGACGAGCGCGGCAGCTTCCACGAAGGACTGCGCGCCGACAAGCTGGAGCGTGTACTCGGTGAACCCTTCGTGCCCCGGCAGGTCAGCTATTCCGTGTCCCGCCGGGGGACGCTGCGGGGCATCCACACCGTGGCGCTGCCACCGGGGCAGGCGAAGTACGTCACCTGTGTGCAAGGAGCTCTGCGGGACGTCATCGTCGATCTGAGGATCGGATCACCCGCGTTCGGCAGACACCATGTCTGCACCCTCGACGCGGAGTCCGGCCGGTCCCTCTACATCCCGGAGGGTGTCGGCCACGGGTTCCTCGCACTGGCCGACGACACCCGTATCTGTTACGTCATGTCGACGGTGTACGCCCCCGGCACGCAGATCGACATCAACCCCCTGGACCCCGAACTGGGACTGCCCTGGGCGTACTCGGAGCCACCACTGATGTCCGAGAAGGACGCCGGCGCGCGCAGTCTGGCCGAGACCGTGGCAGCCGGAGTGCTGCCCCACTGGAATAAGGCGGATAGCTGATGGAGTCGGTCCGGATGGGCGTGCTCGGTTGCGCCGACATCGCCAGGCGGCGGATGCTCCCGGCGTTCGCGGCCTGCCCCGCCACCGAGGTGGCCGCGGTGGCGAGCCGGAACGCGGAGTGCGCGCGCCGGGTCGCCGCCGAGTACGGCGCCCGCGCGGTGCACGGCTATGAAGAGCTGCTGGCGGACCCCGGGGTGGAGGCGGTGTACGTACCGGTACCGGCCGCCCTGCACGCCGAATGGGTCGAAAAGGCGCTGCTGAGCGGAAAGCACGTACTGGCGGAGAAGCCGCTGACCACGAACGCCGGCACGACGGCCGCGCTCTTCCGGCTCGCCGAGTCCCGTGGACTGGCCCTGATGGAGAACGTCATGTTCGTCCACCACAGTCAGCACGCCCGGGTGGTCGCGCTCATCGCCGAGGGAGCCATCGGCGACCTCCGGTCCTTCCAGGCCGCGTTCACCGTGCCGCGGCGGCCCGTCGACGACATCCGCTACCGCCCCGACCTCGGCGGTGGTGCGCTGCTGGACACCGGGGTGTACCCCGTGCGCGCGGCGGCGACGTTCCTCGGCCCCGAGCTGAAGGTCGTCGGCGCCGGGCTCGCCTCGGGGGCCGGATTCAGGGTCGACACGGCCGGCGCCGTACTGCTGCAGTCGCCGGACGGCATCAGCGCACAGCTGACCTTCGGCCTCGACCACGCCTACCGCAACTCCTACGAGTTGCAGGGCAGTACGGGACGGATCACGCTCGACCGGGTGTTCACCCCTCCTGCCGACCACGTTCCGGTGGCCGTCGTGGAGGGGCCGTCCGGGAGCCGCCGCATCCCGCTGCTCCCCGACGACCAGGTGGCCAACACCGTGGCCGTGTTCGCCGAAGCCGTACGGGCCGGTTCCGCACCGTACGAGGAGGTCCTCCGCCAGGCGCGGCTGCTGGACGACGTCCAGCGCCTGGCCGCTCAGAACTGAGACGGCCAGGCGCACCGGCGGACGGCTCACTCCCCGGTGTGCGCGCCCGCGGCGTGCGCACCGGTGGTGCGAGCGCCGGTGGTGTGAGCGGGCCCCAGGTCCTCGATCCGGTAGTCGCCCTTGGGGAAGCTGGGGGTCGGCAGCGGGTCGGGGTAGGCGGCTTCGGTGCGGGGCGGCTGCCGGCGTACGTAGGCGGAACGGGCCTTGAGGGCGGCGTCGACGGCCAGGCACAGCAGCCGTGACGGTTCGCGGACACCGAAGGCCCGCCGCATGTGCGGGCCGAGCAGCGCCGGCATTCCCGCCCGGGCGAGCCGGCGGGCGGCCGGACGCCACCGCTCGGGCACCTGTCCGACCATGGGCTCGACCACGGTCGGCTCCAGCGCCCGCCAGAGCTTCGCCGCCTCGGGCGAATAGACGAAATGGGCCTCGACGTAGTCGTCGTGGAAGCGTGCCATCTCCTCGTACGAACCGGGGATGTCCTTGAGGCCCATGAGCTCGCCCTGCTCCTTGATGTGCAGGTACGCCGCGACCTTCTCCTGCCGGCTGGTCGGACGCCAGGCGTAGCGGTCGACCCAGCGGACGGGCCCCAGCATGCTGGTGGCCAGCACGAAGAGGTACTCCTCGTTGCTGATGCTCCACTGCTGGTTCTCGTCGCTGATGTGCTTGACCGCGTTCTTGTGAATGCGGTTCATCTGCCGCACCGCCGCCTTGCCCCGGTCGTCCTTGAAGCCGTGCCGGACCATCTGCATGGCGATGAGGCCGAAGTGCTCCATCCTGCGCTGGGTGTTGTCCGTGATCTCGCCGGTCCGTACCAGCAGCGCGGCCATGTGCGGCGGGGCGACGCTGTTGGCGAAGGCGAGAGCGCCGGCGACGCTGAAGTCCCACGGGTACTCGTAGCCGATGCCGAGCCACCAGATGTGGCTGTACTTCTCGTCGACGTCCATGGACTCGATCTGCTTCAGCCGCGCGTACCTCGGCTCGGCGCGCCGTTTCGTTCGCGTATCGGGAGTCATGGCGGTGTTCCTCTCTCGGGGTTCCTGGTCGGTCATACGAAGGCGGCCGGCCCCGATGCCGCTCGGATCGGGGCCGGCCGTCACGCCGTCACCGGGTCACGCCGTCACGCAGACGGGCTCTGGGCCCGCAGCTGCTTGATCAGTTCCAGGCGCTTGATCTTCGTCGTGGCGGTCTGCGGCAGGTCTTCGAGGCGCCACAGGACGGGTTCGGCCAGCGGCGGCAGGTCGGCGACCGCGGACCGCCAGGCGATGGTGTCGAGGGGCTTGTTGTCCCGGGTGGACACCACGGGCACCGGCAGCCCGTCCGGGCCGGGCACGATGATGACCTCGGTGAGCTCCCGCATCCTGCCGAAGAGCTTGTCCTCGACCTCGAGCGTGCTGTCGATGCCGGGAATCTCGTCCACCTCGCGGTCCAGCAGGTGCAGACAGCCCCACTTGGTGCGGTAGCCGACGTCGCCCATCCGCCACCAGCCGTCGTTGACCTGCTTCTGCCACCGCTCGTGCTCACCGAGGTAGGTGACGATCCGTCCGTCGCTGCGGACTTCGATGAAGCCGGGCGAGGACTTGCTGGGCGGATTGCCGTCGCGGCTGACCACCCGCACCCCGGTCATGCCGGGGAACGGCGATCCGACGCACCGGCCCTCGGCCTCGGCCCCGCGCTTGTGGCTGTACGTACGGCCGGCGATCGGCCCCACTTCGCTCTGCCCGTACATCTGGATGAACAGCGCGCCCTTGCGGCGGGACGCGCCGAGCAGGCTGTGCACCGTACGCGGGTGGATGGCGTCGAAGGTGCTGCTGAAGTACTTCACCCGCGCCAGGGGTGCGCGCGGGTCGTCCACCAGCTCCTCCCACCGCATGAACGAGTTCGGGTGTGCCTCGATCAGCCCGGGCGGTACCTGTGTGAACAGCTGGGCGACGCTCTCCGGGTCGTCCTCGGCGAGGATGAGCAGCGGGTGCCCCTGAAGGATCGAGATGGGCATCGCGGTGAACATCCGGGAGTGCACGAAGGAGACGTGGATCGCCACCGGCTCGTTCGCTCCCACCAGTTTGGCGACCGTCCCCTGCGGGCGGTAGCGCGCCTGGAAGGTCCGTCCGGTGTGCACGGCCAGCTTCGGGACACCCGTGGTGCCGGAGGTGTGCGTGATCAGCGTGGGGTGGTCGGGGGAGAGCTGTGCCGGCGCGACGCGCCGAACACCCGCCAGGGAGGCGAGCTCGGTCGCCCCCTCGTGGGTGCCGGTGGTGAGCAGCAGCTTCCGGGAGAGTTCGAACACCTCGGCGGGCAGGTCGTTCTCGAGCTTCGCCTGGTCGGTGACGAGATAGGGCAGGTCCACCCGGCGCAGCAGTTCGGCGACCGTCGCGCCGTCCAGCTTCGGTGACAGCAGGACGGGTACGGCCCCGATCCGCGCGGTCGCGCAGGCGAGCAGGGTGATGTCGAAGCCGTTGGTCTTGTGGATGACCACGCGGTCGCTGGTGCGGACTCCGGCGGCCCAGAGCCGGGACGCGAAGTCGTCGACCAGTTCGGCCACTTCGGTCAGGGTGAGGCGGCGGCCGAGCTGCGGTGCGATGTCCAGATCGTGATCGAGGATCACCGGGCTCGCGGGGTGCTTCGCGGCCGCCCTCTCGAAGAGTGTTCCCAGGCCAATGCCCTTGTTTCCGATGCGCTGCAGAAACATACACACATCCCTCGTCTGCGTGGTGTACCGTCAACCCGGGCCGTAAATCCCGACGTCGGGGCTTCGAATTCTGATTCGGATTCGGACGGAATTCGGAATTCAGGCCGCTTCGATGATGGTCTTTATGCGGCCGAGTGTGGCGTCCAGGTCCTGCGCGATCTTCGAAGTCCATTCGTCGATGAACTTCGCGCGTTCCGCCTCGTCGAGGTCCGCGACGATCTTGTGAATTCCCGCAGTGGCCGTGGCCATACGGAAGTGATGCACGAGCACGGCGCCGTCGCCGTCCTCCGCGGGCTCGATGTCGAAGCCCCAGACGCTCTCCTGGTCGTCACCTGCGTGCGAGAGCATCATCCAGCGGAACGTCCGGCCCGGTTCGGCGGCGGTGACCCTGGATTCGGTGTGCCAGACGCCTCGGACCAGCGGAGCCCAGGCGACGACTTCCTCGCTGCGCAGATTCTCGCCGCGGAACACCGAACCCACAGCCGCGGGCGCGCCGGAAATCCATTCGCCGCCCTGGCATTCCGGGCTCCACTCGCCGCTGCGGGGAAGGTCGCTCACCACGGCGTAAATCTCTGACGGTGCGGCCGCGACGTGAATGTCGGCGCGGAGTTCGAAAAGTGGGGAGTTCTCGATGATGGAGGTCATTGGAAAAGCATCGCAGTGGCCGGCGCAGGCCTGTCAAAGATCGGTTCAGGGTTGGTCAGGTCGAGAACGGATCAGGTTCGGATCCGGTTCGGATCAGGTTCGCCCGGTGTGGAGCACCACCTTTCCGGTCACCTTTCCGGATTCGACGAGCCGGTGGCCTTCCGCCGCGTCGCTCAGTGCGAGCGGTTCGACGGCGCGGGGGCGCAGCAGGCCGTCGGCCAGGAGACCGTTGATCCCGGTGGCCGCCTCGGCGAGTTCGGTGCTCGACGCCTGGGAGATGGCGAAGCCGACGACGGAGCAGTCCTTGACGTACAGCGACCCGACCGGCAGTACGGGACGGGTCGTCAGACCGGACAGCACGACGACGCGCCCGCGGCGGGCCAGCAGCTCGACGGCGGTCGTCAGCTCGTTGCGGGCCGAGGTGTCCACGTAGACATCGACTCCGTGCGGTGCCACCGCGCGGATGTCCTCGGCCACGTGACCGCGCCGGTAGTCGACGACCTCCGCGGCCCCCAGGCCACGTACGTACTCGGCCGTCTCCGCGCTCGCCACGGCGATGACGCGAGCCCCGGCCCGCGCGGCCATCAGCACCACCGCGCTCCCGACGTTGCCGGCCGCGCCGACGACCACGACGGTCTCTCCCATGCGCAGCCGCCCATGGGTGAACAGCGCGAGGTACGCCGTCGCCGCCGGGTGGGCGACCGCCACCGCGTCGGAGGGCTCGACGCCGTCCGGCAGCCGGTACAGCCGTTCCGCGGCGACCACGGCCTGCTCGGCGGCGGCCCCCTGCCGGCCCTCGTACCCCAGGCTGTTGCACCACACCCGGTCACCGACGGAGAAGCCGGACGCCCCGGCGCCGACCGCCGCCACCGTGCCGACGAGGTCGCGGCCCACCACGAACGGCAGCGGGACCGGTGTGCGCCAGGCCCCGGAACGTACGAACGTGTCCACATGGTTGACGGCGGTGACCGCGACGTCGACGAGCACGTCGGTCGGCCCCGGGCGGGGAGTGGGCAGTTCGCCGTACCGGATGACGTCAGGTGGCCCGAACTGCTCGATGTAGGCGGCATGCATGCCTGGATCCTGTCCCGGCCGAGCCCCGGGCCGCACGGCCGCAGGGGGAATGTGTCAGCTCCCGGCCCGCTCTCCTCGGACCGCCGGGGCTACCTGACAAAGATCGCGGATCTCTGTACGGGGAGAGGCGCCGGCGTGGGCAAGCTGGGGGAGCCCTGGGGACCTCGGGCTGTTTCTCGCCAGAAATGGAGCTTTCCGTGAGTAAGTTGAACAGACGACGATTTCTGGCCGGCACGGGCGCCGCTGTCGCGACGTCCGGCGCCGTCGGGGCCCTCGGCGCGACCGCCGCACGGGCGGCCGATCCGGCCTCCCTCGCCGAGGCGACGACGACCGTCGCCCCCGTTCCCACCGTGACCCCGGCGGACGCCCGGTACCCGGACATGGTCTCGGGGGCCAACGCCCGCCTGGTCGGCACGCCGGAGGCCGTCAAGTTCCCCACCACGACCCAGCAGGTCGTCGAGGTCGTACGCCAGGCGGTACGGGACAAGAAGCGGGTCGTGGTCCGCAGCGGTGGCCACTGCTTCGAAGATCTCGTCTTCAACAAGGAAGCCCAGGTCATCATCGACCTGCGGCAGATGACCCAGCTCGGTTACGACGACACGCGCAAGGCGTTCTACGTCGACCCCGGTCTCCAGCTGCTCGACGTCTTCGGCAGGCTCTACAACGGCTGGGGAGTCACCATCCCGGCCGGCGGCTGCTACAGCGTGGGTGTGGGCGGTCACTTCACGAGCGGCGGCTACGGCGTGCTCTCGCGCAAGCACGGCCTCGTCAGCGACCACCTCTACGCCGCCGAGATCGTCACCGTGAACAAGTACGGCGAGGTGCGCTGCGTCATCGCCACCCGCGAGCCCACCGACCCCAACCGCGACCTGCTGTGGGCGATCGCGGGCGGTGGCGGCGGCAACTTCGGTGTGATCACGCGCTACTGGCTGCGCAGCCGGGGCGCCACCGGGGCGCCGGAGAACCTGCTGCCGAAGCCGCCGGCGCGCCTCTACTACTACGAGGTCGGCTGGGACTGGGACAAGATCTCCGAGGCGGGTTTCAAGCGGCTGCTCCGGGAGTACGGCGAGTGGTCCAAGCTCCACGACGACGTCGGCTCGCCCTATCTGAGCATGGGGCACTGGGTGTTCCTGCAGCACAAGTCGTCGGGACCGATCATTCTGGTGGGCCAGCTGGACGCCGACATCCCGGACTCCAAGAAGCTGCTGGACGATTTCATCGGCCTCATGAGTACCGCCCTGGGCACCGAGCCGGTCTTCAACAACCTCAAGCACCTGCCGTACATGAAGGCGACCTCCTACGGCACCACGGCCGGCGAACCGCTGACCAACCCCAATATGCGCACCATCCACAAGTCGGCCATGATGAAGTCGGGCTTCCCCGAACGACAGATCGACGTGCTGTACAAGCAGCTGACGCGGCCGGACTACGACAACCAGTACACGTACATCGTGCTCCACACCGCGGGCGCCGAGATCAACCGGATGAGCCCGACCGAGACGGCGTCCTCGCACCGTGAATCGCCCTTCGTGATCTTCTACGAGTGCTACTGGCGCAATCCGGAGGACGACGTCAAGAACATGACGTGGATGAAGGAGACCTACCGGGACGTCTACGCCGACACCGGCGGCGTACCGGTGCCGAACGACGTCACCGACGGCGTCTACATCGGCTACCCGGACCGCGACCTGAGCGACCCCAACTGGAACACGTCGGGGGTCCTGTGGTCCGAGCTCTACTACAAGGGCAACTACGCCCGGCTCCAGCAGGTCAAGGCCCGGTGGGACCCGACGAACTTCTTCCGCCACCGCCACTCGATAGAACTGCCCAAGAGCTAGGGGACGTCGCCCCACGCGCGAACCGCTGACGCGACGAGAGGGTCGTACGGGACATCCCGTACGACCCTCTCGTGGTTCCGCCCGAGAACCTCCCTCAGGACCTCACCGCTTCAGCGCCTCACCGCTTCCTGAAGTGCTCCACCAGGCGCGCGTAGCTGTCGTTGGCGTGACCGTCGGCGACCGCCTTGGCCACCAACCCCAGCGTGTAGTTGGGGAACTCGTCGTCGATGCCTCGCGCGCGACTCTCCTTGACCAGGTCCTCGACCGACGGCAGATGATGTTCGAGCGCCCCGAACGGCGTCGCGAACTCACCGCTGTCGACCTCGCCGGCGATCATCGGGAAGATGCCCGACAGGGCGGAGATGGACGCTCCGGCCTGCTCCAGGAAGTGCTTGACCTCGATGCCCTCGTCCGTCAGCAGCGCGGCCGCGTGCAGGAAGCCGTTCAGTGTGCCCCACATGGTGCCGTGCACGGCCATCCCGTACAGGCTGGGGACGCCCGCGTCGGCCGAGACCAGGGTTCCGCGGCCCCCGAGGAGCCCGAGCGTGGACCGGTGGCGGTCGTACACGGTGTCGGAGCCGCCGTAGAAGACCACCGTCTCCGGCTGTCCCACGCCCGGGGCGATCGTCATGATCTGCCCGTGCAGGTACCCGACCCCCTGGCCCGTGGCCCACTCGGCCACTTCCCTGATCTCGGCCGACGTCCCGTCCGTCAGGTTCACCACCGCCTGGCCGGAAAGAGCGTCACCCGCCAGTTCCAGGATGTCGCGGGCGGCGGCGTTGCCCTTCACGCTGACGACCACGAGCCCGCTCGCGGCCACGGCGTCACGGACGCTCTCCGCCCGCCGCGCGCCCTTGGCGACCAGCGCGTCGGCCTTCTCCGGGGTGCGGTTCCACACCGTGGTGGGGTGCCCGCCGTCGAGAAACGCAGCCGCGAGAGCGCTGCCCATCTCCCCAAGTCCGATCACCGACACGCCCGGTCGGGCGCTGTTGTTTCCCGAGGTGGTGGTCATGAATGCTGCCCTTCTCCAGTCGCCGTGGCCCGCTCTTCCCAGGGACACCGCACTTGTCGATCAACAAGGATGCTGGAAACTCAACTACGCGGGCCGGTCCATGTCCGGGCCTCGAGCCGAGTTTGTCATCTCCGCGATACGACACTCAGGGCGTTACGACACTCAGCACTCAGGGCGTGACGACACTCAGCGCGTGACGACACTCAAGGGCGATACGACACTCAGGACCGCGGCACCACCGTGGTCAGGACGACCTCGAACTCCTCCAGGCTCCGGGTGACCACGCGGGCCTTCGACGTCGTCTCGCCGCGGACCTCCGCGAGCGTGCCGCGGGAGGCCGCGAGGGAGGCCTGATCGTCGAAGAGCGCGCCCACGGCCGCCCGGCCCCGTGCGCGGTCGACGAGCAAGGAGGTGCCCGCCAGGCCCGGGACGCCCTCGATCTTGGGGAGCGCGATGTTCTTGAAGGTGTCCACCAGGAGGTCCACGTCGGACGGGTCGAGCTCCATGCGGACCCAGCGGAACCGGGCGTCCGGGCCGGGCGATTCCGCGCGGCGGGCCACCGGTGCCTCCCAGTTGTCGACCGCGACGGTCCGGGCGAAGGGGGCGAGCAGTTCGCTCCGCCGCTCACTGAGGCGCTCGAAGCTCGCGTCCCGGGATTCCTCGTCCTCCCACCACGAGCCGATCAGGAGCTTGCCGAGATCGCGGTCGACGAAGAGGCCCATGCCGCGGAAGCCGGGCTGTTCGGAGAGCAGTCGACGGCCTTCGGAGCTGAGTGCCTCGGCCACGCCGTCGAGCTTGGCCGGGTCTCCTGTGCTGTAGATCGTGCGTACGTACATGTCGCCTCGTCCTCTCGTCCGCAGCCCCTCTACGCCTCGGGCAGCAGGCCCAGTTGGCCCAGGAACTCCATCTGGTCGAAGTAGAGCCGGTAGCTCACGATCCGGCCGTCCGCGACCTGTGCGATGTCGACGCCGCGGATGCGGATCTCCTTGCCGGTGGCCGGCAGGGTCTCGCCGGTGGGCAGCTCGATCGGGCCTGTGTTCCGGCCGCTGAAGACGCCCTCGTCGATGGCCGTGTCGCCGGTCTCGAAGGTGTAGAGGGGCGTGAAGGAGGCCTCCGTGATCGCGTCGGTCATCGTCCGCCAGTACGCGACGACGGCCTCGCGTCCCTCCAGCTCGCCGGCGTCCGGGGTGACCGCCTCCGCGTTCTCGGCGAAGAGTTCGGCGACGGCCTCCATGTCCGGTTTCGTGGTCACCGCCTCGGTCAGACGGTCCATGAGCGTGCGTGCCTCTCCCATGATCCACCTCCAGGGTTCGGATCCGGGTGATGTGCGATTGTCCGGCTTCACTCAATTTTCCCACCGTGGGGCCGTGCCCGGGAGTCGATCGTCACCACGGTGGGAAAGGCGAGGTCAGCGCCGTTTCCCGACCGGCTTCTCGGGTTCTGCGGTGACCTTCTACGGTGACCTTCTACGGTGACCGACGAGGAGCGGGCCGGGCGCTGAGGCCGGTCTTCGCGCCCGCCCCGCACAGCGGTACGACGGTCAGGCCCGGCCGTGGCGCCGCGCGTACCGCAGCCCAGCAGGCCACGCCGGTCGACTCGACGAACAGGCCGCGTCTGGCCAGATCCCGTTGGGCCGCGTGGAGCTGATCCTCCGTCACGGTCAGGAAGGTCCCGCCCGACGCGCGTACCGCACGCAGGATCTGGCGCGCGCGGGGCGGGTTCGGGATCGCGATGCCCTCGGCGAGCGTGGGGCGCGCGGCCGCCGGCGCGAGGAGGTCGTCGGCGCCCGCGTGGAAGGCCGCGGCCAGCGGGGACACCGCCTCGGCCTGGACGGCGACCAGGGGCGGGCGGGTCTCGACGAGACCGTGGCCGTACAGCTCGTCCACCGCCAGGGCGGCCCCCAGGAGCAGGGTGCCGTTGCCGACCGGGACCACGATCGTGTCCGGGAGCCGGCCGCCGAGCTCCTCCCAGAGTTCGTAGACGTACGTCTTCGTGCCGTGCAGGAAGTGCGGGTTGAACACGTGCGAGGCGTAGAAGGTGCCGGGCTCGTCGGCGGCCGCACGGGCCGCCCGCGCGGTGGCCTCCCGGTCGCCGGGGACGAGCGTCGGCAGGGCTCCGTGCGCCCGGATCTGCTCCAGCTTCTTGGGGGAGGTGCCCTCCGGTACGTAGACGGCGCAGTCGAGCCCCGCCCGCGCGCAGTACGCGGCGATGGCCGTTCCCGCGTTGCCACTGCTGTCGGCGAGGACGCGGCGCACCCCGCCGGCCCGCGAGAGACGGCGGGCGAGCTCCGCGAGCATGACCGCGCCGCGGTCCTTGAAGGACAACGTCGGCATGAGGAAGTCGAGTTTGGCCGAAACCGAGCCAGTGGCCGAGCCCGTGGCCGAGCCCGTGAGCGGGACGAGCGGCGTGCGGCCCTCGCCGAGCGTCACATGAGGGACCTCGGTCGCCAGCGGCAGCGCCTCCTCGTAACGCCACAAGGAATTCACACGTGACGCGAGAGATGTGAGTGACATCGGCGCACTCATGAAATCCAGGTCCCAGGGGCCGCGGCACCGCGGACAACACCAGGTGAGGGCGTCCGCGGGGGCGCGCACGCCGCATCGGGGACACACATAGGCCGTCATGGGACTCAGCATGGCAGCCGTGTGGCGGGCGTGTTGCGGGGCGCTCAGGACCCTTGTGCGATTCCTATGGATCCGCCAATCTTTCGCTCGGCAGCCGGATATTCGAAACGGCGTGGACACCTCATGTCGTTTTGACATGTCCCTGCCTTCCCCCACAGCAGCGCACCACCAATGAGGAGGATCCCTCACATGTCAGTGATGCGTGACTCGCGGCGCAGACTCACCGCCGCCAGCGCCATAGCCGTCGCCGCTCTGGCTCTCGGCACCGTCTCCGCCCTCCCGGCCACCGCGGCCGAGGCCGCCCCGGAAGGTGTCATCCAGAACGCCGGAGCCCCCGGAACGATCGCGGGCAGCTACATCGTCACCCTCGACGAGTCCGCCCAGGCGGAGACGGCGAAGGGACGCGCGGTGGCGGCCGAGTACGGCGCCAAGATCAAGAAGACGTACACCTCGGCGCTCAACGGCTACAACGTCGAACTCTCCGAGGCGCAGGCGAAGAAGCTCGCCGCCGACCCGGCGGTCGAGTCCGTCGTGCAGAATCGTGTCTTCACGATCAGCGGCACGCAGCCCTCCCCGCCGTCCTGGGGCCTGGACCGGGTCGACCAGCGGGCCCTCCCGCTGAACCAGAGCTACACCTACCCGGACACCGCGGGCCAGGGCGTGACGGCGTACGTCATCGACACCGGTGTACGGATCTCCCACAGCGACTTCGGCGGCCGGGCCTTCAACGGCTACGACGCCATCGACAACGACAACGTCGCCCAGGACGGCCACGGCCACGGCACGCACGTCGCCGGCACCGTCGCGGGCTCCGCCTACGGCGTCGCCAAGAAGGCCAAGATCGTCGGCGTCCGCGTGCTCAACAACCAGGGCTCCGGCACGACCGCGCAGGTCGTCGCCGGCATCGACTGGGTGACCCGGAACGCCGTGAAGCCGGCCGTCGCCAACATGAGCCTCGGCGGCGGCGTCGACTCGGCCCTCGACACGGCCGTGCGCAACTCGATCGCCTCGGGCGTCACGTACGCCGTCGCGGCGGGCAACGACAACTCCAACGCGTCCAACTACTCGCCGGCGCGCGTCTCGGAGGCCATCACGGTCGGCTCCACGACCAACACCGACGCCCGCTCCAGCTTCTCCAACTACGGCAGCGTGCTGGACCTCTTCGCCCCGGGCTCCTCCATCACCTCGGCGTGGAACAGCAGCGACAGCGCCACCAACACCATCTCCGGTACGTCGATGGCCACCCCGCACGTCGCGGGCGCGGCCGCGGTCTACCTCGCCGACAACCCGACGGCCACCCCGGCCCAGGTGTCGTCGGCGCTGGCCACCGCCGCCACCCCGAACGTGGTGACCAACCCGGGCACCGGCTCCCCGAACAAGCTGCTCTTCGTCGGTGGCGGCGGCACCACCCCGCCGCCCGGCAAGCGGTTCGAGAACACCACCGACTACGCGATCGCCGACAACGCGACCGTCGAGTCCCCGGTCACCGTCAGCGGCGTCACCGGCAACGCGCCGTCCGCCCTCCAGGTGCCTGTGAACATCGTTCACACCTACATCGGTGACCTCCAGGTCCAGCTCATCGCCCCCGACGGCACGGCGTACACGCTGAAGGCCTACGGCTCCGGCGGCAGCGCGGACAACATCAACACCACGTACACGGTCAACGCCTCCTCCGAGGTCGCGAACGGCACGTGGAAGCTCCGGGTCAGCGACAACGCGAACTACGACACCGGCAAGATCGACTCCTGGGCCCTGCAGTTCTGAGCGGCCTCGGTAAGGGAGTTCGCGGACTTCACGGAGTTCGTACGTGAGTGAGGGGGCGGTCGCCGGCGGGCGACCGCCCCCTTCGTTCCACCAAAGGGCGGTCGGCGTTCCGGTCACCCGTGTACCGCCCCTGTACTCCGACCGCGTACGATGCGCGCTCGTTCGTACGTTCGTATCGTCCGCCCCCCGCAGGAGCACCGTACTCGTGGAGCCCGTCCAGCCGCCCCAGGATTCCCCACCGCCGCAGCAGGGCTGGCCCGCTCCCGGGCCGGTGCCGGGGCCGTACAACCCCGGCCCCTACACCCCGTACGGTCCTGGAACCGCCCTGGGGCACGGCCCGGCCCTCGGTCCCTACGGGGCGCCGCCGAAAACCACCAACGGGCTCGCCATCGCCTCCCTGGTCTCCGGCATCGTCTGCTGCCTTCCGCCGCTCGGGCTGGTCTTCGGCCTGATCGCTCTGCCGCAGATCAGGAAGAAGAACCAGACGGGCAAAGGATTGGCGATCGCGGGCATCGTCCTGTCCTCGATCTGCTGTCTTCTCATGGTCCTCGGCCTGGTGAGCGGCGCCTTCGGCAAGGCGTGGAAGGGCTTCGAGAAGGGCTTGGACGAGGAGTCGCGCTCCCAGTCGGCCTTCGCGCTGCGCACGGGGCAGTGCTACAACGTCGACGGCAAGCTGGAGGCCGTGACCTCGGACGTGGAGGTCGTGGACTGCGCGGTGGCGCACGAGGGCGAGGTCACCGGCAGCTTCCTGCTCACCGGCTTCACCAAGTGGCCCGGGGAGAAGGCGATCGACCGGATCGCGGTGGACCGCTGCGAGCGGATCGGCGACGCGTACGCGCTGGACACCTGGGCGATCCCCGACGACGTCTGGACGTACTACTACATGCCCAGCAGCCGCAGTTGGCGCGCCGGCGACCGCACTGTCACCTGCTCGTACGTCGTCGACGGCGGCGAGCCGGTCAAGGGCTCGCTGCGCAGCGACGGGTCCACGCTCGACGCCGGGCAGCTCGCCTTCCTGCGGGGCGTCAACCCGATCGACACCGCTCTGGGTCAGGAGCCGGACGCCGACGCGGACGCGGACCTGGCGGCCAACACGGCGTGGGCCCGCACGGTCCACACCGCCCTCACCGGCGCGAGCACCGCCCTGAAGAGCCGTCAGTGGCCCGCGAAGGCCTCGGCGCCGGTGGCCGCCATGGCCATGGAGATCGAGGCCGCGGCCAAGGAGTGGGACAAGCTCGCGAAGTCGGGTGACGCGGACGCCTTCTGGGAGCACTACGACACGGCCTACGACATGACCACCTGGAAGTCGGAGCCCGCCGCGCGCGGAAGTCTCGGACTGACGGCGGAGTCGGGTCCCGGTACGACGGTCTGACGCCGCGTCGCAGGCCGCCGTGGCCGGGCCGTGGCCGGCCGTGGACAGTCGTGGCCATCGCGGCCGGGCGTCGCCGTCAACGGTCGTCTCACGCGAAGAGCCGGGCCCCCGAAGCGGGGGCTATACCTGCGGTAAGCGCAGGCGTAAAGGCCAGTCATCACTTCGAGTGAAACTTTGGCCCATGCTTGCGGGTGGACACCGAGGGTTGTCACTCTGTAGCTGTCCGTCAACCTGAGGGGAGTGTCCAGTGACGTTCGGTGAGCAGCCCGCCTATCTGCGTGTGGCGAGCGATCTCCGGGAGAAGATCGCCAACGGCTCGCTGCCGCCGCACACCCGCCTGCCTTCGCAGGCCCGGATCCGCGAGGAGTACGGAGTCTCGGACACGGTGGCGCTGGAGGCCCGCAAGGTGCTGATGGCCGAGGGGCTCGTCGAGGGCCGTTCGGGATCGGGGACGTATGTACGGGAGCGGCCGGTGCCGCGCCGGATCGCCCGCTCCGGGTACCGCCCGCCGAACGGAGCCAACCCCTTCCGGCAGGAGCAGGCGGCCGACGGTGCGCGGGGCACCTGGGAGTCGAGCAGCGAGCAGGAGCCGGCGAACGCCGTGGTGGCCGCCCGGCTCGGCATCCAGCCGGGGGAGCGCGTGATGCGCACCCGGTACGTCTACCGGGACGGGGGCGAGCCGATGATGCTCTCCACCTCCTGGGAGCCGCTGTCGGTCACCGGCCGCACGCCGGTGATGCTGCCCGAGGAGGGGCCGCTCGGCGGCTGCGGGGTCGTCGAGCGGATGGCGGCGATCGACGTCGTCGTGGACAACGTGGTGGAGGAGGTCGGCGCCCGCCCCGGCCTCGCGGAGGAGCTCCTGGCGCTGGGGGGGGTGCCCGGCCATGTGGTGATGGTGGTCGAGCGGACGTACTACGCCTCGGGGCGGGCGGTGGAGACCGCTGACGTGGTAGTCCCCGCCGACCGGTACCGCATCGCCTACCACCTGCCGGTGCGGTGACCGCAGGGCGCCCGGACACCCCCGCCCGGGCGCCCAGGGCCGCCGCGGGAGCCTGATCTTCGGCCTCGACGGCGTCGTTTCCAGCCGGATCCGTACCTCTTCGTGAAAACCCGTATCCGCTGTGTAAAGGTCAGGCGTAAGCTCGGGCATATGCGGATTGCTGTTTCCTGGAGATCCTTAAAGGCGCCCGGACCGGCGGAGGGGGAAGCCCGATGACCGACAGTGGCCCTGTCCTGCCGTGGCTGGTCATACGGCAGGACGACAACGGCAACCGCTATCGGGTCGGGCGGTACGCCACGCAGGACGAGGCCCAGAAGGTCGCCGACAGCCTCGACGACCGGGGACACCAGCAGCTCTACTGGGTGGAGCGCATCGGCCAGCCCGCGCTCTGACCCCGCCCCGAGCCGCGGGTTACGCTCCGGTCCATGACAGATCGCAGCACGGACCACGTCGTCGTGGTCGCCGGGGCCGTGTACGACCGGGGGCGCCTGCTGGCCGCGCGCCGCAGCGCCCCCGCCGAACTCGCGGGCCGCTGGGAGCTGCCCGGCGGCAAGCTGGAGCCGGGCGAGAGCGCCGAGGAAGCCCTGGTCCGCGAGCTCCGCGAGGAACTCGGCGTGGAGACCGAGCCGGGCGAACGGATCCCCGGCGAGTGGCCCCTGAAGCCCGGCTACGTCCTCCAGGTGTGGACCGCCCGGCTGCTCTCCGGTGAACCGCGCGCCCTTCAGGACCACGACGAACTGCGCTGGTTGGCCCGGCACGAGCTCGACTCCGTCGACTGGCTCGACCAGGACCGGCCCGCCGTCGCCGAGGCCGGCCTGCGGCTGCCGGCCGTCCCGGCGGACGGAGTGCGCGGCTGACGCCTACGCCGTTCGTGCCACCGTGCGCCCACTCCTCCCCTCCCCGCGATATCCCGCCCTGAATATCGGGTATGTGCAGATTAACCCCCCGAAATAGGACGTGGGTCATCCTGCTGAAGCTGGGTTGGGGAAGTGATCGGGCGTGATCGACACCGAAGGCGACTGCGCCGAATGGGACTTCCCGGCGGAGGCCAACGCCGTGCGCGCGGCGCGGGACGTCGTCCGCGACACGCTCCGCACCTGGAAGATCGACGCGGCCGTCGGTGACATCACCGTTCTGCTGGTGAGCGAGCTGGTGACCAACTCCCTGCGCTACGCCTCCGGCCCGATCGGCGTCCGGCTGGTCCACCTCCCGTCCGTGGAGGGCGACACCGCCCACCGCCCCGCGCTGCTCGTGGAAGTCTCCGATCCGCTTCCGGATCCGCCCACCGAACGCGCGGCCGGACCCGACGACGAGGGGGGCCGCGGACTCCAGCTCGTGGCTTGTTCCGCACGTCGCTGGGGGACCCGCAAAGGCAGGACGGGCAAGACGGTGTGGTTCGAGCTGTCCCTGCCTGGTTAGAAGGAGGGAAGGGACAACGATCACCACGGGCTCGGCTTGAAATGAACGAGACCACCCTGTGATCGTGAACGTCGTGCCGTCGGGGGCCGTAGTGCTGAATACTGCGGGCATGGCCGGTCCGGTGCGGTGAGCTGGAGGGGACGGTCGCGTGAGCGAGATACCTGAGTCGGCGAGCGGCGTCGTGTGGCAGAGCAGCCCGCCCGGCTCGATCTATGACTACATCCGTGTCGCCTCCTTCTCGATAGGGCCCGACGGGCTCGTCGACCAGTGGAGCCGACGGGCCGTCGACCTCTTCGGCGTGCCCGCCCAGGAGGCGATGGGCAAGGACCCGGTCGAGGCCTTCATGCCCGCCGACCTGCGGGAGCGCGGTCGCCGCCGCGTCGCGGAGATCCTCGACGGCAAGGAATGGACGGGCCTCGTCCCCTTCCGTATCCCGGGGCAGACCCGGCGCGAGGGGGTCCACGAGGGGATCGCCGAGATGTACGTCATGCCGAGCGAGACACCGACCGGCGAGCGGGCCGCGCTCTGCATCGTCGTCGACGTCCGCGCCCTGCGCCGCATCGAGACCGACCTCGCCGCCTCGCAGGCCATTTTCGGCCAATCGCCCTTCGGCTTCCTCCTCTTCGGCACCGACCTCACCGTGCAGCGCGCCAACCAGCGCTTCGCCACCGTCTTCGGCGGCTCGGCCGAGGACCACCGGGGCCGCACCGTCCACGACTATCTCTCGCGCCCCGAGGCGGAGCGGATGACCGCCGCCCTCCAACGCGTCCTGGAGACCGGCGAGGCCGTCACCGAGCTCCAGATCGTCGGCGCCCCGCCCGGCTCCCACGACCGGCGCCACTGGTCGATCAACCTCTACCGCGTGCACAGCGGCACCGGCAGGCCCATCGGCGTCGCCGGACTCGGCATCGACGTGACCCGCCGCCACAACGCCGCCCGCGAGGCGGCCAACGCCCGCCGCAACCTGGCCCTGCTCAACGAGGCGGGCGCCCGCATAGGCAACTCCCTCGACCTGGAGGCCACCGCCCGCGAACTCCTCGACGTCGCCGTGCCGGGCTTCTGCGACCTCGCCTCCGTCGACCTCTACCAGGGCCTGCTCACCGGGGACGAGGCCCCGCCCGGACGCTGGGGGAGCTCCCACGACGTGGGCTACGGAGCGGGCAGCGCCGAACTGCGCCGGGTCGCCTTCGCCAGCGCCGTCTCCGACACCCCGCTCAGGACCGCCGCCGCCACCACGTCCCCCGGCGCCGTCGACAGCTGTTGCGCGAGCGCCACCGGCACCGGTCCCGTCGAAGTCGGTTCCGTCCACCGCTACCCCTTCAACTCCCCCTGCGCCGGAGCCCTGCGCACCGGACGCGTCCGGACGGTGCCGGGTGCCGACGGCGGCCTCGTCCAGTCCACCCTCGTCGTCCCGATGGTCGCCCACGACACCGTCGTCGGCCTCGTCCAGTTCTCCCGGACCAAGGGCAGCGAGCCCTTCGGGGAGCGGGACCGGGCCCTCGCCGTCGAACTGGCCGCCCGCGCGGCGGTCTGCATCGACAACGCCCGCCTCTACCGCCGCGAACACGAACGGGCCCTGATCCTTCAGCGCAGCCTGCTCCCGCCCGGCGACCCCGAGGCCGCGGGCCTGGACATCGCCTGCCGCTATCTCCCCGGCACCACCGCCACCGAGGTCGGCGGCGACTGGTTCGACGTCATCGAACTCCCCGGCCACCGCACCGCCCTCGTCATCGGCGACGTCATGGGCCGCGGCCTGCGCGCCGCCGTCGCCATGGGCGAACTGCGCACCGCCGTACGCACCCTCGCCCAGCTCGACCTCGAACCCGCCGAGGTCCTCTCCCACCTGGACGAGATCGCCCGCGGCCTCGGCGCCCCCGCGGGCGCCCAGCAGAGCGGCCGCGCCCACAAGGCCCGAGGACCGGAACTCTCCGAGGTCTACCTCGCCACCTGCGTCTACGCCGTCTACGACCCGGTCACCCGGCGCTGCACCTTCGCCAACGCCGGCCATCTGCCGCCCGTCCTCGTCGAACCCGGCGAACAGGCGCTGCTCCTCGACGTGCCGCCCGGGATGCCGCTCGGCGTCGGCGGGGAACCCTTCGAGGAGGTGGAGGTCGAGCTCCCCGAGGGCTCGCTGCTCGCCCTCTACACCGACGGGCTCGTCGAGTCCCGGGACCACCCCCTCGACGAAGGACTCAGCGCCTTCCGCAGCGCGCTCACCGACCCCGCCCGCCCCCTCGAGGACGTCTGCGACCACGTCCTGACCACCCTCGACACCCAGCACGGCGAGGACGACATCGCCCTCCTCATGGCCCGTATCCAGGGGCTGCCCTGCGACGCCGTGGGGGACTGGCGGCTGCCCAGGGAACCCCGCTCGGTCGGCCGGGCCCGCGAACTGGCCCGCGCCCAGCTCACCGCCTGGGACCTCGAACCGCTGGTGGACACGGTCGAACTCCTCGTCAGCGAGCTGGTCACCAACGCGCTGCGCTACGGCGAGGGCGAGATCCGGCTGCGGCTGCTGCGGGACCGCACCCTTGTCTGCGAGGTGTGGGACTCGGGCCTGGTCCAGCCCAGGCGCCGCCGGGCCCGCGACACCGACGAGGGTGGGCGCGGACTTCAGCTGGTCGGCCTCCTCAGCGCCGCCTGGGGCTCGCGCCGCACCCCTCGCGGCAAGACCGTCTGGTTCGAACTCCCCCTGCCGGACGGTGACGGCGCCGCCGAACCGACCGTGGAGCAGCTGCTGAGCATGTTCTGACCGGCGCCGCACCGCCCCGCGGACCCGCCCGAGCGGCGTCGCGGCCCGGTGCGGCCCGGCCCCGGCCCCCGCGGTGGCCGCGGCGTGGTGGACCGCGGCGCGGCTACCCCTTGAGCGCGGCGAGCCGGGCCTCGATCTCCGCGCTGTCGCCGAGGGCGTCCAACTCCTCGAACTGGGCGTCCAGCGAGGAGGCCGCCAGCTCCTGCTTGCCCATCGCCCTCGCCTCCTCGCGCCGCACCTTGTCCTCGAACCGGCTCAGCTCGCTCGTCGGGTCCAGGACGTCGATGCTCTTCACCGCGTCCATCATCCGGTTCTGCGCCTGTGCCGAGGTGGCCCGCGCCACCAGCTCGTCCCGCTTCGCCTTCAGCTCGCCGAGCTTCGCCCTCATCTGGTCCAGGCCGCTCCTGAGCTTCTCCACGACCTCCGTCTGCGAGGCGATCGTCGGCTCCGCCGCCCGCGCCTCCTTCTCCGCCTGGAGCTGACGCCCCAACGCGACCTTCGCCAGGTTGTCGAACCTGTCCGCGTCCGCCGTCTTCCCGTCGGCCCGCAGCGCGTCCGCCTTCCGGCTCGCGGCCAGCGCCTTCTCGCCCCACTCCTTCGCCGCCTCCACGTCCTCCTGGTGGTCCTGCTCCAGCAGCCGCAGATGGCCGATGGTCGTCGCCACCGCCTCCTCCGCCTCCGCGATGTTGTTCGTGTAGTCGCGGATCAGCTGGTCGAGCATCTTCTGCGGGTCCTCCGCCTGGTCCAGCAGGGCGTTGATGTTGGCCTTCGCCAGCTGCGCGACACGGCCGAGGACGGTCTGCTTGCTCATGCTTCTTCTCCTTGAACGCGAGGAACGCCAGTAACGCGTGGAACGCGCGGAGCGCGAGAGGCCTGTGGGGGTCAGAAACGGCCGCCGCCGCCCCGCCGGCCGCGGGTCCCCCCGCCGCCGAAGCTGCCGGGCCCGCCCCCGCCGCTCCCACCGAATCCGCCCCCGAAACCGCCGCCGAATCCACCGCCGAATCCACCGCCATGGCCGCCTCCCCTGCCGCCGAACAGTCCGCCGAGGATGATGCCGCCGAGCACCGCACCGCCGAGCCCGCCGCCACCTCCACCTCCCACCCCTGTTACACCGCCCAAGCCGTTCGGGTTCCCGTACGTCCGCACGTCCTGCTCGGCGAGGTCCTGCGCGCGCCGGGCCAGCGCGTCCGCCTGCCGGGCCTCCGCCAGCGCGCCCTGCGGGTCCTCGGCCGCGGCGAGCGCGTCGGCCCGCTCCAGCCGGCGCTGGGCCTCGGCCAGGCGGGTACGGGCCTCGCTGCCGACCGCCCCGCGATGCGTCGTGATGTAGTCGGCCGCCGCGCCGATCGCCGAACGGGCGGTCAGCGTCACCTGGTCGAGGAGCGCGCGCGCCCGCCGCGTGCCCGACTCGCGCTCCCGTGCGCCCTCCAGGGCCTCGTCGAGCGCGCCGTCGGCCTCCTCCACCCGGCGCAGCGCGTCGATCGGGTCGTAGCGGCCCGTCTCCACGGACCCGCGCACATCGGCCACGACGGCCTCCGCCCGGGCGATGCGGCCCTGGAGGTCGGCGGTGGAGACTCCCTCGGCCGTGCCCCGGAGCAGCCCGCGGGCGTCGGCGAGGTCGGCCTCGGTCTCGCTCAGCGAGACCGGCAGCCTGCCGGCCGCCTCGGCGACCTCCCGGGCCCGCCGGTCCACGGCCTCGCTGAGCCGGGCGGCCTGGTCGACGGCGCCCTCGGCGGCCCTGATGTGCACGGCCGCGGCCCCGTTGTCACCGGCCTCGACGCTCTGCCGGGCCCGCTCCAGATGGGTCGTCGCGAACAGCAGCCGGTCCTTGGCCTGTTCCACGTCGCCCGCGACGGGTGAGGCGGCGGACTCGGCGTACCGCCCGCGCATCGCGGTCAGCGTCGCCTCCGCCGTGGTGACCCGGCCGGTCTGCTCACGGAACGCGGCCTCGGCCACGCTCAGCGCCTCCGGGGCGTTGCGCTCCAGGGCCCGCAGGCGGTCGAAGGCATCCGCCTCCGCGTCCAGCCGCGCGTTCGCCGCGCCGCACCGCCGGACGATCTCGTCGAGCATCGAGCGACGCGTCGCGTCGTCCTCGGGGAAGGCGTCGTCGAGCTGCTGCCGCAGCCGGAACGCGGCCGTCAGCTCCCCCTTCGCGAACGCCACCGCCTCGGTGAACGGCCGCACCGCCTCCTCGCCGAACTGGGCGGTCGCGAAGCCGAGTTCCTCCTGGCTGGTGCGGACGGCGTCGTCGGTCGTCACCAGATCCCGCCGGGCCCGGCCGTCCAACTCGTCCAGGGTGGGGAGCGCGGGCTCCCGCGGCGCGCCCCAGCCCTGCCCGCCGCTCGGCGTCGTACGGGTCGCCGTCCGCCGTCGGCGCCTGCTGTACGCGTACGCCGCCACGGCCCCCGCCCCGCCGAGGAGGACGACGGGAACGAGGAGGTCCGTCGCCGAGCCCCCCTCGTCGGGCGCGCCGCCCGGGTCCGCGGCGCCGGGCGTGATGCTGGGCGTCGGCACCGGCAGTCCGGCGAGCACGGCGTCGAAGCCGTTCGCCGCGCCGATCGCGGCACCGGCCCAGTCGTTCTCCCGCAGCGCGGGCTCGATCGCGGTCTCGGCCACGTCGTCGAGCTGGGCCTGGGTGAACCGCGAGCCCGGATCGGCCGAGTAGCCGTACTGGCGGTCGTGGGTGGCCACCGCCAGCAGCACGTCGTTGACACCGAGGCCGTTGCGCTCGGCGGTGGCGTCGGCCCAGCTCTGGCCCGAACGCCCGGAGAAGTCCCGTACGTAGACGACGAAGAGCTGGATCCGCCGGTCGTCGTAGAGCCGGTCCAGGGCCTGGGTGACCGCACTGCGGCGGTCGCCCAGCGCGCCGACCCGGTCCGTGATCTGTCCCTCACGGGACAGCACGACGGGGTCGTCGGCATGGGCGCCGTGAACGGCGGGGACGACCAGCCACCACGCCGCCAGCAGCACCGCGAGGAGGCTCCGGAGAGGGGCTCGGGCGGCTGTTCGCGTCACATGGGGAGGTTATGTCCCGATCTGTTCGCCCGCGACCGGGCGGAACCCGTTCCCCACGGCCCGACGTCACTGTCGGTGGCCGCCTCTACGGTGGTGATCACGACGACGGAGATTCTTGGAGGCTCGGGTGAACGGACGCGTACGCGGCTGGTGGCGGCGGGGACGGTGGGGCCGAGGGGTCGTGCTCGGCCTTGTCCTGCTCCTGGTGGTCCCGCCGGCCGGTAGCGCGCTCGCCCTGCGGATCAACTACGCGGGCGACCTGCGCGAGGGGACGCAGTCCCGCGGCAAGGACGCCATCTGGCTCGGCCACGCCTGGGTGGACGGCCGGAAGAAGGACGCCGACCTCACCGCCTTCGCGGCCCGGATCAAGGGCACGGGGATACGCGACCTCTACGTCCACGCGGGCCCGCTGGAGCACGACGGAACGCTCCCCGCCGCCCGCTACCCGCGCGCGAAGTGGCTGATCGAGAGCGTGCACCGGACGATGCCGGGGATACGGGTGCACGCGTGGCTGGGGGACATCCTGGCCACCGAGGGCCCGGACGGACTGCGCCTGGAGGACGCCGCCTCCCGCGCCGCCGTGGTCGGCTCGGCCCGGCAGATCCTCGACGTCGGCTTCGACGGGGTCCACTTCGACCTGGAACCCCTGCTCTCGGACGACGCGAACTACCTCTCCCTCCTCGACGATCTGGGCGAGCTGACCAGGGCCCGCAAGGTGCCGCTCTCCGTCGCCGCCCACCAGATCGACCCGCTGCCGGCCGCGCACACGGTGAACGGCGCCCTCAGCGGCAGCGAGAAGTGGTGGTCGCAGGAGTTCTTCGGACAGGTCGCCCGCCGCGTCGACCAGATCGCCGTCATGTCGTACGACACCTGGATGCCGCTGGAGAGCCTCTACGGCGGCTACGTCGCCCAGCAGACCAGCCTCGCCCTCGAGGTCACGCCCGACGACACCGACCTGCTGATGGGCCTGCCATTCTTCCACGAGGACGACCTCGGCCACCACGACTCGGCGGAGACGGTCGCGGCCGCGATCCGCGGCACCCGGCTGGGCCTCGGGCGCACGGACCACGACCGCGAACGGTTCGGCGTCGCGCTCTACGTCGACTTCGCCGCGAAGGAGGGCGACTGGCAGGCCTACCGCGACGGCTGGCACTGACCCCCCGCGGCTGACCCCCCTGCGGCCGACGCTCCGCGGCCGGAACTCACGCCCCCGGCCGCCGCCGGATCTTGTTCCCCAGCCACACCAGCGGGTCGTACTTGCGGTCCACGACCCGCTCCTTCAGCGGGATCAGCGCGTTGTCGGTGATCTTGATGCCTTCCGGGCAGACCTCCGTACAGCACTTGGTGATGTTGCAGTAGCCCAGCCCGTGCTCCTCCTGCGCCGTCCGCTTCCGGTCGATGCCCGCCTCCCGGGCGGCGTCCAGGGGGTGCATGTCCAGCTCGGCCACCCGCATCAGGAAACGCGGGCCGGCGAAGGCCGTCTTGTTCTCCTCGTGGTCCCGCACCACATGGCAGGTGTCCTGACACAGGAAGCACTCGATGCACTTGCGGAACTCCTGTGAGCGCTCCACATCCCGCTGACCCATCCGGTACTCGCCCGGGGCGAGCCCCTCCGGCGGGACGAAGGCCGGGACCTCCCGCGCCTTCGCGTAGTTGAAGGACACGTCCGTCACCAGGTCGCGCACCACGGGGAAGGCCCGCAGCGGGGTCACGGTGATCGTCTCCGCCCGGTCGAAGACCGACATCCGGGTCATGCACAGCAGCCGCGGCCGCCCGTTGATCTCGGCGGAGCAGGAGCCGCACTTGCCGGCCTTGCAGTTCCAGCGCACCGCCAGATCCGGCGCCTGGGTGGCCTGCAGCCGGTGGATGATGTCGAGGACGACCTCGCCCTCGTTCACCTCGACCGTGAAGTCCCGCAGATCGCCGCCGCCCGCGTCGCCCCGCCACACCTTGAAGGCGGCCCTGTAGCTGCTCACTCGTAGAGCTCCTCTTCGGCGAGGTACTTGACCAGCTCCTCCTTCTCGAAGAGGGCGAGCAGGTCCGGACGGATGGGCTCGGTGCGCGTCCGTTCCAGGACGACACCCTCGTCGACCGCGCGGCACAGCAGGTTCACCGCACGCCAGGCCCGGTCCATCGAGGGATGGTCCTCGCGGGTGTGCCCGCCCCGGCTCTCGGTCCGCTCCAGCGCCGCCAGCGCCACGCACTCGCTCACCAGCAGCATGTTCCGCAGGTCGAGCGCCAGGTGCCAGCCGGGGTTGAACTGCCGGTGCCCCTCGACCCCGGCCCGCCGCGCCCGCTTGCGCAGCACGGCGATCCGCTCCAGCGCCTCGGTCATCTCCCCCTCCCGCCGGATGATGCCGACGAGATCGTGCATGGTCTGCTGCAGCTCCTGGTGGAGGGTGTACGGGTTCTCGGCCGGCCCTTCCGAGGCCGCGGCGTCGGCCGCGCCGAACGGAGCGAGGGCCTCGGCCACCGCCGCGTCCACCGCGTCCTGGGACATCGCCGGACGCCCCGCCCCCGTCGCGTACTCGGCGGCGTGGAGCCCCGCCCGCCGGCCGAACACCAGCAGGTCGGAGAGAGAGTTGCCGCCGAGCCGGTTGGAGCCGTGCATGCCGCCGGCGACCTCACCGGCCGCGAAGAGCCCCGGCACGCCCACCGTCGCAGCCGTATCGGAGTCGACCGCGACGCCGCCCATCACGTAGTGGCAGGTCGGCCCGACCTCCATCGCCTCCGCCGTGATGTCCACGTCCGCCAGCTCCTTGAACTGGTGGTACATCGAGGGCAGGCGCCGCTTGATCACCTCCGCCGGCATCCGGGTCGACACGTCGAGGAAGACCCCGCCGTGCGGCGAGCCCCGCCCCGCCTTCACCTCCGCGTTGATGGCCCGCGCCACCTCGTCGCGCGGCAGCAGCTCGGGCGGGCGCCGGTTGTTGTCCGGGTCCTCGTACCAGCGGTCGCCCTCCTCCTCCGTCTCGGCGTACTTCTCCTTGAAGACGTCGGGGACGTAGTCGAACATGAACCGCTTGCCGTCGGAGTTCCGCAGCACCCCGCCGTCGCCGCGCACCGACTCGGTGACGAGGATGCCCTTCACGGACGGCGGCCAGACCATTCCGGTCGGATGGAACTGCACGAACTCCATGTTCACCAGTGGCGCGCCCGCGAGGAGCGCGAGGGCGTGCCCGTCGCCGGTGTACTCCCAGGAGTTCGACGTCACCTTGAAGGACTTGCCGATCCCGCCGGTCGCGAGGACCACGGCCGGCGCCTCCAGGACGAAGAAGCGCCCGCTCTCCCGCTCGTAGCAGAAGACCCCGCTCACCCGGCCCGCCTCGTCCTTCAGGACGCGGGTGACCGTGCACTCCTGGAAGATCTTCAGCCGTGACTCGTAATCACCGGTCGCGCGGAAGTCCTCCTGCTGGAGGGAGACGGTCTTCTGCTGGAGGGTGCGGATCAGCTCCAGGCCCGTCCGGTCGCCGACGTGCGCGAGCCGCGGGTACTCGTGTCCGCCGAAGTTGCGCTGGGAGATCCGGCCGTCGGCCGTACGGTCGAAGAGGGCGCCCCAGGTCTCCAGCTCCCAGACCCGGTCCGGGGCCTCGCGCGCGTGCAGCTCGGCCATCCGCCACTGGTTGAGGAACTTCCCGCCCCGCATGGTGTCGCGGAAGTGGATCTGCCAGCTGTCGTGCGGGTTGGCGTTGGCCATGGAGGCGGCGATGCCGCCCTCGGCCATCACCGTGTGCGCCTTGCCGAAGAGCGACTTGCAGATCACGGCCGTACGGGCGCCTCGCTCGCGCGCCTCGATCGCGGCCCGCAGCCCGGCGCCGCCCGCGCCGACCACCACCACGTCCCACTGCTGCCGTTCCACCTGTGCCATGTCAGAAGATCCTCGGGTCGTCGAAGGTGCCGGTGGCGAGCAGGTACACGTACAGATCGCAGAGCGCGACGCTGATCAGCGAGGTCCAGGCGAGCAGCATGTGACGGGCGTTCAACTTTCCGACCAGCGTCCACAGGCGGTAGCGCACGGGATGCCGGGAGAAGTTCTTCAGCCGGCCGCCGACGATGTGCCGGCAGGAGTGGCAGGAGAGCGTGTACGCCCAGATCAGCACGATGTTGACGAGGAAGATCACCGTCCCGAGGCCCGCGTGGCCCCACGCGTAGGAGGAGTCCCGGAAGGTCAGCACCGTGTCGTAGGTGAGGATCGCGGCGACCGGGAGGGCGGCGTAGAAGAAGTACCGGTGGAGGTTCTGCAGGATCAGCGGGAAGCGGGTCTCGCCGGTGTAGGCCGTGTGCGGTTCGGCGACCGCGCAGGCCGGGGGCGAGGCCCAGAAGCCGCGGTAGTACGCCTTCCGGTAGTAGTAGCAGGTCAGCCGGAAGCCGAGCGGGAAGACCAGGATCAGCAGCGCCGGGGAGAGACCCCACCAGCTGCCGAAGATCTCCCAGTTGGGGCCGTCCTTCATCGGGACGCAGTTCTCCGCGAGGCAGGGCGAGTAGAACGGCGAGACGTAGGGCGCGGCGTAGTAGCCGGAGTTGGCGAAGGCGCGCCAGGTGGAATACGCGATGAAGGCGAGCAGTCCGGCGGCGGTGGCGGCGGGCGCCAGCCACCAGCGGTCGGTCCGCAGATGGCGGGGGGCGATCGCCGCGCGGGAGGGGGAGTGCACCCCGGTGGCGGTCACCCCCCTTCCGGTGGAGGGCGGTTCGGTTCCTGTGGCCAACGAGGTCTCCTAGGGCGCGTGCCGGTCGCGTGCTCCCAGGCCCTCGTCGTCCGTGTCGGTCCACAGCCCGCTGTCGTAGGGGGTGTCGGGGATCGTCACGAGGTCGGGCCGGCTCGTGGTCGGCGGCAAGGGGGCGCCACGCTCCGCCGCGATGCTGCGTTCCAGCTGTCCGACCGTACGGACCAGGTCGTCGAGACTGCGCTTGACGGCCGCCAAATCGTCCTGAAGGGACATCGATTGCCCTCACTTCCGCGATCGCGGGGTGGCGAACACGCGCTGGGGGATTCCCCCCGGGCCGGGCGAAGCCGACCTGGGGGAGAGTGTCGCGCGTCACATCCCGCTTGTGAACCCATGCGTACGGGATTCCACTCGTCCGGAGCGCCCCGCCGTCCGTCGATTGGGCCGCATGGGTGACGTTCGCGCGCCGTGCCGCCGTGTCGTCGTCGCCGGATCCGCTCCTTCCTTTTCAGTGTATGAGCAATAGGTGTGATCATCGCCATATGCCATAAAACTGGACGAAGGGGTACAAGTCATGGCCCAGGTCGGCGCCCCTCGCGGGAGGACATGCTCCAGGAGCCCCCGCTCCCGCACGATCCGCTCCGTCGCCACCCTCACCAGCGCGGTGCTCGCCGTCTCCGTCCTGGCCGGGTGCAGCTCCGCCGACGGGGCCGACGAGGCCCCGGCCGCCGCCCCGGACCACGCGCCCAC
The DNA here is from genome assembly GCF_043078785.1 of Streptomyces sp. NPDC015346. Classification (NCBI taxonomy): domain Bacteria; kingdom Bacillati; phylum Actinomycetota; class Actinomycetes; order Kitasatosporales; family Streptomycetaceae; genus Streptomyces; species Streptomyces sp. NPDC015346. Next base: position 712,220 of record NZ_JBIBTW010000005.1, on the reverse strand, counting down.
CGCCCGCGACCGGGTCGCCGACGGAGGCACCCTGCGCTGGGCCGTGGACGCGATGCCCACCACGCTCAACGCCTTCCAGGCCGACGCCGACGGCTCCACCTCCCGCGTCACCGGGGCCGTACTCCCCTCGCTCTACACCCTCGACGAGCGCGGCCGGCCGCAGCGCAACCCGGACTACCTGGAGTCCGCGCAGGTGGTCGAGACCGAGCCCCGGCAGGTCGTCCTCTACAAGCTCAACCAGCAGGCCGTCTGGAGCGACGGCCGCGAGATCGGCGCCCCCGACTTCGTCGCGCAGTGGCGCGCCCTCAGCGGCCGGGACACCGCCTACTGGACCGCGCGCAACGCCGGCTACGAGCGGATCGAGAAGATCGAGCGCGGCAAGGACGACCTGGAGGTACGGGTCACCTTCGCCAAGCCGTACGCCGACTGGCAGTCCCTCTTCACCCCCCTCTACCCGAAGGAGGTGATGGGGGCCCCGAACAGCTTCAACGACGGCGCGCGCACCACGCTGAAGTCGACCGCAGGACCGTTCCTGCTGAAGGCGTCCGACCGCACGGCCGGCACGGTCACACTGGCCCGCAACCCGCGCTGGTGGGGGCAGCCCGCCAAGCTCGACCAGCTCGTCCTCAAGGCGGTGCCCCGCTCGGAGCGCGTCGCCGCGCTCGCCGCCGGCGGCCTCGACCTGGCCGAGATCGACCGGGCCGCCGCGGACCGTATCGCGCTCGCGGTACGGGACGCCCGCGCCGACCGGAACGGCGGCCAGGCGCTCACCCACGGCCCCGGCGCCGCGATCACCCCCTCCGCGGCGCTCAAGGCATGGGCCCTCGCGCACGGCTCCGACCAGGAGCAGGCGGTGATCGTCCAGGCCGCCCGCGAGAAGAACCAGCAGGCCATCGAGCGGTACGCGACCGAGCAGAGCGCCCTCGGGAAGCTGGTGGTGCGCAAGTCCCTGGAGCCCGCGTACACCCAACTCTCGCTCAACGGAGAGTCGGGGCCGCTCGCCGACGAGCGGGTACGCAGGGCGGTGGCCCGCGCCATCGACCGCCAGGAACTGGCCGAATCCGTACTCAAGCCGCTCGGGCTGCCCGCCAAGCCGCCGGGCAGCCACCTGGCCCTGGCGGGACAGGCGGCGTACGCGGACAGCAGCGACGCGCTCGGCGACCAGGACACCGAGGAGGCGCGGGCGCTGCTCGCGGACGCGGGCTGGGTGCCGGGTGGCGCGGAGAAGAAGCCGGCCGGGACGAAGGCCGGCGGCGAGGCGACGAAGAAGGACGCGGAGAACGCCGCCGAGAAGGACGCGGAGAACGCCGCGGAGAAGAAGGACAAGGCCGCCGACAAGAACGCCACGGACGCGGCCGACCGGGCCGGCACCCCCGCCGGGGCCGGGAAGCCCGAGGCCGACGTCGCCTCGAACGACGGCCTCTACATCGTCGGCGACGACAAGCCGGGCGGCGCCGCCGCCCGTGTCGACGCCAAGGCCGCCGGCCCCGCCCTCGGCGCCGCCGGTCCCGAGAGCGGCACCCGCCCCCTGGACGCCAAGGCCGGCCCCGCCCTCGCCGCCACGGGCCCCGAGAGCGGTACGCACGTCCTCGCCCCGGCGCCCGGCGCCGCGCTCCAGACGGTGGCCCTGCTCCGCCAGGCCGCCTCCCTCGACACCGACCCGGACGCCGCCATGGAAGCCAGGGCCCGCAACGCCGGCGGGCCCGACCGGGGCGCCGCGGGGGCCTACGCCCCGCGCGGCACCGCCGCCCCCGCCGTCCCGGGCGCCGCCCCTCAGTCCCTGGGCAAGGACGGCAAGCCGCTCAGCCTGCGCTTCGTCCTGCCCTCGGGCCCCGGCTCGGAGTCGCTGCGGGCGGTCGGCGACAGGATCGTCCGGATGCTCGACGTGGTGGGCATCCGCACCGAGGTCACGAAGGTCGCCGACGACAGCTTCTTCAAGGACCACATCGCCTCCGGCGACTACGACCTGGCCCTCTACTCCTGGCCGGCCACCGCCTTCCCGGCGACCGACGCGCGGCCGATCTACGCCAAGCCCGAGCCCGCCTCGGACGGCTCCCTCCTGGTCGAGCAGAATTACGCGCGGGTCGGCACCGACCGTATCGACCAGCTGTTCGACCAGGCGGTGGCCACCCTCGACGAGAAGGAGGCCCGCGAGCTGGTCCGCCAGGCGGACGCCCGGATCTGGGCCGCCGCGGGATCGATCCCCCTCTATCAGCGCCCCCAGCTCGTCGCCGCCAAGCCCGAGGTGGTGAACGCGGGCGCCTGGGGCTTCGCGACCCCGCGCTACCAGGACATCGGGTTCAAGAAGCCCGAATCGGCCAAGGGCGCGGAGCGCGACACCAAGGAATAGCCGAAAGTACAGCGCTCAACCTCAGATGCAGCTCAAGTTCCTTGCCCGCCGGTGATCCCGGCGGGCAGGATCACGTCCGGCCCCTTGACCCGGTCGCTCGATCACGTTCTCCCCCTCCACGCTCTGTGCACGATCGCACCACCGAGGCATCCCAAAACCTCCAGCGGACCCCCTCGGATCCGGTCGGGGAAGCCCCTTGCGCGGCAGCCCCGTACCATAGGACTTAGCCGTGGCGCGTCCGCCCGGCGGGCGTAAGAGGAACTGACGCCGCATCCCACGATCCGAGAGAAGCGCAAGCACCCATGCCCACGCGCCACGACATCCGTAACGTCGCCATCGTCGCCCACGTCGACCATGGCAAGACGACCATCGTCGACGCCATGCTCAAGCAGGCCGGTGCCTTCGCCGCCCACCAGCACCTCGACGACCGCATGATGGACTCGAACGACCTGGAGCGTGAGAAGGGCATCACGATCCTCGCCAAGAACACGGCGGTGAAGTATCACCCCAAGGACGGCGGGGCCCCGATCACGATCAACATCATCGACACCCCCGGCCACGCCGACTTCGGTGGCGAGGTCGAGCGCGGTCTGTCGATGGTGGACGCGGTCGTCCTTCTCGTCGACGCCTCCGAGGGCCCGCTCCCGCAGACCCGCTTCGTGCTGCGCAAGGCCCTGCAGGCCCGGATGCCCGTCATCCTCTGCATCAACAAGACCGACCGCCCGGACTCCCGGATCGACGAGGTCGTCAACGAGACCTACGACCTCTTCCTCGACCTGGACGCGGACGAGGACCAGATCGAGTTCCCGATCGTCTACGCCTGCGGCCGTGACGGCGTCGCCTCGCTGACCAAGCCGGAGGACGGCACCGTCCCGGCGGACAGCGACAGCCTGGAGCCGTTCTTCTCCACGATCCTGGAGCACGTCCCGGCCCCGGTGTACGACGAGGAGGCGCCGCTCCAGGCGCACGTCACCAACCTCGACGCCGACAACTTCCTCGGCCGTATCGCGCTGCTCCGCGTCGAGCAGGGCGAGCTGCGCAAGGGCCAGACGGTCGCGTGGATCAAGCGGGACGGCACGATCTCCAACGTCCGCATCACCGAGCTGATGATGACCGAGGCGCTCACCCGCAAGCCGGCCGAGGTCGCCGGCCCCGGTGACATCTGCGCCGTCGCCGGTATCCCCGACATCATGATCGGCGAGACGCTGGCCGACCCGGAGAACCCGATCGCGCTGCCGCTGATCACGGTCGACCAGCCCGCCATCTCGATGACCATCGGTACGAACACCTCGCCGCTCGTCGGTCGCGGTGGCACCGGCAAGGGCGCGGACGCGAAGTCCGCCGTGAAGGACCGCAAGGTCACCGCCCGCCAGGTGAAGGACCGCCTGGACCGCGAGCTGATCGGTAACGTCTCGCTCCGCGTCCTCGACACCGAGCGGCCGGACGCCTGGGAGGTCCAGGGCCGTGGTGAGCTCGCGCTCGCCATCCTGGTCGAGCAGATGCGCCGCGAGGGCTTCGAGCTCACCATCGGCAAGCCGCAGGTCGTCACCAAGGAGATCGACGGCAAGATCCACGAGCCGGTCGAGCGTCTGACGGTCGACGTCCCCGAGGAGCACATGGGCGCGGTCACGCAGCTCATGGGTGTCCGCAAGGGCCGCATGGACAACATGTCCAACCACGGCTCCGGCTGGGTCCGCATGGAGTTCGTCGTTCCGTCCCGTGGCCTGATCGGCTTCCGTACGGAGTTCCTGACCAACACCCGCGGTACGGGCATCGCCCACTCGATCCACGAGGGTCACGAGCCGTGGTTCGGCACCCTGACCACCCGTAACAACGGTTCGCTGGTCGCCGACCGGGCCGGCGCGGTCACCGGTTTCGCGATGACCAACCTGCAGGAGCGCGGCGTGCTGTTCGTCGACCCCGGCACCGAGGTCTACGAGGGCATGATCGTCGGCGAGAACTCCCGCGCCGACGACATGGACGTCAACATCACCAAGGAGAAGAAGCTCACCAACATGCGCTCCTCCTCCGCCGACTCCTTCGAGGCGATCGTCCCGCCGCGCAAGCTCTCGCTGGAGCAGTCGCTGGAGTTCTGCCGCGACGACGAGTGCGTCGAGGTGACCCCGGAGGCCGTGCGTATCCGCAAGGTCGTCCTGGACCAGAAGGAGCGCGGCCGCACGGCCTCGCGCGCCAAGAACAACTGAACGACCTGACCTCTCGTCAGACAAGGCCCGGGCCCCCGCAGACGCTGTGGGGGCCCGGGCCTTTCGTCAAATCCATTTCATGGACAGAGCGTCCGGATATCGGTCGTCGCTCTCCGGAACGTGTGTTAACGGTCCGTTTCGGGGGTGTCTGTCTGTGATCAGTTTGTCCGGATTTCGGTTTTCGGCCCCCTGGTGATGTTGTCAAACCGAGACCACTTAAGTGTGGTTTACAGCTCGGACGTACTTAATAGTTGGCTCCATTGAGCTCGGGTCAATGGGTCAGCGCACTGTGGGGAGTGTCGACTCACGAGCACACTCGGGGCACTTGAGTGCATCGCCGTCAGGGGTGTCGGCGAACTCGACGAGGTGCCCCTCTTGTAGTGACTAGTGGACTCATGAGGAGGAACCCATGCGCGGTGCCAAGAGCGCCAAGTGGGTAGTGGGCGCGATCGTCGTCGCCCTGGCAGCGACCGCCTGTGGCGGGGGTAACGGTGACGACACCGCGTCGAAGGAGAAGGGCAAGCCCGCGGGCTACGTCTCCATCGACGTCGGCGAGCCGCAGAAGCCGCTGATCCCGGCCGACACCAACGAGTCGCTCGGCAGCTACGTCATCCAGTCGCTGTTCACGCAGCTGCTGGACTTCGACGCGCAGGGCAAGATCGTCTACACGAACGCCGAGTCCATCAAGACGACCGACTCGAAGACGTGGACCGTCAAGCTCAAGAGCGGCTGGAAGTTCCACGACGGCACCCCCGTCACGTCGAAGTCGTACGTCGACGCGTGGAACTGGTACGCCAACATCAACAACAAGCAGCAGAACGCCTTCTGGTTCGAGGACATCGCCGGCTACGCCGACGTGCACCCGGCCAAGGGTGCTCCCAAGAGCGACAAGATGTCCGGCCTGAAGATCGTCGACGACACGACCTTCACCATCGAGCTCACGAACCCGGTCCCGTACTTCGAGTACAAGCTCGGGTACACGACCTGGGCCCCGCTCCCCGAGTCCTTCTACAAGGACCCCGCGGCGTTCGGTCAGAAGCCGGTCGGCAACGGTCCCTACATCTTCGAGAAGTGGGACAAGAAGAAGCTCATCCAGGTCAAGGCCAACCCTGACTACCTGGGCCCGAACAAGGCCAAGAACAAGGGTGTCCTCTTCAAGAACTACGCGACCGTCGAGGCCGCGTACCAGGACCTCCTGTCCGGCAACCTGGACATGATCCGCCAGGTCGGCCCGAAGGACCTGCCGAAGTACAAGCAGGACCTCGGCGACCGCGCGATCGAGCAGCCGTACGCGGCCATCCAGAGCCTCGTGCCGACCTTCTACTCGAAGACCTTCAAGGGCATCAACCCGAAGGTCCTGCAGGGTCTGTCGATGGCGATCGACCGGGAGACGATCACCAAGACGGTGCTCAACGGCACCCGCAAGCCGGCCACGAGCTTCATCCCCGAGGGTGTCGCCGGTAAGCAGGACCTCGGCAGCGACGTCTTCACCTTCAACCCGGCGAAGGCCAAGCAGTTCGTCACCGAGGGTGGCGGCATTCCGGACAACAAGATCTGGATCCAGTACAACGCCGACGGTGGCCACAAGGAGTGGGTGACCGCGGTCTGCGAGTCGATCCGCAACTCCACCGGTGTCGACTGCATCCCGGACGCGAAGCCGGACTTCCAGACCGACCTGGAAGCGCGCGACAACAACAAGGTCAAGTCGATGTACCGCGGTGGCTGGGTCGCCGACTACCCGGTGAACGTCAACTTCATGCGTGAGCTCTACGGCACGACCGCCGAGGCGAACAACGGTCGCTTCTCGGACCCCGCGGTCGACGCGGCGTTCAAGAAGGGCGACAACGCGAAGACCCTGGAAGAGTCGATCAAGGCCTACCAGGACGCCGAGAAGCTGGTTCTCACCAAGATGCCGGCCATCCCGCTGTGGGAGTACAAGATCAACGGTGGTCACTCCGAGGCTGTCGACAACGTGACTGTCGACTTCCACGGTGACTTCAACATCACCGAAGTCACCGTCAAGTAACCATCCCACGGTCCCACCCCCACTCGGCCGTCACCCGCCACCGCAACTGGCGGTAGGCCCCCGGGGCCGATTCCCGTAATCCAGGAATCGGCCCCGTGGGCTGCAGGTATTCATATCGGAGGCAAACATGGGGCGTTATGTCGCGCGGCGACTGCTCCAGATGATCCCGGTCTTCATCGGGTCAACCTTGCTGGTCTTCTCCATGATGTACGCGCTGCCCGGCGATCCCGTGCGCGCACTCGCGGGAGAGCAGACCGTCGACCCGGCGCAGATCGCCGCGATGAAGAAGGACCTCGGGCTCGACCAGCCACTGCTGGTGCAGTACGGGAACTATCTCCTCAACCTGTTCCAGGGCGACTTCGGCACGCAGATCGCCAGCGGGCAACCCGTCGCGGACATCATCGCGGACGCGTTCCCCATCACGATCCGACTCACCCTGTTCGCCTTCACCTTCACCGCACTCGTCGGTATCTCCCTCGGTGTCTTCGCCGGGCTGAAGGCCGACACGCTCCGGGACCGCGGCCTGCTGGTCCTGACGCTGCTCCTCATCTCCGTGCCCTCGTTCGTCCTCGGCTTCCTGGCGCAGTACTTCTTCGCCCACCAGCTCGGCTGGGTCGACCCGAACGTGAGCGCCCTGGCGGAGTGGAACGAACTGGTCCTTCCCGCCGTCGTACTCGGTTCGCTGTCGCTGGCGTACGTCGCCCGCCTCACCCGTACCTCGATCGCCGAGAACCTGCGCTCCGACTACATGCGCACCGCGGTGGCCAAGGGCCTGCCGCGCCGCCGCATCATCGGTGTCCACCTCATGCGCAACTCGATGATCCCCGTCGTCACCTTCCTCGGTACCGACATCGGCGCCCTGATGGGCGGCGCGGTCGTCACCGAGGGCATCTTCAACGTCCAGGGCGTCGGCTACAACGTCTTCTCCGCGCTGAGGCACCGTGAGGGCGCCACCGTCGTGGGCATCGTGACCCTGATCGTGGTCGTCTATCTCGTCGCCAGCCTGCTCGTCGACCTGCTCTACGCGGTCCTGGACCCGAGGATCCGTTATGCCTGAGGCACTCAAGGAAGCTGTCACCGAACAGACTTCGGCCGACGGGACCGCCACGCAGCCGGCCGAGAAGCGGGAGAAGCCGCGCAGCCTCTGGTCGGACGCCTGGCACGACCTGCGCCGCAACCCGATCTTCCTGGTCTCTTCCGTCCTGATCGTCGTCCTGCTGACCATGGCGGTCTTCCCCGGCCTGTTCACCAGCGCCGACCCGCGCCACGCGGACCTTGCCAAGCACTACCTCCAGAAGCCGAACTGGGGCAGCTTCTTCAGCGAGGACTGGTTCGGTTACGACATCCAGGGCCGGTCGATCTACGCGCGTGTCATCTACGGCGCCCGTGCCTCGATCGCCGTCGCCGTCGTCGTCACCCTGCTCGTCACCCTTCTGGGCACGGTCGTCGGCATGCTCGCCGGCTACTTCGGCGGCTGGATGGACACCATCCTGTCCCGCGTCACGGACATCTTCTTCGGTGTCCCCTTCATCCTCGGCGCGATGGTCGTCCTGACCGCCTTCGAGGAGCGCAAGCTCTGGGTGGTCATCCTCGCCCTGGCCTTCCTCGGCTGGACCCAGATCGCCCGTGTCGCCCGCGGCTCGGTGATCACCATCAAGCAGGCGGACTACGTCATGGCGGCCAAGGCGCTCGGCGCCTCCACCACGCGGATCCTGCTCCGGCACATCCTGCCGAACGCCATCGCCCCGGTGATCGTCGTCGCCACCATCGCGCTCGGCGGCTACATCTCGGCGGAGGCGACGCTCTCCTTCCTGGGCATCGGCCTCGCCGAGCCGACCGTCTCGTGGGGCGTCGACATCTCGTCGGGCCAGGAGCAGCTGCGGAACGCCGCGTACGTCCTGATCATCCCGTCCGTCATGGTGTCGATCACCGTTCTGGCGTTCATCATGCTCGGCGATGCGGTTCGCAGCGCCCTCGACCCCAAGCTGCGCTGAGGAGGGCGTAAAACGTGAGCATCATCGACAACACGAGCAAGACCGCGACCGTTCCCGCGCCGCGCGACGGCGAGGACTACACCGGGCCCCTGCTCCAAGTCCGTGACCTGCATGTGGAGTTCCACACCCGCGACGGTGTGGCCAAGGCGGTCAACGGCGTCAACTACAGCGTGAACGCGGGCGAGACGCTCGCCGTCCTCGGCGAGTCCGGGTCCGGCAAGTCCGTCACCGCGCAGGCCATCATGGGCATCCTCGACATGCCGCCCGGCAAGATCCCGCAGGGCGAGGTCCTCTTCCGCGGCGAGGACATGCTCAAGATGTCCTACGAGGAGCGGCGGAAGATCCGCGGCCGGAAGATCGCGATGATCTTCCAGGACGCGCTCTCCTCCCTCAACCCGGTCCTCACCGTCGGCTACCAGCTCGGCGAGATGTTCCGGGTGCACCACGGCCTCTCCAAGAAGGAGGCCAAGGCCAAGGCCATCGAGCTGATGGACAGGGTCAAGATCCCCGCCGCCGCGGCGCGGGTGAACGACTACCCCCACCAGTTCTCCGGCGGTATGCGCCAGCGCATCATGATCGCCATGGCGCTCGCCCTGGAGCCGGACCTGATCATCGCCGACGAGCCCACCACGGCGCTCGACGTGACGGTCCAGGCCCAGGTCATGGACCTCCTCGCGGAGCTCCAGCGCGAATACAACATGGGCCTGATCCTGATCACCCACGACCTCGGCGTCGTCGCCGACGTCGCGGACAAGATCGCCGTCATGTACGCGGGCCGGATCGTCGAGACCGCCCCCGTCCACGAGCTGTACAAGCGCCCGGCCCACCCGTACACCCGGGGTCTGCTCGACTCGATCCCGCGCCTGGACCAGAAGGGCCAGGAGCTGTACGCGATCAAGGGTCTGCCGCCCAACCTGCTCCGCGTGCCGACCGGCTGCGCCTTCAACCCGCGCTGCCCGAAGGCCGAAGACATCTGCCGCACGGAGATCCCGGCGCTCGCGCCGGTCGCCGAGCAGGACGGCACGGAGCTGCCCGGCCGCGGCAGCGCCTGCCACTTCTGGAAGGAGACGATCCATGGCTGAGCTCAGCAAGAACGGTGAGGCCGCGGACGCGACTCCGAACGTCACCGCGGTGGAGACGGTCGACGCCGCCACCGAGGCGGAGGCCGTAGCCGCCCTCGAGGCGCCGGTCGAGCGCGGCGAGCCGATCCTCCAGGTGCGCGACCTGGTCAAGCACTTCCCGCTGACCCAGGGCATCCTCTTCAAGAAGCAGGTCGGCGCCGTCAAGGCCGTGGACGGGGTCTCCTTCGACCTCTACCAGGGCGAGACCCTCGGCATCGTGGGCGAGTCCGGCTGTGGCAAGTCCACGGTCGCCAAGCTCCTGATGACCCTGGAGCGGGCCACCGCCGGCGAGGTCTTCTACAAGGGCCAGGACATCACCAAGCTGTCCGGCCGCGCCCTGAAGGCCGTCCGCCGGAACATCCAGATGGTGTTCCAGGACCCGTACACCTCGCTCAACCCGCGCATGACGGTGGGCGACATCATCGGCGAGCCCTTCGACATCCACCCCGAGGTGGCCCCGAAGGGCGACCGGCGCCGCAAGGTGCAGGAGCTGCTCGATGTGGTCGGTCTGAACCCCGAGTACATCAACCGCTACCCGCACCAGTTCTCCGGCGGTCAGCGCCAGCGCATCGGCATCGCCCGCGGCCTCGCGCTCAACCCGGAGATCATCATCTGCGACGAGCCGGTCTCGGCCCTGGACGTCTCCGTCCAGGCGCAGGTCATCAACCTGATGGAGAAGCTGCAGGACGAGTTCAACCTCTCCTACGTCTTCATCGCGCACGACCTGTCGATCGTCCGGCACATCTCCGACCGGGTCGGCGTGATGTACCTCGGCAAGATGGCCGAGATCGGTACGGACACGCAGATCTACGACCACCCGACGCACCCCTACACCCAGGCGCTGCTGTCGGCGGTCCCCGTTCCGGACCCGGATGCCCGCGAGGGCCGCGAGCGGATCATCCTCACCGGTGACGTCCCCTCGCCGGCCAACCCGCCCTCGGGCTGCCGCTTCCGCACCCGGTGCTGGAAGGCCGAGGAGAAGTGCGCCACCGAGGTTCCGCTCCTCGCGATCCCGGAGCGTTTCCAGGGCGAGGACACCCCGGCCGCGCACGAGTCTGCGTGCCACTTCGCCGAGGAGAAGGACGTCATCCACGCGGCGTAGTCCCCTTCCGTACCGAGGGCGCCCCGGCCATCACGGCCGGGGCGCCCTCGTTGCATTTCTCCCAATGGGTGTCGTACACGTGCATAGCGCCTGCAGTCGGGTGATATTGGGTCCCTCGGTACTGACAGCACCTCAGGAGGCACCTCATGCGCGGAGCCACGCACGCCAAGTGGGCCGCGACGGCCCTAGCCGTCGCCCTCGCGGCGACCGCCTGTGGCGGCGGCGGCGACGGCGGCGGCAGCGGGGCCGACGGCATCGTGAGTTCCTCCTGGGGCGACCCGCAGAACCCGCTGGAGCCGGCGAACACCAACGAGGTCCAGGGCGGCAAGGTCCTCGCCATGATCTTCCGGGGGCTCAAGCAGTACGACCCGAAGACCGGCGAGGCCGAGAACATGCTCGCCGAGAGCATCGAGACGACCGACTCGACCAACTTCCGGATCACCCTCAAGAACGGCTGGACCTTCTCCAACGGCGAGAAGGTCACAGCGAAGTCCTTCGTCGACGCCTGGAACTACGGCGCCCACCTGAAGAACAACCAGAAGAACGCCTTCTTCTTCGGTCAGATCGAGGGCTACGACCAGGTCCACCCCGAGGAGGGGCAGGCCAAGGCCGAGACCATGTCCGGGCTGAAGGTCGTCGACGACAGGACCTTCACGGTCAAGCTCTCCCAGAAGTTCTCCCTCTGGCCCGAGACGCTCGGCTACGCGGCCTTCGCCCCCCTGCCCAGGGCGTTCTTCGTGGACCACGACGCCTGGCTCTCCAAGCCCGTCGGGAACGGCCCGTACACCGTCGACTCGTACTCCAAGGGCTCCCAGATGGCCCTCAAGCGCTGGGACGGCTACCCCGGCGAGGACAAGGCGCAGAACGGCGGAGTGACCCTCAAGGTCTACACCGACAACAACACCGCCTACACCGACCTGACGGCCGGAAACCTCGACCTCGTCGACGACGTGCCCGCCTCCCAGCTCAAGAACGTCCAGGCGGACCTCGGCGACCGGTACATCAACCTCCCCGCCGGCATCATCCAGACGCTGTCCATCCCGTTCTACGACAAGGCCTGGAACACCCCGAACGGCGACAAGCTCCGCAAGGGCATCTCACGGGCGATCAACCGTGAGCAGATCACCGAGACCATCTTCCAGAAGACCCGGACCCCCGCCGTCGACTGGACCTCCCCGGTCCTCGGCGAGGAGGGCGGCTACAAGAACATCTGCGGCGACTTCTGCACGTACGACGCGGCCGAGGCGAAGAAGCTGGTCGCCGAGGGCGGCGGCATCCCCGGCGGCACGATGAAGATCTCGTACAACGCCGACACCGGCTCCCACAAGGAATGGGTGGACGCCGTCTGCAACTCCATCAACAACGCGCTCGGCAACAACAGGGCCTGCGTCGGCAACCCCGTCGGCACCTTCGCCGACTACCGCAACCAGGTCACCACCCAGAAGATGACCGGGCCGTTCCGGGCCGGCTGGCAGATGGACTACCCGCTCATCCAGAACTTCCTCCAGCCGCTGTACTACACCAACGCCTCGTCCAACGACGGCAAGTGGTCGAACCCCGAGTTCGACAAGCTCGTCGACCAGGCCAACGCGGAGCCCGACACCAAGAAGGCCGTCGAGATCTTCCAGCGGGCCGAGGAGGTCCTGCGGGACGACATGGGCGCCATTCCGCTCTGGTACCAGAACGGCAGCGCCGGCTACTCGGAGCGCGTCTCCAACGTGGCCCTGAACCCGTTCAGCGTCCCCGTCTACAACGAGATCAAGGTCGACTGACGCAGGGAAGCGGCGTACGGCCCGGCGTCCCCGAGCGCCGGGCCGTACGCCTTCCCCCCACCCCCGGAGCCCCTCATGGGTCGTTATGTGATCCGGCGTCTGCTGCAGATGATCCCGGTCTTCTTCGGCGCCACCCTGCTGATCTTCCTGATGGTGAACGTGATGGGCGACCCCATCGCCGGGCTCTGCGGCGACCGCGCCTGCGACCCGGCCACCGCCGCCCGGCTGAGAGCCGAGTTCGGCCTCGACCAACCGGTCTGGCAGCAGTACGCGACGTACATGGGCAACGTCTTCACCGGCGACTTCGGCACCGCCTTCAACGGCCAGCCCGTCACCGAGCTGATGGGCAACGCCTTCCCGGTCACCATCCGGCTCACCCTCGTCGCGATCGTCTTCGAGATCGTCATCGGCATCGCCCTCGGCGTGGTCACAGGACTGCGCCGCGGCCGCCCCATCGACACCTCCGTACTGCTGCTGACCCTGGTCGTCATCTCCGTCCCGACCTTCGTCACCGGCCTGCTCCTCCAGCTCCTCCTCGGCGTCAAATGGGGCTGGATCAGACCGGCGGTCTCGCCCGAGGCCCCCGTCGGCGAACTCATCGTCCCCGGCCTCGTCCTCGCCTCCGTCTCGCTGGCCTACGTCACCCGGCTCACCCGGACCTCGATCGCCGAGAACAAGCGCGCCGACTACGTCCGTACCGCTGTCGCCAAGGGTCTGCCGCGGCGCCGGGTCATCACCCGCCATCTGCTGCGCAACTCGCTGATCCCCGTGGTGACCTTCATCGGCACCGACATCGGCGCGCTGATGGGCGGGGCCATCGTCACCGAGCGGATCTTCAACATCCACGGCGTCGGCTACCAGCTCTACCAGGGCATCATCCGCCAGAACACCCAGACCGTCGTCGGCTTCGTGACCGTCCTCGTCCTGGTGTTCCTGGTGGCCAACCTGCTCGTCGACCTCCTGTACGCCGTACTCGACCCGAGGATCCGCTATGCCTGAGCCGAACTACGACGAAGGAGCCGCCATCGCCCCCACCGGCGCCGGAGCCGCCGTGGACCTCGCGATGGCCGAGGGCGAGACCCTGGAGAAGGTCCCGGGCGGCCCGCTGGGCACCGGCCCCGGCGGCAAACCGCGCTCCCTGTGGTCCGACGCCTGGCACGACCTGCGCCGCAACCCCGTCTTCCTCGTCTCGGCGCTCGTCATCCTCTTCCTGATCGTCATCTCGATCTGGCCCTCCCTGATCGCCTCGGGAGACCCGCTCGACTGCGACCTCGCCAAGGCCCAGGAGGGCTCCCAGCCCGGCCACCCCTTCGGCTTCAACGGCCAGGGCTGCGACGTCTACACCCGTACGGTCTACGGCGCCCGGACCTCCGTCACCGTCGGCGTCCTCGCCACCCTCGGCGTCGCCGTCCTCGGCTCCGTCCTCGGCGGACTCGCGGGCTTCTTCGGCGGCGGCTGGGACGGGATCCTCTCCCGGATCACCGACGTCTTCTTCGCCATCCCCGTCGTCCTCGGCGGACTCGTCCTGCTCTCCGTCGTCACCAGCAACACCGTCTGGCCCGTCATCGGTTTCATGGTCCTGCTCGGCTGGCCCCAGCTCTCCCGCATCGCCCGCGGCTCCGTCATCACCGCCAAACAGAACGACTACGTCCAGGCCGCCCGCGCCCTCGGCGCCTCCAACTCCCGGATGCTGCTGCGCCACATCGCACCCAACGCGCTCGCACCCGTCATCGTCGTGGCGACCATCGCCCTCGGCACCTACATCGCGCTGGAAGCGACCCTGTCGTTCCTCGGCGTCGGCCTCAAACCGCCGACCGTGTCCTGGGGCATCGACATCTCCTCGGCCTCCCCGTACATCCGCAACGCCCCGCACATGCTGCTCTGGCCGGCCGGCGCGCTGGCCGTCACCGTGCTCGCCTTCATCATGCTCGGCGACGCGGTGCGCGACGCCCTCGACCCCAAGCTGAGGTAGACGCCCATGCTGCTCGAAGTCCGCGACCTGCACGTGGAGTTCCACACCCGGGACGGGGTGGCCAAGGCGGTCAACGGTGTCGACTACTCGGTGGACGAGGGCGAGACGCTCGCCGTGCTCGGCGAGTCGGGCTCCGGCAAGTCCGTCACCGCCCAGGCCGTCATGGGCATCCTCGACACGCCCCCGGGGAAGATCACCGGCGGCGAGATCCTCTTCCAGGGCCAGGACCTGCTCACCCTCAAGGAGGAGGAGCGGCGCAAGGTCCGGGGCGCCAAGATGGCCATGATCTTCCAGGACGCGCTCTCCTCGCTGAACCCGGTGATCAGCGTCGGCGACCAGCTGGGGGAGATGTTCCAGGTCCACCGCGGCATGTCGAGGAAGGACTCCCGCGCCAAGGCCGTCGAGCTGATGGACCGGGTCCGCATCCCGGCGGCGAAGGAACGGGTGGGGCAGTACCCGCACCAGTTCTCCGGCGGCATGCGCCAGCGCATCATGATCGCGATGGCGCTCGCGCTCGAACCCGAGCTGATCATCGCCGACGAGCCGACCACCGCGCTCGACGTCACCGTCCAGGCCCAGGTCATGGACCTCCTCGCCGAGCTCCAGCGCGAACTCAGGATGGGCCTGATCCTCATCACCCACGACCTCGGCGTCGTCGCCGACGTCGCCGACAAGATCGCCGTGATGTACGCCGGCCGGATCGTGGAGCACGCGCCCGTCCACGAGATCTACAAGGCGCCCGCCCACCCCTACACCAAGGGCCTGCTCGAATCGATTCCGCGCCTGGACCAGAAGGGCTCGCAGCTGTACGCGATCAAGGGACTACCCCCCAACCTCCTCGCCATCCCGCCCGGCTGCGCCTTCAACCCCCGCTGCCCCCTCGCCCGGGACCGGTGCCGCACCGACGTACCGCCGCTCTACGAGGTGACCGAGTCCCCGGTCCCGCGCCGGAGCGCCTGCCACTACTGGAAGGAGTGCCTCCATGGTTGAGGCTCGCGGCGAGGCCAGCCTCCAGCGCGAGGCGATCCTCCAGGTCCGGGACCTGTACAAGCACTACCCCCTGACCCAGGGCATCCTGTTCAAGAAGCAGATCGGCGCCGTCAAGGCGGTCGACGGCGTCTCCTTCGACCTCGCGCCGGGCGAAACCCTCGGCATCGTCGGCGAATCCGGCTGCGGCAAGTCGACCGTGGCGAAGATGCTGGTCAACCTGGAGCGCCCGACGGCCGGCACCATCTCGTACAAGGGCGAGGACATCACGAAGATGTCCCCGAAGGCGCTGCGCGCGGTCCGGCGCAACATCCAGATGGTGTTCCAGGACCCGTACACCTCGCTCAACCCCCGGATGACCGTCGGCGACATCATCGGAGAGCCGTACGAGATCCACCCCGAGGTCGCCCCCAAGGGCTCGCGCCGCAGGAAGGTCCAGGACCTGCTCGACGTGGTGGGCCTCAACCCGGAGTACATCAACCGCTATCCGCACCAGTTCTCCGGCGGCCAGCGGCAGCGCATCGGCATCGCCCGCGGCCTGGCGCTCCAGCCGGAGATCATCGTCGCCGACGAGCCCGTCTCGGCGCTCGACGTCTCCGTCCAGGCCCAGGTCGTGAACCTCCTGGAGAACCTCCAGAAGGAGTTCTCCCTGTCGTACGTCTTCATCGCCCACGACCTGTCGATCGTGCGGCACATCTCCGACCGGGTCGGCGTCATGTACCTCGGCCGGATCGTCGAGATCGGCACCGACGCCGAGATCTACGACCACCCCACCCACCCCTACACCCAGGCGCTGCTCTCCGCGGTCCCCGTGCCCGACCCCGAGGCCCGCGCCCACCGCGAGCGCATCATCCTCACCGGCGACGTGCCCTCCCCGGCCAACATCCCCTCCGGGTGCCGCTTCCGCACCCGCTGCTGGAAGGCGCGGGAGCGCTGCGCCCTGGAGGTGCCCGCGCTGGCCGTCCCCGCGGAGTTCCGGCTCACCGACTCCCCGGCGAAGCACGACTCCGCCTGCCACTTCGCCGAGGAGAAGCACGTGGTCCCGACGGAGGACGAGCGGGGGTAGAGGCCACCGCTCGGGTGCACACCGCATCCGGGGACAGAACGCCGTCATCTTCCTTAACGCGCGGGCAACTTCACCGACCCAGGTCCGATATGTGCACAGGTCATGCTGGACGGCGTACGGCCGTGCGGGTGCCGTAGGCCGGCCGGGACGCACCATGTCGTCCCGGCCGGCCGCCCGTACGCCCGGGGCATATGCGGAATCCCTTGTTTCGCCGGGCCGCGACCGTGAGTATCGGTGTGGTGACAGTGACTCGCGCGGCCCGTCTCACCGGAGCCGCCCTCTCCGGCGCGCTCGCCCTGGTCGTCGTCGGCTGGATCCTGCGGGACCTCGCCGTCACCACCGGTTCGCCCGCCGATCTCTTCTGGCACTGGGCCGGGGACCCCGTCCCGCCGCTCCGCGAGCGGTCCGCCACCTCCGCGCTCGACCCGGTCCTGACCGTGGTCTACGCCGTCACGGCCGTCGCCGCCCTCCGCTCCCCGGTCGCCGCCTCCGCCCTCGCCGCCACCGGAGCCGTCACCCTCGCCGTCCGGCTCCCGGGGCTCTGGACGACCGCCGCGGACCCCGCCGCCCTGATCACCACGCTCCTCGAACTGGCCCTCGCCGCCGCACTCCTCCTCACCGCCGCCTTCGGCCGCCGCCCCGCCGACACGGCGCACGAACCCCTCCCGACCCGGCCCCGCCCGGCCCGCGCCGTCGCGGCCGGCGTGCTGCTGCTCCTCGCCGGCCTCGTCGGGGCCGCCTGGGAGGTCCACTGGGCGCTCGAGGACCCCGCCGAGATCACCGTCGACCGGTTCACGGGCGGCCGTTCCGTCCTCGCGCCGCTGCTCGCGCCCCCGCCCGGCTGGCTGGGCGCCGTCCTGGTCCTCCTCGCCCTGACCGCCGCGGGCAGCGCCTTCGCCCGTCGCCCGTACGCCCGCCCCCTCGGTCTGGTCGCCGGGGCGCTGCTGTGCGGCTTCGGCGGCATGGGCCTCGCCCTGGCCGTACGGTACGAGCTCCTCGACCGTCTCTCCGGGCCCTACGGCGTCGAACAACTCTCCCTGGTCTCCGCACTGTTCGACCTGCTCGCCGGAGCCGCCGTGCTCGCCGTCCTCGCCGGCCGGGGCGAACCGCGCGTCGCCCCGGCCCCGCCCCGGACCCCGGCCCTGCCGCCCGCCCCGCCGTCCCCGCGCCCGCCAGGCTGGTGACACCCGCGCGACCCGGCTGGTGACACCCGCGCCACCCGACTGGTCACGCCCGCGCCACCCGCTACGCGAGCCCCAGCGAGCGCTTCAGGAAGTCCACCTGGAGCAGCAGCAGGTTCTCCGCCACCTGCTCCTGGTTCGTCATGTGCGTCACGCCCGTCAACGGCAGCACCTCATGGGGTCGGCCCGCCGCGAGCAGTGCCGAGGAGAGCCGCAGGGTGTGGGCCACGACGACATTGTCGTCGGCCAGGCCATGGATGATCATCAGCGGCCGGGCCGGGTTCTCCGGCGCCGACAGACCGTCGTCGGTGACCAGCGAGTTCGCCGCGTACACCTCCGGACTCTCCTGCGGCAGCCCCAGATACCGCTCCGTGTAGTGGGTGTCGTACAGCCGCATGTCGGTGACCGGCGCCCCCGCGATCCCCGCGTGGAAGACGTCCGGCCGCCGCAGCACCCCGAGCGCGGCGAGGTAACCGCCGTAGGACCAGCCCCGGATCGCCACCCGGCCGAGGTCCAGCGGGAAGTCCCCGGCGAGCGCGTGCAGCGCCTCGACCTGGTCGTCGAGGGTCGGCGTCAGATCGTCCTTGATCGCCTTCTCCCAGGCGGGGGACCGGCCCGGCGTGCCCCGCCCGTCCGCCACGATCACGGCGAAGCCCTGCTCGGCGAACCACTGGGACGTCAGATGCGGATTGTGCGCGGCGAGCACCCGCTGACCATGGGGCCCGCCGTACGGATCCATGAGGACGGGCAGAAGTCCGTCACCTTCCCCGTGCCCCGAGGGGAGCAGGACGGCGCACGGAATCCGCCGTGCGCCCCCCTCCAGCAGGCGCACCCGCGCGGCGAGCACCGGCCGCTCCGCGTGCGAGGCGACCACCGCCGGCTCCGCGCCGTCCCGCAGCACCCGCGTCACGCTCCCCGGAACGTCCGGCACGGCGGACGACAGCACCGTCACCGCGCCGGAGCGCGCCGCCGAGTGGACCCCGGCCTCTTGCGAGACGCGCTCCACGCCCAGCTCGTTCACCCGGTAGACGTGAATCTCGCCGGTCTCCGGATCCGCCGCCTCCGCGCCGGCCGACGCCGAGACCAGGATGTCGTTCTCCCCGACGTCGAGGACGGCCCGGAGATGGAGCGCCGCACCGGTCAGCGTCCGGTCGCCGACCGCGAGGACCCGGGCCCCGCCCTCGTCCGCCACCCGCACAAGGCGTCCGTCCGGGGTCCAGGCGGGCGCCCCCGGCACCAACTCCAGCCACGCCGGATCCTCGTCGACATGCACCGTCCGGGTCGCCCCGGTCGTCGTGTCCACCGCCAGATGAAGCTGGAGGCGCTGGTCACGAGCCTGTACGAGGATCAGCGGAGGCCCGCCCGCCGACCAGTGGACCCGGGCCAGATACGGATACCGCTCCCGGTCCCACCCCACCTCCGTGCGCTCCCCGGCCAGGTCCACCAGATACAGCCGCACATCCGCGTTGGCCGTCCCCGCCGCCGGATACGCCACCGCCTGCGGCTCCCGGTCCGGATGCGCCGGGTCCGCGATCCACCAGCGCCGCACCGGCCGGTCGTCGGCCCGCGCCACCAGGAGCCGGTCCGACTCGGGCGACCACCAGTAGCCCCGCGTACGGTCCATCTCCTCGGCCGCCACGAACTCCGCCAGACCGTACGTCGTGTGCGCGTCCTCCGGCTCCGCGAGCGCCCGGTCGCCCTCCCCGTCGGCGCCCGTCACCCGCAGCGCGCCCCGCGCCACGTACGCGACGTGCCGCCCGTCCGGAGACGGCCGGGGGTCGATCACCGGCCCCGGCACCCGCAGTTCCTCCGCCGTCCCGGCCCTCAACTCCGCCACGAACAGCCGCCCCGACAGCGCGAAGGCCGCCAACTCCACGGCCCCGTCCACCGCGTAGGCCACGATCCCGGCCGAGCCCTCCCGGCTGCGCTCCCGCCGGGCCCGCTCCTGCGCGGACAACTCCTCGGCCGCGCCCGCGAGCAGCGCCTCCGGATCCGCCGCGATCCGCTCCCGCGCCTCCCCGGCCCGGCCGCGCGGATCGAGCACCCACAGCGCGTGCGAGCGGTCCGTGCCGGCCGACGACCGCAGGAACACCACCCGTTCACCGTCGGGGGAGACCGTGAAGGAGCGGGGGACGCCCAGGGTGAAGCGCTGCGTCCGGGCGTACTGACGAGGGAACGAGAGCGGGAACGACCGCTGTTGCCTGGAGGTCATGCGACCGAACCTAGCGCCGTGCGCCCCCTTGTGCCCCCGTACACCATCGATGCGGAGCCACACATAGTTATGATCCGTAGCGCTAGGTGGGTAGGGGACACCTGGCACATGCTCGCCGAACTGACCGTCCGAATATCCGACCGAAGAAGTGTGGAGGTGAACCGCCGTGGCACTCTCGATTTCGGCGGTGGTGCTGCTGGCGATCGTCGTCTTCCTGCTGATCCGGAAATCCGGACTGAAGGCTGGACATGCGGCGGTCTGCGCGCTCCTCGGGTTCTACCTGGCGAGCTCGTCCATCGCTCCGTCCATCAGCACCCTCACCACGAACGTGGCAGGCATGATCGGCGGCCTCAAGTTCTGAGCCTCGCCCAGGTCAGCGGCCCTGCCCGGGAGCGTCTCGTAGGGTGGGGCCATGACGGATCTCCCAGCCCGTCGTCTGCTCCTGGTGCACGCGCACCCGGACGACGAGTCGATCAACAACGGCGCCACCATGGCCAGGTACGCGGCCGAGGGCGCGCTGGTCACCCTGGTGACCTGCACGCTCGGCGAGGAGGGCGAGGTCATCCCGCCCGACCTCGCCCACCTCGCACCCGACCGTGAGGACCGGCTCGGCGACCACCGCGTCGCCGAACTCGCCGCCGCCATGAAGGAGCTGGGCGTCACCGACCACCGCTTCCTCGGCGGCCCCGGCCGCTTCCGCGACTCCGGAATGATGGGCGTCGAGCAGAACCGGCGCGAGGGCGCCTTCTGGAACACGGACGTCGACGCCGCCGCCCCGTACCTCGTCGAGGTGATCCGCGAGACCCGCCCGCAGGTCCTGATCACCTACGACCCCGACGGCGGCTACGGCCACCCCGACCACATCCAGGCCCACCGCGTCGCCACGCGCGCCGCCGAACTGGCCGCGGACGCCGCCTACCGGCCCGACCTGGGACCCGCCCACACCATCGCCAAGATCTACTGGAACCGGATCCCCCGCCCCGTCGCCGAGGCCGCCTTCGCCCGGCTGCGCGCGGAGGGCGCCCGCTTCCCCGGCGTCGCGGAGATCGGCGATCTGCCCGGTGTGGTCGACGAGTCGCTCATCACCACCGAGATCGACGGCTCGGCGGTCTGGGCCGCGCGCAAGACCGCCGCGATGCGCGCGCACGCCACCCAGATCGCCGTCGACGGCCCCTTCTTCGCCCTCTCGAACGACCTCGGGCAGCCGATCTTCACCACGGAGTACTACCAGTTGGTCAGGGGTACGCCCGGCGCACCGGCGGGCGCGCGGGAGAACGACCTCTTCGCGGGAGTGACGGCATGAACGTCCGGATCGTCTGGTACGCGCTCCTCCTCGTCCTCGGAGCGCTGGTCGGAGCGGCCGGCTCGTTCGCCCAGAACGCCTGGTTCCCCGGCGGGTTGGCCCTCGCGCTGCTCGCCACCGCCGGCGTCTTCTACGGCGGGCTGCGCGCCACCGACACGCAGCTCGGGATCGTGGTCCCCGGGGCCGGCTGGCTCGTCGCCATCATCCTGCTCAGCCTCGGACGGCCGGAGGGTGACGGTGTCTTCGGCGGCGGAGGCGCGGAAATGGCGTACGTCGTGGGAGGCATGGTGATCGCTGTGATGTGCGCCACCCTGGGGCGCCTGCCACGAGCGGCCCCGTGAGCAGGCCGACTTGAGCGGGGGCTGCCCGGACTTCGGCCCAAATGCCCTGTAACCGATCCCCGGCCGTCGGGTGCGCGGCGGCGGCGGACAGTATGGTGGTGCGCGCCGCCGAGCCGCCCGGGTACACGAGCACCAGCAAGAGAGCGGGCGGTGGAGCCAACCGGGAGAACCTGCTTTGAGTCGTGAAACTGGTCGAGAGACTGACAGTTCGTCCTCCGGCGCCCAGGGGCGCGGTGGAGCCGCGTACCCGTCCGGTACACCGCCGTACGGAACCCGCCAGTATCCGTCGCTCCACCCCACGCAGGACGGGGCCGACGACGCTGCCGACACCGCCGCCGCGCGCGCTCAGCAGCGGCCGGAGGAGCCGAAGACCGAGACCACGCTGACGACCCGGATCCGGATCAACATCCCGGGTTCGCGGCCGATCCCGCCCGTGGTGGTCCGTAAGCCGGTCGCGGAGGCCGAGGCCGAGTCCTCGCCCCGGCCGTCCGCGCAGGCGCCCTCGGCACCGGAGCGCGTCGCGCCCGAACCGGCCGCCCCGGCCGCCGCTCCGGCGCCGTCGCCGAAGGCGGAGGAGAAGCCGGCCAGCGACTGGTTCGCCCCGCGCAAGCCGGCGGCCCCGCCGGCTCCGCCCGCCCCGGCCACGTCCCCGACGCCGCCCGCCGCGCCGTCGGGCGCTGCCCGGCCCTCGGGTGCTCCGAACCCCTCGCGTCCCTCCGGCCCTTCGGGTTCGTCGGGCGCGTCGGGTCCTTCCGGTCCTTCCGGGATGGGCGCGGGCGCGGCGGTGACCGGAGCCGGTGCGGGTCCGTCCGCGCCGCGCAGGCCCGGCGGCGGAGCACCGACCCGGGGCTCCGGCTTCGCCGGCCCCGCGACGGGGGGCATCCCGACGATCGGCGGCGCCTCCATCGCGGCCACCCCGGCGGGCGGTACGCCCGCGTACCTGTCCACACCGCCGCAGGACGAGGCCGCCTACGGCCCCGACGGCGACCCCTACTTCGGCGGCGCCGCCCCGCAGGCCCCCAACGGCCCGACGAGCGGCCCCGTCACGGGCAGCAGCCCGATCGGCGGTGCCCCGGCACGCGGCGGCGCCCCGAGCGGTGGAGCTCCCGGCCCTGGTGCGCCGGGCCATGGTGCCCCGGACCGTGGGGCGCCGGGCCATGGTGCCCCCGACCGTGGTGCGCCCGGCCATGGTGCTCCGACCCATGGCGGTCCGGCCCATGGTGGTCCCGGCCATGGCGCCCCGGGCGGGGGTGTGCCGGACGGCGGTCCCTTCGGGGGCGGTCCCTTCGGCGGTGCGCCCCGGATGACCGACGACACCGCGGTCCTGACGCCCCAGAGCCCCGGCCCGGCCGTTCCCCCCGCGGGCCCCGGCGCCCCCGGCGGCGGCCACGTCTCCGGCGACACGCTCACCAGCGGCATCCCCGTCGTGCCCTCCGGTCCCACGGGCGCCCCGGACTTCACCGCGAGGTCCCAGGAGCGCTTCTCGGCCCCCGAGCTCGTCGGAGGCGCCCCGGCCCCGGCCGCCGGCGCCCCGCGCCCCGCGCCCTCCTCCGCCGCCCGGGCGAAGAAGGGCCGCTCCAAGCTCGTCCTCGTGGGTGTCGGCGTCTTCGGCCTGGTGGGCGTCGCCTATGGCGCGGGCCTGCTCCTCAACCACTCCGACGTGCCCAAGGGCACGACGGTCCTCGGCGTCGACATCGGCGGCGGTACGAAGGAGGAGGCGGTCAACAGGCTGGAGGCCGCGCTCGGGAAGCGCGCGCACGCCCCCCTCCAGCTCAGCGTCGACGGCAAGACGGTCGCGCTCTCCCCGGACAAGGCGGGTCTCTCCCTGGACAGCCAGGAGACCGTCCGCGCCGCCGCGGGCAGCGACTACAACCCCGTCTCCGTGATCGGCTCCCTCTTCGGCGGCGAGCGGGTCGCCGAGCCGAAGCTCCCGGTCGACGAGGAGAAGCTGGCTGTCGCCCTCAGGGACGTGTCCGGCACGTCCGGCTCGGCGACCGAGGGCACGATCGTGTTCTCGCCGGGCAAGGTCACCGCCGTGGAGGGCAAGCCGGGCAAGGGACTGGACGTCGGCCGCTCGATGATCTTCGTGAGGGACGCGTACCGCGCCCAGGTCGAGACCGGGCAGACCAAGGCGGTCGAACTCCCCGTCGTCACCCGCCAGCCGACGATCACCAAGGCCGAGCTGGACCGGGCGATGAACGCCTTCGCCAAGCCGGCCATGTCCGACCTGATCACGATCAAGGCGGGCACGAAGGAGATCAAGTTCGGCCCCGCGAGGTCCCTGCCGAAGATCCTCTCCATGAAGCCGGTCAACGGCCGCCTGGTGGAGGTCTACGACAAGAAGGCGATCGAGGAGCTCCTCGACGGCGTCTTCGACGGCATCATGATCACCAAGGGTGACGGCAAGAAGCACCAGGTCTCCGCCGACGACGTCGCCTTCGTGATGCGCGACGCCCTCCTCGGCCGGACGACGGCCGAGCGGACCAAGGTCATCGACCTCGACGGCCAGGGCTGACGCCCTCCCTCCCGTCCCGCGGAAGGAGCCCCACCCGGCAGCGCCGGGTGGGGCTCCGCCGTCACCACTCCCCGCCGTACCGCTGCCGCTTGGCCCGCAGCCAGTCCTGGATCTCCCTGGTCTCGCGGGGCGAGGCGGGGCGCAGGTCGTCGGCGCGGATCGTGGCGACGAAGTGCACGAACCGCACCCGCCGGTGCGCTCCGTCCACGCCGATGACCTTGCCGGGGCCGTAGACGTCGGTGCCGGTGTGGGCGACGAAGGTTCCGGGGCCGTAGGGGGTCTGCATCGTGAGCCTTTCGCTCTGTGCGTTGTTCCGGTCACACAGTGGCGTGGATCACGTTACGCGCGGCGGAGGTTCGCGCGTGACACCCTCCCGCTCGCGTCACCACCGCCGGACACCCCTAGTCCGGACACCCCTAGTCCGGACACCCCTAGTCCGGACACCCTTAGTTCAGCAGCGCCCGGGCCGCCTGGGCCCGGTGGCGGATCGTGGCCGCCGCGCTCGGTTCGACGGCGGCGACGACCGAGGCGTACGCCTCCATCTCCGCCGCCCCGGCCAGGAAGTCCCCGCGCTGCACAAGCAGCTCGGCGCGGTCGTAGCGGAGGCGCGCCGGATGGGCGGGCAGCAGCAGGGAGAGCTCCACCGCCCACAGGGCGATGCCCGAGCGCTCCGGGCGCGGGGAGGCCCAGGCGCGGATGTTGTTCAGGATGCGCAGGACGATCTCCAGCGGGCCGGCGGGGCGCAGCATCGAGGGTTCGAGCGGCTCGCCCGTCGCACCCGCCACCAGCAGCTCCGCGTCCATGCCCGTCATGGCCCGGCCGCCCGCGAACGGGTCCGCGAGCACCTGTTCCGCCGGGTCGCCGAAGCCGACGACGAAGTGGCCGGGCAGCCCGAGTCCGTACACCTGCGCGCCGGCCCGGCGGGCGACCTCCATCCACACCACCGACAGCAGGATCGGCAGGCCTCGCCGGCGTCGCAGGACCTCGTGCAGCAGCGAGGACTCCAGGCGCCGGTAGTCGGCCGGTGTGCCGTGGAAGCCGTACCGCCCGCCGAGCAGCCGGGCGAGCGCCGTCCCCCAGCCGGCCGCGTCCCGGACGCCGTACGGCAGTTCACCGGCCAGCCGGTCCAGCTCGATCTCCGCCGCGTCCAGATCGGCCTCCGTCACCGAACCGTCCGCCACCGCCCCGATCAGCAGGCACAGCCGGGCCAGGTCCGGGCGCTCCGCCCGGGCCTCGTCCGCGAACTCCTGCCGCCAGTCGGTCATCCCTCGGCCGCCCGGTAGTGGTGGTAGTGGTGGTGCACCGCGAAACCCATCCCCTCGTACAGCGCCCGCGCCCCTTCGTTGTCGTTCTCCACCTGGAGCCAGGCCGCCGAGGCGCCCTCGTCGAGGGCCTGCCGGGCGAGCGCCGTCATGACGGCCGAGGCGAGCCCCCGACGCCGTTGCGCCGGGTCGACCTCCACCGCCATGAACCCGGCCCAGCGGCCGTCCACCACACAGCGTCCGATCGCGGCCGGTATGTCTCCCGTGCCCGGTACGGACGCGAACCACACACTCGGACCGCTGGACAGGACGCTCAGCACATGGGGTCCGGGCACACCGGAACGGTTGTAGCGGTGGAGCCAGGACTCCTCCAGGGAGCGGGAGAGCCGGACGGACGAGACGTCCGCGTCCAGGTCCCCGACCGGCGCGAGCCCCCCGACCCGTACCTCCGCCGAGACCTCCGACCGCCAGCCGCGCCGCTCCAGCTCCGCGCAGAGCAGTTCCTGCGTGCCCTCCGCCCCCGTCGCCGTCTGGACGTACGCCGGAAGGTCCCGCTTCGCGTACCACTCCCGCACCCGCGCCAGAGCCTCGTCCAGCGGCAATCCCGGGTCGCCCAGGGGAAGGACCGAGTTGGCCCGGCGGGTGAACCCGGCCGCCGCCCGCAGTGTCCATTCACCCAGCGGCTCGCTCTCCACCGGCTCCCACGCCCGCGCGGTGACCCGCGCCAGCTCCTCGAAGGAGGCGGCGGGCCCCCGCCTGCGGGCCGGTGCGGCGGGGACGACCTTGCCCGCGACCAGGGCGGATTCCGCGATCCGGACGCTCTCACCGGTCCGGCGTGTGATCAGCAGCACACCCGAGTCCCAGGATGTGAGAACGCCGACCGCGTCGGTGAACTTCGCGCCCGCCTCGGAGGACTGTGTCACGTACCGAACTGAGACACGTTTTCCCACGTCAGCCTGGGTCATACGCACCTCAAGACGACCTCCTGCGGTGAATTCCACAGCTTCTCAGCCCCTCCTGTTCGGATCGCCCCCAAGAACGGAGATACTAGGGGCGGGCATCGACGACGCCGCGCTCCCGCGCAGACCAGCCCTACCGAGGAGGAACGACAGCGTGACCTACGTCATCGCGCAGCCTTGTGTCGACGTCAAGGACAAGGCATGCATCGAGGAGTGCCCCGTCGACTGCATCTACGAGGGCTCCCGGTCCTTGTACATCCACCCGGACGAATGCGTCGACTGTGGTGCTTGTGAGCCGGTCTGCCCGGTCGAGGCCATCTTCTACGAGGACGACACCCCGGAGGAGTGGAAGGACTACTACAAGGCGAACGTCGAGTTCTTCGACGAGCTCGGCTCGCCCGGTGGTGCCTCCAAGCTCGGCCTGATCGAGCGTGACCACCCCTTCATCGCCGCTCTGCCGCCGCAGAACGGCTGATCGAGCCGCATTCGGTCCCGTACGGCCTCGCCCGCTGTACGGGACCGACGCGTTTTCCGTACGTACGAGGAAGTGAGCCAACTCGTGAGCGCAGTCTCGGGCGCCGTCTCTTCGCGCCTGCCCGTCTTCCCCTGGGACAAGCTGGAGCCGTACAAGAAGACGGCGGCCGGCCACCCGGACGGCATCGTGGACCTGTCCGTGGGCACGCCGGTCGACCCGGTTCCCGAGCTGATCCGGCGAGCCCTTGTCGGGGCGGCGGACTCGCCGGGCTATCCCACGGTGTGGGGCACCACCGAGCTGCGGGACGCGCTGACGGGCTGGTGCGAGCGGCGCCTGGGCGCGGTCGGCTTCACCCACCGGAACGTGCTGCCGGTCGTCGGCTCCAAGGAGCTGGTGGCCTGGCTGCCGACGCAGCTGGGTCTCGGCGCCGGGGACCGGGTCGCCTACCCGCGCCTCGCCTACCCGACGTACGAGGTCGGCGCGCGGCTCTGCGGCGCCACCCCCGTCGTCTACGACGACCCGACCCAGCTGGACCCGGCCGGTCTGAAGCTGCTCTGGCTCAACTCTCCGTCCAACCCCACGGGCAAGGTCCTGGGCAAGGACGAGCTGATCCGGATCGTGGCCTGGGCGCGCGAGCATGGCGTCCTCGTCTTCTCCGACGAGTGCTATCTGGAGCTGGGCTGGGAGGCCGACCCGGTCTCCGTGCTCCACCCGGACGTCTGCGGCGGTTCGTACGAGGGGATCGTCGCCGTCCACTCGCTCTCCAAGCGCTCCAACCTGGCCGGCTACCGCGCCGCGTTCGTCGCGGGCGACGCGGACGTCCTGGCGGAGCTGCTGCTGATCCGCAAGCACGGCGGCATGATGACGCCCGCCCCGGTGCAGGCCGCCACCGTCGCCGCCCTCGGCGACGACGCGCACGTGGCCGAGCAGCGGGAGCGGTACGCGGCCCGGCGTACGGCGCTGCGGACGGCCCTGGAGGGGCACGGCTTCCGGATCGAGCACAGCGAGGCCAGCCTCTACCTGTGGGCGACCCGGGACGAGCCCTGCTGGGACACGGTGGCGTACCTGGCCGCGAAGGGCGTCCTGGTCGCGCCCGGCGACTTCTACGGGGAGGCGGGGGAGCGGTTCGTCCGGGTCGCCTTCACGGCGACCGACGAGCGTGTCGAGGCGGCGGTCAAGCGCCTCTCCTGACGACACGGGCGGGTGTGACGCGTGAGGGCCCGGGGAGCGGATGCTCCCCGGGCCCTCACACGTGTGGGGTGGCGCGTCAGCCGCCGATCGGCAGGCCGCCCAGCGACGGCAGGCCCTGGGTCGGCAGACCCTCGCCGAGGCCGTCCGTGGCCGGGGCGCCGTCGGTGGCCGCGCCGGTGGTCTCGCCGAGGACCTCGCCCGCGCTGCCCGCGGTCTCGCCCGCGGCCTTCTGCGCGGCCGGGGTGGCGGTCTTGCCCGCCGTGCCCACCGTCTTGCCGGCGGCCGGGACGGCCTTGCCGACGGCCTTGCTGCCGGTGTCGCCGGCGAGACCGGTGGTGGTCTGCGAGGCGCCGTCGACGGTGTTGCCGACAGCGGCGCCGTCGAGCGAGGAGATGCCGGAGAGGGCGCCGGTGGGCGCGAGGCTGTGGTCCAGGGCGCTTGCGGAGCCGGCCGCACCGACCACGGGGGCTGCGCCGGCCGCGACGAGGAGGGCGGCGCGGGCGATCCGACGGGTCAGGGGGAGGGACATGGTGCTCCTTCGACGGAGAGGACATTGCGGTGTCCGCGTTCGGACGCAGTGACAACCGGCCCGAGGGAGGGGTTGGTTGCGGCGACCGAAGGTAAAGAGTTGGCAATGCGTCGTATTGTCGGCTGGGAGGAAAATGGACGAACGCGTCAATGCGTCCGCCGTTGCCGAACCGTCACTTCCCTTGCCTCGCAAGGAAATTGCCGGGGCATGACAGGCCCGGCACGGGCAGGCCGGGACTCCGTCGAATTCCCGGGACGGGTTTCGCGCCGCATGGCTCGGGCGAGTGAATTCCCGTACGGGTGCTCGGTCGTTGTGCGAGTCGCTGTACGAGTAGGTGTGCGCGCCGCGACCGCCGCGTCCGGCCGGCGCTTTCCTCCGGCGCCTTACCTCGCGAGTCGCATGCGGACCGTGCCGTCGCCCGGGACGTCCGCCTCCGCCCAGTTCCCCGAGACGTCGCCCGCGCGCCAGACCTTGTCCGCGTACGACACTTCCACGATCCGCAGCTCGTCCGCCCGCGCCACCGCCCAGTGCGCGAGCTCCCAGCCGCGCTGCGCGTCCGTGCCGGTCGTCGCGCGGACGGGCACGGAAAGGACGGCCGAGGAGCCGCTCGCGTTCGCCCCGGCGCTGCCGGCCGTCGCCGCCGTCGCCCTCGGGGCCGCCTTCTCGCCGAAGGCGCGGATCAGCTCCGCCCGGACCTTCGCCGGATCGCCCGGCCGCCCGTCCGGCACCACGCTCGTCGAGCAGCGCAGGGAGGCCGCCGAGCGGCCCGTCAGCGCCGCCGAGAGGAGCACCGCGTCCGGCTCGTGCTTCGCGTACGCCTGGGGGAAACCGCTGCGCTGCACCTTCTGCGCCGCCACGGTCAGCGGGAGCCGCGAATAACCGGGGACCTTCGCCAGACCCTCGTAGAACTTCCCCGAGGAGTACACCGGGTCCAGGATCTGCTCCGGCGTGCCCCACCCCTGCGAGGGGCGCTGCTGGAACAGCCCGAGCGAATCACGGTCGCCGTGCTCGATGTTGCGCAGCGCCGACTCCTGCAGCGCCGTCGCCAGGGCGATGGTCACCGCACGCTCCGGCATCCGGCGGGTGGTGCCCACGGCCGAGATCGTGGCCGCGTTCGACGCCTGCTCCGGCGTGAACTCGTAGGTGTTCTCACCACTGCCCACCGTGCATCCCGGAGCGCCCTTGGAACCCGTGACCTGGTGCACGGCCACATAGGCCGCGAGGCCGAGGAGGACGGCGAAGGCGGCCGTGAACCTGGCGAGGCGGCCGCGGCGGGCGCGGGAGGTGGGGCGCATGGGCTCGGACACGCGCCCCACCGTACTGGAGGCCGGGTTAGGGTCGGCACATGGCTGACATCGCTCCCCTCGACACCCCGCTCGACCTCACGCAGGACGGTCCGGCGCTCACCGCCGCGCTCGTGGACTTCCCCTCCGTCAGCGGGACCGAGAAGCCGCTCGCCGACGCCATCGAGCAGGCCCTGCGCCTCCTCCCGCACCTCACCGTCGACCGGTACGGCAACAACGTCGTGGCCCGGACGCACCTCGGCCGCTCCGAGCGGGTCGTCCTCGCCGGGCACATCGACACCGTCCCGATCGCCGACAACGTGCCCTCGCGCCTCGACGAGGACGGCGTCCTGTGGGGCTGCGGCACCTCCGACATGAAGGCGGGCGTCGCCGTCCAGCTCCGGATCGCCGCCACCGTCCCCGAGCCCAACCGCGACCTCACCTTCGTCTTCTACGACAACGAGGAGGTCGCCGCCGACCTCAACGGCCTCGGGAAGGTCGCCGACGCGCACCCGGACTGGCTGAAGGCCGACTTCGCCGTGCTCCTCGAACCCTCCGACGCCCAGGTCGAGGGCGGCTGCCAGGGCACTCTCCGGGTCCACCTGCGTACGGAGGGCGAGCGCGCCCACTCGGCCCGCTCCTGGATGGGCTCCAACGCCATCCACGCGGCGGCCCCGATCCTCGCCCGGCTCGCCGCCTACGAGCCGCGCAGGCCCGTCATCGACGGCCTGGAGTACCACGAGGGCCTCAACGCGGTACGGATCGAGGGCGGCGTCGCCAACAACGTCATCCCCGACGCCTGCACGGTCGTCGTCAACTACCGCTACGCGCCCGACCGCTCCCCGGCCGAGGCCGAGGCGTACGTGCGCGAGTTCTTCGCCGACTGCGGCGTCGCCGAGTTCGTGATCGACGACCAGAGCGGCGGTGCCCTGCCCGGTCTCTCGCACCCGGCCGCGGCCGCCTTCATGAAGGCCGTCGGCGGCACCGCCCACCCCAAGTTCGGCTGGACGGACGTGGCCCGCTTCAGCGCCCTCGGCGTGCCCGCGGTCAACTACGGCCCGGGCGACCCCCTCTACGCGCACAAGCGCGACGAGCACGTGCACGTCGAGAGGATCAGCCACTGCGAGGCGCGGCTCCGCGACTGGCTCACCGCCTGACAGCCGCGATTTCGCCTTTTGTCACCTCTGTGGACCTACCCTGACCAAACTGGAAGATCAGTGGATCGGTGGAGGGAGCAGGCCATGGGTATTCCCGAGGGAGCGTCGAAGCCGGAGGAGCAGCGTCTGGGGCCGGTGTTGCGGCGCCGGGAGCAGGTCCAGTCGAGCACCACGGATCAGCGGCTGCTGGACACCGAGGGCGACTCGGAGTGGGTGCACACCGACCCCTGGCGGGTCATGCGGATCCAGTCGGAGTTCGTGGAGGGCTTCGGCACGCTCGCTGAGCTTCCGAGCGCGATCAGCGTCTTCGGCTCGGCCCGCACGAACCCGGACTCGCCCGAGTACGAGGCCGGGGTGCGGCTCGGCAAGGGGCTCGTCCAGGCCGGCTTCGCGGTGATCACCGGCGGTGGTCCGGGCGCGATGGAGGCGGCGAACAGGGGAGCGCGTGAGGCCGGCGGCGTCTCGGTGGGCCTCGGCATCGAGCTCCCCTTCGAGCAGGGCCTGAATCCGCACGTCGACATCGGCCTGAACTTCCGCTACTTCTTCGTCAGAAAAATGATGTTCGTGAAGTACGCGCAAGGGTTCGTGGTCCTGCCGGGCGGCCTCGGCACCCTGGACGAGCTCTTCGAGGCCCTCACGCTCGTCCAGACCCGCAAGGTGACCCGCTTCCCGATCGTGCTCTTCGGCACGGAGTACTGGGGCGGCCTGGTCGACTGGCTCCGCGACTCGGTGGTGGCGGGCGGCAAGGCGTCGGAACGGGACCTGCTGCTCTTCCACGTCACGGACGACGTGGACGAGGCGGTGGCGCTGGTCTCGAAGGAGGTCGGCCGGTAGCACTCACGGCCGGGGACACGGTCCTCGGGGCCGGGGCACGTAGTCGGTCTCCCGGCCCCCGAGGGCCCGCCTCAGGCCAGCCCGCGCCGGGCCACCGCGGGCGGCCGGTGCCCCGCGATCGCCGCCACCATGTCCAGGACCTGCCGGGTCTCGGCCACCTCGTGCACCCGGTACACCCGCGCCCCGAGCCACGCGGACACGGCGGTCGTCGCCAGCGTCCCGAGGACGCGCTCCTTCACCGGCCGGTCCAGGGTCTCCCCGACGAAGTCCTTGTTGGACAGGGAGACCAGCACCGGCCACCCCGTCTCCGCCATCTCCCCGAGCCGCCGGGTCGCCTCCAGGCTGTGCCGGGTGTTCTTCCCGAAGTCGTGACCGGGGTCGATCATGATCCCGTCCCGCCGCACGCCCAGCCCGACGGCCCGCTCGGCCAGCCCCAGGGTCACCCGCAGGATGTCGGCCATCACGTCGTCGTACTCGATCCGGTGGGGGCGGGTCCGGGGCTCCGCGCCGCCCGCGTGGGTGCAGACGAGCCCGGCGCCGTAGCGGGCGGCGACCTCCGCGAGCCGCGGGTCCACCCCGCCCCAGGCGTCGTTCAGGACGTCCGCACCGGCCTCGCAGACCGCCTCGCCGACATCGGCGCGCCAGGTGTCCACGCTGATGACGACGTCCGGATGGCGCCGCCGTACCTCCGCCACGAATCCGACCGTGCGGCGCGCCTCCTCCCGCGCGGTCACCTCCTCGCCGGGGCCGGCCTTGACCCCGCCGATGTCGATGATGGCCGCGCCCTCGGCCACCGCCTGCTCGACCCGGGCGAGGGCGGGCTCGTCGCGGAAGGTGGCGCCCTGGTCGTAGAAGGAATCCGGGGTCCGGTTCACGATGGCCATGATCACCGGCTCGTGCGGGCCGAATTCACGCCGTCCCAAGCGCAGCATCCCTGATGTCCTCCCTCGCGTCCGTTCGCCTGCGACCCTAACTGTCGGTGGCGCATGGCACGATCGGCACGGGACGATTTCCACTCCGGGGAGAGGCGCGCTGTGTTCTGGTTCTTGCTGATCGCGATGGTCGTGGTCGTCGCCGCGGTCACCCTCGCGGTGGTCGGCGGCGGCGACAGTGAGGTGCTGCCCGAGGTGGCGCCGGAGCAGTTGGTGGACCCCCTGCCGGCGACCCGCCCGGTCGACCGCGCCGACATCGAGGCGCTGCGGCTGCCGGTGGCGGCGCGCGGCTACCGCATGGCGGACGTCGACGACGTCCTCGGCCGCCTGGGCGCGGAGATCGAGGAGCGTGACGCGCGGATCGCCGAGCTCCGGGCCGCCCTGGCGGGCGGCCGCGACGACTCGGGCCCCTCGCCGCGGAAGGGCGAGCCCCAGTGACCGCCGGCGCGGCGATCCCCGGCCCGGACGGCCTGCTGCGCTGCCCGTGGGGCCTCTCCGCCCCGGACTACGTCACGTACCACGACGAGGAGTGGGGCCGGCCGGTCCACGGGGACGACGCCCTGTTCGAGCGGCTCTGCCTGGAGGCCTTCCAGTCCGGACTGTCGTGGATCACGATCCTGCGCCGCCGCGAGGGCTTCCGCCGGGCCTTCGCCGACTTCAAGATCGCCTCGGTGGCGGAGTTCGGCGAGGCGGACCGGGAGCGGCTGCTCGCCGACGAGGGCATCATCCGCAACCGGGCCAAGATCGACGCGACCATGGCCAATGCCAAGACCCTCGCGCAGTGGGCGCCCGGCGAGCTGGACGCGCTGATCTGGTCCTACGCCCCGGACCCGGCGACCCGCCCGGCCCCGGCGACGACGGCGGCCGTCCCGGCGGTGACGGACGAGTCGACGGCCCTGTCCAAGGCCCTGAAGAAGCGCGGCCTGCGCTTCATCGGCCCGACGACGGCCTACGCCCTGATGCAGGCATGCGGCCTGGTCGACGACCACCTGACCGACTGCGCGGCCCGGGGCGGCCGCTGAGCGCGCGCCCCAGGCCCCCGGGCTCCACGGGAGTCCACGGGAGACGGCCGCTAGCGGCCCACGTAGGCCGGCTTCTCCTTCGACAGGAAGGCCCGCACCGCGATCGTGTGGTCCTCCGACGCGCCCGCCCTCGTCTGGAGTTCGTCCTCCTTCTCCAGCGCCTCGGCGAGCGAGTGGTCCGCCCCGTACGCCAGCGACTCCTTCAGCGCCGCGTACGCCACCGTCGGGCCCTCCGCCAGCGTCCGGGCCACCGCCGTGGCCTCGGCGGTCAGGTCGGCGGCCGGGACCAGCTTGTTCACGATGCCCAGCTCGTACGCCTCCCGCGCGCTGATCGAGCGCGGGAAGAGCAGCAGGTCCGACGCCCGGCTCGCCCCGATCAGCCGCGGCAGCGTCCAGGACATGCCCGAGTCGGCGGTCAGCGCGACACCCGCGAAGGAGGTGTTGAACTTGACCGTGTCGGCGACCACCCGGTAGTCCGCCGCCAGCGCGAAGCCGAAGCCCGCCCCCGCCGCGACCCCGTTCACGCCCGCCACGACCGGCTTCTTCATGCTGGTCAGCGCCTTGACGATCGGGTTGTAGTGGTCCCGGACCGTGTTCATGGTGACCTGTGTGCCGGACTCCTTGTCCGTCATGAGGAGCCCCACGTGCTCCTTCAGATCCTGGCCCACACAGAAGGCCCGATCGCCCGCCGCCGTCAGCAGCACCGCCCGAACGGCCGTGTCCGCCGCGGCCGCCTCCACCGCGTCCCGCAGGGCGACCTTCGCCTCGATGTTCATCGCGTTCATGGCCTCGGGCCGGTTGAGCGTGATCGTGGCGAGTCCGTCGCTCACTTCGTACAGCACGGTGTCGGCCATCGCGGCTTCCCTTCGCGTCTTTGCGTCCCTGACCCGCTCAGCATGGCGGAGATCACGGACCCCGCGCATGTGACCTGCGTCAAAGACAGGTGGCGAAGTGGCGGCGAAGTATCGCAGGCGGATCGCCGAAATAGGGGGTTTTGCGGGAGCGCGTTGCGCAAGCGATGCCAACCGATGTTGGTCATCGGGTCCTGTGATGCGGGATAATGACCTGGAAGCAATGTGTTCGATGCCGGTGACGTGTGCTCCTCACCAGGGGCCGTCGGCTGACGATGAGCTGGTTTCAGGAAGGGGAACAAGCATGGCGGCCATGAAGCCGCGGACGGGCGACGGCCCGCTCGAGGTGACCAAGGAGGGGCGGGGCATCGTCATGCGCGTTCCGCTCGAAGGCGGCGGTCGGCTTGTCGTCGAGCTGACCCCGGACGAGGCCGAAGCCCTCGGCGACGCCCTGAAGCAGGTAGTCGGCTGACGCGACAAGCCAGGATTGTCCGCTCCTGCCCCGGCACGGTACCCACCGCGCCGGGGCAGGAGTGTCTGTACGGGCCTGTGGACCGGGACCGCGCCTCGGGCGTCAGGCGCGCCGCACCGCGCACAGCAGGCCGTCGCCGACCGGCAGCAACGTCGGCAGCAGTTCCTGGCTCTCGCGGACCGCTCGCAGCAGCTCCCGCACCCGCAGCACCTCCGCCGGCTGGGCCGCCCCGTCGACCGTGCGGCCGTCCGCGAAGACGCCCTCGAAGCAGACCAGACCCCCCGGTCGCAGCAGGCGCAACGATTCAGCGAGGTAGTCCAGGGACTCCAGCCGGTCCCCGTCGCAGAACACGAGGTCGTACCCGCCGTCCGCGAGCCGGGGCAGGACGTCCAGCGCGCGGCCGGGGATGAAACGGGCCCGGTTCCCGGCGAAGCCGGCCGCCCGGAACGCGGTCTTGGCGAACTGCTGGCGCTCCGGCTCCAGGTCCACGGTGGTCAGGACGCCGTCCGGCCGCATCCCGTGCAGCAGATAGATCCCGGACACGCCCGTGCCGGTACCGATTTCGGCCACCGCTTTCGCGTCCGCCGTGGCGGCCAGCAGGCGCAGGGCGGCGCCGGTGCCCGGTGACACCGAGGGCAGCCCTGCCTCCCGGGCCCGGTCACGGGCCCAGCGCAGCGCTTCGTCCTCGGCGACAAAGGCGTCGGCGAACGCCCAGCTCGTCTGCCGGTTGGCGGTAATGGCCCTCTCCTGTCCCCGTAGTTGGCGCAACGGTGACTGTATCCGCTGCACGCGGGAACCCGCAGATGGGACCGCGCGTTCACAGAGGGCAGGACGCGACGCGCGGTGCCGGTGCCCCGGCCCCAAATTCGCGTAAAGATTCTTATCCGGAGCTAACGGGCGAGGTGGCTATGGTAGGGGCTCCACTGGACACCACCAGAGCCGATAGGGGAGGTGCGGCTGCGCCTGTGGATCGGAGAGGAGTGCTTCGGCGCCTTCTCAGGTCGGCGGGTGAGCCGAAATCCGTGACCGACACCGCTGACCGTTTCCACACCGTCGACTCCGCTCCCACCACGGCGACCTTCGCATCGGATGCGGAATCGCAGGCGTGGACTCCGCCCACCTGGGAGGAGATCGTCAGCACGCACAGTGGCCGGGTCTATCGCCTCGCCTACCGGCTGACGGGCAACCAGCACGACGCCGAAGACCTCACGCAGGAGGTCTTCGTCCGCGTCTTCCGCTCGCTGTCGACGTACACCCCCGGCACGTTCGAGGGCTGGCTGCACCGCATCACCACCAACCTCTTCCTCGACATGGTCCGCCGCAAGCAGCGGATCCGGTTCGACGCGCTCGCGGACGACGCGGCCGAGCGGCTCCCGAGCCGCGAGCCCTCTCCGCAGCAGGTGTTCAACGACACCCACTTCGACGCCGATGTCCAGCAGGCCCTCGACACCCTCGCGCCCGAGTTCCGCGCCGCGGTCGTCCTCTGCGACATCGAGGGGCTCTCCTACGAGGAGATCGCCGCCACCCTCGGAGTGAAGCTCGGCACCGTCCGCAGCCGCATCCACCGCGGCCGCTCCCATCTGCGCAAGGCGCTGAAGCACCGTTCGCCCGAGGCCCGGGCGGAGCGCGCGCTCGCCGCCGTCGGTTGGGAGGGCGGAACGGCGTGAGCACGAGTCCTGCCGGCCCGACCCCCGCGGAGCAGCACCTCGGGGACCGGCTCGCCGCGCTCGTCGACGGGGAGCTGGGCCACGACGCCCGCGAGCGGGTCCTCGCGCACCTCGCGACCTGTGCCAAATGCAAGGCGGAGGCCGACGCCCAGCGCACGCTGAAGAGCGTCTTCGCCTCCACCGCACCCCCTCCGCCCTCGGAGGGGCTGCTCGCCCGTCTCCAGGGCCTGCCCGGGGGGCCGGGTGGTCCGGGGGGTGAAGACCGCCGGGGGGGACCTTTCGACGACCTCTTCGGCCTGGGCCCGACGGGCGGGATGAAGTCCGACGGCTTCGCCACGGCGGCGGCCGCCTCCCCGCACACCGGCTTCCGCATCCACGAGGTCGGCGGACGGCCCGACCAGGACCGCTCGTCCTGGCGCGGTAGGCGCTTCGGTATCGCGGCGGCCAGCGCGGTCTCCTTCGCGGCCATCGCCCTCGGCGGCGCCCTGCCGCTGGAGTCGACGGTCGGCGCCGGCGCGCGCGGCGAGGGCACGGGCAACACCGTGACCCCGCTGCGGGCCGCCGCCACCGGCGGCAACGGTACGAATCCGGGTACGAACTCGGGAGCGGGCGTGGGTGTCGGCACGTCCGGCGGGCGGGGCCAGCGCTCGGGAGAGCGCACCGCCACCGAGACCTCGGCGACCCCCCTCGGCGCGGGCTCGACGCCCGGGACCGTGGTGCCCGGGCCCCTGGTGCCGGGGGAGCCGGCGCCCGCCGTGGCGCTCCGGCCCCAGGGCCCGGCCCCGCACTCGCTGCCGGCGCTGTCTCCCTTCATACGTCCCACGGGACCGGCCCTGCAGCTGGCCTTCACACCCGGGCTCAGCACCTTCGGCGGCCCCACGGCCACCCCCGCTCCGACCCGGCTCGCCGCCCCGAGCCCGTCGACGATGCCGCTCACCGCACAACGCTGAGCCCGGACCTGGTTGAATCCAGGGCACGGGCGCCCGACGCAGGGGCGCGGACCGGCCAGCTGTTGCGGGGAGAGCATGAACGACGGGAAGCCCACCGGCCAGAAGCCGAAGTGGTGGAGCCGGCCTACGAGTACGCCGCCGGCGGACATACCTCAGCCGCCGGCCGTGGACGAGGGCGACTTCACCCTGGCCGCGCCCGCCGCGCCAGCCGCGTCCGCGACGCCCGACGTCCCGGACGTCCGCGAGGCCCGGCCCCTGGAGGAGGCCCCCGAGGCGCCCGCCCCTGAGGTCGTCGAGACCCGGGCCGAGGTCCCCGCCGAGGCGGAGTTCGCGGAGGCGCCTGCCGCCGCTCCCGTACCGCCCGCGCCTGCCCAGCCGCAGCCGCAGCCGCTGCACGAGCCCGACGAGTACCGCACCCCGCCCTACGGCGGGCCAGGCCCGTGGGCGCCCGCCCCGCCCGTCCAGCGGCCGGTGGCGGCCCCGGCCCACGGATCCGTACCTCCGCAGGCCGTACCCCCGCAGGCCGTGCCGCAGCAGCCCGTCCAGCAGCAGCCCGTCCCGCAGGCCGTGCCCGCCGGGCCGGCGCCCGCGCAGTGGGTGCAGTACGACCCCTGGGGGGCTCCCGGTGCCCCGCTGATGCTCGGGGCCGAGCCGTCCGGTGCCAAGCCCCGACGCTCGCGGCGGGGGCTCGCGCTCGCGGGCGCGCTGGCCTTCGCCCTCGTCACGGGCGTCCTCGGCGGCGCGGTCGGCGCGTACGTCGAGCGCAACGGCGGCATCACCACCGTCGAGCTGCCCCAGGCGGGCCCCGAGGACTCCGGCCGCGCCCCCGACAGCGTCGCCGGGATCGCCGCCAGCGCGCTGCCCAGCGTGGTCACCCTCCACGTCAGCGGCGGCGGTGCCTCCGGCACCGGTACCGGCTTCGTCCTGGACACCCAGGGCCACATCCTGACCAACAACCACGTGGTCGACGCGGCGGCCTCCTCCGGAGACATCTCCGTCACCTTCAGCAGCGGCGAGACCGCCAGCGCCAAGCTGGTCGGCAAGGACAGCGGCTACGACCTGGCCGTCGTCCGGGTCACCGGCGTCTCCAACCTCAAGCCCCTGCCGCTCGGCAATTCGGACAACGTCCGCGTCGGCGACCCGGTCGTCGCCATCGGCGCCCCCTTCGACCTCCAGAACACCGTGACCTCCGGCATCATCAGCGCCAAGGAACGGCCCATCACGGCCGGTGGCGAGAAGGGCGACGGCAGCGACGTCAGCTATGTCGACGCCCTGCAGACCGACGCCCCGATAAACCCTGGCAATTCGGGCGGGCCGCTGGTCGACTCCAAGGCCCGGGTCATCGGCATCAACAGCGCCATCCGCGCCGCCGGTGACGGCTCGGGCGGCGAGGGCGGCGTCCAGTCCGGCTCCATCGGCCTGGGCTTCGCCATCCCGATCAACCAGGGCAAGCGCGTCGCCGAGGAGCTCATCAACACCGGCAAGGCCACCCACCCCGTCATCGGTGTGAGCCTCGACATGCAGTTCAACGGCGACGGCGCCCGCGTCGGCGAGAAGGGCAAGGACGGCTCGCCCTCGGTCACCCCGGGCGGCCCGGCCGCCAAGGCGGGCATCCGGCCCGGCGACGTGATCACCAAGGTCGACGGCCAGCGCGTCCACAGCGGCGAGGAGCTGATCGTGAAGATCCGCGCCCACCGTCCCGGCGACCGGCTGGAGCTGACCCTGGTGCGCGGAGGCAAGGAGCAGACCAAGACGTTGACGCTCGGTTCCTCGCAGGGCACCTGAGCGCCATGTGGGCCACACCGGAAGGTACCCGCCCGGCTGTTTCGGCGGGTACCGTGGTGCGGGCCCCGGACCC
Organism: Streptomyces sp. NPDC015346; assembly: GCF_043078785.1. Lineage (NCBI taxonomy): Bacteria > Bacillati > Actinomycetota > Actinomycetes > Kitasatosporales > Streptomycetaceae > Streptomyces > Streptomyces sp. NPDC015346. Next base: position 672,632 of record NZ_JBIBTW010000005.1, on the reverse strand, counting down.
CGTGTAAGGAGCAGCAAGGTGTTCAACGACCTAGGCATACTCGAGCTCGTGACGCTCGTGGTCCTCGCCGTGCTCATTTTCGGCCCGGAGAAGCTGCCGAAGGTCATCCAGGACGTCTCGCGCTTCGTCCGCAAGGTCCGCGACTTCTCGGAGAGCGCGAAGCAGGACATCCGCACCGAGCTGGGGCCGGAGTTCAAGGACTTCGAGTTCGAGGACCTCAACCCGAAGACGTTCCTCCGCAAGCAGCTGGAGGGCAACGAGGACTTCAACGAGTTGAAGGAGCTGCGCAGCAGCTTCGACCTCAAGAAGGAGATGAACGAGGTCGCCGACGCGGTGCACGGCCGTGAGACCGCGTCGTCTGTGTCCTCCGCCGCCGCCGCCGCGTCGTCCGTTCCGGCGGCGGTCAACGGTTCCCCTGACCTTCTCAAGAAGCAGGACAAGCCGGACGCCGGTGAGCGTCCGCCGTACGACTCCGACGCGACCTGACCACCTGGGCTGACAGGACCTGACGGGGCTCGGTGGCTATCCTCCATCTGTTGTCCGCCGACGCGGACACGACGGAACGAGGAGGCGGCCGAGATGGAGACGACGAGTCGGGTGGAGGGACAGCCCGCGACCCGGCGCACGGCCACGGCCGAAGGCTATCTGCGCGCGGAGTTCCCCTGGTACGGCCTTGACCAGGCGTTCACCGGAGCCCGCTGGCTGATGCAGGTGGGCACGGCGGCGGACGGGACCGTCCAGCACGGGTCGATGGGCCACGGCGACGAGCCGTCCATAAAGTCCGACGTGAGCGCGGCCGAGAAGGAGCGCTTCGCCGTCGTCGTGACCGTCGCGGCGAGCCCGGTGCGCCGAACGGGTGATGGTACGGGCGTACTGGACGCCACGACCGTCTCCTCCGCCGCCTGGCTGGCCGGCTCGGGGCTCCTGGCGTACACCTGGCCGGCGCAGCTGGACCACGCGCTGCGCGACGACTGGCTGGACCAGCAGACGGAGACGGCGTTCGAGCTCGCGGACGACCTGGCGGGCCCGGAGTGGTCGACGCTGTCGCTTCCGGTGGACGGGGTGCCGATGCCCTTCCACTACCGGGAGTCGGAGTTCGGGTGGGTGCTGGCCGGCTCCGCCGGAGAGGTGCACATCGGGGCGTACGGCAGGGGGATGAGCGCGTACGGGCTGGGGTTCTCCGCGGTGGAGGACCTCGGGCTGTACGCCTGACGGCACGGCGAAGGGCGCCGCTCTCATGAGCGGCGCCCTTTCCGACGCTGTCAGAACTTGTTGCGCGGGGTGATGCCCAGACTCATGCCCGAGAGGCCCCTCGCGCGGCCGCCGAGCTTGCCCGCGATGGCGCGGAGGGCCGCGCCCGCCGGGGACTCGGGGTCGGTGAGGACGACCGGCCTGCCCTCGTCGCCGCCCTCCCGCAGCCGGACGTCGATCGGGATGGAGCCGAGGACCGGCACCGTCGCGCCCGTGGTCCTCGTCAGGCCGTCGGCGACCTTCTGGCCACCGCCCGAGCCGAAGACGTCGACCATCTCGTCGCAGTGCGGACACGGCAGGCCCGACATGTTCTCGACGACGCCGACGATCTTCTGGTGGGTCTGGACGGCGATCGAACCGGCCCGCTCGGCGACCTCGGCCGCCGCCTGCTGCGGGGTCGTGACGACGAGGATCTCCGCGTTCGGGACCAGCTGGGCCACCGAGATCGCGATGTCACCCGTGCCCGGGGGCAGGTCGAGCAGCAGGACGTCCAGGTCGCCCCAGTACACGTCCGCGAGGAACTGCTGGAGCGCGCGGTGCAGCATCGGGCCGCGCCAGACGACCGGGGCGTTGCCCGGGGTGAACATGCCGATGGAGATGACCTTCACGCCGTTCGCGGACGGCGGCATGATCATGTTCTCGACCTGGGTCGGACGGCCGTCCGCGCCCAGCATGCGCGGGACGCTGTGGCCGTAGATGTCGGCGTCGACGACACCGACCTTCAGGCCGTCCGCGGCCATCGCCGCGGCGAGGTTCACGGTCACCGAGGACTTGCCGACGCCGCCCTTGCCGGAGGCCACGGCGTACACGCGGGTCAGCGAGCCGGGCTTGGCGAAGGGCACCTCGCGCTCGGCCGTGGTGCCCCGCAGGGCGGCGGCCAGCTCCTTGCGCTGCTCGTCGCTCATCACGTCCAACGTGACGTCGACGCCCGTGACGCCCTCCACCCGGGAGACCGCGTCGGTGACGCGCTGGGTGATCGTCTCGCGCATCGGGCAGCCGGAGACGGTGAGATAGACCGTGACGGCGACTGCGCCGTCGGATCCGATCTCCACCGACTTGACCATGCCGAGCTCAGTGATGGGTTTGTTGATCTCGGGGTCGTTCACCGTCGCCAGTGCTTCACGCACCGCGTCTTCCGTAGCCATACCGACGATGGTACGGCTCGCACCACCGGCCTCGGAAAGCCCGTCAGCGGTCGGGTACGTCACTTCTGCGATCGTCACCGGCGGGGAATAGATCCGGGTGGCCCCGATGGGCCCGGTGGCCGTCGAGGCGCTCCTCCAGTTCCTTCGTCAGGTCCTCCAGCTCCGAGCGGATCCAGTCGCGCGTCGCCACCTCGCCGAGACCCATGCGCAGGGCCGCGATCTCCCGGGTCAGGTACTCGGTGTCGGCGATCGACCGCTCGTTCTGCTTCCGGTCCTGTTCGAGGTTGACGCGGTCCCGGTCGTCCTGCCGGTTCTGGGCGAGCAGGATCAGCGGGGCGGCGTACGAGGCCTGGAGCGACAGGGCCAGCGTCAGGAAGATGAACGGGTACTCGTCGAACCGCAGCGAGGGCGGCGAGAAGACGTTCCACAGGACCCAGACGACGACCGTCAGGGTCATCCAGACCAGGAAGCGCCCCGTCCCCAGGAACCGGGCGATCCGCTCCGACATCCGCCCGAAGGCCTCCGGGTCGTACTCCGGCAGCAGCCGGGCCCGGCGCTCGCGCGGCAGGTCGAGCCGGATCCGGGGCATGGACCGTTCCCGCTCCCGGTCCGGGGTGCGCTCAGCCATTCGCGGCCCTCTCCTCGTGGAACTCCGTCTCCCGCCAGTCCTCCGGCAGCAGGTGGTCAAGGACGTCGTCGACGGTGACCGCCCCGAGCAGCGAGCCGCTCTCGTCCACGACCGGCGCCGCGACCATGTTGTACGCGGCGAGATAGCTGGTCACGGCGGGCAGCGGGGTGTCCGGCGCGAGCGGCGGCAGATCGCTGTCCACCAACGAGCTGACCAGCGTGAACGGCGGATCCCGAAGCAGTCGCTGGAAGTGCACCATGCCCAGGTACTTGCCCGTCGGCGTCTCGTCCGGCGGCCGGCACACGTACACCTGCGCCGCGAGCGCGGGGGAGAGATCCTGCTGCCGTACGCGAGCCAGCGCGTCCGCGACCGTCGCGTCCGGCCGCAGCACGATCGGCTCGGTGGTCATCAGACCGCCCGCCGTCCGGTCCTCGTACGCCAGCAGCCGCCGCACGTCGGCGGCGTCGTCCGGGCGCATCAGCGTGAGCAGCCGCTCCTTGTCCTCCTCGGGCAGCTCGGAGAGGAGGTCGGCCGCGTCGTCGGGGTCCATGGCCTCCAGGACGTCCGCCGCGCGCTCCTCCTTCAGCTTGCCGAGGATCTCGATCTGGTCGTCGTCCGGGAGCTCCTCCAGGACGTCCGCGAGCCGGTCGTCGTCGAGGGCCGCGGCGACCTCGGCACGCCGCTTCGGGGAGAGGTGGTGCAGCACGTTGGCCAGGTCGGCGGGGCGCAGCCGCTCGAAGGTGGCGACCAGGTTCTCCGCCCCCTGCCCGTGCTCCTCCAGCGAGAAACCGGTCACGGCCGACCACTCGACGGTCAGCGTCTCGCCCTTGCGGCGCAGCGCCCCGCCCTTGCCGCGCCGTACGAAGACCTTGTCGATCTCCCACTCGCGGCGGGCCGGCAGCTGCCGGATGGCCACGTCGAGGACGGTGACCTCCTCGCCGCTCTCGACCAGGCGGACCCGCCGGTCGAGCAGCTCGCCCAGGACCAGCCGCTCGGTCGGGCGCTGCTCGAAGCGGCGCATGTTCACCACGCCCGTGGTGATGACCTGACCGGACTCGACACCGGTGATCCGCGTCATCGGGACGAAGACCCGGCGGCGGCTCAGCACCTCGACGACCATGCCGAGCAGCCGGGGCGGGCGGCGGCCGACCCGGAGCATGGCGACGAGGTCGCGGACGCGGCCGACCTGATCGCCGTTGGGGTCGAAGACGGGGACACCGGCGAGGTGGGAGACGAAGATCCGGGGGGCGCCTGCCGCCATGCCACGCGCCTCCTCGATGTCGCACGATTCGGGTCATTGCTTGAGGTATGCCTGATTCAGGCTAGCCCGTGCCCTTGCGCGGCGCCCCGGCGGAGCGCCCGTACGGCCGCCCGCCCGGGACGTCACGGCTGCCTGCGGGCGACGCTCCCGGCCCGGGTACGCTGCGCACTGCCGTCCCCCACCGACGACGTTCGAGAGGCAGCGCAGGTGACCGCACTTCCCACTGCATCGCGCATCCGCCGGGCTGTGCTGCCCGTGGCACTCTGCACCGGCCTCGCGGCGGCGCTCGGCGGCTGCGCCGCGGATCCGGACGAGGGGACGAACGGGGTCGGCAAGCTCGAAGCGACCGTGATCGAGCAGAAGGCGCAGTCCGCGGCGGACACGGCGAAGGCGGTCCGGCTCGCCGGGACACTGGTCAGCAAGGGCGGCACGTACAAGCTGAACATGCGGCTCAAGCAGGACGGCGCGAGCGGCTCGGTGACGACGAAGAACAGCACCTTCGAGCTGCTGCGCATCGGTGAGGCGCTCTACCTGAAGGCCGACGCGGGTTTCTGGGCCCCCGACGACAAGCCGTCGGGGTCCGAGGCCCCCGGCGCCGACGGCGACGGTGACGCCGACAGCGAGGCGGCCGACAAGCTCGACGACAAGTACGTCAAGGTGCCGCAGGACGACCCCTCGTACAAACAGCTGCGCGGCTTCACCGACATGGCCCTGCTCCTCGACGGGCTCATCGGACTGCACGGCGAGGTGGTCAAGGGGGACCGCGACAAGATCGGCGGCATCCGTACGGTGAAGGTCAAGGGCGGCGAGGACGGCGAGGGCGGCACGCTGGACGTCGCGCTCGAGGGGACGCCGTTCCCGCTCCGCTTCGCGCGGGCCGGGGGAGCGGGCGTGGTGGTCCTCTCCGAGTGGGACAAGGACTTCCCGCTGGAGGAGCCCTCCGCGGGCGAGACGCTGGACTACGGCAAGCAGCTCCCGCGCGCCTGAGCCACGCCCGCGCGCCGGGCGGCCGCCGTGGCTCAGCGCTTGCGGCGCTTGAAGAGCAGGCGGGGGAGGGCCGCCGGTACGGCGTGCCGGGTGGTCGCGTCCGAGGGCTGCGGGACCGCCGCGAGGGACCCGTCCGGCAGGTCCGTCGTGGAGCCCACCGGCTCGAGGCGCAGCACCCGGCACTCGCGCGCCCAGCGCTCCGGCATCGCCTCGCCGTCCGTCGCGTTCAGGCGCTTGCCCTTCAGCTCGGCGACCGCCGCGTCCCACTCCGGCGTACCGGGGGCCAGCTCGCTCACCGCGGCCGTCCAGGCGACGATCCGGCCGCCCTTGTCCTTGCTGCGGACCGTCACCTCGGCCGTGGAGCCGGCGGCGAGGCCGGGGAGGGGCTGTTCGCCGGGGCCGTCGCCGACGACGTGGGCGGCGCCGTCGTGCCAGACGTGCCACAGCGCCCGGGCGGCCGGGGCGTCGCCCCGGACCCAGATGAGGCCGGACTTCTTCGTGGCCTCCTCGACGAGCGCGGGGCCCAGCAGCGTTTCCGTCATGCCCCGCAGCCTATCCGCCGCCCTCCGTGAGCCGGCCCGGCCCGGCCCGTCCCGCCCCGGCTACAGCCAGCCGTTGCGCTTCAGGGTGCGGTGGATGGTGAAACAGATCGCCGTGATGCCGAGCAGCACCATCGGATAGCCGTACTTCCACTGCAGCTCCGGCATGTGGTCGAAGTTCATGCCGTACACGCCGCAGACCGCCGTCGGGACGGCGATGATCGCCGCCCACGAGGTGATCTTGCGCATGTCCTCGTTCTGCGCGACGGTCGCCTGCGCCAGATTGGCCTGGAGGATCGAGTTGAGCAGCTCGTCGAAGCCGACGACCTGCTCCTGCACGCGCGCGAGGTGGTCGGCGACGTCACGGAAGTACTTCTGGATGTCCGGGTCGACCAGCCGCATCGGACGCTCGCTCAGCAGCTGCATGGGCCGCAGCAGCGGGCTGACCGCCCGCTTGAACTCCAGTACCTCGCGCTTGAGCTGATAGATCCGGCCGGTGTCGGCCCCGCGCGTGGAGCCTTTGGCGGGCGGCGAGAAGACGTCGATCTCGATCTGGTCGATGTCGAGTTCGACGGCGTCGGCGACCGCGATGTAACCGTCGACGACATGGTCGGCGATGGCGTGCAGGACCGCGGAGGGGCCCTTGCTCAGCAGCTCGGGCTCGCCCTGGAGGCGGTGGCGGAGGTTGCGGAGCGAGCCCTGCCCGCCGTGCCGGACGGTGATGACGAAGTCGGGGCCGGTGAAGCACATGACCTCGCCGGTCTCGACGACCTCGCTGGTGGCGGTGAGCGCGGCGTGCTCGACGTAGTGGATCGTCTTGAAGACGGTGAAGAGGGTGTCGTCGTACCGCTCCAGCTTGGGGCGCTGGTGGGCGTGGACGGCGTCCTCGACGGCGAGCGGGTGGAGCCCGAACTCGGCGGCGATACCGGCGAATTCGGCCTCGGTCGGCTCGTGCAGACCGATCCAGGCGAAGCCGCCGTTCTCCCGCACCCGCTGCATCGCGCCGCGGGGCGTGAGGCACTCGCGGTCGTCCACGCGGCGGCCGTCGCGGTAGACGGCGCAGTCGACGACGGCGCTGGAGGCGGAGGGGTCGCGGGTCGGGTCGTACGCGGTGTAGAGGGTGGGGGTCTTGCGCAGGGAGGGCCGCAGGGAGGGGCGGACCGCGGCGCGCAGGTCACGGATCATCGACATTGGCATGCTCCTTCACGGAGAAGCCGTCGGCGATGCGTGGCACAGCCCGGAATGGGGGCGTGGACCGGGCGTCCTGATTGGTCCTACGTCCGCAAAGCGGGCGGCACCGCGAGATCGCGGTGACGGCGTTCGCTACAGACAGGCAAAGACGAAGTGCTCTTCCGTCGAGCGAGATGCCGGATGACGGGGACCGGGTGGGGAAGGTCTCAGATCACCGGGAGGAACGCACCGGGCTCGGGTGCGGGGGCGGAAGAGCGGTTGGTACTGCCCGACCGACTTCGATCCACGCAGCCCCACCTCCTCCTGCCGGTCCCCCTTGGGGGATGACGAGTAGTCGGGAGTCCCGACCAGCGGCCAAGACTATCAGCCGACTGAGGTCAATCCCCTCCTTTGCCCGTTACCCACGCGCTTTATGCTCACCGCATGGGAGAAGTTCTTGCTCTGGTCGAGGCCCGGTTGCGTACCGCGCTCGGTGAACCGGACGCGCGGGCCGCGGTGACGTTCCTCGGCACGGACCGGATCGAGGTACTCCGCTTCGTCGACGGCGACCTGGTCCGGTACGTGACGCTCGGCATGTCCGCCCACCCGATGACCGACCCGACGGCGGCCCTCGCCGACCCGGTGAAGGGCCCGCGCGCGGAACTGATGCTCTCGGTACGGGCGGGGCTCGCCGACACCGACAAGGTGCTGCGCCCGCTCGCCGTGCTCGCCTCGACACCGCAGGTCGAGGGCGTGGTGGTGGCCGCCGGCGCCTCGCTCGACGTCGGCGAACCCCTCTGGCCCGGGGCCCCGTTCACCTCGGTGCTCGTCGCCGAGCCGGGCGGTCTCGTGGAGGACGTGGAGCTCGACGAGCCGCTGGATCCGGTGCGCTTCCTGCCGCTGCTGCCGATGACCTCGAACGAGGCCGCCTGGAAGCGGGTCCACGGGGCGCAGGCCCTTGAGGAGCGCTGGCTGACGAGCGGCACCGACCTGCGTGATCCGCTGCGCGGGTCCGTACGGCTGGACTGACGCCGGCCCGGTCGAGGAGCATCGTTTAATGCACGCTGCATCTACTGCGCAGGGTGAACTGGTCGGTCCGGACGGGTGATCGTCCTTGACGCGGGGCCGGTGGGGTAGGACCGTTGGGGTCTATGAGGGGCGAACCCAGTTGCCCGAAGTGCGGTGGCCGGGTCAGGGCGCCCGGTCTTTTTGCCGACTCCTGGCAGTGCGACGTGCATGGCTCGGTGCACCCGCTGCAACCCGTGATCCCGCCCAGCGTCGAGGCCCTCGGTGTCGTGGTGCACCGGGCCGAAGTACCGGTGTGGATGCCGTGGCCCCTGCCCGTCGGATGGCTCTTCACCGGAGTCGCGTACGCCGGTGACGACCGCAGCGGCGGACGCGCGACGGCCGTCGCCTGCTCCGGCCCCGGGCCGCTCGGCGGCATCGGGGAGCTGCTGCTCGTCGCCGAGGAGCTCGGCGTCGGGCTCGGCGCCCGGTACGCCGGTATCGACGGCCCCGACCCCGGCCCCCGCATGTCCATCGACAAGCCCGCCCAGACCAAGGTGCTCGCCGCCGGCCGCCCGACCCCGCTGTGGCACGTCAACGGCTCCCCGCACGACCGCGCCGTCTTCGCCGGCGAGGCGCGCGGCCTGTGGCTGTGGGCGATCGTGTGGCCGGAGCAGTCCGGGCTGCTGATGTACGACGAGCTGGTCCTCACCGACCTGCGGGAGGCGGGCGCGGAGGTCGAGCTCCTGCCCTGCGGGGCGCTGACGCCGCGTCTGCTGAGCTAGCGGTGAGCTAACGGGGCCGAGGGCGGGGCGTGTGGGGCTGGGCCCGGGGGCGCGGCCCTGGGCCCAGTGTGTTCGATTCGCCCGTTATGCTGGAGCGTCCCCTTCGTCCGCCCCGAGCCCTGGAGTACCGCGTCGTGCGCATCGACCTGCACACCCACTCCACCGCCTCGGACGGTACGGACACCCCCGCCGAGCTGGTCCGCAACGCCGCCGCGGCCGGCCTGGACGTCGTCGCCCTCACCGACCACGACACCACGCGCGGGTACGCCCAGGCGATCGCGGCGCTCCCCGAGGGGCTGACCCTGGTCACCGGAGCCGAGCTCTCGTGCCGGATCGACGGCGTCGGTCTGCACATGCTCGCCTACCTCTTCGACCCGGACGAGCCCGACCTCTCCGCCGAGCGCGAGCTGGTCAGGGACGACCGCGTGCCGCGCGCCCAGGCGATGGTGGGCAAGCTGCAGGAGCTCGGTGTGCCGGTGACCTGGGAGCAGGTCGCCCGGATCGCCGGGGACGGATCGGTCGGACGCCCGCACGTCGCGGAGGCGCTGGTCGAGCTCGGAGTCGTACCGGACGTGTCCGGAGCCTTCACGCCGCAGTGGCTCGCCGACGGCGGCCGGGCCTACGTGCCCAAGCACGAACTGGACCCCTTCGACGCGATCCGCCTGGTCAAGGCGGCCGGCGGCGTCACCGTCTTCGCGCACCCGCTCGCCGTCAAGCGCGGCGAGGTCGTGCCGGAGGCCGCGATAGCCCGGCTCGCCGCGGCCGGCCTCGACGGCATCGAGGTCGACCACATGGACCACGACGAGGCGACCAGGGCGCGGTTGCGGGGGCTGGCGAAGGAGCTGGGGCTGCTGCCCACGGGCTCCAGCGACTACCACGGCAGCCGCAAGACGTGCGGCCTCGGCGACTTCACCACCGACCCCGAGATCTACGGCGAGATCACCCGCCGTGCCACGGGCGCCTTCCCGGTGCCCGGCACGGGTGGACCGCTCGCCCTCTGACGGGCCGGCCCACGGGCCCCTGCGCGCCGACCTCGCCGGAGCGGCAGGCCGCCGACCGGGACGCCCTGCTCGGGCACCCCGCGCCGCCTGCACGGTCACGGCCCCGCCCTGACGGACGGGCCGCCCGGGCGGTCACGGCCCTGGCCGCCGGCCGGGATGCCCACACGGTCACGCCTCGCACTGACGGGGGCGTCCGCTGCGGTCAGGACCCGGCTGCCGGGGGCGCCTGTGTGGTCACGGCCCGCCGTGACGGACGGGATGCCCGCGCGGTCAGGACCCGGCTGCCGGCCGGGATGCCCACACGGTCACGCCCCGCACTGACGGGGGGCGTCCGCGTGGTCTGTCCCGGCTGCCGGGGGCGCCTGTGCGGTCACGGCCCGCCGTGACGGACGGGATGCCCGCGCGGTCAGGACCCGGCCGCGGCCGGGACGTCCGCGTGGTCGCCCCGGCCGCCGGGACGCCCCGCGCGGGCGCCCTGCCCGGCCGCGCGGGGCGCGCCCGTCCGTGAACGGCCGTCACCGATCCGCTGGCCCGTCCCCCCCACCCCTCCCGCTTCTTCCGTTCCACCGGGGGCCCACAAGGCCCCGCAGTCCTCCGTTCGACCGACCCTCTCCCGCAAGCAAGGCTCACCGTGTTCGACGTCGCCGTCTTCGGCTCGCTCTTTCTGACCCTCTTTGTGATCATGGATCCCCCCGGGATCACCCCGATCTTCCTCGCCCTCACCTCCGGCCGGCCCGCCAAGGTCCAGCGGCGGATGGCCTGGCAGGCCGTCGCCGTGGCCTTCGGTGTCATCACCGTCTTCGGCATCCTCGGGCAGCAGATCCTCGCCTACCTCCACGTCTCCGTCCCCGCGCTGATGATCGCCGGCGGCCTGCTCCTGCTGCTCATCGCGCTCGACCTGCTCACCGGCAAGACCGACGAGCCGAAGCAGACCAAGGACGTCAACGTCGCCCTCGTCCCCCTCGGCATGCCGCTGCTCGCCGGGCCGGGTGCGATCGTGTCCGTGATCCTGGCCGTCCAGCACGCCGACGGCGCCGGAGCCCAGATCTCCGTCTGGGCCGCGATCGTCGCCATGCACATCGTGCTCTGGCTGACCATGCGGAACTCGCTGCTGATCATCCGCGTGATCAAGGACGGCGGGGTCGTGCTCGTGACCCGGCTCGCCGGCATGATGCTGTCGGCCATCGCCGTGCAGCAGATCATCAACGGCGTGACCCAGGTCATCCAGGGCGCCTGAGCCCCCGCCGTACGTACCGCCGTGTGCGATACGTACGCACTGCGCCCCCGTACGGATTCCGGTTCACGGAGTCCATGCGGGGGCGCGGTGTCTGTCTGCGTCGGTGCCCTGAGGCGTTATGAGGCCGAGGTCTCGGCCGGGCGGATCCAGATGCGCTGGCCGATCGAAGCGGCCTGCTGCACGATCCGGTTGACGGAGGAGGCGTCCACGACGGTTCGGTCGACGGGGGTGCCGTCGATGTCGTCGAGTCGCAGGATTTCGAAGCGCATGGGCTTCTCCCTTCGTCTGAGTTGATCCTCCTGGTGGAGAACTGAGTTACGTAGTGGTTCAACGGCATGCATCCTGCAAACATTCCCTACGCTAAGGAAAATTTTTGGATGCCTAACTACTATCGGGTACGGGCATTGGCCAGGGGGCCCGGCCCGGCGGAGAATGAGCCCCGTATGAACGACGCAGAGATCCCTCAGACGCCGTCCGGGCGCGACCCGGTCCACGAGCTCGGCTCCCGCCTGGAGCGCACCAATGAGCTCCTCCAGCGGATGCTGGCCGAAGTGGCCAAGACCCCTTCTACCCACGCCATCTTCGTCGACGCGGGTTACGTCTATGCTGCGGCCGGGTTGCTGGTGGCGGGCACCGAGGACCGGCGCTCCTTCGACCTCGACGCCGAGGGGATCATCGAGGCCTTCATCGACACGGCCCGCACGATCTTCGCGGACAGCCGGCTGCTGCGCGTGTACTGGTACGACGGCGCACGACGCCGGATCCACACGCCGGAACAGCAGTCGATCGCCGAGCTGCCCGACGTCAAGGTGCGCCTCGGCAACCTGAACTCCAACAACCAGCAGAAGGGCGTCGACTCCCTCATCCGCACGGATCTGGAGTCCCTCGCCCGGCACCGCGCCATCAGCGACGCCGCCCTGGTCGGCGGCGACGAGGACCTCGTCTCGGCCGTCGAGGCGGCGCAGGGTTACGGCGCCCGCGTCCACCTGTGGGGCATCGAGGCCGCCGAGGGCCGCAACCAGGCCGAGCCGCTGCTCTGGGAGGTCGACAGCTCCCGCACCTTCGACCTCGACTTCTGCCGTCCGTACGTGACCCGGCGGCCCGTGACGACGTACGAGAACGAGGGCGAGCCGCCGCCCTCGCGCGAAGAGGTCCGCTTCGTCGGCGCGCAGATCGCCGCGGCCTGGCTGGGCGAGCGCGGTCGCGCCGCGATGGCCGAGCTGCTGCCCGGGCAGCCGTACCTGCCGGGGCCGGTCGACCAGGATCTGCTCATCGAGGCGGAGAAGCTCCTCAGCCGCTCCCTGCGCGGACATGCCACGCTCCGCAGGTCGCTGCGCGACGGGTTCTGGCAGCACCTCCAGGCCCAGTTCTGAGGGCCATCGCCTCCTGGGGAATGTCCCCTAGCAGCGCTCCCAGAACGAGGTCAGCCGGTCGGCCAGCTCCTGGGGGTGCGACACGTTGGGGGAGTGGCCGGCGCCCACGACCACGGTGTGGTGCGCGCCGGTTCGAAGGGCCACGGCGGCGAGGCCCGACACGGGCCAGACCATCTCTCCGTCGCCGTACGCGATGTGCAGCGGCACGGTCAGCTGGGCGAGCTGGGCCATGCCGTCCTGGTCGCGCCGCAACAGCCGCCCCGCCGCCGAGAGTTGGACGATCCGGGTGAGCATCCAGCGGCGTCGCAGGAAGGACACGATCTCCGGCGGGTCGGTCACGCCCGGCTCCTCGCCGCGGCTGTCCAGCCAGCGCGTGGCGTGCCACACCCGTTCCTTGGGCAGCAGCGCGAGCGCGCCCCGCAGCATCCGGACCCGGATGCGCTGCGGCCGGGCCACGCGGCCGGGGCCGGACGAGAGCAGCGTCAGCGAGCGGAACGCGTCGGGCGCCATCCAGGCCGCCGAGCGCGCCACGAGACCGCCGAAGGAATGCCCGAGCAGATGCACCGGGCCGTCGCCGAGCGCGGCCGCCTGGGCGACCGCGTCGAGCGCCAGGGCGCGCCGGCTGTACGCGGTCCGGTGCCGCGGCCCGAAGGTCTCGTGCTGGCCCCGGCCGTCGACCGCGACCGCGCGGTATCCGGCGTCGCTCAGCGGTCCCAGGAGCGCGAGGAAGTCCTCCTTGCTGCCGGTGTAGCCGGGCAGCAGCAGCACCGTGCCGCGGCGCTCGGCCACGGGTGCGGTGTCCAGTACGGCGAAGCCGCCGCGCGCGGTCACCAGCCGGTAGGCACGGGTGCGGGGCGGCAGCGCCAGGGACCGGGGCTTGCTCATAGAAGGGACTGTAACCGCTGTTCAGAGGCGGTCGAACGGACAGCGGCCCGGCCCCTGGGGAGGGACCGGGCCGCTGTGGCGGTGCGGTGACGCGTCAGCTCTCCGGCTGGGCGGCCGTGGCCTTCTTCGTCGTGCGGCGGCGGGGGGCCGCCTTCGGCTCTGCGGCCTCGGTCGCCTCGACGGCCTCCGCCGGAGCGGCGGCCGCCTTCTTCGTCGTACGGCGGCGGGGGGCCGCCTCCGGCTCCGAGGCGTCGGGGGCCTCGGCGGCGACGGCCTTCTTGGCCGTACGACGGCGGGGAGCCTTGGGGGCCTCCTCGGTCGCCTCGGCCGACTGGGCCGCTTCGGTCGCCTCGACGGCCGGGGCCTCGGCGGCGACGGCCTTCTTGGCCGCGCGACGGCGGGGGACCTTCGGTGCGGCCTCGACGGCTTCGGCGGCCGGCGCCTCGGCGGTCACGGCGGCCGTCTCGACGACCTCCACGGCCTCGGCGACGGCCTTCTTCGCCGTACGGCGGCGGGGGGCCTTCTTGGGCTCCTCGACCGGCGTCTCCACCGTCTCGACGGGGGCGACCGTCACGGCGGCGGCAGCGGCAGCGGCGGCGGCCGCCGTCTCCACCGTCTGGAAGGTCAGGGTGTCGGCCTCGGGCCTGGCCACCCGGGCACGGCGGCGGCGCGGCTTGGGCGCCTCCTCGACCACGGGAGCCACCGCGGCCCGAGCCGGGGCGGCGGCCACGCGCGGGGCCGGAGCCTGCGCCACGACATGAGCGGGAGCCGCGACCGGGGCCGGGGCGGGGGTCTCCACGGCGGGGGCGACGGACGCCTCGACGGCCGGGGCACCCGACGCGCCTCCGCCCGTACGGGTACGGCGACGGCGACGCGGCGTGCGCGGCTCGGCGGGGGCGTCCTGCGACGCCGGTGCGTCCGCGACCGGAGCCGCGGCGGGGGCGGCGACGCCCTCCTCCAGCGTGCTCCCGCCACGCGTACGGCGACGCTGGCGCGGCGTACGGGTACGCTCCGGGCGCTCCTCGACCACTGGGGCGGCCTTCTTGCGGCCACGGCCGCCCGGCTCGCCCAGGTCCTCCAGCTCCTCGGCGCCCAGACCCGCACGGGTCCGCTCGCCGCGGGGCAGGATCCCCTTGGTGCCCGCGGGGATGTCCAGCTCCTCGAAGAGGTGCGGGGACGTGGAGTAGGTCTCGACCGGGTCGTGGAAGTCCAGGCCCAGCGCCTTGTTGATCAGCTGCCAGCGCGGGATGTCGTCCCAGTCGACCAGCGTGACCGCCGTACCCTTCGCCCCGGCGCGGCCGGTGCGGCCCACGCGGTGGAGGAAGGTCTTCTCGTCCTCCGGCGTCTGGTAGTTGATGACGTGCGTGACGCCCTCGACGTCGATACCGCGGGCGGCGACGTCGGTGCACACGAGCACGTCCACCTTGCCGTTGCGGAACGCGCGCAGCGCCTGCTCACGGGCGCCCTGGCCGAGGTCGCCGTGGACCGCGCCGGACGCGAAGCCGCGCCGCTCCAGCTGCTCGGCGATGTCGGCCGCCGTGCGCTTCGTACGGCAGAAGATCATCGCGAGCCCGCGGCCGTTGGCCTGGAGGATGCGCGAGACCAGCTCGGGCTTGTCCATGGAGTGCGCGCGGTAGACGCGCTGCGTGGTGTTCGCGACCGTCGCGCCGGCGTCGTCCGGGGAGGTGGCGCTGATGTGCGTCGGCTGCGACATGTAGCGGCGGGCCAGGCCGATGACCGCGCCCGGCATGGTCGCCGAGAACAGCATGGTCTGACGCTTCGCCGGAAGCATGTTGATGATCTTCTCGACGTCGGGCAGGAAGCCCAGGTCGAGCATCTCGTCCGCCTCGTCGAGGACCAGGGACCTGACGTGCGACAGGTCCAGCTTGCGCTGGCCGGCCAGGTCGAGCAGGCGGCCCGGGGTGCCGACGATCACGTCGACGCCCTTCTTGAGCGCCTCGACCTGGGGCTCGTACGCGCGGCCGCCGTAGATGGCGAGCACGCGGACGTTGCGGACCTTGCCGGCGGTGAGGAGGTCGTTGGTGACCTGCGTGCAGAGCTCGCGGGTCGGGACCACCACGAGCGCCTGCGGGGCGTCGGTCAGCTGCTCGGGCTTGGCCCGGCCGGCCTCGACGTCCGCGGGGACGGTGACGCGCTCCAGGAGCGGCAGGCCGAAGCCGAGCGTCTTGCCGGTGCCGGTCTTGGCCTGGCCGATGACGTCGGAGCCGGAGAGCGCGACCGGAAGGGTCATCTCCTGGATGGGAAAGGGGGTGATGATGCCGACGGCTTCGAGCGCCTCGGCCGTCTCGGGAAGGATCCCGAGCTCTCGGAAAGTCGTAGTCAGGGTGCTGCCTCTTCTGTGAGACGCGGCCTGAGGCGAACGAAGGGGGTCGTACCGTGCCGGATCACTTCCGGCCGGATCTTGGAGATCTCCACCGGGGTGGCACGGGACCACTGCCGTCGCTCGAGCGTCATACCGCTTGAGGGACCCTCCTGCGGGTACGCGGGGAGGGCTGTCGGGTCGGAGCCAGTCGGGCCACCGACCGGGCATCCTCATTCATGAGATGGCCCACCGAGTACGTCCGAACGTGCGAAAGCATGTCCGCATACTCAGCAGGCGCTTTACCACTGTACCCCGGATTCGCGCATGTGTGTTGGGAGAATTCGTGATGAGGGCGCCGTCACAGTGACTGACCAGGGCCTTCGGGCGGCCGGGGAGCGGGCTATTGTGCGCTTCATGGAGACGCCTGACAACGCCACAGCAGCCGAAGAGCCCACCGGGATCGCCGCCCAGGACTGGGCCACGGCATCCGCCGAGCCGCAGTACCGCGCCGCGGTCGTCGACCTGCTCGGCGCGCTGGCCTACGGCGAGCTGGCGGCCTTCGAGCGGCTCGCCGAGGACGCCAAGCTCGCCCCGACCCTCGCGGACAAGGCGGAGCTGGCGAAGATGGCCACCGCCGAGTTCCACCACTTCGAGCAGCTGCGCGACCGGCTGACCGCCGTGGACGCCGAGCCGACGGCCGCGATGGAGCCGTTCGCCAAGGCGCTGGACGACTTCCACCGCCAGACGGCGCCCTCGGACTGGCTGGAGGGCCTGGTCAAGGCCTACGTCGGCGACTCGATCGCCAGCGACTTCTACCGCGAGGTCGCGGCCCGCCTCGACTCCGACACCCGTGCGCTGGTCCTCTCGGTGCTCGACGACACGGGTCACGGCAACTTCGCCGTGGAGAAGGTCCGCGCCGCGATCGACGCCGACCCGCGCGTCGGCGGGCGGCTCGCGCTGTGGGCGCGCCGGCTGATGGGCGAGGCGCTCTCCCAGGCCCAGCGCGTGGTCGCCGAGCGCGACGCCCTGTCGACCATGCTGGTCGGCGGCGTGGCGGACGGCTTCGACCTCGCGGAGGTCGGCCGCATGTTCTCCCGCATCACCGAGGCCCACACCAAGCGCATGGCAGCCCTCGGCCTGGCGGCGTAAGCGGCAGAGCCCGCGGCACCACGCCTCGCGCGCCGGGCTTACGCCTCACGCCGTGTACGCGGGCTTCACGCCCCCGGGCGGGCGGGTTCAGCTGTTCTGGCGGGTTCGGCGGCGGTGTGGGTCACACCGCCGCTGATCTGCGCAGGCGGCGGGAGGCCGGGCGCAGGAGCAGGGAGAGCAGGACCGCGGCGATCGCGAGCGCGCCGGTCAGTGTGGCGAGGGCGTGGCCGGGGCCCAGGGCCCCGTGGGTCACCAGGGCGCCGAAGACGGCGCCGAGCGAGCCCGTGGTGAGGACGACCCCACGTGCGGGAAGGCGGTCGGGCAGCCGGTGCAGGGCCGCCCAGGCCAGGGCCAGTCCGAGCAGGGCGGAGCCGAGGGCTTCCAGGAACACGGGATCACCTCGCGAGCGGTGCGGGGCGGGCAATTCGGTCGTAGGCCGTCCTACCCCTGACGCCCCGAAAGCAACCCTCTTCGCCCACCCTCACCAGCGCCGACGCCCCCGGAAAAGGCGGAAGGCCCGGCGGATTCGATCCGCCGGGCCTTCCCCCGGATGGACGTGCGTACGTCTCAGAGCGCGCCGAAACCGACCCGGCGCACCGCCGGCTCGCCGATCTCCACGTACGCGATTCTCTCGGCCGGGATCAAGACCTTGCGGCCCTTCTCGTCCGTGAGGCTGAGCAGCTGCGCCTTGCCGGCCAGCGCGTCGGCCACCGCGCGCTCGACCTCCTCGGCGGACTGCCCGCTCTCCAGAACGATCTCCCGGGGTGCGTGCTGCACGCCGATCTTGACCTCCACGGCTATGTCCCTCCGAACGGTCAGCGTTGCGCGGTCCTCCGCGCCGTACGCTGCACACATTAGCCCGGTGAGGGGACACGCACGGGCAGCCGCCGAACGCCAGGAGCGAACAGCGCCCCCGGAACCGGCCGGAGGTCAGTGCCCCTCGGCGCTCAGCTGTCCCTCCGCGGGGTGCAGCGGGAAGCCCGCGATACCGCGCCACGCCAGCGAGGTCAGCAGCGCCACCGCCTTGTCGCGCGGGATGGCGGACTCGCTGGAGAGCCAGTAGCGCGCCACGACCTGCGAGACCCCGCCCAGGCCCACGGCCAGCAGCATCGACTCGTCCTTGGACAGACCCGTGTCCTCGGCGATCACGTCGGAGATCGCCTCGGCGCACTGCAGGCTGACCCGGTCCACGCGCTCGCGCACCGCCGGCTCGTTGGTCAGGTCGGACTCGAAGACGAGACGGAACGCGCCGCCCTCGTCCTCCACGTACGCGAAGTACGCGTCCATCGTCGCCGCGACCCGGAGCTTGTTGTCCGTGGTGGAGGCCAGCGCGGTGCGCACGGCCTGGAGGAGCGCCTCGCAGTGCTGGTCGAGAAGTGCCAGGTAGAGCTCCAGCTTGCCGGGGAAGTGCTGGTACAGCACCGGCTTGCTGACACCCGCCCGTTCGGCGATGTCGTCCATCGCGGCGGAGTGGTACCCCTGCGCGACGAACACCTCCTGGGCCGCACCCAGGAGCTGGTTCCGTCGGGCTCGGCGCGGCAGGCGCGTGCCCCGAGGGCGTGCTGCCTCTGTCTGCTCGATGGCTGTCACGCCGCCTCCCAAAAATCGATCCATGCGCCTGTGGCGCCGCGCCCGCCATCGTACTTTTGGGTAACCCGGCTGTGCGCCGTGCGGACGCAGAATTTCACGGACCGGACGCCCGGGGCGGTCGGCGATTCAACGTTAAACCGAACAAATCAGCGGTAGTCGTCCTCGTCCAGGGCCACCACGCGCGTCTGTTCGGAGGCGTCGGCCTCGTTCGCCGACTCCTGTTCCAAATGGGTCGGTGCCTCGTCCTCACGCTGCTGGACTTCGGTGTGCTGCTCGGCCGCGTCGGCCTCGGGAATTTCCTCGTCGAGCACTGCGGCCTCTTCCTCGGCGAATGTGTCCGGCTCGTTCGGATCGACAGTCATGCGGTTCCTCTCCGGCAGACGCGGTTCCTCTCCCATGACCCTCTCCTACGAGCGTAGAAGCACACCTGGCGCGGCGCACCCGAACCTGTGACGCCACACACACGCGCCCCCGCGTGATCGTCTCGTAATATTGCGGCCATGTCGTCGACCGAGCCTCCGGAAACCCGGACCGCCGCCGCACCACACTCGTCGCGGACCCGCGCCGTACGGGTCGCCGACGGCGAGGAGTTGCGCTCCGTCGCGCTCCCCGGTCTCACGCTCACCGTGCGCGCCCGTCCGGGCAACCGGCCGGGGCTCCCGCCCGCGCTCTACGTCCACGGGCTCGCCGGCTCCTCGCAGAACTGGTCGGCGCTGATGCCGCTGCTCGCGGACCTCGTCGACGGCGAGGCCGTCGACCTCCCCGGCTTCGGCGACTCCCCGCCGCCCGACGACAGCAACTACTCGGTCACCGGACACGCCCGCGCCGTCATCCGGCTCCTCGACTCCGGCGGACGCGGCCCCGTCCATCTGATCGGCAACTCGCTGGGCGGCGCCATCGCCACCCGCGTCGCCGCCGTCCGCCCGGACCTGGTGCGCACGCTGACCCTGGTCTCGCCGGCCCTGCCCGAGCTGCGCGCCCAGCGCAACGCCTGGCCGACCGCGCTGCTCGCCCTGCCGGGTGTCTCCTCGCTCTTCTCGAGGCTCACCCGGGACTGGACGCCGGAGCAGCGCGTCCGCGGGGTCATGACCCTCTGTTACGGAGACCCCGGCCGGGTCACGGACGAGGGCTTCCGGCACGCGGTGGAGGAGATGGAACGGCGCCTGGAGCTTCCGTACTTCTGGGACGCCATGGCACGCTCCTCGCGCGGCATCGTCGACGCGTACACGCTCGGCGGTCAACACGGCCTGTGGCGGCAGGCGGAACGGGTGCTCGCGCCGACGCTGCTTGTCTACGGCGGCCGTGACCAGCTCGTTTCCTTCCGGATGGCACGCAAGGCGGCCGCCGCGTTCCGCGGCTCACGGCTCCTGACGCTCCCGGACGCCGGTCATGTGGCGATGATGGAGTACCCGGAGACGGTCGCGCAGGCCATCCGGGAGCTGATCGAGGACAGTGGTGCCGGCGCCGAGAGCGGCGTCGGTGGCAACAGGAACACCAGCGACAACAGCGACACCAGCGAAAACAGCGGCGACAGTGGCGGGAGCTGATCCGGGGCGTGGGACGACATAGTCGGAAGGGCCCCGCACCCGCGCCCGCAGCTCCGGTCGACACGGGGCTGCGGGAGGGTGCCGGGTCCGGGACGGGGCGGCGCAGGCGGACGCCGGACGAGGACGCGTACCCCGCACGGGACGCGTATCCGCCCCAGAACGCGTATCCGAGTACGAACACCCCGCACGCGAACGGGGACGCGAACGGCGGTGCGTACGGGCGTGGCGCCGGGCGGCCGGTCTGGGACACGCCGATGCACGGCACGCCGGTGTACTCCCCGCCCGCCGACGCGTCCGTACGGGGCGGGCACCCCGAGCACGCCGAGGACGCCCCCCGCGCCCAGCGGTACGGCGACCGGCGGGACGCGGCCCGCCCGGCCGCCGGGCCGCCCGCCGCCGAGGACCGGGCCCCGTTCATCCCCGCCCCGCGGCGCGAGAGCGCCGCCCCGGAGGAGCTCCCCGAGGAGCCGCCGGTCAAGGCCCCCGGCAAGGGGCGCACCTTCACCGGCATCGCGGCCGCCGCCGTCACCACCGTCCTCGCGGTCGTCGTGGCGGGCCAGGTGGCCGAAGGAGACTCCGGCTCCCCGCTCGCCCGCACGGCCGAGGGCCCCGCCGGGCGCGCCATGGACGACGGCACCGCCTCGCGCTCCGACGAGCGGCTCACCCCCTCGCGGCCCCCGGCCGCCGAGCCCGTCCTCCTGCCCACGTACGAGCAGTTGATGACCCGCCAGTTCCCGATCGACCCCGAGCTGAAGGGGTCCGGCGAGTTCGAAGCCGTGGCCGGCCTCGACAAGGCGCCCGGCAAGGGGCGCAAGATCCGGTACCGCGTCGACGTGGAGAAGGGGCTCGGACTCGACGGGCAGCTCTTCGCGCGGGCCGTGCAGCAGACCCTGAACGACGAGCGGAGCTGGGCCGGCAAGGGCGCGATGACCTTCGAGCGGATCTCCAGCGGCGAGCCGGAGTTCGTGATCACGCTCGCCAGCCCCGGCACCACCGCCGTCTGGTGCGCCAAGTCGGGCCTGGACACGACCGTCGACAACGTCTCCTGCGACTCCGCCGCCACCTCCCGCGTCATGATCAACGCCTACCGCTGGGCGCAGGGCTCGGAGACCTTCGGCGACGAGGCGATGCTGGCCTATCGCCAGATGCTCATCAACCACGAGGTCGGACACCGGCTCGGGCACAGCCACGTGAGCTGCCGTACGCCGGGCGCCCTGGCTCCCGTGATGCAGCAGCAGACCAAGTCGCTGGACGTCGACGGCATCAAGTGCCGGCCCAACCCCTGGGTCCACCCGGGCCGTTGACGGCCGCCGCCGCTCTCGGCGAGCACACCGGCGAGCCGCCTCAGGGGCTGGCCGGGGCCTGACGCTCCGTAAACGAAACACTCCGTACCGCGACAGAACGCCACCGCGGTGGGAAAGTTACGTGCATTCACCCCTTCCAGTGGCGCGACGGACAACCGTCCATCGCGCCACCCGCATATCCGCTTACGTTCTTCCCGCTGCGAGTCGCCGGGCCACGGCGGCCGCACACCGAGGGAGATCGGGGGTGTGCTCATGCGGATCGGATTGCTCACCGAGGGTGGTTACCCGTATGCGACGGGTGAGTCCAGGCTCTGGTGCGACCGGCTCGTGCGCGGGCTCACGGCGCACGAGTTCGACCTGTACGCCCTCAGTCGCAGCGCGCGCCAGGAGGCCGGCGGCCGGGTCGACCTGCCCCCGCACGTCCGGCGCGTACGCACCGCCCCGCTCTGGGCCCCCGAGGACGACGGCCGTACCCACGGAAGGCGTGAACGGCGGCGCTTCGCCGGCCACTTCCGCGACCTGATGACGGGCGTGTGCGCGGAGGGCGAAGGCGAGGAGGCGGCGGAGCTCTTCGCCGAAGGGCTCCACGGACTGGCCGAACTCGCCCGCGAGCGAGGCGGACTCCACGCCGCGCTCCGCTCCGAACTCGCCGTCCGCACCCTCGAGTCCGCCTGCCGCGCCCCCGGCGCACGCCGGGGCGCGGCCACCGCCACCGTCCCCGACTACCTCGCCTTCGTCGACCGCCTGGAGCGCGCCCTGCGCCCGCTCTCCCTCGACTGGTACGGCGAGGACGGGCTCGCCGCGGTCGACCTCTGCCACGCCGCGTCCGGCGGATCCGCCGCCCTGCCCGGCCTGTTGGCCAAACGCTTCTTCGGGACCCCGCTGCTGGTCACCGAGTACGGCGTCCAGCTGCGCGCGCACTACCTCGCCGCCACCGAGGCGCCCGACTCCGACCCGGTGCGCGCCCTGCTCGCCGCCTTCCACGGCCGGCTCGCCCGCGAGATCTACCGGCAGGCCGCGCTCCTCACCCCCGGCAACACCCACGCCCGCCGCTGGCAGGAGAAGTGCGGCGCCGACCGGGCCAAGCTGCGCACGGTCTACCCCGGCATGGAGTCCGAGCGGTTCACCGAGGTCGGCGAGGACGAGGAGAGCGGCGACCCGGCCACCCTCGTCTGGGTCGGCCGCGTCGAGCCCGCCAAGGACCTGATCGCCCTGCTCCACGCCTTCGCGGAGATCCGCAGGGCCCAGCCCGAGGTCCGGCTGCGGATCATCGCCGCGCCGGTGCGTGAGCCGGGCGCGGAGGCGTATCTCGCGCACTGCCGGGCGCTCGCGGCCCAGCTCTTCCCCGACGAGGCCCCCGGCGCGCACGCGGTCGGAGAGAACCCGGTCACCTTCGAGGAGATCGGCGGACCGGAGGCGCCGACGCTCGCCGAGGCGTACGCGGCCGGTGCGGTCGTCGTCCTCTCCAGCGTCGTCGAGGGCTTCCCGATCAGTCTGGTCGAGGCGATGTTCTGCGCCCGGGCGACCGTCTCCACGGACGTCGGCGCGGTGGTCGAGGTGATCGGCGGCACCGGGCTCGTCGTCCCCCCGCGCAATCCGCGGGCGCTCGCCGACGCGTGCCTCGCGCTGTTGCGCGACCCGGAGCGCCGCCACCGGCTGGGCGCCGCCGCGCGCGCCCGCGCGCTCGAACTCTTCACCGTGGAGCAGAATCTCGCGGCATTTCGCGGCATTTACCTGGAACTTCTCTCCCACTCGCCGGTGCGGCGCCAGGCCGCCGAGGGTGTCCCCTTCGCCCACCCGGCGGAGGCGTACGTCCCCGGCAGCTGGGCGGACCAGCCGGTGACCGCCGGAGCGGGAGATCCCGATGCCTGAAGGAGGCACCATGCGCGGCCCCGCCGCCCCCACGAGCCCCGGCCCCTGGGACTCCCACTCCGAGGCCCTGCTGAACACGCCGGCACTGACCACCGAGGCGCCGCCGTCCTCCTCGCTGGGCCCGGCTGCCGCATGGCCCGCCGCCTGGCGCGCCACCGAACCGGCGACCGCGCCCGAGCCGATGACCGACCCCGCGACCGAGCCCGCGACCGCGCCGACGACCGACACCGCGCACGTGGCCGCGACCGGCACCGCGCGGGCCGAGGGCGGCGCGGGTGCCGCCGCCAGGGCGGGGCGGGGACGGGGGACCGCCGACCCGGTCAAGGCGCTCATGCACCGGCATCGGGAACTGTGCGAGCGGGCCGTCGATCCGCTGGAGATCGCGGCCGGACTCGAAGCGCACGGAGTCACCGACCGGACCGCGGCGCGGTTCCGGCACCGGGACGTCTTCTCGCTCGCCGAAGAGCTCTACGCGCGCGTGCCGCGCGGCGACAGGGCGCCCGCGCGCCCCTCGGGCGAGGAAGGACCGCGCGCCGGGTGGGCGGGGTGGACCCTGTCCGCCCTGGCGCCCGGGGCCGTCGCCTCCCTCGCCGTCGCCGGACTCGCGCTCACCCACGGACCCGTGCGCCTCGCCGTCGGCGCGGCCGGGGTCCTCGGCCTGGCCCTCGCGCTCGCCGTCGCCGTCCGGCGCGGACCCCTGCGCGCCGCCGGCCGCACCGTCCCCGCCGCCCACGTCTGGACGCTCTGGCTCCTCGCGTACGCGGTCGGCGGGGACGGTCTTCTCGCCGAGACGCTGACCGGCGGGCCCGACGAGGCCTGGGACATCACCCCGATGCCTCTCCTGGGCCTGGCCCTCGCCGTCGCCCCCGCCGCCTGGTGCGCCCACCTCTTCGCCGCCAGGGCCCGCCGCAGACTCGCCGCCAGCCGGGGCCTCGACGACTTCGCCGCGGGCACCCGCCCTCTGCTCCTCGCGACCGTGGCGCTCCACCTGGCCGCCCTCGCGGGCCTCCTGAGCCTGACCGGTTTCGCCCCCGGCGCGCTCGCGCTCGGCGGCCTGCTCCTGCTCGCCCGGCTGCTCACCGTCCACGGATTCCCCGAAACCGCCGCCGCCGGACTCGCCGCCGCCTGCGCGGCCGAGGCCCTCGCCCTCGCGACGGTCCTGGCCGCCCGGCTGCCCGGCTGCGACCTCCTGGCCGTGCCGGTCCACGCCCTCGTCGACAGCTGGGGCACCGGCGCCGTACCCACCCTCGCCTGCGGGGCGGCGGCCGTCGGCCTGCTCGCCCACGCCACCGCCGCCCTCTCCCGGGCCTCGGCCCACGCCGCCCCCTGAACCCCGGCGGACCCGCGGAGCCGACGCCGCGGGCACGCCCACCGCGCAGGACCCATTCCAAGGAGACGAAAGAGACATGACCTCCCTACCCCCAGCAACGGCCGGTCGGCGCGAAGGGGCCGCACGATGAGGGTGCTGCTGCTCGGAGCCAACGGATTCATCGGCCGCTTCGTCGCCGACCGGCTGCTCGCCGACCCGGCGGTGCACCTCACCGCCCTCGGGCGCGGCGACGACGCCGACGTACGGTTCGACCTCGCCGGCGGAAGCCCCGGCGCTTTGACCCGCTTCCTGGACGCCGTCCACCCCGGAGTCGTCGTCAACTGCGCCGGCGCCACGCGGGGCGGCGCCCGGGACCTGACCCGGCACAACACCGTCGCCGTCGCCACCGTCTGCGAGGCCCTGCGCCGCAGCGGCTGCGGAGCCCGCCTGGTCCAGGTCGGCTGCGCGTCCGAGTACGGGCCCTCCCAGCCCGGCTCCTCCACCGCCGAGGACGCCGTGCCCCGCCCGGGCGGCCCCTACGGGGTCTCCAAGCTGGCCGCGACCGAGCTGGTCCTCGGATCCGGCCTCGACGCCGTCGTGCTCCGGGTGTTCTCGCCCGTCGGCCCCGGCACCCCGGCAGGCTCGCCGCTCGGCCGCCTCGCCGAGGCCATGCGCCGCGCCATGCAGGCCGGCGACGGCGAGCTCAAGCTCAGCGGCCTCGGCGTGCAGCGCGACTTCGTCGACGTACGGGATGTCGCCCGCGCCGTTCACGCGGCCTCGCTCTCCGCCGCCCAGGGCGTCGTCAACATCGGCACCGGACGCGCCGTGCGGCTGCGCGACGCCGCCGCCGTCCTGGCCAGGGTCGCCGGGTACGCCGGGACCCTGCACGAGCTCGACGGACCGCCCCAGCGGCCCGTCATCGGCGCCCCGCGCTCGGAGACCATCGCCGAACAGCTGGCCGCCGCCCCCCACCCGTACCCCGACGGCTGCGGCAGCTGGCAGCAGGCGGACGTCCGCACCGCCCGCGACCGGCTCGGCTGGCGGCCCCGGATCAACCTCGAGGAGTCCCTCGCCGACATCTGGATGGAGGCGGCATGCCGCATCTGACCACGAGCACGACCGGGGCCGTCCAGGAGATGGGCGTCGGCGTCCCCGGCTACGCCCACCCGCTGCTCGCCCCCGTCGAATGGGCCGAACTGACCCGCCCCGGCACCCCTCTGCACTGGGCGGTCCTCAACGTCGCCGACGGCCCGGGGACCCGCCCCGACCCGCACTGCCTGGAAGCGGCCGGGAAGCTGCGGAACGCCGGGGTGAAGGTCCTCGGGCACCTGGACCTGTGCCACGGCTCGCGCGCCTTCGGCGAGAGCGTCTCGGACGCCCACCGCTTCCTCGACTGGTACCAGGTCGACGGCTTCTATCTGGACCGCTGTCCCACGGACCGGGCGGACCTGCCCGAGGTGCGGCGCCTCGCGGCCACCCTGGAGTCGGTGCTCGACGGCGAGGCCCACCTCGTCCTGGGCCATGGCACCCACCCGTATCCGGGCTACGCGGAGACGGCCGACCAGCTGGTCACCTTCTCCGGCCCCTGGACGGACTACCGCTGGTCGCAGGTGGCGGAGTGGACCGCCGAGTACCCGCCGGAGAAGTTCGTCCACCTGGTCCACGGGGTCCCGCGCAGCCATCTCGACGAGGCGATGCGGATCGCCCGCTGGCAGGGAGCCGGGACGATCTTCTTCACGGACCGCGGAGACCGGACCGGACAAAGCAACCCATTCCAAACACTGCCCGGCTACTGGGACGAAATCGTCTCGCGCATTGGACCGGGTGTCTCGGAATGAGAAGGGGCGTGGCAGTGTTACGGGGAGAACAACCGTACTGACATACCGACCAACGGAGCCCCCGTGTCGCTGCCACCCCTGGTCGAGCCGGCTGCCGAGCTCACCGTAGACGAGGTCCGCAGGTACTCCCGCCACCTGATCATCCCGGATGTCGGGATGGACGGCCAGAAGCGGCTGAAGAACGCCAAGGTGCTGTGTGTCGGCGCCGGCGGCCTCGGCTCGCCGGCCCTGATGTACCTGGCCGCGGCCGGTGTGGGCACGCTCGGCATCGTGGAGTTCGACGAGGTCGACGAGTCGAACCTGCAGCGCCAGATCATCCACAGCCAGGCGGACATCGGCCGCTCCAAGGCGGCGTCCGCGAAGGACTCGGTCCTCGGCATCAACCCGTACGTGAACGTGATCCTCCACGAAGAGCGGCTCGAGGCCGAGAACGTGATGGACATCTTCAGCCAGTACGACCTGATCGTCGACGGCACGGACAACTTCGCCACGCGCTACCTCGTCAACGACGCGTGCGTGCTGCTGAACAAGCCGTACGTCTGGGGCTCGATCTACCGCTTCGACGGTCAGGCCTCCGTCTTCTGGTCCGAGTACGGCCCCTGCTACCGCTGCCTCTACCCGGAGCCCCCGCCGCCGGGCATGGTCCCCTCCTGCGCCGAGGGCGGCGTCCTGGGTGTGCTCTGCGCGTCCATCGGCTCCATCCAGGTCACCGAGGCCATCAAGGTCCTCGCCGGTGTCGGCGACCCGCTGGTCGGCCGGCTGATGATCTACGACGCCCTGGAGATGCAGTACCGCCAGGTGAAGGTCCGCAAGGACCCGAACTGCGCGGTCTGCGGCGAGAACCCGACCGTCACCGAGCTCATCGACTACGAAGCCTTCTGCGGCGTCGTGTCCGAGGAGGCCCAGGAGGCGGCGCTCGGCTCGACGATCACTCCCAAGCAGCTCAAGGAGTGGATCGACGAGGGCGAGAACATCGACATCATCGACGTCCGCGAGATCAACGAGTACGAGATCGTCTCGATCCCGGGCGCCCGCCTGATCCCGAAGAACGAGTTCCTGATGGGCACCGCCCTGCAGGACCTCCCGCAGGACAAGCGGATCGTCCTGCACTGCAAGACGGGTGTCCGCAGTGCGGAGGTCCTCGCGGTGCTGAAGTCCGCGGGCTTCGCGGACGCGGTGCACGTCGGCGGCGGCGTGATCGGCTGGGTACACCAGATCGAGCCCGAGAAGCCGGTCTACTAGTCCGCCAGGGCCGGATCGGTATGTACGTGAGAAGGGCCCGGACCTGAGGACAGGTCCGGGCCCTTCCGCATGACTCGCTACGAACAGGTCGTGCCGTACGCCGGGACCTCGCCGTCCAGCAGATAGCGGTCGACCGTCCCCGTCACGCAGGCCCCCGAGCCGTACGCGCCGTGCCCCTCGCCCTTGTTGGTGACCAGCACGCCGACGCCCTTCCCGAGCTCCTTCGCCATCTTCTCGGCCCCTTCGTACGGGGTCGCCGGGTCACCGGTCGTCCCCACGACGAGGATCGGGCCCGCGCCGGGCGCGCTCGCGTCCGGATCGGCGCGCTCGCCCTTCACCGGCCAGTCGGCGCACCAGCCCGCCGTGTCCCAGGCCAGGAACGCGCCGAAGACCGGGGAGAGCCGGCGGAACTCGGGCAGCAGCTTCCTCGCCCGCTCGAGCGTCGGCCGCTCGCTGGAATCGGCGCAGGAGATCGCCCGCTGGGAGTGCGACTGGGTGCCGTAGTGCCCGTTCGGATCCCGGTCGTTGTACGAATCGGCGAGGCCGAGCAGCGCCGTGCCGTCGCCGTTCTCGGCCTGTGCAAGCGCCGAGGTCAGCATGGGCCAACCGCTCTGCGAGTACAGCGTGACCGCGATGCCGGTGAGGGCCAGGCCGTCGGTGAGCCGGCGGTCGCCGACGGGCAGCGGATCGCGGTCCAGCCGCTCCAGCAGGCGGACGATCCGGGCCGTTCCCGCCTTCGGGTCCGCGCCGGTGCTCTTCAGGTAATTGTCCAGCGCCCGCTGGAAGCCGATCGTCTGGTTGCGCGCGTGGCCTGTGGTGTCGGCGGTCGGGTCGACGACGGCGTCGAGGACGGTCCGGCCGACGTTCCGGGGGAAGAGGTGGGCGTAGGCGGCGCCCAGCTGCGTCCCGTAGGAGATGCCGAAGTAGTTCAGCTTCGCGTCGCCGAGGACGTGCCGGACCAGGTCGAGGTCCCGTGCGGTGTTGCTGGTCGTGGTGTGCGGGATGACCTTGCCGGAGCGGCGGGCACAGCCGGCGCCGAAGGCGGCGCCGTCCTGGAAGAACGCGGCCTCCTCGGCCGCCGTGTCGGGCGTGAGGTCCGTCCGCTCGGCGGCGGCCTGTTCCCGGTCGTCCCGGCAGACGACGCCGGAGCTCCGCCCGACGCCCCGCGGGTCGAAGCCCACGAGGTCGTAGCGCTGGTTCAGCGTCCCGTACTCCTGGGCGGCCCGGGGGAGGATGTCGACACCGGAGCCGCCGGGGCCGCCGAAGTTGAAGAGCAGCGAGCCGATCCGCTCACCCTTGTCCCGGGCCTCCTTGCGGATGAGCGCGATCGGGATCGTCTCGCCGGCGGGCCGGGCGTAGTCGAGCGGGACCTTCACGCTCGCGCAGCGCCAGGCGGAGCCCGGCTTCTCGCCGCCCTTCGGGGCCTCGCACGCCTTCCAGTCGAGCCGCTGGGAGGTGAGGGAGGCGGGGAGCCCGGCCGAGCCGTCCGCGCCGGCCGGCGGCTTGGCGTCGTCGGAGGCCCGCGTCGGGCGGTCGGCGCCGGTGCCGGCGCAGCCGGTGAGCAGAAGACCGGTGACCGCGAGGGCGGCCGCCGGTATCCGCAGGGACAAGCGCGGTATGGACATACGACCCCCGTGATCCGGACCGGAAAACCGCCATCCTAGGGCGGTCACCTGCAGACGGTTCCGGAGGGCGGCACCTTCCCGCCGAGGAAGTACGCGTTCACGAGGTTCTGCACGCACGCGTTGCCGCTGTTGTAGGCGCCGTGGCCCTCGCCGTCGTACGTCAGCTCCACGCCGACGCCCTTACCGAGGGCCTGCGCCATCGCCCGGGCCCCTTCGTACGGGGTCGCCGGGTCGCCGGTCGTGCCGAGGACCAGGATCGGGGCGGAGCCGGGCGCGGAGACGTCCGGGTGGTCCCAGGTGCCGGGGACCGGCCACTGCGAGCAGCTCGCCAGCGACCAGCCCATGAAGTCGCCGAAGACGGGCGAGACCTTGCGGAACTCGGGGAGGCGCTCCTTGGCCTGCCCCAGGGTGTAGCGCTCCTTGAAGTCCACGCAGTTGATGGCCGCGTTCGCCGCCTGGATGTTGCTGTAGGTGCCGTTCTGGTTCCGGCCGTTCATGGAGTCGGAGAGGGTGAGGAGGAGCGCTCCGTCGCCGCCGTCGGCCGCGTCCAGGCCCTGCTCCAGGTACTGCCAGTACTCCTTGGAGTACAGCGCCTGCGCGATGCCGTTGACGGCGTGGGTCTGGGTGAGCTTGCGGTCGCCGATGCCGGTGATCGGCTTCTTGTCGAGCTCGGCGAGGAGCCCCGTGATGAAGGACTCGATCTCGTCGGGCGTCGAGCCGGGCAGCGCGCAGGCGTCGCCGCGGGCCACACAGTCCTTCGCGAAGTTGTCGAGGGCGAGCTGGAAGCCCTTGGCCTGGCCGAGGGCGCCGTCCACGGTGCCGGAGCGGGGGTCCACGACCGCGTCGAACAGCGCCCGGCCGACCTTCTTCGGGAACATGTGGGCGTACACCCCGCCCAGCTCCGTGCCGTAGGAGATGCCGAAGTAGTGGAGCTTGTCGTCGCCGAGGACCTCGCGCATCAGGTCGAGGTCCCGGGCGGCGTTCTCGGTCCCCACATGGGGGAGCATCGCGCCGGAGTCCTCCTGGCAGCCGGCGGCGTACTCCTTCTGCGCGTCGGACAGGGTCCGCTCCTCGGCGGTGTCGTCCGGGGTGAAGTCCAGGGCGTAGTACGCGTCGAGCTCCCGGTCGCTCGCGCACTCGACGTCCTCGCTGCGGCCGACGCCCCGGGGGTCGAAGGAGACCAGGTCGTAGCGGGAACGGAGCTTCTCGTAGTCCGGGGCGAAGGAAGGGAGGGCGGTGAGGCCGGAGCCGCCGGGACCGCCGAAGTTGAAGACGAGGGAGCCGATCCGGTTGGCCTGGTCGCGGGCCCGGGCACGGATCAGGGCCAGCTCGACCTTCTCGCCGCCGGGGTCGTCGTAGTCGAGCGGCGCGTCCATGAAGGCGCACTCCCAGGGGGTGCCGCCGGGCAGCGGCGAGGGCGGCGGGCCGCCGCCCTCCGCGGCGGACGGGGGCGGACAGGGCGCCCACTCCAGCCGCTGCGCGGTGAGCCCCGCCATGTCGGTCGGGGTGTCGCCGGCGGTGTCCTTGTCGCCGTCGTCCGAACATCCGGCGGCGAGCAGCACGGTGGTCGCGGCGAGCAGGACGGCGCGCTGAGCAGCGGAGATCGGCATGAAGCCCATCCTCGGCCGCGCCCGGCGCCCGCGCGCGGGCGGCACGTCCAACCGGGTGTCGGGCGCGCTCCGTGGCGGCGCGGGGACGTGTGCGACCGGTGCGGCGCGGTGCGGCGACGTGCGCGACCGGTGCGGCGCGGTGCGGGGAAGTGCCCGACCGGCCAGGCGCGGCGTGGGGCGACCGGTCCGGTCGCCGGCGCGCTCCGGCGGAGGCTAGAGCGCCTCCCGTTTCGTCAGCCAGTTGAAGCAGAGCCATCCCGGCAGCACCGGCAGCCACAGGGTCAGCAGCCGGTAGAGCAGCACCGCGGGGGTCGCGACCTCCAGCGGGAGGCCGACCGCCACCAGGCCGACGGTGAGCGCGCCCTCCACCGCGCCGATACCACCGGGGGTCGGCGCCGCCGAGCCGAGCGCGTTGCCCGCGAGGAAGACGACCGCCACACTCGCGTAACTGATGCCCTGGCTGTCGTGCCCGAAGGCGCGGATCGAGGCATCCAGGCAGAGCACGAAGGAGCCGGTCAGGAGCAGCATGCCGCCGATACCGGTGAGCAGCTTCATCGGCCGCTGGAGCACGTCCAGCATGCGCGGCACGACACCCGCGAAGAGCGAGCGCAGCCGGGTCGAGACGAACTTCCGGATGAAGGGGATCGCGGTGACCACCAGGACGAGGACCGCCACCGTCAACAGCCCGGCGATGACCGTCCTCGACGGGGTGAACGACCGCGACTTCTCCGTACCCGTCAGATAGCCGAAGGCGAGCAGCAGCAGGATGTGCGCCCCGAGGCCGAAGAGCTGCGACGCGCCCACGCTCGCCACCGCGAGCCCCGGACGCACTCCCGAGCGCTGGAGGAAGCGGGTGTTCAGCGCGACACCACCGACCGCCGCCGGTGCCACGATCTTCACGAACGAGCCGGCGACCTGTGCGACCACGGTCCGCCAGAACCCCACCCGCTCCGGCACGAAGCCGAGCAGGCTCATCGCGGCCGCCAGATAGCTCAGCGCCGAGAAGAGCACCGCCGCCGCCACCCACCGCCAGTCGGCCTGACTGATCACGGACAGCGGCGTGCTGGCGACCTGCGAGAGCAGGAAGTACGCGGCGAT
Organism: Streptomyces sp. NPDC015346; assembly: GCF_043078785.1. Classification (NCBI taxonomy): domain Bacteria; kingdom Bacillati; phylum Actinomycetota; class Actinomycetes; order Kitasatosporales; family Streptomycetaceae; genus Streptomyces; species Streptomyces sp. NPDC015346. Next base: position 640,858 of record NZ_JBIBTW010000005.1, on the reverse strand, counting down.
GGCGCCGGCGATCAGACTGACGAGCGTACGGGGCTTGATCCGCTCCAGGCGGACCGGTTCGACCGGCGCCTGCGGTCGGATCAGCAGCACCTGCTGCCGGATCTGCGCCAGCAGATCCTCCTCGCGGGCCTCGTCGAGCGCCACGTCGATGGCTCGCTTCTCGGCCTGCTTCTCCGCCTTCTCGATCTTCCTGTCGGCCTTCCGGTCGGCCACGCGGTCCGCCGTCGACTCCTCGCCGGGCGCGGCGGCCTCCTCCGCACGGGCCCGCTTCGCCGCCGCCGAGGCCTCCAGCACGGCCTCGCGCTCCCGCTGCGACCGCTCCCGGGCGAGTTTCCTGAGCGTCGCGCGCGTGGAGCGGCTCAGGGCGATCGGCTGGAGGAGGGGGAGGCAGTCGGCGATCGCGTCGGGGCCGAGGACCTCCACGGCCGCCGCCACCGCGCGTTCCGCGCCCACCCGCAGACCGAGGGTGGTGAGCAGCTGGGCGATGTCCATCCGCAGGACCAGATCGCCGGCCGCGATCTCGCCGCCTCGCAGATCGGTCAGGATCACGTTGCCGGAACGATCCACCAGGATCGCGTCCCCCGTGAGCCTGCGGTGCGCGATTCGGCGCGACTGAAGCGCCCGCACCTGGCGCCAGGCGCTGCGCACCACCTCGTCGGTGATCTCCTTGTCCTCCAGCGAGTCCAGGGACCGGCCGCCCACATGCTCGTAGACGAGCATCACGGCGTCCGGGCCGAGCTCGGAGGTGGCGATCAGCTTCGGCGCGTTGGCGCCCGCCGCGATCGCCGCGTACGCGAGGAGCGCCTCCTGTTCGAGCGCCTGGCGCAGCGAGACGATCGAGCGGCGGGTGGTGATGGCCCGCAGGGTGAGGCGCCGCCACGCGCGGTAGAAGAAGCCGTGCGCCTGCTGCTCGCGGTCGACGACCGTGACGTCGAGCGGAGGCCCGTCCTCCAGCGTGACGATGTACCGGCGGCCGCGGTCCCCGCTGTCGGCCGAGTCGGGCACCCCAGCCCCCTCGGCGCGGAGCGCCGTGACCGGCCGGAAGCCGACCCGGCGCAGTCCGGCGAGGAGGGTCTGGCCGGTGGGCCGGACGTTGGGGGAGCCGACCGCGTAGAGCGTTCCGTACGCGACGGTCCAGCCGATCAGCACCGTCAGGATGATCGAGAACGCCGTGGTGTACCCGGCCACCAGCATGGTGAAGGCGTCGAGCAGCAGCACGGTCCACAGGAGGACCCGCCAGCGCGGCCTGCGGGCCATGCCGACGGCCGTCATGTACGCGATGACGGGCGCGAGGTAGTTGTGGACGGGGTCGGTGAGTCCGCCTCCGGCCTGCGGCTGGGTCAGCGCGTCCTGGATGGTGCCGGGCGCGGCCCTGGCGACCCAGAGATCGGTGGCGAGGGTGACGCCGTGGGCGAGCACGGCGGCGAGGACACCGTCGGCGATCCGCAGCCCGTCGCGTTTGATCAGCCGCTCGATGGCGAAGGCGACCGGCACGAGCAGAACGGCGATGCTGGAGACGAGACCGGCGATCTTGACGAAGACGTCCGGGGCGCCGCCGGCGCCCTTGTTGATGTCCTGCTCGAGACCGGAGGTGGTGCCGTGGGCGAAGGCGGCGATGGCGACGACGAGGGCGATCGCCAGGACGCCGACGAGCAGCCGCATCAGGTCGGAGGGCCGGTGCACACGGGCGGCGAGCAGCGGCTCGTCCCCGGAGACGCGCTCGCTGGGCTCGCCTTCGGAGGCGGGCGCGTCAGGGGCGGGCTCGCCCGGAGCGGGCGCGGTGGCTTCGCGAGCGGGGGCGTCCTGGGCGGGCACGTCCTGGGCGGGGACGTCCGGGGCGGGCAGGCGCGGCGCGGGCGTCCCGGGGGTGTGCAGCTCTGGGTGCGCCTCCTCCTCGGGAGGCTGAGCGTCGTGCCCCATCACCATGTCCGTCTCTGCTTGTGTCGCGTGTGCCGCTTGCTCGGACTGATACCCCTTGTGGTACCCGTCCTGGTGTTCTTGTCGCTCTTGATCTCGTATCACCAGTCACCGCCCGCACGATGGTGGCATGAAGCGGCCTCCGCCGGAGGCATCAGGGCGGTGTCGGTGCGGTGAGGCAGGATGGGGCGGATGAGCATGCAGGAGCTTCCGGAGTACGCGGAGCGGGTGCTGGAGGTCGCCGAGCTGATCCCGCCGGGCCAGGTGATGACGTACGGAGACGTGGCCGAATGGCTGGGCGAAGGGGGACCCCGTCAGGTCGGCCGTGTCATGGCTCTGTACGGCGGGGCCGTGCCGTGGTGGCGCGTGGTGCGCTCCGACGGCGCGCTGCTGCCCGGCCATGAGCTGCGCGCGCTGGCCCACTACCGCGAGGAGGGCACCGCGCTGCGCGAGGCCGCCCGCTCCGCCGAGGGGCATCTGCCGAAACTCGACATGCGGCGGGCCCGGTGGGACGGTCAGGACGCGGCCGCGGGCGCCGGCCAGGACGTGGCCGGGGGAGCGGGAGGGGACGCGGCCGGGGGCGCCGGGCTGGACGCGGCCGGGGGCGTGCGGCCGGGTGCGGGAACTCACACGTGACAGCTTCGCCCATGGCAGCGGGGGCCGAGCGGCCCGATGACGGTACGGAGGCCCGTACGGAGTACGACTCGGGTGCCCTCCGTATCCCGTAACGTCGTCGTTCGCCCCGTACACCACCCCGTACACCTCGCCACCTTCTCGTTCAGGACCGGTCGATCCACGTGAGTTCCTCCTCCACCACCCGGCGTACGCCGTACCAGGGGCGGACCACGGGCGCGTACCGCCTCGTGCGGACCGCCCCGGCCCCGGTGGAGCCCCCTCTGCTGGACGCAGCCCAGCGTGAAGTGGTTGACCACGCGGGCGGGCCGCTGCTCGTCCTGGCCGGACCGGGCACCGGAAAGACGACGACGCTCGTGGAGGCGGTCGCCGCCCGCGTCGAGAAGGGCGCGGACCCGGAGCGGATCCTCGTCCTCACCTTCAGCCGCAAGGCCGCCGTGGAGCTGCGCGACCGGATGGCGGTGCGGCTCGGCGGCGCGCGGCCGCCGCAGGCGACCACCTTCCATTCGTACTGCTACGCCCTGATCCGCGCGCACCAGGACGCCGACCTCTTCGCCGAACCGCTGCGGCTGCTGTCCGGACCCGAGCAGGATCTCGCGGTACGGGAGCTGCTCGCGGGCCAGATCGACCTGGAGAAGGCGGGCCTCGGGCGGGTGCGGTGGCCGGACGAGCTGAGGGCCTGTCTGACGACACGGGGCTTCGCCGACGAGGTACGGGCCGTGCTCGCGCGCTCGCGGGAACTGGGCCTCGGACCGCGCTCCCTCGCGGAGTTCGCCCAGCGGGTCGGGCGGCCGGACTGGAAGGCGGCCGCCGGATTCCTGGCGGAGTACCTCGACGTCCTGGACCTCCAGGGCGTCCTCGACTACACCGAACTGGTGCACAGGGCGGTGCTGCTGTCCGAGCGGGTGACGCTGCCGCCCTACGACGCGGTCTTCGTGGACGAGTACCAGGACACGGACCCGGCGCAGCTGCGGCTGCTGCGGGCGCTGGCGGGCGACGGGCGCACGCTGGTCGCCTTCGGCGACCCCGACCAGTCGATCTACGCCTTCCGGGGCGCCGACGTCAACGGCATCCTCGACTTCCCCAACACCTTCGGGGGCGCCGAGGTGCGGGTCCTGACGCGTTCGCGCCGCTCGGGCGCCGAGCTGCTGGACGCGACCCGCCGGCTCACCGCGCGGATGCCGCTGCCGCGCCTGCCCGCCGAAAAGGTGCGGGCGCACCGGGAGCTGACGGCGGTACGGGACGGGGGGCGGCTGGAGGTGTACACGTATCCGACCGCCTCGACCGAGTCGGAGAACATCGCCGACCTCCTGCGCCGGGCCCACCTGGAGGACGGCGTCCCCTGGCAGGACATGGCGGTCCTGGTCCGCGCGGGAAGCACCGTCCCGGCCCTCCGCCGCGCCCTCACCTCCGCCGGCGTCCCCCTCGAGACGGACGCCGCCGACATCCCCCTCCGCCACGAGCCGGCGGTGGCCCCGCTCCTCCTCGCCCTCCGGACGGCGGCGACGGCGGACGCGGAGCCGCCGGGCCGGGACCCTGAGGTTTCCCAGGGCCCTGAGGTTCCCCAGGCCCCGGCGGTCCCGGGGGGCCCGGCGGTCCCGGGGGGCCCGGCGGTCCCGGACGTCCCGGGGGGCCCGGCGGTCCAGGAGGTCCCGGACGTCCCGGGCGGCCTGGAGGACGTGGGCGCCCTTGCCTCCGGCGTCCCCGACGCCTCCGGCACCTCCGGCACCCCCGAGACTCCGGGCGTCCCCGATGCCTCCGGCACCTCCGGCACCCCCGAGACTCCGGGCATCCCCGATGCCTCCGGCACCTCCGGCACCCCCGAGACTCCGGGCGTCCCCGATGCCTCCGGCACCTCCGGCACCCCCGAGACTCCGGGCGTCCCCGATGCCTCCGGCACCTCCGGCGTCCTCGACCGCTCCGGCGTCCTCGACCGCTCCGGCGCCTCCGGCGTCCTCGACCGCTCCGGCGCCTCCGGCGTCTCCGGCGTCCTCGACCGCTCCGGCGCCTCCGGCGTCTCCGGCGTCCTCGACCGCTCCGGCGCCCTCGACGCCTCCGGCGTGCCCGGCACCTCCGGCGTGCCCGAGGCCTCCGGCACCTCCGGAGAGGTCGACAGTGACGGCGATCCAGCCCCCGGGGCGGAGGGCCGCCCTGTCGACGCCGGCCCGGCGTCCGGTGTCTGGATCGATACCGAGACCGCCCTCTCGCTCCTCGCCTCGCCGCTCGCCGCCATGGACCCCGCCGACCTGCGGCGGCTCGGCCGCGCTCTGCGTGACGAGGAACGGGCCGGCGGGAACAGGGTTCCGCCGCCGTCCGACGTCCTTCTCGCCCGTGCCCTCGCCGAGCCCGAGCGGCTCGTCGCCCACGACCAGTCCTACGCCCGCGGCGCCAAGCGGCTCGGCGAGCTGCTCCAGCAGGCCCGCGCCCGCCTCGCCGCCGGAGGCACCGCCGAGGAGGCGCTCTGGCTGCTCTGGAACGGCACTCCCTGGCCCGGCCGCCTGGAGCGCGCCGCCCTGCGCGGCGGACCGGCCGGGCGCAACGCCGACCGCGACCTCGACGCCGTCTGCGCCCTCTTCGAGACCGCCGCGCGCGCCGAGGACCGCGTCGGCGGCCGCGGCGCGCTGAACTTCCTCGAAGAACTCGACGCCCAGGACATCGCCGCCGACACCCTCTCCCGGCGCCAGGCCCGCCCCGACGCCGTCCGGCTCATGACGGCCCACCGGTCCAAGGGCCTGGAGTGGAGCCTCGTCGTCGTCGCCGGCGTCCAGGAAGGGCTCTGGCCCGACCTGCGCCGCCGCGGCTCCCTCCTCGAAGCCGACCGCATCGGCCGCGACGGGCTCGCCGAACCCCTGACCCCCGGCGCCCTCCTCGCCGAGGAGCGCCGGCTCTTCTACGTCGCCGCCACCCGCGCCCGCGACCGCCTCGTCGTCACCGCCGTCAAGGCGCCCGCCGACGACGGCGACCAGCCCTCCCGCTTCCTCACCGAGCTCGGCACCGAGCCCAAGGACGTCGCCGGCCGCCCGCGCCGCCCCCTCGCCGTCGCCGCGCTCGTCGCCGAACTGCGCGCCACGACCGTCGACCCGGCCGCCTCCGACGCGCTCCGCGACGCCGCCGCCCAGCGCCTCGCCCAGCTCGCCGCGCTCACCGACGACGAGGGTCAGCCGCTGGTCCCCGCCGCCCACCCCGACCGCTGGTGGGGGCTGTTCGAGCCGACCCGGAGCGAGGTCCCGCTGCGGGACCGCGACCACCCCGTCGCGCTCTCCGGCTCCGCCCTCGACCAGCTCGCCAATACCTGCGCCCTCCAGTGGTTCCTCGGCCGCGAGGTCAAGGCCGCCGCCCCCGCCACGGCCGCCCAGGGCTTCGGTAACGTCGTCCACGTCCTCGCCGACGAGGTCGCCTCCGGCCGCACCCCGGCCGACCTCGACGTCCTCATGGCCCGCCTCGACTCGGTCTGGGACGCGCTCGCCTTCGACGCGCCCTGGAAGTCGGCGCAGGAGAAGGAGCACGCGCGCGTGGCGCTGGAACGCTTCCTGCGCTGGCACGTCATGGACCGCGGCGGCCGCACCTCCGCCGCCACAGAGCACGACTTCGACGTCACCCTCGAAGCCGGGGAGTACGAGGTCCGGATCCGCGGCTCCATGGACCGCGTCGAGGCCGACGAGCAGGGCCGGGCCTACGTCGTCGACTTCAAGACCGGCAAGTCCGCCCCGACCAGGGACGAGGTCGCCCACCACCCCCAGCTCGCCGTCTACCAGCTGGCGGTACGCGAAGGGGCCCTGGACGAGGTCTTCGACGGCCGCCGCCCCGAACCCGGCGGCGCCGAACTCGTACAGCTGCGCCAGCCCGCCCCCAAGAAGGAGGGCGGGGACGCGCTCCCGAAGATCCAGGCACAGGAACCCCTGGCGGGGGAGTGGGTCGGCGACCTGCTCGCGACGGCCGCCGGCCGGGTGCTGGACGAGCGCTTCACCCCCACCACCGGCCAGCACTGCACCCACTGCACCTTCCGCGCCTCGTGCAGCGCCCAGCCGGAGGGCCGCCACATCGTGGAGTAGGCCGGAGGTCGCGGCCGCGGTCACCCGACCGGAGTAGCGGCCGGGCGCCCGGCGGTTCAGTCTGGTACGAGGGGTCGACGCGAGGAGGGCGTCATGGCGTACCGACGCAGGCTCCGGGCCGCGATCGTCGTCTGTGCCGCCGTGATCGCCGGCACCGTCCCGGCGGGCGGCTGGTCCGTGGCCGACAGCCCGGCGACGGACGTACGGGTACGGCCGGCCGCCGCCATCGCCACCGCCGCACCCTCGCCCTCCCCCTCTCCCTCGCCCGATCCCTTCAAGGGGCTGAGCGCCGACCAGATCGCCGACCGTGCCGTCACCGCCACCCAGTCCGCGACCTCCCTCCGGATGGCCGGCCGGGTCACGTCGGACGACCAGCCGCTGGACGTCGACTTCGCCCTCAACGACAAGCGGGAGTGCAGCGGGCGGATGAAGATCAAGGGCGGCGCCGCCGAGCTGCGGCAGACCGACAAGGTCACGTACATGAAGGGCGACGAAGGGTTCTGGCGCGCCTCCATGACCTCGCAGGGCGTGCCGGAGCGCCAGATCGACGCCACGATCGAACTCCTCAAGGGCCGCTGGCTGAAGATCACGCCCGGCCAGCCGGGCAGCAGTGATCTGCGCGGGGTCTGCGACCTCAAGGCGCTCCTCGACGACATGGGCGAGGACCGGGACAGGGACAAGGACGAGGGCAGGGAGCTGACCAGGGGGCCGGACGCGAAGGTCGGCGGCACGCTCGTCGCCACCCTGGTGAAGAAGAAGGCCGGTGACGAGACGACCACGGTCTCGGTCGCCCAGAAGGGCAAGCCCTACATCCTCAAGATGGTCAAGGCGGGCGGCGACGAGCCGGGGACGATCGTCCTCTCCGACTTCGACAAGCCCGTGAAGGTCGTCGTACCGCCCGCGGAGGAGACGGTCGACCTCTCCAAGCTGGACCAGGGCACGAGGATCTGAGATCGGCGAGGACCTGAGCTCTCCGAAGCCTCGGGGAGCGAGCGCCACCGGCCGTGGTCGGCGCTGTCGGTGGTCGCCGTTAGCCTCTTTGGGGTGACCGCACGCATCAGCGACCCCGAGCAGCTCAAGGAGCTCCTCGGCATCCCGTTCACCCCGGAGCAGACGGCCTGCGTCATCGCGCCGCCCGCCCCGCAGGTCATCGTGGCCGGAGCCGGATCCGGCAAGACGACGGTGATGGCCGCCCGTGTGGTCTGGCTGGTCGGCACGGGCCAGGTCGCCCCCGAGCAGGTCCTCGGCCTGACCTTCACCAACAAGGCCGCAGGGGAGCTCGCCGAACGCGTCCGCACCGCGCTCGTACGGGCCGGGGTCACCGACCCCGACGTCATCGACCCCGAGAACCCCCCGGGCGAGCCCCGCATCTCCACGTACCACGCCTTCGCCGGGCAGCTGCTGACCGACCACGGTCTGCGCATCGGCCTCGAACCGACCTCCCGCCTGCTCGCCGACGCCACCCGCTACCAGCTCGCCGCGCGCGTGCTGCGCGAGGCACCGGGGCCGTACCCCGCCCTGACCCGGTCCTTCCCGACCCTCGTCAGCGACCTCCTCGCCCTCGACGCCGAGCTCGCCGAGCACCTCGTACGGCCCGAGGAGCTCATGGCGTACGACTCCGGACTCCTCACCGCCCTCTCCCGCGCCAAGCTCTCCAACGCCGACCTCCGCAAGGTCCCCGAGACGGCGGCCGCCCGCCGCGAGCTCCTCGACCTCGTCGTCCGCTACCGCGCCGCCAAGCGCTCCCGCGATCTCCTCGACTTCGGCGACCAGATCGCCCTCTCCGCCGAACTGGCCACCACGCGCGCGGAGGTCGGCGCGATCCTGCGGGACGAGTTCCGGGTCGTCCTGCTCGACGAGTACCAGGACACCTCCGTCGCCCAGCGGCTGCTGCTGTCCGGCCTCTTCGGTGGAGGCACGGGCCACGCCGTCACCGCCGTCGGCGACCCCTGCCAGGCGATCTACGGCTGGCGCGGCGCCTCCGTCGCCAACCTCGACGACTTCCCCGCCCACTTCCCGTACCAGGACGGCACGCCCGCCACCCGCCACGCGCTCTCCGAGAACCGGCGCAGCGGCGGCCGGCTCCTCGACCTCGCCAACGGGCTCGCCGCCCCGCTGCGCGCCATGCACGCGGGCGTGGAGGCGCTGCGCCCGGCGCCCGGCGCCGAAGCGGACGGCACGGTGCGGATCGCGCTCCTGCCCACGCACGCCGAGGAGATCGACTGGCTCGCCGACTCCCTGGCCCACCTGGTCCGCACCGGCAGGGAACCGGGCGAGATCGCGGTCCTGTGCCGGACGGCGACCGACTTCCCCGCCATCCAGGCCGCCCTGGTCGCCCGGGACATCCCGGTCGAGGTCGTGGGCCTCTCCGGGCTCCTGCACCTGCCCGAGGTCGCCGACCTGGTCGCCGTGTGCGAGGTGCTCCAGGACCCCGGCGCCAACGCCTCCCTGGTCCGTCTCCTGACGGGTCCCCGCTGGCGCATCGGCCCGCGCGACCTGGCCCTCCTCGGCCGCCGCGCCCGGCTCCTCGTCCACCGCGCCGGTGCGGACCCCGACGCGGACGCCGAGCAGCGGCTCGCCGCGGCGGTCGAGGGCGTCGATCCGGCCGAGGTGGTCTCGCTCGCCGACGCCCTCGACACGTTCCTGGAGTCGGGGGGCGAGGACGACGGACTGCCCTTCTCCGCCGAGGCCCGGGTCCGCTTCGCCCGCCTCGCCGCCGAACTGCGCTCCCTGCGCTCCTCGCTCGCGGACCCCCTGATGGACGTCCTGCACCGGGTCCTCGCCACCACCGGCCTCGAGGTCGAGCTCTCGGCCTCCCCGCAGGCCCTGGCCGCCCGCCGCCGCGAGACGCTCTCCCACTTCCTCGACATAGCGGCCGGCTTCGCCTCCCTGGACGGCGAGGCGAACCTGCTGGCCTTCCTCGGCTTCCTGCGCACGGCCGCGCAGTACGAAAAGGGCCTCGACAACGCGCTCCCGGGCGGCGAGAACACGGTCAAGGTCCTCACCGCGCACAAGTCCAAGGGCCTGGAATGGGACGTGGTGGCGGTGCCCGGCCTGGTCGCCTCCCAGTTCCCGAGCACCAGGGCCCGCGAGTCGTGGACCTCCCAGCCCCAGGTCCTGCCGCACGCCCTGCGCGGCGACGCCGCCACGCTGCCGGGGATCGACACCTGGGACGCCGCCTCCCTGAAGACCTTCAAGGAGCGGATGCGGGACCACCAGCACACCGAAGAGCTCCGCCTCGGCTACGTCACCTTCACCCGCCCCCGCTCCCTCCTCCTCGGCTCCGGCCACTGGTGGGGCCCGGCCCAGAAGAAGCCGCGCGGGCCCTCGGCGTTCCTCCAGGCGCTGTACGACCACTGCGCGGCCGGCTTCGGCGAGATCGAGGCCTGGGCCGACGAACCGCCCGAGGACGCCGAGAACCCGTCCCTCACCGAACACACCCAGGACCTGGCCTGGCCCCTCCCGCTGGACCCGCAGTCCTTCGAGCGCCGCAAGAAGGCAGCGGAGCAGGTCCGCACCCTGTTGTGGGCATACGTTCCGCATGGGGGTCCCCCCAGGACGAAGTCCGAGGGGGAGGACAAGGGTGAGGACCCCACGAACGCGCTGCCCGCGCAAGGGCCCGCACCCCAGGACCCCGACGAGCCCTGGCCCGATGAGCCCTGGCCCGACGACGAACCCCCCTTGGACGAGGACCCCTTCTGGGACGACGAGCCCCCCGCGGACGAGCCCCCCGCGGGCGAGGCCATCCAGGACGAGGCCCCCGTGGGCATCCCCACCCCCAGGGCCCCCGAACCCGACCTCACCCCCGAGGAGCGGAAAACCCTCGCCTCCTGGGATCGCGACCTCAGCGCCCTCACCACCGAGCTCCGCCGCTCCCGCGCCACCACCCGCGACGTCCCGCTGCCCGCCTACCTCTCCGCCTCGCAGGTCCTCCGCCTGGCCGCCGACCCCGACGGGTTCGCCCAAGAGCTGGCCCGCCCGATGCCCCGGCCGCCGCAGCCCGCCGCCCGCCGCGGCACGCGCTTCCACGCGTGGGTGGAGTCCCGCTTCGAGGAGCTGCCGCTCCCCCTGCTCGGCCCCGACGAGCTCCCCGGCGGCGAGGACTTCGCCGGCGAGCCGGAGATCGTCGACGAGCGGGACCTGGAAGCGCTGAAGGAGGCCTTCGCCCTCACCCCGTACGCCCGTCGCACCCCCCACCGCGTCGAGGTCCCCGTCCACCTCTCGCTCGCGGGACGGGTCGTCCGGGGCAGGATCGACGCCGTCTACCGGCATCCGGACACTGGCGCGTACGAGATCGTCGACTGGAAGACCAGCCACCTCCGCACCGCCGACCCCCTCCAGCTCGCGATCTACCGCCTCGCCTGGGCCGAGCAGCACGGCCTCCCCGTCGAGGAGGTCGCCGCCGCCTTCGTCTACGTACGGACGGGAGAGGTGGTACGCCCCGCCCGCCTCCCCGGCCGGGCCGAGCTGGAGAGCATCCTGCTGGGCGGACCGCCGGACGGGCCCGCCGCGGGCGCCGGATAGGCTCAGACGTATGAGCGAGACCCCGGACAACGCCGTCCAGACCGTACGTACGTACATCGAGCAGCACCGCGCCGCGTTCCTCGACGAGCTCGCCGAGTGGCTGCGCATCCCCTCCGTGTCGGCGATGCCCGACCACGCGGAGGACGTACGGCGCAGCGCCCGGTGGCTCGCGGCCAAGCTGTCCGAGACCGGCTTCACGACGGTCGAGGTCTGGGAGACCGGGGACGGCGCCGGCGGTCCCGCCGTCTTCGCCGAGTGGCCCTCGGGCGACGCCGACGCCCCGACCGTGCTGGTCTACGGGCACCACGACGTCCAGCCCGCCGCCCGCGAGGACGGCTGGCACACCGACCCCTTCGAGCCGCACGTCGTCGACGGCCGGATGTACGCGCGCGGTGCGGCCGACGACAAGGGCCAGGTCTTCTTCCACACGCTCGGCGTCCGCGCCCACCTCGCCGCGACCGGACGCACCGCCCCCGCCGTCAACCTCAAGCTGATCGTCGAGGGCGAGGAGGAGTCCGGGTCCCCGCACTTCCGCGACCTGGTCGAGGCCCACGCCGACCGGCTCGCCGCCGACGTCGTGATCGTCTCCGACACCGGCATGTGGTCCGAGGACACCCCGACCGTCTGCACCGGCATGCGCGGCGTCGCGGACTGCGAGATCGAGCTGTACGGACCCGACCAGGACATCCACTCCGGATCCTTCGGCGGCGCCGTGCCCAATCCGGCCACCGTCGCCGGCCGCATCGTCGCCGCGCTCCACGACGAGCACGAGCGCGTCGCCGTCCCCGGCTTCTACGACGGCGTCGCCGAGCTCTCCGACGCCGAGCGCGCCCTCATCGCCGAGCTGCCCTTCGACGAGGCAGCCTGGCTGAGCACGGCCAAGTCCCACGGCACCCTCGGGGAGGCCGGCTTCTCCACCCTGGAGCGTGTCTGGGCCCGCCCCACCGCCGAGGTCAACGGCATCGGCGGCGGCTACCAGGGCCCCGGCGGCAAGACCATCGTCCCCGCCTCCGCCCAGCTGAAGCTCTCCTTCCGGCTGGTAGCGGGCCAGGACCCGGACAAGATCGAGCTCGCGGTACGGGACTGGCTCGCCGGCCTGGTCCCCGCCGGCATCCGGTACGACATCGTCTTCGGCGCCCCGACCCGGCCCTGCCTTACCCCCCTCGACCATCCCGCCCTGCGGGCCGTCGCAGGGGCGATGAGCCGGGCCTTCGACGGCGCCACGGTCCGGTTCACCCGCGAGGGGGGTTCCGGACCCGCCGCCGATCTGCGGGACGTCCTGGGCGCGCCGGTGCTGTTCCTCGGCATCTCCGTACCGTCCGACGGCTGGCACGCCCCCAACGAGAAGGTCGAACTGGACCTCCTCATGAAGGGCGTCGAGACCACCGCTCATCTGTGGGGCGACCTGCCCGCTGCCGTCCCGGCAGCCGCCCCGCAGCGCTGAACGCCGAACCCACACACCTGATCCGGGGGAGTTGGAAGCACCTGTGAGCAGCATGAAGTACGAGTCCACGGATCGTCCGATCGGGCTCACCGCGCCGAGCGGCATCGACCGCGCGGCCCACCACCGTCTCGACGAGGCGTGGCTGGCGGCGGCCTGGAGCCACCCCACGACGCGCGTCTTCGTCGTCTCCGGCGGCCAGGTGCTGATCGACGACACTCCGGACGGCCGCACCGAACTGGTCATGACCCCGGCCTTCGAGGCGCCGGTCACCGAGACGCACCGCTACTTCCTGGGCACGGACGCCGAAGGCGTCTCCTACTTCGCCCTCCAGAAGGACTCGCTGCCCGGACGCATGGACCAGTCGGCCCGGGCGGCGGGCCTTCGCGAGGCCGGGCTGCTGCTGTCCCCCCGGGACGCGGGCCTCATGGTGCACGCCGTCGCCCTGGAGAACTGGCAGCGGCTGCACCGCTTCTGCTCCCGGTGCGGCGAGCGCACGGTCATCGCGGCCGCCGGCCACATCCGCCGCTGCCAGGCCTGCGGCGCGGAGCACTACCCGCGCACCGACCCCGCCGTGATCATGCTGGTCACGGACGAGGAGGACCGGGCCCTGCTCGGCCGCCAGGTCCACTGGCCGGAAGGCCGCTTCTCGACCCTCGCGGGCTTCGTCGAGCCGGGCGAGTCGATCGAGCAGTCGGTGGTGCGCGAGGTCTTCGAGGAGGCCGGTGTCACGGTCGGCGAGGTCGAGTACGTCGCCAGCCAGCCCTGGCCCTTCCCGTCCAGCCTGATGCTGGGCTTCTTCGCCCGCGCCACCTCCTCGGAGATCACCGTGGACGGCGAGGAGATCCAGGAGGCCCGCTGGTTCTCCCGCGAGGACCTGAGGGCCGCGTTCGAGTCGGGCGAGGTCCTGCCTCCGTACGGCATCTCGATCGCGTCCCGCCTGATCGAGCTCTGGTACGGCAAGCCGCTGCCGAAGCCGGGCGACGTCATCTGACCTTCCTTCCGGCTGAAACTGGCTGAAAAGAGCCCCCTCCCGGTGTGCCGGGAGGGGGCTCTTCCGCTCAGAGGGCCGCTCAGACGCCGACCTTCTGCTTGACCTGCGCGAGCGACGGGTTCGTCAGCGTCGAACCGTCCGCGAACAGCACGGTCGGAACCGTCTGGTTCCCGCCGTTGGCCTTCTCGACGAACGCGGCCGACTCCGGGTCCTGCTCGATGTTGATCTCCGTGTACGCGATGCCTTCGCGGTCCATCTGGCTCTTCAGCCGACGGCAGTAGCCGCACCACGTGGTGCTGTACATCGTCACAGTGCCCTGCATGGCCAGGCGCTCCTCTGTTCGCGGGTAAGTGCCGAGGGGTGAACGTACGCGCCCGCGCCGCCATTCCCGCCGCCGTTCCCGCATTCGTACGACCGGTGCCGCCGCCCTGTGGACAACCCGCCGCACGCTCCCCTCGGAACCTGGCAGCATGGCGGGGTGACAGCAGCAACGCACTCCCCTCTCTTCCCGCAGGTCCCCGAGTCGGCCGACGCGGTGCTCGACGGGCTCGACCCCGAGCAGCGCGAGGTCGCTCTGGCCCTGCACGGCCCGGTGTGCGTGCTGGCGGGAGCCGGTACGGGCAAGACGCGGGCCATCACCCACCGCATCGCCTACGGGGTGCGGGCGGGCATACTCCAGCCGGGCAGTGTGCTGGCCGTCACGTTCACCAACCGGGCCGCCGGCGAGATGCGCGGCCGTCTCCGGGAGCTCGGCGCCGGCGGTGTCCAGGCCCGCACCTTCCACTCCGCCGCGCTGCGCCAGCTCCAGTACTTCTGGCCGAAAGTCGTCGGTGGCGATCTTCCCCGGCTCCTGGAGCGCAAGATCCAGCTCGTCGCCGAGTCCGCCGCCCGCTGCCGTGTCCGCCTCGACCGGAACGAGCTGCGCGACGTCACCGGCGAGATCGAGTGGGCCAAGGTCACCCAGACCGTCCCCGGCGACTACCCGGCGGCCGTCGCCAAGTCGGTCCGTGACGCTCCTCGCGACCCGGCCGAGATCGGCCAGATCTATGCGATGTACGAGCAGCTGAAGCGCGACCGCTCGGTGATCGACTTCGAGGACGTGCTGCTGCTCACGGTCGGCATCCTCCAGGACCGTCACGACATCGCCGACCAGATCCGCCGGCAGTACCAGCACTTCGTCGTGGACGAGTACCAGGACGTCTCCCCGCTCCAGCAGCGGCTCCTCGACCTGTGGCTCGGCGACCGCGACAACCTCTGCGTCGTCGGCGACGCCAGCCAGACCATCTACTCCTTCACCGGCGCCACCCCCGACCACCTGCTGAACTTCCGCACCCGGCACCCGGACGCCACGGTCGTGAAGCTCGTCCGCGACTACCGCTCCACCCCCCAGGTGGTCCACCTCGCCAACGGACTCCTCAGCCAGGCGCGCGGCCGGGCCGCCGAGCACCGCCTGGAGCTGATCTCCCAGCGCGACCCCGGCCCGGAGCCCGCCTACACGGAGTACGCCGACGAGCCCGCCGAGGCCGAGGGCACCGCCCGGCGCATCCGCGACCTGATCGCCGCCGGCGTCCCGGCCGGCGAGATCGCGGTCCTCTACCGGATCAACGCCCAGTCGGAGGTCTACGAGCAGGCGCTCGCCGACGCCGGAGTGCCCTACCAGCTGCGCGGCGCCGAGCGCTTCTTCGAACGCCAGGAGGTACGGGAAGCGGGCATCGCCCTGCGCGGCGCCGCCCGCGCCGGTGGGAACGACGCGCTGCTCGACGAGGTCGAGGACCTGCCCTCGCAGGTCCGCGCGGTGCTCTCCACCAAGGGCTGGACGACCGAGCCGCCCGCCGGCTCCGGCGCCGTCCGCGACCGCTGGGAATCCCTGGCCGCCCTCGTCCGCCTCGCGGAGGACTTCGCCCGCGCCAAGCCCGGCGCCACCCTCTCCGACCTGGTCGCCGAGCTCGACGAACGGGCCGCCGCCCAGCACGCCCCGACCGTCCAGGGCGTCACGCTCGCCTCCCTGCACGCGGCCAAGGGCCTGGAGTGGGACGCCGTCTTCCTCGTCGGCCTCACCGAGGGCATGATGCCGATCACGTACGCCAAGACCGACGAGCAGGTCGAGGAGGAGCGCCGGCTGCTGTACGTCGGGGTCACCCGCGCCCGGCTCCACCTCTCGCTCTCCTGGGCGCTCTCCCGCTCCCCGGGCGGCCGCGCCTCCCGGCGCCCGACCCGGTTCCTCAAGGGGCTGCGGCCCGGCTCCGGCGCGCTCGGCGCGGCCGGAGCGGGCGGCGGCGGCTCCGTCGAGCGGGGCAGCGGCGGCGGCCGGCGCAAGCGTCGTGGGCCGGTGCTCTGCCGGGTCTGCGGGGCCACCCTCACCGAGGCCGGCGAGATGAAGCTCATGCGGTGCGAGGACTGCCCCTCCGACATGGACGAGGCGCTGTACGAGCGGCTGCGCGAGTGGCGCTCCGACCAGGCCAAGCAGCTCGGACAGCCCGCGTACTGCGTGTTCACCGACAAGACGCTGATGGCCATCGCCGAGTGCGTGCCCTCCACCGACGGGGAGCTCGCCGCGATCTCCGGGGTCGGCGCCCGCAAGCTGGACCGGTTCGGCGCCGACGTCCTGGCCCTCTGCGCGGGCGAAGAGCCAGGTGAGGAGCGTGCGGGAGACGACGCGGAGGACTGATCCAAACTCGTCGGAAAAATAGTTTGCGCACGCCCCGTCAAGCCCCATAGGTTCTTAACCACGGAAACAGCGGCTTCTTCGAAGCCCTGTCTTCGTGCTGTACTTATCCGAATACGTGAGCGCCCGGTTCACCCCGAGCTCCCCTAGACGCCGAGAGGAGGCGAATCCAGTGATCAGCTACATCGACAGCAACGTCAGCGTCAGCAACGTCAGCTTCGTCGGCACCGACAAAATGACCGATCGCTCGGTCGCCTCCGCCTGCTCGCTCGGCCTCTCCGCTTCGGCGTTCATTGGCAGCGGTCTCGTCGGCAGCGGTCTTCCTGGCACCGGTCTGTCCGGCCTCGGCATGGCCGGCGTCGGCGCCCTGCGGCCGGCGGCCGTTCCGGCGGGTCTTCCCGCCATGGAGCGCAATGAGCGACCGGCCAAGGCACTGGAAGCAGGAGTAGCAGCAGTCAAGGCCGCCCAGGCCTATGGCTTTGCGGCGACCGGTGCCGAGACCAAGAAGCAGACGACGCAGCACCACACGATGTGGGCCTTCCGTGGGCTCGAACCCTGGAGTGATCCAGCCTGATCCTCGATCAGGCCGGCGCCTTCAGGGCCGCGGAACCCCACCCGGGATCCGCGGCCCTTCTGTTTGTCCCCGAACGGGGATGACGGAGCGAAGGGGCCTCGGGACCAGCAGAACCCGGTACCAGCCGAAACCCCGGTCAACAGGCCGGAACGACCAGACGAGGAAAGACCACCGTGCAACTCGAAGCGCACGCCCCGTCCGTACCGCCTTCCGAAACGATCCCCCCGCCCGGCCTCACGGAGGACTCCACCTTGACCCCCCTCACCGCGCTCACCGCGCTCGACGACGCCATCGAGAACCTCGGTGTACCCGTCCCCTGCCGCTCGTTCGACCCGGAGGTCTTCTTCGCCGAGTCCCCGGCGGACGTCGAGTACGCCAAGTCCCTCTGCCGCACCTGCCCGCTGATGGCGGCCTGCCTCGCCGGCGCGAAGGAGCGGCGCGAGCCGTGGGGCGTCTGGGGCGGAGAGCTGTTCGTCCAGGGCGTGGTCGTCGCCCGGAAGCGGCCGCGTGGCCGCCCGCGCAAGAACCCGGTCGCGGCATGAACGTCACCGGAACCATCGACCGACCCCTCACGCACGATCCCCAGAAGCAGGCCCCGATGACCTCGTCCACGAGCGAGCCCTGCGGCTCCGCGACCCCAGACGTTTCCATCACCGGCGCGAACGCCTCGCGTCAGAACAGGACCCGTGAGATGCAACTCATTCCAGAAGCCATGGCCCGTGCTCATATGCGCGACCGCCTGCGGGAAGCCGACGCGGAACGCCAGGCCCTGCGCCTGGTCGCCGCCCGGCGGATGCAGCGGCGAGCCGAGCGCGCTTCGCTGCGCGCCCGGCGCGCGCTGGCCATGGCCGTCATGCACTGACCCGAAGAAACCACGCGGGGGCCGGTCCTGACGGACCGGCCCCCGCGGTGCGTTGCTGCGCGGCCCGCGCCCTGGCGCACTATCGTCGGCAGGGTGAACGACGCCCGGAAACCCGAGGAGGTCGTCGTGTGCGCCGGCTGCGGCAAGACCGCGGAGGAGCCCCCGGTGACCTGGAGCTGCTCCGTGGAGAACGGCACCCGCCGCTACCTCTGCGACACCTGCGCCCGTGACCACATCCGCTCCATCGAGGGCCGCCTCGACTCCGCCTGGTGGTGACGGGCTCCCGGCTCACTCGGTCGCGACGAAGCCGGGCAGCCACTCCTCCAGTTCGTCGCGCAGCCGCACCGTCGCGTCCAGCTGACAGAGCACCCCGATCGTGCTCAACGTCACGCGGTGTATCAGCAGGTACGAAGGCGGCAGGTTGAGCTTCTTGCCCAGCTGGTGCGCGGGGGAGCGCGGGTCGGCGATGCGGGCGGCCTGGTTCCTCAACCAGCCCCTGCTGAAACCGAAGGCGTCCACCTCGGCCGGTTCGATGATCGGCAGCAGGTACGCCAGTACCTCGTCCGGGTCGAGAGCGATGGACTCCTTGACGAACCCCTCCTCCCGCAGCAGCGCGTAGACCGTCTCGGCATCACCCTCCAGGGTCAGCCGCAGACAGGTGCCGATCGTCTCCGGCAGCCCGCCCGGCAGCCGGTCGACCGTGCCGAAGTCCAGCACCCCCAGGCGCCAGCTCTCCGGCCCCTCCGCGTCGTCGGCGCCCGGCAGCAGCCGGAAGTTCCCGGGATGCGGGTCCGCGTGCAGCAGCCCCGTCCGGGCCGGGCCGGAGAAGAGGAAACGGGCGAGGAGCTGACCGGCCCGGTTCCGCTGCTCCTCGGTTCCGTCCGCGATCACCTCCGACAGCGGGATCCCGTCGATCCACTCCGTCACCAGCACCTGTTCCGACTGGTGCACCACCCCCGGCACCACCACGTCGGGGTCGTCCGCGAACTCCTCCGCGTGCTCCCGCTGCGCCTGCGCCTCCAGGCCGTAGTCCAGCTCCTCCGCCACCCGGTCGCGCAGCTCCTTGATGAGCGGCTTGACGTCCATCCCCGGAATCAGCGGTCCCAGCAGCCGGGCGAAGCGGCTCAACTGCGCGAGATCCGACAACAGGGCCTCGCCCGCCCCCGGATACTGCACCTTCACGGCGACCTCCCGGCCGTCGTGCCACACCGCCCGGTGCACCTGGCCGATGGAGGCCGCCGCCGAGGGCTTGTCCTCGAACTCCATGAACAGCTCACGCCACTCGGCGCCGAGCCGCTCCTCCAGCACGCCGTGCACCGTACGCGTGGGCATCGGCGGCGCCGCCTCCTGGAGCTTGGTGAGCGCCGCCCGGTACGGGCCCGCCACCTCCTCGGGAAGCGCCGACTCGAAGACGGACAGCGCCTGCCCGAACTTCATCGCTCCGCCCTTGAGCTCGCCCAGGACCTTGAACAGCTGTTCCGCCGTGCGCTGTTGCAGCTCCCGGGCGACCAACTCCGCGGACCTCCCGCCGATCCGTTTGCCCAGGCCCCACGTGGCCCGTCCCGCGAAGCCCAGTGGCAACGCGGCCAACTTGGCGGTCCGGGTGACCGCCTTCCGGGGAAGATCAGACATGCGCCCCTCCAATTCCCAGACTGCGGTGCCGCACAGGGCGGTTATCCCGCCATTGTGTCGTGCTGGTTTCTCGCGCCCGAGGCGCGCTCCCCTTCCGCGTGACGTACCGGCTCGCGCGCGGCGCCACAGGGGCACGCGGGGTGGGGCCTGAGCCGCTCCTCGCGCCACTCGAGCAGCGGCAGCGCCGCCTCCCAGCGGGCTCCCGTGCTCGCGGGCAGCTCCCCGTCCAGAAAGGCCAGCGCGTGGGCCGCAGCGAGCCCCGCCACCGCCGTCGCGAGACCGAGGTCACACGGCGGCACCGGCTCCGCCGCGCCCGAGCGCCACTGCGCGAGCATCCGCGGCCAGACCGGCTCCCGGTCGGTCCGTTCCTCCTGGGCGCACCGCGCGCAGGCCGTCCCGCCCGGCAGCACCAGCGGCCCCACCACTCCTGTCGCCTCCAGCACCCCGGCGTAGAGGTGGGGCGTGCCGGTGGCGATCCAGTGCTCGGCCGTCACGGGATCGGGGGCATAGGCGGCGAACCCGTCCCGCGGTGTCACCACGACGAGTGAGAGGGCGGGCTCGCCACCGCTGTCACCCGGGACGGGGGCGGGCGCCCGCGGGGCGCGGCCGCCGGGCGCGGAGCGCCCCACGAGCCGGCGGGCCGCCACCGCCCGGCGCTCGCCCACCGCCTCGGGTGGAAGGCCGCCCGGAGACGTCTCCCAGGGCAGCACCGTGCCGGAGTCCAGCACCTCCACCCGGCCCACCCCCGAGGCCGAGAGCAGGGCCGCGATCGCCGCGCCGACCCTGCCCGCGCCCCGGACCTGGACGCGCACGGCCCGCCGGGCGGCCAGGCGCCCGGCCGCCCCGTCCGGTTCGGGATGGACCACGGAGAGTGAGGCCAGGTCGGCGCGGAGCGGATCGAGCGCGCGGTCCGCGGGCCGCGGCGCGCCGGCCGCGCCGGGCCGGCCGGCCGCCCCGTCCGCGACGAGCCCGGCCGAGGACAGCCGCTCGATCAGCGCCTCCAGCTGCCCCTCGGGCAGCCCGAGCGCCCGGGCCTCGGCGCGGAGCAGCTCCATGCCGCGAGTGCCGTCGAAGAGCCCGAGCAGGCTGCCGGTGGTGGTGTCGAGCGGTCCGACCACGACCGCGTGCGCGGAAGTGGCTCCGAACTGCACCGACTGAAGATTTCGCCAGGCGCGTCGCAGCGCCGGTTTCAGCATCGGATGCATCTCCGTCCCCCCGTGATCTCGGCCGATGATCTTCCTCGCTCTCGGCCGTTCCCCGTCGGGCGGCCGGTCGAGCCGTTCTCAGACTGCCCGGGTGTCGGGGTGGTCGCGAAAAGTT
This sequence comes from Streptomyces sp. NPDC015346, assembly GCF_043078785.1. Taxonomy (NCBI): domain Bacteria; kingdom Bacillati; phylum Actinomycetota; class Actinomycetes; order Kitasatosporales; family Streptomycetaceae; genus Streptomyces; species Streptomyces sp. NPDC015346. The sequence continues at coordinate 620,244 of NZ_JBIBTW010000005.1, read as the reverse complement.
GTCCACAAGGGCGGGGTGTTAATCATTCAAATGGTGCGGGGGGTGGCGGGATCGCGGCCGAACCGTCCGGAGGCGGGACTTCCCCCGCTGACAGCGGGTAACGTCGGGGCCGTGCCCGCCGACCCACAGCGCAGCGTGACAAGCAAACCGCCCCGCGGCTCGGGGACGAGTGCGGTCGAGGTCCGCAGAAGCTCCCGGCGGAGGAGAACCGTCTCCGCCTACCGTGAGGGCGACCGGACGATCGTGCTCATCCCGGCCCGGATGTCCGAGGCGGAGGAGCAGCGCTGGGTGACGGTCATGCTGGACAAGCTCGCCGCCCAGGAGAGCAGGCGCGTCCTCGGCGACAGCGCGCTGACCGAGCGGGCCGAGCGGTTGTCGGAACAGTATTTCGGCGGCCGGGCCCGACCGGCGTCCGTGCGGTGGGTGACCAACCAGAACACCCGCTGGGGCTCGTGCACCCCCTCCGAGGGCAGCATCCGACTCTCGCACCGCCTCCAGGGCATGCCCGAGTACGTCGTCGACTACGTCCTCGTCCACGAGCTGGCCCATCTCCTGGTGCCGGGTCACGGCCCCCGGTTCTGGCGGCTCCTCGAGGCGTACCCGAGGACCGAACGGGCGCGCGGATATCTCGAGGGCGTGGTCGCCGCGGACCGGCTGCCCCACCTGCCGGGAGCCCGTGAGGAGTGACCGCTGCAATCCTGTACCGAATGCGTACCGGCTTGCCTCAATGTCGGATCCAGCCGTTAGCCTGACGCGACGGATTCGTATTTCGGGATGGGGGACGGTCGTTACGCATGGCCAGGGAATTCCAACGCGGCCACAAGGCCAAGATCAGTGATCTGACACCCGGGACCGATCTGTACGTGGGCGTGCAGATCGCCGCACCCGGACTGACCTTCGACATCAGCTGCTTCGGCCTCGACGCGAACGAGCAGCTCTCGGACGACCGGTACTTCATCTTCTTCAACCAGCCGAAGTCGCCGGAGGAGTCGATCCAGCTGCTCGGCGCGCAGTCGGGCGACACGGAGTCCTTCCGCGTCACGCTGGACCGCATCCCGGCGAACATCCACAAGCTGTCGTTCACCGCGACCATCGACGGCGCCGGCCAGATGTCGCAGATCGGTCCCGGCTACATCCGGATCGTGGCGGGCGGCGAGGAGGTCGTCCGGTACGCCTTCACGGGCTCCGAGTTCTCCACGGAGCGCGCCGTCATGCTCGGCGACTTCTACCTCAAGGACGTCTGGCGGTTCGCCGCCGTCGGCCAGGGCTTCGACGGCGGCCTCGACGCGCTGCTGAAGAACTTCGGCGGCGAGGTCGCCGAGGAGCAGCCCGCCGCGCAGCAGCCCCAGGGCGCCCCGGGCTTCGCCCCGCCCGCCTTCGGCGCTCCGGCCGCGCCGCAGGTTCCGCAGCCCGCCCCGGCGTTCGGGACACCGGCTCCGGCGCCGCAGGCCCCGGTCCAGCCGGTGCACGCGGGCCCCACGATGGCGGCGCCCATGGCCCCGCCCGCTCCGGCCCCCGCTCCCGCCCCGTACGGCCAGCCGCAGCCGCCCCAGCAGCCGCAGTTCGGCCAGGTCCCCGGTCAGGTCCCCGGTCAGTTCCCCCCGCCCGGCGCGCCCGCGCCGTACGGCCACCCCGCCCCCGGCGGGTACGGACAGCCGCAGTTCGGCCAGCAGCCCCCCGGCATGCCGGGTCAGCCGGGTGTCCCGCAGGGGGTTCCCCAGGGCGTCCCGGCCACCGGCGCCGGACTCGCCGCGGCGCTCCAGCCGTACAAGGAGACCGCCACCGGCGCCCGTTGGACGCCGCAGAACCAGCAGCTCATGCGGGTCGACCTCGCCATGGGCGGCGTGCCCGTCCTGGCCCGCCAGGGCAGCATGGTCATGTACCAGGGCAAGGTCGAGTTCAGCCACAAGGGAGCCGGCTTCGCCGGCCGGATCGTCGGCAACGCCACCGGCCAGGAGATGCAGCTCATGCGCTGTACCGGCCGCGGCCAGGTCTTCCTCGCCGAGGAGGGCGCCCACCTCCACCCGATCGAGCTCCAGGGCGACGGCATCTGCGTCTCCGCCGAGAACGTGCTCGCCTTCGACGAGTCCCTGCAGTACGAGGTGCGCCGGATCGAGGGCCACGGAATCCCCGGCGGCGCGCTGTTCACCATGCAGTTCCAAGGCACCGGCACCGTCGTCGTCAAGACGCACGGCATCCCGGTCGTCCTGCCCGTCACGCCGACCACCTTCGCCGACTGCAACGCGGTCGTCGCCTGGTCGTCCGCGTCCCAGGTCATCCTCTCCAGCCAGGTCCGGCTGCGCCGCAACGCGTACCCCGGACACAGCGGCGAGACCGTGAACCTCCAGTTCCGGGGCGCCCCCGGCAACTTCATCGTCGTCCAGCCCTACGAGGTCTGAGGGAGCCCGAAGAATGAACCAGCAACTCGCGGGCTTCGCCCCGACCCCCATGGCGGCCCGGATGGAGAACCACGGCCGCACCATGCTGAAGGTCGCCATGGCCTCCGGCCAGGACCTGTACGCGCGCACCGGCTCGATGGTCGCCTACGAGGGCTTCGTCACCTACGAGCCCAACCCGCCCGCCGCCCGCCAGGTGGCTCAGCAGTGGATCACCGGCGAGGGCGCGCCCATCATGAAGTGCTCCGGCGACGGACTGCTCTACCTCGCCGACTACGGCGCGGACGTCGTCGTGATCAACCTTCAGAACGACTCGCTCTCCGTCAACGGCACCAACCTCCTCGCCTTCGACGCCCACCTCCAGTGGGGCGTGGAGAAGGTCAAGGGCCTCGCCAAGTTCGCCGGGCAGGGCCTGTTCAACGTCGAGATCGCCGGAACCGGCTGGGTCGCCCTGACCTCGCGCGGCACCCCGATCGTCGTCGACTGCGGCCGCGGCGAGGACGAGACGTACGTCGACCCCGACGCGCTCGTCGCCTGGTCGCCGGCGCTCAAGGTCAAGGGCAAGCGCAGCTTCAAGGCCTCGTCCCTGATCGGGCGGGGCAGCGGCGAGGCGTTCCAGATGGCCTTCTCCGGCCAGGGCATCGTCGTCGTACAGCCGAGCGAGGACAGCACCGACCGCCTGCGGATCCGGGGCTGAGGGGGAGCGAGAACACACCATGCAGAGCCCGCTTTTCAACTACGCCGAGCAGCAGAGCCAGGAACGGTACGTCATCCAGAACCCGCAGCTGCTGCGGGTCGCCCTCACCGGCCAGGACGACATCCTCGCCCGCAAGGGCGCCATGGTGGCCTACCAGGGGCTCGTCGACTTCGACGGCGAGTACCAGACGCCCAGCCAGCGCCGGGCCCAGGCCCGCACCGGCGAAGGCCTCGACCTCATGCGCTGCTCCGGCCAGGGCACGGTCTACTTCGCCAACCTCGCCCAGTACATCCACGTCGTGGAGGTCGACCAGGAGGGCATGACCGTGGACAGCGCCTATGTCCTGGCGCTGGACTCGACCCTGCACACCGAAGTCATCGCCGTCGACAGCCAGTACGGCATCTCCGGCTCCGGGAAGTACCAGCTCAACATCTCCGGCCGCGGCAAGGTCGCCCTCATGACCTCCGGTCAGCCGCTGATGATGCACGTGACGCCGGAGAAGTACGTCAACGTCGACGCGGACGCCATCGTCGCCTGGTCCACCGGGCTGCGCGTGCAGATGCAGGCACAGACGACGAACTCCAACGTCCGCCGCCGCCGCGGCACCACGGGCGAGGGCTGGGAGCTGAGCTTCCTCGGGCAGGGCTTCGCCCTGGTCCAGCCGAGCGAGGTCATGCCGCCGCAGAACGCGGCCATCGGCCAGGGCGTCGCCGCCCAGTTCGGCGCCGGCCAGCACGGCTCGCACGCCCAGAACCAGAACAACGCCTGGAACTGAGCCCGTTCACGGATGAGGGTTTCCTACGGGTAAGGGGCGGTCGCCAATGGCGACCGCCCCTTACCCGTGCCGGGCTACAGCCGTGCCAGGGTGTCCTGGAGGAGCCGGACCACCGACGCGTCGGCCACGTCCGCGACCTCGTCGTAGCCGTACCAGCGCAGGTCCAGCGACTCCTCGCTGATCTCCGCCACCGAACCGGCCGGAGCCAGCGCCGCGTACTGCACGTCCAGATGCCAGTGACAGGGCGCCGGAATGGCGTGCCGGTCCAGGCGCACCGGGCCGCCCGGCAGCAGCGTCAGACCGGCGATCCCGGACTCCTCCGTCGCCTCGCGCAGCGCGGCCGCGGCCACCGTGGCGTCCCCCGGCTCGCAGTGGCCCCCCATCTGCAGCCACATGCCGAGCTTCCTGTGCAGCGTCAGGAGGACCCGCCCGCGCTCCGGATCGACGACCAGCGCACTCGCCGTCAGATGCCCGGCGTCGCACGCCTTCCACATGCCGTCCTCGTGCGCGGCCAGATGATCCAGATAGGTCTGACGCAGCTCGCCCTGGCCGTCGTGCCCGCTGTCGTACGCCTTCAGGACCAGGACCGCGTCGTCGTGCAGGCTCACTTGTCGCTGTCGTCCTCGTCGTCCTCGGAGCGGTCCCGCTTGCCCGCCGCCTCGCCCAGCATCTTGTCCAGCTCGGAGAAGTCGAGCTGCTCGCGGTGGACGAAGCCGTCCGGGTCGTCCAGGTCGGACGCCGTCGGCAGCATGTCCGGGTGCTCCCACAGATCGTCACGGCCGTCCACACCGCGCGCGTCCGTGAGCGAGGCCCACAGCCGCGCGGCGTCCCGCAGCCGGCGCGGGCGCAGCTCGAGGCCGATCAGCGTCGCGAAGGTCTGCTCGGCCGGCCCACCGCTCGCCCGGCGCCGGCGCAGCGTCTCGCGCAGCGCGTCGGCCGAGGTCAGCCGGGACTTCGCGGCCTCGTGGACCACCGCGTCCACCCAGCCCTCGACCAGCGCGAGCGCCGTCTCCAGACGGGCCAGGGCGGCCTTCTGCTCCGGCGTGTCCTCGGGCTGGAACATGCCCTGCTGCAGAGCCTCCTGCAGCTGCTCCGGGTGCGTCGGGTCCAGCTGGCCGACCGCGTCCTCCAGCTTGGAGGTGTCGACCTTGATCCCGCGGGCGTAACCCTCGACCGCGCCGAACAGATGCGAGCGCAGCCACGGCACATGGGCGAAGAGCCGCTGGTGGGCGGCCTCGCGCAGCGCCAGATACAGCCGGACCTCGTCCTTGGGGACACCCAGGTCCTTGCCGAAGGCCTCGATGTTCAGCGGCAGCAGCGCCGCCTTGCCGGCAGGGCCGAGCGGCAGACCGACATCGGTCGAGCCGACGACCTCGCCCGCGAGCGCGCCCACCGCCTGGCCGATCTGCTGGCCGAACATGGCGCCGCCCATGGAGCGCATCATGCCGATCAGCGGGCCCGCCATGGCCTGCATCTCCTCGGGCAGCACGTCGCCCATCGCCGCGCCGACCCGCTCGGCGACCGGGTCCACCAGCTGCTGCCACGCCGGCAGCGTCGCCTCGACCCACTCCGCGCGGCTCCACGCCACCGCCGTGCTCGCCCCGGACGGCAGGGAGGTCACCCCGTCCAGCCACAGGTCGGCCAGGCGCACCGCCTCCTCGACCGAGGCCTTCTCGGCCGGGCCGACACTGGCGTCCTTGGTGCCGTCGGAGGTGCCCTGGGCGACCACCTGGCGGGCGATCTGCTTGGCCATGTCCCAGTTCACCGGGCCGCCCTCGTACGAGAGCATCTGGCCGAGCTGCTGGAAGGCCGCGCCCAGGTCGTTCGGGTTCAGGGAGCCGAACATCGCCGCGAAGGGATTGTCCGCCCCGCCCGGACCGCCCATGCCGGGCAGACCGCCGAAACCGAAGGGATTGGCACCGAACGGGTTCCCGCCGCCCTGGCCACCGGACCCCTGGCCACCTCCGGCGGGGTCCTTCTTCTTGCCCTCGTCGCCGTTCTCCGGCTCCTCCGGCGGAAGGCCGAATCCGAATGGGGTGTCACTCACAGGTTTCCTCGGCTCGTAGGGCCGCCGGCCTCCTGCCGACGGCGACTGCCCGCTACACACCACCAGCGTAGACATCCGGGCCGGATATGGGCTCGGTGCTCCGCCGGGCCGTGGCCTGCGGCAGGATGGACGCCACCTGGTACGTACGTGTCATTCGTGTACGTACTGAAGACAACCGCTGGAGACGCCCGGTGAGTTCCCCAGATCCTCAGGTTCGCGCAGCGCGAAACATCTCAACCCGGTCCGTCGGCCGCGGGCCCGTGGTCGCGGTGACCGGCGCCGCTTCCGGGGTCGGCGACCTGCTGACCAGGCGCCTCGCGGCGTCCGACGAGATCAAGCAGGTCGTCGCGATCGACGAGCGCCGGGGCGAGGTGTCCGAGGCGCAGTGGCACATCCTCGACGTCCGCGACCCCGCGATCGCCGAGAAGCTGCGCGGCGTGGACGTGGTCGTGCACCTCGCCGTCGACCTCGACCTCGAGTCGGACGCGGCCGCCCGAACGGCCTACAACGTACGCGGCGCGCAGACCGTCCTCACCGCCGCCGCGGCGGCCGGGGTCCACCGGGTGGTGCTCTGCACCTCCGCCATGGTCTACGGCGCCCTGCCCGACAACGACATCCCGCTCTCCGAGGACGCCGAGCTGCGGGCGACCGCCGAGGCCACCGGCGTCGGCGACATGCTGGAGATCGAACGGCTCGGCCGCCGCGCGCCCCGCGCCCACCCCGGCCTGCACGTCACCGTCGTCAGGCCCGCCGTCCTGGTCGGTGGTACGGACACGGCGCTGACCCGCTACTTCGAGTCCCCCCGGCTGCTCGTGGTCGCCGGATCCCGTCCCACCTGGCAGTTCTGCCATGTCGAGGACCTCGTCAGCGCCCTGGAGTACGCCGCCCTGGAGAAGGTCGAAGGCGAGTTCGCCGTCGGCTGCGACGGCTGGCTCGAGCAGGAGGAGGTCGAGGAGCTCTCCGGGATCCGGCGCATGGAGCTGCCCTCCGCCGTGGCGCTCGGCGCGGCGGCCCGGCTGCACCGGATCGGACTCACCCCGTCCCCGGCGGGCGACCTGGCGTACACCATGCACCCCTGGGTGGTCAGCGTCGGGCGGCTGCACGACGCGGGCTGGCGGCCCCGGTGGACCAACGAGGAGGTGCTCGCCGCGCTCCTGGAGGAGGTCGAGGGCCGGCACACGCTCGCGGGCCGCCGACTCGGGCGCAAGGACGCCACGGCGGCGGGCGCGGCGGGCGCGACGGTCGCCCTGCTCGGCACGGCGGCGCTGGTCAGGCGGGCACGGCGGCGGCGCGGCCTGTAGGACCCTCCTACGGAGGGACGGGTCCACCGGTCGAAAACGCTATTCCGCGATGTCCGTGCCGTGCGGCACCATGGCCCCATGGCACGAACCAACGACCACCCCGGCGAGCAGGCCGCCGCCGACCCGATCAAGCTCCTCGCGATCCGCGACACCCCGCTCTCGGTCGACGAGGTCTTCCGGGCGGTCGGCGACGACGCGGCCGGCGGGACGACGCTCTTCGTCGGCACCGTGCGCAACCACGACGGCGGAGCCGATGTCGACACGCTCGGGTACTCCTGCCACCCCTCCGCCGAGGCCGAGATGCGCCGGGTCGCCGAGAAGGTCGTCGCCGACTACCCGGTCCGCGCCCTGGCCGCCGTCCACCGGGTGGGCGATCTGGAGGTGGGCGACCTCGCGGTCGTCGTCGCGGTCTCCTGCCCGCACCGCGGGGAGGCCTTCGAGGCCTGCCGCAAACTGATCGACGACCTCAAGCACGAGGTCCCGATCTGGAAGCACCAGACCTTCTCCGACGGCACGGAGGAGTGGGTCGGAGCCTGCTGAGCCCCGCCTCTCCGCCGGCACACCGCGCCGACCCCCTGTAGTCGAACGCCCGATTTGCGTAACCGTCCCCCCGGCAGCAGCGTTGATCGTGCAGATCGTTAATCTGCTGATCGACCGGATCCCGGTCGATTGCGGTGGCTCATTGGGGATGGGAGGTCGGGATGGCAGCGCTGGCCTGGTTGCTGATTCCGCTTTTCGCCGTCGTCGGCGCGGCTATATGGGGAAGCTGGACCACGAGGAACAAGACCATCGGGGACGTCGCCGAGCTCGCCGGCTACGCCCGGTTCCGGGACGCGATGGAGCGTTCCCATTCCGGTGCCGAAGGCGCCGACCGCGAGATGACGTCGACGGCCTCCCCGTCCGCCCCGTCCTCCGTACGCAGTAGCCACGTCTCCGGCTGACTTCCGCTCGCCGGCCGCCTCGTACGGCCCCGCCCCACGGGTGCACTCACGGACCGGTCCCGTACTGTCGTTCCATGCCACGCCGCACTGCGACGATGCTCGCCTCCACTCTGGTCCTGATCACTCTGCTCTGTGTGGGCGTCTTCGTACCGGTGCCGTACGCCGAGATGAGCCCGGGACCCACCGTCAACACCCTCGGTGAGGTCAAGGGAGAGCCGGTCCTCCAGATCGCGGGTCGTCAGACCTACCCCACGGACGGGCACCTCAACATGACGACGGTCCGCGTCACCAGCGCGGACTACCGGATGAACATGGTCGAGGCGGTCTACGGCTGGCTCGCCCACGACAACGTGGTCGTCCCCAAGGAGACCCTCTACCCGGACGGCAAGACCGAGGAGCAGTCGAGCCAGGAGAACGCCGAGGAGTTCTCCCAGTCCCAGGAGAGCGCCAAGGTCGCCGCCCTCCGCGAGCTGGGCATCCCGGTGACCACCCGGGTCGTCGTCGCCTCCGTGGTGAAGGACAGCCCCGCCCAGGGCACCCTGCACGCCGGGGACGTGATCAAGGCCGTCGACGGCGTGCCCGTGAAGGAGCCCGGGGACGTCGCCAAGCAGGTCACCACGCACAAGCCCGGCGAGAAGGTCGAGTTCAGAATCGTCCCCGCCAAGGAGGCGGCCGCGGCCGAGAAGGCCGGCAAGGAGCCCACCGCCACCCGCGAGGTCACGATCACCACCGCGAAGTCCCAGGAGGGCGACCGGGCGATCGTCGGCATCCAGGCCGGCACCGACCACGTCTTCCCGTTCACGATCGACATCAAGCTCGCCGACGTCGGCGGTCCCAGTGCCGGGCTGATGTTCGCGCTCGGCATCGTCGACAAGCTGACGCCCGGCTCCCTCACCGACGGCAGGTTCATCGCCGGTACGGGCACCATCGACGAGAAGGGCGAGGTGGGCCCGATCGGCGGCATCGAGATGAAGCTGGTCGGCGCGCGCGAGGCCGGCGCCCGGTACTTCCTCACCCCGGCCGACAACTGCGAGTCCGCCGCCTCCGACATCCCCGACGGTCTCACCCTCATCAAGGTGGACACCATCGACGACGCGACGAAGTCGCTGGAGAAGCTCCGCAAGGGCGACACCGCGAACCTGCCCAGCTGCTCCAAGAGCTGAGCGACCGGTCCGGGAGCGGGCGCCCCGCCCCCGGACCGGCTCTTCCAGGGTCAGGACTCGAACGTCGCCGCCAGGGCGTCCGCGAGGCCCGGCACCAGGTCGGCCCCCGTCAGCACCTCGTTCGGCGAGTCCTTCTCCCGCAGCCGGATCGCCGCCTCACGGGCGCCGTTGCGCAGCACCGCCACCGTCATGCGGACCTCCTGGCGGTCCGGGTGCCGGGCCACCCACTTCGCCAGCGCGGCCTCGTTCAGGCCGTCCGGCACGGACGCCTCCGCGGACGGCGGCAGCATCAGCCGCTCGACCGTCAGCGCGCAGCCGGCCACCGCGTCGGGCCAGGCGATGGTGCCGAGGAACTCGTCGAGGGGCTTCCCGGCCGGCAGCTCCTCCTGCTCGATCGGGGTGAACGCGGCGGCTTCGCCGCCCGCGAGGCCGAGCTGCGAGGCCAGCCCCGGCTCCTGGGCGCGCAGCCGGGCGGTGTCGACCAGGGCGAAGAGCCGGGCGGGCCGGTCCCAGCCCAGACCGGAGGCGTACTCGTCGATCTCGAGCACCGCGCGGGTGAGGGGGCTCGCGGCCATGGGGGTGCCGGAAGGGGAAACGTTGGACATGGGGAACATCCTGCCTCTTCATGCCCCGAAGACGGGAACTAGGTAAAGCTTCAGTAAGTTGCACCAGTGGGCTCTACGATCGCGGAGCCTGCTTATCGACGCATCAACCTCGAGGGGCGCACGTTGGCTTTCCAGATGCCGGACCGCGGAGGCGGCGGAGGCCCGTCAGGGCCAAGGATCAGAGTCGGCCGGCCGTCCCGGCGGGCCCGCACCCTGCTCATGACACTGGGCGTGCTGGCCGTCCTGGCCATGCTGTTCGTCATGTTCGCCGGGTTCTGGACGGACTGGCTCTGGTACCGCTCGGTCCAGTACTCGTCCGTGTTCACCACGACCCTGTGGACCAAGATCGGCCTCTTCGCCGTCTTCGGTCTCCTGATGGGGCTCGCGGTCGGGCTCAACATCTGGCTGGCGCACCGGCTCCGGCCGCCGCTGAGCGCGATGTCGCTGGAGCAGCAGAGCCTCGACCGGTACCGCATGGGTCTGGCTCCCTACAAGAAGTGGGTGCTGCTCGCGATCACCGCCCTGGTGGCCCTGATCGCCGGCGCCTCGGCCTCCGGCCAGTGGCGGACCTGGCTGATGTGGGTGAACGGCGTGCCGTTCGGCCAGAAGGACCCGCAGTTCCAGCTGGACGTGGCGTTCTACGCCTTCGACCTGCCCTGGTACCGCTTCCTGCTCGCCTTCGGCTTCGCGGCCACCATCCTCTCGCTGATCGCCGCCGCGATGACCCACTACCTCTACGGCGGGCTGCGCGTCACCAGCCCCGGCGCGCGCGCCACCGCCGCCGCGACCGGTCACCTGTCGGTGCTGCTCGGCGTCTTCGTCTCGCTGAAGGCCGTGGCGTACTGGCTCGACCGGTACGGCCTGGCCGTGAAGTCCAGCGACTTCAAGGCGGCGGGCAACTGGACGGGCCTGCGATACGTCGACGCCAACGCCTATCTCCCGGCGAAGACGATCCTCTTCTGCATCGCCGTGATCTGCGCCGTGCTGTTCTTCGCGACGTTGTGGCGCCGCACCTGGCAGCTGCCGGTGATCGGCTTCGGGCTCATGGTCCTCTCGGCGATCCTGATCGGCGGCCTGTACCCGGCCATCGTGCAGAAGTTCCAGGTCCAGCCGAACGAGCAGGCCAAGGAAGCGCCGTACATCCAGAAGAACATCGACGCGACCCGCAAGGCCTACGACATCGCCGGGACGGAGCCGGAGAACTACTCGGGCAAGTCCACGGTCAAGGCCAAGGACCAGCTGCGCACCGACGCCGACACGGCGGCCAGCTACCGGCTGATCGACCCGAACATCGTCTCGCCGACGTTCCAGCAGCTGGAGCAGAAGCGGAAGTACTACCAGTTCCCCACCACCCTCGACGTCGACCGCTACAAGGGCCAGGACACCGTCGTCGGCCTGCGTGAGCTCAACATCAAGGGCATCCCGAAGCGGAACTGGATCAACGACCACTTCACGTACACCCACGGCTATGGCGCGATCATGGCCGCGGGCACGCAGACGGATGCCAACGGCTCCCCGATCTTCACCGAGGCCGGCCTGCCGACCACCGGGACGCTCGGCCCGTACCAGCAGCGGATCTACTACGGCGAGAAGACCGACCAGTACTCGATCGTCGGCGGGCCGCAGAAGGAGCTGGACTACGAGGAGAACGGCGAGAAGACCACCAGCTACGAGGGCAGGAGCGGGGTCAACCTCTCCAACGCCTTCAACCGCGCCGCCTACGCGGTCGCGTTCAGCGAGCCGCAGATCCTGTACTCGGGGGCCATCGGCGAGGGTTCGCGGATCCTCTACAACCGCACCCCCAAGGAGCGCGTCGAGGCGGTCGCACCCTGGCTGACCATCGACGGCGACGCCTACCCGGCGGTCGTCGGCGGCAAGATCCAGTGGATCGTCGACGCGTACACGACGACGAACGGCTATCCGTACGCCTCGCGCACCACGCTCGGCGCCACCACGGCGGACTCCCTGACCGTGGGCAACCAGCAGCGCGCGGTCGTGGCCCAGCAGAACCAGGTCAACTACATCCGCAACTCGGTCAAGGCCACCGTGGACGCCTACGACGGCACGGTGACGCTCTACCAGTGGGACAAGAACGACCCGGTCCTGAAGACGTGGATGAAGGCGTTCCCGGACACCGTGCAGCCACGCGAGACGATCAAGCCGGAGCTGATGCAGCACCTGCGCTACCCGCAGGACATGTTCAAGGTCCAGCGCGAGCTCCTCACCCGGTACCACGTGAAGGACCCGGCGCAGTTCTACAGCGGCTCGGACGCCTGGCAGGTGCCGGACGACCCGACCACCAGGGAGGGCAGCGCCGTCCCGCCGTACTACCTGAGCATGAAGATGCCCGGGGACGACACCCAGCGGTTCTCGCTGACGACGACGTTCACCCCGAACGGGCGGCCCAACCTGGGCGGCTTCATGGCGGTCGACGCCGACGCCGGCAGCAAGGACTACGGCCGTATAAGGCTGTTGAGAGTCACCTCGGACGTCCCCGGACCCCAGCAGGTGCAGAACAAGCTCAACAGCCTCCCGTCCGTGGCCACTTTCGTCCGGGACATGAAGGGTGCCGACTCCGACATCCTGTACGGCAACCTGCTGACCGTGCCGCTCGACGGAGGCTTCCTCTACGTCGAGCCGGTGTACGCCCAGGGCCGCAACGCGCAGTACCCGCTGCTGAAGAAGGTCGCGGTGTCGTACGTGGACGCGGACCAGCCGGACGGTGACACGACCAAGGACACCACGGTGTTCGAGAACAACTTCACCGACGCCCTGAACGCGGTCTTCGGGGTCGAAGGAGCGACGCCGCCTCAGCAGCCCGAGGAGCCCGGCACCACTCCGCCGACGACGCCGACCACCAACGACGCCGCCCTGAAGAAGGCCATCGCCGACGCGCAGAAGGCGTACGACGACGGTGAGGCGGCGCTGCAGAAGGGCGACTGGACCGCCTACGGCAAGGCGCAGGAGGCCCTGCAGAAGGCGCTCCAGCAGGCGGCGGACGCCGGCGCCAAGCTGAAGCCGGAGACGGGCAAGAGCGGCGACAAGCCGGCCGGGAACACGGCGCCCAAGCCGTCGACCACCCCGTCCACCAGCGCGAGCCCGCCGAGCGGATGACGGACTCCACCCCATGTCGTGGTACCTTTACGGAACAACGACGCGGGGTGGAGCAGCTCGGTAGCTCGCTGGGCTCATAACCCAGAGGTCGCAGGTTCAAATCCTGTCCCCGCTACTGAAGGCAAGGGCCCGGATCCATCAGGATCCGGGCCTTTGTCGTGCTCGGAGGGCGCCGCGCGCCCCCGAAGAGCGCGACGGGCGGGGCGACTTGGGGTGAGACGTGTTTGACTTGTCACTCTGTGGGCATGTCGACAAAACGCTGAAGTGACCTCACTGGCTGCGGTATACCAGGTGTACGCGCGTTGCGGGTGGTGCGACGATGGAATTTATGGGGGACAGGGCAACTCTGTTGGATACGGGGCGGTTTGTGCGGCGGCACGCCCAGCGTGCCGCGGATGACATCATCGAGGCCGCGGTGGCCGTCGATGAGACCGTCGACACCACCGCCGAGAACGAGAACGAGACCGAGACCGAGGCGCGCCACCGACGTGCCGCCGAGCGCGGCGACGCCGCGTCCATGAGCGTGCTCGGCGCGCTGCTGCTGCGCAGGGGGGACCTGGACGGCGCCGAGCCGTACCTGCGCGGCGCCACCGCCGAGGGGGACCGCGCCGCCGCCAACAACCTGGGCGTGCTGCTGCATCAGCGCGGATACGCCGAGGAGGCCGCGGGCTGGTGGCGGGTCGCCGCCGTCGCGGGCTCCGCGCCCGCCGCCCACGCGCTCGGCCGCTACCACCGCGAGCGCGGCGACGAGCCCGCCGCCGAGTACTGGCTGCGCCAGTCCGCCGAGCAGGGCCACGCCCTGGGCGCCTATGCCCTCGCCGAGCTGCTGGAACACCGCAGCGACGTCGGCGCGGAGCGCTGGCTGCGCGCCGCCGCCGAGCAGGGCCACCGTGAGGCCGCCTACCGGCTGGCGCGCACCCTCGAAGCCCGTGCCACCGGCACGGCGGACGGGGCCGCCACGGCCCCGCACGGCACCGGGACGCGGCTGCGGGCCGCGACGGCGCCCGACGGCGCGGGCGGCCCGGGCAGCGGGCCGTCGGGTGGTGGTGAGCTGGCCGAGGCCGAGCAGTGGTACCGGCAGGCCGCGGCGCGGGGGCACCGGCGGGCCGCGCTGCACCTCGGCGCGATCCTGGAGAAGCGCGGTGAGCTGAAGGAGGCCGGCCGCTGGTACCTCAGCTCGGCCAAGGAGGGCGAGGCGAAGGCCGCCTGCGCGCTCGGCTTCCTGCTGCGCGACGCCGGCGACGAGGAGAGCGCCGCCGTGTGGTGGCTGCGCGCCGCCCAGGACGGCGACGGCAACGCTGCCAACGCGCTGGGCGCCCTGCACGCGGCCCGGGGCGAACAGCAGACCGCCGAGCGCTGGTACCGCGCCGCCATGGACGCGGGCGACGTGAACGGGGCGTACAACCTCGGGCTGCTCTGCGCCGCCCAGGACCGCACACAGCAGGCCGAGCAGTGGTACCGCCGGGCCGCCTACGCGGGTCACCGCGAGGCGGCCAACGCGCTCGCCGTGCTGCTCCTCCAGGCCGGGGACGCGGGCGGCGCGGAGCCGTGGTTCTCCAAGGCCGCCGAGGCCGGCAGCGTGGACGCCGCCTTCAACCTCGGCATCCTCTACGCGGGTCGCGACGACGACCGTACGGCGCTGACCTGGTACGAGCGTGCCGCGGCGGCCGGGCACACCGAGGCGGCCCTCCAGGTCGGCATCGCCTGCCTGCGGGACGGCGACGAGCAGGCCGCCGAGCGGCACCTGCGGTGCGCGGCGGGCGGCGGGAGCGCCGAGGCCGCGTTCCGCCTCGCCACCGTCCTCGACGCCCGCCGCCCGGAGCCCGCCCCGCCCGCGCTCGGCGCGCCGCGCGAGGAGAAGACCGAGTGCGAGGAGTGGTACGAAAGGGCCGCCCAGCAGGGGCACCGGCGCGCGCAGGTACGGGTGGGCATGCTGGCCGCCGCCCGCGGTGACGTGGCCGAAGCGGCCCACTGGTACCGCGAGGCGGCCGAGGCGGGCAGCCGCAACGGCGCCTTCAACCTCGGGCTGCTGCTCGCCCGCGAGGGCAGCGAGCGCGAGGCGGCCCTGTGGTGGACCCGCGCCGCCCGCGCCGGACACGGGCGCGCGGCCCTGCGGCTCGCGCTGCTCGCGGCGCGCCGGGGCGAGCTGACGGAGGGGCGGCGCTGGTGCGCCCGCGCCGTGGAGCTGGGCCCCGCCGAGGTGGCCGAGCGCGCCGCACGGCTGAGCGAGGCGCTCCATCAGGAGCTGACCGCGTAGTGGCTGATCAACGATTTGCGCTGGTGGTGGGCGTCCCGTAAGGTTGGGTTCACCGACGCGGGGTGGAGCAGCTCGGTAGCTCGCTGGGCTCATAACCCAGAGGTCGCAGGTTCAAATCCTGTCCCCGCTACTCAGTAGCAACGAAGGCCCGGATCCAGTCACTGGATCCGGGCCTTCGTCGTGACCCATCCACATCACCGGTGTCGCCGATCCACGAAAAAGCCCCCGGACCGAAGTCCGGGGGCTTTCGTGTGTGGGTCTCAGGGCGTGTGGGTCTCAGGCGGTCGTGGCGCAGTTCGGGCAGACCCCTCGGTACGTGACCTCGACGTCCGAGATCGTGAAACCGAAGCGCTCCGTGTCCGGCAGGTCCGCCAGCGGGTTGCCCGCCGGATGGACGTCGCGGATCATGCCGCAGCGGCCGCAGACCAGGTGCTGGTGCGGTCGGTGGGCGTTCGGGTCGTACCGCTTCGCGCGGCCGTCCGTCGCGACCTCCATGACCTCACCGAGGGTGACCATCTCGCCCAGCGTGTTGTAGACGGTCGCCCGGGAGATCTCGGGCAGCCGCTCCACGGCGCGGGCGTGGACCTCGTCGGCGGTCAGGTGTACGTGATCCCCGTCGAGGACCTCGGCCACCACACGCCGCTGCGCGGTCATCCGCCAGCCGCGGCCGCGCAGTCGTTCCAACAGGTCACTCATGGGGACCAGCCTAACAGTGGAGGGACCCAGGTCCCGAACGGGTGTGACTTTGGAAGTTCACTTGACTTAGACAATGTCTATCGTAGGATCAATCCTGGCATTGGCCAAGGGCTCCCACAGGGGCATGGACGGCCGAGGGACAGGACTTGCAGGAAATGACGCAGGAGGCGCACGTGACGCAGGGACCGCTCACAACGGAGGCCGGCGCGCCGGTCGCCGACAACCAGAACAGCGAGACGGCGGGCGTCGGCGGTCCCGTCCTCGTCCAGGACCAGCTCCTCCTCGAGAAGCTCGCCCACTTCAACCGCGAGCGGATCCCGGAGCGCGTGGTCCACGCGCGTGGCGCCGGCGCGTACGGCACCTTCACGCTCACCCGCGACGTCTCGCAGTGGACGCGCGCCGCGTTCCTCTCCGAGGTCGGCAAGCAGACCGAGACGTTCCTGCGCTTCTCCACCGTCGCGGGCAACCTCGGTGCGGCCGACGCGGTGCGCGACCCGCGCGGCTGGGCGCTGAAGTTCTACACCGAAGAGGGCAACTACGACCTCGTCGGCAACAACACCCCGGTGTTCTTCATCAAGGACGCCATCAAGTTCCCGGACTTCATCCACACCCAGAAGCGCGACCCGTACACGGGCTCCCAGGAGGCGGACAACGTCTGGGACTTCTGGGGCCTGTCCCCCGAGTCGACCCACCAGGTGACCTGGCTCTTCGGCGACCGCGGCATCCCCGCCTCGTACCGCCACATGAACGGCTACGGCTCGCACACCTACCAGTGGAACAACGAGGCCGGCGAGGTCTTCTGGGTCAAGTACCACTTCAAGACCGACCAGGGCATCAAGAACCTCACACAGGACGAGGCCAACAAGCTCGCCGGTGAGGACCCGGACAGCCACCAGCGCGACCTGCGCGAGGCCATCGAGCGCGGTGACTTCCCGTCCTGGACCGTGCAGGTCCAGATCATGCCGGCGGCCGAGGCGGCGAACTACCGCTTCAACCCGTTCGACCTGACCAAGGTGTGGCCCCACGCGGACTACCCGCCGATCGAGATCGGCAAGCTGGAGCTCAACCGCAACCCGGAGAACATCTTCGCCGAGGTCGAGCAGTCGATCTTCAGCCCCGCGCACTTCGTGCCGGGCATCGGCCCGTCCCCGGACAAGATGCTCCAGGGCCGTCTCTTCGCCTACGGCGACGCCCACCGCTACCGCGTCGGCATCAACGCCGACCACCTGCCGGTGAACCGCCCGCACGCCACCGAGGCGCGCACCAACTCCCGTGACGGCTTCCTGTACGACGGCCGCCACAAGGGCGCGAAGAACTACGAGCCCAACAGCTTCGGCGGTCCGCACCAGATCGACCGCCCGCTGTGGCAGCCGGTCCCGGTGACCGGTGTGACCGGCGACCACGCCGCCCCGATCCACTCCGAGGACAACGACTTCGTCCAGGCGGGCAACCTCTACCGCCTGATGTCCGAGGACGAGAAGGGCCGTCTGATCGACAACCTCGCGGGCTTCATCGCCAAGGTGTCGCGTGACGACATCGCCGAGCGCGCGATCAACAACTTCCGCCAGGCGGACGGCGACTTCGGCAAGCGGCTCGAGGCCGCGGTCCAGGCCCTGCGCGGCTGAGGACGCTTGTCGTAGAAAGAGAGGGCCGGACTTCCTCACGGAAGTCCGGCCCTTTCGCGTCGTGGCGTCAGCCGGCCAGCTCGTGCGTGCGCCGATGCGCCGGGGTCCAGCAGCGGATGATGTCGCGCACCGAGACGATGCCCACGGGGCCCGTCCCGTCGAGCACGACCAGATGACGGAACCCGCCGTGGGTCATGGCCGCCGCGGCCTCCTCCAGGGTCCATGTCGGCGCGGCGAAGACGACGTTGTTGGTGGTGTGGGCCCCGACCGTCTCCAGGTCGGGGTTCTGGTCCGCGCCGATCGAGTTGAGGATGTCGCGCTCGGTGAGGATGCCGAGCCCGCTGGTGTCGGTGTCCAGGACTATGGCCGCGCCGACCCGGCGGGCCGACATCAGCCGGGCCGCCTGGCGAAGGGTGTGGGCGGGTCCGAGGGTCAGGGCCAGCGTGCTCATGGCGTCACGGACGAGCATGTATGGAGCCACCTCCTTGGCGAACAGGTTCCGCCTTCAACGAGAACCGATTCACAAGTTCACAAGTGGGGGGACTCTTAGAGTGGCATCGGGTGACCGGCTCAACAAGGGGGCGCGCAAGGCGTCCGTGGGGGCGCCCGGGGCGCCCGTGGTGGTGGGTGCGGTCGGTGCGGTGGTGAACGCGGTGGAGCGCGGACCGACGCGGTTGAACGCGGACGAACGGGGCCGGGCGGTCAGCCCTTCTGGTTCAGATAGCTCAGCAGTTCGCCGTGGAGCAGCCCGTTCGACGCCGCCGCGTTGCCGCTGTGCGGGCCGTGCTGCCCGTCCAGGCCGGTGAAGGTGCCGCCCGCCTCCTGGACGATGATCGCCGTCGCCGCCATGTCCCAGAGGGACAGTTCCGGCTCGGCGCAGATGTCCACCGAGCCCTCGGCCACCATCATGTACGGCCAGAAGTCGCCGTACGCCCTCGTCCGCCAGCACGCGCGCGCGAGGTCGAGGAAGCCGTCGAGCCGCCCCTGCTCCTCCCAGCCGCTCAGCGAGGAGTACGCGAAGGAGGCGTCCGCGAGGTCCGAGACCTTCGAGACGTGGATCCGGGTCGCCGAGGTCAGGCTGCGGCCGGTGTAGGCCCCCGCGCCCTTCGCCGCCCACCAGCGGCGGCCCAGCGCCGGCGCCGAGACCACGCCCACGACCGGCTGGAAGCCCGTGTCGCCGGCCTCCATCAGCGCGATCAGCGTGGCCCAGACCGGCACACCGCGGACGTAGTTCTTCGTGCCGTCGATCGGGTCGATCACCCAGCGGCGCGGGCCCGTGCCCTCGACGCCGTACTCCTCGCCGAGGATCGCGTCGCGCGGCCGCGCCCGCTGGAGCTGACCCCGGATCAGCTCCTCGGCGGCCTTGTCGGCCTCGCTCACGGGCGTCATGTCCGGCTTGGTCTCGACCTTCAGGTCGAGCGCCTTGAACCGGTCCATGGTGGCCGCGTCGGCGGCATCCGCGAGGACATGGGCGAGACGCAGATCATCGTGGTAATCGGCCATGGTCGAAACTCTATCCCCCGAAGGAGCGTGGGCCCACGAGAGCCCTTGACAGTGCGTGGCGGCCCGTCAACTCTGTGCGCAGAACCGTTCTGGCCGGGAGGCGACGATGCCTACTGCCCGTGATGCCCTGCTCGACGCCGCGCTCACGGCCGTCGCGCTGCTGCCCTGGTCCGCGGTCCGGATGGTCGACGTCGCGTCCGCCGCGGGCGTCTCGCGGCAGACCCTCTACAACGAGTTCGGCAGCAAGGAGGGGCTCGCCCGCGCTCTGGTACGGCGCGAGGCGGACGCCTATCTGCGGGGCGTGGAACGGATCCTGGCCCGGCCGCTCCCGCCCGAGCGGAACGTCGCCGCCGTCGCCGAGTGGACCGTCACGGAGGCGGGCGCCCGCCCGCTGCTGCGGGCCCTGCTCACCGGCTGCTGGGGCGAGCGGCTCCCGGCGCCCCGGCCGGCCAGGGCCGGTGCGCGGGCCTCGGCGGTCCCCGCCCAGCGGCGGGCCGACGCGGGTGTGCCCTCGCCCACGGACCTGCTCGGGCAGGTCCGCGACCGGGCGGCGACGGCGCTGGTCGAGGGAGAGGGCGGATGGGCCGAGGACGCGGAGCGGGCGCTGCGGTGCTGCGAGGTCGTCATGCGCCTCGCCCTCTCCTACGTCGTCGCCCCGGGACACACGATCGCGGCCGGCGCGGTCCCGGCGAACGCCGCCCTGCGGGATCGTGCGGCGCGGGACCAGGCCGTGCGGGACCGTGCAGCGCGGGACCAGGCCGCGCGGGATCAGTGGGCGGAACCGGAGAGCTGGAGGCCGACGACGCCCACGATCACCAGCGTGATCGAGACGATCTTCAAGGTGGACACGACGTCGCCGAGGAAGACCATGCCGTAGATCGCCGTGCCCGCCGCGCCGATGCCCGTCCACACCGCGTACGCCGGACCGACGTCCAGCTTGCGCAGGGCGAGCGTCAGCAGGCCGAAGCTGCCCAGGGCGAAGGCGGCGAAGGCGACCGTCGGCCACAGCCGGGTGAAACCATGGGAGAGCTTGAGGCAGACCGCGAACCCGGTCTCCAGAATCCCGGCGACCACCACCAGCAGCCACGCCATCGTCAGTGCCTCCCACGCCCGTCGGTGACTGCTTCGTCGCACTTGGTGCGATTATGCCCTTGCCAAGGGTGGCCGACCGCAAACGTGCGCGACTCAGTCGCCCTCGCGTCGTTCCCGGGTGGCGAGCAGCCGCCGCAGCGAATTCAGCCGCGCCGGGTCGGCGTGCCCCTCGGCCACCCACGCGTCCAGCGCGCAGTCCGGCTCGTCGTGGCCGCAGGCCCGCGGACAGCCTTCCGTCCCCGGTACGAGGTCGGGGAAGGCGTGGATCACGCGGGACGGATCCACGTGGTTCAGTCCGAAGGAACGCACGCCCGGGGTGTCGATCACCCAGCCGCCCTCGGGGTCGTTCAGCGGCAGGGCGAGGGCCGAGGTGGTGGTGTGCCGGCCGCGTCCCGTGACCGCGTTGACGACACCGGTGGTCCGCCGGCGGTCCGCCGGCACCAGCGCGTTGACGAGAGTCGTCTTGCCGACGCCGGAGTGGCCGACGAACGCCGTGGTCCGCCCCTTCAGGTGCTCATGGACCCGCTCGGCGGCGACCCCGTCCACGAACTCGTCGCGCGTGGTGACCACATACGGCACGCCCAGCGCGCCGTACTTCTCCAGGAGTTCGTCCGGCGGGGCCAGGTCCGACTTCGTCAGGACCAGGAGCGGGGTCAGCCCGCCGTCGTACGCGGCGACCAGGCAGCGGTCGATCAGCCGGGGCCGGGGCTCGGGGTCGGCGAGCGCGGTGACGATCGCCAGCTGGTCGGCGTTGGCGACGACCACGCGCTCGAACGGATCGTCGTCGTCGGCCGTGCGGCGTAGGACGGAGCTGCGCTCACCGATCCGTACGATCCGGGCCAGCGTGTCCTTCTCGCCGGACAGGTCGCCGACGATCGAGACCCGGTCGCCGACGACGGCGGCCTTGCGGCCCAGCTCGCGCGCCTTCATCGCCAGCACGACCCGGTCGTCCACCAGGCACGTGAGCCGGCCCCGGTCCACGGTGAGGACCATGCCCTCGACCGCGTCCTCGTGCTTGGGGCGGATGCTGGTACGGGGACGGTTGCCCTTGCGGTTGGGCCGCTGGCGGATGTCGTCCTCGTCGGTGTGCTTCCCGTAACGCCGCATGGCTCAGGCTCCGAGCATTTCGGTCCACATCCTCGGGAAGTCGGGCAAGGTCTTGGCCGTCGTCGCGACGTTCTCGATCTCCACACCCTTGACCGCGAGGCCGATGATCGCGCCCGCCGTCGCCATCCGGTGGTCGTGGTACGTGTGGAAGACACCGCCGCGCAGCGGGCGCGGGCGGATGTGCAGACCGTCCTCGGTCTCCGTCACATCGCCGCCGAGCCCGTTGATCTCCTGGGTCAGAGCGGCCAGGCGGTCCGTCTCGTGGAGCCGCAGATGGGCGACGCCGCGCAGCGTCGAGGGGGAGTCGGCGAGGGCCGCGACCGCCGCGATGCCCGGGGTCAGCTCGCCGACCTCCCCCAGGTCGACGTCGATGCCGTGGATCCGGCCGGTGCCCGTGAAGGTGAGCCCCGCCTCCGTCAGCTCGCAGGAGCCACCCATCTCGGTGAAGATCTCGCGCAGCGCGTCACCGGGCTGGGTGGTCCGGTCCGGCCAGTCCGGGACGGTGACCCGGCCGCCGGTCACGAGGGCCGCGGCCAGGAACGGCTGGGCGTTGGACAGATCGGGCTCGACGACCAGGTCACGGCCGAGCAGCGCGGAGGGCGAGACCCGCCAGACGTTCGGCTCGCCGCCCGTCTCCGGCTCGTCGACCTGGGCGCCGACCACCCGCAGCATGTCCACGGTCATCCGGATGTGCGGCAGGGAGGGAAGCTTCGCGCCCACATGGCGTACCTCCACCCCCTGGTTGAAGCGGGGCGCCGAGAGCAGCAGGGCGCTGACGAACTGGGAGGACGAGGAGGCGTCGATCTCCACCGGGCCGCCGTCCAGGGCGCCGCCTCCGTGCACGGTCATCGGCAGCGCGCCGCGCCCGTCGTCGTCGATCCGGGCGCCCAGCGCGCGCAGCGCGTCGATCACGCCGTGCAGCGGGCGCTCGTGCGAACGGGCGTCGCCGTCGAAGTGCACGGGGCCGTCGGCGAGGGCGGCGACCGGCGGCAGGAAGCGCATGACCGTGCCGGCGTTGCCGACGTCCACGGTCGCCGGGCCGCGCAGTGCGGCCGGAATGATCCGCCAGGCCTCGCCCGTGCCGTCCGGGCCCACGCCTTCCTCGATCTTCACGCCGAGGGTGCGCAGCGCCTCGGCCATCAGCAGCGTGTCGCGGGAGCGCAGCGGGCGGCGCAGCCAGCCCGGTTCGGCGGCGAGCGCGGCCAGGACCAGGCCGCGGTTGGTGACCGACTTGGATCCGGGCACGGTGACGGTCGCGTCGACGGCGCCACTCGCGTACGGGGCGGGCCAGGGGTCGGAGGTCGGGGCGGCGTGCTCGGAGTGCGCGGAGCTTTCGGTCATGCCCTCACTTTAGTGGGGCCCACACCGACTAGAGCCCCAGCAGCCAGCGGCCTCCGCCGATCAGGGAACAGATCGAGACCGCGTGGAAGAGGAAGAGCCACATCACCGGGTGGACATGGGTGAGGCGGGCGAGCTGGTCGGCGTCGGAGTCCGGCGCCCCGCCGTGCCGGCGTTTGGCCTGGAGCTCGAAGACGGGGCGGACCCCGCCGAGGAGCAGGAACCAGACGAAGGAGTACGCGAACGCCGACTGCACGTCCGGTCCGGTCAGCCAGGAGACCAGGAAGAAGGTGCCACCCGTGAGGACGACGGTGAGCGCGCCGTACGCGTTGCGGATCATCACCAGCATGACGAGCAGCAGCGCCGTGGCCACCCACAGCAGGAGCGTGATCCGGTGGGCGGCGAGCAGCCAGGCGCCGCCGAGGCCGAGCAGCGACGGCGCGGTGTAGCCGGCGGCGGCGGTCAGGATCATGCCGATGCCGGTGGGGCGGCCTCGGCTGACGGTGAGCCCGCTGGTGTCGGAGTGCAGCCGGATGCCCTGGAGGCGGCGGCCGGTGAGGAGCGCGATCAGGCCGTGGCCGCCCTCGTGGGCGATGGTGACGGCGTTGCGCGAGAGGCGCCATATCGGGCGGGGCGCGGTGGCCGCGAGGGCGGCGAGCGCCGTCGCGATCACCAGCCACAGTTCGGGGGCGGGCTGGGTGCCGAGGACTTCGGTCATTTTCTGGACGGCTCCTCAGCGTGGGTGGCGGATCGTGGCAGTGTGGCACGTATGTGCGGACGGTATGCGGCGAGTCGTAGGCCCGAGGACCTGGTGGGAATCTTCGGGGTCGAGAAGTGGGAGCCCGAGGAGACCCTCGCTCCCGACTGGAACGTAGCCCCCACCAAGGAGGTCCACGCGGTTCTGGAGCGTCCTCTGAAAGACGCGGAATCGCCGCGTCCGGTTCGCCAGCTGCGGACGCTGAAGTGGGGTCTCGTGCCGTCCTGGTCCAAGACGCCCGAGGGCGCGGCCCGGATGATCAACGCGCGGGCCGAGACGGTGGACGAGAAGCCCTCCTTCCGGCGGGCGTTCCAGGCGCGGCGGTGCATCCTCCCCGCGGACGGTTATTACGAGTGGGTGACCGGGGCGGGCGAGCGGGAGCTGGAGGTCGAGGGGAAGAAGAAGCGGCCGCGGAAGCAGCCGTACTTCGTGACCCCGGCGGACGGGTCGGTCTTCGCGATGGCGGGGCTCTACGAGTTCTGGCGGGACCCGACCCTGCCGGACGACCATCCGGCGGCGTGGTGGGTGACGTGCTCCGTCCTCACCACGGAGGCGGACAAGGGGCCGCTGGGCGTGGCGCCGGAGGACGGCCCCCGGTCGCTCGCCGACATCCACCCGCGGATGCCGCTGATGCTGACGCCGGACCGGTGGGACGCGTGGCTGGACCCGCGCCGTACCGACCCGGACGAGCTGAAGGGCCTCCTCACGCCGCCGCCGGGAGGGCTGCTGCGCGCCTATCCGGTGGCGACGGCGGTGAGCAACGTCCGCAACAACGGCCCGGAGCTCCTCAAGGAGCTGGACGGCCCGGAGATCGGCACGTTGTTCTGAGGCCTCGGGGTTTCTGGGCCTCGGGGTTTCTGAGCCACGGGGTTTCGAGGTCCGGCGGTTCCGACGCCTCGGGCTTCCGGCACCTCGGCGGCGCGCGCGGCAGGATGGGCTCCATGAGTCGTACGGAGATCGCGGAGATCGTGGGGACGGAAGCCGGGGACGCGCGGATCACCTGGCACACAGGGAGGAAGCCGTGGGCGGTGCTGGCCCTCGGCCACGGCGCCGGCGGCGGGATCGAGGCCCGGGACCTGGTCGCCCTCGCCGCCGCGCTGCCCGGCGAGGGGGTGAGCGTCGCCCTCGTGGAGCAGCCCTGGCGGGTGGCCGGCAAGAAGGTGGCGCCCGCGCCCAAGACCCTCGACACCGGCTGGCGCGGCCTCTGGCCCGCCCTGGCGAAGCCGGGGCTCCCGGTGATCGCCGGGGGCCGCAGCGCCGGCGCCCGGGTCGCCTGCCGCACCGGCGCGGAGCTGGGCGCCGCCGCCGTGCTCGCCCTGAGCTTCCCGCTGCACCCGCCGGGCAGGCCCGAGCGGTCCCGCGCCGACGAACTCCTCGGCACCGGCCTGCCGACCCTCGTCGTCCAGGGCGGCAACGACCCCTTCGGGAAGCCCGAGGAGTTCCCCGGAGGCGATCACCGGCTCGTCGAGGTGCCGTACGGCGATCACGGCTTCGCCGTCCCCAAGAAGGCGGCCCTCACCCAGGACGAAGCCCTCGGTCTGATCACCCGCGAAGTCGCCGCGTGGGTCGCGTCACTCCGTTCCTGACGGCGGGAATGTGGAGCACGCGACCACGGTTGTGACGCATGTCGGTGTGAAGAGCAAAGGAAGAGGGAGTCCGTCGCATGGGTTCGACCATCTGCCCCGCGCGTCCGCAGGCCGCTGACCTCGAGTGGACGGTGCTGCCCGCGGCCAAGGTCGCCCCTATTCCGGCGGCGGGCGGAGCGGTTCCTCGTCTATCCTCCGAAACGAGCGGGTCCGCATTCGGGTTCGCCGTAGCGCTGGAGGAGGTGGGTCCGGTCACTGGGACCGACACAGGGACCGACGAAGGCCCCGAGGAGACGACCGCGGAGCGCAACGCGCGCTTCGAGCGGGACGCTCTCGGCTACCTCGACCAGATGTACTCCGCCGCGCTGCGTATGACGCGTAACCCCGCGGACGCGGAGGATCTCGTGCAGGAGACGTACGCCAAGGCGTACGGCTCCTTCCACCAGTTCCGCGAGGGGACCAACCTCAAGGCGTGGCTGTACCGCATTCTCACCAACACCTTCATCAACTCGTACCGCAAGAAGCAGCGTGAGCCCCAGCGCAGCGCTGCCGAGGAGATCGAGGACTGGCAGCTCGCCCGCGCCGAGTCGCACATGTCCACCGGACTGCGCTCCGCCGAGTCGCAGGCCCTCGACCACCTGCCGGACTCCGACGTGAAGGAAGCGCTTCAGGCGATCCCCGAGGAATTCCGCATCGCCGTCTATCTGGCGGACGTGGAGGGCTTTGCGTACAAGGAGATCGCGGACATCATGGGGACACCCATCGGTACGGTGATGTCCCGACTGCACCGGGGCCGCCGCCAGTTGCGCGGCATGCTCGAGGACTACGCCCGCGACCGCGGGCTCGTTCCCGCGGGCGCCGGAGAGTCGTCGAACGATCTGAAAGGCTCGGGCTCATGAGCTGCGGAGAGCCGCACGAGACGGATTGCTCAGAGGTCCTGGATCATCTCTACGAGTTCCTCGATCATGAGATGCCCGACAGCGACTGCACCAAGTTCGAGGTCCACTTCGAGGAGTGCTCCCCGTGCCTGGAGAAGTACGGCCTGGAGCAGGCGGTGAAGAAGCTCGTCAAGCGCTGCTGCGGCAGTGACGACGTGCCCACCGATCTGCGGGCCAAGGTGATGGGCCGGATCGACCTCATCCGCTCGGGCCAGGTGGTGCCCGAGCAGGACGTGACGGCGACCGCCCAGGAGTGACACACCCCGGACGCTTCCGAGGGCCGCCGCGATCTGATCGCGGCGGCCCTCACGCATAGATCAGTTTGTATCACCCGAAGGTGCGAATCGGCCGCCGACGGCCCGCCCGCCCCGCCCAACTCGCTAGCGTGATCCGGGTGATGGGCGTGAAGGCGATTCCACCTGCGGCACGTGCGTACATCGGCTGCGCCCTCCTCGGCGCCGCCGGATGCGTCCTGCCGGCGCTGCGCCCCGGCGCGCAGACCCCCTGGACCGCCGTCGCACTGCTCGCCGCCCTCTACGCCGTCTGCGAGCTGCCCACCCACTGCCGGCTGCTCGGCAGGGCGCTCGGCGGCTCGGCGCCCATGGGAGCCGGCTCCTTCTTCCCCGTCCTGCTCGCCTCCGCCCTGCTGCTGCCGCCCGCCGCCGCCGCGCTCACCGCGCTGCCGGGCGCGCTCCTGGCCCGCGTCGAGCGACGACCGGCCGGAGTCCGCCGGGCGTGGCGGACGGCCCAGCTCGTGATCGCCGTCTGGTCCGCCGCGCTGGTCGCGGGCGCCCTGCACGGCGACCTCGCCCTCGGCCGGGGACCGCGGCCGCCCGACTTCCCGTACGTCCTGCTGCCCGCCGCGGCCTGCGCCCTCACCTTCTGCCTGGTCCTGACCGCGCTCGACGGCGGCGTCCGGACCCTGGCCGAGAGGGTCCCGCCGCGCACCGCCTGGCACGGGCTCGGGCGGGCGCTCGCCCCGCACGCGGTGCACGGCCTCGCCGGGCTGATGATGGCGGTGCTCTGGCGCAGCACGTACGGCCCGGTCGCCGCGCTCTTCGTCCTGCTGCCGATGTACATCTCCTGCTGGGTCTTCGCCCAGTACCACCGCGAGCGCGCCGCGCACCAGGCGACGATCCGGGCGCTCGTCCAGGCCGTCGACATCAAGGACCGGTACACCCGCGGACACAGCGAACGGGTCGGCCGCGCCTCCATGCTGATCGCCCGTGAGCTCGGGATGGAGGAGGACCGCCTGGAGGTCGTGCGGTTCGCCGGGATCCTGCACGACGTGGGGAAGCTCGGCGTGCCGACCCGGGTGCTGCGGAAGGACGGGCCGCTGACCCCGGAGGAGCGCCGGATCATCGAACTGCATCCCGAGTACGGACACGAGATGGTCCGGGGCATCGGCTTCCTCGGAGAGGCGCGGTCGGCGATCCTCCACCACCACGAACGGATGGACGGCAGCGGCTACCCGTACGGGCTCAGCGGGTCCCAGATCCCCGAGTTCGCCCGGGTGGTGGCGGTCGCGGACGCCTTCGACGCGATGACCTCGACCCGCTGCTACAGCCGGGCCCGGCCGGTGGAGAAGGCGGTGGCCGAGCTGGAGCGGTGCGCGGGCACGCACTTCGACCCGCGGATGGTACGGGCCCTGGTGCGGGCGCTCGGCCGGCACGGCTGGTCGACGGCGGTCACCTCCGACGAGCCCGGCCCGCCGCCCCCCGGCGTCCCACCGACCCGGGCCCCCGGCGGTCGGGCGGACGGTGTCGTCGCGCCGCGGCGGGGCCGGGCGTGAGGGCCGGGGCGACGGTTCTCGGCGCGGTGCACGGGGCCGCGCTCGCCCTCACCGTCGCCGGGTTCGCCGGCACCCTCTGGAACGGCGTCGACGAGCCCGGCAACGCCCTCGCCTTCGGCGTCCTCATCGCGCTCGGCGAGCTCGCCCGCTGGGGCGCCCTGCCCGGCGAGCGGGAGCCCGCGCCGCTCGCCTCCGCCGGAGCCCTCGCGTACGCCCTGCTCGGCCAGAGCGCGGGCGGCACCACGAGCCACGGCGTCCTCCAGATCGTCGCCGTCGTCGTCGCCGGCGGGCTCGTCGGACTCGTCCCGCACATCGCCCGCGGCACCGGCCCCGACCTCGACCACCTGGCCCGGCGGATCCTCACCGTCGGCTTCGCCGCCCTCTGCTTCCAGCCGCTCTACAACGCCGGCGCGGTCACCACGGTCCTCGGTCACGGCCCCTCCTACGCCCTCTTTCTGCTCCTCCTGCTCCTGCTCACCGCCCTGTGCGACGCCGTCCTCGCCGCCCTCATGCTGCGGGCCCGCAAGGGCTACCCGTACGGCCCCCTGCTCCGCGACGAGCTGCGGGCCCTGCTCGGCATCGGCTCCGCCGTCTGCGCCACCGGCGCCGTGATGGCCCTCGGCGTGGCCGTCGCCGGGCTGTGGGCGCTGCCCGTCTTCTGCGTCCCGCTCCTCCTCACCCAGGTGTCCTTCCGCCGGTACACCGCCGTGCGCACCACCAACCGGCAGACCATCGCCTCCCTCGCCCGCGCCACCGAGATCGCCGGCTACACCCCGCCCGGGCACGCCCGCCGCGTCGCGGCGCTCAGCGGCGCGGTCGGGCGCGAGCTCGGCCTCTCCGGAACCGACCTGACCGTCCTGGAGTACGCGGCGCTCATGCACGACATCGGGCAGCTCTCCCTCGTCGACCCCGTGCCCGAGGGGGCCACCGCCCTCCTCCCGGCCGAGGAGCAGCGCCGGATCGCGCTCCTCGGCGGCGCCGTCGTCCGCCAGACCGGCGTCCCCGCGGCCGTGGCCGTCATCGTGGAGCGCCAGGCCGACCCGTACCGGGAGCAGCCCCTGCCGGCCCGGATCGTCCGTACCGTCAACGCCTACGACGACCTCGCCGCGGGCAGCGCCGGCGGGGCGCTCACCGCCCTGGAACGGCTCCGCCTCGCCACCGCCCGCGACCACCACCCCGAGGTCGTCGAATCCCTCGCCCGTGTCCTCGCACGCGGCGGGGGAGTGGCGAGCATCGGCCCCGTGCCTCCTGGGTAACCCATGGGTAATGAGCGCGCGTCCAACCGGGCATGGTTGGATGCGAACAAGAGGGTGAAGCGACCGGCAGGCGGGAAACGTGAGGATCTTCGGGAAGGTACGGCATCGGCCCTCCGCCTCGTGGCGGCAGGCCACCGACCGCGCGTTCACGCTGATCGGTGACGGCCGGTACGAGGACGCGGGCGCGCTGCTGACGCGCGCGGCGGACCTGGAGCCCTGGCTCTCGGAGTCCTGGTTCAACCTGGCGCTGCTGCACAAGTTCCGGCACGACTGGGAGCAGGCGCGGGCCGCCGGGCTGCGCGCCGTCGCGCTCCTCGACAAGGAGACCGGCGCCCCGGACTGGTGGAACGTCGGCATCGCCGCCACCGCGCTCCAGGACTGGCCGCTGGCCCGCCGCGCCTGGCAGGCGTACGGCCTGAAGGTGCCCGGGGCCTCCGCGGGCACGGGCGAGCCGGCCGGGATGGACCTGGGCAGCGCGGCCGTCCGGCTCTCGCCCGAGGGTGAGGCCGAGGTCGTGTGGGGCCGCAGGCTCGACCCGGCCCGTATCGAGGTGCTCTCCATCCCGCTGCCGTCCTCCGGCCGCCGCTGGGGCGAGGTCGTCCTGCACGACGGGGTGCCCAACGGCGAGCGGACCACCACCGCCGGTCCTTCCTATCCGGTCTTCGACGAGATCGAGCTGTGGGCTCCCTCACCCGTCCCGACCTGGGTGGTCCTCCTGGAGGCCGCCACCGAGGCCGACCGGGACGCGTTGGAGCAGCTCGCCGCCGACGCGGGCTTCGCCGCCGAGGACTGGTCCTCCTCCGTCCGGCTGCTCTGCCGCGCCTGCTCGGAGTCGACGATGCCCAGCGCCGAGGGCGAGGGCGAGCACCTGGACCCGCACGACCACAGCGAACCGGGCCATCCCGGACCGCTGGGCCACCGCTCGCCGGGCGAGCTGTGGGTGCCCGAACGCGAGTGCGGCATCGCCGCGCCCGTCGGCCTGGTCCGCGGGCTCCTGGACGGGTGGGTCGCCGACAGCCCGGACAGCCGTGAGTGGCGGGATCTCGAAGAAGTCTGCTGACGGCTGGCCGTAGGCTGTACGGGATCGATTACCGGGGTTCTAGGAAGGCGTGCGGCGGACATGGCGCAGCAGGAGACGGACGAGCAGATCAATGACGGCTTCGTCGTCGACACGGAGGACTGCGAGGCACGGGAGCTCGCGTACCGCGAGCGTGGCACGGCCCGCCCGATCACGGTCGTGGGCAACCCGGTGCTCCACCGGGAGTGCAAGGACGTCACCGAGTTCGACGACAAGCTCGCGGCGCTGATCGACGACATGTTCGCCAGCCAGAAGGCGGCCGAGGGCGTGGGCCTGGCCGCCAACCAGATCGGTGTGGACCTCAAGGTCTTCGTCTACGACTGCCCGGACGACGAGGGCGTGCGGCACACCGGTGTCGTGGTCAACCCGGTCCTGGAGGAGCTGCCGGCCGAGCTGCGGGTCCTGGACGAGTCCAACGAGGGCTGCCTGTCCGTGCCGACCGCCTACGCCGAGCTGGCCCGCCCGGACTACGCCGTGGTCCGCGGCCAGGACGCGCAGGGCAACCCGATCAAGGTCCGCGGCACCGGCTACTTCGCCCGCTGCCTCCAGCACGAGACGGACCACCTGTACGGCTACCTCTACATCGACCGGCTCTCCAAGCGGGACCGCAAGGACGCGCTCCGGCAGATGGCCGAGGGCACGCCTCGCTACGAGACCGTGCCGAACGACTGATCCGCGTACTGATCCGCGTACGGCGAAGGGCCCCGCGTTCCTCGGAACGCGGGGCCCTTCCTCGTACCGGTCAGAAGTCCTCGTCGAGGTCCACCGAGCCCTCGACCGCCACCTGGTAGGCGGACGGGCGGCGCTCGAAGAAGTTCGTCAGCTCCTGGACGCCCTGGAGCTCCATGAACGCGAACGGGTTCTCGGAGCCGTACACCGGGGCGAAGCCCAGCCGCTGCAGCCGCTGGTCGGCGACGCACTGCAGGTACTCGCGCATCGACTCGGTGTTCATGCCCGGCAGCCCGTCGCCGCACAGGTCGCGGCCGAACTGCAGCTCCGCCTCCACGGCCTCCTTCAGCATGTCGGTGACCTGCTGCTGAAGCGCGTCGTCGAAGAGCTCCGGCTCCTCCTTGCGGACGGTGTCCACGACCTCGAAGGCGAAGTTCATGTGCATCGTCTCGTCACGGAAGACCCAGTTGGTGCCGGTGGCCAGGCCGTGCAGCAGGCCGCGGGACCGGAACCAGTAGACGTACGCGAAGGCGCCGTAGAAGAACAGGCCCTCGATGCACGCGGCGAAGCAGATCAGGTTGAGCAGGAAGCGGCGCCGCTCGGCCTGCGTCTCCAGGCGGTCGATCTTCTCGACCGAGTCCATCCAGCGGAAGCAGAACTGCGCCTTCTCGCGGATCGAGGGGATGTTCTCGACGGCGTCGAACGCGGCGGCGCGGTCGTCCGGGTCGGGAAGGTAGGTGTCGAGCAGCGTCAGATAGAACTGGACGTGCACGGCCTCCTCGAACAGCTGACGCGACAGATACAGCCGCGCCTCGGGGGAGTTGATGTGCTTGTAGAGCGTCAGCACCAGGTTGTTCGCCACGATCGAGTCGCCCGTCGCGAAGAACGCGACCAGCCGGCCGATCATGTGCTGCTCACCGGGGGTGAGCTTGGCGAGGTCGGCGACGTCGGAGTGGAGGTCGACCTCCTCCACCGTCCAGGTGTTCTTGATCGCGTCCCGGTAGCGCTCGTAGAAGTCGGGGTAGCGCATGGGGCGCAGCGTCAGCTCGAAGCCCGGGTCGAGAAGGTTCTTTTCGGCGTTCGGAGTAGGCATTACTGGCAGGCCTCGCAGGACTCGGGGTTTTCGAGGGAGCAGGCGACCGCGTCTTCGGGGGTCGCCTGTACGGGAATCGGGGCCGCGGCCTGCGCCGCGCGGGCGATCCGGGTCGCCGGGCGGGAGCGCAGGTAGTACGTCGTCTTCAGGCCCTGCTTCCAGGCGTACGCGTACATCGACGACAGCTTGCCGATCGTCGGCGTCTCCAGGAACAGGTTCAGGGACTGCGACTGGTCCAGGAACGGGGTCCTGGCCGCCGCCATGTCGATCAGGCCGCGCTGCGGGATCTCCCACGCCGTGCGGTACAGCTCGCGGACCTCGGCCGGGATCCAGCTGAACCCCTGCACCGAGCCGCTCGCCTCGCGCAGCGCCTCACGGGTCTGCGCGTCCCACACGCCGAGCTTCTTCAGCTCGTCCACGAGGTACGCGTTGACCTGGAGGAACTCACCGCTGAGCGTCTCGCGCTTGAAGAGGTTGGAGACCTGCGGCTCGATGCACTCGTACACGCCCGCGATCGAGGCGATGGTCGCGGTCGGCGCGATGGCGAGAAGGAGGCTGTTGCGCATGCCGACGGCCGCGATCCGCTCGCGCAGCGCCGCCCAGCGCTCCGGCCAGTTCAGCTCGACGTCGTAGTGATCGGGGTGCAGCACACCGCGGGCCGCGCGGGTCTTCTCCCAGGCCGGCAGCGGACCGTTGCGCTCGGCGAGGTCGGCCGACGCCTCGTAGGCGGCGAGCATGATCCGCTCGGCGATCCGGGTCGAAAGCGCGCGCGCCTCGGCGGAGTCGAAGGGCAGCCGCAGCTGGAAGAAGACGTCCTGGAGACCCATCGCGCCCAGGCCCACCGGCCGCCAGCGGGAGTTGGAGCGCCCGGCCTGCTCGGTCGGGTAGAAGTTGATGTCCACGACCCGGTCGAGGAAGGTGACGGCCGTACGGACGGTCGCGTCGAGCCGCTCCCAGTCGATGCCGGAACCGACCACGAAGGCGCCGAGGTTGACGGAGCCCAGGTTGCAGACGGCCGTCTCGCCGTCGTCCGTGACCTCCAGGATCTCCGTGCAGAGGTTGGAGGAGTGGACCGTGTGCCCGGGCTCCGCCGTCTGGTTGGCCGTGCGGTTGGAGGCGTCCTTGAAGGTCATCCAGCCGTTGCCAGTCTGGGCCAGGGTCCGCATCATCCGGCCGTACAGGTCGCGGGCCGGCATCGTCTTGCGCGCCAGGCCGGCCGCCTCGGCGGCGCGGTAGACCGCGTCGAACTCGTCGCCCCACAGGTCGACGAGCTCGGGCACGTCCGCCGGGGAGAACAGCGACCACTCGGCGTCGGCGTTCACCCGGCGCATGAACTCGTCCGGGATCCAGTGCGCCAGGTTGAGGTTGTGCGTACGCCGCTGGTCCTCACCGGTGTTGTCGCGCAGCTCCAGGAACTCCTCGATGTCCGCGTGCCAGGTCTCCAGGTAGACCGCGGCCGCGCCCTTGCGCCGCCCGCCCTGGTTGACGGCCGCGACGGAGGCGTCCAGCGTCTTCAGGAAGGGGACGATGCCGTTGGAGTGGCCGTTGGTGCCGCGGATCAGCGAACCCCGGGAGCGGACGCGGGAGTACGACAGCCCGATGCCGCCCGCGTGCTTGGAGAGCCGCGCGACCTGGTGGTAGCGGTCGTAGATCGAGTCCAGCTCGTCCAGCGGGGAGTCGAGCAGGTAGCAGGACGACATCTGCGGGTGGCGGGTGCCGGAGTTGAAGAGCGTGGGGGAGGAGGGGAGGTAGTCGAGCCGGCTCATCAGGCCGTACAGCGCGGCGACCTCGTCCAGCGCGCGGACGCTCTCGTCCTCGGCGAGCCCGCAGGCCACGCGCAGCATGAAGTGCTGGGGGGTCTCGATCACCTGGCGGGTGATCGGGTGGCGCAGCAGATAGCGCGAGTAGAGGGTGCGCAGACCGAAGTAGCCGAAGCGGTCGTCGCCCGCCGGGTCGAGGAGGGCGTCGAGCCGCTCGGCGTGCAGGGCGACGAACGCGGCCGTGCGGTCGGCGATCAGGCCCTCGCGGTGGCCGACGGCGACCGAGGCGGAGAAGGAGACCGCGCCCTGGCCGGCCGCCTCTTCGGCGATGGTGACGGTCAGGAGCCGGGCGGCGAGCCGGGAGTACGCGGGGTCCTCGGCGATCAGACCGGCGGCCGCCTCGGTGGCCAGCTCGCGCAGCTCCGCCTCGTCCGAGCCGGCGTTGCGGCCGCGCAGCGCGGCGGCGGCGACCTTGCCGGGGTCGGTGTCGGGGAGATCGGCGGTGAGGTCGGTCAGGGTCCGCAGCAGCAACGTCCCGGGGCCGTCGCCCTCGGCTGCGCTCCGGACTCCGTCGCTCTCGATCGCGGTGGCCTCGGCTGTTGCCGGATCGGCGGGCGCGATGGTCACGTGGGGGCTCTCCCTCGCTCGGCTCGGGGCCGTCGGGGGGAGGCGGGCAGCCGCGCGCCCGTACGCAGGGCAGCGCCGCGCCACGGCCCACTCCGCGAGGCCCGGACGTCTGTGGCACCCGGAACGGACGGACCGGGCGCACTGTCGACAGGTGCTCGGACTCACCGGACGCGCATCCGCGGATCCGGTACACCGTTGCGGGACAGTTCCGGATTTCCACCGGATTCCCCTGCGACGACAGCGAGCTTGAGCATACATGTGGGGGGCGCTCCTCGAAGCACCCCCCACATGTAGTGTCGTTGGGCGTCAGAGCTCCATGCCGTACGTGAGCAGGGGATCCATCTCGGAGATCGGCCTCCAGTCCCGGTCAGGGGTACGGACGAAGCCCATCCGCTCGTAGATCCGGTGCGCGGACGCCATGCCGGGCTGGGTGGAGAGCACCAGACGCCGGCAACCCTCGGCCTGGCGCGCCCGCGCGACACAGGCCCGCACGAGCGCCTCACCGACGCCCCGGCCGCGGGCGCCCTTCGCCACGGCGAGCATCCGGAACTCGGCCTCGCCGTCGCCGGCGATGTCGGCCCACGGGCTCCCGCCGACGGCGAAGGTCACCCCGCCGAGCACCGTGCCGGAGGCGTCCACCGCCACGAGCACCTCGGCCTCGGCGTCCCGCCGGGCGACGTCCCGCAGGACGTGGAGGTAGCCGTCCTCCTCGCCGAAGTCGAGGTGCCCGTCGTCGAGATAGGCCCGCGCGGTGAGTTCGCCGAGGGCCTCGTACTCCTCGGGCCGTATCGCTCTGATGGTGAAGTCCATGTCGGCAGTGTGCCGCCGGTCACCGGCCCCGCCCAACGATTTCCCGCCGGGTACGGCGGGGGGCGAACGCGGCGGGCCGCCGCCCTCCCCGCGAGGGGGAAGGCGGCGGCCCGCCGGACGGCCGGTGAGGGCTCAGCAGCAGCGGAACCCCTCGCGCGGATCGGCCTCCCGCGCGTCGGTGCGGCTGCGCTCGAACTCCCGCCGGGTCATCACCTCGGCGCCCGGGTCGCAGCTCCTGGCGTGGGCGACGTACCGGTCGTACACGGCCTCGCCGGACAGCTCCCGCACGTACCAGCGGATTCCGCGCACCGCGCGCCGCAGATGGCGGAGCGTGTTCGCCGTGCTCATGCCGAGCCGGTCCCGGCCGGCACGTCACCCCGCGGCTCGTCCGGTGCGCCCTCCTTGCGGAAGCCGCCGCCGGTGCCGAGTCCGGCGGCCACCAGCTCCGCCTTCTCCTCCCGGGTGGGGAACATGCCGGCGGGTGCGACCAGCTTCGACTCGGTGTGCGGAGCCTCGGAGAGCCGGACGCCCTCCGGGTTCCTGATCGCCTTGAGGCAGACCCGGCCCGCGTCGGCGATGACCACGATGATGAGGATCGCGAACAGGGCGGACAGCACGCCGTCCACCGTGGAGTTGGTGACGACGGTGTGCATGTCGTCGAGCGACTTGGCGGGCGGGAGCACCTTGTCGGCGTCGATGCCCGCCTGGTACTTGTCCCGCTGGGCGAAGAAGCCGACCCGCGGGTCCTCGGAGAAGATCTTCTGCCAGCTCGCGGTGAGGGTGACGGCGACGTCCCAGGCGAGCGGGACGCCGGTGACCCAGGCCCACTTCAGTCGGCCGGACTTGATGAGCAGCGTGGTGCAGACGGCCAGCGCCACGGCGGCGAGCAGCTGGTTGGCGATGCCGAACAGCGGGAACAGCTGGTTGATGCCGCCCAGCGGGTCGTGCACGCCGACCCAGAGGAAGTAGCCCCAGCCGCCGACGACGACCGCGCTGGCGAACCAGACGCCCGGCTTCCAGCTGACCTGGCGGAACGGCTTGTACACGTTGCCCAGCATGTCCTGGAGCATGAACCGGCCGACGCGGGTTCCCGCGTCCACGGTCGTGAGGATGAACAGCGCCTCGAACATGATCGCGAAGTGGTACCAGAAGGCCTTCATCGCGGTACCGCCGATGACGGCGGAGAAGATCTCCGACATGCCCAGCGCGAAGGTCGGCGCACCACCCGTCCGGGAGAGCAGGCTCGCCTCCTCGACGTCCTTGGCCGCCTGGGCCAGCGCCTCGGGGGTGATCGTGAAGCCCAGGTTGGCGACGGCCTCGGAGGCGGACTGGACCGTGGTGCCGACGACTCCCGCGGGGGAGTTGATGGCGAAGTACAGACCCGGGTCGATGATGCACGCGGTGATCATCGCCATGATGGCGACGAACGACTCGGTGAGCATGGCCCCGTAGCCGATCATCCGGACCTGGGTCTCCTTCTGGATCATCTTCGGGGTGGTGCCCGAGGAGACCAGGGAGTGGAAGCCGGAGAGCGCGCCGCAGGCGATGGTGATGAAGACGAACGGGAACATCGAGCCGGCGAAGACCGGACCGTCGCCGCGCGTCGCGAAGTCCGTGACGGCGTCCATCTTCATGGTCGGCAGGGCGATGACCACGCCGAGCGCCAGGAACACGATGGTGCCGACCTTCATGAAGGTCGACAGGTAGTCGCGCGGGGCGAGCAGCATCCAGACCGGGAGCACGGAGGCCAGGAACCCGTACACGATCATCCAGATGACCAGGGTGCCCGGTTCGAGCGTGAAGGTGTCCGCCCAGGACGACTCGGCGACCCAGCCGCCCGCGACGATGGCGAGCAGCAGCAGCGCGACGCCGATGACCGAGACCTCGGTGACCCGGCCCGGGCGCAGGACGCGCAGATAGACGCCCATCAGCAGGGCGATCGGGATCGTCATGCCGATGGAGAAGACGCCCCACGGGGAGTGGGCGAGGGCGTTGACGATGACCAGGGCCAGCACCGCGAGCAGGATGATCATGATCGCGAAGACGGCGATCAGCGCGGCCGCGCCACCGAACGGGCCGATCTCGTCCCGGGCCATCTGGCCCAGCGACCGGCCGTTGCGCCGGGTGGAGAAGAACAGCGTCACCATGTCCTGGACGGCGCCGGCGAAGATGACACCGACGATGATCCAGATGGTGCCCGGCAGATAGCCCATCTGCGCGGCGAGCACCGGGCCGACCAGCGGACCCGCGCCGGCGACCGCCGCGAAGTGGTGTCCGAAGAGCACCCTGCGGTCGGTCGGGTGGAAGTCGACACCGTTGTCGAGGCGTTCGGCGGGAGTGGCCCGCGTCTTGTCGACCTTCAGGACGCGCCGGGCGATGAAGCGGGCGTAGAAGCGGTAGGCGATCGCGTACGAGCCGAGTGCGGCCGCGAGCATCCAGGCGGCGGAGATGTCCTCGCCGCGGGAGAGCGCGAGCACGCCCCAGCCCGCCGCGCCCACCAGGGCGACGAGCGACCAGATGGCGATGGACTTGGGCGTGAGGCCTTTTCGCCCGGTATCGGGTGTTGCTTCCGGCACTGGCATTGCTGCAACCGTCCCCTCGCTGATCACCGTGTAATGCGCAGGAAATCTAGGCGCTGGCTTCGCGCAGCGTCACCCCCCGTCCGCATATCGGTACGGCAACGCTTTTCCGCGCAACTGCCCGGCGGGCGACGGGAAAGGCCCCGCGGAGGGTGTCCGCGGGGCCTCTTCGGGCCGTTCGGCCGATGGTTCTGTGGGACGCGGCCGATGGGTCTCGGCCGGTGGGTCTCAGCCGTTGGGACGCTTGAGCCTCGCCACGAACTTGTACCGGTCGCCGCGGTAGACCGAACGCACCCACTCCACGGGCTCCCCCTGGGCGTCCAGCGAGTGGCGGGAGAGCATCAGCATCGGCAGCCCCACGTCCGTACCGAGCAGGCCGGCCTCGCGCGGGGTGGCGAGCGAGGTCTCGATGGTCTCCTCGGCCTCGGCCAGGTGCACGTCGTAGACCTCGGCGAGCGCGGTGTAGAGCGAGGTGTACTTCACCAGCGAACGCCGGAGCGCCGGGAAGCGCTTGGCCGAGAGGTGCGTGGTCTCGATCGCCATCGGCTCGCCGCTCGCCAGACGCAGCCGCTCGATCCGCAGCACCCGCCCGCCGGCCGCGATGTCCAGGAGTCCGGCGAGGGTGTCGTCGGCGGTGACGTAACCGATGTCGAGCAGCTGCGAGGTGGGCTCGAGGCCCTGCGCCCGCATGTCCTCGGTGTACGAGGTGAGCTGCAGGGCCTGCGAGACCTTGGGCTTGGCCACGAACGTGCCCTTGCCCTGGATCCGTTCGAGCCGGCCCTCGACGACGAGCTCCTGCAGGGCCTGGCGCACGGTGGTGCGCGAGGTGTCGAACTCGGCGGCGAGCGTGCGCTCCGGCGGGACGGGCGTGCCGGGCGGCAGCGTCTCCGTCATGTCGAGCAGGTGTCGCTTCAGTCGGTAGTACTTGGGCACGCGAGCGGTGCGGGTGGCGACGCCACCCTCCTTCTCCGTACTGCCCGCGTCCGTGGCCATGGCCTGCCTTCCCGACTCCTGTGCTGCTGCCGTCACCGGCTCCTCCGTCTGTCGCGGCTCACATGGTGGCACGGACCGGTCACGGGTCGTCGCCCTCCCTCAGGTGTCGGTCCGATAACGGACGCGACTGCCCTTCTTATACACCCTTGACACCCCTAAAGGTCTAGGCCAAGCTCCGGGTACTGGTCTAAACCATTAAAGACCAGGTCCCAGCCCCAACGAGCTTTACTCGGCGTATGTCTTCGCGCGGTGGGCAGGGGTTGCAGGCATCCCTGAGGAGGGTGGCGTGAAGCGCAAGCTCATCGCGGCGATCGGCGTCGCGGGCATGATGATCAGCATCGCTGCGTGTGGCGGTTCCGGCAAGGGTGGGGACTCGGCCGGAGGCGACGTCAAGGAGATCACCGTCTGGCTGACGGTGGACGCCCAGAACAACTGGCCCGAGCTGGTCAAGGCCGCCGACGACGCGGTGACCAAGAAGCACCCGGGCATCAAGATCAACCACGAGTACTACGGCTGGCCGGACAAGAACACCAAGCTCGACGCGGTGCTCGCCACGGACAAGGCTCCGGATGTTGTCGAGATGGGCAACACCGAGATGATCAGCTACATGGCCAAGGGCGCCTTCGCCGAGGTCGACGCGTCGAAGTTCGAGAACTCGGACAAGTGGCTCGACGCCCTCAAGGACTCGGTCACCTACAACGGCAAGACCTACGGCGTCCCCTACTACGCCGGTGGCCGCGTGGGCACCTGGCGCAAGGACATCGCCGCCGAGGCCGGCGTCAAGGCCGCCCCGAAGACCTGGGCCGAGCTGACCGCCGCGCTCGACGCCATCCAGAAGAAGAAGGGCGACAAGTTCAGCGCCTGGTACCAGCCGTCGCCGGACTGGTACGCCGCGATGTCCTTCGTCTACGACGCCGGCGGCTCCATCGCCGAGCAGAACGGCGAGACCTGGAAGGCGAACCTGTCCTCGCCGGAGTCCATCAAGGGCCTCACCGAGTACAAGAACATCGTCGAAAAGTACATGCACGGCGACAAGACCAAGGACGAGTCCGACCGCCCGGTCGTCTTCGGCCAGGGCAACGCCGCCACCATGTTCGCCGCCGGCTGGGAGGGCGCCACCGCCGCCGACCCGAAGACCGACAAGGTCGGCGGGCTGAAGGACAAGCTCGAGAACTTCGTGATGCCCGGCCCGTCCGGCAAGAACCTCCCCGTCTTCCTCGGCGGTTCGGACCTGGCCATCCCGGTCAAGTCCAAGGCGCAGGGCGTCGCGGCGGAGTGGATCGCCGCCTTCACCGGCGCCGAGGGCCAGAAGGGCCTCGTCGCCAAGGGCAACCTGCCCAACAACAAGGCGGACCTCGCCCCGCTGAAGGCCGACCCGGCGACCACCGTCGCGGCCACCGCGGCCGAGTCCAGCTGGTTCGTGCCGACCGCCCCCGGCTGGGGCCAGGTCGAGAAGGCGCAGACCCTCAAGACGATGCTGATCGACATCGCCAACGGCAAGAAGTCGGTCGAGGCCGCCGCCAAGGACGCGGACGCCGCGATCGACAAGGTCATCAACACCAAGTGACCTGTGGGCAGGGCCCCGTCGTCCCTGAGGAGAACCGAGCCTCGGAACAGGGCGTGATGACGGGGCCCTGCCGCCCGTATGCACGAGAGGGACCGCTGAGGAGCACGGGATGAGTGCCGCAGACACAACCACCGCGAAGGTGCCGCCGGTGCGGCAATCGCCATCGTCCGGCTCCGGAGCCGGGACCCCCGGGAGACCCGGGAAGAAGCCGTCCACGGGTGTCGGCGGAGGCGGGGGCGGGATCCCCTGGCTGCTGCTCGCGCCCTGCCTGCTCGTCCTGCTCCTCGTACTCGGCTATCCGCTGGTGCGCCTGGTCACCCTCTCCTTCCAGAAGTTCGGCCAGCCGCAGCTCTGGGGCTTCCAGGAGGCCGAGTCGGCCGGCTTCGAGAACTTCTCGAAGATCCTCGGGGACACCGAGTTCTGGACCGTCGCCCTGCGGACCGTGATCTTCACCGCGGGGGCGGTGATCCTCACCATGGTCCTCGGCATGCTGATCGCGCTGCTGCTCCAGAAGGTCTCCGGCTGGGTCAAGGCCCTCGTCAACATCGTGCTCGTGGCGAGCTGGGGCATGCCCATCATCGTCGCCACCGCCATCTTCAAGTGGCTCTTCGACGCCGACTACGGCGTGCTCAACTGGCTGTTGAGCAGGCTGCCCGGCGTCGACATGATCGGTCACAACTGGTTCGCCAGCGGCCCCCAGGGCCTCGCCGTGATCATGCTGCTCGTCGTCTGGGGCGCCGTGCCCTTCGTCGTGATCACCCTGAGCGCCGGCCTCACGCAGGTGCCCAAGGAGCTCGAGGAGGCCGCCCGCCTCGACGGCGCCGGAGCCTGGGGCGTCTTCCGCTTCGTCACCCTGCCGATCCTCAAGCCGATCATCGTCATGCTGACCACGCTGTCGGTGATCTGGGACATGGGCGTCTTCCCGCAGGTGTACGTGATGCGCAACGGCCATCCCGAGGCCGAGTTCCAGCTCCTGACCACGTACTCCTTCGACCGGGCGTTCGTCGTCAACGACTACGGCACCGGCTCGGCGATCGCGCTCGTCACGGTCGTCCTGCTGCTCGGCGTCGTCGCCGTCTACATGCGCCAGATGCTCAAGATCGGAGATGTGGAGTGAGCACCGCGACCGCGCGGACCACGACCGCGCAGCCCACACCCGCGCGAACCGCGCCGCCCGCCGTCACCCGGCGGCGCCCGTCCAAGCTCGGCTGGAACCTGCTGGGACTGCTCGTCTTCGTCACGGCCGGCTTCCCGGTCTACTGGATGGTGAACACGGCCTTCAAGCCGGCCAAGGACGCCATCGACCCGGACCCGCACTTCTTCCCCTCCACCTTCACGCTGGAGAACTTCAAGCGGGCCCTGGAGATCGCGGACTTCTGGGGACCCGTCCTCCGCAGCTTCGTCGTCTCGAGCGTCGTGGTCGTCATCGGGATCATCGTGGGCATGCTGGCGGCGCTCGCCATCTCCCGCTTCGCCTTCCGCGGCCGCAAGATCGTCATCGTCGGCATCCTCGCCGTCCAGATGGTCCCGCTCGTCGCGATGATCATCCCGGTCTTCCTGCTGCTCAACGACCTCGGCCAGTACGACAGGCTCAGCGGCCTCGTCATCACGTACCTGACCTTCGTCCTCCCCTTCACGGTCTGGACGCTCCGCGGCTTCATCGTCAACATCCCGAAGGAGCTGGAGGAGGCGGCCATGGTCGACGGCTGCACCCGCACCGGCGCCTTCGTCCGGGTCGTCTTCCCGCTGCTCGCCCCGGGCATGGTCGCCACGTCCGTCTACGCCTTCATCCAGGCGTGGAACGAGTACCTCTACGCCCTGATGCTGATGAGCCAGCAGAACCAGACGGCCACCGTCTGGCTCTCCAACTTCATCACCAAGAACGGCACCGAGTACGCCCCGATGATGGCCGGCTCGACCATGATGGCCGTCCCCATCGTGATCCTCTTCCTCCTTGTCCAGCGCAAGATGGCGGCGGGCCTCACCGCCGGCGCGGTGAAGGGATAACGCAGCCCCATGACGACTCTCGTACGCGGCTCCCAAACCCTGACCCGTGACGCGCTCACGGTCCTCCAGCCCGGCTTCACCGGCACGACCGCCCCCGACTGGCTGCTGCGCAGGATCGGCGAGGGCCTCTCCTCCGTGGGCCTCTTCGGCCGGAACATCGTCTCGCCCGAGCAGCTCGCCGCGCTCACCGCGCGGCTGCGGGCCGAGGGGGACGACGTCCTGGTCGCCATCGACGAGGAGGGCGGGGACGTCACGCGCCTGGAGGTCCGGCACGGCTCCTCGTTCCCCGGCAACCACGTGCTCGGCTCGGTCGACGACGTGGATCTCACCCGGGCCGTCGCCCGGGAGCTCGGCCGCCGGCTCGCCGAGTGCGGGGTCGACTTCAACTGGGCGCCCTCGGCGGACGTGAACTCCAACGCCGAGAACCCGGTCATCGGCGTCCGGTCCTTCGGCGCCGACCCGGAACTGGTCGCCCGGCACACCGTGGCGTACGTCGAGGGGCTCCAGGCCGTCGGCGTCGCCGCCTGCACCAAGCACTTCCCCGGACACGGCGACACCAACGTGGACTCGCACCACGCGCTGCCCCGGATCGATGTGGACCTCGACACACTGCACGCCCGTGAGCTGGTACCTTTCCGCGCCGCGATCGCCGCGGGTACCAAAGCGGTCATGAGCGCGCATATTCTGCTCTCCGCGCTCGACCCCGATCGTCCGGCCACCCTGAGCCCGCAGATCCTCACCGGTCTGCTCCGCCAGGAGCTGGGCTTCGAGGGGCTGATCGTCACCGATGGCATGGAGATGCGGGCCATCGCGTCGGCGTACGGCATCGAGCGCGGATCCGTCCTCGCGATCGCCGCGGGCGCCGACGCCATCTGCGTCGGCGGCGGGCTGGCCGACGAGGACACCGTACTGCGACTGCGCGACGCGCTGGTCGACGCGGTACGGACCGGCGAACTGCCCGAGGAGCGGCTGGCCGACGCGGCGGCGCGCGTGCGCGCCCTGGCGTCCTGGACCCAGGCGCACCGGGTCAGGGGGGCTAAGTCGGAGCCGGGCGCGGCAGTGCAGGAGGGGACCGCGCCCGGCACCGAGATCGGGCTCGTGGCGGCCCGCCGGGCCCTGACGGTGACGACGGGGGAGCGGCACACGCCGATGACCGGCGCTCCCTATGTCGCGGCCTTCACTCCGGTCGTCAACTTCGCGGTCGGCGACGAGACGCCGTGGGGCGTCGCGGCGGAGCTGGAGCGGCTGCTGCCCGGCACCGCGACGGGCTCGTACGACACCTCCTCGGTGGACGCGGTGCTCGCCGCCGCGGGCGAGCGCCGGATCGTGGCGGTGGTACGGGACGCCCACCGGCACCCGTGGATGACCGAGGCCCTGGACGCCCTGCTCGCGGTCCGCCCGGACACCGTGGTGGTCGAGATGGGCCTGAACGGCTCGGAGCCCCGCGGCGCGCTGCACATCGCCACGCACGGCGCGGCGCGGGTCTGCGGCCGGGCCGCGGCGGAGGCCATCGCCGGCGTCTGACAGCCGTTACGGGGAGGGGCCCGGCACCTGAACAGGTGCCGGGCCCCTCTTTCCGTAACTCTTCCCGTAAGGCCCTTAGATGCCCTGCCAGGCGGGCTTGTTCGCGAAGGTGTGGCGGAAGTAGTCCGCCAGCTTCAGCTTGGACGCGGCCGCCTCGTCCACCACGACCGTGGCGTGCGGGTGCAGCTGGAGCGCGGAGGCCGGTACGAGCGCGGCGACCGGGCCCTCGACGGTCTGGGCCACGGCGTCGGCCTTGCCCTCGCCGGTGGCCAGGAGGACCAGGTGGCGGGCCTCCAGTATGGTGCCGATGCCCTGGGTGATGACGTGGTGCGGCACCTGCTCGATGTCGTCGTCGAAGAAGCGGGCGTTGTCGACCCGGGTCTGTTCGGTGAGCGTCTTGATCCGGGTCCGGGAGGCGAGCGAGGAGCACGGCTCGTTGAAGCCGATGTGCCCGTCGGTCCCGATGCCCAGG
This sequence comes from Streptomyces sp. NPDC015346, assembly GCF_043078785.1. NCBI lineage: Bacteria > Bacillati > Actinomycetota > Actinomycetes > Kitasatosporales > Streptomycetaceae > Streptomyces > Streptomyces sp. NPDC015346. The sequence goes on along the minus strand of NZ_JBIBTW010000005.1, from coordinate 576,079 downwards.
ATCTGCAGGTCCACACCGCCGGCGTCCCGCAGGGCCCGGTCGTAGGCCTCGCAGGCGGCCTGGACGTCCTCGGCCGAACCGTCGGGGCCCATGAAGGCCTCCGGAGAGAGCCCGAGCGGCTCGACGACCTGGCGCAGCACGGTGGAGCGGTACGACTCCGGGTGCCCGGCGGGCAGCCCGACGTACTCGTCCAGCTGCGCGATCCGCGCCCGCGAGGCGTCCAGGGCGCCGGCCTCGACCTGCGCGATCAGGGCCTCGTAGATGGGCAGCGGTGTCGATCCGGTGGCCACGCCGAGCAGCGCGTCGGGCTTGCGGCGCAGGAGGCCGGCGATGCCGTCGGCGATGAGCGCGCCGCCTGCCGTGGCGTCCGGGACGATGACAACTTCCACGCTGTGCCTGCCGATCGTGTGAGGGGCCTGGTGGTATAGACCAATCATAGCGAAATCTAGCAGAGGAAGGGGCTCCCGCTCAGGTCCGTCCGAGAGCCGGATCCGGACCTTTCCATCGTCGGCCGCGACCACCCCGGGGGCCACTCGGCATCGGGTGGGGGGAGCCTCTCGCGACAGCGATCCGCAGGCCGACAGGCCCCGGAAACACCCGCGGGCCGCGGCGCCTGACGGGACCCTCAACCCGTCCGGCACCGCAGCCCGGAGCTTGCCCGGCCGGGGGTGTGCGGTCCCGCGGCCGTTATTGGGAGGTCTCGGCGCAGTCAGGGCAGAGAGCGCCGGGTACCTCGTCCACCCTCCTGTGCGGGGAGGGCGGAGGTCATGATGGGATGCTGCTCGGCCATTGTGGACTAGACCATTCGGTAAGTCCATCCATGCGACCGGCGTGCTTCCCGGTCCATCCTCCAACACGAACGCCCTGAGATCCAGGTGCAGCGCCCCCCGATTCCGCGGGTACGCTCGCATCTGTGCCCTCCATGAACGACCTCGTACGCCAGCACACCGCTCTGAGTGAGTCCGACCTCGAGTGGCTCCACCTGCTGGTCTCGGAGTGGCAGCTGCTCTCCGACCTCTCCTTCGCGGACCTCGTCCTGTGGGTCCCGACCCTGGACGGCACCCGCTACGTCTCCGTCGCCCAGATGCGGCCCAACACCGGCCCGACCTCCTACCAGGACGACATGGTCGGCCACCTGGTCCCGCGCGGCCGCCGTCCGCTGCTCGACGCCGCCCTCGACGAGGGCCGGATCGTGCGCGAGGGCGACCCCGAGTGGCGCGAGGAGGTTCCGGTACGGGTCGAGTCCATCCCCGTCCGCAGGGAGGGCCGTGTCCTCGGCGTCATCGCCCGCAACACCAACCTGCTGACGGTACGGACCCCGAGCCGGCTGGAGCTCACCTACCTCCAGTCCGCCTCCGACCTGGCCCAGATGATCGCCGCCGGCGCCTTCCCCTTCCCCGGCGAGGTGGTCGACATGGACTCCTCGCCGCGCGCCGGCGACGGCCTGATCCGTCTCGACGCCGACGGCATCGTCCAGTACGCCTCGCCCAACGCCCTCTCCGCCTACCACCGGCTCGGCCTCGCCGCCGACCTGGTGGGCCAGCACCTCGGCCAGATCACCGCCGAACTCGCGCCCTCCCGCGGCCCGGTCGACGAGGCCCTGGTGAAACTGGCCTCCGGATACGCGCCCCGCGAGGCGGAGGTCGAGGGCAACGGCGGTGTCATCCAGCTGCGCGCGATCCCGCTCAAGCCCAAGGGGACCCGCATCGGTTCGCTCGTCCTGCTCCGTGACGTCACGGAACTGCGCCGCCGCGAGCGAGAGTTGATCACCAAGGACGCCACCATCCGGGAGATCCACCACCGGGTGAAGAACAACCTCCAGACGGTGGCCGCGCTGCTGCGCCTCCAGGCCCGCCGGATGGACTCCGACCAGGGGCGCGAGGCCCTCAACGAGGCGGTGCGCAGGGTCGGTTCCATCGCGATCGTCCATGAGACGCTGTCTCAGAACCTGGACGAACGGGTCGAGTTCGACGAGATCGCCGACCGGGTGATCGCGATGGTCGCCGAGATCTCGCCCGGCAAGGTCACCTGCCGGCGCAACGGCCGCTTCGGCATCCTCGACGCCGAGGTCGCCACCCCGCTGTCGATGGTCCTCACCGAGATCCTCCAGAACGCCCTGGAGCACGCCTTCGCGCCGGGGGAGCAGGGGACGGTGGAGGTCACGGCCGTCCGCGGCGAACCCCGCGCCGACGCCCGGCTGTTGATCACGGTCCAGGATGACGGCGGCGGCCTGCCCGAGGGCTTCGACCCGCAGCGCGCCGGGAACCTGGGGCTGCAGATCGTGCGGACGCTGGTGGAGGGCGAGTTGGGCGGCAGCTTCGACATGCTGCCGGGCGCCGGGCGCGGCACCAAGGTCGTCCTCGACATCCCCGTACAGCACCAGAAGTAGCCGTACAGGACGGAAGACAGCAGCGAGCCCCGGACCGAAGGAGATCGGTCCGGGGCTCGAATGCTGTGGGTTTACTGCTGCGCGCTGCGGCTCGGGGGCGGTGATGACGCACGCGATGTGCGCGCCGCTTGCCTCAGGCTTGTCAGGGTGTTCAGGCGCTGGCGTTGCGCGCCCGGTTGCGAGCGGCGCGGCGCTTCATGGCACGGCGCTCGTCCTCGCTGAGGCCACCCCAGACGCCGGAGTCCTGGCCGGACTCGAGCGCCCACTGCAGGCACTGCTCCATGACGGGGCAGCGGCGGCAGACGGCCTTGGCTTCCTCGATCTGCAGCAGCGCAGGACCGGTGTTGCCGATGGGGAAGAACAGCTCGGGGTCTTCCTCACGACAAACGGCGTTGTGACGCCAGTCCATGGCTGCTACCTCTCTTGGTATTACGTGCGGGTTGCTTGTGAATGTGAACGCTTTCACGAATCCCCCCGCAAGGGAAGGGCCGACTGCCAGATGAACTGGTGTGGTCCTTGGACTGAGGAGGGGTTCTGGCTCTCAGTGGAGGCCGGTGTTGCGGGCCGTCCCGATCGCCATGAAGAGATTCGCAAACCTCGGCGGCGGATACAACCCCTTCAGGAAAGTTTTTTTTGATTCCTCGGTGTCGGCTAGGTCACAGCCGTACTTCTTAGGGGTGGATGGCAGCCTAAACGTTCGAGTGAAAGGACTTTCGGCCCTTCCGCTCACACAATCACACGCAGTGCACGGCGTACGCCTGTGAACGTCACGCTCGTACGCAGTCCAAGGTGGTCTCCGTCCATCTGCAGGGGGAGGGGAACCTTCGAATGCAAGGTGAAGTCGGTCAGATCGTGCAGAGAGGCCGCGTGCTTGCCCCGGGGTCCGCGCTCGGGGGTCGAGGTCAGCAGCTGGGTGGCGTACCGGGCCACCGCGGCGGTCGAGAGCCGGCTCAGTCCGAGGACGTCCAGGGCGGTCTCGAAGGAGGCCTCCGGGGACGCGTACACCGGGCGATTGCCCAGGTAGGTCCAGGGGGAGGTGTTGCAGATTATCGACAGGACCAGGTCCTCGACCGGGTCCGCGCCGGGGCGCTCCAGGGTGATCGTGCCGCGCCGCCGGTGCGGTTCCTCCAGGAACTGGCGGACCACCTGACGGAGGTAGAGGGCGTGCGTGGATCTCTTGCCGCGCTCCCTCTGCTGTTCGACCCGCCCGATCACACCGGCGTCGAACCCGAAGCCGGCGCAGAAGGTGAACCAGCGGGCCGGCACCGCCTCGTCCTCGGTGCCGGGGGTCCCCGACGCCAGGCCGAGGCTCACGGTGCGTGCACGGCGCTCACGCAGGGCGTCCAGGAGTGCTCCGGTCGCCTCCACCGCGTCGTTCGGCAGGCCGAGCGCCCGGGCGAAGACGTTCGTGGAGCCGCCGGGGACGACCGCGAGCCCGGGCAGCCGGTCGGGGTCCGGGCCGCCGTGGAGGAGTCCGTTGACCACCTCGTTGACGGTGCCGTCCCCGCCGAGGGCGACCACGAGCTCGACGTCCTTCGACTCGGCGGCCCGTCGGCCGAGGTCGCGGGCGTGACCGCGGTACTCGGTGGTGACGGCCTCCAGCTTCATCTCGCTCGCGAGTGCGTGGATGAGGACATCACGCGTGCGGGCACTGGTGGTGGTTGCTGCCGGATTGACCACGAGAAGTGCGCGCATGGCCGCCAGCGTACCTACCCGGTGGTACCGGGCCCAGAGGGGTGGGGCCGCCGGGCCCCGCTACCCTGCCAGGTATGAGCAGTACGGAACAGACCGCCGAGCAGCCCGCCGAGGAGACCTCCCGCCCCGCCCGTCTGACCGCGGCGGCCGCGGTCGCCGGGATCGAGGCGCTGGCGCTGGTGGCCGGAGGCCTGTACGTCCTCGTGACCGGAATCACCGGCGAACCGGACGATCTGACCCAGGCCGTCACGGCCGGCGCGACGCTGGTCGCCCTCGGACTGATCCCCGGCGCGGCGGCGCGCGGACTGCTGCGGCGCAAGGCGTGGAGCCGCGGCCCGGCGATCATCACCCAGATCCTGGCCCTGCCGGTCGCCTGGCAGCTCCTCCAGGCGAACAGCGGGCTGATCCCGGCGGGCATCGCCCTCGCGGCCCTCGCCGTGACCGGCCTGGTGCTCCTGGTGAACCCTGCGACGACCGAGGCCCTGGGCATCGGCCGTCGCGGCGAGGCGTAGACGCGCGGCACGGACGCGAGGCGTGGACGCGAGGCATGGAAGCGGGGTGCGGGGGTAGGGCGAGGCCTATGGCCGTCCCTCCTCCGCCCCCGCTCTCCTCGTCGCTCCTCGTCACTCCTCGACGAGGAGCTTCTCCCGGAGCTGGGCCAGCGTGCGGGCCAGCAGACGGGAGACGTGCATCTGGGAGATGCCGACCTCCTGGGCGATCTGCGACTGGGTCATGTTGCCGAAGAAGCGCAGCAGCAGGATCCGCTTCTCCCGCGGCGGCAGGTCCTCCAGGAGCGGCTTGAGCGACTCGCGGTACTCGACCCCCTCCAGGGCCTCGTCCTCCGCGCCCAGCGTGTCCGCGACCGCCGGGGACTCGTCGTCCGTGTCCGGGACGTCCAGGGAGAGCGTCGAGTAGGCGTTCGCCGACTCCAGACCCTCCAGGACCTCCTCCTCCGAGATGCCCAGGCGCTCCGCCAGCTCGTGCACCGTCGGGGAGCGGCCGTGCTGCTGGGAGAGTTCGGCCGTCGCGGTCGTCAGCGAGAGCCGCAGCTCCTGCAGCCGACGCGGCACCCTGACCGCCCAGCCCTTGTCCCGGAAGTGGCGCTTGATCTCGCCGACGACCGTCGGGGTCGCGTACGTCGAGAACTCGACGCCCCGCTCCGGGTCGAACCGGTCCACCGACTTGATCAGACCGATCGTCGCGACCTGCGTCAGGTCGTCGAGCGGCTCGCCGCGGTTGCGGAAGCGCCGGGCCAGGTGCTCGACCAGCGGCAGGTGCATCCGTACCAGCCGATTGCGCAGCTCCGCCTTCTCCGGGGAGCCCTCGGGCAGCTTGCGCAGCTCGATGAAGAGCGCCCGCGCACCGCTCCGGTCATGCGGATCCGGAGCCTCCTGCGGCTCGGACGCCTCCGGGGCCTCGGGCGTCCCTGAGGTCCCGGAGCCCTCATGGGCCTCATGGCCCTCGGGTGTCCGGGAGATCTCGGGGGCATCGTTGTGCTGCTCGTGCTCGCTCATCTGGACCGCCTGCTCCGTAGCGACCTCGACCTCGACCTCCGGATGCGGCCGCGCCTGCTGCTCAGGGATGCCGGCCGTCGCGTCCCCGCTCCTCACGCCGGGCCTGGCCCCGCGCCGCGCTGTTTGTACAGGCTGATGGAGACCGTGCGGTCGTCCGCCACGGAGGACTCGACCTTCCCGGCCAGCGCCGAGAGCACGGTCCACGCGAAGGTGTCCCGCTCCGGCGCCCGGCCGTCCGTCGTCGGGGCCGAGACCGTGACGTCGAGCGAGTCTTCGACCAGGCGGAAGACACAGCTGAGTACGGACCCCGGCACGGCCTGCTGGAGCAGGATCGCGCAGGCCTCGTCGACCGCGATCCGCAAGTCCTCGATCTCGTCGAGGGTGAAGTCCAAGCGCGCCGCGAGACCGGCCGTGGCCGTACGCAGCACGGACAGGTAGGCACCCGCAGCGGGCAGCCGGACTTCCACGAAGTCCTGGGTCCCGGGCTCGCCTGCGATCTGGGACACCCTCACCTCCAAGGTGGCACAAGCTCATTCGGGGCCCGGGGAGAAAGCCCCCGAACCGGGCGGTACGCAGTCGGTTGCGCGATCCGCCGTGACGCTATCGCGATCCATGCCGCCGTGTCGCCGTGGGCCCCGGTGGGGACCCCACCCCGCTGTCACTCATGGTAAGTCCATGAGTACACACAGTGGCTAGGGGTCTGCGAGGCCCAAATCCGCGGCGGTCGGCGGCCCCGCGGAGGGGTGACGTACCCACACCTCAGACGATCGAACCGTCCACGAAGCACCAGCGCCAGCGTTCCCCCGGCTCGAAGGTCCGCATCACCGGGTGTCCCGTGGTCGAGAAGTGCCCCGTGGCGTGCCGTCCCGACGACGAGTCGCAGCACCCCACGTGCCCACAGCTGAGGCAGAGCCGCAGCTGGACGGGGTGGGTGCCGGCGGACAGGCACTCAGGACAGGTGTCCGTCAGCGGCGCCGGTTCGGGGCGCGGCATTTCGGCGACGTGAGGGCACTCGCTCATGATGGCCAGGTTACGTGGTGGACCGAGACGGGGACCGGGCATGGACGCACTGCAGTTGGTGGCACTGGTCGCGGCGAGCGCCGCGGTGGCGGGGGCCGCCCGGAGAACCCCGGTGCCCGCGCCGCTGCTCCTGGTGGCGGCCGGACTCGCCGCCTCGTACGTCCCGGGCGTCCCCGACTACACGCTCGATCCGCACATCGTGCTGCCGCTGATCCTTCCGCCGCTCCTCCACTCGGCCGCGGTGGACTCCTCGTACCTCGATCTGCGGGCCAACGTCCGGCCGGTCGCCCTGCTCTCCGTCGGCTACGTCCTGTTCGCCACGGTGGCGGTCGGCTGGCTCGCGTACGTCCTCGTCCCGGACCTGCCGCTGACCGCCGCGCTCGTGCTCGGCGCCGTGGTCGCGCCGCCGGACGCCGTCGCGGCGACCGCGATCGCCCGCAAGCTCGGGCTGCCGAACCGCATCACCACCATCCTCCAGGGCGAGTCCCTGGTGAACGACGCCACCGCGATCACCGCCTACAAGGTCGCGCTCGCCGCGGCGGTCGGGGAGGGCGTCAGCTGGGCGGGCGGGATCGGTGAGTTCGCCCTCGCGGCGGTCGGCGGGATCGGCGTCGGACTCGTGCTCATGGTGCCCATCCACTGGCTGCGCTGCCGCCTGGACGGCCAGGCCCTGCTCCAGAACACCCTCTCGCTGCTCATCCCCTTCGTCGCCTACGCCGCCGCCGAGGAGGTCGGCGCCTCCGGCGTCCTCGCGGTGGTCGTCGTCGGCCTCTTCCTCGGACACCGCAACTGGCAGGTGGACTTCGCCACCCGCCTCCAGGAGGAGGCCGTCTGGAAGATGGTCGCCTTCATCCTGGAGTCCTCGGTCTTCGCCCTCATCGGACTCCAGCTGCCGTACGTCGTCCAGGGGCTCGGGCGGTACGGGATCGGCGAGGCCATCTGGTACGCGGTGGGCGTCTTCGTGGCCGTGGTCGTCGTCCGGTTCGTCTGGGTCTTCCCGGCCACCTTCCTGCCGCGCGCGATGTCGGAACGCATCCGGCGCCGCGAACCGGGCGTGAACTGGAAGGCGCCGGTCGTCGTCGGCTGGGCCGGCATGCGGGGCGTGGTCTCCCTCGCGATCGCCTTCTCGATCCCGGTGGCCACCGACGGCGTCGAGTTCCCCGCGCGCAACCTCGTTCTCTTCCTCACCTTCACGACCGTGATCGGGACCCTGGTGGTGCAGGGCCTCACCCTGCCGCCGCTGATCCGGCTCCTGAAGCTCCCCGGCCGCGACACCCACGAGGAGACCCTGGCCGAGGCGCAGGCCCAGAGCGAGGCATCCAGGGCCGCCGAGGAACGCCTGGAGGCGCTCCTCGCCGACGAGCGCAACGCCCTTCCGCAGCCGCTGGCCGACCGGCTCCGCACCGTCCTGGAGCGGCGCCGCAACGCGGTGTGGGAGCGGCTCGGCGCCGTCAACCGCATCACCGGGGAGACGGCCGACGACACCTACCGGCGGCTCGCGCGGGAGATGATCGAGGCCGAGCGGGAGGTCTTCGTCCGGCTCCGCGACGAGCGCCGGATCGACGACGAGATGATGCGCACCCTGCTGCGCCGCCTGGACCTGGAGGAGGCGGCGGCCTACCGCGAGGAGACCTCCTGAGGCGCCCCGCCGTCAGGACCGGGAGCCGGTGATCACCGCCGCGATCCGGGTCCCCGGGGCGAAGGCGCCCTCCTGTGCCAGGGCGACAAGTCCGTAGAGCATTTTGGCGACATACAGTCGCTCGATGGCGAGTCCATGCCGCGCCTCGAAGTCCTGGGCGAACGCCTCCAGGGCCGGCGTCGTACGGGCGTACCCACCGCAGTGGAAGCGCTCGTCGAGGGACCAGGCGCCCCGCGGGCCGCCGAAGGCCGCCGTCTGGAGCGCGCGGATCTCCGCGCCCAGGAAGCCGCCCTTGAGGACCGGGACGCCCAAAGCCCGCTGCCCGGCGTCCAGACCGGCCGCCAGGCCCGCGAGGGTGCCGCCCGTGCCGCATGCGACCATGACGACGTCGGCGGCGCCGGAGAGCTCCCTGCCCAGCTCCACGCACCCTTGGACGGCGAGCGTGTTGCTGCCGCCCTCGGGCACGACGTACGTCCCCGGAGGGGACTGGGCGAGCAACGGGGCCAGCACCTCGGGGTCGTTCTTCGCCCGGTACGTCGCCCGGTCCACGAACACCAGCCGCATCCCGTCCGCCGCGCACGCCGCCAGCGAGGGGTTCAGCGGCCGCCCGGCCAGCTCGTCCCCCCGGACGACCCCGATCGTGTCGAAGCCGAGCAGCCGGCCGGCGGCGGCGGTCGCGCGCAGGTGGTGGGAGTACGCGCCGCCGAAGGTGAGCACCGGCCGGCCGTCGGCCGCGCGCAGATTCAGCGCCAGCTTGCGCCACTTGTTGCCTGGCAGCTCCGGGTGGATCAGGTCGTCGCGCTTGAGCAGCAGCCGCAGACCGCGCCGGGTGAGACGTTTGTCCTCGACCGGCTCCAAGGGGGACGGGAGCCGGGGCCGCAGCCGGGAAAGTGCGAGGTCGAACGCGTTCACCCGGCCATTGTCGCGCGGACACGGCCCAGGGGGCCCCGCCGGACACCCCCTAGCGCAGTCGCTCGGCGATCCGCTTCCGCATCGAGGACATCGTGAAGCCGCGCGGGTCCACCTTCCCCGGCTGCCACTCCAGGTGGCCGATCACCGAGCGATGGTTCCAGCCGTGCACCCGGCAGACCGCGGCCGCGGCCTTCTCGATGGCCTCCAGCTGGACCTTCGGCCACGGATCCTCGCCGTTCCCGAGGTTCTCGCACTCGAAGCCGTAGAAGTGACGGTTGCCGTCCGTGGTGGCCTCGTTGTCCGGCGGGAGGCCCTGCTCGGCGATGACCGCCCGCAGCACCTCGTCGTCGCCGGCCCCCGCGTGGTTCGCGCGGCCGTAGCCGACCAGGTGGACGGTGCCGTCCTTGGTGATCACGCCGTGACAGAGCGGGCCGGGCAGCGACGCGTAGCCGTCGCGGCAGATACGGACGGTGTTCGCGGTGCCCCGGGTGACGGTGTGATGGATCATCACGCCGTGGACGGGGCCCCAGGGGCCCTTGTGGTTGCGGTTGTGCGTACGCCAGTCGCCTACCTCGACGACCGAGAGGCCCTCGTCGCGCAGGGCGGCGAGGAACCTGCTCGCGGGCATGGGTGCGGCCATGGCCGACTCCTTCGGACAAGCGGAACGGGAGGGACGCTCTCACCGGAGTACCGGAGGGGTGCGCTCCCAGCCATCCGTTCGGGCCGTGTGCGAGCCGATCCGGACATTGCGCCAACGGGGCCGAAATGGCTGCGCTGTTCGAGTGGAAACCGGGTGACATGCCCACTCGGCGGTGATCCACTCCCACTCATTTGTGTAATGGCGCCCGCACTCTCCGTGCTGAAAGGCTTCCTCTCGCAGCTCAGGCATATCGAGAGGGAGTTCCATGTCCGTTGGTTCGGTTGGCGACGAGGTCCGCGCGGAACAGGCAGGCCCGCAGCAGAGTCTCGGTACCGCCGCCGCGCGGAACCTGGCGACCACCACCAAGTCGGCCCCGCAGATGCAGGAGATCACCTCCCGGTGGCTGCTGCGGATGCTGCCGTGGGTCCAGGTGCAGGGCGGCACGTACCGGGTGAACCGGAGGCTCAGCTACTCCGTGGGTGACGGCCGCGTCACGTTCGTGCAGACCGGTGAGCGGGTCGCGGTCATCCCCGCGGAGCTCGGCGAACTCCCCGCCCTGCGGGGTTACGAGGACGAGGAGGCCCTCGCCGAGCTGGCGTCGCGCTGCGTCCAGCGGCAGTACGCCGCCGGAGAGGTCATCGCCACCGCCGGCGAGCCCACCGACCGGGTCCACCTGCTCGCCCACGGAAAGGTCGAGCAGATCGGTGAGGGGCCGTACGGCGACGAGGCGATCATCGGCGTCCTCGCCGACGGCTCCTACTTCGGCGACAGTTCGCTGACGCGGGACGGCGCCACCTGGGAGTGGACCGCCCGGGCGGCCACCGCCTGTACGGTCCTCGAACTCACCCGGGACGACGTACGGAACCTCGCGGAGCGGGCGACCTCGCTCGGCGCCCACCTCGCGAGCTTCGCCGCGCTGCCCCACCAGCGCACCAACAAGTACGGCGAGGCGGCGATCGACCTCTCCGCCGGTCATGTCGGCGAGGCGGTCGTCCCGCACACGTACGTGGACTACGACGCCTCGCCGCGCGAGTACGAACTGTCCGTCGCGCAGACCGTGCTGAAGGTCCACAGCCGGGTCGCCGACCTCTACAACCAGCCGATGAACCAGACCGAGCAGCAGTTGCGGCTCACGGTCGAGGCGCTGCGCGAGCGCCAGGAGCACGAGCTGATCAACAACCGGGAGTTCGGCCTTCTCTCCAACTGCGACTACGGACAGCGGCTCCAGCCCCACGACGGCGTGCCCAGCCCGGACGACATGGACGAGCTGCTCTCCCGCCGCCGGGGCTCCAAGATGTTCCTCGCCCACCCCCGCGCCATCGCCGCCTTCGGGCGCGAGTGCAACCGGCGCGGCCTGGTCCCCGAGTCCATCGAGATCAACGGCAACCGGATCCCCACCTGGCGCGGTGTGCCGATCTATCCGTGCAACAAGATCCCGATCTCGGACACCCGGACCACCTCGATCATCTGCATGCGTACGGGCGAGTCCGAGCAGGGCGTGATCGGCCTGCACCAGACCGGGATCCCGGACGAGATCGAGCCGAGCCTGTCCGTCCGCTTCATGGGTATCGACGAGCAGGCGATCATCTCCTACCTGGTCACGGCCTACTACTCGGCGGCGGTGCTCGTCCCGGACGCCCTCGGTGTCCTCGAGAACGTGGAGGTCAGCCGCTGGCACTGACCCCCGGCGAGCCACGGCGGGGGCCCCGGACCGGCCCCCGCCCCGCCCACCCCGCGCCGAGCGAACAAGGAGGGAAGACCGTGACCATGACCCGTGCGGACGCCACTGCCGACAGTCGGAGTGCCGTGGCGCTCCTCGACCAGACACGGACCGTCGTCCATCCCCAACTGCGTTCGACCGTCGAGTCGTTGCCGGGCTCCATACGGAGAGTGGCGATGTACCACTTCGGCTGGGAGCAGGCCGACGGCTCCCCGGCCGCGGGGCAGGCGGGCAAGGCGATCCGGCCCGCCCTCGTGCTCGCCGCCACCCGCGCGCTCGGCGGTGATCCCACACCGGCGATCCGGGCGGCCGCCGCCGTGGAGCTGGCGCACAACTTCACCCTGCTCCACGACGACATCGTGGACGAGGACCCGACCCGCCGTCACCGGCCGACGGCTTGGAAGGTGTTCGGTGTCCCGGACGCGCTGGTCGCGGGAGACGCGATGCTCGCGCTCGCCCTGCGGCTGCTCGCCGAGGACGGCCACCCGGCATCGGCCGCCGCCTCGGCCCGGCTCGCCGCGTGTGTCATCGAACTCTGCGCCGGCCAGCAGGCGGACTGCGCGTTCGAGCGGCGCGGCCCGCACGAGGTCTCGCTGGACGAGTGCCTGGCGATGGCCACCGCCAAGACGGGCGCGCTGCTGGGGTGCGCCTGCGCCGTGGGCGCGCTCTACGCGGGGGCGGGGGAGGAGGAGGTGGCGGCGATGGACGCGTTCGGCCGGGAGGCCGGGCTCGCGTTCCAGCTCATCGACGACCTGATCGGGATCTGGGGCGACCCGGAGCGCACGGGCAAGCCGTCCGGCGCCGATCTCGTCGCCCACAAGAAGTCGCTGCCGGTGGTGGCGGCGCTCGCCTCGGGGACCGAGGCGGGGGAGGAGCTGGCCGCGCTGTACGCCCGTACGACACTCGACGCCCCGGCGGTACGGGCGGCGGCGGACGCGGTCGAGCGGGCGGGCGGCCGGGACTGGGCGCAGACCGAGGCGGCCGACCGGATGGCCCGGGCCGTCCAGCAGCTCTCCCGCGCGGTCCCGGACCTGACGGCGGCGGGGGACCTGCTCGCCCTCGCGGAGTTCGTCACCCGTCGGACCCGGTGAAGCGGCTCAGGCCTCCGGCACGATCCGGGTGACCACCGTCTCGATGAGGGTGTCCAGGGCTCGCTCGTCGTGGAGGCCGGGCACCGTGAAGTGGTCCAGCAGCAGGCCGGTGAGGGCGAAGTAGAGCAGCCGGACCGTGTCCGCGTCGCCCGGCATCCCGGACGCGAGGTGCAGGCGGATGTTCTCGTCGAGGTCGGCGCGCAGCACCTTGGTGAGCTGGGTGCGCAGTTCCGGGCGGCGCGCGGCCTCCAGGCGGAGTTCGAAGAGCCCGAGATAGCAGGTGCGCTCGGCCGCCATCCGGCGGGCGACCCACCGCATCAGCTCGACGACCAGCTCCCGGCTGGGCTCGGGCCGCAGGGCCGTCTCCAGGGAACCCGCTTCGGGGGTCAGCCGGACGAAGATCTGGTCAGCGACCTGGGAGAGCAACTGGTCGCGGTCGGCGAAGTAGTTGGACGCGGTGCCCGTCGGCACCCCCGCCCGCGCGTCGACCGCGCGGAAGGTCAGCCCGCGGGCACCTTCGTCCGCCAGCACCTCGATCGCGGCGTCGAGCAGGGCCGTCCGGCGCTCCGGATTCCTCGCCATCGTGGGCTCCTTCCGTCCCCTTCGGGATCTCTTCGAAAAATAGGTCTTGCGCAACCACTACAGGTGAAGCACTATAACCGTCGTGGTTGCGATCGCAGCCCCACCCTGAAGAAGAAGAGGACCGGTTTGCGCAAGCTCACCTATTTCGTCGCCTGCACCATCGACGGGTTCATCGGTGACCCGAAGGGCGACGCCACCTCCACGTACCAGTACGTGGCCGGGGAGTACCTGGAGTACATGAGGACCGAGTTCCCCGAGACCTTCCCGGCCCACGGCTGGGAGATGCTCGGTGTCGACCCCGACTCCGAGAACCAGCGCTTCGACACCGTGATCCAGGGCCTGAACTCGTACCGGATCGGCCTGGACGTCGGCATCACCAGCCCGTACAGCCACCTGCGCGAGCTGGTCGCGACCCGCTCGCTGACCGAGTCGCCCGACCCGAACGTCGAGCTGATCGCCGACGACCTGGTCGGTCGGGTCCGCGAGCTCAAGGCCGAGGACGGTCCGCTGGGCATCTGGCTCTGCGGCGGCTCCACGATCGCCGGTGAGCTCATCGACGAGATCGACGAGCTGATCATCAAGACGTACCCGCAGGTGTACGGCTCCGGCATGCCGATGTTCGGCGCCGACTTCGAGCCCCGCGACTTCGAGCTGGGGGCGGTCCGCACCTTCGACAACGGCGTGCTCGTCCGTACGTACACCAGGAAGCGGTGACAAGGGGGCCGCTCTACCCTTGAGGTATGGGCAGCCAAGGACTTCACACCGGCCACGATCCACAGGCCGAGCCGGTCTGCCCGGCCTGTGGCCGGCCCGTGGGTACGGCCATCCGGCGGCACAAGGTCATGGGGGCCTGGGTGCCGTACTGGGAGGCACGGCCGTGCTCCAACCCGCGGTGCGCGCTCTTCGGGAGGAAAGCCGACGGCTCGATCCCGACGGGCGCCGAGGTGGCCGAGGAAGGCGGGGAGAGCGGGGAGAGCGGTGGCACGGGGGAGCCGGAGGTCTCGACGACCACCGAGCCCCCGGAGGGTTCCGCGCCCGGAGGTGCGGATGCAGCCACCACGCATGTGAGCGGCAAGAACGGCGAGACCGGGAGAAGTCCGGCCTCTGGGTGACCGGCCGCGCGGAGACGCCGGTCAGACCGCTACAGTCCGCGCATGTCATCGGAGTCGACGGAAGTCTGGACCGGCTGGTACCGGGATCGCAGCGGCGCGGAAGCGATCGTGATCACGGCGAGTGGGAGCCGGGTGTCCACCCGGATCAGGGGAATCGAGTACACGGGCGCGAGCTTCGCCGCCCTGTGCGCGGCGGGCGCGGCGGAGGAGGGCGGCGAGGCCCTCACCGGCTGCGTACTGGAGTGGGACCTGCCGCTCCCCGTCGTCATGGACGGCAGGACCGAGCAGGCCACCCTCAGCTGCCTGCTGACCCTCGGTGAGCGCGTGGACCTGAGCCTCACGCTTCACTACGCAGGCGCGGCCTTCGCGTCCGGCATCGCCGGGGGTGACTTCGAGGAGGCCCTGGAGCGGGTCAAACGTCAGCTGCCGGCCGGGGCCGAGTTCGGCCGCCGGCTGCTCCAGGCCGCCTGACCCGACCGGGATCGCCCCGCCGTCCGGCGGGGCGCCGGAAACCCGGTGGGGCGCCGGAAACCCGGTGGGCGGGAGCCTCAGGAGGTCTTGAACGCCGAGGCCAGGCCGTAGCGCCACAGCTGGTCGACGCGGGCCCGCTCCTGGGAGTTCGGCTGGGCGTTCTGGCAGGAGGTGCCCGGGCCGCCGCCGGACATCAGCTCGCTGCACGGGCCCGAGTAGTGGTCCGGGAGGCCGAGGACGTGCCCGGTCTCGTGGGCGGTGACGCGGGTGGAGTTGTACTGCTGGTTCTGGCGGTAGTCGAGGAAGATGTAGCCGCGGCCGTGGCCGTCGGTGGAGGCGTACGAACCGCGGGAGTCGTTGCCCTCGTAGTAGCGGAAGTCCGGGTTGCTGCCCTCCACCAGCCGCACGTTGACCACGGAGCTGTTCCATATCTGCGTGCTGCGGGCGATCTGGGTGCGGAACGTGGGGGCGTTGGCGGCGCTGTAGACGACGGTGACGGCGGTCGCGCCCGGGTTGGCGGCCCGCTTCTGGGCCACGGACTTCACGACGGCGTCGAAGAAGGCCTTGGTGGCCTTGGCCTCTTCGGCGGACCCGGCGTAGGCCGCGTAGCCGGAGGGCGCCGCGGCCGAGGCGATGGGCGCGGCCGCGGCGGTGGGCGCGGCGCCGAGCGCGGCGGCGAGGCCGAGGCCGAGGGTGGCGGCGAGCGAGGCGGTGAGGACCTTGGGGTGTCTCATGGGGGGTGGCTCCTCCTGATCGGTTGGAGAGAGTGTCGGGGGAGCCGGGGCCGCGGCGGATGATGGCAGCAGGCGATAACGCGGGCGCATCACCACGGCCGGGGCCCCGCCGTCGTGCCCGCCAACTCCCGTAGATCCCAAGGGGATTGGTGTGCTTCCGGTGTCTGGTGCGCCCCGGGGTGCCGCCCTACCCTCGGCACATGGAGCTGGAGGTGAGGCATCTGCGCGCGCTCTGCGCCATCGCGGACACGGGCAGTCTGCACAAGGCGGCGCGGCAACTGGGCGTGAGCCAGCCCTCCTTGACGACCCAGCTCCGCCGGATCGAGCACGCACTCGGCGCCGAACTCTTCACGCGCGGCCGCACCGGCTGCCGACCCACGCCGCTGGGCCGTGCGGTCCTCAGCGGGGCGCGGCCGCTGGTCGATCAGATGGCCACGCTGATCACCGAGACGAGGGCCGCCGCCGCCCGCGCCGACGGGCCGCTGCTGCGGGTCGGTTCGACCGCGAGCCGGGCCCTGCCGGGCTGGCTGCGCCGACTGCGCCAGGGCAGCCCGGGCACGGACATCGCGCTCCACATGGACGTCTCCGCCAACGCGCTGCTGCGGTCGGTCGCCGCCGGTCAGCTGGACGTGGCCTTCGTCCACGAGGTGGAGGGGTGCCCGCTGCGGGTGCCGGAGGGGCTCCAGGAGCGGGTCCTGGTCGAGCGGGAGCCCCAGTTCGTCTCGATGGCCCGGGACCACCCCGCCGCCGCGCGACCCGTGGTGGAGCTCGCCGACCTGGCCGAGGACCGCTGGATGGTGGACCCGACCGTGGACGGCGAGTGGGACGGGCTGCGCCGCGTCCTGCGCGAGGCGGGCATCGACCCGCCGCTCCTGCACGGCGACTACCACACCGCGGCCTCCCTGATCGTGCTCGGCGAGGCCGTGGCGCCCTGTCAGCCGACCTCCGGCCCGCGCGAGGACATGGCGATCCGCCCGCTCCGCGACGACCCGCTGGCGGTACGTCTGCTGCTGTACGCCCGCCGCGGGGCGCCGCTGGACCCGCTGTACGACGATCTCGCGGCGGCCTACCGGGAGGCGGCACTGCGGGCCGCGCCGTACCGGCAGTGGATCCGGCTGCACGGCATGTCGGTGGGGCCGGGCATGATGACGGCATGACGGATCCTGTGGACACGGCGACGCTCATCGCGCCGGCGGAGCACGTACGGGCGGGTGCCGCGGCGCCGGCGGACGTCGCCGAAAGGGAACAGCGGTGAGCGCCGCACGCGTGCGCCACGCGCTTCCCGGCGACATGGAGCGGGTGGCCGAACTGGCCGCCGAGCACGCGACCTACGAGAAGGCCGCACCACCGGCGCCGGGCCTCGCGGACCGTCTCTCCCGCCTGCTGTTCGGCCCCGAACCGTCCCGCCTGCGCTGCCTGGTCGCCGAACTCCCGGACGGCCGCCTCGTCGGCTACGCCACCTGCGCCCCCGAACTCTCCACCTGGGACGCGGCCGAGTACCTCCACATGGACTGCCTCTACCTCTCCGCGTCCCAACGCGGCCTGGGCCTCGGCCCCCTCTTCATGACGGCCCTGCGCGCCGAGGCCCGCGCCCTGGGCCTCCCCGAGATCCAGTGGCAGACCCCGGCCTGGAACGAGGGAGCGATCCGCTTCTACGACCGCCTGGGCGCCACCTCGAAGCAGAAGCTCCGCTACACCCTGCCGGTGGAGTGACAGGAGCGCCCAGCCGAAGGGGCCCAAGCCGAAGGGGCCCAAGCCGAAGGGGCCCGACCGGGATCGCCGGCCGGGCCCCTTCGGGCGGTGCTTGGGGGAAGAAGGTCAGGCCTTCTTCGTCTCCCAGAAGATGCGGTCGATCTCGGCGATGAGTTCCAGCGCCTTCTCGCCCGTCTTCGGGTCGGTCGACGCCTTGGCGGCCGAGAGGGCCTTCAGGGTGTCGTTGATCAGCGTGTGAAGCTCGGGGTACTTCTCGAAGTGCGGCGGCTTGAAGTAGTCGCTCCACAGCACCGAGACGTGGTGCTTGGCGAGCTCCGCGCGCTGCTCCTTGATGACCGTGGCACGCGCGCGGAAGTGCGCGTCCTCGTTGGCCTGGTACTTCTCCTGGACGGCCTTGACCGACTCGGCCTCGATCCGGGCCTGGGCCGGGTCGTAGACACCGCAGGGGAGGTCGCAGTGGGCGCTGACCTTCACCTTGGGGGCAAACAGGCGGGAAAGCATGCAGCTGTCCTTCCTCGTGATCGTCTTCTCAGGTGGGAGATTACTCCCCGAGAAGCCTGTTTTCGCGAGCGCCCCCTGGGGCTTAGGACAAAAGTCCAGGGTCACCATGGGACTCGTGTACGAGTGGACGATCGGACCGGGAGGTGCCGGATGACGGAAACGGGGCGGGAGCCGGGGCGGGGGGCCGGGCCGTTGTTCGGGATCGCCGAGGTGACCGGGGTGTCCATGGTGCCCACGCTGCTCCACGGCGACCAGCTGCTCGTGCGCTACGGCGGACGGCTGCGTCCGGGGGACGTGGCGGTGCTCCGGCATCCGCTGCAGCAGGACCTGCTCATCGTCAAGCGGCTGATCGAGCGACGGGGCGGCGGCTGGTGGGTGCTCGGCGACAACCCCGACACCGAGGGCGACAGCCGGGTCTTCGGCGCCGTGCCGCCGGAGCTGGTCCTCGGCCGCGTACGGGCGCGCTACCGGCCCGTGACTCCCGGGCGCCGGCGCTCGCCGCTCGTGGTGCTCTCCTGGCTGTTCTCGGCCGTCAGGCCGGTGTGGTCGTCGTCGAGGGCCTCCCGGCCGACCTGGTCGGTCCGTTCGGCCTCCAGGCGCTTGCGGGCCCGGTAGGCGGCCACGTTGGCGCGGGTCGCGCAGCGGTCCGAGCAGTAGCGGCGGGAGCGGTTCGTCGAGGTGTCCAGGTAGGCGTTGCGGCACGGCGCCGCCTGGCACAGGCCGAGCCGGTCGGCGCCGAACTCCGTCAGGTGGAAGGCGAGCCCCATCGCCGCGATGGCCGCGTAACCCGCGGTCGCGTTCGAGGGATGGTCGGCGAGATGCATGTGCCAGCGCGGCCGCCCCTCGTCGTCCAGGTGGTCGTGTCCCGAGATCTGCGGGCTGACCGGGAACTCCAGGAGCAGCGAGTTCAGCAGGTCCACGGCGTGGGTGTGGTCGCCCTCGTCCGCCGCGGTGAAGACCGCCCGCAGCCGGGCGCGGACCGAGCGGAAGCGCGTGACGTCGGCGTCCGTGACGCGCCGGGCCATCTGCGAGGCCTCGCCGAAGAGCTCGCGGACCGCCTCGACCGAGGTCAGGGAGTCCTTGTTGCGGGCCGGCTCCTCGGTGTTGACCAGACGCACGGCGTAATCCGAGTAATAGGCCAGTTCCACTTGTAGTCCTTACTCCGGCGGTCTAGGGTCTCGGGAGGGAGGGGTAAGCGATGGTTCCCCTCCGAGGGTATTACGAAGAGGGGAAGGTGCGGAGATGACGGACGCGACGACGACCGGAACCGACTGGGCGGCCTGGCAGCGGAGCTGGGACCGTCAGCAGGAGTGGTACATGCCGGACCGCGAGGAGCGGTTCCGCGTGATGCTCGACATGGTCGAGGCCGTGGTGGGGCCCGAGCCCCGCGTCCTGGACCTGGCGTGCGGTACAGGGAGTATCACGGACAGGCTCCTCAAGAGGTTCCCCGGAGCGACCAGCACCGGCGTCGACCTCGACCCCGCCCTGCTCGCCATCGCCGAGGGCTACTTCGCCGGCGAGGAGCGCGTCACCTTCGTGACCGCCGACCTCAAGGACCCGGAGTGGGTCACGAAGCTCCCCCACACCTCGTACGACGCCGTACTCACCGCCACCGCGCTGCACTGGCTGCACACCGAACCGCTCACCGCGCTCTACGGACAGCTCGCCGGTCTCGTCCGCGACGGCGGTGTCTTCATGAACGCCGACCACATGATCGACGACACCACGCCCCGTATCAACGCCGCCGAGCGCGCGCAGCGCCACGCCCGCATGGACCGGGAGAAGGCCGCCGGAGTCCTCGACTGGGCGGACTGGTGGGCGGTGGCCGCCAAGGACCCCGTCCTCGCCGAGCCCACCGCCCGCCGCTTCGAGATCTACGGCGAGCACGCCGACGGCGACATGCCCTCCGCCCGCGTCCACGCCGAGATCCTGCGCGCCGCCGGCTTCGACGAGGGCCGCCCGGTCTGGGCCTCGCCGTCCGACACCCTGCTGCTCGCGCTGAAGTAGCCCCCCCGCGACCACACGGAAGGGGCGGTACGGGAATCCCGTACCGCCCCTTCGTCCGTCGTACGAGCTACAGCACCTTGGACAGGAACGCCTTCGTCCGGTCGTGCTGGGGGTTGCCCAGGACGTCGCGCGGGTTGCCGGACTCGACCACCACACCGCCGTCCATGAAGACGAGGTTGTCGCCCACCTCGCGGGCGAAGCCCATCTCGTGGGTGACGACGATCATCGTCATGCCCGACTCGGCGAGGTCGCGCATGACGTCGAGGACGTCACCGACCAGCTCCGGGTCCAGCGCCGAGGTCGGCTCGTCGAAGAGCATGAGCTTCGGCTCCATCGCCAGCGCACGGGCGATGGCGACACGCTGCTGCTGACCGCCGGAGAGCTGCGAGGGGTAGTTCCCGGCCTTGTCGGCCAGGCCGACCCGGTCGAGCAGCCGCTCGGCCCGCTCACGGGCCACCGCCCTCGTCTCGCCCTTCACCTGGATCGGCGCCTCCATGACATTGCCCAGGGCCGTCATGTGCGGGAACAGGTTGAAGCGCTGGAAGACCATGCCGATGTCCCGGCGCTGCGCCGCGACCTCGCTGTCCTTCAGCTCGTAGAGCTTGTCGCCCTTCTGGCGGTAGCCCACCAGCTGGCCGTCGACGGACAGCCGGCCGCCGTCGACACGCTCCAGGTGGTTGATGCACCGCAGGAAGGTCGACTTGCCGGAGCCGGACGGGCCGACCAGGCAGAACACCTCGCGGGGAGCCACCTCGAGGTCGATACCCCGCAGGATGTGCGCGGCGCCGTAGGACTTGTGGACGCCCTCGGCCTTCACCATGGCGGTCATCGCGTCGCCTCCGGGGAACGCTTGAACGTGGTCAGGTTGGCCCGGATGCGCTGCCACGGGGTGGGCGGCAGGCTGCGCAGCGAACCACGGGCGAAGCGGCGCTCCAGGTAGTACTGGCCGACGCTGAACACGCTGGTCAGGGCCAGGTACCAGATGGAGGCCACGAACAGCATCTCCATGACCGCGCCGGCCGTGTTGCCGATGTTCGACGAGGCCCGCAGCAGCTCCGTGTACTGCACCGCCGAGACCAGCGAGGAGGTCTTCAGCATGTTGATGAACTCATTGCCCGTCGGCGGCACGATCACACGCATGGCCTGCGGCAGCACGATACGGCGCATGGTCTTCGTCTGGGACATGCCCAGCGCGTGCGCGGCCTCGGTCTGTCCCTCGTCCACCGACTGGATGCCGGCCCGGACGATCTCCGCCATGTACGCGCCCTCGTTCAGGCCGAGGCCCAGGAGCGCGACCATGAACGGCGTCATGACGTCCACGGTCTCGTTCTTGTAGATCGGTCCGAGGTTGATGTACTCGAAGATCAGCGACAGGTTGAACCAGACCAGCAGCTGGACGTAGACCGGCGTGCCGCGGAAGAACCAGATGTAGAGCCAGGCGACCGCCCCGGTCACCGGGTTCTTCGAAAGGCGCATCACCGCGAAGAGGACGCCGAGCACGAGGCCGAGCGCCATCGAGGCGACGCTGATGACCACCGTGTTCCACAGGCCCTGGAGCACCGAGGTGTCGAACAGCTTGTCTCCGACGGTGTCCCAGATGACGTTGCCCTGGGAGAAGGCGTAGACGAGCCAGCCGAGCAGCACGACGACGACCACGCCGCTGACCCAGCGACCGTAGTGCCGTACGGGGATGGCCTTGATCGCCTCGTAGGGGGAGCCCGAGGCGCCGGGGCCGGCCGGTGCGGCGGCCGGCCCCTTGTCGATCTTGTCAGTCACAATGACTGCCCTTCAGTGGAGCGCGGGAGGTCACTTGCCGGCGTTGATGGTCGCCGAGGTGACGGCGCTGTCCTTGACGTCCCACTTCTCCAGGACCTTGGCGTACGAGCCGTCCTTGATGATGGCGTCGAGGGCTTCCTTGACCGCGTCACGCAGCTGCGGCTTGTCCTTGGAGACGCCGATGCCGAAGAGGCCGACGTCGCTCTGGCTGCCGACGACCTCGAAGTCGTTGCCGCCGCCGGAGGTCTTCGCGATGTACGCGGCGACCGGGTAGTCGTTCAGGTCGGCGACGGCGCCGCCGGCCTTGACGCGGGTCTGGGCCTCGGCGTCGGTGTCGAACGCCTGGATGGTCAGCTTCTTCGCGCCGCACTTCTCGGCCTGCGCCTTGAAGGTGTCCTCGTAGATGGTGCCGCGCTGGACGGCGACGGTCTTGCCGCACAGGTCGTCGAGGGAGTTGATGCCCTGCGGGTTGCCCTTCTTGACCAGCAGCGAGACGCCGGACTTGAAGTAGTCGACGAAGTCGATTCCCTTGCCGATCTTCTTGCCGCTGTCGTCCAGGCCTTCCTGACGCTTCTTGTTGTCCGTCATCGAGGACATGATCAGGTCCTGGCGGCCGGTGTAGATCGAGGTGATCAGACCGTCGAAGGTGCCCGAGACGAACTCGAACTTCACTCCCAGCTTCTTGCCGAGGGCCTCGCCGAGGTCGGGGTCGACGCCGACGATCTTGCCGCCCTCGGTGAACTCCATCGGAGCGTAGGAGGCGTCCGTGCCGACCTTGATGACGCCGGCCTTCTGGATGTCGGCGGGCAGCTTGGAGAAGAGGGGGGCGTCGGACGACGGAGCGCCGGTCTGGGTACCGCCCTCCGTCTTGCCACCCTCGGTCTGGTCGCCGCAGGCGGTCAGCAGCATGGAGCCGGCGACCGCGATGGCGGCGACCGCGGCAAGACGGGACGTGCGGGTCTTGGCGGCGGTCGTACAGCGCGTGGAGCGTGCGGTCATGGTCGGGTTCCTCCGGCGTGTGAGGGAGTTGCCATAGGCCGCGCACGCACCTTCGGGTGTCGCGACCTCGTGTGATTACGGCATCTTGCCATTCGGACTGCCTCAAACGGGCGGCCACGCATGTCAAAATCGGATAACGGGTGACCCCCGAATCACGACAGACCGCTCCATCAAGGCCGGATCTTCTCCTGAGATACCTCCCCGGAACCGAAAAATCTCCGGTTGATCTCGCCATTCGGACGACACGAAGGCCACGATCCGGTGTACCGATCGGCTTGTCCGGACATGGGGTGACGCGTCTGCTCTGCGCAAGCCGACGATACGGCCGTATGAGTCGTGTCACCGCTCCGTTATGGACTCGTCCGCGGTGCCCTCCGTCCGGTAAGAAGGATCCTTACACCCCTCATCCGGGGCTCAGGGCGCGTTGTGCGGCGCGCCCGCGCGGCTGCCAGACACGGCGGCTGCGGGTTCCGCCCACCCCTCCTCACCAGGAGAGGCCAACCCTCAAGCAATGAAGAATTAAGGGGTCAACCCAATGGCAGCGGAGATCGTCAATCCTCGCAGCGAGAGCGGTACGGAAGGGGCTCAGGAGGAGCCCTTCGATCCGGCTTTCGCCCTGCACCGCGGCGGCAAGATGGCCATCTCGGCCACGGTGCCGCTCCGCGACAAGGACGACCTGTCCCTCGCGTACACACCCGGCGTCGCCAAGGTGTGCACCGCTATCGCCGAGCAGCCGGAACTGGTCCACGACTACACCTGGAAGTCTCAGGTCGTCGCCGTCGTGACCGATGGAACGGCCGTGCTCGGACTCGGCGACATCGGCCCGGAGGCCTCGCTTCCGGTCATGGAGGGGAAAGCGATCCTCTTCAAGCAGTTCGGCGGCGTGGACGCGGTGCCGATCGCGCTCGCCACCACCGACGCCGACGAGATCGTGGAGACCGTCGTCCGGCTCGCGCCCTCCTTCGGTGGAGTGAACCTGGAGGACATCTCGGCGCCGCGGTGCTTCGAGATCGAGCGCAAGCTGCAGGAGCGCCTCGACATCCCCGTCTTCCACGACGACCAGCACGGCACGGCCGTCGTCACCCTCGCCGCGCTCCGCAACGCGGCGAAGCTGACCGGCCGGACCCTCGGTGACCTGCGCGGAGTCATCTCCGGCGCCGGCGCGGCCGGGGTCGCCATCGCCAAGTTCCTGCTGGAGGCGGGGCTCGGCGACGTGGCCGTCGCGGACCGCAAGGGCATCGTCAGCGTGGACCGTGAGGACCTCACCCCGGTCAAGCGCGAGCTCGCGGAGATCACCAACAAGGCGGGCCTCACCGGCTCCCTGGAGACCGCTCTGGCCGGCGCGGACGTCTTCATCGGCGTCTCCGGCGGTACGGTCCCGGAGGCGGCGGTCGCCTCGATGGCACCGAACGCCTTCGTGTTCGCCATGGCCAACCCGAACCCCGAGGTCCACCCCGACGTCGCGCACAAGTACGCGGCCGTCGTGGCGACCGGTCGTTCGGACTACCCGAACCAGATCAACAACGTCCTCGCCTTCCCGGGCATCTTCGCGGGCGCCCTTCAGGTCAGGGCCTCCCGGATCACCGAGGGCATGAAGATCGCCGCGGCCAACGCGATCGCGGACGTGGTCGCCGACGAGCTCTCCGCCGACTGCGTGATCCCGTCGCCGTTCGACGAGCGGGTCGCCCCGGCCGTCGCGGCCGCGGTGGCGGCCGCCGCCCGCGCGGAGGGCGTCGCCCGACGCTGACGCCTCCGGCGCCGAGGCGTGCGGCGCCACCTGTCGTCCGGTGCCACCTGTCGTCCGGCGCCACCCGTACGGGCCGCCCGGTTCCCCTTCCAGGGGCAACCGGGCGGCCCGTCGGCGTGATCGGAGGCATTGTTCCGTCCCGCGTCTTCCAAGGTTCACCCCCAGCTGCTGTGATGCACCGCGCCGGACACCTCAAGCAAGGGGAGACGCGAGTGAATCTGGTCGTCAACGGTGACGCCGAGAGTGGACCCGGGGGGAGCTCCCAGCCCGTCGGCTCCCTCGTCGGATGGAAGATCGCGGAGGGCGCGCCCGCGCTGATCGCGTACAGCCTCGGCGGCGGGTACCCCGGTCCGAAGGACCCCGGGCCCGCGCTGCGGGGGAGCAGGTTCTTCTCCGGCGGCAACAGCCCGAAGACCGTGCTCGTCCAGGACGTCGTCCTGCCGACGGACGGTATCGACACGGGGAACGTGCGCTACGAGATCGTCGGCTGGCTCGGCGGATACGCCACGCAGGAGGACGGCGTCCGGCTCTCCGTCGAGTTCCGGAACGCCAAGGGCACCCCGCTCGCGCTCAGCGTCCTCGGGCCGGTCACCGCCGGCGAGCGCGGCAACAGGACCGGTCTCTTCGAGCGGCGGGAGTCGGCCGCGGTGCCGCCGGGGGCCCGCGTCGCACGGGTGCGGCTGGTGTTCACCCGTACCGGAAGCGGAACCTCGAACGACGGTTACGCCGACGGGATATCGCTCACGCTGACGACGCAGGGGGCAGCCAAGTGACGCTCGACCGACGGAGCCTGATCAAGGCCGCCGCTGCCGCCGGAGCGCTCGGCACCGTGTGGCCGCTCAGCGTCGGGCTCTCGCCCGCGCAGGCCCAGGACGCCGCCCAGCAGCTCGGCGCCGAGTACGACCCAGCCCCCTTCACGCTGGGCGTCGCCTCCGGCGACCCGCAGGCCGGCAGCGTCCTGCTGTGGACCCGGCTCGCCCCGGAGCCGTTCGCCGAGCACCAGAACCTGCCCGAGATCGTCGAGGTCGAGTGGGTCGTCGCCGAGGACAGCGCCCTGTCCAGGGTCGTCGCCCGCGGCACCTTCCCGGCCTCCGCCACCCTGGGGCACAGCGTGCACATGCCGGTCGGCGGCCTCGCCCCCGGGCGCCACTACTGGTACGCCTTCAGGGCCCTCGGCACCACCAGCCGCGTCGGCCGGACCAAGACCGCGCCCCTCGGGGCCGTCTCCTCCGTCCGTTTCGCCTCCGCCAACTGCCAGCACTTCACCTCCGGCTACTACGCGGCCCACCGAGGGATCGCCCGCGAGAACCTCGACTTCGTGGTCCACCTCGGCGACTACATCTACGAGGGCGGCGCGACCACCGGCCACGACCGCGAGCACAACGCCCCCGACCCCTTCACGGTCGGCGACTACCGACGCCGCCACGCCCTGTACAAGGGCGACGCGTCCCTGCGCGAGGCGCACGCCGCCCACCCGTGGTTCCTCACCTGGGACGACCACGAGGTCGTCAACGACTACAGCGGTACGGGTGGAGGGGCGCCGTTCCTCAAGCGCCGGGCCGCCGCGTACCAAGCCTGGTACGAGCACATGCCCCACCGTGACGGGCTGACCGGTGATTCCGCCCTGCCCGACCCGGTGATCCACCGCCGCCGCACCTGGGGCGACCTGCTCGAACTGACCGTCCTCGACCTGCGCTCGCACCGCTCGGCGCAGAACCTGGCGGACGGCACCATCCTCGGCGCCGACCAGAAGACCTGGCTCAAGCAGGGCGTGTCCCAGGCCCCCGACACCTGGCACGTCTGGGCCAACTCGATCATGCTCAGCCAGCTGCGTGGCCGCCCCGGCGGCTCGTACATGTTCACCGATCAGTGGGACGGCTTCCTCGCCGAGCGCAAGGAAGTGCTCGGCCATGTGCACAGCAGCGGCCTGGAGGACCTGGTCGTCATCACCGGCGACTGGCACTCCGCCTTCGTCGACGACATCCGCCCGGACTTCGACAACACCGAATCCCCGGTCATCGGCACGGAGTTCACTGCACACTCGATCTCCTCGAGCGCGTACTCGGCGGACTGGAACCGCACCAACGGCCCCCTCATGGGCGCGGGCAACCCGCACCTGCAGTATTTCGAGGGAAACCGTTACGGCTACGACGTGTACGAAGTGACGCCGCAGCGCTTCACCACCCACATGCGCGTGATCGCCGACCGCCGCGACCCGGTCTCGCCGGTAACGACCCTGACCTCGTTCCATGTGGACCGGGGGAGGGCCGGCGCGTACGAGGACCCCTCGACGAAGAACTCCCCGGCGCAGTACCGCAGGGACTGACACGCGGGGACCGACACGCAGGGTTCGCTCACCGCGGGAACAGACACCGCGGTGAGCGAAACAGCAGGGATCCACGTCACACCGGTGCGCGGTACCGCCGCGCACCGGCCCGACCTACGCTCAGGGTCATGTTCGCTGCCTACGCCGCCCGAATCGACCGCGACCAGCCCCTGAACGGACTTGAGCTCGGCGAACGTCCCGAGCCCGAGGTGCGACCCGGCTGGACGACCGTCACCGTCAAGGCCGCCTCCCTCAACCACCACGACCTGTGGTCGCTGCGCGGGGTGGGACTGCCCGAGGAGAAGCTGCCGATGATCCTCGGCTGCGACGCCGCCGGCATCGACGAGCACGGCAACGAGGTGGTCCTGCACTCCGTCATCGGCCAGACCGGACACGGCGTCGGCCCCGACGAGCCCCGCTCCATCCTGACCGAGCGCTACCAGGGCACCTTCGCCGAGCGGGTCACCGTCCCCTCCTGGAACGTGCTGCCCAAGCCCAGGGAGCTCTCCTTCGAGGAGGCCGCCTGCCTCCCGACCGCCTGGCTCACCGCGTACCGCATGCTCTTCACCAACGCCGGGGTGCGGCCCGGCGACTCCGTGCTCGTGCAGGGCGCGGGCGGTGGTGTCGCCACCGCGGCGATCGCGCTCGGCAAGGCCGCGGGTCTGCGCGTGTACGCCACCAGCCGTGACGAGGCCAAACGCAAGCGCGCCGTGGAGCTGGGCGCCGAGGAGGCGTACGAGCCGGGCGCCCGGCTCCCCCGCCGGGTGGACGCGGTCATCGAGACCGTCGGCGCGGCCACCTGGTCGCACTCGGTCAAGTCGCTGCGGCCGGGCGGCACCCTGGTCATCTCCGGTGCCACCAGCGGCGACCGTCCCTCGCACGCCGAGCTGACGCGGATCTTCTTCCTGGAGCTGAAGGTCGTCGGCTCGACGATGGGCTCGAAGGACGAGCTGGAGGACCTGCTCTCCTTCTGCGCCGTCACCGGGGTGCGGCCGGTGATCGACGAGGTGCTGCCGCTGGACCGCGCGCGGGAGGGCTTCGAGAAGATGGCATCGGGCGAGCTCTTCGGAAAGATCGTCCTCACGACCTCTTGATGGTTCGTCAGGTCAGCTGATGGGATCTCCGGCACCGCGAACACACCGTCGTGCCGGAGGTTTCCCGTGTTACGAACATCCCTTGTGTGGCGAACGAACGCCGTGGGGCGAACGAGCCTCGTGTCCCGGACCCACCTCATGTGGCGAACCGCTCTCGCGGCGGGCGCCGTTCTCGCCACGCTGCTCGTCCCCACGGCCGCCCGCGCCGACAGCGCCGACAGCGGCGGAGAGGGCAGTGGCGCGGGAATCCCCGTGCTCACCGACGAGCGGGGCCGCGCCCTCACCCTGCGCGGCTGGAACGTCGAGGACAAGGCCGGCCGCGGCGAGCAGGCCCTGGCCGCCGTCACCGAGCGGCACTTCCGGGACATGCGGGCCCAGGGCTTCAACTTCGCCCGCCTGCTGGTCTTCTGGGACGACCTGGAGCCGCGGCCGGGCGCGTACAGCGACTCCTATCTGCTGAAGATCGAACGCGTCCTGGACTGGGCCGAGAAGTACGACGTCCGGGTCCTGATCGACGCCCACCAGGACGTCTTCGGGCCGGCGTTCGGCCATCGGGGCGTCCCCGCCTGGGCGACCCGCACCGACGGGCTGCCCTTCACCCCGCACCCGGACGACTGGTTCGCCGAGTACTTCGAGCCGGCGGTGCAGCGCGCCTTCACCCATCTCTACGAGGACGAGGACCTCCGGCGGGCCCAGGAGCAGATGTGGCGCGTCCTCGCCGACCGCTTCGAGGACCACCCCGCCGTCCTCGGCTACGACCTGATCAACGAGCCGATGGGCGAACTGCGGGAGGGCGAGGACCTGCCGACCGCCGCACGGCGGATCGAGCGCGACCACCTGACCCCGATGTACAACCGCCTCGTGGACGCGGTCCGTTCGGTCGACCGCGACACCTGGATCTTCGTCGAGCCCACGCCCATCGTCGGCGAGGGCGTGCCGACGGGCCTCGGGCGGATCGAGGACCCGAAGGTGGTCTACGCCCCGCACTTCTACAACACGGCGATGGAGGCGGGCGCCGACTACGACCCGGCGGCGGGCTGGATCGAGACGTACGAGCGGGCCGTGACGCGGTACTCGAAGGAGTACAAGGTCCCGGTGGTGGTGGGGGAGTGGGGGCCGCTCAACAACTCCCTGCCGAACATGAACCGCTTCTACCGGGACGCGATGGCCTCCCTCGGCCGCTACGGCTCCGGCTGGGCCGGCTATGTCTGGTGCTACGGCGGCGGGTACTGCGCGGTGGACGGTGCCGGTGCCTTCCGTGCGAACAAGGAACTGACCGCGCAGCCGTACGCGGAGGCGGTCGCGGGCACGGTCCGCTCCTCCTCGTACGACCCCGACGCCGGGGTCTACCGGCTGGAGTACGACTCCGGGCGGCGCGGCTCCCGGTGGACGGAGCTGTCCCTGCCGCCGGGCCCCTGGACGATCGAGGCCGGCGGCACGGCGGTCGTGGTGCGCCAGTCGGCCGGCCGTGCCTCGCTCCTCGCGGTCCCGGGCGCCCGGGTGACGGTGACCGTCACCCGGGGATGACACGGTCGGCTCCCCCTACGCCTCGCGGCGAGGCCGCAGCAGGGACGTGATCCGGTCCGCGGCCGTCGACAGATGGCCGCGGGCCTCCGCCAGCTGGTCCGCGCTCACGCCGTGGTCGCGGGCCGCGTCGCGGATGTCGTCGCGGAAGCGGTCCAGGAGCCGGTCCAGGTCGCGAGCCGGGTCGCCCGTGGACTCGGCGTCCTTCGCCCACTCCGAGGCGGCCTGCTCGGGCGTCTCCGGCTGCCGGCCCGCCCTGGGGTGCGTCGTGCCGGTGACCAGACCGCCCAGCTGGGCGGTGATGTCCGAGATGCCTTCCCAGACCCCCGACGGCCAGTCGCCGCGGGCGAAGCGGTCCTGGACCTGCTCCTGGACCTGCTGGGCGATCCGCTGGAACTCCTTGGCCTGGCGGCGCGCCGACTGTGCCTCCGCGCGGGCCTGCCGGGTCTGCTCCCGCCACTCCTGCTTGGCGCGGCGCAGCTCCTCCTTGACGTCGGTGAAGGAGGACGAGGAGGACGAGCCGCGCCGGGTCTCGCTCGCCGCGGCGCGCATCTCGCTGCGCAGCTTGCCCGCGGCCCCGCGCACGTCGTCACGGATCTCGGCGGCCAGCTCGGAGACCGACTCGCGGATCTCCTGCTCCAGGTCGGCCAGTTCGCCGCCGCGCCCGGCGAGCTCGGCGCGGCCCGCGTCGGTGATCGAGTACACCTTGCGGCCGCCCTCGGTGGCGTGGGTGACCAGGCCCTCCGCCTCGAGCTTGGCCAGGCGCGGATAGACCGTGCCCGCCGAGGGTGCGTACAGCCCCTGGAAGCGCTCCTCCAGGAGGCGGATCACTTCGTAGCCGTGGCGGGGGGCCTCGTCGAGGAGCTTGAGCAGATAGAGGCGCAGTCGGCCGTGGGCGAAGACGGGCGGCATGTCAGAGCACCTTTCCGGATGCGGAGGGGGCGGTGTCGGCGGCGCCGTCCGCGTCGGGTGCCTCGGCGGCGTCGGTGTACTCGTCGGTGTACTCGTCGACCGGATCGGGGCGGCGCAGCAGCGCGAGGGAGCCGGAGATCGTGGTCGCCCTGAGCGTGCCCCGGCCGGCGCCGAGCGTGCCGGTGATGCTCTTGGCGCCCCACTGCCCCGCGACCCGCAGGTCGTCGAAGGCGTTGGAGACCGAGCCGCTCGTCGTGTTCGCCTCCACCCGGGCGTCCGCCGGGTGCGGGAGCCGGATGGCGACCTCGCCGGAGACGCTGCTCAGCCGGATGTCGGCGGGCGGCCCCTCCAGGTCGGCGGGGTCGAGGTCGATGACCATGTCGCCGCTGACGGTGTCGGCCTTCACGGACGCGCCCGCGCCCTCGATCACCGTGACGTCGCCGGTGACGGAGTTGACCCGCAGCGCGCCGGTGACGGACTGGGCCTCCAGGCTGCCGGAGATGCTCTCGGCGCGGACCGGCCCGGAGAGGCCGACGAGGGTGGTGTCACCCGTGACCCCCCGGACGTCCGTGCGGCCGCTGATGCCCGAGATCACCGCGCCGGCGCCGACCACGCCCACCTCGACGTCCGTACCGGTCGGCACGGCCACGGAGACGACGGCCCGGCGACGCAGACCCTTGCGGTCGAGCCACTTGAGGAAACCCTTCCAGTGCAGGTCCTCATAGCTGACCGTCAGGGTCGAGCCCTCCTGCGTCACGATCAGGGGCGGGCCCTCGATCTCGGCGATCTCCAGCCGGGCGGAGGCCTCGTCGGTGCCCACGACGTTCACCGTGCCGTTGACGATACGGACCTGGAGCCGCGTCACAGGGTCGGTCAGCGAGAGTTTCCTCGGCTCGGCCACGGACCACTCTGTCATCGTGCTGACCTCCCGGATCGGGGACGCAACATATCGCGTCTCTCCCTAGACACGATATATCGCGGTGAGGGGAAGTCAATCCCGTTCCGGTGCGGCCGTGTGCGGCGTTCTCTCCCGAAACGGCAGCAATATGGACGAATTGGCCTAACGTATGAGCCATGAACGCGACATCCGGATCGCGCCCCGTCGGCGCGCTGCTGCTCTGCCGTGCCGAACCCGCGACGGTCCGCCCGCCGGCCCAGCTGCTGCGCGAACAGCTGCTCCTCGCCCCGGCCGGCACCGACTGGAGCGTCCTCGTCCCGGAGGGAAAGCCCTGGCTCCACGGCGGCGAACCCGTCGAACGGGTCGTCACCGGCTGGGCCACCGCGCTCGCCGTCTCCGCCGCCACCTGGCCCGTCCTCGCCCTGTGGTGGGACGGGGACCGGGCCGGCTTCACCCTCGCCGCCGGCTTCCGCCGCACCGTCGGCTACACCTGGCTCGCGGACGGCACCCCCGTCGGCGAGGACGAGGCCATGCGCACCTTCGCGGCCCGCCTCGCGCTCGATCCCGTCCTGGACGTCCAGGCCCTGGAACCGCTCACCGAACCGGACAAGGACGCCGACGCCCACACCCGACTGATCGGACTCACCGCCGTCCTCGCCCGCGTCGGTCTGGAGCTGCCCACCGGAATCACCCCCGGCGACAGCGCCGACCGGCTCCGCTCCGTCGCACTGGCCCAAGGGGCCGAGGAAATCGAATGGTCCGGCTGGCGCGACGCCGTACGGGCCGAACTCGACGCCGTGGAGGGCGGGCGACTCGGCCCGTACCTCGTCGGACCGAAGGCCCGGCTGCTCTGCGCGGCCCAGCTCGGGGCGGGAGTACCGCTGCTCGCCTGGGGCCTCACCCGCCGCAGCGGTGGCTGGACGACGGCCGGGGCGCTGCTCGTCGCGGACGGAGCGCTGGGTCTCGTGTACGACCGTCTGCGGGGAGTCCCCACGAGCCGGCGAGGAGCGATTCCCCGCAGCTTCTCCTCATGACGCCGGGGGCCGGAACCAGCCCTCCGGGCGGCTTCCCTTCCGGGGTCTTCCGGGGTGCCTACTCGTCCCCTACTCGTCCTCGTCCTCGTCGTCGAGACGGGCGAGCCAGGTCGCGAGGCGCTCGACCGGCACCTCGAAGTCGGGGTTGAGGTCGACGAACGTCCGCAGTTGCTCGGCGAGCCACTCGAAGGAGACCTCCTCCTCGCCTCGCCGCTTCTCCAGTTCCTCGATGCCACGGTCAGTGAAGTACATGCGATCAGGATAGGCCGTGGTCTCCCGCGCCTCTCGCGCTTGTCAGCTGCAGGGATTAGCCTGCTTCATCATCGTTTCGGGGAGCGGGGGGCCGCTGTGACGCACGGGATCGCTCGAATACGACTGGACGACGGGACACCGATCTGGGCCCGGGTCAGCGCGCCGGAGGAACTCGACGAGGCCGACGGCTTCCAGGACACCGGGATCGGCGACCGGGTGATCTCCATGGCCGGGGGACTCACCGACGTCGTACGCGGTGTCGTCGGCTCCCTGCGGGCCGGGCTCGACCCGCAGGCACCGGTGGAGGTCGCCGTCAGCTTCGGCATCGAGCTGTCCGCGCAGGCCGGCAAGGTGATCGGCGTCCTCGCGGACGGCGGCGGCACCGCATCGGTCTCCGTCTCCCTGACCTGGACCGAACCAGGCCCCGCGCCCGCACCCACGCCCGAACCAGGCACCGTGCCTGGGCCTGTGCCCGAACCGGGACCCGCGCCCGTGCCGGGGCCCGGCGCCGCGCCCGATGGCGGACCACCCCACCGCCCGGCGGCCGACGGCGCCGTATGAGCGCCCTCGACGCCCTTGTGCGCCCCGCCCTGGTGCGCATCTCCGATCCCGCCGATGGGTATGACGCGCGCAGCGACCGGTACTGGGGCACGGGCTTCTTCATCGCCCCCGGCTGGCTGCTGACCTGCGCCCATGTCGTGGCCAAGGGGGGAAGCGCGGTGTGGAGAGGCGAGCGGGCCGTCGGCGTCACCTGGCAGGGTGCCACGAGCACCGGCGAGGTGGTCCTGGCCAAGCCGCGCCCCGACCGGCCGGAACGGGAGCTCTCCCGCTGGGACTTCCCCGACCTCGCCCTCGTCCGGGTCCCCGATGCCCGGGACGTCTCGTGCGTACGACTGAGCGAGCGCCCGCCCGTCATCACCCGGCCCATCCCCGTCAGCCTGCACGGCTGGTCCCGGCAGACGGGGACGGTCGGCATCCGCCAGGCCGTCGGTGAGGCGCACGCCGTCGACGGCGGCGCGCTGCTGCTGCGCTGGACGCTGCCCGTCGAGGGGCTCTCCGGCGGGCCCGTCGTCGATCTCGGCAGAGGCGCCGTCATCGGCCTGAACAAGGGGCGCGGCAAGGACGAGGGCGCCGCCGTCCCCATCACCGCGCTGCGCGAGCTGCACGACGTGCCGGGCGGCGAGATCCTCCACGAGGTCATGCGGGACCACGACCGCCACCACCTCGCCCGGTACCGCTCGCTCTCCACCGAATCCGACTGGACCAGGGAGCAGATCCGGCTCCGGCCGCCCACCACCCAGGGTGTCGGCCCCGGACGCCGTATCCATCTGTACGGCCGGCTCGCCGAACTGCCCCCGCCCGCCGGTCCCGGGGAGGTCATGCACCTGGTCGACGAGGTCAAACGCAGGGTCCTGCACGAGGACTTCCAGTCCGTGCTCGAAGCCGACCCGCGCACCTGGCGCGAGGGCGTCGGGCTCCTCCACGAACTGCGCGACCCGGTGCGGGAGGCGATCCAGGACCTCGGCCTGAACGCGGTGTTCCTGTACGCGGCGATGGTCGTCCGGCACGTCACCGACCTGCACGGCGAGGGCCCCGCCGTGACGAGCCTGGCCGACTGGATCACGGACGAGGCCATGGAGGCTCATCACGCGATACGGCAGGAGATCGCCCAGCTCCTCACCCCGGGCCGCCCGGGCGCCGCCGTCACCGTGCGGGAACCCCGCGCGCGTGCCGACGTGCTGCTGGAGATCGACAGCCTGCCGTACGGCACCCGCCACCCGTGGCGGGTGAAGCTCCTCTTCGACGGGCACACGGTCAGCCCGGTGGACGGCGACGACGTCGGGGTGGAGCGCGAGGAGCTGGAGGAGACCCTGCGCGGTCCGCTCGCCCGCGCGCTGAGTCTGGGGGACAGCGGCGAGCACCTGGCGGCCGTCGAGGCGGTGCTGCCCCTCGAACTCTTCGACCTGCCCATCGACGGATGGCGGCTGGCGCCCGACGACGAGCTGTTCGGCGAGCACGCGCTGACCCTGGGGGAGAGCCGGACCGTCGTCGTCCGCCCGGCCGGGCGGCGGGCCGGACCCCCCTCGCACGAGTGGCTCAAACGCTGGCGGGCCTCCGAACACGGGCCGCTGCGGGCGATCCCGCTCCGCGCGGAAGTGCCGGTCCCCCGCATGACGGACGAGCTCGACCCGCGCGGTGCCGAGCCGGACCGGCACGCCCCGCACCTGCGCCGTGAGACCCCGAGGCAGGCGTTCGCGCGCTTCCTCGACGCCGAGGGCGGCGCGGTGCCGGTCTACTGCGGCCAGGTCGGCAGCGGCGACGGCCGCAGGGCCATGGCCGCCGCCCTCGCCGCCGGCCACCCCCTCGCCCTCTGGCGGACCGGCCCCCACCCGCACTCCGACTGCGCCGAGTTCCACGAACGGGCCGGCCTGCTGCTCGCGGAGGTGGGGAAGGCCGAAGGCCTGCACCGGCCGGTCCGCACCCTGCGGATCCGGGCCGGGGACGAGGAGGCCGATCCTGCGGAGCGGTCCGCCCACGCCTGGGCCGAGCACGTCGCCGTCCTCTTCGATCCCCCCGACCGCCCGCCCCACGACCCGCCGCTCCAGGCCCCGCCGATGCTCGGAGACCCGGACCGGTGACGGCACCGATGACCGGAGCAGTGACGGCATCGGTGGCCGGACCGGTGACCGGGCGGACGCGCGGACAAATGGTCCGGTTCGAGCATCGGCAGGCCCGGCGGTCGGGCGGTACCTTCGTCGGGGCCGGCCACGCCACCACAGCCAGGAGGAGTCCATCGTGAACGATTGGCGGATCTACCGGGGCGCCGGCCATCCGCACGACGAGATACGGCGGTTGCCTCCGCCGCCCCCGTGGCGCGACTTCTCGGCCGGCGGCCCGGACGACACCCAGGCCGGTTCCGACCGGCGGCTCGGCGTGCGCCGCCGGCTCGTCCAGAACCACCACCCCCGGCCCGCCGAGACCGACGCCGTCAACGCCGCGCTCTACCTGCGCCGGCCGCTCCTGGTCACCGGCAACCCCGGCACCGGCAAGTCCACCCTCGCCCACGCCGTCGCCCACGAACTGCGCCTCGGCCGGGTGCTGCGCTGGCCGATCGTCAGCCGCTCCACCCTCCAGGACGGGCTCTACCGCTATGACGCCATCGGCCGCCTCCAGGACGTGCAGCTGGAGCGCGCCCAGACCGGCTCGGCCGTCCCCGCCGCGACCCCGGCCGGCATCGGCTCGTACATCCGGCTCGGACCGCTCGGCACCGCGCTGCTCCCCTCCGAACAGCCCCGCGTCCTGCTCATCGACGAACTCGACAAGAGCGACCTCGACCTGCCCAACGACCTGCTGAACGCCCTGGAGGAGGGCGAGTTCGCCATCCCCGAGCTGGAGCGGCTCGCCGACCGGGAGCCCGTCGTCGAGGTGCTCACCGACGACGGACGCAGGGTGCCGGTCCAGGGCGGCCGGATCCGCTGCACCACCTTCCCGTTCATCGTGCTCACCTCCAACGGCGAACGGGACTTCCCCGCCGCCCTGTTGCGCCGCTGCATCCGGCTCGAACTGGAGCCGCCCGGCGAGGAGCAGCTCGGCGCCATGATCGAGGCCCATCTCGGGGCGGAGGCCGCGGCCGGCGAACAGGCCCTGGTCAGCCGCTTCCTCAACCGCGAGCCCGGCGAGGTCATCGCCACCGACCAGCTCCTCAACGCCCTCTATCTCACCCAGCACGCGCCCCGCACCGAGCGGGTCACCAGGGAACGCATCGCGGACATGCTCATGCAGCCGCTCGATCAGCCGAGGTGATGGCCGGATGCACCGGATGCATCTGGAAGAACTCACCCGCAGACTGCGGGCCGGCGGACAGGACCCGACCGCCGAAGAGGTGGCGGACGCCGTCTGGCTGGCCCAGTGGCTGCCGCGCGCCGGCCCGGACACCGGCCCGGGCACCGGCCTGGACCCCACCGTGGGCCCGCCGGCGGACGAGGCCGTCCGCGAACCACCCCGGCAGGGTCGAAAACCGGCCACGGACCGGGAGGGCGGGCCGGCCCCGGAGAGCGCTCCCGACCCCGACCCGCTCCCCACCCTCGGCCCCGACAGCGTCGCCCTCCACATGCGGTCCGCCGGCGCGGCCCCGGCCGGCCGGGGCGCACGGAGCGGCGCCGCCCTGCCCGTACGCGCCCCCGGCGCCAACGCCCTGCCCGGGCTCCTCGGACTGCAGAAGGCGCTCCGCCCGCTGCGGCGGTACGCCCTCTTCCCGCTCCGGCCGGGCGAGGGACTCCTCGACGAGGAGGCCACCGCCGAACGCAGCGCGGCCGCCGGCATCCTCCTCCCCGTCCTGCGCCCCGCCGCCGCCCGCCGCCCCGACATCCAGCTCCTCATGGACACCGGACCCGCCATGGTCGTCTGGGACCGGATGGTGGAGGAGCTGCGCCAGGCCTGCCAGCAGTCCGGCGCCTTCCGCGACGTCCAGGTCCACCGGCTCTACGACACCGGTGAAGGGCCGCCGCTCGTCACCACCACCTCGGGGGCCGACGGCCGGCCCCGGCTGCGCCCCGGCGACCAGCTCCACGACCCCACCGGCCGTCGGCTCACTCTGATCGTCAGCGACTGCGTCGGACCCCTCTGGCAGCGCGGCGCCGCCCAGCGGCTCATCCACCAGTGGCCCCGGCGCTCCCCGCTCGCCGTCGTCCAGCCCCTGCCCCCGCGCCTGTGGTCGCGGACCGCGCTGCCCGTCGAACCCGGCACGCTGCTGCGCCCCGCCGCCCCCGGCGGGCACACTCTCTTCGTCTCCGACGAAGAGCCCTGGGAGCCGGTCGCCGCCGACTCCCGCGCGGTACCGGTCCTCACCCCGACACCGGAGGCCTTCGCCTCCTGGGCACGGCTGCTCGGCGGCCGCGGCACGGGCGCGGTGCGCGGCTGGGCCGCCCGTGTCGCCCCCCGCCCGGCACACCGCGACCCAGCGGCCCCGTACGCCGCCCCGGACCGCGCCCCCGCACGACCGGTCCGTACCGACGACGAACTGCTGCGCGCCTTCCGGGCCGGAGCCTCGCCCGGGGCGCTGCGGCTCGCGGTCCACCTCGCGGCGGCGCCGCTCGCGCTCCCGGTCATGCAACTGGTCCAGCGCGCGATGCTGCCCGACACCGGCCCCATGGAGCTCGCCGAGGTCCTGCTGAGCGGCCTGCTGCGCCAACTGCCCGGCCCCACCCCGTACCCCTGCTACAGCTATCCACCCGGCGTCCAGCAGCACCTCCTCGGCTCGCTGGACCGAGGGGCCGCCGCCCTCGTCCTCAAGCACTGCTCCGAGTACGTGGAGCGCCACTTCGGCCAGGGCATGCGCAACTTCCCGGCGCTGGCCGCCGCCCGGCTCGCCGGGCACGGCGCCGACGAGGAGACGACCCCCACCGCCGAGGAGCCCGACGAGGAAATCGCCCCGGAGGGGCCCGAGTCGGAGCTGTTCGCCCGTATCCCCGCGCGCGTGCTCCGCTTCTACCACCCCGACCTCGTCACCCCCGAGCCGCTCGCCGAGGCGCGCCGGCTCCTCGCCCGGTGGTACGACCAGTCCGACCCCTCGCTCCTGGCCGGGGCGCGCGAGCGCGCCGAAGCGGCCCTGACCGGGGACGCGGTACGCGCCCGGATCGTCCTCGGACGCGTCCTGTACGCGGAGGCCGGCACCGCCGCCGTCCGGGGCACCGAACGGCAGGCCGAGCTGCTGGCCCGCGCCGCCGACGCGCTCGAGACCGCCGCCGAACGGGCCGACCCCCAGAGCGAGGAAGGGGCCGAGGAGCGGGCGGAGGCCCGGCTCGAACTGGCGGTGGTACGCCACGCCCAGTGGCGGCTCACCGATGACCCCGGACGACTGGACGCCGCGCTCGCCGCCCTCGCCGGAGACCCGGGGGAGTGGCCCGAACACCACCGCCACACGCTCCACCTGCGCCGCGGGCGGCTGCTGCTCGCCCGCGCGGACGGCCCGGGCGCGGCGGCCGAACTCGCCGCCGCGGTACGGCTCCGGGAGAGCGGACCGGCCCTGCTCGACCTGGCCGACGCCCTGGCGCTCGCGGCCGCCGACCCGGCCGAGATCGAGGCCGTACTCGACCGTGCGGAACCCCTCCTCGGCGAGAGCACGGCCCTGCGGCTGCGCTGGACCACCGCCCGCTCCCGGCTGTACGACACGGCCGGCGACGGACCGGCCGCCGACGCCGCCTATGAACAGGCCACGCTGCTCGCGCCCCCCGAGAGCGAGCGGCGCGGCACGCTTCTGCTGGCCTGGGGCGAGTCGCTGATGCGGCGCGCCGCCGAAGCCACCGGTACGGAACCGGTCGACCGCGCCGAGGGCGTGCTGCGCGAGGCGCTCACCGCCCTGCCCGCCGACGCCCCCGCCCGGGCCAGGGCCAGGATCCTGATCGGCGGCGTGCTGGCCCTGCGCTTCCACCGGGCCGGCTTCCTGCCCGACCTGTTCGAGAGCCGCCATCTCCTTGAGCAGTCGGTGCGCGCCACCCGCGATCCGGGAACGCGTTCCCAGGTGTGGCTGCAACTAGGACGGGTGAGGCTGGAGTTGAGCGAAACCGCCCGGGACGGTGGCCTCGGCGACGCGCTGACGGCCTACGAGCGCGCCGCGGAGGACGCCCGGTCCGCCCACGGCGACACCCCGGGCACGATCACCGGGGCCCGCGCGTTGCACGCGCAGGGCGCGTTGCTGTGGCTCATGGGTCGCACGACCGGGGCGAAGGCCGTGCTGCGGGCCGCGGCCGAGCGGTGGCGGCGGCTGGCCGCCGCCTCGGTGGAGGTGGACCGCGGCGACGTGGAGCGGACGAGGGCGCTCCTGGCGGAGGTGGACGCCGGGCCGGGACCGTTCCCGGGACACGCCTCCGAAGCGGAACGGCGGCGGATCGCTCCGCCCTGGTGGCCATGGAGCGAACAACCGACCGGATAGACCGCCGTAGAAAGGGACCGTGGAGACCGACGGACAGACCTACGGAGAGAGCGACCGGAGAGACGGCTGGATAACGGGGGCGTGAATGGGCGCAGTTGAGTCGAACGGGTTTCTGACTTCCCGGTGTCGGGAAGAACCGCTCCGCCGCTACGACCGTGGGGGACAGGCGTCGGTGAGAAGGAGCCGAGGGTGTTGGAGCACAGGGAGTGGGCGACCGGTGGCGACCCGGACGCCGGTCAGGCTCCGCCCCTGCCCGACCTCACCGCCGTCGACCTGCGGACCTTGCGCGACATGGACCACCCCGAGCTCGTGGCCGCGGTCGACCGGGTGCTCGGCCGGTCACGGGACTTGGGCGAGTCCTGGGTCAGCGAGGGCAACCCCTGACGGTCCCCCCTCCCACCGCTCCTTTTCGGTCAGATGTCGCCGGACGCGGCCGCCCGCCGGGGCTCCTCGGGGGACCGGATGACGACCGCCGCCCTCCTGTCCCCGGCCGACTTCACGGAGCTGGCCAGGACCGGCCCCGCGACGGCGGGGATGGCCGCCCTCCGCGCGGGACTCCGCTCCCGGCGGCTGCTGCTCCTGAAGGCCCTGCTGGTCCGGGTCAAACGCTGCGGGGAGAGCGTGGACAGCGCGGTGGCCCGGCGCTTCGAGGCCGCCTGGAGCCTCCTCGAACAGGCTGAGCGGGCCCACCCGCGCGTGGTCCGGGAGGTCCTCGACTATCCGACGACCGGGGCCTGGCTGGCGGCCGCCCTCGCCGCCCCCGAGGGGCCGGCCCTCGACCGCAGGCTCGACCGGCTGGAGTCGATCGCCGTCACCGCCGCCCTCCGGGCCGGCTGCCCGCTCGACCTCACCGTCACGGCCCCCGGGGGCAGCTTCTCGCTGACCGGCGTCGGACGGCTCCTGGTGGACGGCGAACGGATCCGGGTCCGCGCCCGCAGCCGGCTCGTACGGATCGGGCCCGAGGGGTCCCGCACCGGCCAGGCGGTCCTCCACCTCGCCGATCCCCGCTCCGGGACCCTGACCGGGCTCGGCACCGGCTGGACCGTGCTGCGCACCCTGCCCGGGGCGACCGCCGTCCTCGACGACCTGGATCCGTACCGGGTGCCACCGGACGGGGTCGGAGCCCCGCCCCGCGCCGCGGGCGAGCGCGACCACACCGACGCGGACGCCTGGGACGGGCGCTGGCGCGCCGCCCAGCAGCTCCTGCGGCAGGTCGACCCGGCCCGGGCGACGGAGGTCGCCGGCCTGGTCCGCGCGGTCGTCCCGCTCGCCCCCGGCGGCCCGCGGTCGGCGCACATGAGCGCCACCCTCCGCGCGGCGCCGGGAGCCGTGCTGGCCTCCCTGCCGTCGAGCGCGCGGGCGATGGCCGAGACGCTCGTCCACGAGACCCACCACAGCAAGCTCGCCGCCCTCCACGAACTCGTACCGCTCCACCGGCCGGGGCGGCCCGCCCGGCACCAGGTGGGCTGGCGCTCCGACCCGCGGCCCATCGCGGGAGTGCTCCAGGGCGCCTACGCGCACCTCGCGCTCACCGACCTGTGGCGCCGCGCCGCGGCGGCGGGCGGCCTGTCGGCGGCATGGCGGACGAGCGCCGGGCAGCAGTTCGAGCGCTTCCACGATCAGGTGGGCGGCGCCCTGGAGATCCTGCTTGAATCCGATGAACTGACCATCGCCGGGCGGGAGTTCACCCGGCAGATGAAGAGGCATCATGCGAGCCTCGGCACAGGCCGGACGGCCCTTGGGTAACACTGTGTCGACGGACGATGACAGTACGTGGCGCGTGAGCGGGACAGGGAGACGCTGATGGCGGAACAAGGGCGGACGGGCGGCGCCGCGGCGGCGCCGGAACATGTTCTGGTGGTCTTCCCGGGCTATCACCGCCCCTGGGCCACCTGGATCGCACAGCGCCTCGAAAGCCACGGCCTGAGGACGACCCTGCAACGCTGGGACCCCCCGCGCGAGGTGCCCCTGGAGGACTCCTTCGGCGACCTGCTGCTCGCCCGGGGCCAGGTCCTCCTCGTCCTCAACGACTGGTTCTTCGAACTCGGCCCGCGCCCGGCCGGCGAGTGGAACGACGTCCTGCGCGGCTTCGTCGCCGCCCACGCCGACCGCTTCGCCGCCGTCAACCTCACCAACCGGCCGCTGCTGCCCGCCACCGCCGTCCTCGAACCGGTCAGCCTGTGGGGCGTGGGTGAGGACGAGGCCGAGGCCCGCCTGCTCTCCCGGCTCGCCCTCGAACCACGCCGCCCCGTCGGCCGGCGCCCCCTGCCCGGAACGCTCGCCCGCTACCCCGACACGCCCCCCGAGATCTGGGGCGAGGTCCCGCGCCGCAACCCCCGCTTCACCGGCCGCGACGACCTCCTCGCCGAACTCCAGCAGCGCCTCATGGACGCCGACCGGGGCAACGCCGCCTGCACCCTCCTCGGCATGTCCGGCATCGGCAAGACCCAGATCGCCGCCGAGTACGCCCACCGGTTCAGCCCCGACTACGACGTCGTCTGGTGGGTCAACTCCGACGACCGCAACGTCCAGCGCGACCGCTTCGGCGAACTCGCCGCCGAACTCGGCCTGCCCGCCGGCAACGAACCCGGCGAACGCATCCGAGCCGTACGCGAGGCACTGCGCAGGGGCGACCCGCACGCCAAGTGGCTCGTCGTCTTCGACGGCTGGGACGACACCGAGGGCGCGGGCGTCCTCCTGCCCCACGGCCCCGGGCACGTGCTGATCACCTCCCGCAACCGCGGCTGGGCCGAACACACCGAGATCGTGGAGGTGCCCAGCTTCGACCGGGCCGAGTCCACCGGCTACCTCATGCGCCGCGCCCCCCACATCAGCGGACCGGAGGCCGACGAGGTCGCCGCCGAGTTCGGCGACGTACCCCTGCCGCTCGTCCAGGCCGCCGCCTGGCTCGGCGAGTCCGGCATGGAGGTCCCCGAGTACCTGCGCATGGTCAGGGAGGGCAGGCTCTCCACCGTCGACGAGCCCACCGGCGGCGACGGCTTCCCCAACGCCTCCCTCACCTCCTGGTCGATACTGATCAACCGGCTCCGGCGCGCCCAGCCGCAGGCCGTCGAGATCCTCAGCCTCTGCGCCTCCTTCGCCCCCGGCCGCATCCCCCTCGGCATCGTCCGCGCCTACCCGCAGGCGGAACTGCCCGAAGAGCTCCGCTGGATGGCCACCGACCTGCCCGCCTGGACCCGCGCCCTCGACACCCTCGTCAACTACTCCGTCCTCACCCGCGAGAGCCGCGGCCCCGTCACCAGCACGGAGATGGGACCGCACCAGGAGTCCGTGCACATGCACCGGCTCGTCCACGACATCGTCGCCCGGCTCACCGACGGACCCCACCGCGCCGACCACCGCAAGGCCGTCCGCACCCTCCTCGCCGAGGCGGACCCCGGCAACCCGATGGACAGCCGGCAGTGGCCCCGCTACGCCGAACTGCTGCCGCACCTGGAACCCTCCGGCGCCCTCACCAGCCGCAACCCGAGGATCCAGAACGCCGTCCTCAACTGCCTGCGCTACTGCTACCGCAGCGGCGAGTTCACCGCCGGCGTGCGGCTCGCCGAGAAGATCCGCACCAGCTGGACCGGGTTCATGGACCCGCTCTCCCAGCCCCTCCTCGACCTGACGACGCAGGAGGGCAACGTCCTGCGCGCCAGCGGCCGGTTCCGCGAGGCCTACCAGCTGGACCACGCGCTCCAGCAGCGGCTCCGCCTCGCCTCACCGCCCGACGAGCTCGCCATCATGCTCTGCAACGGCGCCATCGCCAGCGATCTGCGCCACCTCGGCCAGTACACCGAGGCCGAGGCCCTCCAGCGCGAGGTCCTCGACGAAGCCCAACGGCTCCTCGGCGAGACCGAGTTCGTCACCCTCGTCGCCCGCTACAACCTCGGCGTCGGACTGCGGCTCCTCGGCCGCTACCAGGAGGCGTACGACCTCGACGTCGAAACCCTCGCCCGGCGCGAGACCGTCCTGCGCCCCCGGCACGCCAACACCCTGAACTCCAGCATCGCCTGCGCCCAGGACCTGCGGCTGCTCGGCCACTACCGGGACGCCCTGGCCCGCCAGGAGTCCACCTTCCGGATGCACGTGCAGCTCCTCGGCCCGCTCCATCCGCAGACCCTCAAGGCCCGCGCCCAGCTCGCCCTGTGCCGGCGCCGGGAGGGCGGCTCCCAGCAGGACATCGGCGCCCTCATGTCCAGCGTGCTCGACCAGCTGGAACAGGTCCACGGCCGCGGCCACTACGTCACGCTGTCCTTCGTCAACGACTACGGCAACTACCTGCGCGAACACGGCGACCTGGCCCAGGCCAGGGATCTCATCGCCGAGGCCGAGTCCGGCTACCGCTCGCTCCTCGGCCCGGCCCACCCCTTCGCCACCGGCATGCTCGCCAACACCGGCCTCGTCATGCAGGCCTCCGGCGAGCGGGCCGACGCCATGGCCATGCTGGAGGCCTCGCTCGCCGGCCTCACCGCCTCCCTCGGGCCCGACCACCCCTGGGTCCTGGGCTGCGCGCTCAACGCGGCGGCCGCCCGGAACTTCAACGGCCGCGTCGCCGACGCCACCGAGCTCAGCCGCGAGACGCTGCGGCGGGCCCGCCACGTCCTGGGCAACGACCACCCGCTGACCCTCTCCTGCCAGATCGCCCTCGCCGCCGACCTGCGCGGCCTGCGCGAGGTGGAGGAGGCCGGAAAGGTCGAGGAGGACGCGCTGCTCACCCTCACCCGCACACTGGGCGCCCAGCACCCCCACACCCTCTCGGCGCGTCAGCGCAACCGCCCCTACTGGGACTTCGAGGCGTACGTCTGACCTGACCGCACCCGGACACGCCGGAGGCCCGGCACCCCCATCGGGGTG
This sequence comes from Streptomyces sp. NPDC015346, assembly GCF_043078785.1. Lineage (NCBI taxonomy): Bacteria > Bacillati > Actinomycetota > Actinomycetes > Kitasatosporales > Streptomycetaceae > Streptomyces > Streptomyces sp. NPDC015346. The sequence goes on along the minus strand of NZ_JBIBTW010000005.1, from coordinate 531,986 downwards.
CCGGGCCTCCGTACGTACCGGAACTCGTACCGGAACAGCGGGTCAGGCCTCGAAGACCTCGTTGACCAGCTGCTGCTGCTCGGCCTGGTGGCGCTTGGCCGAGCCGACCGCCGGGGACGAGGAGTGCGGACGCGAGATCCGGCGCAGGCGCTCGCCGTGCGGGATGTCGGCGCCGACCGCCAGGTCCAGGTGGTCGATCAGGTTGAGCGCGATGAACGGCCAGGCACCCTGGTTCGCCGGCTCCTCCTGCGCCCACAGGTACTTCTCGGCGTTCGGGTACTTGGCGATCTCCGCCTGGAGCTCGGCACCCGGCAGCGGGTACAGGCGCTCCAGACGGATGATCGCCGTGTCCGTGACACCGCGCTTCTGACGCTCGGCGTCCAGGTCGTAGTAGACCTTGCCGGAGCAGAAGACGACCTTGCGGACGTCGGCCGCGTTCACCGACTCGTCGCCGATCACCGGACGGAAGCCGCCGGTGGTGAACTCCTCCGCCTTGGACGCCGCCGCCTTCAGACGCAGCATCGACTTCGGGGTGAAGACGATGAGCGGCTTGTGGTGCGGGTTGTGGACCTGCCAGCGCAGCAGGTGGAAGTAGTTCGACGGCAGGGTCGGCATGGCGACCGTCATGTTGTCCTGGGCGCACATCTGGAGGAAGCGCTCCGGGCGGGCGGACGAGTGGTCCGGGCCCTGGCCTTCGTAGCCGTGCGGCAGGAGCAGCGTGACCCCGGAGGTCTGGCCCCACTTCTGCTCGGCCGAGGAGATGAACTCGTCGACGACGGTCTGCGCGCCGTTGACGAAGTCACCGAACTGGGCCTCCCAGATGACCAGCGCGTCCGGGCGGGCCAGGGAGTAGCCGTACTCGAAGCCCATCGCCGCGTACTCGCTGAGCAGCGAGTCGTAGACGTTGTAGTGGGCCTGGTCCTCGGCCAGGTAGAGCAGCGGGGTGTAGTCCTCGCCGGTCTCCTGGTCCACCAGGACCGCGTGCCGCTGGCCGAAGGTGCCGCGGCGGGAGTCCTGGCCGGACAGCCGGACCGTCGTGCCCTCCATGAGGAGCGAGCCGATGGCGAGGGTCTCGCCGAAGCCCCAGTCGATCGTGCCGTCGTCGATGGAGGCCGCGCGGCGCTGCATCTGCGGCATCAGACGCGGGTGGACCTTGATCCGCTCCGGGATGTTGACCTGCGACTCGGCGATCCGCTTCACGACCTCCTGGGAGACCGCGGTGGTGACGGCGACCGGGAACTCGGGCTGCGGTTCCGGGCTGTGCGCCGGAGCCGGCGCCGAGGTGGCCTCGCGGACCTCCGCGAACACCTTCTCCAGCTGGCCCTGGAAGTCCTGGAGCGCCTGCTCCGCCTCTTCCAGCGTGATGTCGCCGCGACCGATCAGCGACTCGGTGTAGAGCTTGCGCACCGAACGCTTCTTGTCGATCAGGTTGTACATCTGCGGGTTGGTGAACTGCGGGTTGTCGCCCTCGTTGTGACCGCGGCGGCGGTAGCAGATGAGGTCGATCACGACGTCCTTGTTGAACGTCTGGCGGAACTCGAAGGCGAGCCGCGCGACGCGGACCACGGCCTCCGGGTCGTCGCCGTTCACGTGGAAGATCGGCGCCTCGATCATGCGGGCCACGTCGGTCGCGTACATCGAGGAACGCGAGGACTCCGGGGCGGCGGTGAAGCCGACCTGGTTGTTGATGACGATGTGGACCGTGCCGCCGGTGCGGTAGCCGCGCAGCTGCGACATGTTCAGCGTCTCGGCGACGACACCCTGGCCGGCGAAGGCCGCGTCACCGTGGAGGGCGACCGGCAGGACGGTGAAGTCCGTGCCGCCCTTGTTGATGACGTCCTGCTTGGCGCGGACGACACCCTCCAGGACCGGGTCGACCGCCTCCAGGTGCGAGGGGTTGGCGGTGAGCGAGACCTTGATCTGCTCGCCGTCCAGGCCGGTGAAGGTGCCCTCGGCGCCCAGGTGGTACTTCACGTCGCCGGAGCCGTGCATCGACTTCGGGTCGAGGTTGCCCTCGAACTCGCGGAAGATCTGCGCGTACGACTTGCCCACGATGTTCGCGAGGACGTTCAGGCGGCCGCGGTGGGCCATGCCGATGACGACCTCGTCCAGGCGGGACTCGGCGGCGGAGTCGATGACCGCGTCGAGCAGCGGGATGACGGACTCGCCGCCCTCCAGCGAGAACCGCTTCTGACCGACGTACTTCGTCTGCAGGAAGGTCTCGAACGCTTCCGCGGCGTTCAGTCGGCGCAGGATCCGCAGCTGCTCCTCGCGCTCCGGCTTGGAGTGCGAGCGCTCGACGCGGTCCTGGATCCACTTGCGCTGCTTCGGGTCCTGGATGTGCATGAACTCGACGCCGGTGGTGCGGCAGTACGAGTCGCGGAGCACGCCGAGGATGTCGCGGAGCTTCATCATCGACTTGCCGGCGAAGCCGCCGACCGCGAACTCGCGCTCCAGGTCCCACAGGGTGAGGCCGTGCTCGGTGATGTCCAGGTCGGGGTGCTTGCGCTGGCGGTACTCCAGCGGGTCGGTGTCGGCCATGACGTGGCCGCGGACCCGGTAGGAGTGGATCAGCTCGAAGACCCGGGCGGCCTTGGTGACGTCGTCGTCGTGCGAGGCGTCGATGTCCTTGAGCCAGCGGACCGGCTCGTAGGGGATCCGCAGGGACTTGAAGATCTCGTCGTAGAAGCCCTCCTCGCCGAGGAGGTAGTTCGCGACGACGCGCAGGAACTCGCCGGAGGCGGCGCCCTGGATGACCCGGTGGTCGTAGGTCGAGGTCAGGGTCATGACCTTGGAGATGCCCAGCTTGTTCAGGGTGTCCTGGGAGGTGCCCTGGAACTCGGCCGGGTAGTCCATCGAGCCGACGCCCATGATGACCGACTGTCCGGGCATCAGACGCGGCACGGAGTGGACGGTGCCGAGGCCGCCGGGGTTGGTCAGCGAGACCGTGACGCCGGTGAAGTCCTCCATCGTCAGCTTGCCGACGCGGGCGCGCTTGACGATGTCCTCGTAGGCCTGCCAGAACTCGAAGAAGTTCAGGGTCTCGGCCTTCTTGATGCCGGCGACGACGAGCTGGCGGTCGCCGTTGGGCTTCACCAGGTCGATCGCGAGGCCGAAGTTCACGTGCTCCGGCTTGACCAGCGTCGGCTTGCCGTCCTTCTCCGCGAAGGAGTAGTTCATCGACGGCATGGCCTTGATCGCCTGCACCATCGCGTACCCGATGAGGTGCGTGAAGGAGATCTTCCCGCCCCGGGCGCGCTTGAGGTGGTTGTTGATCACGATCCGGTTGTCGAAGAGCAGCTTCACCGGGACGGCGCGGACGGACGTGGCCGTCGGCACCTCCAGCGAGGCGTTCATGTTCTTCGCGACGGCGGCGGCGGGGCCGCGCAGCGGGACGAGCTCCGGGCCCGCGGGGGCCTCGGCGGCCTTCGCGGCGGCCGGGGCGGGCTTCGCGGCGGGCGCGGGCGCCTTCGCCGGGGCCGGAGCCGCGGCGGCGGGCTGCGCGGGCGCCGGGGCGGCGGGGGCCGGTACGGCGGCCTGGGCCGGAGCCGCGGCCGGGGCGGCCTCGGCGGCCGGAGCGGCGGCGGGGGCGGCCGGAGCGGCAGGTGCGGCCTGTGCGGGGCTCACCTGCGGCGCGGCGGCGGGAGCCTCCGTCGAGCCGGGCTTGTAGTCGGCGAAGAAGTCCCACCAGGCACGATCGACCGAATTCGGGTCCTGGAGGTACTGCTGGTAGATCTCGTCGACGAGCCACTCATTGGCGCCGAAGGCGGTCGCAGGGTTTTGACCCTGCCCGTCTTGGTCGGTGGAGGTACTCGGGGTACTGGGGGACTGAGACGACACGGCGGTAACCGCCCTCTTCCGCTTCACAAGGTGATGGACAGCGGAAATAAAGGCTACGCCTCCCTGGCCGAGAGGTGCAGGCCGGGCACTCCAACGTCGTGCAAGTCACACTTGACGGAGTGTTTCGGCGCATGGATTGGCGGGAAACAAGCGTGGTTCTGCCCTCTCGCGGGTACACGAAAGCGCGGCCGCCGCCCGTTCCCGGACACAACCCTGACCATCTCCTGACCACGTCCTGCTCACGTACACCCTGCTCACGTACACGCAGAACGTGCCCTTCCGGTTCGACCCTACGTCAATCCCGCGCCGGAAGGCTGCCCGGAAGGGTGACCTGGATCCGGCATCCGCGTGACGATTCGGCCACTCCGATCTCGCCGCCGTGCAGATCCACCGCCCAGCGGGCGATCGCCAGCCCCAGTCCCGTACCGCCGTCGCTGCCCGGACCCGCCTGGGCCGGCACCTGTCCCCGGTTGAACCGCTCGAAGACCGTGTGCCGCAGCGCCTCCGGGATGCCGGGGCCCTCGTCCTCGACCTCGAGGGCCAGCGAGTCCCGCCACGGCCCGCGCCGGGCCCGTACGGTCACCCGGCCGTGCGGCGGCGAGTGCTTCACGGCGTTGTCGATCAGGTTCGCCATCACCTGGTGGAGCCGCTCCGCGTCCGCGTGCGCGGTCAGCTCCGGCGGCGACACGTCGAGGTGCAGATGGACGTCCGTACGGTTGTGGAGGCCGGAGCTGGAGGTGAGGCCACGCTGGGAGGCGGCGAGATTGGCCTCCCTGAGGACCCCCGACAGATACGGCCAGACCTCGAAGCGGCGTGCCTTGAGCGTGACGACACCGTTGTCAAGACGTGACAGGTCGAGCAGCGTCTCCACCAGCCTGCCCAGCCGCTCGGTCTGCTTCAGGGCCGTCCGCATGGTCTCCGGATCGGCCTCGGAGACACCGTCCACCACGTTCTCCAGGACGGCGCGGAGCGCGGCGATCGGGGTGCGCAGCTCGTGCGAGACGTTGGCGACCAGCTCCTTGCGGTGCCGGTCGACGGCCTCCAGGTCGTCCGCCATGCGATTGATCGTCGAGGCGAGGTCGCCCAGCTCGTCGCGCCGGTCGGCGCCCCGCACCCGCCGGCTGAAGTCGCCCCGCGAGATCGACCCGGCGACCGTGTTCATCTCGTCCAGCGGCGCCGTCAGCGACTGCGCCACGAACTGGGTGATCAGCAGGGTCGCGATCATCGCGAAGATCGTGATGTAGCGGAACTCCGTGGAGGTCCGGATCGCCACCAGCGCCAGGGCCGAGGTCAGCAGAACCGCCCCGACGACCAGCGCGCCCAGCTTGGTCTTGATCGAGATCACCAGCCGGCGCCGCCGGGTCCCGCGCCGCGCCGTCAGCCGCGCCGTCCGCGGCTCGCCCCGCCCCACCCGCCGGCTCACGGCGCCGGGGTCTCCAGCGCGTATCCGACGCCGTGGACGGTACGGATCCGCTCCGCGCCGATCTTCCGGCGCAGCGCCTTGATGTGGCTGTCCACCGTCCGCGTCCCGGAGGCGTCCGCCCAGTCCCACACCTCCGCGAGCAGCTGCTCGCGCGAGAGGACCGCCCGCGGCGTGTTCGCCAGGCAGACCAGCAGGTCGAACTCGGTCGGCGTCAGGTGCACGTCCTCGGCCCTGACCCGGACCCGGCGCTGCGCGTGGTCGATCTCCAGTTCGCCCAGGCGCAGGATCCCGCTGCGCGGGGTCACCGCCGCGAGCGCGGCCCGCTCCACCCGGCGCAGCAGCACGTGCACGCGGGCCGCCAGCTCACGCATCGAGAACGGCTTGGTCATGTAGTCGTCGGCGCCGACGCCGAGCCCGACCAGCATGTCCGTCTCGTCGTCACGCGCCGTGAGCATCAGGACCGGAACCGGCCGCTGGGCCTGGACCCTGCGGCACACCTCCAGACCGTCGAAGCCCGGCAGCATCACGTCGAGCACCATCAGGTCCGGCTGCCACGCCTCGGCGGCGTCCACCGCGGCCGGACCGTCGGTCGCCGTCTGGACGAGGAACCCCTCCGCCCGCAGCCGCGCGGAGATCGCATCCACGATCGTCGTGTCGTCCTCGACGACCAGCACCCGCCTCTGCGCGCCCGGAGTGGCCGCCGCACCGTGGTGAGTGGTGTGTGTCTGCTCCATTGCCCCGCCTCGCATCGCTGATGTCGGCCAGAAGCCTAGAGGCACCGGTGGCGTCCCGGCTACGCAGGCCTGACGCCGAGGTGCACCACGTCGGGGACGCCCCGGGCAACGGGGATCTCTTCCGTCCGTACCCCGTTGAATCCGGCATTCCGCAACGACTCCTCGAAATCCGGGGACGGCCTCGCGGACCAGACGGCGAGGATCCCGCCGGGGTTCAGCCGGGCGGCGCAGGCCGCCAACCCCTCTGCGGAGTACAGGCCTTGGTTGTCCTCGGTGACGGTCCAGTCGGGTCCGTTGTCGATGTCCAGGCAGAGCGCGTCATAGGTGTCGGGCGAGGTACGGACGTACTCGACCAGGTCCGTGTGCAGGATCACGCACCTCGGATCGGCGAGCGCGCGGCCGGAGATGGCCGCGAGGGGCCCGCCCCGGTGCCAGTCGATGATGGCCTCTTCGCGCTCGACGACCGCGATCCGGCTCCAGCGGGGGTCAGCGGCGGCGTGCGCGAGCGAGAATCCGACGCCCAGGCCGCCGATCAGGACGGACGGGCCGCCGTCCGCCCGCTCCGGGGGGAGGGCGTCCATCGCCGCGTCGATCAGCAGCCGCTCGGACCGCCCGTCGGAGGTGTCCATCAGGAACGTTCCGTTGGCGATGATCTCGAAGTGCTCCGCGCGTCTGCGCAGGACGACTTCGCCGTACGGGCCCTCGCGGCGGTCGAGGATGACGGGGTTCGGCATGTTCACTCACTCCGGTCTCGGCTCGGCGGACGGTCCCGGCCATCCTCGCCGGGCGGGGCGGGCCGGGACAAACGGATACCGGCGGGAGGGAGTTGCTACGGAGCTACGGAGCCACGGAGCTACGGAGCTACGGAGTTACCGAGCTACGGAGCCATGGGCCCGCGGAGTCACGGGCCTACGGTGTGGCGCGGTCACGGCCGGGGGGCGTCGTGGCGCACGTACCGCTCGACCCGGTTCAGCTCGCGGCGGGCGTCGACGGGTGTGCCGTACGTCCGGTCCCAGGTGATCGGGGCGATCGTGACATGGCCCTTGTCCAGGAGCCAGGTGGAGTCGGCGTCCGCACGGCCCTCCGCGCACTCCCCGGCACCGCTGCCGTCGAGGGGGCACAGGCCGAGGGCGATGTCGAAGGTGTCGCCGCCCGCGCCGCCGCGCTGCCGGAAGTCGTGGAAGACGACGGCGCCGTCGCCGACCCGGGTCCACACCGGGGCCTTGGCCCGCTGCCCCGCGCTGACGTCGGGGTAGTCGACCTTGAGCGCGAACGCCGGGTTCAGGAGGTCGCGCTCGACGAGGCCGGCGACGAGGCGGGCCCCGAAGTCGGCGTGGACGCGGTAGTTCGCCAGGGGGAAGAACGTGTTGGTCGCGTCGCCGGAGGAGGAGAACGCGATCGCGGGCACGCCCTGGTCGATGGCGGCGACGGCCGCGCCGACCGTGCCGGAGTCGTTGACGCTCGCGGAGACGTTCGGGCCGGAGTTGATGCCGGTGAGGACCAGGTCCGGGTGCTCGGACCAGCCCACCTTCGCCTTGAGGCCGCCGCGCAGGGCGAGTTTGACGGTGTCGGCGGGGGTCGCGCTCGGGGTGTCGTCGGCGCAGGCTCCGTCGGCGAGACAGACGCCGAAGACGGCCCCCTGGGAGGGGGCGCCCGCGCAGTCGCTCTCGTAGCCGGCGGGCAGCGTGGTGCGGCGCTGGGCGGTGACGACGCCGCCGTTGGTGACGGCCGTGCCCTTGCCGGACTGGACCTGCCAGGGGGCCATGACGACGACGTCGGCGCCGGCGGCGCACAGGGCGCGGCGCAGTTCGTACAGGCCGAGGCCGTCGGAGTTGTTCGCTCTGGCGGCTCGCATGGAGTCGTCGTTGGAGATCAGGACGCGGAGTCCGGTGAGGGGCCGGGCGTCCTGAGCGGGCGCGGCCGGGGTGGCGGCGTAGGCGGTGGCGCCCACTCCGGCGAGGACGGCGGCGGCCGTGGTCAGGGCGAGGTACGTGCGCATGGGAGTGCGGTCCCTTCGGGTGCGTGAAGGCAGGGTGGGGCTTCGGGGTCGATCCGGGGCCCTGCCCCCCCACGGGAGGGCCCCGGATCACGCGGGGTCGTTCAGGTACCCCGCGGTCCATGGGTGGCCTTCGGGCCGGTCAGAGCTTCAGGCCGGTCAGAGTTCGGGCCGGTCAGAGCTTCAGGCCGTGGCCGTGGGGGAAGACCGGGTCCGCCGTGTCGTTCGGTACGTCCGGGCGGGCCGCGGCCACCGCCGCCATCGAGCGCGGGAGCTCGAAGGGCAGCGTGCCCTCCGCCTTCGCCCGGCCGAAGGCCACGTCGAGCAGGGCCTCGTCGCTCGCGCCGTAGTCGGCGATCAGCGCCGCCGCGTGCTCGGCGATCTCGGGGAGGACGGCCGGCCGCTCCAGGTTGACGCAGACCACCGTCGGGACCGTCGCGAGCAGCGCGAGGACGCGGGCCGGCTCGGGCCCCTCGAAGGCGAGGGTGCCGGAGTGGAAGAAGGACTCGAAGCGGTTCGGCCGCTCCTCGTACGGGGTGCGCAGCCGCAGCACGGCGAGGTCGGCCTCGGCCGGGGCGGTCACCACGTCGCCGTACGCCGCCGCGACGACCCGGTCGACGTTCTCCACGTACAGCTTCGGCCGTCCCGACAGGGGCAGCGGACCGTCGGTGAGGACGGTGAGCGACCGGCGCTGGGCGGCGGCGCCCGCCGCCTTGAAGTCGGCGCGGCCGACCGTCTCGGCGGCCTCGTCGGGATCGACGTACCGCCGCTCGTCGAAGAGGCCGAGGACGAACTTCTCCCGCAGCAGCCGACGTACGGAGTCGTCGATCCGCGCCTCGGAGACCCGGCCCGCGCGCACCAGTTCGACGATCACCTCGGGGCACTGCTCCCCGCCGAACTGGTCGCAGCCGGCGTCCAGCGCCTTCGCCGCCCGTTCGGCCACGCTCAGGTGCTCCACGCCCCAGGCGCGCGCCTCGTGGATCTCGCCGAAGATCGTCGCGTCCGTGAGCAGCCCCCAGTCGGTGCAGACGATCCCCGTGAAGCCCAGCTCCTCCCGCAGCAGCCCCGTGACGACTCCCCTGTTGAAGCCGAAGCCGACCTCTTCCCAGTCGGTGCCGATGGGCCGGCCGTAGCAGGGCATCATCTGCGAGCAGCCGGCGGCGACGGCGGCCCGGAAGGGCTCCAGGTGGTGGTCGCGCATGCCGCCGGGATAGACCTGCTCCTTGCCGTGCGGGAAGTGCGGGTCCTCGCCGTCCTTCTGCGGGCCGCCGCCGGGAAAGTGCTTGACCATCGCGGAGACCGACTCCGGTCCGAGCTCCTCGCCCTGCAGCCCGCGGACGTACGCCCGGACCAGCTCGCATGTCAGGGCGGCGTCCGAGCCGAACGTGCCGGACTGGCGGGCCCAGCGGGGCTCGGTGGCGAGGTCGATCTGCGGGTGGAGCGCGGTACGGAAACCGACCGCGAGGTACTCGCGGCGCACGGTGTCGGCGAAGCGGAACACCAGCTCCGGGTCGCCGATCGCGGCGAGGCCCAGCGCCTCCGGCCAGGCCGAGAACGCGCCCGCGCCGAACGAGGCCCCGATGTTGTCCGTGAAGGCGTGGCGCGGGTCGGTGGAGAGCGAGACCGGGATGCCCAGCCGGGTGGCGGCGGCCATCTCCTGGATCGCGTTGTGCCACCGGGCCATCTCGCGGGCGCCGTAGGTGCCCAGCAGATTGAAGTGGGTGAGGTGGCGGCCCTCGATCAGCTCCGGGGTGGTGAACGGCAGCATCGAGCCGTCCGTCTCGGTCACGGGGGTGCCGTCCGGGTTCATCATCAGCATCGAGTGGAAGAGCTGACCGGCCTTCTCCTCCAGAGTCATCCGGGCGAGGAGGTCCTCGACGCGCTCGGCGACGGGACGGGCGGGGTCCTGGTACGGGTGCATGTCCGGGCTCCTGGATGTCACTGGGTGTGCTGGGCGTGCTGGGCGTTCTGGGGTGCCAGTGGGTGCCGCTGGGTGCCGCTGGGTGTCGCTGTGTGCCGCCGTGTGCCAGGGGGGTGTCACTTGACCGAGCGGATGAACTGGACGGCGGCCGCGCCGAGGACGCAGGCCACACCGCCGAAGAGGAAGAGCGCGCCGTAGTTGCCGCCGCCCCCGGTCGCGAGCAGCGCGGGCGCCATGATCGGGACGAGCGACTGGGGCAGGGCGTTGGCGATGTTCAGGACCCCCATGTCCTTGGCGGACTCCTCCGGGTCGGGCAGGACGGCCGCGGCGAGGGCCACGTCCACGGAGAGGTAGAGCCCCTCGCCGAAGCCGAACACCACGAGGGCGAGGACGAACATCCCGAAGGAGTGGGCGGTGGCGATGAGGGCGAGGCCGGCGCCGATGACGACGGAGGAGGCGAGCACGTACGGCTTGCGGCGGCCGGAGCCGTCGGAGAGCACACCGCCGAGCAGCGAGCCCGCGACGACGGCGGCCACCATCGCCACCATGCCGGTGAGGAGCCTGCCGGAGACCTCGTCCTGGCTGTATCCGAGGCGGTCCATCAGGAAGTACACCTGGTAGCTGGTGACGCAGGCGATGCCGACGAAGACCAGGAAGCGGCCGACGAAGTTCCAGGCGAAGTCGGGGTGCCGGCGCGGGGAGACCCAGAAGCTGCGCAGGAACTCGGCGACGCCGTACGGGGGGAAGGCGCCGGCCTTCGCCGGCCGGTCGCGCATCACCGCGGAGAGGAGGACCACGGACGCCAGGCCGATGACGGCGGGCACGAGGAAGGCCAGCGCGATCGAGGAGCGGAAGGCGTCGGCGAGGAAGGAGCCGAGCACCAGCGCGATCGAGGTCATCATGCCGACGACGCCCGAGACCCGGGCCTGCTGATGGTGCGGGACGAGGTCGGGGATGCAGGAGACCAGGGCGGCCATGGCCGCGTTGCAGCCGAGCTGGGCGACGGCCCAGCCGAGCATCAGGGCCGGGACGCTCCCGCCGGTGGCGACGGCCGCGAGACCGGCCAGGCCGACGGTCATGCCGCCGATCAGCCAGGGCCGGCGGCGGCCGAACCGGCTGGTCGTACGGTCCGACAGGGCGCCGAAGACGGGGTTGCCGATCATGGCGAGGACCGCGCCGAGGGCGAGCACCTTGCCGAGGGCGGCGCCGCGGTCGGCCTCCGGGACGATCTGGGCCACGCGCAGGGCGAGGGTGACCATCACCGGGGTGAGGACGGCGACCATCAGCCCGAGCTGGGCGAGGGCGAGGCCGAGGACCAGCTTGGCGGGGGCGTTCGCCGGGGCTTTCGCCGGGGCGGTGGGCGGGGTGGGGCCCGGGGGGACCGGGGCGGGGGAGCTGACGCCGGCTCCGACGCCGACGGCGTCCGCCGGGTCGTGGGTGATGGCCATAGGGGGACTCCATCGATCACGGGCCGGCGGCGGGTGCCGGCCTGGGCGCGCTCAGGCTAAGCGTGAAAACCGAGTGACCACTAGGTTTCTGAAATGTGTCCTGCGTCACAGCACGTAAGGGGCAATTCGGGCACGTCATAAGGTGGTCCCCATGCCGGAGAACAAGGGCGGTACGACCCGCAGAAGCGCAGGCAAGGGCAGCTACGCGGTGGGTGACGCGCGCCGCCGCAAGATCCTGGACACCGCCGTCGACCACTTCGGGCAGTGGGGCTTCCACGCCTCCTCGCTGGCGCGGATCGCGAACGACTGCGGCATCACCCAGGGCGGACTGCTGCACCACTTCCGCAGCAAGGAGGACCTCCTGCTCTCCGTCCTCGCGCAGAGCGAGCAGCACGACGTGGAGCGCCTCCTCGCCGAGGAGCCCGAGTCGTACGCCGCGTTCCTGGGGAAGCTCGTCCGCCTGATCGAGGACAACACCCGGCGGCCCGGCATCGTCCGGATGTTCAACGTGCTCGTCGGCGAGTCCGGCAACGTCGGGCACCCCGCCCACCAGTACTTCAAGGAGCGCTACGCGCGCGTGCTGCGGCACAACGTCGAGCTGCTGGAGGCGGGGGTACGGAGAGGAGAGCTGCGGCAGGACATCGACTGCCGGGCCGTCGCCGAGGAGCAGCTGGCGGTGATGGACGGACTGCAGCTCCAGTGGGCCCTGGACCCGGCCTCCATGGACATGCCGACGCGGGTACGGGCCTTCCTGGACCGGCAGTTGAGGGAGATCGCGGCGACGGGGGAGGGGCTGCCGGGGGAGGGCTGAGGCCGCCGGTGCCCCCACCGCCCAGGCGCGTCCCGCGGTTCACCCCTGGTTCCCCGGGGTCCGGCCCTCAGGGGCCGGTCGGCGGGCCGCCCTCGGGCAGTGCCGCGAACACCCGGGCCAGCGCGGGCGGGATGCCGCCGTCCGTGGCGACCACGAGCCGGTGCTTGTACGTGACCATGTACCGGAAACCGTCGTGCGCCGGCTCCCCGGTCGGCCGGTCCGGGACCTTCGCGTAGGCCGGGTCCTCCAGGGCCGCGCGGAGTTCCGCGACCTGAGCGGGGGTCATCCGGCCCTCGCGCGAGGACTTGATGCCGTGGCGGACGGTGTAGCCGCCGTCGTGGCGCACGATCAGCTGGTTGACGACGCCCGCGATGCCGCCGTTGACGTTCACCTCGACGAGGACCTCGTCCGGGGCGGGTTCGTCCTCTTTGACGGTCTCACCAGGCGTCCCGGTCGGAGACGTTTCGGGGGGTGTCCCGGCGGCCGTCCCCGTGGAGCCGCCGACCGGCGGCGGCGGGACCTCCTGGTCGCCGCACCCGGCCACCGTCAGCGCCGCCGCCACCACCGCCGCCGCGACCCACGACCGGCCCCGCGCCCCGTAACGCCTCCTGCGCATCATGCCCCGAGCATGCCGCCGGCCGCCGCCATTGACCAGGGGTGGGCCGCCGCGAGAGCCCTGGTCGCACACCGCGCGAGAGCGATCGCTCAGAGCGAACAAACACCGGGGAACATTCCTCGGCTCACGAGCATTGAGTCCATACAGCTCAACTTGACTGCCGAAGGGGAGATCATGGCTGCTGAGAACGCAGGCTCGCCGGAGCACTCGACGCTCACCTTGCCCGTGCTGCCGCTCGACGACGAGGTCGTGCTGCCCGGCATGGTGGTGCCGCTCGACCTCTCCGCCAACGACGTACGCGCCGCTGTGGAGGCCGCCCAGGCCGCCGCGCGTTCCGGCACGGGCAAGCCCAAGGTGCTGCTCGTGCCCCGCATCGACGGGCACTACGCCGGGACCGGTGTCCTCGGCACCGTCGAGCAGGTCGGACGGCTGTCCGACGGCGACCCCGGCGCGCTCATCCGCGGCCTCGGCCGTGTGAAGATCGGCGCCGGCACCACCGGCCCCGGCGCGGCCCTGTGGATCGAGGGCAGTGTCGTCGCGGAGACCGTGCCCGAGCCGCTGCCCGGCGCCGTCACCGAGCTGGTCAAGGAGTACAAGGCGCTGGCCACCAGCTGGCTGAAGAAGCGTGGCGCCTGGCAGGTCGTGGACCGCGTCCAGCAGATCGACGACGTCTCGGCCCTCGCCGACAACTCCGGATACTCCCCCTTCCTCACCGTCGAGCAGAAGGTCGAGCTCCTGGAGACCGCCGACCCGGTCGCCCGCCTCAAGCTCGCCACGGCCCAGCTGCGCGACCACCTGGCCGAGCAGGACGTCGCCGAGACCATCGCCAAGGACGTCCAGGAGGGCGTCGACAAGCAGCAGCGCGAGTTCCTGCTGCGGCGCCAGCTCGAAGCCGTACGCAAGGAGCTGCGCGAGCTCAACGGCGAGTCCGAGGGCGACGAGTCCGACGACTACCGGGCGCGCGTGGAGGCCGCCGACCTGCCGGAGAAGGTCCGGGACGCGGCCCTCAAGGAGGTCGAGAAGCTGGAGCGGTCCAGCGACCAGTCCCCGGAGGGCTCCTGGATCCGCACCTGGCTCGACACCGTCCTCGAACTGCCGTGGAACGAGCGGACCGAGGATCAGTACGACATCCAGGGCGCGAAGGGCGTCCTCGACGCCGAGCACGCGGGCCTGGAGGACGTGAAGGAGCGGATCACCGAGTACCTGGCGGTGCGCAAGCGGCGCGCCGAGCGCGGGCTCGGGGTCGTCGGCGGCCGCCGGGGCGGCGCCGTGCTCGCGCTGGTCGGCCCGCCCGGCGTCGGCAAGACCTCGCTGGGCGAGTCCGTCGCGCACGCGATGGGACGGAAGTTCGTACGGGTCGCGCTCGGCGGTGTGCGGGACGAGGCGGAGATCCGCGGCCACCGGCGTACGTACGTCGGCGCGCTGCCGGGCCGGATCGTACGGGCGATCAAGGAGGCCGGGTCCATGAACCCGGTGGTCCTGCTCGACGAGATCGACAAGGTCGGCTCCGACTTCCGGGGCGACCCGGCCGCGGCGCTGCTCGAAGTCCTGGACCCGGCGCAGAACCACACCTTCCGCGACCACTACCTGGAGGTCGAACTCGACCTCTCCGACGTGGTCTTCCTGGCGACGGCGAACGTCCTGGAGGCCATCCCGGAGGCGCTGCTCGACCGGATGGAACTGGTGCGGCTCGACGGGTACACGGAGGACGAGAAGATCGTCATCGCCCGCGACCACCTGCTGCCGCGTCAGCTGGAGCGGGCCGGTCTGGAGCCGGGCGAGGTGGTCATCGAGGACGCCTCCCTGCGGAAGCTGGCGGGCGAGTACACCCGGGAGGCGGGCGTACGGAACCTGGAGCGGTCCATCGCGCGGCTGCTGCGGAAGGTCGCGGCGCAGCACGAACTGGGCGACCGCGACCTGCCGTTCTCGGTCGGCGTGGACGACCTGCGCGGGCTGATCGGACGCCCGCACCACGTCCCCGAGTCCGCCCAGGACCCGGCGGAGCGGCGCACCTCGGTGCCGGGCGTGGCGACCGGGCTCGCGGTCACCGGCGCCGGCGGTGACGTCCTCTTCGTGGAGGCGTCCCTCGCCGACCCCGAGACGGGCGCGGCCGGGCTGACCCTGACCGGTCAGCTGGGCGACGTCATGAAGGAGTCCGCGCAGATCGCGCTCTCGTTCCTGCGCTCGCACGGCGCGGAGCTGGAGCTGCCCGTGACCGGCCTGAAGGACCGGGGTGTGCACATCCACTTCCCGGCGGGCGCGGTCCCGAAGGACGGGCCGAGCGCGGGTATCACGATGACGACCGCGCTGGCCTCGCTGCTCTCCGGCCGCCTGGTCCGTACGGACGTGGCGATGACGGGCGAGGTCTCGCTGACCGGCCGGGTGCTGCCGATCGGCGGTCTGAAGCAGAAGCTTCTGGCGGCCCACCGGGCGGGGATCACGACGGTGGTGATCCCGAAGCGCAACGAGGCCGACCTGGACGACGTCCCGGCCGAGATCCTCGACAAGCTGGAGGTCCACCCGGTCACGGACGTCCGCCAGGTGCTCGAGATCGCCCTGGCCCCGGCGGAGGTGCCGGTGGGCGTGGCGGCGTAGTCCCCGCCCCCGCACCCGCCCCCTCCCCCCGCCCCCAGCTCCCGCGACCCCCCGGACGTGCCGCGCGTCCGGGGGGTCGTCGTCGGGAGGTCCGGAGCCGGGGGACCGTCAGCCTTTCGCCAGGGCCTGTACCCGCGAGAGGTCGCCGTTGAAGTGGTTGTGGTCGCCGACCGTCGGGCCGGACGAGGTGTACTGCCACATCGTGTAGTACGGCCAGCCCGCCGGGAGTTCGCCGACCGTCGTGGCGTACCGCGCGATCCAGAGCGGGTTCGTCGCGCCGAAGCCGGAGTAGTTGCCGGTGCACTGCTTCCACCAGCTCGTCGCCGTGTAGATCACCGGGTCACGGCCCGTCCGGTACTTGTACCGGTTCACGAAGTCGCGGATCCAGGCGACCATCCCGGACTGCGTCTTGCCGTAGCAGGTCGCGCCGTACGGGTTCCACTCCATGTCCAGCGCGCCCGGCAGCGTCCTGCCGTCACCGGACCAGCCGCCGCCGTTGTTCACGAAGTAGTCCGCCTGCGCGGCGCCCGTCGCCGTGTCCGGCGTGGCGAAGTGGTACGAGCCGCGGATCATGCCCACGTTGTACGAGCCGTTGTACTGCTGCGTGAAGTACGTGTTCTTGTAGTACGTGCCCTCCGTCGCCTTGACGTAGGCCCATTTCACCCCGCTGTTCCACAGGGTCGACCAGGCCACGTTCCCCTGGTGGCTGGAGACGTCCACGCCCTCGGTCTGGGTGGCCTGGATCGAGATGCCGCCGGGCTTGCCGCCCTGGCCGTCGTGCTTGAGGACGCCCATGCCCATGTGGGCGGAGCCGCGTTCGGGGACCGCGTCGGCGGCGGTCGCGGGGCCGGAGAGGGCGACGGGGAGCAGCAGGGCCAGGGCCGCGAGCGCGGCGCCGGCGAGGGTCTTTCCGGATCTGTGCACGGGCATTGCGTGCCTCCGAAAGGCTCGGTGGGGAGCGGGGCCGGCACACGACCACGCCCGCCACGCGACGCGTGAAGCGTGGTGTGGACATGTCAGCGATGCCGGTGGGAGAGAAGCTACGCACGTAGACCCGCCGGGCGGAAGAGGGCCTGGGTACCGCCGTTGGTCTACGCCTGCGAAATACTGGGGGAGCTGCGGCGATGGCCGCCGGGGAAAGAAACTTTCAGGGCCGGAAAGCGCGGACGAGGGGCTGACGTGCACGGAAGCGGTACGGGGAGTGAAGGCGAACCGAGCAACAGGAGTGGTGTGGACCAGGAAGTCCTCGCCCTCGAACGGGAACTGGCGGTCTTTCTGCGCCGCGCCCGCGCCCAGTCCGGCGAGATGGCCCGCGAGGTCCACCCCGAACTGGAGCCCGCCGCCTACGGCCTGTTCGTCCGGCTCGACGAGGCCGGGCCGCAGCGCGCCACCGACCTCGCCGGCTACTTCGGCGTCGGCAAGGCGACCATGAGCCGCCAACTGCGCGCCTTGGAGGACCTCGGTCTGGTCGCCCGTGACCCGGACCCGGCCGACGGCCGGGCCTCACTCGTCCGGCTGACGGCGGAGGGCCGGGACCGGTTCCGGCACGTACGGGACGCACGCCGCGGGCGGTACGTCCGCAAGCTCGCGGACTGGGACCGCGGCGAGGTCGCGGAACTGGCCCGCCTCCTGCACCAGCTGAACGCCGGCTCCGAGAACTGACCGGCGGAGCAGGCCGACCGTCAGAGCCCCGCGCCGACCGGCGGAGCACCGGGCCGACCGGCAGAGCCCCGAGCTGACCGGGGGACCACGGGCCGGCCGTCAGAGCCCCGAGCTGACCGGGGGACCACGGGCCGACCGTCAGAGCGCCGAGCTGACCGTCAGGCAAGGACCGCGTAGACCGCCGTGGCGTCGTCGTGCGACTTCCAGCGGCGGACGCTCCCCGCCGTCGCGTCCCGCGTCTCCAGCGCCCGTACCCGCTGCAGCAGGCCGTGTGCCCCCTCCTTGTCCAGAACGCCGAAGCAGTCCGCCCAGTCGCCCTCCTGGAACAGCTCCACCCAGCGCGCCGCACCGTCCGTGAGCGCGGCCAGGGCCCGTACCTCCGAGCGGGGCGTCGTGCCCGTCACCGCCAGCTCCGCCACCGCCGGGTCCGCCGCGGCCGTGAAGAAGCCGCCCTCCCGGTTGCGCAGCAGGTCCGTCGCGGCCAGGGAGCGCAGGGTCTCGTCCGGGATCAGGCCGAGTCGGTCGTCGAGCACCGCCCGTACCGAGCCGTCCGGCGCCCGCAGCAGGAGCACGGCGTCGGAGAGGACCAGGTGCTCGACCACCGTCGCGTCCCAGCGGGCCATCGCGACGGTCGCTTGGGGCGTACGGACGTGAGAAAGGTCACAGGTGTCGCGGTGGGCGTCCGCGGTGCGCCGGATTGCCGCCGACAGGATCTCGGCCAACGTCATCTCGGGCCGTGAAGCGGACAGTTCGGTCAAAGCGCCGCCGAGGCGCGCGGTGTACCACGGCACGTCGTGCACACAACCGTCATCATCGACCGGCGGTGTCACCCCGTCGAGGACCACGATCGTCCCGCCCGCGCCCGAGGCGGGCAGAGCCGCGGCTGCCCAGTCCTCGTTGGGGCGTTCGGGGCTGCCGGGCAGGGTGACGGCTTCGGTGCGCATGATCTCCAGTCTGCCCCCGCCCGCACCGTCCTGCATCACTCCTTCACAGCGCCTCCCAACAGGCCGAATTTGGCCTGTACCAACGCCTCGACGGCGGGACGGAAGGCGGAAGGAGAGCCTCCGGGAAGCTGCGGGCGGGCATCCTGCCAAAGCCCACGCGGAAGATCCAACCGACGCCCCGCGCGGCCCCGTCGCGGCCCTCGCGGGAAGTTGTTCGCCAACTCAAGAGTGTTGTTCACTCGTTCGGGTGGCGGAGCGGCCGATGCGCGTCCCCTTCCCAGAACCGCTGGAATGGTCGGAAGCCGTACCAGGGGTGGGGGCGTTCTTTCATGTGACCGGTCGTCACCTCTGCTTCATGGGCGGACGAGTCGAGAATGCGAGCACCGGTGCAGAAGAAGCGGCCTCGGAGCAACAACGGCACGCGGAGTCAGGCCCCCGGTGACCCGCTGACCACGGGCGGCGCCACGGGCCCCGGCGCCGACGGCGCGGCGGGAGCCCCCGCGGCCCCGGCCGCCGGACTCCCCACCGGCCGCCCCAAGCGCGTCCGCAACCGCCTGGTCGCCGGTGTCGCCCTCGTCGGGATCACCGTGCTCGCCGCCGGCGCCCCCGCGATCCTCACCGCCTCCGGCGAACTGACCGAGGCCCAGCGCCTGGTCACCCTGGCCGAGCTCGACCGCCAGGCGGTCACCCTCGCCCACTCCCTCGCCGACGAGCGCGACGAGGTCGTCGCCTACATCGCCGCGGGCCGCGACGAGCAGACCGGCGACAGGGAGGACAGGCGCCAGGTCACCAGCAGCCGTTCCACCCGCGTCGACCGCCAGATAGACGAGATCCGGCCCGCCGCCCCCGCCGAGCTGAGCCGCGAACTCGCGGCCCTGCCCTCCGTCCGGCGCACCGCCCTCACCGGCAAGGGCACCGCCCTGGAGGCCCACCGGGCGTACTCCGAGGTCATCGCCAAGCTCCAGGCGCTCGCCGACGAGCTCGCCGAGAAGACCCCCGCCCGCGCCGCCGAGGCCACCAGGGCCCCCGCCGCCCTCGGCCGCGCCGTCGAACAGGCCTCGGCCACCCGCGGCCTGCTCCTGGCCGCCCTCGCCGTCCCGCAGCCCGAGCCCACCGGTACCCGCTACGACCCGATCACCGGCACCTACGTCCCCGACGAGGCCGACGGCGCCGCCGAGGCGAACCGGGCGCGGAACGCGCTGACCGCCGCCGCCCAGCAGTCCCGGGTTCGCGAACTCGCCTCCCTCGCCGACTTCGACCAGGCCGCCACCGCCGCCGGACGCGACTCCCTCGCCGGCACGGTGGCCGGCCCGGACGTCAAGAGCGCCGAGCGGTACCTGGCCGGCCTCACCGACCAGCCGGAGCTCACCCGGTCCGAGCGGAGGACCGACCCCGAGAAGCTGGAGGCCGCGCTCTCCGCCCGTATCGAGCAGATGCGGGGCGTCGAATCGGCCCTCGCCACCGACCAGGTGGAGCGGCTCGCCCAGCTCCGCGACGACGACGTCACCGCGCTCGAAGTACGCATCGCCTTCCTCGGCGGCTGCCTCCTCGTCGCGATCGGCATCTCGACCTACGTCGCCCGCACCCTCACCCGCCCCCTCGCGGTCCTGCGCATCGGCGCCGCCCGGATCGCCGCCGCCCCCGAGTCCGAGGAGCCGGTCCGCTTCACCGGCCGCAACGACGAGTTCGCCCAGGTCGTACGGTCCCTCAACACCCTCCAGGGCAAGCTCGCCGCCCTCGCCCTGCGCAGCGAGCGGCTCGACAGCGAGCACGCCGACCTGGCCGGCGCCCGCGAGGCCCTCGCCGCGGAGCTCGCCACCCAGCGCGCCGAGCTCCAGGGCCGGACCGCCCTGCTCACCGCCGAACTGGAGCGGCTGCGCCACTCCGTCCAGCACACCTTCGTCAACCTGTCGCTGCGCAGCCTCGGCCTGGTGGAGCGCCAGCTCGGCGTCATCGAGAAGCTGGAGGAGCGCGAGCAGGACCCGGACCGGCTCGCCACCCTCTTCAAGCTCGACCACATGGCGACCGTCATGCGCCGCCACAGCGAGAACCTCCTGGTCCTCGCGGGACACGAGCACGTCCACGGCCACCCGGGCCCGGTCCCGCTCGTCGACGTGCTGCGCGCGGCCGTCAGCGAGATCGAGCGGTACGAACGGGTCGCCATCCAGTCCCTGCCGCCGCACGCGCAGGTCGCCGGCTTCGCCGCGGACGACCTCAGCCACCTGGTGGCCGAACTCCTGGAGAACGCCACCTCCTTCTCCCCGCCCGACGCGCAGGTCCAGCTCTCCGGCTGGCTCCTGGAGTCCGGCGAGGTGATGCTCTCCGTCCAGGACGAGGGCATCGGCATGACCGAGAGCCGGCTCGCCGAGCTGAACGCCCGCCTGGCCGAGGCCGACCCGGCCGACGCCGAGGGGGAGGGGCTCGGCCTGCGCGTCGCCGGGCTGCTCGCCGCCCGCCACGGCGTACGGGTGCAGCTGCGCGAGCAGAAGCAGGGCGGCATCGCGGCCGTCGTCGTCCTGCCGCTCCCGCTGCTGCCGACCGCCCCGCCGGCCGCGGTCCCCCCGACCGTGCCGGTCGGCGGCTCGACGCCCACGCTGAACCTCCCGGGCTCGGTCGCGGAGGCCAACTCCAACACGCTGCCGTCCCGGACCAGGGATCCCCTGGTGGAGGCTGCGGAGAAGGCGATAGCGGCGACGGAGGAGCCCGAGGCGCCCACCCAGGCCGCCGCCCCCGCTCCCGAGCCGGCCGCCACCCCCGCCCCCGAGCCGGCCGCCACCCCCGAGCCCGCTCCCGCACCTGAGCAGGCCGCCGCCCCCGAGCCCGTATCCGAGGAGTCCGTACCCCAGGAGTCCGTCTCCGAGACGACCCTGCAGGTACGGCTCCCGGACCCGGCGCCCGAGCCCGACAGCCACGAGCGCGCCGACGAGGGCGAGGGCGCCGGACCGCGCCCCGCCCGGTGGGAGCGGGTCACCGACAAGGGGCTGCCCAAGCGCACCCCGCAGATAGTCCGCCCGGCCGACACCCCCACCGCCCCCCGCCCGGGCGGCGTGGACGCCGAGGCGCTGCGCCGCAGGCTCGGCGGCTTCCAGCGGGGCGCCCAGGAGGGCCGCCGGGACGTGGAGGCCGAGATCGAGGCCGAGGCCGGGTCCGTACCGCCGGACGCCGTACGGCCGGGAGCGATACAGCCCGGAGCCGTACAGACAGCACGTACCGAGGAGAAGACGGGGGACACAGTCGAGGAGGCACGCAGTTGACTGCGACCGGAACATTCGGACTGAGCACGGAAGCCCGCAACCTTCAGTGGCTGCTGGGCAACCTCGTCGAGGAGGTGCCTGGCGTCCGCTCCGTCGCCGTCGTCTCGTCCGACGGGCTGCTCCTGCTCTCCTCCGACCCCGACCGGAGCACCGCGCCGGTGGAGGAGCGCCCCACCGGCCCGCGCGGCTCCAGCGCCGACCTGGCGACCATCGTCTCCGGCATCGGCAGCCTCACCATCGGCGCCGCCCGGCTCATGGACGGCGGCGGGGTCAAGCAGACGATGGTGGCCATGGAGGAGGGCAGCGTCTTCGTCATGTCGATCAGCGACGGCTCGCTGCTCGGCGTGCACGCCGCACCGGACTGCGACATGAGCGTCGTCGCCTACCACATGGCGCTCTTCGTCGGCCGCGCCGGACATGTACTCACCCCCGAACTCCGCAGCGAGCTGCGCAAATCGATGGAGAGCACCCAGTGACGTCCGCCTCCCACCCCCACGCCCACCGGCTGCCGGTCCGCGGCGACGGCCGCCGCCCCGCGCGCGTACGCCCGTACTCGCTCACCGGCGGCCGCACCCGCTTCGGCCACGTCCTGCTCGTCGAGACCTTCGTCGCGGCGCTCGAGGCCTCCCCCGAACGCAGAGTGCTGACGGACGGCGGGCGGGGCGCCCGCGGTCTGATGCCGGAGATGCGGGCCATCGTCGAGATCTGCCGCCGCATGCGTACCGTCGCGGAGATCTCGGCGCTCCTGAAGATGCCGTTGGGTGTCGTCCGAGTGCTGCTCAGCGACTTGGCCGACCAGGGAAAGATCCGTGTGTACGGGACCGGTCACGGCACCGGCCAGCCCGACCGCGCGCTCCTCGAAAGGGTGCTGAGTGGACTCCGCCGTCTCTGACGTCTCCCCTGTCTCCACCGACTCCGACGTCTCCACCGATTCCACCGATTCCACCGTCTCCGCCGTCTCCGATGCTCCGGCGCTCGCCGGAATACCCGCGCAGCCCGAGGACGGCGCCCAGGACTGGCAGCTCGACCACACCCGGGCCCCGATCGCGACCAAGGTCGTGGTCGCGGGCGGCTTCGGCGTCGGCAAGACGACCTTCGTCCGGGCGGTCTCGGAGATCACTCCGCTGCAGACCGAGGCGCTCATGACCCAGGCGAGCGAGGAGAGCGACGACCTCTCCGCGACGCCCGACAAGATGACCACGACCGTGGCGATGGACTTCGGCCGGATCACCCTCGACGACGACCTGGTGCTGTACGTCTTCGGTACGCCGGGACAGCAGCGCTTCTGGTTCATGTGGGACGACCTCGTGCGCGGCGCGATCGGCGCGATCGTGCTCGCCGACACCCGTCGGCTGACCGACTGCTTCCCCGCGCTCGACTACTTCGAGAGCTGCGGGCTGCCGTACATCGTCGCCGTCAACCACTTCGAGGGCACCGAGCGGTTCGAGGCGGAGGACGTCCGGGAGGCCCTCACCGTGCCCCCGCACGTACCCGTCGTGATCATGGACGCGCGCAAGCGGTACAGCGTGGTCGAGTCCCTGCTCGCGATGGTCGCGCACGCGCTCGAAGCCACCCCCGAATAAAGCTGATCGTTCGTTAGGAACCCGCCATGCGGAAGATACTCATCGTGGGGGCCGGGCAGTCCGGTCTCCAGCTCGCCCTCGGACTCCAGTCGCAGGGGTACGAGGTCACCCTCATGTCCAACCGCACGGCGGACGAGATTCGGTCGGGCCGGGTCATGTCCACCCAGTGCATGTTCGACACCGCCCTGCAGCACGAGCGCGACCTCGGCATCAACTTCTGGGAGTCCCAGGCCCCGCGGATCGAGGGCCTCGGCGTGTCGGTGGCGGCGCCCGACAGCTCACGCGTCATCGACTGGGTCGGCGCGCTCGACGGCTACGCCCAGTCCGTCGACCAGCGCGTGAAGATGGCCGGCTGGATGGAGACCTTCGCCCAGCGCGGTGGCCAGCTCGTCATCCACGGCGCGGCCGTCTCCGACCTGGACTACTTCTCCCGTACGTACGACCTGGTGCTGGTCTCCGCCGGCAAGGGCGAGCTGGTCTCCATGTTCGGCCGCGACGCCGCCCGCTCCCCGTACAGCGAGCCGCAGCGCGCGCTGGCCGTCGCGTACGTCCACGGCCTCGGCCCGCGCCCCGAGCACCCCGACTTCGACGCGGTGCGCTGCAACCTCGTGCCGGGCGTCGGCGAGCTGTTCGTCATGCCGACCCTGACGACCTCCGGCCGCGCCGACATCCTCTTCTGGGAGGGCGTCCCCGGCGGTCCCCTCGACGTCTTCCAGGGCGTCAAGGACCCCGCCGAGCACCTGGCGCTCACGCTGGAGCTGATGGAGAAGTTCACGCCCTGGGAGTACGCCCGCGCCACGAAGGTCGAGCTGACCGACGCGGGCGGCACCCTCGCCGGCCGCTACGCCCCGACCGTCCGCAACCCGGTCGGCCGCCTCCCCGGCGGCGGTCTGGTCCTCGGCGTCGCGGACGTGGTCGTCGCCAACGACCCGATCACCGGCCAGGGCTCGAACTCGGCCTCCAAGTGCGCCGCCGCCTACCTCGCCTCCATCGTCGAGCACGGCGACGGGGCCTTCGACGAGGCCTGGATGCGGGCCACCTTCGACCGCTACTGGGACACCGCCCAGCACGTCACCAAGTGGACGAACGCGATGCTCGGCGTCCCGCCGGAGCACGTCCTGAACCTGATCGGTGCCGCCGGCCAGCTCCAGCCGGTCGCGGACCGCTTCGCCAACGGCTTCAACGACCCGGCCGACTTCGAGAACTTCTTCTACGAACCGGAGAAGACCTCCGCCTACCTGGCCTCGGTCGCCGGGGCCTGACGGCCCGCCGACCAGGGACCGGACGGCAGCCGCCGGAGCGCACCGCTCCGGCGGCCGTCGGGGCCGCCCATGGGTGGTCACCGTGCCGGTGCCGGGGCGGCGGCTTCGGTGGTGTCCTTCCTCGGCCGCGACGCGTGGGCGACGAGGAAGAGGAAGGCTCCGCAGGCCGCGACCAGCATCCAGCCCGGGCGGGAGGCCCGCGCGAGTTCCGCCGGGCCGGCCGCCGCGACCAGGCCGCCGGCGAGGGCGATGCCGAGCGCGGCGCCGAACTGGCGAGCGGTGGACGTGATCGCCCCGGCGACCCCCGCACGGGCGGGAGGCAGCCCGCTCACCGCCGTGTTGGTGAGAGGCGCGTTGGCGAAGCCGAAGCCGATACCGACGAGCAGATACGCCGTCAGCAGCCGGCCCACGCTCGTGTCCTGGTCGAGCCCCACCAGACAGAGTCCGCCCGCGGTGAGGAAGCCGCCCGCCAGGAGGAGGGGCGGCCGGGCTCCGAGGCGACCGACCAGACGGCCGGCCAGAGGTGCGCAGACGGTCGCTCCGACAGCCATCGGCAGGGTGGCCGTTCCGGCGGCCAGCGGGGTCCAGCCCCGTCCGTGCTGCAGATAGAGGGTGCTGAGCAGCAGCGTCACGTTCAGGGCGACGAAGACCGCGAGGGCGCCGAGGACCGCACCGCCGAAGGCCGGGCGCCGGAAGAGCCGCAGATCCATCAGCGGCTCCGGCCGTCGCGACTCGACCCGTACGAACGCCGCCGTCGCGACGGCGACGCACGCGTACAGCGCCAGCGCCGCGGGCGAGGTCCAGCCGATCCGCGGACCTTCGATGAGGACGCCGACCGAGACCGCGACGACCACGGTCAGCAGGGCCTGACCCGGGAGGTCGAGCCGCTGCGGCCGCCGCGCCCGGGACTCCGGTACGAACACCGCGCTGAGCACGAGGGCGGCCACGACGACCGGGGCGTTGATCCAGAACAGGGACCGCCAGCCGAGCGCCTCGACGAGAGCGCCGCCGGTGACCGGACCGGCGGCCATGCTGAGCCCGAAGACCGACGCCCAGACACCGATGGCCCGCGCCCGCTCCTTCGGGTCGGGCATGGCGTTCACCACGATCGCGAGCGCCACCGGGCTGAGCATCGAGGCGCCGATGCCCTGGAGCGCGCGGGCCGCGACGAGGGCGCCCGCCGTGGGGGCGATCGCGCAGAGCAGGGAGGCGGCGCCGAACACCACAAGACCGCACCGGAAGACGCGGCGGCGTCCGAAGCGGTCCGCCAGCGCGCCGGAGGAGATCAGGAGAGCGGCCAGGACGAGGGTGTACGCGTCCACGACCCATTCGAGACCGCGGGTCCCGACACCGAGGCCGTGCCCGATCGCGGGGAGGCCCACGTTCACGATGGTGGTGTCCAGGCCCACCAGGAACATGCTCAGACAGCAGACGGCCAGCACCGTCCAGCGTCGGCGCGCGTCAAGGAGGGGCTGAGCGGGGTGGGTTGTCGTGGTCACGGCCTGCCTCACACGTCCGGGAGTACCTGCCCGGCAAGACTCCGGCCGGACGGCAGCCGACGACCAGTTCTTTTGCGGAGGCGGCAAAAAAGTTTTCCGCACCCCCAGTTGGCCCGGTCAGCCAGGCCGGCCCGGTCGACCCGGTCGGCTCGGGTCAGCCCTGGTCGTAGCCCTCGTCCGCGCCGTCCGTGGCTCCGGTCGGGAGCGGGGGCGGCGTGTACGTGAGGAGGGGCGTGCCGTCGGGGTCCGGACGGACCGCGCCCAGGAGCGGGTTGGCGGCGATGGGCGAGACCTTCACGCGGGCGCCCGGGCGCGGGGCCTGGACGACCAGGCCCTCGCCGAGGTAGATCGCCACGTGGGTGGCCTCGGGGAAGTAGACCACCAGGTCGCCCGGGCGCAGTTCGCCCAGCGGCACCTTCGGGAGCGTCCGCCACTGCTCCTGGCTGGTGCGGGGGATCTCCCGGCCCGCGCTCGCCCAGGCCTGCGAGGTCAGCCCCGAGCAGTCGAAGGAGTCCGGCCCCTCGGCGCCCCACACGTACGGCTTGCCGATCTGCCCGATCGCGTACCGCAGCGCCTGGCCGCCCTCTCGTGAGGGTTTCCGGCCCAGGTCCAGGACGCCGGAGTCGAGGAACTGGCGCTGGGCGCCCGCCGTCTGCGTCCGCTCCAGCTCGGTCAGCCGCCCGAGCTGGTCGGCGGAGAGCGAGGCGAGCAGCTTCTCGACCTCCTTCAGCCGTCTCTGGACGTCGTCGCGCTGCTTCTTCTGGCGCGCGGCGAGCGTCTGCTGCCGGTCCAGGGCCTCGCGGGAGGCGCTCGCGAGGGCGTGGGCCTTCTTCTCGGCGCTCTGGAGCCGGGAGACGGTGGTGGCGCGGTCGCGTGCCGCGCGGGCCATCAGATGACCCTGGTCGAGGGCCTGCTGGGGGTCGGGGGCGAGGAGCAGCCGGAGGTACGAGGAGAGTTCCGAGGTCGCGGCCCGCCCCTGGTACTGCTCCCGGGCGAGCCGGCCGGCCGCGTCCCGCCCCTGGCCGAGCGCCTTGCGGGCGGCGGCGAGGGCGGCGGTGAGCTTCTTGGTGTCGGCGGTCTGGAGCTTCAGGGCCTCTTCGGTGGCGTTGTAGGTCTCGGTGGCCTGCTCGGCCTGGCGGTAGAGGGTCCGGAGCCGGGTGAGGAGGGTGGCGACGGAATCGCCGCCGGAGGGCGGGAGGGCGGCGGCGTCGTCCGTGTCGGCGTCGGCTTCGGCGTCCGTGTCGGCGTCGGCTTCGGCGGCGTCGTCCGTATCGGCGGCGTCGTCCGTGTCGGTGTCGGTGAGGGGATCGGGCGGCGGGTCGAGCGGTGGGTCCGGGGTCTCCTCGGGCGGTGTGACGGGGGGATCGTCCACCGGTCCGTCGATCGGGCCGCCCTCCGCCGGCGCCTCCATCGGGGGGTCCACGGGATCGTCGGCCGTGGCCGCCGGCAGCCCCGCCAGCGCCGTCGTCGCGGCGAGCATCCCCGTGCAGACCGTGCGCCGCAGCCGTCCTGACACGACGTCATCACCTCCACCGCGATGATGACGCACCCCGTCATCGGATTAACGCATTAAGGGGCGTTTCGGGGTATTCCGCTCACTCCTCCGGCCGAGGCGTGGGCTTCGACCAGGGCCACTTGAGCTCGCGGCGCTCACGACCCTCGGGCGCGTACACGTAGATCCAGCCCTGCTGGATGCCGAGCCGCTTGGTGTGTCCGGACGGCTCGCGGCGGTACGCGTGGACCGTCGGCGCTCCGCCGGCGGCGTCCGGCACCGGCACCTCGTACCACTTGGGCGGATGGCCGGTCGGGCCGACGAGGACGGGCAGGACCCGGCCGTCCAGGGGGCCGCCGCGGAAAGGGGTGTTCTCGCTTCTCACCCCACCAGTCTCATATGAGGTGTGCGGCCTCGCTCACCACGGGGGTCACGCGGTGCGCCAGCCTGCCGACCGGGCCCTCGGGCGTCTCCTGCGCGAGGAGCCGGTGGACGACCGCCATCGTCTCCTCGTCGGTCGCCGCCGTCGCCGCGAGCAGGGCGATCAGATGGTCGATCAGCCAGTCGCGCAGCTCGGCCGCGGCGGGCTGCTTCTCCTCGTCGATCCAGATCAGCGAGGCCGCCTCCACCGCCGCGATCCAGGTCCGCACCATCATCCGCAGCCGGGGGCCCGGCCGGTCCACCCCCAGGTGGACGAAGATCTGCTCCGCCGCGGCCCGCCGCACCTCGTCCACGATCGCGGTCGTCCGGGAGGTCTCGGCGACGCTGCCGCCGCGGAGCAGCGCGCTGAACCCGGCGTCGTGCCCGTCGACGAAGGCCAGATAGCGGTCGAGGACCCGGGCCAGGCGCTCGGTCGGCGGGCCGAGGGGCGGCTCGGCGAAGCACAGCTCCAGCGCGTCGGCGGAGGAGCGCAGCGCCGCCTCGTACAACTGCTGCTTGCCGCCGGGGAAGTAGCGGTAGACGAGCGGCCGCGAGACGCCCGCCGCCTCGGCGACGTCGTCGAGCGAGACCTCGTCCGGGGCCCGGTGCGCGAAGAGCGTCAGGGCGGCGCCGAGGAGCTGCAGGCGCCGTTCCTCGACGCTGAGCCTGCGGTACGCGGGCGGCGCGGCGGGCGCGGACGCGGGCGAGTCGGGCGTGGCGGGGCTGGTCATGCCTGGCAGCGTAACCCCGCCCCGCCGCGCTCAGGCGGTCACGCCAGCAGCCCGGAGGACTTCCACAGCCGCCGCCCGGGGCCCCGCAGGACGCCGATGTCGTCGAGGAAGTCGGTCAGCCGCTTGGCTCCCGACTGCATGACCTCGCGCCGGTGGCCGCTCTCCTTGACCTGGGCGACGGCCTGGCGGCGGTCCAGGCCCACGTTCTCGTACACCTTCGGGTTGACGAAGCAGGTGGAGAAGACGCGGGCGGCCTCGCCGCAGCTGAGCCGGGTGAACTCCTGCTCCCAGCGCGGCGCGGTCACCATCTGGCGCCGCAGCTCCTCGCGGGCGTAGCGGACATGGCGGGCCTCCTCGACCACGTGGATGCGGGTCACCCCGCGCACCAGGGTCTGGACGCGCTCGTCCGGGAAGGTCAGGCGCTGCATCCAGTCGAGGATCTCCTCGCCGAGGAGGGTCGCGGCGAAGGAGCCGGGGGTGGTGGAGACGGTCTTCAGGACGCGGGCGAGGTTGTGGTAGATCCGCGGGACGGGGTAGGCGGGCGCGCCACCCTTCTGGATCATCCGGGCGAACATCATCGAGTGCCGGCATTCGTCGGCTATCTCGGTGAGCGCGTAGCGGACGTGGTTGCTCGTGAGGGACTTGTCGTAGATGTGCCGGACGAGCAGTTGCATGAGGATGATCTCGAACCAGATGCCGAGCGACGCGAGGGAGGCGGCTTCATGGCGGGCGAGGTCCAGCCGCTGTTCCTCGGACATCCGCTTCCACAGCGGGGTGTCGTAGAGGGAGACGAGCTCGGGCGGCCAGAACCACTTGCCCTCCTCGATCGGCGCGTCCCAGTCGAGTTCGGTCTCGGGGTCGAAGGAATGCTTGAGGGAGGACTCCAACAGCCGCTCCGCGACCTGTTCCCGGTCGCGGAGAGGGCCGAGGGCGTCCCGGAGGAGGCGGAAGTCCTGCTCGGTGGGTGCGGTCATGGCGGCGGGGCACCTCGCTGTGCTCGCGGTCGAGTTACCGGCGGTCATCCCTTATGAGACTCCCCGTCAGTAACACCGTCAATCCCCTGTGCGCGACTTGTTGACCCTTTGTCTACCAAGGTGTGAGCTGGGGGACGGCCCACTCACCGTTCGAGTGAAGGAGGCGTCGATGGCGACGCGCGACCTCTGCACGAAGACCCCGGGAGACCCCGTCTGGGCGATTCCGTCGACGGGATCGGCACGTTTCGACTGGGAGTACGCGGACGGCCGCGACCGGCTCCTCGCGCTCTACCAGAAGGGCAAGGACAAGCAGTGGGACGGCGCGAAGCGCATCGACTGGGAGCTGGAGGTCGACCCGTACGACCCGCTCGGCACCCCCGACGAGGCGATGAACGTCTACGGCAGCCGGCACTGGGCCAGGATGACCGAGAAGGACAAGGGCGAGATGCGCAGGCACTACGCCTCCTGGCAGTTCAGCCAGTTCCTCCACGGCGAGCAGGGCGCGATGATCTGCGCCGCCCGGATCGTGGAGTCCGTGCCCGACCTCGACGCCAAGTTCTACTCGGCGACCCAGACGATGGACGAGGCCCGGCACGCGGAGATCTTCGGCCGCTTCCTGCACGAAAAGATCGGGATGGTCTACCCGATCAACGACAGCCTCCAGAGCCTGCTCGGCGACACGCTCAGGGACTCGCGCTGGGACATGCCGTACCTCGGCATGCAGGTGCTCATCGAGGGCCTCGCGCTCGCCGCCTTCGGCATGATCCGCGACACCACGAAGAAGCCGCTGCCCCAGCAGATCCTGGCGTACGTGATGCAGGACGAGGCACGGCACGTGGCCTTCGGCCGGATGGCGCTGCGGGACTACTACCGACAGCTGTCCGACGCGGAGCTGCGGGAGCGCGAGGAGTTCGTGATCGAGGGCTGCTACCTGATGCGCGACCGGCTGCGCGGGGTCGAGGTCCTGGAGAACTTCGGCATCCCGAAGAAGGAGGCGGAGGAGCTGACCGAGCGCTCCGAGTTCCTGCACCTCTTCCGCAAACTGCTGTTCAGCCGGATCGTCCCGTGCGTGAAGGACATCGGACTCTGGGGCGAACGCCTCCAGAAGGCCTACCTGGACATGGGCGTCTTCGACCTCGGTGACTCCAGCCTGGACCTGTTGATGCGTCAGGACGAGGAGGTCGCCGAACGGCTGGACCAGGAGCGGTTCGCGGCGGAGGAGAAGGAGCGGATGGCGGAGGTCGCGGCGGCGATCGAGCAGGGGGCGGGGGCGGAGGCGTAGTCGTAGCTCAGGGAGCCGCCGCCCGGAGGGCCTCCTCCATCACCGCCTTCGCGATCGGCGCCGCGCTGCCGCCCCCACTGATGTCCGTACGGCTCGCCTCCGCGTCCTCGATGACGACGGCCACCGCGACCGCTGGCTGGGCCGCGTCCGCCGCCTGCGCCCAGGCGATGAACCAGGCGTACGGAGTCCCGGTGTTGCCGAGGCCGTGCTGGGCCGTGCCCGTCTTGCCGCCGACCGTCGCCCCGGGGATCGCCGCGTTCGCGCCCGTGCCCTCCTCGACCGCCCTGACCATCAGCCGCTGGAGCTGCGTCGCGGTCGAGGGGCGCATGGCCTGGCGGTAGCTGCTGCGGCCCGTCCGGTGCACCGTCGTTCCGCCCGAGGTCGTCGTGCGGTCGACGAGGTAGGGGTGGGCGATCTCGCCGTTGTTGGCGACGGCCGCCGCCACCATCGCCATCTGCAGCGGCGTCGCCGTCGTGTTGAACTGACCGATCGACGACAGCGCCAGCTGGTCG
Source organism: Streptomyces sp. NPDC015346 (assembly GCF_043078785.1). Lineage (NCBI taxonomy): Bacteria > Bacillati > Actinomycetota > Actinomycetes > Kitasatosporales > Streptomycetaceae > Streptomyces > Streptomyces sp. NPDC015346. Next base: position 500,987 of record NZ_JBIBTW010000005.1, on the reverse strand, counting down.
GCGCTCATGTCCCGGTCGAAGTTGGACCTCGCCACCCACGACGGCACCTTCAGACCCGGGTCGTCGAACCCGAACCGCTCCGCCGCCGCCACCATCCCCGTCAGCCCGATCTTCACCCCGAGCCCGGCCATCACCGTGTTGCACGACCACTGGACCGCGTACGCCAGCGAGGCGTTGCGGCACCCCGTCGCCTCGTTGGGCAGGACCCGCCGGGTGCCGGGCAGGACGAACGGGTCCGGGGTGACGGTCGGCGCGTCGACGTCCGTCACCACACCCGCGTCCAGGGCCGCCGCCGCCGTCACCATCTTGAAGGTGGAGCCGGGCGGATACGTCTGCCGGATCGCCCGGTTCAGCATCGGCTGGTTCGGCGAGGAGTTCAGCCGCGCCCAGGCGTCCTTGACCTCCCGCCCCGTCCCCGAGAGCTCCCCCGGGTCGTACGAAGGGCTGCTGACCAGGGCCAGGATCCGCCCGCTCGACGGCTCGATCGCCGCGACCGCCCCGCGCTTGCCGCCGAGCCCGCGGTAGGCCGCCTCCTGCATCGACGCCCGGATCGTGGTCACCGCGTCCCCGCCCGGCCGCCGCCCCCGGACGACGTCGTTCCAGAACGGCAGCGGCGCCAGCATCGGGTCCGTACCGGAGAGGATCGCGTCCTCGGCGTGCTCCAGGTGTGTGGTGCCGTACGTCTGCGAGGCGTAGCCGGTCACCGGCGCGTACAACGGGCCCTGGGTGTAGGTGCGTTCGAAGCGCAGCTGCTGGCCGCTGTCCCGCGCCCCCGTCACCGGCCGTCCGTCGACGACGATCTCGCCGCGCGGCTGGCCCCAACGGGCGATCGCGGGGCGCCGGTTGGCCGGGTTCTCGTCCAGCGGCCCGGCCTCGAAGACCATCACGCGGGCCGCGTTGACCAGCAGCGCCGCCAGGAGGACGAGGCAGAGCCCGGCCGCGCGCCGGATGTAGGGGATCACCGGACGTCCTGCGTGACCGGCGCGACGATCCCGGTCTCGGCCGGTTCGGGAAGCGGGGCGCGGGCCGAGTCGCTGACCCGGATCAGCAGCGCCACGATGATCCAGTTGGTGACCACGGAGGACCCGCCCTGCGCCAGGAACGGCATCGCCATGCCGGTCAGCGGGATCAGGCCCATCACCCCGCCGGCGATCACGAAGACCTGGAGCGCCACGATCGAGGCGAGGCCGGTCGCCAGCAGCCGCCCGAAGGGATCGCGCAGGGCGAGGCCCGAGCGGTAACCGCGGGCGACGAGCAGCGCGTACAGCAGGAAGAGGGCGGTCAGGCCCACCAGGCCGAGCTCCTCGCCCGCCGTCGCGAGGATGAAGTCGGACTTGGCCGCGAAGCCGATCAGGACGGAGTGCCCGAGCCCGAGCCCGGTGCCGAGCATCCCGCCCGCGGCGAAGGAGAAGAGGGACTGCGCGAGCTGGCCCGGGCCGTCCCCCGCCTCGATCGAGGCGAAGGGGTTCAGCCAGTCCTCGACCCGGCTGTGGACGTGTGGTTCGAGCGAGCCGACCGCGAACGCCCCGACGGCCGCCAGGAGCAGCCCGACCGCGATCCATCCGGTCCGGCCGGTCGCCACGTACAGCATGATCACGAAGAGGCCGAAGAAGAGCAGCGAGGTGCCCAGATCGCGCTCCAGGATCAGCACCCCCACGCTGAGCAGCCAGATCGCGGCGATCGGCCCGAGCACCCGGCCGGTGGGCAGTTGCAGGCGCCAGATCCTGCGGCCGGTGTACGCCAGCGCGTGGCGGTTGGCGGCGAGGTACGCGGCGAAGAAGACGGCCAGCAGGATCTTGGCGAACTCGCCCGGCTGGAAGGAGAGTCCGCCGATCCGGATCCAGATCTTGGCCCCGTTGACGGCCGGGAAGAAGATCGGGACCAGCATCAGGAACAGGGCGGTGGCCATGGAGAGATAGGCGTATCGCTGCAGCACGCGGTGGTCGCGCAGGAGGACGACGACCGTGATGAAGAGCGCCACGCCGAGCGTCGACCAGACCAGCTGGGTGGGCGCGGCCCGGTCCCCGGGCGTCTCCAGGTCGAGCCGGTAGATCAGCACCAGGCCGAGGCCGTTGAGGAGGACCGCGATGGGGAGCAGCAGCGGGTCGGCGTAGGGGGCGCGGAGGCGGACGGCGAGATGGGCGAGGAGCGCGAGCGCGCCGAGACCGGCGCCGTAGCGGGCGGCGTCCGGGGGCACGGCGCCGGTCCTCGCGAGGCCGACGTCCATATAGCCGAAGACGGAGATGAGGACGGCGCAGAGGAGGAGGGAGAGTTCCACGCCGCGGCGCTTCGGGACGCGGAGCCCCGGCGGGGGCGCGTCCGCCGTCGTTGCGGTCATGGTCCGCAACGTAGCAAGCAGTAAGCCTTATGTCCCTTTTGTGTGACGGTGTGCCGTCAGGGGGCCGGTTCCTCCCGGGGATCGGGATCGTCGGCGAACCGTACGTACTCCGGAAGCGTCAGCCGGGCCAGCGCCCCGCCCCCGCCGTCCTCCGGGTCGGCGAGGACCAGCTCCGCGCCGATCACCTCCGCCTGCCCCATCGCGATGGTCAGGCCGAGGCCGTGGCCCTTGCCGCCGCTCTCCGTCCGGAACCTCTGCGGCCCCGACTCCAGCAGATACCGGGGGAAGCCGTCCCCGTGGTCCCGCACGGTCACGACCGGACCCTCCACGGTCAGGACCACCGGCGGAGCGCCGTGCTTGTGCGCGTTGGCGACGAGATTGCCCAGCACCCGCTCCAGGCGCCGCCGGTCCGTCTCGACCGCGGCGTCCCGCACGATCCGGACCTCTGTCGCGGTCCCCGAGGCCCGCACCACCCGGCTCGCGAGCGGGCCGAGGTCGTGCACCGCCAGATCCACCGTCTCGTTGCGGGCGTCGAGCCGCGAGATCTCCAGCAGGTCCTCGGTCAGCGCGCGCATCGCCTTCACCCGGTCCCGTACCAACTCCGAGGGCCGGCCCTCCGGCAGCAGCTCGGCGGCGGCCGAGAGACCGGTCAGCGGCGTGCGCAGCTCGTGCGCCACATCGGCGGTGAAGCGCTGCTCGCTCTGCAGCTTGCGCTGGAGCGAGGAGGCCATCGTGTCCAGCGCCCCGGAGACCGTGGCCACCTCGTCCAGCGGGCGCGAGGAGTCCTTCGTACGGGGGTCGTCGACGCGCGCGTCGAGATCGCCCGCGCTGATCCGCCGGGCCACCTGGGCGGTCAGGTGGAGCCGCCGGGTGACCCGGGTGACCGCGAACGCGCCCACCAGCAGGGTCGCCCCGATGGCCAGGACCGAGGAGCCCACGATCGACCGGTCGAGCCCGCTGATGGTCTGCGCGCTCGCCGACCAGTCCGTCCGTACGGCGAGGGCCCGGCCGTCGGCGGGACCCGCCGCCCACATGGCCGGCCGGCCCTCGTGCTCGGCGACCATCGTGCCGCGCTCGCCCCTGAGGGCGAGCGCGCGCAGCGGGGCGGGCAGGCCCGCCGGGTCGATCCCGGCGGAGCGGGGGAGCGGATCGCCCGCCTCGTAGGCGCGGGCGGCCGCGGTGAGCCGGGTCAGCGCCCGCTCGCGGGAGTCGGCCACGGTCCGCCCGGCCACCGAGACATGGACGAGGACGCCGAGCAGCGCCGCGAGGGCGCAGCACATGACGGTGATGAAGACCGCGGACTTCCAGGTGAGGCTCGCGGTCCAGGCGGGCGGACGGAGCCTCATGGGCGGCCCGCCCCGGACGGCGCGGGGGAGGCGGGCGACGGCGCGGCCGGCGCGGGCGTGGCCGGCGCCGGTGAGGCGGGCAGCGGCGAGTACGGCGCGGGGGAGGCGGGTGCGGGGGAGGCCGTGGGGCCCGGCGGCTTCACGCGGATGATCTCGTCGCGGGTCGCCAGCATCGCGTGCTGCCGCTCGTCCCAGGTCCAGGCGGTGCGGTACTCGTACCCCGGGATGCCGGCCGAGCTGACCCGCATGATCAGGTCCCGTCCCGCCAGATCCACGCTGAGCACCTGGTCGACGGTGGACATGATCCGGGTGAGGCCGCCGTTCTCGGCGAGATAGACCCGCACGCCGACCTGCTGCTCGGGCATGCGGATGCCGACGATCAGCTCGTCGCGGCCGTCGCCGGTCAGATCGCGGTAATAGGGCTTCATCACCGGGCACGCGCCCGGCTCGGCCCCGCACCGGCCGATCCGCCGCGCCGTCTCCTCGTACATGCCGTCCCCGCCGGAGTACGTGTCGGGGCTGGCCCTCACCTCGGCCTGGACCACGGCCACCGGATCCACCCGGTGGACGTCACCGTCCGGGACCGCGATCCCGGGGACCCGCTCGGTGTCGGTCTCGCCGTAGTCGAGCGGTGGGGCGCTCGCGGGCGGCAGATCGGGCCAGAGGCGCACCGGGCCGACCGCGGGGGGCGTGGCGCCCGCGCTCTCGAGGCCGCCCTCGCCGCCGCAGCCGGTGAGCGTGAGCAGCGCCGAGGCGGCGGCCAGGGCCACGGCGGCGGCGAGCGGCAGTCCGCGCGGTCTCACGCTGCTCCTTCGCGGGTTCGGGGGGCCGGGTGACGGTCGGTCTTCCCGTCGGTCTTCCCCCAGACCTTATTCCCAGAGTCACAGGGAAGTCCGTTTTGTCCACCCGGGTCCACCCGGTCCACCCCGGTGCCGTCCGCACCCCTACGGGCGGCCCCGGCCCCGCTCCATGCGGTCGAGGGCCGCGCGGCAGAGCGTCAGCAGCTTCTCGTCCTCGTGGATGTCATGGCTGCCCGAGGCGTTCTCGTGCACGTTGTGGCGGCGCCGGCGGGCCAGTTCCGTACGGATCATCCACTCCGCCTCGGCCGCCGCCGGGCCCATCTCCGCCAGACACTCCGCGATGTCCACGCGCGCGTGCCGGTTCTCCTCCCAGGCCGAGACGAGCACCGGGAGCGTCGATCCGACGTCCCCGGACACCCGCCACAGGGCCGACGCGCTCCGCACCCGCACCCACAGGTCCCGCGCCGCCAGGCCCGGCCGCAGGGCGGGCGCGCTGCGGGCCGCCGCCGGGCCGATCTCACCCAGCGCCACGGCCGCCGCGCACCAGTCGGGATCGGAGGCGCCCGGCCGCAGCCAGTCTTCGAGGGCCGGCAGCACCGCCTCGCGGTCGCCCTCCACCGTCCACAGCGCGAGCCCCGCCTTCGTCGACACCGTGGCAGAACCGCCGTCGAGCAGCGCCCGCAGATCCGGTGTCGCCGCCCGGGCCGCCGGACCGAAGGCGGCGAGGGCGCGCAGCGCCGCCTCCTGCACCCAGTCCCGCCGGTTCGGCGGCGCGCCGCGTAGCACCCGCAGCACCTCGGGAAGGGCCTGGACGCCCCGGATCGAGGTCAGGGCGGAGAGCAGCGGCGCCGCGTGGTCGTAGAGCCGCTCGTCCAGGTCGACCCGGGCGAGCCGGCGGCGCAGCACGGGGGCGAGCGGGACCGCGGCCGGGCCGAGCGCGCCGACCGCGTACAGCAGGTCGCGGCGCACCTCGGGCTCGTCGAGGGCGCGGGCCAGCAGCGGGATCGCCCGCGCGTCCCCGGAGCGGGCGAGCGCGAGCAGTGCCCCGGCGCGCCCGGCCCGCGCCCCCGGCCCGCCCTGGCCCGGCGGACCGCCCCGGCCCAGCGGCTCCCCGGGTCCGGCGGCGAGCCGGGCCGCGAGGGCGTCGGTCGCGGGGGCGGCCAGTTCGAAGAGCCGCTCCAGGAACGAGGCGGCGGCCTCACGGAGCCGGGGCTCGGGGTCGGCGAGCTGCGCCCCGATCAGCCGCACCACCTCGTCGTACCGGCCGCGCCAGACCCGTATCAGACCGCCGCAGAGCCAGATGGCGTCCGAGCGCTGGGAGCGGTCGGGGGAGCGCAGCTGGGCCAGGATCAGCGCGATCCGGTCCTCGACCCGATCGTCGAGCGCGGTGTGCAGGGTCCGCATCAGCTCGTCCGTCCACGGGGTCGGCCGGCCGTCCGCGTGCTCTTCGAACAGCTCGCGGACCTGCCCGATCAGGGTGGGCGTGGACGGCCGGGCGTTCTCGGCGGCGGCCGGCTCGGGCGGCGCGGTCCGCACCGCGTCGAGCAGCTCCGTCACCCGCTCGACGACGTCGTCCGGAACCTCGCCGGGCGCGCAGCGGGCCAGCTGGGCGAGGGCCGCCAGCCGGAGCCCCGGCGCCTGGGCCGCGCGCGTGAGCCAGCCGAGCCAGTCGACGGTCTCCTCCCGCAGGGAGGCGTGCCGCCGCGCGATCCGCCCGACCGCCTCCACCAGGGCCAGCCGTACCTCCGTGTCGCACTCCACCGTCAGCCGCTCCCGCAGCAGGGTGAGCACCCGCGCCGGCTCGGGGTGCAGCGAGGCCAGCGCGCACGGGGCCGCGAGCCGCACCTCGGGGTCCGGGTCGTCCACCAGGCCGAGGAAGACGTCGGCACCGGCGGCGACGGCGGCGGCGGCCATGGCGTAGTTCGCCGCCGGGATGAACTCCTCGTCGTCCGGGTCGAGTTCGTCCAGGGCGTCGTCGCCGCTGAGGTCGATGCCGCCGATGCTGGTCAGCAACTCGATGATGCCGCCGCGGTCCTGGACCTTCGGGTCGGCGACGAGTTCCAGGAGGAAGGGGATGCAGGCGAGCGTCGAGTCGTACACATCGCCCTGGTGGTGCACCGCTCCGTACATGCCGTCGAGGGCGATCTCCCGCTCGGCCGGATCGGGCGAGGCGAGCCCGTGCAGCAGCCCCGGCACATCGTCCGCGGGTCCGTACGCATGGCCCAGCGAGGCCCAGTCGACCTCCTCGATCCCCGTCAGCATGCCGGCCGCCGCCTTCCCCGTGAGCGCTGTACCAGGCAGCAAGTGTGCACCACCGCACCGTCAACCAGGACCCGCTGACCGGACGCGGTCCGCGAAGGGCTCACGGGGCGCACGCTTTGCGCCATCTGCCGGAGCAGCGCGCCGACTTGACGACAGACCGGGGTTCACTCGCCGAGGCACGGGCGCATCGCGCGGCCGGGTCACTCGGTCGTGCGGAGCCGTTCGACGGTCACCAGGGCGTGCCGGGTCGTGCCCTGGGCCACCTCCGCCAGGACGATCCCCGCCGGCACCTTCCGGTACTCCACCTCGCCCTTGCCGACCGCCATGGCGACCCCGCTGCCCTCCGTCAGACCGCCCAGCTCCGCCCCCGCCCGCATCCGGAGTCCGGGGGCCAGCGGGCGGGAGACCACGGGTGTGTCGTCGTCCGGCAGCACGAGGACCAGGGCGTCCGGCCGCTGGGCGCTCCCGGTGAAGCCGACGACGGCGGCCTCCCGGGTGTCGGTGTGCCGTAGCTTGCGCCACGCGCGCGTGCCGCCGCGATAGGCCTGGTCGAGCCGCTTGACCACCAGACCCTCGAGCCCGCTCCCGGTCAGCGTCTCGAACCAGAGGGCGGCCACCTCCGGGTCGGTGGTCATCGGCACCGGCTGCAGCGGCGGGCCCAGCGGCCCGAGCACCGCGACCAGCCTTTCGCGCCGCCGCTCGTAGCGCAGCGGCCGCAGATCGCGGCCGCCCTCCGCCAGCAGGTCGAAGGCGGCGTACGAGGCGGGCAGCCGGCGCGCCAGGGCGGGCGCCCGCGCCGGGGTGGCCGCCGCGCGCGCCTGGACGGCGGCGAAGTCGGTCTTCCCGCCGGTCCACACCACCACCTCCCCGTCCAGGACCACCCCCTCCGGGAGGCCGCGCGCCGCCGTCGCCAGGTCGGGGAAGGCGGAGGTGACGATCCGCCCGGAGCGGGCCTGGAGGACGACCCGCTCCCCTTCGTACCGGAAGATCACCACCCGGTGGCCGTCGAACTTCGGCTCGTAGGCGAGCCCGGGGCCGCGCGGCAGCGTGGCGACGGAGTGGGCGAGGGCGACCTTCAGGGGCGGGTCGAGCGCCGGCGGGATCACGGCGATCACGGCAGGGTCCCGGCCCGGTCCGGGTCGAAGAGGGGGGCGAGCAGATCCCCGTACCGCTCCAGACGTGGCGCGATGTCGTCCATCAGGAGGACCAGCCGCCGCGGGTCGTCGCACTCCTCGACCTCCTCCCAGGTGACGGGCGCGGAGACGGTGGGCAGCGGCCGGGCGCGCAGCGTGTAGGGCGTGGCGGTGGTCTTGGCGGCGGCGTTCTGGCTGTGGTCGACGAAGACCTTCCCGGGCCGCAGCGCCTTGGCCATCCGGTGCACGATCAGGCCGGGGTGGTCCGCCTCCGCCTCGACGGCGAGCCGCTTGGCGTACGCCGACACCTCCTCGGACGGGGTCGGCTCCAGCGGTACGAGCAGGTGCAGGCCCTTGGCCCCGGAGGTCTTGGCGAAGGCCTCCAGGCCGTCGTCCGCCAGCCGCTCGCGCAGCCAGCGCGCCACCAGGCAGCACTCCACGACGGTCGCCGGGGGCCCGGGGTCGAGGTCGAGGACGAGCCGGTCGGCGACGGCGGGGGAGTCGCTCCGCCACTGCGGCGTGTGGAACTCCACGACCAGGTTCGCCGCCCACATCAGCGAGGGCAGGTCCTGGACCACCACCTGCCGGGCGCGGGGCTCGTCGGAGCGGGGGACGGGCGTGGTCGTCACCCAGGCGGGTGTGCCGGGCGGGGGGTTCTTCGTGAAGAAGAGCTGTCCCTCGGGACCGTCCGGATAGCGCAGGAAGGACACCGGGCGGTCACGCAGATGGGGGAGGAACACGGCCCCGACGGTGGCGTAGTAGTGCAGCAGCTCGCCCTTGGTGGTCCCGGTGGCCGGGTGGAGGACCTTGTCCAGATTGCTGAGCGCCAGGCGCCGCCCCTCCACCTCTGTGATCGGCGTCATACGATGAGAATCCCACGAATCCGGCATATCCGTGCAATCTCGGCGAAAGGGATGAAACGTGCGGTCCATCTGGAACGGCGCCATTTCCTTCGGTCTTGTCAGCATCCCGATCAAGCTGGTGAACGCCACCGAGAGCCGGTCCGTGTCCTTCCGCCAGATCCACACCGAGGACGGCGGACGCATCCGCTACCGCAAGGTGTGCGAGCTGGACGGCGAGGAGGTCTCCCAGGCGGAGATCGGCAAGGCCTACGAGGACGCCGACGGGACCATGATCCCGATCACCGACGAGGACCTGGCCTCGCTGCCGCTGCCGACGGCGAAGACGATCGAGATCGTCGCCTTCGTGCCGGCCTCGGAGATCGACCCGCTCCAGATGGACGCCGCGTACTACCTCTCGGCGAACGGCGTACCGGCCGCCAAGCCGTACACCCTGCTGCGCGAGGCCCTCAAGCGCAGCGACAAGGTGGCCGTCGCCAAGTACGCGCTGCGGGGGCGGGAGCGGCTCGGGATGCTCCGGGTCGTGGACGACGTCATCGCCATGCACGGGCTGCTCTGGCCGGACGAGATCCGCGCCCCCGAGGGGGTGGCCCCGGAGACCCCCGTCTCGGTCCGCGAGGCCGAACTCGACCTGGCGGACGCCCTGATGGCCACGCTCGGCGACGTCGACATCAGCACCCTGCACGACGACTACCGGGAGGCGGTCGAGGAGATGATCGCCGCCAAGGCGGAGGGCGGCGAGGCGGTGGCGCCCCCGGAGCCCGCCGAGGAGGGCGGCGGCAGGGTCATCGACCTGATGGCGGCCCTCGAGAACAGCGTCCGCGCGGCGAAGGAGGCGCGCGGGGAGGCGGGCGTGGCGGGGGTGACCGAGCTCAAGCCCCGCGAGGCGGCGGCGCGCACGCCGAAGGAGACCGAGGCGAAGAAGTCCACGGCGAGAACGGCGGCGAAGAAGACGGCGGCCCCGGCCCGGAAGTCGACGGCGAAGACCGCGACGGGCGGCAAGGCGGCCTCCAAGTCCCCGGCCACCAAGTCGACGGCGAAGAAGTCGGCCGCCAAGGGGACGGCTGCCAAGAAGACCGCCGGAAAGGCCGAGAAGGCCGAGAAGGCAGAGAAGGGCGAGAAGACCGCCGAGAAGAAGACGACGGCGAAGAAGACCACTCCCCGCAAGCGTTCGGCGTAGTTCCGGCTGCCGGCCCGCCCGGACCGCCCGGCCCGCCCGCGGGCCGGGCGGTCGTCTATGTCCCCAGCAGCTCCCGCAGTGAGCGCTTCATCGCCGCCACGAACGCCTCCCGCTCCTCCTCGCCCACCAGGTCGAGCGAGAGGTACGGATTGAGGTCCTCCAGCTCCACGAGCAGCAGCTCCCCGTCCGGCGCCCGGCAGGCGTCGACGCGCTGGATGCCGTACGGCAGGTCGTTCCAGTCCACGAACCGCCGGGCGAACTCCAGGTCCGCGGCCGTCGGTTCGTACGGCGTGAGCACCCAGCGCGCCTCGGGGTCCGGCGCGTACAGCGCGTACTGGAAGTCCCGCCCGACGAAATAGAAGGACACCTCGTACGCGAAGGGAATGCGGGGCTGTACGAGCATGCCGGCGGGGTCCACGTCCGCCAGCCGCTCCCGTCCCACGAACCGCAGGCCGACCGAGTCGGCGCCGAGGAGCGGTTTCACGACGTACGCGTCGGCCTCGGGCAGCAGCGCGAACTCCTCGCGTCGCCCGGCCGTGGGAATGACCGGAAATCCCTCCCTCGACAGGTCGAGCAGATAGGCCTTCCCCGCCATGTCCCCCTTGCCCGAAAGGGAGTTGAAGACGCGTATGTCCTTGTCGCGGGCGGCGGCGCGGAACGCGTCGTACGCCTCCCGGTAGTGGAGGACGGGCCCGCTGTTGCGGACGACGACGGCGTCGAAGCGGTCCATCAGCGCGACGGCGTCCAGCGGGTGGCAGAGCGCGACGTCGAACTCCTCGCGCAGCCGGCCGCTCAGCCAGATGTCCTCGTCGCAGTAGCGGCGTCCGCGCGCCTGATAGCCGAGGTCGGTGACGTACAGAAGGGTGCCCATGCCGGTATCCAACCAGGCTCCTCGGTGGGCCGAATCGGTCGCATAACGGACTCCACTCTTCGTCCTCCGGACAACTGATGGTCAAATCCTTGTTGCAGACCTGTCAAAAAGGCCGGATCGCTGGCACTCTCGCTGCCGCGTCACCCCCCACAGCATCAGCGAAGGAGCCCGCGTGACCCGCCTGCAGTCCTCGCACCACCGCCCCTCGGCGCGCACCACCGTCCGCGCCGCCGCCCTGCTCGCCTCGGCCGCCATGGTCGTCGTCGGCGTCCAGGGCGGAACGGCCGGCGCCGCCACCGACCGTGAGGCCGGCGCCACCGCGCTCGTGCTCTCCGCCGGCGAGCGCGCCGCCGCGATCAAGGGCGCACAGGCCGATGCCGCCGCCACCGCCAGGGCGATCGGCCTGTCGGGCCAGGAGAAGCTCGTCGTCCGGGACGTCGTCAAGGACGCCGACGGCACCGTCCACACCCGCTACGAGCGCACCTACGAGGGGATCCCCGTCCTCGGCGGCGACCTCGTCGTGCACCAGAAGAAGAACGGCGCCCGCTCCACCACCAAGGCGACCGGCGCCCGGATATCCGTGCCCGGCACGGCCGCCGCCGTCTCCGCGGACACCGCGAAGAAGTCCGCGGTCGCCTCCGCCGAGGCGAAGGACGCCACCGCGTCGAGCGCCCGCAAGGTGATCTGGGCGGCCACCGGAAAGCCCACCCTCGCCTGGGAGACCGTCGTCACCGGCGTCCAGGCCGACGGCACCCCGAGCGAGCGCCACGTCGTCACCGACGCCGCCACCGGCAAGGAGCTGTACGCCTACGAGGCCATCGAGACCGGCTCCGGCCACAGCCAGTACGCCGGCGACGTCACCCTCGGCACCGCCCCCTCGTACACGCTGACCGACACCGCCCGCGGCGGCCACAAGACGTACGACCTGAACGGCGCCACCAGCGGCACCGGGACGCTCTTCACCGACGCCGACGACGTCTGGGGCGACGGCACCCCCCTCAACCGCCAGACCGCCGCCGTCGACGCCCACTACGGCGCCGCCCTCACCTGGGACTTCTACAAGAACGAGCTGGGCCGCAACGGCATCCGCGGCGACGGTGTCGCCGCCCACTCCCGCGTCCACTACGGCAACGCGTACGTCAACGCCTTCTGGTCCGACCAGTGCTTCTGCATGACGTACGGCGACGGCGCGGGCAACGCCAAGCCGCTCACCTCGATCGACGTGGCCGGGCACGAGATGACCCACGGCCTGACCTCCGCCACGGCGGGGCTGCGCTACAGCCGCGAGTCCGGCGGCCTCAACGAGGCCACCTCGGACATCCTCGGCACCTCGGTCGAGTTCTTCGCGAACAACGCGTCCGACGCGGGCGACTACCTCATCGGCGAGAAGATCGACATCCGCGGCAACGGCACCCCGCTGCGGTACATGGACAAGCCGAGCCGCGACGGCAACTCCCGTGACTACTGGGACCGCAACCTCGGCCGCCTGGACGTCCACTACTCCTCCGGCCCGGCGAACCACTTCTTCTACCTGCTCTCCGAGGGCAGCGGCGCCAAGACGATCAACGGCGTCAGCTACGACTCGCCGACCTACGACGGTGTCCCCGTCACCGGGATCGGCCGGGTCAAGGCGTACAGGATCTGGTACAAGGCGCTGTCCACGTACATGACCTCGTCCACGGACTACGCGGGCGCGCGCACGGCCACCCTCCAGGCGGCCGGCGACCTCTACGGCGCGGGGAGCGCCGAGCGGGCGGCGGTGGCCTCGGCCTGGAACGCGATCAACGTGAAGTGATCGACGTGAAGTGATCGACGTGAAGTGATCACCGGGCGCAGCCCCCCGGGGCCGTGCGGCACCCCGCCGCACGGCCCTTCGCCGTACCGGCCCGCTACGGGTGTGCCCTCACACCCTGGACCGGGAGACCAGCGAGTCCCACATCGCCATCGCATAGTCCACCGTCGAGGAGAGCCGCTCCGGGGACACCCCGTCCCGCGACTCGATCGACATGCCGTGCAGGATCGTCGCGTAGAAGGCGGCGACGCTCCGGACGTCGGTGCCCGGCGCCAACTCGCCCTCCTCCAGCGCCCTTTCGAGGCGCTCCTCCAGATCCGCCACCGTGGACCTGCGCCACCAGGTCAAGTGCTCGGCGACCGGCCGGTTCTGGGTGCCGCAGTTCGTCGCCGCCAGCACGATCATGCAGCCGCTCGGCGTCCCGGGGTCGGCGAACGTGTCGATGTTGCCGCGCAGCATCGCCTCCACCGCCGCCCGCGCCGTCGGCGCCTCGCGCAGCGCCCGGCTCGTCGCCGAGCCGGTCGTGTCGTTGTAGAAGGCCACCGCCTCGCGGAACAACTGCTCCTTGGAACCGAAGGTGTTGTAGAGGCTGGCGGAGTTGATGCCCATGGCTTCGGTCAGGTCGGTCAGCCTGGTGCCTTCGTAGCCCAGCTCCCAGAACGTCTCCATCGCACGCCGCAGCGCCGCCGTGCGATCGAACGCGCGCGGCCTCCCCCGTTCGGACATGACATCTCCTCAGAATTTCCTTGACCGTGCGAAGCAAGGGCTGTTAAGTACTTCTGGATCGTCCAGCCCAAAAATAGTTTAACGCGAGACGCGAATGGAGCGACATGCCTCAGCTTGATGGCAAGGTGGCACTGGTGACAGGGGGAAGCCGCGGGATAGGAGCCGCGATCGCCCTCCGGCTGGCCCAGGAGGGAGCGGACGTCGCGCTGACCTACGTCAGCGCCGCGGACAAGGCACGGGAAGTCGTCAAGTCCATCGAGGCCTTAGGCCGCAAGGGGCTGGCCCTCCAGGCCGACAGCGCAGACCCGGCGGCGGTCGTCGAGTCGGTCGAGCGGGCGGCGGCCGAGTTCGGCCGTATCGACATCCTGGTCAACAACGCCGGCATCTTCCCGTACGGCCCGATCGGGGACGTGACCCTGGAAGAGATCGACCGGACGCTCGCCATCCATGTGCGCGCCGTCTTCCTCTCCACCCAGGCCGCCCTGCGGCACATGGGGGAGGGCGGCAGGATCATCAGCGTCGGCAGCTGCTGGGCCAACCGCGTGCCGGTGCCCGACGTGACGCTGTACGCCATGAGCAAGTCGGCCCTCATCGGCTTCACCAAGGGCCTCGCCCACGACGTGGCGCCGCAGGGCATCACCGCCAACATCGTCGACCCCGGCCCGACGGTCACCGACATGAACCCCGACGGCACGGAGGAGGCCGAGGAGGAGCGTCAGCGGACCGCCGCCAAGAGGCTCGGCGCGGGCGCCGACACCGCGGGGGCCGTGGCCTTCCTCGCGGGTCCGGACGCCCAGTGGATCACCGGGACGTCACTGGCGGTCGACGGTGGCTACGCCGCCTGACCAGGCCGGTGCGGCGAGCGACACGAGAGCGAAGGCGGGCGCGATGGCATGGGCGATCCTGACGCTGGCCGGTCTCCTGGAGATCGTATGGGCCCTGGCGCTCAAGGAGTCGAACGGCTTCACCAGGCTGTGGCCGAGCGTCATCGGCATCTTCTTCTCCGCCCTCAGCTTCGTGCTGCTCACCTTCGCGCTGCGCGACGTGCCGGTGGGCACGGGCTACGCGGTCTGGGTCGGCATCGGGGCCGCGGGCGTGGTCGTCGCGGGCCTCGTCACCGGCGAGACCGCGTCAGCCGCCCGGATCGCCTGCATCGTGGCGATCATCGGCGGAGTCGTCGGGCTGCGGCTTCTGGAGGCATGACGAGACCCTGAGCCCGGCGCGCGCGACGACCGCATCCAGGTCCTCCTCCCGCGATGGAGGACCTGGATGCGCACGCATGCCGCAAGAGAAAAGAGAAGACCGCGCACGGGGGATTTTCACCCACCATCGGAATCCCGCCAGCCGAGAGGCTCCCCCGCCGTTCCACGCTCGAATCCGCTTTACTTCATGCTGACTCGACCTCTTGGGCTCTACGTTACGGGGGGATGAAATGCGCTCCGCCACGCCCGTGTTACTGGGTAGGGAGACCACACTCTACGAGATACGCCGAGCCGTCGAACGTACGTCGTCAGGGAAGGGAAACTGTCTCGTTCTCGAGGGTTCCGCGGGTGTGGGAAAGAGCGAATCGTTACGGGCGGCCGTGGAGAGCGCGGCGAACGCCGGTTTCTCCGTGACCTTCGGCAAAGCGGCGCAATTGGACCGGCGGGTGCCGTTCAGCACGCTGCGCCGGCTTCTGCGCGACACCGTTCCGCCCCGGTTCCTCATCCCGCTCACGGGCCGTCAGGACTACGACCCGCTCGCCCCCGTCGACGTCATCGCCGACTTCCTCCGGCGCACCACCCGCTCCCAGCCGCTGCTCGTGGCGCTGGACGACGCACACCTCGTCGACGACCTGACCGCGGCGGCGCTGCGCGGTCTGATCGGCGCCTCCCGATCCGTACCGGTCCTCTGGCTGCTGACCCGCGTGCCGGTACGGGTGCGAGACACCGCACAGGACACCATCGACTGGCTCATCCGGGAAGGGGCCGTACGCCATGAACTGGCGGCCCTGTCGCAGGAAGCCGTCGCCCGGCTCGCCGCTCACGTCCTCGACGCCCGGCCCGACGACGAGGTGCTGGTCCTCGCCGCGGGCAGCGGCGGCAACCCCTACCTGCTCAAGGAACTCCTGGCCACCTCCCTGAGCGACGGCCGCATCCGAGTCGAGGGACGCGACCCGGTCGCCGTCCTCGTGGACGCCGAACCGGCCCCCTCCTTCCTGCGGGCCGTCGACCACCATCTGCGCGACCTCTCCGGCGAGAGCCGACGGGTGCTGGACGCCGTGGCCGTCCTCGGACCGAGCTTCTCCGTCCACGAGGCGGCCGGACTCCTCGGCCGCAACCCGGTGGAACTGCTGCCGGT
Source organism: Streptomyces sp. NPDC015346 (assembly GCF_043078785.1). Classification (NCBI taxonomy): domain Bacteria; kingdom Bacillati; phylum Actinomycetota; class Actinomycetes; order Kitasatosporales; family Streptomycetaceae; genus Streptomyces; species Streptomyces sp. NPDC015346. Next base: position 485,339 of record NZ_JBIBTW010000005.1, on the reverse strand, counting down.
CATCGGCGAGTTGATCGCCGCCTCCGTCCTGGTGGGGGAGGGGCCGACGATCACCTTCCGGCACCCCCTCGTCCGCCAAGCGCTGTACGTCCGCCTCGCGGAACCCGTACGCACGGCGCTGCACCGCGAGGCGGCGGCCGCCGTCTGGCGCGAGGGACGGTCGGCCTCCGAGTTCGTCGACCACCTGATCCTCAGCCAGAGGCGGGCGGCGGCGGCCGGAACCGCAGAACTCACGGCACCGCGCACCGCACACAGCCTGGCCGGCGTGACCGGCGTGACCGGGGCGACTCCGCAGGTCGCGCAGGCCTCGCAGGCCTCTTTCGCCCCGGCCGCCGTCTCCGGCCGGGCCGAGCGAGCAGACCGGGCGGACCCGGCCGGACGGGCGGACCTGGCCGGACGGGCGGACCTGGACGCCTGGGCCACCTGGTCCGCGTGGGCCGAGGAGCGGGCGGAGCCCATCCACCCCGAGCTGATGGCCGACGCCGTCCACCTGATGGGCACCACCGGCCTCCGTGATCCGGACGGCTGGCGCACCCACGCCGAACGGCCCGCCCCGATGGGCGGTGCGCCCCGCGCCCGGCCCGTCGGCGCCGCCGAGGCACCGCACGCGAGCCGGTACGCCGACCTCGTCTACCGCACGACCGTGCGCTACTCCGCCGCCCGGGCCCAGGGCCGCCACGGACAGGTCGTCGCGCACGCCCGAGAGGCCCTGCGCGTCGCCTCCGACCACGGCCACGCCCACGGCGCCGACACCGGCCACCACCGGCTCTGGCTGGCCGTCGCGCTCACCGCCTCCGACGAGTTCGACCAGGCGGAGGCGATCCTGGCCGAGGAGTGCGACCCCTCCGACCACGCCGCCCTGCGCTGGGTCCTGCCGATGTGGCACTACCACCGGGCCGAGCTCAAGCTCGCCGCGGGCAGGCTCGACGAGGCCGACGCCGAGGCCGCCACGGCCGTACGCATCGCCGAGCGGCTCGCCGTGCCCTCGCTCGGCGTGGGCCCGCTCGCCCTGCGCACCCGGGTGGCGATCCACCGCAACGAACTGTCCCTGGCCCGGCGCCACGTGGGCATCGCCGACCCGCTCGCGGCGAGCGCCACGGGAGCCGCCCTCGAGGACCTGGCCTGGGTCACCGCCCTGCTGCAGAGCGCCACCGAGGAGCAGGACACCGCGATCGACACGCTCTCCCACGTGTACTCGGGACTGCCCAGGCGGCCCCTGCTGCTCACCAAGGAGCCGCACGCGGGCGCCTGCCTGGTCCGTACCGCGCTGCGCATCGGGGACTCGGACCGGGCCGTCGCCGTCGCCGAGGCCGCCCGCCTCGTCGCGACCCGCAACCCCACGGTGACCTCCGCCGTCGCCGCCGCGGCCCACGCCGAGGGCGTGCTCCGCAACGACGTGGACCGGCTGCGTACCGCCGTGGCGCACTACCGGTCCGGCCCCCGGCCGCTCGCCCTCGCCGCCGCCACCGAGGACCTCGCCATGGCGGAGGAGCACCACGGTGGCCGGAGCGCCGCGGTGGTGCTCCTGAACGAGGCGCTCGGGCAGTACACGACACACGGCGCCCGCGGCGACGCCCTGCGGGTGCGCAAGACGCTGCGCTCACTCGGCCCGCGGCCCGCACCACGGGTACGCGACCGGGCTCCCGACCGGGTGGCCGCCCGCGCCAGGGTCAGGGACCGCGCCGCCGACCCGGCCGGCGGCCCGCGGGCGCGCTGGGACCAGCTGACGCCGTCCGAGCTGCGCGTCGTACGGCTCGTGGCCGAGGGACTGACCAACCGGGAGGTCGCGGAGAAGCTCTTCCTGTCCCGGCACACCGTCGACAGCCATCTGCGGCACAGCTTCACCAAGCTGGGCGTGACGAGCCGCGTCGAGCTGACCCGCCAGGTCCTGACCCATGAGGCGCTGGCCCTCGACGAGACCGTCTGACGGTCTGACGCTCACTCCTCTCGTACGGCGGAATGTCATCCCGCACACCCGGGAGCTTTCCGCCGTAAGCGAGTCCAGGGGAGTTCCCAGGTTCCGTCGAGTTCACGAGAACACGTGATGCCTCGGCCCGTGGCCCGCACACAGACTGGGGCCCGTCGAAAGCCCGTTGGCCCACAGGCCCGTGGAGAGGCATCTCATGACGAACGCGATCGGCCCCAACTTCCTCACCCTCCAGGTGCGTGACGTCGAGCGGTCCCGCCGCTTCTACACCGACGTCGTCGGCTTCAAGGAGACCGATTCCAAGGTCCCCACCGCCGCCGTTCTCGACACCGCGCCCATCAAGCTGGCGCTGCGGCAGGCCACCATCGACCTCGACTCCGTACCCGAGCTCGGCTGGGGCGTCGTGCTCTGGATCAAGGCGGAGGACCCCGACGGTCTCGCCAAGATCGTGGCCGAGCAGGGCGTGACCATCACCAAGCCGCCGTGCGACGGCTTCTGCGGCCGTGAGTTCCAGTTCAAGGACCCCGACGGGTACGAGCTGACCGTCTACGAGGGCTGATCCGATCCGACCGGTCCCCGAAGCGGAAAGGAACGCATGCGCGACAACACGGGTGTCATCAGCATGGGTCTCGCGCCGGCCGCACGGATGCCGCTGCGCGCCCGACTCCGGCTCCTGGCCGACCCCGCCCTCGGGGTCGGCAGCTTCCTCGACCACGCCCGCGCCGTGAGCCCCGCCCCTTCGGCACCGTTCCTGCTCGCGCAGCGCGCGGGCGGTCCCGGTGCCGGGGGCGGCGGCGCGGCGGGTGATCCGGGCGGCGGGGGAGAAGAGGGCGAGGAGGAGCTCGAGCGGCTCAGCCTCGACCGGCTCACCGAGCTACGGGACGCCTACGCCTCCTGGTACCACCGGGCGGGCGTCACGAAGGGCGACCCCGTCGGCGTCTACGCCGGCGAGGGCGTCGACGCCTTCCTGCACTTCCTGGCGCTCAGCTCCCTGGGTGCCATCGCCGCGCTGGTCAACGGCCGGATGAGGCCCGAGGTCGCGGCCGACTATCTGGGCCGGGTCGGCGTGGTCGGGGTGGTCGCCACCGCCGACGGGCTGGAACGGCTGCGGGCCTCCGGCGCACTGCCGAAGAACCTGGCGTTCGAGAAGGAGCTGGACGCGTTCCCGCGCCGGCGGCCCGCCCGGCCCACGCTGCCCGGGCTCTTCCCGTACCGGCACGGCGACGACGACCTGGTCATGCTCTGCCACACCTCCGGCACGACCGGACCGCCGAAGGCGGTCACCTTCGGGCACCGGCAGTTCTTCCTCGGCAAGCGCCACCGGCTGCTCAGCTTCCCCGACGCGGCGAGCAACCGAATGCTCACCGCGCTCCCACAGACCCACTCCGCGGGCATCAGCTATCTGATGACGGCGACCCTGCTCGGCCTGCCCACGCTGGTCATGGCCGACAGCTCGGGGGAGGCCGTGCACGACGCGGCCCGCTGGTTCCGGCCCACGATCGTGGTGGCGTTCCCCCAGACCTGGGCGGAACTGGCCACGCTCGACCTGTCGCCCTCGGCCGTCGGCGACGTCCACACCTGGATCAACACCGGTGACTCCGCCCACGAGGCGCACATCAAGGAGCTGATCCGGCACGGCCGCCGCCCGGTCCGCCCGGCCGCCGTCGCCGGGCCGGTCGGAATCGCCTCAAGGCTCGGCTCCGGACTCGGCTCAAGGTTGAGTTCCGGGCTCGGCTTCGGACTGGGCTCCGGACTCGGTTCCCGGCTGGGCTCCCGGCTCGCCACCCGGCTCGGCTCCCGGTACGGCGACCGCCCCGGCTCGCGGTTCGTCGACGGCCTCGGCTCCTCCGAGATGGGGATGGCGCTGTTCCGCAAGGTCAGCGAGCCGGAGCAGCAGGACTACGACCGCTGCGTCGGCACACCCGTACGGGTGGTGGAACGGGCCGTCGTCCTCGACGACGACGGCCGGATCCTCGGCCCCGGCCGACCGGGCCGGCTCGGGGTGAAGACCCCCACCAGGACCGCCGGTTACTGGGGGGACACCGGACTCACCCAGAAGTCCTCCGTCTCCGGCTACTGGCTCACCGGCGACATCGTCTACCAGGACCGCGACGGACGGTTCTTCCACGTGGACCGCGTGCCCGACGTCATCCACACCGCCCGGGGACCGGTCTACAGCCTTCCCATGGAGGAGGCCGTCATGACCGGCTGCCCCGAGGTGGCCGACTGCGCGGTCGTCGCCGTCAACGCCCCGGAGCCGGGCGGAATGCAGGCCCCGTTCGCCACCGTCCGGCTCCGCCCGGGCGCGAACGCACCGGGCGACCTGCTGGAGCGGCTCAACACGGCGCTGCGCGCGAAGGGGCTGCCCGCCCTCGGCGGCGCCGTGCTCGCCACCGAACCGGAGCACTTCCCGACCGGAGCCACCGGCAAGGTGCTCAAGCGCAGCCTGCGCGAGCACTTCGCCGACGTCCTGATCCGACCCACGCCGGACACGGAGGAGAACAGCCCATGACGGCACCCCATCACCCCGGCGGCCCCGAACTGCCGGGCACCCGGCTGCCCGGCGACGTGCCGGCGCCGGTCCGGATGTACGAGATGCTCTACAGCTCCCTGGTCAGCCAACTCCTCGTCGCCGTCGCCGAACTGGGCGTCGCCGACGCCATCGGCGACGAGGTGCGGCACATCGACGAGATCGCCGAGCGGACCGGGACCGATCCCGGGGCGCTCTACCGGGGCCTGCGGGCGCTCGCGAGCGTCGGCGTCTTCACCGAGGTCGAGCCGAGGACCTTCGGTCTCACCCCGCTCGCGGCGACGCTCCGCGGCGACGTGCCCGGCTCGATGCGCGACCTGGCGCGGTACGTCGGGATGCCCGAGCGGCAGCGGTCGTTCGGGGCGCTCGCGCACAGCCTGCGGACCGGCAAGCCGTCCTTCGACGAGGTGCACGGCACCGACTGGTGGACGTACTTCGCCGCCCGTCCCGAGCTCGCGGCGGTGTTCAACAGCGCCATGAGCAGCATGTCGGTGATGGTCAACTCCGGTGTCCTGGACGTCTACGACCTCTCCGACGTCCGCCGTCTCGTGGACGTCGGCGCGGGCCGGGGCCGGCTCGTGGGCGCCCTGCTCCAGCGCTACCCGCGGATGACCGCGGTCGCCTACGACCTGCCCCGCGTGGTCCCGGAGGCCGAGGCCGTCCTGGCCGAGCTGGGCGTCGCGGACCGCGCCGAGTGCGTCGGGGGCGACTTCCTGACCTCCGTCCCGGAGGGCGGTGACACGTATGTGGTGTCCTGGACCATCCACGACTGGGACGACGGCGACGCCGTCACCCTGCTGCACAACATCCGCCGCGCGATGGGCGACTCGGGGCAGCTGATCGTCATCGACGAGGTGATCCCGGAGGGCGACACCCCGCACTTCGGCAAGTTCGAGGACATCGTGATGCTGTCGCTGCTCACCGGGCACCTGCGGACCGAGCCGGAGTTCGTCGACCTCTTCGACAAGGCCGGCTTCCGGCTCAAGGAGATCCGTCACACCCGGTCGTCCACGAGCGTCATCGTGGCCGTCCCCGCCTAGAAGACGGTACGAAGCCGGCCCGCCGCGGACCTCCCGCGGCGGGCCGGCTTCGTACACCCGGTTCCTGCTTCTCCAGGCCCGGTTCCTACTTCTCCAGGCAGAACTCCTCGATCGGGTAGCCCACGTGCCGGTCGGCGGTCGGCAGGTAGCCGAGGACGACGTCGCCCGGCTTCAGCTCCGTGCTGTTGTGCACCACGCCGCCCGGGCCGAGGACCCGTACGTGCCAGTCGTCCTGAAGGATCAGGTTGACCGTCGTCCCGTCGGGCGCCACCGCGTCCACCGAAAGCAGCGGCCGGCTCTCGATCTTCACCCTGCCCACCGCCACGAGCCGGGTCTGACCCTTCACGTCCACGGCCAGCACCTTGCTGCCGGCCTTCAGCTCGCTGAGGTAGTGCGTCCGCGAGTTCTGGGACAACGTGTACGAGTGGATGGCGCCGGCGTTCACCCGGAACGGCCGCGTCGGCATGTACGGCAGCGGGTGGGTCTCGCTGACACACAGGATCATGCCCTTGGAGTGCGAGCCGACCAGGATGCCCTCGTCCTGACGGAAGTGCGTGACGGTGTCGACGCACGCCCGCTCGCCCATGCCGATGTGGGTGCTGCCGGTGACGGTCAGCTCCACCATCTCCAGGTCGGGCGTCCGGGAGACGGCCGCCGCCTTCAGACCGGTCGCGTCGCCGACCCGCTCCGGCGCCAGCATCACGCCGTCCGAACCCAGCTCCAGGACCCCGAAGATGATCTCGGCCTCCTCGACGTCCCGCGCGATGGTGACGAGGCTGCCGGTGCCCTTCGCCGCCTTGCCGGCCGCGATGACGATCTCCAGCGGGATCTTCGTCGGGTCGCGGAACCACAGCACGCTCCACCTGTCGGTGGCGGCCGAACGGCACGCCTCCTCCAGCGTCTCGGCGTCCACGATCTCCACGTACCGGCCGAACTCGACCTCGGGGTGGCGGGCGGCCAGCACCGCCGGGTCACCGTGCTCGGCCGGGTCCACGACGACCACGTCCGCCCCGCCGAAGTCCTCCGGAAGCGCCGCGCCGCGCGGGAAGAGCACCTTCTTCACGGTGGGCGGCAGGCCCGCCAGGTCCTCGACGGAGGACGCGACCACGCCGTCGATCCGCTGGTGCACCGCCTCTTCCAGGATCGCCGGGGTCAGTTCGTTCTTCGTGCGCAGATCGAGCCAGCAGAGCTTCATGTTCCTCTTCCTCTGGATCTCTCGGGCGTTCGGGCGTTCAGGCGGGGTTGGCGGTGAGCAGTGCGGGAGCGGCGGGCACACCCCGCGGGACGTGCACCAGGTCCGCGACCCGGCGGGCGCGCTTGCCCGGCTCGGAGGACTGGAAGATGTTGCGGCCCATGGCGAGGCCGGTGGCTCCCGTGTCGAGGACGGCGGCCACATGGTCGAGAAGCTCGTCGGTGGTGGCCGCGGGCTGCCCGCCGGCGACCAGGACCGGCACCGGGCAGGCCCGTACCACGTCGGCGAGGCCGGCCATCGTGCGCGGGCAGGGCACCTTGACCAGGTCCGCCCCCAGATCGGCGGCGAGCGTGGCCACGTGTGTGACCAGGGCGGTGTCCCGGGGATCGGCGATCTCGGGACCGCGCGGGTACATCATCGCGAGCAGCGGTACGTTCCACCGGTCGCAGGCGTCGGCGACGGCGGCCATGTCGGCGATCTGCCGGGCCTCGCCGGCCGAGCCCACGTTGACGTGGACGCTGACCGCGTCCGCGCCGAGCCGCAGCGCGCTCTCCACATCGCTGACGAGGTACTTGGCGTCCGGATCCGGGGCGTGCACGGTGCTCACGCTCAGGTGCACGATCAGCGAGGTCCGGGTGAAGGGCTCGGGGTCCAACTGGCGCAGCGTCCCCTTGTGCAGCACCACCCCGTCCACCCCGTTGCCCGCCAACTGCCCGACCAGACGGTTCAGTTCGGCGGCGGGGACGATGGGCCCGTCGGTGACGGAGTGGTCGAGGGGCACGACCAGCAGACGGTCCGGCGCGTGCCGGTAGAGCTTGCGGGCGCGTAATCGCGCACCGAACGATCGATTCTGCGTCATGCGGCTTCTCCTTCTGTCACACCTTCTGTCACACCGCGGCCATGGAGGGGGTGTCGAGGTCGTCGCGGCCGAGGCCGAACTCCTCGTGGAGCGCCGTGACCGCCTCCAGGACGCGGTCCAGCGGAATGATCACGGAGACCCGCAGATGGGTCGAGGACACCCAGCTCGGCGTCACGCCCATCCGGGAGAGCAGGGTCAGCATCCGGGCCGTGTAGTCCGGCCGGTTGAGCAGCCCCACCCCGATCAGAGACACCTTGCCGACCTTCTCGTCCACGTCCGTCTCGCAGCCGAGCCCGGACGCGATCCGGCGCAGCGCCTCGCGGGCCGGAGCCAGCCGGCTGCCGTGCAGGGCGAAGCCCATCCGGAATCCGTGGTCGTCCGGCGCTCCCCAGGAGAGGAGGTCGACCGGGACCGACGCCCGCGCCAGTTCGGTCAGTACGTCCGCGGCCAGGCCGTCCCGAGGCCGGCGCGAGCGGGTGAGGGCCATCACGATGTCGGTGTCATGGGTGACGGCGATGATCGATCCCTGTGATTCGAGCACGTCGATGCTCCGTCCGAGGATGGTGGTTCCGGGTTCCGTCGTGAACGAGCCGCGGACCACGACGTCGATGGAGTGCGAGGCGGCCAGTTCCACCGCGCGCGAGTGCATCACCTGGGCGCCGGCGAAGGCCATCTCCGCCATCACCCCGGCGTCGATGGTGGCCAGCACCCGCGCTTCGGGCACCACCCGGGGATCGGCGGTGTGGATCCCCTTGACGTCGGTGTAGATCTCGCAGCTCCCCGCCGAGAGCGCGGTCGCGAGGGCCACCGCCGTCGTGTCCGAACCGCCCCGGCCGAGGGTGATCACGTCCCCTTCCGCTTCCGCGTCGCCGCCCTGGAAGCCCGAGACCACGACGACCTGTCCGCGCCGCAGATGGGCGAGGATCCGGGCCGGGTCGATCCCGGCGATCATCCCGGCGCCGTGGTGGCCCGAGACCCGGATCCCGGCCTGGGGCCCGGTCAGGGAGACCGCCGGCGTCCCCTGGTCGTGCAGCGCGAGCGCCAGCAGAGCCGCGGAGGCGTTCTCGCCGGTGGCGAGGAGCTGGTCCGTCTCCCGCGCCGACGGGACGGCGTTCAGTTCGAGCGCCGCCGCGAGCAGCTCGTCGGTCGTGTCCCCGCGGGCGGAGACCACGACCACCGTCGGGCGGCCCGTACGGTGGAAGCGGGCGACCATCTCCGCGACCTGGCGAATTCTTCCGGGAGTCGACAGCGAACTCCCGCCGAACTTCTTCACCGCTACTGACATGCGTCGTCCTCGCACCGGCTGATCGGGGCAGATGGCGTTGCGCGATCTCCTTTCTACACAGCGCCCGCCGATTCCGGATCCCGGATCCACGTGATGTGGGAGCGGCTCATTTCGGAGCCCGAGCAATCCCGCATCGGCGTGATGCGGAAATGCGGGCCGGAAACCTAGCCTCCCGTCATGGCGAATGACAGGAGCGAAGCGGCGCATCTCATTCCGGCCGGAATGACGGCTCCCGAATGACGGCCCGCGAGGAAATCACCCGGATCTGTGTGATCGGAGCGGGTCCCCGCGGCCTCTCCGTGGTGGAGCGCCTCTGCGCCAATTCCCGCCTTCCGCGGTGGCAGGGACGCCGGTTCGCGGTGCACCTCGTCGACCCGCGCGGCCCCGGCGGACAGGTGTGGCGCACCGACCAGAGCGCCGAACTCCTCATGAACACGGTGGCCTCGCAGATCACCCTGTTCGCCGACGACAGCGTCGACTGCGCCGGCCCGGTCGTGCCGGGACCCAGCCTCCACCAGTGGGCGGCCCTCCTCGACGACCTCGCCTCCCCCGGCTCCCTCCCCGAGGAGGACCGGCGGGAGGCCCAGGCCCTCGGCCCCGACACGTACCCGACCCGGCGGCTGTACGGCCACTACCTGGAGTGGGTGCTCGACCGGCTGCGCCGCCACGCGCCCCGGAACATCACCCTCACCGTCCACCGGGCCACCGCCGTCGCCCTGCGCGACGAGACCGCGGTCGCCGGGGACGGTGGCGGACCCGGGGCGGCTACGCAGACGGTCGTCCTGGACGACGGCACCGTACTCGGCGGCCTCGACGCCGTCGTCCTCGCCCAGGGCCACCTCCCCATGGAACCGACCCCCAGAGAAAGGGCGTTGGCCGACCACGCGCAGCGGAGCGGACTCGTCTACCACCCGCCCGGCAACCCCGCCGACCTCGACCTCCGCCCGATCGCCCCCGGCCGGCGGGTCGGCCTCCTCGGCATGGGTCTCAGCTGCTTCGACGTCGTCGCGCTGCTGACCACCGGGCGCGGCGGCCGCTTCGAGCGGTACGGCGGACGTTCCGGCGGACGTTCCGGCGGACAGCTGGAGTACCGCCCGTCCGGGCGGGAGCCCGAGCTGTACCTGGGCTCGCGGCGAGGCGTTCCGTACCACGCGCGCGGCGAGAACGAGAAGGGCGTCTCCGGGCGGCACGAGCCGCTCTTCCTCACCCCCGCCGTGATCGACGCCCTGCGCCGCCGGCACCGCATCGCCGGGCCGCTGTCCTTCCGTACGGACGTGTGGCCGCTCATCTCCCGCGAGGTGCGGGCGGTCTACTACCACGCGCTGATCGCCGAACGGGGCGAGCCGGCCGCCGCCGACACCTTCCGCGCGGAGTTCGTCGCCCGGGGCGGGGGAGCCGGCACCGGGGAACTGCTCGACCGCCACGGCGTCCCGCGCTCCCGCCGATGGTCCTGGGAGCGGATCGAACGCCCCTACGGCGACCGGGTGTTCACCGGGCCCGAGGACTTCCGCGACTGGCTCCTCGCCCATCTGCGCGCGGACGTCACCGAGGCACTGAGGGGCAATGTCACCAGCCCGCTGAAGGCCGCCCTCGACGTCCTGCGGGACCTGCGCAACGAGATCCGCCTCGTCGTCGACCACGGCGGGATCGGCGGCCGCTCCTACCGCGAGGAGCTGAGCGGCTGGTACACCCCGCTCAACGCCTATCTCTCCATCGGCCCGCCCGCCCGCCGCATCGAGGAGCTGACCGCCCTGATCGAGGCCGGGATCGTCCACGTCCTGGGCCCCGACACCCGGGCCGAACCCGACCCGGGCGGCGGGTCCGAGGCGGGTTTTCGGCTCCGCTCCGCCCGCGTGCCCGGCTCCACCGTCCGCGTCACCGCCCTGATCGAGGCCCGGCTGCCCGAGGTGGACGTCCGTACGACCGCCGACGCGCTGGTCCGCGGCCTGCTGGAGACCGGGCAGTGCGCGCCGTACCGCATCCCCGACGCGGACGGCGAGGCGTACGAGACCGGCGGCATCGCAGTCTCCCGCAAGCCGTACCACGTGCTGGACGCGGCTCTCCGGCCGCACCCGCGCCGCTTCGCCTTCGGTGTCCCGACCGAGGGCGTCCACTGGGTGACCGCCGCGGGCATCCGGCCGGGCGTCGACTCGGTCATCGTCGGCGACAGCGACGCCATCGCCCGTACCTGCCTGTCCGCCGCCGACGCGCGGCTCGCGGCCTCGCGCGGCCGCCCGCTCGCGGCGCCGTACCTCCACCGCCACGTCCCGCTCGCCTGGCTGCCCAGCACCTGGGCCGCCCCGGCCCTCCTGGCGCGCGAGCCCCACGTCTGACGGCCTGTCGTACGGGGATTCACGGCACGAAGGCCGGGCCCCGGGAGGGTGGGGGCCCGGCCTTCGCCGCGGGCGGCGTCAGACCGTTCCGGGCAGCCGGATCGACTGCGCGTGACGGAAGACGTCGCGCCGGTCCCAGCGCGACTTCGCGCGCTGGAGCGTGGGGTAGTTCTGCTTCCAGTACAGGTCGTGCCAGGCCACGCCCGAACGGTTCCACGCCGGGTCGGCGAGGTCCCCGTCGGCGTAGTTGATGTAGCAGCCGTCGGTCACGGCGTTCGGCACCGGGACGCCGCCGGTCGAGGCGTACACGGTCGAGAAGGCGCGCCGGATGTACGCGAAGTGCTTGGCGTCGTCACTGGGGTTGCCCCAGGCCGTGCCCCAGAGCAGCTTCAGGACGCTGTCGCGGTGCACCTGCGCGGTGGCGGTCGGCGCCACGGCGTTGACCTGCCCGCCGTGCGCGGCGATCGACACCACGAACGCCGGGTGGTTGTAGTCCGAGTCCGTCAGCACCCGGTAGAGCCCTCCGATCTGGTCGTCCGTCAGACCCTTGCGGTGGTAGCTCGACTTGTACTTGTAGCGGTCGGTCGGGTTGCTCATCCAGAAGCCGGGCCACCCGGTGGCCTGGAACCAGGGCAGCTGGTGCAGCTCCTGGTACTCCACCGGCGTGACCCCCACCCCGTCGTTGACGGCCGCGACGAAGTCGAGCAGGAGCTGCCGGGCGTTCGGCACCGCGGTGTCCATCTGTATGGACAGCAGGACGCTGCCGCCCGCCTTCGGGCCCGGCTCCAGGCGGGCCGTCAGGCCCTTGTACGGCGAGGCCGGCGAGCTGTTCTGTTCGTTCCAGACGCCGTAGTTCCGTACGAGACGGGCGAAGCGGGCCTCGGTCAGCTGCGCCCACGGCCACTGCAGCCAGGTCACCAGCACGTCGGCCGGCGGCGCCGGCAGCAGCCGCGAGGGATCGGTGCCGGTCGCGGTGGGGGAGCGGAACCAGTAGCGGGTCACGACGCCGAAGCTGCCGCCGCCCCCGCCGGTGTGCGCCCACCACAGGTCGCGGTTCGGGTCGCCCGCCTCGCGGGTGGCGACGACGGCGCGGGCGCGGCCGTCGGGGTCCACGACCACGACCTCGACGGCGTACAGATAGTCGACGACCAGGCCGTGCAGCCGGCTCAGGTTGCCGTAGCCGCCGCCCTGGACGTGCCCGCCGACGCCCACCGAGTAGCAGGCGCCGCCGGGCAGGGTCACGCCCCACTGCCGGAACAGCGCGAAGTACGTCTCCCCGAGCGTGGCCCCGCCCTCGACGACGAAGGCCTGGTGGGCGGGGTCGTAGTCGATCTTCCGCATCCCGGACATGTCGATGATCACCTTGATGTCCGGGTGGTCGACGAAGTTCTCGTAGCAGTGGCCGCCGCCGCGCACGCTCAGCCGCTTGCCCGCGGTCACCGCCTCCTGCACGGCCGTGACCACCTGGGCGGTGGAGCGCGGCAGGCGGACGCAGTCCGGACGGCTGTGGAAGAGCTGGTTCTGCCCGCTGGTCAGCCCCGAGTAACGGACGTCCTGCGGACTCACGGTCAGGGCCCGCGCCGTGGCGCCGGTCTCCGTGCTCGTCGCGGTGACCGTTCCGGAGGCCTGGGCGGCGCTCACGCCGGCCTGCGAGGTCAGCGCTGTGGCCCCTACGACGGCCGCGGTACCTGTGAGGAGCCTCCGGCGTGATACCGAGGTCATGTTTCCCCCTAAACATCGAACATCGTTGTGGTGGTTGCTCCGGGAAGATGTCATCAGGGCGTGCGCCGCCACATCACGTGATCACGTGATGACCGGCGTACGGGCGCCCGGTTCACTGGATTCCGGCAGAGACGGATCGCGGCATGGACGCGACGAACGTGAGGACGCCGATGAGCATCCCGTGGGGCCCGCAGGGCGCCGGAACCGGTTCGGAACAGATCACGTACGTAGCGCCGGGCGAAGGCCCGAGTGTCTGGGCGCTGCAGGGCGACAAGTACACGATGAAGGCCGGGAAGAGCACCACCGGACCCGGGTTCACCATGATGGAAGGCGAGATCGCCCCGGACAACGGTCCGCCGATGCACATCCACAACGACGCGGACGAGATCTTCTACCTGCTCGACGGCGAACTCACCGTGGCATCCGGTGACGAGGTCATCAAGGCGGAGAGCGGGGCGTTCATCTTCATCCCGCGTGGGGCCAAGCACAAGTTCCGGAACGACTCCAGCAAGATCACCAAACTGCTGTTCGTCCTGGCGCCGGCCGGCTTCGAGAACTTCTTCTTCGAGATCGGCCAGCCGGTGGTCCCGGGCCTGGAACGCCCGGCGGAGCCGGTGGGGTACGAGCAGCTGGTGATGCGACGGGCCGAGGAGTTCGGCATGTTCATCGTCGACGAGTAGGTCCGTGGACGCGACCGCCCGCCGGAGGTTCTCGGGCGGGCGGTTTCCGCGTCGTACGGGGCACGGGGTCGGTGCGGAGGGCTGGTGCGGAGGGCCGGCGGAGTTCGGTACGGAGGGTCAGCCGAGGGGCGTCGCTTCGGCGGCGCGCCGCAGCAGGCTCTCGTACACCACCCCCGGCTCGTCCTTCGTGACCACGGGAAAGCCGGAGCCCTCCCGCCCGAGCCAGTGCCGCTCCACCCCCGGGTTGTGGGCGCTGAGCCCGCCCGGGGCGAAGACATGCGGGCTGCCCCGCACCTCGTCGCCGAGCGACACCTCCAGCTGCTCCTCGATCGCGGCCCGCGCCCGCCCCCGGACCAGGGCGTACTTCAACGCGTCGGCGTCCACGCCGCTTTCGGCGGCGACGGCGAGGATCTCGTGCCGCATCGTGATGTTCCGGCTCTGGCCGAACAGCGCGACGCGCAGCGCCCGGTCGAGCCGCTCACTCGCGCGCAGCCCCTGCTCCTTCGCGGCCTCCACGGCCTCCATGGCGAGCAGGGTGCTGACGGGGTACTCGTACGACGGCCGCTGCCACATCTGCCAGCCGGCGCCGGGCTCCAGCGCGCCGACGACCGGGGTCTCGGCGTCGAGGATCAGCTTCGGCGTGGACATCTCGTTGATGAGCTCCAGCGGGAAGGCCCGGACGTCGAAGCGGACGCGCTCGTCGAGCCCGAGCGCGGCCCGTGTGGTGTGCAGGCGGTGGACGGCTAGGTGGGCCCAGGGGCAGCCGAGGTCGGCGAAGACGACGAGGGTGCCGGGTGCGACGTACAGGCTCATCCCACCCCTCCCCAGATGCCGGTGACGGGCTTCCAGCCGAGGATCCGGTGGGCCGCGGCGCTGCTCACCCGCTGGGAGGGCAGCTCGGGGGCGAGGGAGCGGTCGTACGGGGGCGGCGGCGCACCGACCCGGCGCGCGAGCCGCTCCACGTACTCCCGTTCCCGTACCGGCTCGTCGGCGATGTTGAGCACCATGCCGGGCGGGCGGGCCTCCACGGTGGCCGCGACGGCGGCGGCGAAATCCCGGACATGGACCATCGAGAGCCAGGCGGAGCCGTCGCCCGCGATCGGGAGGGTCCCGACGAGGAGGCGCCGGCGCTGGACGTCCTGCACGGTCCCGGGCCCGGCGAAGCGCGCCCCGCGCAGAATGGTCCAGGCCGGTCCGTCTCCGGACTCGTCGCCCCGGACGGCCTGTTCCATGACGCGGACGGGCTCGACGAGCCCGGCCCGCGCCGGATCGGTGTCGAGCGGCGTGGACTCGTCGAGGAGCCGGTCGCCGCCGTCCGGGTAGACCATGGTGATGCTCATCTGCACGAGATGGCCGACGCCACAGTCGCGCGCGGCGTCGACCAGCCGGCGCGTCCCCTCCTTCCGCAGCCGGGTGTTGAGGTCCCAGGCGCCGGGGGCGGCCGGATCGGCCGGCACGGCCGTGGCGACGTTCACCACGACGTCGACACCGGCCAGCACGCCCGCGAGCGCGTCGCCCGGGATGTCGAGCAGACTGGCGTCGACCCGCCCGGCCCCGGCGGGCGCGGGCCGGGGCCCGGGGGCGAGGACGGTGACGGCGTGGCCGCGGTCGAGGAGGCGGGGCACGAGGGCGTGCCCGAGCACCCCTGTTCCGCCGACGAGCACGACGTTCGTGCGGGACGTTCCGGTCACGGACCATTCGGGCTCGGTTTTTCCGGTCACGGACCTTCCGGTGACGGACCTTCCGGTCTCGGGTTGTCCGGTCTCGGGTTGTCCGGTCTCGGGTTTTCCGGTCTCGGGTTTTCCGGTCACGGACCTTCCCCCTTCCGCTCCATTTTCAGCCGGGGAGCGAGCTCGGCGGCGAAGGCGGCGAACGACCGCGGCTCCCGCCCGGTCAGCTCCTTCACCGCGCCGGTGACCGTCTCCGCCTCACCGGCCACGTACGTGCCGTAGAGCTGGAGCCGTGCCTCGATCGCCCACTCGGGCACGCCCCCCGCGCGCATCGCCTCCGCCGCCCGCGCGGGCGGTACGTCCAGGTAGCGGATCTCCCGCCCGGCGGCGGCCGACAGGGCGGCCGCCACGTCGGCGTAGCCGAGCGCCTCGGGCCCCGTCAGTTCGTACACCTCGCCGCCCCGGCCGGGCGGCGGCGGCCCGGTGAGCAGCGCGGCGGCGGCCGCGGCGATGTCCCGTACGTCGACCATGCTCACGCGCGCCCGCCCGGCGGGCAGGATCACGGCGCCCCGGGAGGCGATGGTGGGGAGCCACTGGACGGCGTTCTGCATGAAGGCGTTGGGACGCAGGGAGGTGTACGGAAGTCCCAGCTCGGCCAGGGCCTGTTCGGCGATCCCGTGCTGGCGGTGGACGAGGACGGGTGAGGCGGGGTCGGCGCCGAGGGCGGAGACCTTGACGACGTGGCCGACGCCGGCGTCGGCGGCGGCGCGGGCGAGCCGCCGCTGGAGAAGGTCCTGGCGCGGATGGAACGGAGTGAGCAGAAAGAGGGCGGCGCAGCCCTTCAGGGCTCTGACAAACCCCTCCTCACCGGCTTCCGTCTCCCTCTCCACCTCGACGGGCCGGGCGTACTCCGCCACGGCGGCCGCGCGCCCGGGCCGGACCAGCGCGACGGCCCGGTGCCCGAGGCCGGCGAGCTCCCGCAGCAGCGCACGGCCGATGTTCCCCGTCCCGCCCAGCACGGCGATCTCCCGGCTCACGGCGCGTCCAGGGCGCCGGAGCCGGCGTCGACGAGACGCTCGGGGAGCTTGTTGTTCTGCGCCGCGTCGGCGAGCAGTTCGCCGAGCACGGGCGCCATCTTGAAGAGGTTGTGCCCGGCGACGGCGGTGACCCCGTCGGTGTGCCAGGCGCGCAGCGCGTCGCTCCCGGCGGGCAGCTTGGTCATGACGCACACCCGTACGCCGACGGGTTCGGGATCGAGCCCGGGCAGGGCCCGCTCGACGTAGTCGACGATCCGCTGGGCGTCGACGAGGGTGCTGCTTCCCTCGGCCAGGGCGCCGTCCGGGCCGAAGGGCATGTCGACCTCGGTGCCGATGAGCCCGATGACATACGTCCCGGTGTCGCCGATGGGGGAGCCGTAGACGGTCTCGCCCCAGATCCCGGCCCGGTCGACCCAGCAGGGCAAGGGCCGCGTCCGGCCGGGCTCGTACCCGCGGATCCGGAAGTGCGGCCGGACGTGCAGCCGGCACTGGAGCGGAATGTCGATGCCGACGCCGCGGGCCAGCTTGGGTACGGCGGTTCCGGCGGCGATGACGACATGGCGGGCGCGGTAGATGGCCTCGGTGGTCTGGATCTCCACCCCGTCCCCGTCCCGGGGCACGGTCACGCTGTGAATGTCGGCCTGCACGATCCGGTCGCCGACCCACCCCACGAGCGCGTCGATGGTGTTCCGGGCCCGTATCGCCCCGGCCCCCGGATCGACGAGCAGCGGCCCGTCCACCGGCGCGAGCCCCGGAAACACCTCGTCCTGCCGGGAGGCCTCCACGAACCGGTGCTCCACCCCGTGCAGCGCGAGCCCCTTCACATCGGCGGGCCCCATCCCGCTGTAGACGGCCCCTTCCGTCCCGACGAGCACCCGCCCACTGCGCCGCTCCCACTCCCGGAACCCGGCGAGCCCGTCGACGGCCATGGCGACATGCCGCTCGTCGTCATGCCGATGCCGAAACGTCCGCGTGAGCCCCCCGGACAACCCACTCCCGGGCACCCGCCCGTCGAAGCAGACGACATCCACCCCCCGCCGCACCAGACTGTCCACCACGGCCATCCCGAGCACCCCCGCCCCGACGACGGCCACCCCGATCTCCCGCCGATGCCCACCCCTGACCGCACTCGTGGAACGGCTCATCCCATGCCTCCTGTCCGCAGGACCCGGTCACTCTCCCTCCCGAGCATTCCTGTCACCCTCGGGCCTGCCATCACGCATTCGCGTGATCGCCGGGGGAGGGGCAGAGGTTGCGGTGCCGGAAACACACAAGGAACTGAAGGCCCTTCATGCGGCGCGTGGTGCCGCGCCGCACGTTCGCGCGCTCCCGGTGCCGTCCACCCGGGCGGCCACCGGCAGCCGGGAGTCCGACCCGGGAATGCCCTGCGTGGTCCGCCGTACCGACGCCGCGGCCTGCGTCAGGCCCCGTCCACGACCGCGAGGTGGTGCCGCAGCTCGTCGGCCACTCGCCCCGCGTCCCCATCGGCCGGCAGACGCCAGTCCGTCTCGACGCCCCGCTCGACGGCCGGCTCGCTGCTGAAGCGGATGAGATCCGGAGCCGGTAGGTAGCTGTCCCGCAGCCAGGTCAGAAAGTGTGCGGCCTCCTCCGCCGTGGTGTCGCCGAGCATGACGCAGTCCCGCCCGTGGACGGTGGCCGTGCCGTCGAACTCGATGCCGTCGGCGGTGGCGGCCCAGAAGGAGAGGTACGGCTCGCCATGCCGCGTGCTGTCCTGCCGGACCCTGTAGCGGACTTCGGGGAACGACTCCCGCAGGGCTTCACCCAGACCGGCGAGGTCCAGCGCCCAGGCATGCGGGTCTCTCTCCGGGGCGAAGAACAGGAAGGTGGTCTGGTCGTCGTCATCGTGCGTCATACGGGATGCCCCTCCTGCGTCCTGGATCACTGAACGTACCGGGCAGTACCGGGCACCTGCTGGAGGGCCATGAGCGTCTGCCAATACGGCACGGCTTCTTTGTCATTGGTGACGATCTCCAGACCTCGGATCTCGTCATGTTCTTTCATCGCCTGTTGGTACTTCTCGAGTTCGCCCTCATCCTTGCCGATGAGGATGTCCTTCTTGCTCCACTTCTTCGTCCCGTCCTCCTTGTACTGATCTTCGATGTCGAACGTGGACTGCCGGCGCCACGTGCTCTTCCTGCAGTCGTCGTCGGCATCCTTGACGTACTTGGCGTCCACCATCATTCCGTCCGCCGGTCGCATTCCGTCCGCGCCGATCGCCGGCTTCTCGTAGTCCTTGGGCAGGGGGATGATGCGCTCGGGGTAGCCGGCAGTCCGCAACTGGTAAGCGTTCTCCGGTGCCGTGGGGTCCGGTTTGCCTCCGAATCCGGCCGGCTTCAGGGTGTTCACCCAGGCAACGAACTCCTTGCGCTCCTCCGGTGTCAGAAGCCGCGGCGGAGGCACGGCGGACGGGGGGATCGGGTCGCGCCACGGGACGCTGGGATCAGGGTCCCGGTAGACCGACGGAACGATTCCGGGCATGCCGCCGCTGTACGAGGCGAGGACAAGGGGCACGGAAACCGGCGCCGGGACCGGAACAGGGATCAGCGGCGGGAGGAACGGGAATCCCGGCGCGGTCGGCCCCCCGCCGCCTTCGGGGAGCCTGATCCGCTTCTCGGCCGAGTCCAGGGCGTGCGCCACCTCTCCCAGACGACGGATCCACGGGTCCTCCAGGACGGCGTCGAGGAGCCCTCCGTCGAAACCGTTCCCACCGAACATCGGACTGTCCCAGGGCATGTCCACCGCGAACATGTCCAGCTTGTGCTGCTGGATGGCTTTCTCCGCCGCTTCCACATGCTCGGCGTACCGGTCGCACGCCTTCGCGATCTCGTTGCAGGCGGCCACGAGATTGGCGACGAGCGGTTCGTCCGCCTGAGCCTGAGCAGGTGGGCAGGTCAGCCCGACACACATCGTGAAGTACGTCCGGAACGCGTCCGCGGCTTCGCCGGAGTGTGCCTTGTCGGCCGTCATGGCGGATGCTTGAGCGTCCTCGAGGAAGCGCTGCATCAGCTTGCCGCCGCGCCGCCAGCAGTCGGCCACCGCCCGCAGCTTCTCGGGCGATCCGCGGAAACGGTCGCTTCCACCTCCCGGAGCGTACTGCTGGTACCAGGCGGTCTCTCCCACCACTTCGGGGAGCTCCTGGCCCAGGCCGAGGTAGTTCTCCGGACAGCCCTGCCCGGGGTCGCCCATGCCAGCGGTCAAGTCCTGCTGCTTGCCGAGAAACCCGGCGATGACAGAACTCTCTTGTGCCATGAACTCCCGAGCGTTGCGCATGAGTCCGCGGCTCGCTTCGCCGAGCACGTACGAACTGGAGCCGATCTTGTCCAGCGTGGCCGCCGCAGCCGATCGGTAGACCTTCGCGAACGCCCGCCCGGCATCGTCGTCTCCAGCCATGCCGTGCTGCTGGGCCAGCTCGTGGAACAGAGCGATTGCTGTGTCCCGGGCCCCGCGCATGGTGTCGGTCAAGCCCATTGCGCCCTTGATCATGCCTTCGGCGATGAACTTGAGATGTGGAGCCAGTCCGCTCATTGCCTCGCCCCTCCCGTATCCCGCATTGCGGGTGCGAACAACTGATCGTACGGCGACAGTTCTACAGCAGACCAGTGACAACGCCCCTCGCTTCCGGGCGAACAACTCAGGACCCCGCCCTCGGCGTTCGCGCTGACGGTGACCCGCCGCGAGCTCTCTATGATCAGCTTCTGATCACTGGGGGTGGGGGTGTGGCGGCACGTCGACAACAGGGCATGACGTTTGGCAGCAAGTTTGCCGGTCCTCTCGGTCACGGCGTACGGGCTCATCTACCTGAGGGTTCGAGAGGAGTGGCGGTGATCGCCCGACCATCCCTGGCTTGCCTCGTGCCTGGCGCCGGGGCCATCTGGCGCGCAGGCTTCCGCATGCGGAAGCGGCGGGCCGGACAGGCGGAATCAGCTACTTTGCCAGTGAAGATTCAAGCTGCCCAGTCAATGGAAGTGGCTCGGTACCACGTCATGTCACCGAGCGACCTTCACCAAGCCGGCAGCTGGTACACAAAACAAACGGGTATGTGCCTCATCGCCGCCAACGGCCTCGCTGGTTGGGCCAGCACACTAGGTTTCCCTCCTCGGGCTGAGGCACGCCCACCTCGCCTGACCGCCACCCCGAGGCGGAAAGCAGTAGGTGTTTCAACGGGCTACCGCGTCGCCGTTCGCCGGATGACCTCAGTCGACGCTGAAAGCTCCCGCCCCCAGCCCGTCCACGTCCCCAGACATACGACCGCGCCGAGCGACACATGCCTGAGGGCACGTGCGACTGCCCGTACGGCCAGGAGGGCAACTTCTGCAAGCATCTGGTCCGCTCGGTCTGACGGTGATCGCTCAGGAGGCCGACCTGTCCGGTCGACGGAAGGCGGCCCGGGACCGGACCCGCGGCTTCGGCGCCTGGCTGGCCGGCCTGTCACGGGACGACCTCCTTGCTCTCGTGCGGGAGGAGATGGCCGAGGACCGGAACCTGCGGAGGCGTCCGGAGTTGCGGGCAGCGAGCGCCCTCGGCGACGTGGCCGGAATCCGTTCGCGTGTTTGCGAGTTGCTCGATAGCGGCCCTTTTGCCCAGTACGGCTACGTCGAGTACGCCGACGCCCGTGCCTACGCCGACCAGGCCGGGCAGGTGGTCAGCGCCATCCGGTCACTGACGAGTTCCGGCCGGGCGGCCGACGCGATGACTCTGGTCAGGGAGGTGATCGGCATGCTGGCCGAGGTGATCGAAAGCATCGACCACTCCGACGGCCAACTCGGGGATATCGGCGTCGGCCTGGCCGACGCCTACCATGAGGCGTGCCGCGCGGCCCGCGCCGACCCGGAGGAACTCGCGCACTGGCTGGTGATACACGCGGTCGATCTGACGGACATCGACCCGCTCGACTACGAGGACCTGCTCGGCGAGCCGGGGGGTGGCCGCCCTGCGTCGGTACGCGGTCGAAGCATGGCAGGCGAACCGCATCGGCTGGGCTGAGAAGCACCTGATGCAGCGCCTCGCGAAGTCGGGGCGGGACATCGACACGGTGATCGCCGTGCACGCCGCCGACCTCGCGCCGAATGGTCACTCACCCACCTGCTCATCGCCCGCGAACTCGACACCGCCGACACCGCCCTCTTCGACCACCTCGCCGACCGTTACGCCGGGAGCGACCGGCTCGCCGACGCCGTCACCGTGCGCCGCGACCACTCCGCAGTCCGCCGCTCTCTGCTCAACTACCAGCAACTGCGTGCCGCGGCCGTCGCAGCAGAGTGCTGGCCGACCGAGCGCGAGAAGGCACTGGCGGTTCTCCGCGCCGATGCCGAACGGGGGCATCTGGCCCGCCTCACCCGCGTGACCGGCAACCACGCCT
Source organism: Streptomyces sp. NPDC015346 (assembly GCF_043078785.1). NCBI lineage: Bacteria > Bacillati > Actinomycetota > Actinomycetes > Kitasatosporales > Streptomycetaceae > Streptomyces > Streptomyces sp. NPDC015346. The sequence goes on along the minus strand of NZ_JBIBTW010000005.1, from coordinate 463,684 downwards.
ACGAGCAGCTCGTCAGCCTGCTCCTGAACATCCGCGACTGCCACCGCCGCCTCGGCACGCCCGACGACTTCACCGCCTACGGCACCGACCTGCGCGCCGCCCAGAAGCGCAAGCGGAACCTGATGCGGCTAAGGGAGCAGCATGGCTTGTGAGCCAGAATGGCGTGTCCGGGCACCCAGGTGCCCGGCGTGCGCCTCACAGATCAGGCTGCGTTCGAATCCGACGGTGGACCGTCGCCCGTCAGCAGGGACGTCGCACGGCCGGCATCGCGATCGGCGTACCGGGGCAGGTAGCGGCTCGCCTGCCCGTGCCAGGAGACGACCAGCTCGTCGCGTGCCCGGGTGGCCGCCACGAAGAGCAGGGAACGGGCTCGCTGCTCCTCTTGCCGGTATCGGTCGGGATTGCTCAGCCGGAAGACCTCGATGCGTTGATGGGGGATCAAACCGTCGCTGACCCCGGCAAGAAACACCCGCTGGAATTCGAGCCCCTTGAAACGGTGCATGGTGCCGATGCGCACGGTGTCGGTGTCGCGGGGCCCCTCCCTGCCGATCTCACTCGCGGGGATCAGGAAGGGCTTGCACGCCAGGGTGTAGGCCAGCTGCGTGACCGCGGCCTTGTCCGGAACGCTGACGGCCATGGCCGCGTACGGAGTGCCGTAGCGCTCGTGTCGCTCCTTGAGCAGCGTGGCGATGGCCCTCATCTCGGTCTCCCAGTCGGGAGCACGCCAGTACTGGGGAGCCAGCCCTGTAAGAACAGAGCGGTACCCGTCCAGGGTGTCCGCACCGTCGTCGAGATCGTCAAAGGTCTCGCCGTGGACCAGGCCGTGGGCACTGCCGAGGATCTCGCGCGTCGTACGGTAGTTCAAAGTCAGTCGCCGGGAGGCGCGGCCGGGAGTGCTGATGCCGAGCCTGCCCAGGACGACCTGGTGCGAGTAGATACGCTGGTGGGCGTCTCCCACCAGGAAGATGTCGTTCGGCCCGGGCGCCACCATCGCCCGGAGCATCCGCCAATGGGAGGCCGACAGGTCCTGAGCCTCGTCCACCACGATGTGGCAGTATCTGGGCTTGAGCCACATGCCGCTGCCGGCCTCGCGGTGGATGAGATCCAGGCCGCCGTGCTCTTCCTTGTAACGCGCCTGCTCGGCGGCCTTGGTCATGCGGTGTTCCTCGATCCGCGCGGCCTCGTCGGCGATCAGCGCGTACGTGGTGCGCGGGGGCGGACCGTCCAGGAGCGCGCGGTACTTCGCCACCAGCTCCCACACCTGCTTCCGGTCGGCCCGTTGCAGCACACCCCGGCCCCGTCGTTCGGCCCGGAGGTACAGGCGTTCGGTACCGCAGCCCTGGGCGAGGACGACGTGCTTGAACTCCGAGTCGAGGAAGTCGGCGTCGAAGTCGAAGACCCCAGCCTCGGCGCACGCCCGGTGCCAGAGCGCCATGGCCTCCTCGTCGCCCATGGGCGTACCGAGCACGGAACTCGGATGCTGCTCGACCACTTCCCTGGCCAGCTGGTCCACGGACTTGACGTCGACCCGGCGGACGAGGGCGTCACCGCCGAGCCGGTGCAGGCGCTCCTTCAGATCGGCTGCGAGATTGGTGTTGTACGTGGTCAGCAGGACGGGCCTGGTCTGCCCCGGCGGCAGCTGGGCGACGAGGTGCCGGACTCGGTGGAGGGCCACGACCGTCTTGCCGGTGCCCGGACCCCGGTGACCTTTGCCGATCCCTTGAACGAAGTGGTGGCGAGCCTGTGCTGTTCGGGATGGAGGAAGAGCCGCCAGGCGTCGAAGCTGTCCCCGAGCGCGTCCAGGACGGCCGCGTCCTCGGTACTGACCTGGGACACGGGCCGCCGTGCCGCCCGGGCCCAGTCCCGTGGGTCGACCTCCTCGTCCGCCCGCCATTGGTCGGTGATGAACCGGCGGACTTCGGGCGGCTCCATGCCGTCGTGCAGCGCGAGCAGCACTTCCCGGGTGAGACCGGGGAGGTTGTGGCTGAGGACGGCACTCAGCTGACGGCTGTGGGTGATCCTCCGCAGGGCGGGTAGGAGGGAGCCGATGACCCCCAGGCCGAGCAGCTCCTCGTCCTCGTACGGGGCGAAGAGAGGCACCGGCAGGGCGGCCGGTGCGGTCTCGGAGGCGGCGGCCCCGACATCCGACGGGACGGCGGACGTTTCGGTGGCAGAGGGCTTCCTCGGTGTGGTGCTCGGTTCCGGACCGGGTTCGGGGCGCACGGGCATCGCCACCACATTGGCGCTGACCTCGCTCTGGTCGACGAGCTCGACACCGCCCGAGACCGCGTTGATCTCCACGGTCAGCCGGGCGAGCTCTTCCCGGGCCGACGGCCCGACCCGGACGGCGAGCAGACTGAAGCGGTTCTCTTCGGTTTCGAGCAGCAGGCCCATGCGGCTGCCGTCGAGCGCCGCGAGAAACAGGCGCCCGTTTCCCCCCCCCGCCTCACTCGGGTGCGTGAGGTTCTGCTTCTACCGGTTCTACCGGGGACGGGGGGCGGCGCAGGGCTCTTTGGAAGCCTAAACGGACGAAGGCCCGTGCAATCCGGGACGACCTACGGCCTACCGGAGTGGGCAGCCGCGGTCGGACCGGCGCCCTGCCAGGTCAGAGGCGCCCGCTATGAGCGTAGGCCTTCCGCAGCCGCTCGGCGGCCCGCAGGGCAATGGCCGGAGCCACAACCGGGGCGGGCGCCGCAGGGGGCTTCGGCGGTGCCAGTCGGTAGCTCGTCACGGTGGGCTGCGTGGGGAGCGGCGCACCGGCTCCCTGAGCCGGCTGGGCACCCGGGTCCACCACGGTCGGGACATACTCGGCGGGGCCGGGCGCGGGCTCGGCCGGCCCGTCCAGGGGCTCCAGGTCCTCGGCTTCGGCCTCAAGGAACTCGTCGAACAGATCGGGCGCCCACGGGCTGTCCGGGGCGGCCCCCTGGTCGACGGCCTGCTGGGCCGCCTGCTGGACCTCGGGGTCCGGCAGGTCGGAGACGGCCTTGGCGGGGAGCTCCGGCACCAGCCCGGACTCCGTTACCAGAACGCGCAGCTGGTCCGCGGCGGCCTCTTCTGTCAGCCCGTGATCGGTGAGCAGCTGGCGAAGATCGCTCTCGATCTCGTCCAGGGACGGCCGCTGCTCCGCCACCTGCACCAGGATCCGGCCCAGCAGCGGCAGGCACGGCCCGTACACGCCGTCCCACTTCGGTGCGGCGTGCATGGGCGCGAGAGGGTACGGCGGCCGCTTGGCGGCCGCGAAGAAGAGCACCGCCCCCAGCGAGTAGATGTCCGCCGACTCCGTCACGTGCTTGGTGTCCCGCGCCTGCTCCAGCGACATGTAGGACGGGGTGCCGAAGCCGACGCCCGTCCTGGTGAGCGCCGCGGCGCTGTCCCGCTCGGTGAGGACGGCGAGACCGAAGTCGAGGACGACGGGACCGTGGGGGCCGAGTGCGATGTTGCCGGGCTTGAGGTCCCGGTGCAGCAGCTTGGCGCCGTGGATGGCGCGCAGCGCGTCCACCAGGGCGAGGCCGAGCGCGCCGTACGGACCCACGGCCAAAGGCCCGCAGGTGTGGACGAGCTTGTGAAGGGTCGGGCCGTGGACGTAGTCCATCGCCAGCCAGGGCTGCTCGGCGTCGGCGTCGGCGCCGAGCAGTGCCGGCACCCGGGCACTCGCCACCGTACGCATCGTCTCGATCTCCTGCGCGAACCGGGCCCGTGCCTCCTCCTCGGAGTGCTCCGAACTGTCCCGCAGCTTCGACGGCTTGATCACCTTGACCGCCGCCAGGGCCGGCTGAGCCGACTCCGTGAACTCGGCCAGGTGGTAGCCCGTCTCCAGCTCGGGACCGAGGTTCTCCAAGGGGAGCCTGCGCCCCAGGTAGGTACGGCCCATCCCGCCCTGCCCGAGCACCGCGAGCAACTCGAACGGACCCAGGACCGCCGGATCGTTCTCCTCGTTCAGCTCGTACATGGACCGCGCCCCCACCCGTGTCGAACCCTGATCGTGGTGTCGCCGGCAGTGTGCGCACCCTGGAGCAGCCGGACGCGCGGGAGGGCCGCGTCCGGCCGACAGCGCACACAGCTCGTCGGCCAGTTTACGACCGGCACTCCGCTTTCCCGCCTGAAATGAAGCAGGCCAGGCGGTGCAGCGGCCGGATCAGAGCGCGTACTGGCCGAGAACCGCCGCACGGGTTCGGAGCATCGGCTGAAGCTCCCGGCGCAGCAGATCTGCGTCCGCTTCGGGCAGCTTCAGCGACGCACGCCGCATGCGAACACTCCAGGTCTTCGGATCCGGAAAGACCTGAAGCTGCGGGACGAGGTCGGCGAGGATCACTCCCTCGTGGCGCGGGGCGAGCCCGTGCACCTGGAGGGTGCACCCCGAGGTGAAGTCCCGGCCACCGAACGAGACGGGTTCCGGGAGTGCCGCGACTTCGGAGGTGACGGTCGCCAGGCCCATGATCCGTCCGCGGTCGCGCCCGGGATTCCGGAAACAGCCCCTGGTTGTGTAGAGGAGGATCTCGTCACCCTTCTCGGGAAGCCCGGTGCTGCGCCCGGCGGGGAAAGCCATCCGCTGGTTCTCCAGCACCCAGGCCAGGGGCTCCCGATCGCCGAGGATGATCAGGTTCGTCGCCATCAGGCACCGCCTCGCAGCTGCTCGCGGAGGTCCTGGAGCCGGACCTCGGGATTCTTCTTGAGGACGTACTTGCCGTAGCCGTTGATGTCGACTCCGGTCTGCGCCTTGAGGGCGGGCGAAGGCTTGGAGAACTCGCGCCCGTCCTCGATCCGGAGCCACCCGTCCGCCGTCAGCGTGGCTTCATGTGTCAGTCCGCGGCGGGGCTGGACGTGGATCAGCTTGTCCCCTGCCTCGAGCAAGCCCGCCGTGATGAACGGCATCAGATCACCGGGGCGCCGTTCCCCCGAGGACTCCCTGGGGAGGGCGGTGTCCTTGAGGAGGAGGCGTCGCAGTACGTCGTTGGGGGTGTCCACCAGGGGCTCGCTCCGGCTCTGCAGGAAGGCGAACACCTCGTCGTCGATCTCGATGGAACGCTTGGGCACGACCGACCTCCCTGGATAGAAACTTCAAGTCCTCAAAGTTTAAGGGACTCGAAGTCTGTATGCAGGGTTGATCGAATCCGGTCGGGCCGTCGTCGACGGCCAGTAGCATGTCGAGCTGTGACGTAGGGGAGTGTCTGTGTTACTGGGGGTTTGACGTGGCACTGGATGGGCCCAGCCTGGGCAAGATGCTGGACGATGTGGCGGCTGGCAGGATTCAGCTCCCCGACTTCCAGCGGCAGTGGAAGTGGGACGACGACCGGATCCGCGCCCTGCTGGCGACTGTGACGCTCGACTACCCGCTGGGTGTCGCGATGACGCTGGAGACGGGCGGCGACGCCCAGTTCAAGGCCCGGCCGCTGCACGGCACCGAGGTGCAGCCGCACGTGGTGCCGGAGCAGCTGCTGCTCGACGGTCAGCAACGGCTGACCTCCTTGTTCCAGGCGCTCCGGTCCGACCGGCCGGTGGAGACGACGGGTGCACGCAACAAGCCGCTCAGGCGCTGGTACTACGTCGACATCGCCAAGGCGGTGGACGAGGCGGCGGATCGCGACGAGGCGATCGTGTCCGTCCCCGAGGACCGAGTGATGCGCGGCGCCTATGGCCACGCGACCAGGGACCTCTCGACACGCGAGAAGGAGTGCGCGAGCGGCCTGTTCCCCCTGAATCTGATCTTCGAGCCGGACCTGACCGGAAAGTGGCAAAGGGCCTACGTGAGTGGGGGCGACGACCGCTGGGACCTGTGGTCGGCCTTCCAGGCTCGGGTCATCGACACGGTCAAGGGCTTCAAGGTGCCGTTGATCCGCCTCCCGAAGGAAACCCGCAAGGAAGCGGTGTGCTCGGTGTTCGAGCGGGTGAACACCGGCGGCGTCGTCCTCAACGTCTTCGAGCTGCTCACAGCGACCTATGCGGGTGACACGCAGTACTCGGCGGACCATGGCGGCCAGGACTTCAGCCTCATCAAGGACTGGCAGGCCATCAAGGGCAAACTGTGTTCCGACCACCAGGTGTTCGGCACCTTGGACAAGGACAGCGGCCAGGAAACCGGGCTCACGAGTCTGGACTTCCTCCAAGCGATCGCGCTCGTGCGCACGTACCTGCGCAAACAGGAATTCCTGGCGGAGCACCCCGGCGCGTCGAACGCCCCGGCAGTGAGCTGCAAGCGCCGCGACCTGCTGCACCTTCCGTTGACCGACTACACGCAGATCGCTCCGAAGACGGCCGAGGCGCTGTCCTGGGTGGGCCGCTTCCTGGCCACACAGCACGTCTTCCGTGAGCGTGACCTGCCCTACGGGTCGCAGGTGGTGCCCCTGGCGGCCATCGCCGTCCTGCTCGGCGAGGCGCTGCAGGAGTCTGACGCTCAGGAGAAGCTGGCCCGCTGGTACTGGTGCGGCGTCCTCGGTGAACTCTATGGAGGGGTCACGGACACCCGGTTCGTGCGGGATGTCGAGCAGGTGGTCGGCTGGATCAGGGACAACGGTGCGGAACCCGACACCGTCACAGAAGCGACCTTCCAGGAACAACGCCTGCACCGGCTCGCCTCACGTAACAGTGCCGCGTACAAGGGCATCCACGCCCTCCTTCTCAAAGAGGGGGCGATCGACTGGTTCTTCCACGGGGAGCCGATCAACGAGCAGTTCCTGATCGGGCAGTACGTGGACATCCGGCAGGTCTTCCCGAAGGCATGGTTCGAGCAGAACGGCGTGGACGGCTCCCGGATGAGCAGCATCGTCAACAAGACGCCGTTGTCCTACCGGGCGCTGCAGGCGATGGGGGCCAGCGCGCCCTCGGCCTACCTGACCGCCTTCGAGCGGCACACCGGCAGCCCTGGGGACTGGTTCGACGACATCATCGGAACGCACCTCATCGACGCCAAGGCGTTGCGCACGGACGACTTCGACGCCTTCTACCGGAATCGGACGGCCAGGCTCCTGGAACTCGTGGAGCGAGAGATGGGCAAGGCCGCGGTGCGCGAGGGGACGAGCGATGCCGACGCCGGATGATGCCGCAGTCAAGGGACTGGAAGGTGTATCCCTGACGATCCGGGGCCTGTTGGCGGTGTGGGGCTACCGCATCCGCGACCATGCGTCCGTCCCTCAGATCCGGCTCGATCTGACGAACGCCGGCCTGAACACGGTGCCGGACTTCGCGGTCGGCTCATTGGACGACGAGGTCGCGATCGTCCCGTTCGCCCACGAGCGAGATATGGCCGCCGACGTCGGCGCCGGCGATGACGCAACTGACCAGGACCCGACCGATGACTCCGAGGAAGCCGTCGGAGTGTTCCCACAGGCGGCCATGCGGGTGCACGACCTGCCCTGCGCCCACAGGGTCACATCGATCACGCCCGACGAGCCTCTCTCCGCCGCGATGGGCAGGATGGCGGAGCACGGGTACTCACAGCTTCCCGTGATCGACACGTCGGGGACCCTGCACGGGGTCGTCACCTGGGCATCGATCGTTCACATGCACGCGACCGGACGTAAGACGTGTCTGGCCAGCGCGATCAGCACGGAGTACGAGATCGTCAACGCCTCGGCCCACCTGCTGCCGATATTGCCGGCGATCCGCGCGCACGAGTTCGTTCTCGTCCGAGCCGCGGACGGGCAGGTGAGCGGCATCGTCACCTCCGCCGATCTTGCCGGCGAGTTCGGCGCCGTGGCCCGTCCCTTCTTCACCCTGGGTGAGATCGAGCGGCGACTGCGGCGCTGCCTGGGGCGCGTTTACGACGAGGCCGACGTCCAGAAGGTACACAAGAAGAAGACCTCGGTCGACGAGATGATGTTCGGTGAGTACATCCGCCTCCTGAGCAACGAGGAACGCTGGGACAAACTAGGGTGGCCCCTCGTCGACAGGGACCACTTCATCGGACTGCTCAGCCGTGTGAAGGACGTCCGCAATACGGTCATGCACTTCAACGCACCGTCACTCAGGGCCGAACAGCTCGACCTGCTCGACAGCTTCGTCTCCATGCTGCGCCTGTATGACCCTGACTACGGCGCGACGGGCATGGGCTGAACCAATAGCACGGGGTCCTCACCAGCCGCCATCGCATTGATGCATGGAGGGTGGAAACGCCGCCCTCGGCCTCGACTGGTGGAGCGGTCAGACTTCGATGACGGTGACGCGTCCGTCGCACAGCGTCCTGAGGTCCTCGGGGTCGGAGGTGAGGATCGTGACCGGCCCTGGTGCGGCGAGGGCGGTGGCGGCGAGCATGGAGCCGATGGCGTGCTTGTGACCGGGCAGGCAGGGCCTCCGCCAGGAGGGTGGGGGCGTGGCGGGCGATCGGCTCGGTGATCGGCTCCACGACGAGGCGGGAGAGTGTCCACTCCAGGACCGGTCGGTTGATGCGGGGTTGGACCACCTCGACGAGGGTGGCCGCCGAGGTGACCACGCGTAGGTCGTCGGCGCGGGCCAGAGCGAGCCAGGCGGTGACCATAAGGTCGCGCAGGGACTGGATGTGCGTGTCTGGTCGATTCGGACCAAGAAGGGGGCTCGCCCTTCCTACGAGGTGCAATGGAAGGTCGCGGGTGAGCCTTTCTCCCAGACTCGGAAGACTAAGGCGCTTGCGGACAGCTTTCGATCCAAGCTCCTGCGCGCTGCGCGAGAGGGCGAGGAGTTCGACACGGAGTCGGGTCTGCCGGACTCGATGGTCGAGAAGAAGGCCACTCTGAGCTGGTACGACTTCGCGCTGAAGTACCTCGCGATGAAGTGGCCCCACGCTGCTCCGAACACCAGGGATGGCATCAACGAGTCGCTGACGTCAGTCACGATGGCCCTCCTGAGTGACCGCCCGGGCCGGCCTGCCGACAACGAGCTTCGCAAGATTCTCAGGACGTGGGCCTTTGTTCTTCCCGGGCCGGCGGAGAGGGAGCTCCCCATCGAGGCTGGCAACGTTCTGCATTGGGTCGCCAAGACCTCGCGGCCCCTGGCTGACCTCGGGGATCCGGTCGTCGGGCGCGCAGTGCTCGACTCGCTGAAGCTGAAGTTGGACGGCACCGCCGCAGCTGCCGAGACGGTACGTCGTAAGCGGCGCACGTTCGTAAACGCCTTGAATTACGCGATCGACCTCGGAGAGTTCTCGGAGAGCCCGCTCGCTGCCGTGCGCTGGCAGAAGCCCAAGGTGTCCGGCGAGGTGGACCCGCGCGTCGTAGCCAACCCGGAGCAAGCCCGGTCCCTCCTCCACGCGGTCTCGTACGTTGGCGGCTATCGCCGTGCCCGCGGCAGGCGTCTTGTCGCGCTCTTCGCCGGGATGTACTTCGGCGGCTTCCGGCCCGCTGAGGTGGTGGGCCTGGCCGAGCCTGACCTCACCCTCCCGGCCTCTGGGGGGGGGCACCGCTCTCCTCCACCGAACGCGCCCCAGCGTGGGTAAGCAGTGGAACGACTCGGGGGAGAGCCACGACGACCGAGGGCTGAAGAACCGCCCGACCGAAGACGTACGTCGGGTCCCCATCCCTCCCCAGCTCGTGAGCATGTTCCGCGAGCACATCGAGATCTTCGGCACTGCCGACGACGGCCGGCTGTTCTTCAGCGAGAACGGGGGAGTGGTCTCCTCCTCGACGTACTACCGGGCCTGGCAGGAAGCCCGGACCTTGGCCCTCCCGCCGGCCGTGGTCGCCTCGCCCCTCGCCCGACGGCCGTACGACCTGCGGCACTCGGCGCTCTCCACGTGGCTCAACGCGGGCGTCGGCGTCACCGAGGTCGCCGAGCGAGCAGGCAACAGTGTTGAGGTCCTCCTCAGTCGGTACGCGAAGTGCCTCGACGGCCGTCAGGACGTGGCGAATCGGCGTATCGAGGACCTGCTCCGCGAGTACGAGTGAGCCGCTAGCGAAGCAGATTGTGAGGCCCTGGGACCCGTCCCGGGGCCTTCGCCGTTCTCGTCTGGTTGAGTTCGGGTGACGTACAGAGAGCTGGAACCGTCAAGACGGCTCGGCATTCGCCACCTCGTCGATATAGCGAGTGAGGAATTCCGCGTCGAAGAGGATCGTGTCGTCCTGATGCTCCGGGAGCGGCACGTCATTGATCTCCATGGTCGGTTTATCGACGGATCCGGAGCCCTGGGATGCCTTCTCGGTGGCACCAACGAAGCTCCGGTACTTCATCGTTCTGACCGCGGTGTCGAAGCGCTCGCCACGCAGACCCTCGACACGAGAGGCCAGCGTCAGGAGGTGGGCGTCAGTGACACCTTCGGCCGGCTCCTTGGCATGATCGCCGTAGAGGGCTTCGTGGTACTCCACGAACTTGCCTTCCTCAAGGGCTGCGCGCAGGGCGTTCACGACCTTCTGTGAGGCGATGCCGCTGGAGGCCATGAACGAGTACTGAACCTTCGCTTCCCCTCTCTGAGCCATGCTGCGTAGTTTCGGCCCGGAACCGACGGTTTCGAACTCTTCGCAGGTAGAGCATCGAGGGTCCACATAGAGCTGCACCGTGGTCTTCGCGGCGGGACTTCCGATCACGATGCTCGACCCGTCAGAGCTGAGCGACTCCGGTATGTCTGCGGCCTTGGCGTGGCCCGTGCGTTCTCCGCAGGACGTCGCTGTCAGTCCGAAAGCGGCGATAGCGATCGCGCCCAGAATGCGGTGTTTCAGTAGCAACCATGCTCCCCGTAAGTAGCTAGCCGGGACTCTACGCTGTGGCATGACTCGAGCGGGCAGGTGGCCGGGTCAGTAGTGCAACCTGGCGGAGGGTGCGGCTCTTGCGGCACTTCACGTGGCCAACGTCGGTAGGGACGCCACGTCGATTGGCGAGGGCTTCGCCGGCAGCGTAGAGGTGCTGCCGAGTGGGTCTGCTAGGCGCCTGGACGGCCGCTAGGAAAGAGGCCGCAAGGCCTGGGACCCGCCCCGGGTCTTCTCTCGGTGCTGACCTGGGGCGATGCCACCACGGTCCAGGCCGCGAATAGGCCGCGGCGCCTGTCATACGCCCGCTCCGAGCGGCACACGCCTGCACACGCAAGAAGACCCCGTCCTCAGCGTTCGCGCTGACGGCGGGGTCTTTAGGCACTTCCTGCGAAGTGCCCCCGGCAGGATTCGAACCTGCGCACACGGCTCCGGAGGGCGTGATCGTCGGGCGTCCAATCATGCCGTCTACCTGCGTAAACGCGCGGGCCTCCCATGCCCGCCGCCTTTCTCACACGTTCTGTCGTCTCGGGCCCGGCCGGCGCAGCCCTCAACCTTGGAGTGGATTGGCACGTAGCGCACGCTTGCGGGACATCCCTCACCGTTGGTTAGCTCCGCGACCCTCCCCGCAAGGCAACGTATCCAAGCTGGCGCAATCGCCTCCGTCTGATTGAGCCCTTCCCGGCGCTTGTCGCAGCGGGAATGATCAACCCGAGCGATCTCGCTAGAGCACTGAAGGAGAGCGCATGGCTGAGCGGACTACGCACCTCAACCTTGATCCACGCACCCGCGACTCCCGGAAGATCCACGTCCGGGCTGCCCGCTGGTACGCCACCGTCGAGCTCAACCGCGATAAGTACGTTGATGCAGCGACCTCGCTGGGACACGACCCCGAGCTGCCGACTGCCTTCCTAGAAGCGGTTGACAGGGTGCGAGACGCGTGTACGGACCGCATCTGGTACGACGGCTACCCGGGCAGCTTCTCTTGGGGAGGGGGCTCGCGATGGGTCACTCTGTTCGTTCAGTTCCCGTACGTCGATGCTGCGGTCGAAGCATTGCGTGCAGCTGAGTCGATCGCGACTACAGCCAACTCCACGCGCTCGCCGAACGATTGGCCCTGCCCGTGGATGACTGGCTTGCTCCGGGCGAGCGAGAGCTGATCCGCGGCGTCGACTTTGACGCGCCGCCCAACGCATTCCTGAAGTTTCTGCGAGGCAAGGCCAAGCAATGCGGAGTGAGCCTCAATGGTCGGGCAACTGCTGGGAGCGTGTGGGTTCGCCCGACGCTGTCATCCGCTCAGAAGCAGATTCGGGAGATGTTTCCCGAGCAGTACCCCGGCTGGGTGGACCGTTGGACTGGATATGTCGATTCGGATGATGCACCCATCCGACCGTGGGTGGGCGGCAGCGAGCAGAACCTCAGCTACGGCTCGAAACCCGTACAGTTCCTCGCCGCGCAGACGCATCTCCGGGACGATTGCCCATGTGGCATGCGCCTAGGAGAGACCGCGCACGGCGGCAGAGACCACGCCGCCCATCATGCGCGGTGGGCGTTGGGTATCCAGGTGCCAAAGAACCTCGAATGGTGGAGCGACTTGGCCATCGTGACGACACAGTCGCCGATCACGTGGCGGCGGCTGACGTACAACGTGGCGAGGATGCCGCAGAGGGAGAATCACTACGACTTCGCATCCTGGTCCCACCTAGGTGAGCCCGAAGTGACCCCGGATAACGTGCGTGCGTACCTATTGCAGGCGAACGAGCGCGTCATCGGATACCTGACCGCCCGTGACCTGAACGATCACCGCCGCTGGGATCTGATCGACGGATCAACGTATGGCGCCAGTGACGGCGCTTTGCGCCCCAGCATCGACCTGATCTGGGTGGCGGGCGCCTACCGGCGCCAGGGCGTCGGGGCCACTCTGGTGAGAGCGCTCGCTGCCGACTTCGAGTGCGAGGTGGCTGATGTGTCCTGGTCGGATCCAATCAGTGACGCTGGCCGGCACCTCGCACGTCGGCTCGCACCCGAGGGTATTTGGGTCAACTGACCATCCATGCGCGCTAGCGCCCAGCTCAGGCTCGGTTCGTCACCTAGACCGGACAGCCCGGACAGCTCTCTGTGGAGCTGTCCGGGCTGTTCTTGCTGGTCAGAACGTCAGTCGGACAGTCGGACAGCTGGACACCCCAGCTACGGCAACAGGTGCGCGTTCACAGCGCGCGCAGCGTCGGCGACTTCTGGGAGTTCCAGAACCTCAACGCCTGCCTCACGGAGCATCTCGACGCCGACGCAGTCGGCCACGAGGAGACTCGGCTCCCGCCAGGCGATCACGACGCGACGGATGGGGGACCGGAGGATCAGCTGAGTGCACGTGAGTGGGCGGGAGCGCCGCTCCGAGCAAGGCTCCAGCGTGCTGTAGATCGTGGCCCCGGCGAGGCGGTGATCGTCCACGGGGAGCTTGGCGAGAGCCGACTCCTCAGCGTGGACGTGGGCGTCCGTCTCGCGGGAGTAGCCGTGAGAAAGCTCCTCGCCGTCGTTGCCCACGATGATGGCACCGACCGAGAAGGCACCGTCTGCCGGCGGGCACTTCCGCGAAAGGTCGATAGCCCGCTCCATCCAGGCCCGGTCCTCGGCATTCGTCATGCGGGGCTTCCCTGCTTGGGCAGGTAGCGGAGGAGGACGACGTCGCCGATGGTGCGAGCCTCGGCAAGGTGCATGCGGCGCGTTGAACCTCCGGGATAGCTGGCGGGGTGCAGGAACCGCGGCGCGTCAGCCTCGCCGACTACGAGCGGTGCAATCGCGAGGTGGATCTCGTCGGCAAGGCCCTGGGAGAGGAAGGCCGTGTGAATCTGTCCGCCACCCTCGACCATCAGACGCTCGACGCCGCGTCCGCCCAGATCATCGAGCAAAGCGGCGAAGTCGATGGAGGGCCCCAAGGTCACCACGTCGGCGAGGCCGGTCAGGCGTTCCCGGAGCTTCTCAACCCCGGCGTCGGTCGTGTAGGCGACCTTCTCACCGCCGTGGTGCCAAAACTTCAAGCCAGGGTCCAGGTCCCCACTGGCAGAGATGGTGACCTTCAGCGGGTACGCCGGCTTCCCGGCAGCGACGCGCAGGGCTCGCCGCTCCTCGCTGTTCACCAGGAGCCGCGGGTTATCGGCGCGCATCGTTCCGGCCCCGATCAGGATGGCGTCCGACTCGGCTCGCACCTGGTCGACACGGTCAAAGTCCTCGCTGTTACTGAGGAGGAGCCGATCGGCACTGGTGTCGTCGATGTGGCCGTCGACGGAGGTCGCGACGCTCAGCAGTACGTAGGGGCGGGGCACTGGGAATCTCCTTGGCATCGCTGGGTGAGGTTGGGTGCGACCATCAGGCTTGCTTCAGTACGGCTGCGGTCATGGCGTCTTTGAATTCGGCCACGCTCGGGACCGTACGCCACTGCGTCATGACGTCATCGAGCTGGGCCAGCTCCCGGTTGATGCGAGCTGAGCCGGTTTCCACTCCGATGCTCAGGGCTCGGAGTCCGATAGAGGCGGCCTGCTCAGCCTCCCCTGCAGCGGCCAGGGCCCCGGCTTCCCTGGCAAGGTAGACACCTCGGTCACGGTGGTACCCGGCTGGCAGGCGACCGATGGCACTGCGGAACCCCTCAGCCGCGCCCCAGTGATCCCCGAGGATGGCGAGGCTGTGGGCGCGCTGCACTTCTATGTACGCAGCGTCCAGCCACACACCCCAAGGTGAGCTTGGGTCGGGGTCCATGTTCGCGTGAAGGTTCAGCGCGTGCTCATACGCCTGCTGGGTCATCGACGGATCGCTCCGAAGAGCATGCCCGTGGGCGCCGTATGTCGCCGCGACAACCGCCAAGCGACTTTGAGGAGCGGCTAGGTCTTCTGCGGCCTCCGCGACGTCAACCGCTTCGATCGGATCCCGCATGTCGCCGGCCAGTTGGCTGCGCCTCGCGAGGATGTACGTGGTCAGGTCCGTGTCGCCCGACATGTGAGACGTTTCGAGAGCCTCGCGCATCCAGTGCTGAGCAGCGCGGAAGTCTCCAAGGTCTTGATAGAGCCAGCCGCAGAGTTCGGAGTACTGGGTCTGGAGCTGGAGGAGTTGGCGCCGGTCAGAACCACGTCGGTCGGTCCGGAGTTCCTTGATGGCCGCGATCTGTTGCTGGACGACCGGGATGACGCGGGCTGGACCAAAGCGGTTGTCGTTGTCGATCAGGACCTTACGCGTCGCTTGGAGAAGCTCGATCGGGTTCGCCCCTGACGCACTGAGGCTGGAGGGGAGGGGGTTCCGCGCGGCAGCCGGGAACTCGGAGGCAGCAGCGATCGCCGCCCCGGCTCCGAGCGCGCCGATCAGTGCCCTGCGTGAGAGCGACACGAAGATGATCCTTCCGTCATCGGTTCGTACAGGGACAGAAAGTCCCTCCGAAGACGGTGCCTCGCCATCCGATTCGCCAGCCAGGGGCGCAGGCGGGTTGGACACATGAGTCCTTGGATTGGCCACATGCCGTGTGCGCAGGGCGTCAAGGCTGGCCCCTTGGACGATCGATTCGTGGAGTCGCACCAGCGAGCCGCTCGCGCCCAAGGCGCTGACATACGCACGAACGAGATCGGCAGAGGCGGCTTGATCACCGCGCTCCACCCGCGCCATATAGCTGCTGTTGAACATGATGGCCTTGCCGAGCTTCCCCAGGGATAAGCCCCGCTGGGTCCTCCACGCCCGCATCTCGGCACCGAGGTAGTGCTGTGGGCTGGCATGAGGTGTCAGCTCATTCGGTCGCTGTCCCACTCCGTCCTCCCCGATGAGGCCTATGTGGCCGCCCGTGGGCGGACACATGGCGTATCTGTCGTCGAGTCAAGTCACTTCGCTACAACGGAGGTAGACGCAGATCCCAACCTATCGGCGCAGGTTGGGGCCCTGCATTCCATCCGAGTGAAGGGGCTGGATCGTGACCACGGCAATGGATTGCCAGAAGGGACCGGCGCCACTCCGCTGCCCGGTGAGCCCGGGCGCCGGACTCGCTGGCATGTCACTCGTCACGATGCGCCGCGAGAGCGGCTTGTTCCTCTTCAAGCTTCTTCACTCGCTCGAAGAGGTCGGTGAGTTGGGAGGTGACGTGCTTCATCTGGTCTTGGAGGTCGCGCAAGCCGGCGGCCGCCAGTTGGGCCGAGGGTTCGCCCTTTTTCGCGTCGATCACGTAGGTCCCACTTCCGGGGCGCCCCTCGACGAGTCCGTCCTCCGCAAGTTGCTTGTACGCGCTCTGGACCGTCATGAGTGCGACGCCCAGCCTCTTCGCGAGGCCCTGGGCGCCGGGCAGCCGCGCTCCTGGGCTGTATGTGCCGTCGGCGATGTCGGCCCTGAACTTTGCGGCGATGTCCTTGGCACTCGGGGGCGTATCAAGCTTCCAGTCCATAGCTAAAGCCTATCCAACCTAGGTCACTTCTAGCCTGCTGCTCACAGGCCTTGACCGCAAAGCAACCTAGGTAGCTTCTTCCTCGCCACCAATCGACCTAGGTTGTTTGGTGGTGGCGCTGAGGAGCCCCGTGCGAACGGGAGCCCTGACCAGGGGTTACCGCGCTCTTCAGAAGCCAGCGTTCCTTGACAACTCAACAGCGTGATGAGTTCACCGCCTTTCCAAAAGGCGGTCAGCGCGGCTCAGATCCGCGCAGCCCCGATGGTCTTCGGGCCGGGTTCGATTCCCGGCCGGGGCGCTGGCTCGCACGGCATTGGCCGCGTGAGCCGCCGAGGCAGTCGCCTCTCTCCAAAGACCGCGACTGTCCCGATCTCTGTCCCTTCGAAGCAGGAGAGATCAGTCATGCGTACGTACATCGGCGGTCATCAGGCCGTCAGCAGCAACGACTTCGTGGAACTGGCCCTCGGTACCCCGGTGGAGCTGTGGCTCGGGGTGGAGGGCGAGAGCGAGATGGAGCGCGCGGCCCGGCTGGACGCGGCGCGCGACATCCTCGCCGACAACCCGAACCTGCCGGACGACGTGTCCCGGGTCGCCGCCGAGGCGATCGAGGCGTACGCGCCGGAGCTGTTCAACGTGATCCCGCTGGTCCGGCCGGCGGTCCGCCGGAGCCGTTCCCGGAAGGGAGCGGCGGCATGAGCGCACTGTCAGTGGAGCGGGCGGGGGTTCCGCCGCTGACGCGTCCGGAGATGGGCCTTGCCGGGATCGGCGCGCTCGCCGCGGCCGGTGTCGGTGCGCTGGGGCTGATCTCCTCGTTCGATGCGGTGTCCGCCGCGGCTGCCCGGTGGGGATTCGGCGAGCCGTGGATGCTGCCGGTCGGTATCGACGTGGCGATCCCGGTGTTCACCGTGGCCAACCTGCTGCTGATCCGGATGGACATGGCCCTCGCCTGGGTCCGCTTCGTGCCCTGGGTCCTCACCCTGATCACCTGCGGCCTGAACGTGGCCGCTGGGCACGGGATGTGGGCGAAGGTCGCGCACGGCACGATGCCGCTGCTGTGGGTGGTGTTTTCCGAGATCGGCGCGCACATCTACGCCGTACGGATCGGAGCCGCGACCGGAAAGCGGATGGACAAGATCCGCGCCTCGCGCTGGCTGCTCGCCTTCCCCTCCACCTTCTCGCTGTGGCGCCGGATGACGCTGTGGGAGATCACCTCCTACGCGGACGCTCTCGCCCGGGAGAAGGAGCGGCAGCTCGCCCGCGCCGACCTGCGCGAGCAGTACGGGTGGCGGTGGAGGTCGAAGACACCACGACGCGAGCGCGTCCTGCTCCGCCTCGGTGACCTCGCTCCCGAGGGCACCGAGGCGGAGCCAGTGCCGGAGCCGGAAGTGGTTCCGGAGCCGCCCGTGCCGCCGAGTGAGCCGAAGGAGCGGGCGCCGCGCAAGCGGACCCCGCGCCCGAAGAGGAAGGCGGCGAAGACACCCCGGACCGCAGCCGAGCTGCTCGCTGAAGCTCGCGAGGTGACCGCCGAGTGGGCGGACGACGCGATCAATGCCGAGGCGATCCGGACCGCGCTGCACTGCTCGGCCGCCAACTCCCGCACCCTGCGGGACGCGCTGCTCGCCGAGCGGGCCGACGGCCGGCCGCTGCACTCCATCGACACCACCGAAACCGAGACAGCCGAGGCGGCCGAGGAGGTCGCGGCATGAACACGCTCTTAACTGCCCTGGCCGCTGCCGGGCCGGTCGCGGCCGGTTGGTCCGGCCACGTGCTGTGGCTGCGTCGCAGGCTCCACACCGCGCGCCGTGACCCGCTCACCGGGCTGCAGACCCGTGAGGGGTTCACCCGCCGCGCCACCGCGCTGTTGCGCGATGACCGGGCGGTCGTGATCCTCGCGGACGTTGACCGCTTCAAGCAGATCAACGACCGCCACGGCCACGCCGCAGGGGATGCGTTGCTGAAGGCTACGGCCGAACGGCTCGCCCACTACGTCGGCCCGAACGGCGTCGCCGGACGCCTCGGGGGCGACGAGTTCGCGGCCGTCGTCATCGACACCCACGGCACCGTCGCGGACCTCCTCGCCGTGCTCCATGGCGTACTGGCCCGCCCCGCCGACAACACCAACCCGCAGGTCGCCACCACGGTGTCGCTCGGATGGGTCCGCGCCGCCGACCACCCGGGCGACGACCTCTCCGCACTGCTCGGTCGGGCGGATGAGGCGATGTATGCGGCCAAGCAGGCTCGCGCCGGGGTCCGGCGAGCGGGGCTGGGGCGGCTGTTCGCCACGGTGGCCGGCCGCCGCTCCGGACGCCGAGGCGCCCGCACCGATGCCCCGGCGATCGTGGCGGCTGCCTGATGTCCCCGACGTTCGGCAAGTGTTTCGACCCGACCGGGGCGACGTTCGGGATACCGACCTACCCGTGGCGCTACGCCCCCGACGGCTACGCCACCCGCCGCCAGCTCCGCGCGCTCGGCCTGCGCCCCGGCGGCCAGCCGGTAGCCGCTCAGGTCATGCGTCGCAGCCGCGGACGCAAGACCGGCGTGCTGGTCGGCTACCTCTACCGGATCGACCTCGCCAAGCCCGTCCGGCCGATGACGTCCCGCAAGTGGGGAGCGCTCGCGCTGGCGATGCTCGCCCGCCGTACCTGCCCGCAGTGCCGCGCCGACGCCGGATACGTCATCCCGACCTCCCTCGGCACCTGCGTTCCCTGCGCCTACCCCGACGAACAGCGCGCCGCTTGATCACCTGAGGGGTGCAAACCCTGCCCTTCAGCAAGGGGGTGGAATCCGCCCCCTCTCTCCAGCCGTAACGGGCTGACGATTTCACCGCACGGGCCCGGTCGCCCACCTTCCACAGCACGCGTCCGGGCCCGCCGTTCCCTCCCGAGAGAAGGAAGCTCAGTGAAGCACCCCGACGAAGAGAACGAGTTCTTCAACCGACTCGAAGCTGACATGGCCACCGACTGGTCGCCCGACTCCGGGGCCGACGTGGTCGACCTCGACAAGGCCCGATCCGCCCGCACCGAGTCGACCAACCCCACCATCGACCCGTCGGCCGATCCGAACCCCGAGGGGTCGGGTGGCGAGTCGGGCGACCCGATGGCCCGCCGGTTGGTCGACGGCCCGGAGGTCGCCGGGCCCGGATATCTCGGCCGACTCATCGGCGCGAAGCGGCGAGCGATCGTTCCCGCGTGGCTGCGCTCCACGGCCGAACTCAAGACCGCCGCCAGGTGGGTCGCCTCGCACTACGCCCACCTCGCCGGGTACCACGCGCTCCGCTCCCCGGTCTACGCCGGACGCCTCGCGCTCCAGGCGCCGCGCGGGGCGGCGAAGTTCGTCGGCGGCACGCTGCGGTGGGTCGCCGACCGCGAGGGCGAGCCCGTCCGACTCGCTGCCGTGAGGCGCGAGGACGCGGGGGAGTACCTGAAGCTGTCGCGGCAGCGCGACGGCCGGGTCCGGCTGCGGACCCTGGTCGCCACCCTCGCGACGCTGATCGGCATGGGTGCCGCGCTCGCCCTCTACGTGCTGGCCCCGGGCTGGCTGCAGGCCGTCTCCGTCGGCGCGCTGCTGCTCGCCCTCGGGTCGGCCGGCGGGCAGGCGGATGCTCCGGTGGTCAACCGGGCGGTGGAGGTCACCAAGGCTCCCAAGCTCACCTCGGACATCGTGCTCCGCGCGCTGGGAGCGCTGGGGATCCCGGCGATCAACCAGGCGCAGGGCAAGGGCCGGGACGGGTTCACGTTCACCGCTCCGATCACCCGCGACGGGCCGGGCTGGCGCGCGGAGGGCGACCTCCCGTACGGCGTGACCGTCACGGACGTGATCGAGCGCCGCGATAAGCTCGCCTCCGGCCTGCGCCGTCCGCTCGGGTGTGTGTGGCCCGAGGCCGTTCCGGAGGAGCACACCGGGCACCTCGTTCTGTGGGTCGGGGATCAGGACATGTCGACCGCGAAGAAGCCCGTGTGGCCGCTGCTCAAGGGCGGGGGCACGGACTTGTTCAAGCCGGTCGCCTTCGGCACCGACCAGCGCGGACGCTGGGTGGAGATCACGCTCATGTACATCGCGGCCGTCATCGGCGCGATCCCCCGCATGGGCAAGACGTTCCTCCTGCGGCTGCTGCTCCTGATCGCCGCGCTCGACCCGCGGGCCGAGCTGCACACCTACGACCTGAAGGGCACCGGTGACCTCGACCCGGTCGGTGAGCGGGTCTCGCACCGCCACCGCGCCGGGGACGACGACGAGGACATCGAGTACGCGCTCGCTGACCTGCGCGAACTGCGCGAGGAGCTGCGTCGGCGGGCGAAGATGATCCGCTCGCTTCCGCGGGACATCTGCCCGGAGTCGAAGGTGACCAGCGAGCTGGCGAACAAGAAGAACCTCGGCCTGCACCCGATCGTGGTCGGGGTGGACGAGTGCCAGGTGTGGTTCGAGCACCCCAAGCACGGAGGGGAGTTCGAGGAGATCTGCACCGACCTCGTCAAGCGCGGTCCCGCCACCGGGATCGTGCTGCTGCTCGCCACGCAGCGCCCGGATGCCAAGGCGCTGCCGACCGGGATCAGCGCGAACGCCTCGGCCCGGTTCTGCCTGAAGGTCATGGGCCAGCTGGAGAACGACATGGTCCTGGGCACGTCCAGCTACAAGCGGGGCGTGCGGGCGACGATGTTCTCCTGGAAGGACAAGGGCATCCACTACTTCGTCGGCGAAGGCGCGGACGCCCGGATCGTCTCCTCCGTCTACGTCGACGCCCCGACCGCCGAGACCATCGGCCTGCGGGCCCGCAAGCTCCGCGAGCAGGCCGGCACCCTGTCCGGCCACGCGCTGGGGGAGTCGTTCGAGGACAGCAAGGCCAGCGCGTACGACCTGCTGCGCG
Source organism: Streptomyces sp. NPDC015346 (assembly GCF_043078785.1). Lineage (NCBI taxonomy): Bacteria > Bacillati > Actinomycetota > Actinomycetes > Kitasatosporales > Streptomycetaceae > Streptomyces > Streptomyces sp. NPDC015346. Next base: position 442,767 of record NZ_JBIBTW010000005.1, on the reverse strand, counting down.
ACATCCTCGCCGTCGTCCCCGCCGAGGAGCCCAAGGTGTGGAACGAGACCGTCGTTGACCGCCTCGCCGAGCTGCGTCCCGACGTCTACGGCGCCTGGGCCCAGATGGAGCCCGAGGAGAAGACGGCCCAGCTCACCAGCGCCCTGAAGCCGTACGGCATCAAGACCGGGCAGGTGGGGCGCCGGGTGAGCGGCAAGCCCGTCAACAAGAAGGGCTTCGAGCGCTCCCACATCACGGCTGCCATCACGGACCGTGACGGAAAGCGGGACGTGGGCTGACCGTCCGGGGCCGCTAACGATAGCGGGCACCCTCGCTAACGTTAGCGGCCCCGATAGCGGCCCATCTCCACCCTGATCAGGCCGTTAATGGATAGCGGCCTACCTGCGGAAACCCCTGAAACCCGCCCGAGAGGCCCCTGATGCCCCCCTTCCTCGCCGCTAGCGCATGCCTTCTCGTCGTCACGCTGGGTTACGCCGCTCTGTGTGCTGCCTCGCCGTTCGGCCAGTGCCGCAGGTGCGACGGACTCGGCTTCGCCCTGACGCAGACCCGCAAGGGCAAGCCCAAGCGCGGCAAGACCTGCCGCCGCTGCAACGGCCACGGCATCCGCATACGCGCCGGCCGCTGGCTCTACAACCGCGCCGCCCGCATCCACCGCGACGGCACCCGCTGAGACCCCAAGGAGCCCTGCCGTGATGTTCGAGATCTCCGCCGTCCTCCTCTTCGCCGTCGCCTCCGTCTTCGCCGTCAAGACCAAGTCCGCCGGAGCCGGAGCCGCGACCGTCCTGTTCCTCTTCGGCTTCTTCACCGCCGGGACCGGCGCCTACGAGCCCATCACCAACCTCGTGAAGTCCACCGCCACCGCCGTCTCCGACCTCGCCAACTAGCCCAGGGAGCCTGAGATGAACGAACCGATCGTCCACCGCCACTGGCTCGCCCACCTCGCCCCGAAGGCCGCCCCCGCGGTCGCCACGTCCACGGTGCTGATCCTGGGCCGGATCTGGAACGCCAACGGGGCTGAACACTCCGTCGGCAACGCAGCTCTCATGGTCGTGCTCGCCGCCGGAGCCGCGACGGCCGGCGCCTTCGCCTCCGCCGGACGCCGCGGAGACAGCGTCATCGCCGGGACCGCGTTCGCCACCTCCGGAGGGCTCGCGCTTGCCGGAGTCGCCGGATACGCCGACGGGCTTTCGCTCCCTCTGCTGCTTTGGGCGCTGGCCACCGCGATCGCCTACGGGCTCGCCGCCCGCTACTGGCGCACCGACCGCCGCGACACCACCGCCCACGAGCGCCGCACCACTCAACGACGCGAGGACCACGCGCACGTCGAACGGGTCGAAGCCCTCCGGGCTGGAGCACAGATCGAGGTCGCCCGCTCCGGCGCCGCCTACGCCGAGCAGCTCGCCACCGCGCTGCTCACCCGCGCCGCCCTGCCTGGCTTCGACCCCAAGGCCCTCGCGAGCGCCGGACTCCCCGAACTCCCCGCTGCCGAGAGCACCAAGGAGCACTGACCCATGTTCGAGATCCGCATCATCTGCGACCCCGACGACACCGACCGAGTCACCACCGCGCTCGCGGAGACATTCACGACCGGAGCCGTCCGCCGCTCGCCCTCCCGCACCTCGGACAAGGAACGGTTGTACATCACGGCCGAGCACCGCGAGGACACCGCGCAGTGGCCCACGCCGGAGCAGGCGTACGCCAAGGCGCCGAACATCATCAGCGAGATCGGCTGGACCGCACAGCGGGCCCGCGAAGCCCTATGGCCCATCCGCTTCTCGGACATGCGGGAGTTCTGGCTCCGCAAGGCGGCCCTCCTCGACCGCATCGCCCTGGACGTCCGCACGGCCGGTATCCACACGGACGCACCCGAGCTGGCGCTCAACGCCGCCCGCAAACTTCTGGACGTCGACAGCGACGGAGATGGCAACTGCGGCGGCACCCCGTACTGGCCCGAGCACCCCGAGGCCATCGCCGACCCTCGCAGCTACGTCCGCCAGGAATACGCCCACTGGGCCAAGCACCACTAGATACGCCCGAGGCGGTCGCCTCTCTCCAAAGACCGCGACCGCCTCGGTTCTCCGTCCCTTCGACAGAAACAGGAGAACACCAGCATGACCCATCCGAACCAAGTCCGGCGAGACGGCCACCGGCCGCCCACATTGGATGCCGCGCTGGAACTCGCACGGAGTGGCGTACCGGTGCTGCCGCTGCGGGAGGGCAAGGTCCCGTTCGGCAACTGCTGCTCGTGCGCGGACAACGCGTGCGGCGGGCGGCCGAACATGAAGACCCCCGGCACCTGCTCGTGCCCCCGGCCGTGCCACGGCTGGGCCGCCGCTACCACCAACATCAATGTGCTCTCCTCTGCCGCGTGGGCCCCGACGTGGCGCCGGGCTGTGGCTGTGGCCTACCACCCGGCCGGAGCCGGGCTGACGGTCGTCGACCTAGACGACGCCGACGCCATCGCGTGGGCCCGCGCGACCCTGCCCGCGACGCGGATCGTGCCGACGACGCGCGGGGAGCACTGGCTCTACCGGGGAGTGATGCGCTCCGCGAACCACGTAAGGCCGGGCGTGGACGTCAAGTCCCGTATGGCCTACGCCCGCTGGCTCGGAACTGGCACCGGCACCATGACCGAGCTGCCTACCTCCGTCCTCACGCTGGTGGAGAGGGAAGAGACCACCCCGCCCCGCCAGGGGGTGGGCTCTTCGTCTCCAGCCCGCACCACGTGGGACCGGAGCGTTGCAACCGGCTGCCGCCACACCGGCACGTACGTACGCACCGGCCTGGAACGGGGCCTCGCCCGCGTCCTTACTCACCGCGAGACCGGTGCCGGATCGGCCGCATACGGGGTCGCCCGGTTCCTTGCCAGCCAGCACACCGGCTGCCCGGGGCCGTGCGGCCTGGCCGCGATCGGCGAGCAGATCGCCGATGCAGCCATCTCCGTCGGCGTCCCCGCGCCGTACGCCCACCGAGCCGTCACCAACGGCTTTCACGGAGCCCTGGGAGCCACGGTATGAGCGCCGCCGAACAGCCCCGGCTCACACCGACCGCGGGCGCCTCGAAGGGCGCCGCCTGTCAGGGCGTCCTTTCAGCTCTTGGTTCTGACTCGCAGGAAGGCAGGGCAGCAGCATGAGCGCCAACCCGATTCCGCCGCTGCACCTGTACTCCGTCCCGAGCGACCAGCCCGCCCCTGCCGAGGCTCCGCCGAAGCGTGAGCGTCCCCGGACCGCGTGGACCGCCGATCAGCTCATGGCGGCGGACTTCCCCGAGCCGAAATGGGCGGTGCCCGGCATCCTCGCCGAGGGCGTGAGCCTGCTCGCTGGTCCGCCGAAGGTGGGCAAGTCCTGGCTCTCGCTCGGTCTCGGCCTGTCGGTCGCGGCCGGGGGCAACGCCTTCGATTCGGTGCCCGTACAGGGTGGCCCGGTGCTCTACCTCGCCCTGGAGGACACCCCGCGACGCCTCCAGACCCGCATGGGGAAGCTCCTCGGAGGTCAGAAGGCGCCGGGCGGTCTCACTCTCGTGACCGAGTGCCCGCCCTTCCCTCAGGGCGGGGTGGAGGCCATCGCGGGATGGCTCGACCGCAACCCGGACGCCCGCATGGTCGTCATCGACGTCTTCGCCAAGATGCGCGGACAATCCCCGCAGGGCGCATCCGCGTACGACGCGGACTACGTGGCCGTGGGCTACGCCAAGCGGCTCGCCGACCACTACGGCATCGCCGTCGTCCTGGTCCACCACGTTCGCAAGATGGCTTCCGAGGACTTCCTGACCGAAGTCTCCGGCACGAACGGCATCGCGGGCGCCGCTGACGCCACGCTCGTGCTCAAGAGGGCCCGTGGGCAGGCTGACGGGATTCTCCACGTCACCGGTCGCGACGTAGACGAAGCCGAGTACGCGCTCCAGTTTCAAGCCGCTTCGGGGGCCTGGCAATTGCTCGACGGGCCGGTTTCCGACCACACCGTCGGCGATACCCGCGCCGCCATCCTCAAGTTCGTCCGGGGCAACCCCGGGGCGAAGCCGAAGGACATGGCCGCGGCGCTCCCGAACGTCGACGCCGACACCATTCGGCGCACCTGCTCCCGCATGGCCGCCGACGGACAGCTCACGAAGGACGCCGGCGGCCGGTACTTCCCGGACACCCAGAGCCGGACACAGAGCATCCCGCACGTGTCCGAGCTGTCCGACTGTCCGGCCACCCCGTCTGACCAGCCCGAACACCCCGGACAGTCGGAATTCGACCTGTCCGGGCTGTCCGGTGGCCCTTCACTCGGGACGCAAGCCCCGACAACCGGCGGTGAGTCGCGATGATCCGCGACTTACAGCAACGCACGCCCAACTTCCCTCGCGTACAGAAGGAGGCGAGCCGATGAGCTCGACCACCCGCCGGCCGCCCAGCGACGAGATGCTCACCATCGCTCAGGTTGTGGCGGAGATCCGTGTCCCTCTGGCGACCTTCTACCGATGGCGGCAGCTCAGGAAAGGCCCCAAGGCCATCAAGCTGCCCAACGGCTCGGTCCGCATCCGCCGCTCGGAGCTGGAGCGCTGGATCGAGTCCCTGGAGGACGTCGCGTGACCTACCGCAAGACCAGCGAGACCCAGGGCGCCCGCAGCGGCGGGCGCCCGCTCGCGTCCGAAGAACCGAACCTCTCCACTGACGTACGCGTCTGGAAGGTCAGCAAGATCTCCAGCAAGAAGGCTCCCTACCAGCTCCGTTGGGTGGTGGCTGGCAAGGTGTGCCACGCCTCCTTCTCCACGGTGGCTCTGGCGGAGAGCCGCCGCTCGGAACTGTGGCAGGCCATGAAGAGGGGCGAAGCATTCGATGGGGAGTCCGGCCTGCCGGAGTCCGAACTCCGTGCGGCCGCCGCGAGGGAGAACACCAGGCCCGATCCCTCGTGGTGGGACTTCAGCCGCGAATACATGGCGAGCCGGTGGCGCACCGCAGCCGCCAAGACCCGCGAGGGTCTGGCCGACAGCCTGGCTACCGTGGCGCTTGCCATGGTGGGGGAGGGGAAGAAGGCCCCGACCCCGGAGGAGACGCGGCTGGCGATGCGGTGGGCGGTCGTACCCACGCACAAGGGCGAGGAGCCTCCGGAGGAGCTGGCAGCTGCCTGCACGTGGCTCCAGAACCGCTCGCTGCCCCTGTCGTCCCTCGCTGACCCCAAGGTGGTGCGGGATGTCCAGTACCGGCTCTCGTTCAAGCTGGACGACACCCCGGCAGCGGGGGAGACGTACAAGCGCCGTCGCCGCGGCTTCAACACGGCCATGGAGTACGCCATCGAATGCGGCTACCTGGAGGAGAACCCCCTCTTAGGAGTGAAGCGCAAGGGCTCCACCAAGGGTGATGTCGTGGACCCCCGAGTCCTGGTCAACGCCGTCCAGGGCGAGCAGCTCCTCACGGCCGTCTCGTACGTGGGGTCCGTCCACCGGAACCGCGGGCGCCGACTCGTCGCCTTCTTCGCCTGCCAGCTGTATGCGGCGATGCGGCCGGCCGAGGCGGTGGGGCTGCGGAAGAAGGACTGCTACCTCCCCGAGAAGGGATGGGGAACGCTCACCCTCAAAGAGACCAGGCCGGTGTCCGGCAAGAGGTGGACAGACTCGGGACAGCGCCACGACAAGCGCGGGCTCAAGTCCCGGGAGCCAAAGGCGGACCGGCCGGTTCCAATTCCTCCGCCACTGGTCATCATGCTCCGCACGCACATAGCGGAGTTCGGTACGGCACCGGACGGCCGACTCTTCGCCAACGAGCGGGGAGCCGTGCTCGGGACGTCCAGTTACTGGAGGGTCTGGCAGGAGGCTCGACCGATCGCCCTTCCGCCGGAGAAGGTGGATTCCCCGCTCGCCCGCCGGCCGTACGACCTGCGGCACACCTGCATCACGAACTGGCTGAACGCGGGGGTCCCCGTCGCCGAAGTGGCCCGCCGCGCGGGCAACTCGCCCGAGGTCATCCACCGCCGGTACGAGGGCTGCATCGATGGCCATGAGGAGTTGAATAACCGGAAGATCGAGGAGGCGATGGGTTGGAGCCGCTAAGGGCAGCCCCGATCTGTCGCCCGAAACGTTGAGGTGGGGCGGCTCCAGGGCTTACCTGAGCCGCCTCAATTCACTGCAACGCTTGCGTAATTGGAACTGGCAAAGAATACCGACGGAGGTACGGTTCCATGAAGTCGGCGTTGGGTGGGTCGCTGCGCAGCAAGGAAGCGGCGACCGCAATATCCGCAGGATCAGTAAGATTGGCCACTGTGCGTGCGAAAACCTCGCCCACGTAGAAGCGGTTATGACTCCCGCCCACAACTAGGAGTCGGTTAAGGCTCACATGACGCAGAGCCGTGCCGGGCGGCGAGACCTCAAGTATCCGGGCGAAGAAGTTTGCGATTTCATCCGTATAGTGGAATGGATGGCTGCCTGCCGAGTAATCGTCGAACGTTCGAACCATCTGCTCGAAGGCGAACGGATCGCTTTGTATCATCTCCCGCAAGAGTTCACGTGGTAGTGAGGGTGTGAACTCCTTGATGAATACTTCGTCGTCGGAAGCGTCCAGCATTAGGCGTAGGAGAGCCCCGGCGGACTGGGGATGGCCATCCAGTGCTTCCGCCTTTAGCTCGTTGGCGCGAATGGTAGGTGGTGCGACCTCGTCGTCAGGCGCCGACAGTAGCTCCAACTCCCTGCGCAGCTCCTGCACTGAACGGAAGCGTTCACTAGGCTCCTCGGCGACGCAGCGACTTACCAGGTAGCGGAACTTGAGGTCGAGCTTGCTGATTCGAGCGCGAGGGAAGGGGACTTCACCGGTGAGGCAGTGATAGAGGATTTGCCCGATCGCATAAATGTCGGCAGCGGCCGTGACGGCGTGCGCGTCATCGAACTGCTCGGGCGCCATGTAGGCGAGTGACCCCAACGCGGTATTGGCGCGAGTGATGGTCGCGCTTTCGGAGGTGATGCGTCTGCATAGTCCGAAATCAGAAATTACCCAACGGCCTTCCAAGTAGAGCAGGTTGGCGGGCTTAAGGTCCCGGTGAAGCACTCCTTGCTGATGGGCGTGCTCTACGGCGTAAAGTACATCCGCAAGGATGGCGACCGTTTCGTCGGCAGGTATCGGCCCCAACTTGAGGAGATCGTCCAGTGAGCCTTCGGCGACGGGCATGACAAAGAAGGGGTTATCCCGCTTCAGATTCATTGCAATGATCGGCATGATTCCGGGGTGCTTCAACGACGACTGGTATCTTGCCTCGCGCTCGAAGCGCTTGCGGTCGTCGGAGCCAGGGGTCATGTCCAGAGAGTCAAGCGGAAACTTCATGATCACTTCGGCGCCTGTGTCGAGGTAGATCGCGCGCCAAACTACGCCGTAGCCACCCCCACCCAGCCGTTCCGTCTTCTTGAATCTCGGCATGAACCCTCCCGCCCCAGATGCGTTCAGGCGAGTCTAGGGCGGTGACGGGTCCATGGCAGGGCTTCGTGGGCGGTAGGGGAGGGCGCCTGGGAGGGCAGCGGCCCACACGCCACTCACACGGGACCAGTGATAGACAACGACAAAGAGCCGGACCCAGTGGGACTGGGTCCGGCTCTTGATGTCTGGCACTTCCGCAGGTCAGCGGGTTGATCACGCTGGTCCGGCTTCTGTGCCCCCGGCAGGATTCGAACCTGCGCACACGGCTCCGGAGGCCGTTGCTCTATCCCCTGAGCTACGGGGGCGTCCGCCGCGTTCGGCGGCGACGGGTAGAACCCTACCAGCATCCGGGGGATGGCTGTGAACAGGTATTTCCGTCGCGTCACCAGGGTCCCGTTCCCCCTCACGGGTCGGAAGTGGGCAAAACCCGGACGCAGCCACTTCCGGCGACCTACTCTCGTTCGTGTGTCAGGCGTGTCCGGCCGCGTGCTCGTTGTCGATGACAACCGAGTGATCCGGCAGTTGATCAGGGTCAATCTCGAGCTCGAGGGCTTCGAGGTCGTGACCGCGGCCGATGGTGCCGAGTGTCTGGATGTCGTGCATCAGGTTTGTCCTGATGTCGTCACCCTCGACGTCGTCATGCCCCGGCTCGACGGGTTGAAGACCGCGGAGCGGTTGCGGTCCGATCCGCGGACCAGTCATGTGCCGGTGGCGATCGTCAGCGCCTGTACCCCGTACGAGGTGGACGGCGGCGTCGCCACCGGGGTCGACGCGTTTCTGGCCAAGCCCTTCGAACCCGCCGACCTCGTTCGCGTCGTGCGGCAGCTCATGCATCGGGACCGGCGGGAGCGCGGCGAGCGGCGCGACGGACAGGAGGGGCCGTCTTCCGTCGACGGCGGCAGCAGACACGGGGCCGGGTGGGCGGGGAGCCCTAGCGGATCCCACTAGCGGACCCCACTAGTGGATGCCACTAGCGGATCGCACGAGCGGCTCCCACCAGCAGGTCGCACCAGCCGCTAGCCGCCCCATGAGTGGAGCCCCAAAGCCGGCGGGTCCCGCCGACCCGCCCCACCCGGCCCCCAGCCCCACCCCCGCCCCCCCCGAAATCCCGCATCGCGAAACCCGTTCGCGTACCCACCCCCCCTCTCCCATACGCTTGTCCCGTGACCCCCGCGGACCTCTCCCTCACCGTGCTGCGCGCCGTGCGCAGCGCGGTCGACGACGGTGTGCTCGCGATTCCCGCCGCCGACGTGCCGCGGGCGGTCAAGGTCGAGCGGCCGCGGCCGGGTGGGCACGGGGACTACGCCAGTAGCGTCGCGCTCTCCCTCGCCCGGGCCGCCGGACGCGCGCCGATCGATGTCGCCGAGGTGTTGCGGGAGCGGCTCCGTCGCAGTCCCGGGATCGGGGCCGTCGACATCTCCGGGCCCGGCTTCCTCAACTTCACCCTCCGTGACGATGCCCAGCTGGACCTCGTACGCCACATCCTCGCGATCGGACCGAAGTACGGCCGGCGGCCGCCGACGGGGGAGCGGGACCAGCCCTGCTACCGCGCCGACGTCCGGGCCGCCGTCACCGCCGACGCGGTGCGGCGGATCCTCGTCTCGCAGGGCGTGCTCGTTCGCACCGGCTGCGAGGACGCCGCCGACCCCGACTGGGCCCTGCTCGGGGTACGGATCGAGGCCCAGGGCAGCCGCGGCCACCTGCCCACCGACATCGCCCCGCTGCCCGTCCCGTACACCGCGCGGGAGCTGCTGGGGCGGCTCGGGGTCGACGCCGCCCGCTGGGGACTGCTCTCCGCCGCCGCGCACGACCAGGCCCGGCTCGGCGACGAGCTCCTCCACCAGCACGAGGGCAACCCCCTCTTCCGTGTCCGGTACGCCCACTCCCGTACCCGGGCCCTCCTCCGTAACGCCGAGCAGCTGGGATTCCACAGCGCGGCCGAGCGACACGTCGAGGACGGGCAGACGCTTGCCGGACTCCTCGGCGACCACCCCCTCGTCCTCGCCTCCGCCGCCCGCCTCCGCGCCCCCGACCGGGTCGCCCGGCACCTCGAGGCCACCGCCGACGCACTGCTCGACTTCCAGCACACCGTGCTGCCCCTCGGCGACGAGAAACCCTCGGCCGCCCACCGTTCCCGGCTCGCGCTCGCCGAAGCCGCCGGGACGGTGCTCGCCGGTGGCCTCGCCCTGCTCGGCATCAGCGCACCCGATCAGATGTGAAAGAGCTGTAGACATGAGCCGTTCCGCCCACCCCGCCGGGCCCCGCCACGCCGACGTCCTGCCCGAGGGGCACTACTCCGCCCCGCCCACCGACCTCAACCACCTCGACCCGAAGGTGTGGGCGAGGACCGTCAGCCGTGGCGACGACGGGGTCGTGGAGGTCGGCGGCATCCCGGTGACCCAGCTCGCCGCCGAGTTCGGCACCCCCGCCTACTTCCTCGACGAAGCCGACTTCCGCGCCCGCTGCCGCGCCTGGTCCGACGCCTTCGGCAGCGACGCGGACGTGTTCTACGCGGGCAAGGCGTTTCTCTCCCGCGCCGTCGTCCGCTGGCTCACGGAGGAGGGGCTCAACCTGGACGTCTGCTCCGGCGGCGAGCTCACCACCGCCCTCTCCGCCGGCATGCCCGCCGAGCGCATCGCCTTCCACGGGAACAACAAGAGCGAGAGCGAGATCCACCGGGCGGTGAGCGTCGGCGTCGGACGCATCGTCCTCGACTCCTTCCAGGAGATCGCCCGCGTCGCCCACATCGCCCAGTCCCTCGGCAAGCGGCAGCGCGTCCAGATCCGGGTGACCGTCGGCGTCGAGGCCCACACCCACGAGTTCATCGCCACCGCCCACGAGGACCAGAAGTTCGGCATCGCCCTCGCCGGCGGACAGGCCGCCGAGGCCGTGCGCCGCGCGCTCAAGCTGGACGGGCTCGAGCTCATCGGGATCCACTCGCACATCGGCTCGCAGATCTTCGACATGGCTGGCTTCGAGGTCTCCGCCCGGCGCGTCGTGCAGCTGCTCGCCGAGGTACGCGACGAGCACGGCGTCGAGCTCCCCGAGATCGACCTCGGCGGCGGCCTCGGCATCGCGTACACCTCGGACGACGACCCCCGTGAGCCGCACCACATCGCCAAGGCGCTCAACGAGATCGTGACGCGCGAGTGCGAGGCCGCCGGGCTCCGCACGCCCCGCATCTCCGTCGAGCCGGGGCGCGCCATCGTCGGCCCCACCGCCTTCACCCTCTACGAGGTCGGCACCGTCAAGCCCCTGGAGGGGCTGCGGACGTACGTCAGCGTCGACGGCGGCATGTCGGACAACATCCGCACCGCGCTCTACGACGCCGAGTACAGCGTCGCCCTCGTGTCGCGGACGAGTGACGCCGGTCCCATGCTCGCCCGTGTCGTCGGCAAGCACTGCGAGAGTGGGGACATCGTCGTCAAGGACGCGTTCCTCCCCGCCGACCTGGCGCTCGGCGATCTCATCGCCGTGCCCGCCACCGGCGCGTACTGCCGCTCGATGGCGAGCAACTACAACCACGCGCTGCGCCCGCCCGTCGTCGCCGTCCGCGACGGCGAGGCCCGGGTGATCGTCCGGCGCGAGACGGAGGAAGATCTCCTGCGTCTCGATGTCGGGTGATGAAATAGATGTCTCAGGATCCGGACGAAGGACAGAAACCGTCGTCCGGTGAGTGAGACTGGACAACCGTAGAGATACGAAGAAGTACCGAAGAAGTACGAGAAACGAGGTCGGATGATGCGTACGCGTCCGCTGAAGGTGGCGCTGCTGGGCTGTGGTGTGGTCGGCTCAGAGGTGGCGCGCATCATGACGACGCACGCCGACGACCTCGCCGCGCGCATCGGCGCCCCGGTCGAGCTCGCCGGCGTCGCGGTCCGCCGCCCGGACAAGGTCCGCGAGGGCATCCCCGCGGAGCTGATCACCACCGACGCCACCGCCCTGGTCAAACGGGGCGACATCGACGTCGTCGTCGAGGTCATCGGCGGGGTCGAGCCGGCCCGAACCCTCATCACCACCGCCTTCGAGCACGGCGCCTCCGTCGTCTCGGCCAACAAGGCGCTCCTCGCCCAGGACGGTACGAGCCTCTACGCCTCCGCCGACCAGCACGGCCAGGACCTCTACTACGAGGCCGCCGTCGCCGGGGCCATCCCGCTGATCCGGCCGCTGCGCGAGTCCCTCGCCGGCGACAAGATCAACCGCGTCATGGGCATCGTCAACGGCACCACCAACTTCATCCTCGACCGGATGGACACCAACGGCGCCGGGTACTCCGAGGCGCTCGACGAGGCCACCGCCCTCGGGTACGCGGAGGCCGACCCGACCGCCGACGTCGAGGGCTTCGACGCCGCCGCCAAGGCCGCCATCCTCGCCGGTATCGCCTTCCACACGCGCGTGCGTCTCGACGACGTCTACCGCGAGGGCATGACCGAGGTCACCGCCGCCGACTTCGCCTCGGCCAAGCGCATGGGCTGCACCATCAAGCTGCTCGCCATCTGCGAGCGCTCCGCCGACGGCGAGTCCGTCACCGCGCGCGTGCACCCCGCGATGATCCCGCTCAGCCACCCGCTCGCCTCCGTCCGCGAGGCGTACAACGCCGTCTTCGTCGAGGCCGAGGCCGCCGGGCGGCTCATGTTCTACGGCCCCGGCGCCGGCGGTTCTCCGACCGCCTCGGCCGTCCTCGGCGACCTGGTCGCCGTGTGCCGGAACAAGCTCAACGAGGCCACCGGCCCCGGCGAGTCCGCGTACACCCAGCTGCCCGTGAGCCCCATGGGCGACGTGGTGACGCGGTACCACATCAGCCTCGACGTGGCCGACAAGCCGGGTGTCCTCGCCCAGGTCGCGACGGTCTTCGCCGAGCACGGGGTGTCGATCGACACCGTCCGCCAGACCGGCAAGGACGGCGAGGCCTCCCTCGTCGTCGTCACCCACCGCGCGCCCGACGCCGCCCTCTCCGGGACCGTCGAAGCGCTGCGCAAGCTCGACACCGTGCGCGGTGTCGCCAGCATCATGCGTGTTGAAGGGGAGTAAGGACCCATGACCAGCAAGGGCACCCACCAGTGGCGCGGCATCATCGAGGAGTACCGGGACCGCCTTCCGGTCACGGACACGACGCCCGTCGTCACCCTCCGTGAGGGCGGCACGCCGCTCGTCCCGGCTCAGGTCCTCTCCGAGCGCACGGGCTGCGAGGTGCACCTCAAGGTCGAGGGCGCCAACCCCACCGGGTCCTTCAAGGACCGCGGCATGACCATGGCCATCACCCGGGCCAAGGAGGAGGGCGCGCAGGCCGTCATCTGCGCCTCCACCGGCAACACCTCCGCCTCGGCCGCCGCCTACGCGGTACGCGCCGGGATGGTCTGCGCCGTCCTCGTGCCGCAGGGCAAGATCGCGCTCGGCAAGATGGGCCAGGCCCTCGTGCACGGCGCGAAGATCCTCCAGGTCGACGGCAACTTCGACGACTGCCTGACGCTGGCCCGCGGCCTCTCCGAGAACTACCCCGTGGCGCTGGTCAATTCGGTCAACCCGGTCCGTATCGAGGGCCAGAAGACCGCCGCGTTCGAGATCGTCGACATGCTCGGCGACGCCCCCGACATCCACGTGCTGCCCGTCGGCAACGCCGGCAACATCACGGCGTACTGGAAGGGGTACGGCGAGTACGCCGCGGACGGGCTCTCCACGCACCGGCCGCGCATGTGGGGCTTCCAGGCCTCCGGGTCCGCCCCGCTGGTGCGCGGCGAGGTCGTCAAGGACCCGTCGACCATCGCCACCGCGATCCGCATCGGCAACCCGGCCTCCTGGGACTTCGCGATCGCCGCGCGCGACGAGTCGGGCGGCTTCATCGACGAGGTGACGGACCGTGAGATCCTGCGCGCCTACCGCCTGTTGGCCGCCCAGGAGGGTGTCTTCGTCGAGCCCGCCTCCGCGGCCTCCGTCGCCGGCCTCCTGAAGGCCGCCGAGCAGGGCAAGGTCGACCCGGGCCAGCGGATCGTCTGCACCGTCACCGGCAACGGTCTGAAGGACCCCGACTGGGCGGTCGCCGGAGCGCCCCAGCCGGTCACCGTCCCGGTCGACGCCGCGGCCGCCGCCGAGCGCCTCGGTCTCGCGTAATTCCCCGGCAGGGCCCTCCCCGACGCGTCGCGGAGGGCCCTGCGGGTCATCCCGGAAGGGAACCCGGAGGGCGACCCCGGAAGGTGTCCCCGACGGGCGAATCCGTCAGGAACGTACATAGGCGCACAGGATGGCTCGCGACACGCATCGTGCGCCTCCTGTGCGCCCTATGTCGCCACAGAACCTTCCTTCGATAGGCTGTACCGAACCCGCCCCGTCGCATATGCGCGGTGTCGTTGCCGTTGTCGCCCCCCGAGGCAGACACGGCCCCCGGGTCCCGCGTACATCCCCCGCACAACCCCGTAACACCACCACGTAGTCGAACCCCCGCAGTCGCAAGTCAAGGAGAGTCATCGAGCGATGGCCGGTCCCGCGTTCCGCGCCGCCGCCGTACGGGTGCGCGTTCCCGCCACCAGCGCCAATCTCGGCCCGGGCTTCGATGCCTTCGGCCTGTCGCTGGGTCTCTACGACGACGTCGTCGTCCGGGTCGCCGACTCCGGGCTGCACATCGACATCGCCGGCGAGGGTGCCGACACCCTCCCGCGCGACGAGAGCCACCTGCTCGTACGTTCCCTGCGCACCGCCTTCGACCTGCTCGGCGGACAGCCGCGCGGCCTCGAGGTCGTCTGCGCCAACCGCATCCCGCACGGCCGCGGCCTCGGCTCCTCCTCCGCCGCCATTTGCGCCGGAATCGTCGCCGCCCGCGCCGTGACCATAGGCGGTGACGCCCGCCTCGACGAGGCCGCCCTCCTGGAGCTGGCCACCGAGATCGAGGGACACCCCGACAACGTCGCCGCCTGTCTGCTCGGCGGCTTCACGCTCGCCTGGACCGAGTCGGGCGCCGCCCGGGCGATCAGGATGGACCCCGCCGATTCCATCGTTCCGGTGGTTTTCGTGCCCGGAAAGCCCGTGCTGACCGAGACCGCCCGCGGTCTCCTGCCGCGCACCGTCCCGCACGTCGACGCCGCGGCCAACGCCGGTCGCGCCGCGCTCCTCGTGGAGGCGCTGACCCGCCGCCCCGAGCTGCTGCTCGCGGCGACCGAGGACCGGTTGCACCAGGAGTACCGGGCCCCGGCGATGCCCGAGAGCATCGCCCTTGTGAACCGACTGCGGGCGGACGGAGTCCCCGCGGTCATCTCCGGCGCGGGCCCCACGGTGCTCGCGCTGGCCGAACACGGGACGGCCGACAAGGTCGCCCGGCTGGCGGGCGAGGGATGGGCCGCGAACCGGCTCGACCTCGATGTGTCCGGAGCGAGCGTTCTGCCGCTCGCGCCCTAGGGACGTGCGCGGACACGTCCGGACACGGGATTGCCGGTGAGTGAGAGGGGGAATGTTTGTTGGAGCCGGTAGTGTTAACCTCAAGTCTGCACCCGACGTCTTTGTGGCGCGGTGCTGAGTGTCCCCATCAGGGACCACCCATTCTTCCGGGAGCCTCCCCAACTGCCTGAGCAGCCTGCCTGAGCAGTTTCGAGCACGCTCCGGAACCGGCACGACACCCCTCGCTCTTTCCCCGTGAGGGCCGAGCAGGGGGCCTCGGGCCGGACCCACAGCACGTTTTTTCTCTTCCGCCGTACCCGGCGGGACCACCGCCCCGACCCGGTCCACAAGCAGGATCGTCGTCGGACAGCACAACCGGTCGCCGAGCCAGATGGCCGACGTCCGCTCCAGGGAAGGACCCTTCGTGAGCGACACCACCGATCTGATGGGCGTGACTGCCGACAACAGTGTCGACAACGCCGCGCCCGCCGCAGGTGCTGCCACTGGCACCACCGCACGGCGCCGCCGCTCCGGCACCGGCCTCGAGGGCATGGTCCTGGCCGAGCTGCAGCAGGTCGCGTCCGGCCTCGGCATCAGGGGCACCGCGCGGATGCGCAAGAGCCAGCTGATCGAGGTCATCAAGGAGGCGCAGGCTGGGGGCACCTCCCAGGCCGCAGGCTCTGGGGGAGGGGGCTCCGCCGCTCCCGCCAAGGCCGACGCCGACACGGCCGAGACCAAGCCGAAGCGCCGCGCCACCTCCAAGGCCCGTACGGGCGAGGGCGCGGCCGAGGCCGCCGCCCCCAAGGTGGAGAAGGCCGAGAAGGCCGTCGCCCAGCAGCAGATCGACATCCCGGGCCAGCCCGCGTCCGACGACCAGCCGGTCGGCGAGCGCCGCCGTCGCCGGGCCACCGCCCCGGTCGGCAGCCCGGAGGGCGAGGTCAGGACCGAGTCCGCCCAGGCCGTGAAGACCGAGGCCAAGGTCGAGACCCGCACCGACGCCCGTACGGACGCGTCGGGCGAGGCCAGGGCCGAGACCGCCGTCGACACCGCCGAGGGCCGCGGCCGTCGTGACCGCGGTGAGCGGGGTGACCGCCAGCGTGACCGTGGTGACCGCGGCGAGCGTGGTGACCGCGGTGACCGTGGTGAGCGCGGCGACCGTCAGCGCGACCGCCGTGACCGCGCCAAGGGCGACGAGCAGCAGGGTGGTGGCCAGGGCGGCCAGCGCCAGCAGCGTCAGGGCGGCCAGCCGCAGAACACCGGCCCGCAGGACGACTTCGACGACGAGGGCGGCCGCCGTGGCCGTCGCGGCCGCTACCGCGACCGCCGTGGCCGTCGTGGGCGTGACGAGTTCCAGGCCGGCGAGCCGCAGGTCTCGGAGGACGACGTCCTGATCCCCGTCGCGGGCATCCTGGACATCCTCGACAACTACGCGTTCATCCGGACCTCCGGCTACCTGCCCGGCCCGAACGACGTGTACGTCTCCCTCGCCCAGGTCCGCAAGAACGGTCTGCGCAAGGGTGACCACGTCACCGGCGCCGTGCGTCAGCCGAAGGAGGGCGAGCGCCGCGAGAAGTTCAACGCGCTGGTCCGCCTCGACTCCTCGAACGGCATGGCGGCCGACTCCGGCCGTGGCCGCCCGGAGTTCAACAAGCTGACCCCGCTCTACCCGCAGGACCGGCTCCGCCTGGAGACCGACCCGGGCGTGCTGACCACGCGGATCATCGACCTCGTGTCGCCGATCGGCAAGGGCCAGCGAGGCCTGATCGTGGCCCCGCCGAAGACCGGCAAGACCATGATCATGCAGGCGATCGCCAACGCGATCACCCACAACAACCCCGAGTGCCACCTGATGGTCGTCCTGGTCGACGAGCGTCCGGAAGAGGTCACCGACATGCAGCGGTCGGTCAAGGGCGAGGTCATCTCCTCGACCTTCGACCGTCCGGCCGAGGACCACACCACGGTCGCCGAGCTGGCCATCGAGCGCGCCAAGCGTCTCGTGGAGCTGGGCCACGACGTGGTCGTCCTGCTCGACTCGATCACCCGCCTGGGCCGTGCGTACAACCTCGCGGCGCCGGCCTCCGGCCGCATCCTGTCCGGTGGTGTCGACTCGACCGCGCTCTACCCGCCGAAGCGCTTCTTCGGTGCCGCGCGGAACATCGAGGACGGCGGCTCGCTGACCATCCTGGCCACCGCGCTGGTCGACACCGGCTCGCGGATGGACGAGGTGATCTTCGAGGAGTTCAAGGGCACCGGCAACATGGAGCTCAAGCTCGACCGGAAGCTCGCCGACAAGCGCATCTTCCCGGCGGTGGACGTCGACGCGTCCGGTACCCGTAAGGAAGAGATCCTGCTCGGCGCGGACGAGCTCGCCGTCACCTGGAAGCTGCGTCGCGTGCTGCACGCGCTCGACCAGCAGCAGGCGATCGAGCTGCTGCTCGACAAGATGAAGCAGACGAAGTCGAACGGCGAGTTCCTGCTGCAGATCCAGAAGACGACCCCGGGCGTCGGCAACAACAACGACTGACCCGAGACCTCCGTCACACGGCGGGGTCCGGCCCCCGGGCCGCCCTCCCGCCGTGACCTGGTCGAACACCGCGCCCACCGTGCCCCGCACGGTGGGCGCGGTGCGTTGCGGACCGTCGCGCGGCCACACCTCACAGGCTCGTATGCAACCCTTTCGGCTGTTTCGCCGTCACAGAAGGTGAACCGAGGACCCGAGGTGGGCAGATGACCGAGCAGAGCAGCGGCGGCCGAATAGGCCCCCTACGCGCGAGCGGCCGACGCCGCAAGCCGCCCCCCAAGGGCCGCCGCGCGGCGACCGCCGCCGCCTGGAGCGCGGCCGTGCTCGTCCTCGTCGGCGGCTCCGGACTCGGTTACGTCTACGTCAAGCTCAACGGCAACCTCCAGGGCGTCGACATCAACGCCCGGCTCGGCACCGACCGCCCCAAGAACCTCGACAACGGCTCGATGGACATCCTCGTCCTCGGCTCCGACTCCCGCTCCGGCGACAACGCGGCCTACGGCGCGGACGAGGGCGGCGCCCGCTCCGACACCGCCATGGTCGTCCACGTCTTCCAGGGCCACCAGAAGGCGAGCGTCGTCTCCATCCCCCGCGACACCCTCGTCGAACGCCCCTCGTGCACGGACGCGAAGGGCACCGCCGTCGCCGGCGAGCGACGGGCGATGTTCAACACGGCGTACGAGGTCGGCGGCCCGGCCTGCGCGGTGAAGACCGTCGAGTCGATGTCCGGCATCCGTATGGACCACTACATCGAGGTCGACTTCACCGGCTTCAAGAAGCTCATCGACGAGCTCGGCGGCGTGGAGATCACCACCACCCGGCCGATCAAGGACACCAAGAGCCACCTCGACCTCGCGCCGGGCCCCCACACCCTCGACGGCGAGCAGTCCCTCGGCCTGGTCCGCACCCGCAAGAGCGTCGGCGACGGCAGCGACCTCGGCCGGATCCAGCTTCAGCAGGCCTTCATCAAGGCCTTCGTCGACCAGGTCAAGGACGTCGGCGTCCTCGGCAACCCGAAGAAGCTCCTGGACCTCGCCGACACCGCCACCAAGGCCATCACGCCCGACTCGGAGCTCGACTCCGCGGGTGAGCTGATGAGCTTCGCCAAGGGCCTCTCCGCGCTCGGCGCCGAGGACGTCCACATGATCACGATGCCGGTACGGTACGACCCCGCCGACCCGAACCGCGTCGTACCGCTGGAGGCCCAGTCCCGGCAGGTCTGGCAGGCCCTGAAGAACGACCGGCCGATCCCGGCCTCCGCCACGAAGGACGCGGCCACCGGACAGGCCGACGGGCTCGTGAGATAGCCCCGGCCGTGGCCCCGCCGACGCCCGGGCCGGCGCCGGAATAGTTTCACCCTGGACCCGGTTTTGGGAGATACGGCCGGTCCTGGCAGACTGGTACGTCGGCCCCGGTTCACGCATGTGCATCCCGCACGGCGACCCGGTGCCCTCCCGAAACTAGGAGACACCTTGAAGCGCGAGATCCACCCCGAGTACGTCGAGACCCAGGTCAGCTGCACCTGTGGCGCGTCGTTCACCACCCGTAGCACCCTCACCGAGGGCACCATCCGTGCCGAGGTCTGCTCCGAGTGCCACCCGTTCTACACGGGCAAGCAGAAGATCCTCGACACCGGCGGCCGCGTCGCCCGCTTCGAGGCCCGCTTCGGCAAGGCTGCGGCCAAGAAGTAGCACGTCACTGCGCCGGTCCTTGGTCGCTCCCGCAGGGGGGACCGGACCGGCGCTTTGCCGTCCCCGCAGTCCTTCACGCAGCAGCCCTTCACGAATCCACCAGGAGCACCCGATGTTCGAAGCGGTCGAGGAACTGGTCGGCGAGCACGCCGACCTCGAGAAGAAGCTCGCCGACCCTTCGGTCCACTCCGACCAGGCGAACGCGCGCAAGCTCAACAAGCGTTACGCGGAGCTGACCCCGATCATCGGCACGTACAAGGCGTGGAAGCAGACGGCGGAAGACATCGAGACGGCCAAGGAGTTCGCCGCCGACGACCCCGACTTCGCCGCCGAGGTGAAGGAGCTGGAGAAGCAGCGCGAGGTGCTCACGGACAAGCTCCGTCTGCTCCTCGTCCCGCGCGACCCCAGCGACGACAAGGACGTCATCCTGGAGATCAAGGCCGGCGCGGGCGGCGACGAGTCCGCCCTGTTCGCCGGCGACCTGCTCCGGATGTACCTGCGCTACGCCGAGCGCGTCGGCTGGAAGACCGAGATCATCGACTCCACCGAGTCCGAGCTGGGCGGCTACAAGGACGTCCAGGTCGCGGTCAAGACGAAGGGCGGCAACGGCGCGACCGAGCCCGGACAGGGCGTCTGGGCGCGGCTGAAGTACGAGGGCGGGGTGCACCGCGTGCAGCGCGTGCCCGCGACCGAGTCCCAGGGCCGGATCCACACCTCCGCGGCCGGTGTCCTCGTGACCCCCGAGGCCGAGGAGATCGACGTCGAGATCCACGCCAACGACCTGCGGATCGACGTCTACCGCTCGTCCGGTCCCGGCGGCCAGTCCGTCAACACGACCGACTCCGCGGTCCGCATCACGCACCTGCCGACCGGTATCGTCGCCTCCTGCCAGAACGAGAAGAGCCAGCTCCAGAACAAGGAGCAGGCCATGCGTATCCTCCGGTCCAGGCTGCTCGCCGCGGCCCAGGAGAAGGCCGAGGCCGAGGCCGCCGACGCCCGTCGCAGCCAGGTCCGCACCGTCGACCGGTCCGAGAAGATCCGGACGTACAACTACCCGGAAAACCGGATCTCGGACCACCGTGTCGGGTTCAAGGCGTACAACTTGGACCAGGTGCTCGACGGCGACCTGGACGCGATGATCCAGGCCTGCGTCGACGCCGACTCGGCCGCCAAGCTCGCGGCCGCAGCCTAGGACCAGGTCCCGAGGACCTTGTCGTAAGCCCCACCCCGTACCACGGAGGACCAGCGTGAACCTGCTGCTTGCCGAGGTGGCCCAGGCCACCCAGCGGCTGGCCGACGCCGGCGTTCCCTCACCGCGTTTCGACGCGGAGGAGCTCGCCGCGTTCGTGCACGGCGTCAAGCGGGGGGAGCTGCACAACGTCAAGGACGTGGACTTCGACGCCCGCTACTGGGAGACGGTGGCCCGGCGCGAGGCCCGCGAACCGCTTCAGCACATCACCGGCCGGGCGTTCTTCCGCTATCTGGAGCTCCAGGTGGGGCCCGGCGTCTTCGTGCCCCGGCCGGAGACCGAGTCGGTCGTCGGCTGGGCGATAGACGCCGTACGGGCGATGGACGTGGTCGAGCCGCTGATCGTCGACCTGTGCACGGGTTCGGGCGCCATCGCGCTCGCCATGGCGCAGGAGGTGCCGCGCTCGCGCGTGCACGCCGTGGAGCTCTCCGACGACGCGCTGGTGTGGACCCGTAAGAACGCCGAGGGCTCGCGCGTCACGGTCCACCAGGGCGACGCGCTGAGCGCGCTTCCGGAGCTCGACGGCCAGGTCGACCTGGTCATCTCCAACCCGCCGTACATCCCGCTCACCGAGTGGGAGTACGTGGCGCCCGAGGCCCGCGACCACGACCCGGAGATGGCGCTGTTCTCCGGCGAGGACGGCCTCGACACGATCCGGGGGATCGAGCGCACCGCGCACCGCCTGCTGCGTCCCGGCGGCCTCGTCGTGATCGAGCACGCGGACACCCAGGGCGGCCAGGTCCCGTGGATCTTCAACGAGGAGGCCGGCTGGGCGGACGCGGCCGACCACCCGGACCTGAACAACCGCCCGCGCTTCGCGACGGCTCGTAAGGCGATGCCGTGACGCGCACTGCCATGACCACGCTTGTGTACGAGGAGGCCTGCTAGATGGCTCGGCGATACGACTGCAACGAGGCGACCGACCGTGTGACCGGTCTGCGCGAGGCCGCGTCCGCCGTTCGCCGTGGCGAGCTGGTCGTGCTGCCCACGGACACCGTGTACGGGATCGGTGCGGACGCCTTCAGCTCGGAGGCGGTCGCGGACCTGCTGGCGGCGAAGGGCCGGGGCCGTAACATGCCCACGCCCGTCCTGATCGGCTCCCCGAACACGCTGCACGGGCTCGTCACCGACTTCTCCGAGAAGGCGTGGGAGCTCGTCGACGCCTTCTGGCCGGGCGCCCTGACGCTCGTCGCGCGCCACCAGCCCTCCCTGCAGTGGGACCTGGGGGACACCCGGGGCACCGTCGCGATCCGGATGCCGCTGCACCCGGTCGCGATCGAGCTGCTGACCGAGGTCGGCCCGATGGCCGTGTCGTCGGCGAACCTGACCGGGCACCCCTCGCCGGAGGACTGTGACGCGGCCCAGCAGATGCTCGGCGACTCGGTGTCGGTGTACCTCGACGGCGGCCCGACGCCGGGGATCGTCCCCTCCTCGATCGTGGACGTCACGGGCGAGGTGCCCCTGCTGCTCCGTCAGGGAGCGCTGTCGCCCGAGGAGCTCCGGAAGGTCGTACCCGACCTCGAGGTGGCCAGTTGACCGCCCCTGAGGGGCGTGGCATAGCGGGGCACGAGAGCAGTTCCTTCCGCATCCTCCACGTCAGCACCGGCAACGTCTGCCGCTCGCCGATCACCGAGCGGCTGACCCGCCATGCCCTGAGCGACCGCCTGGGCGATCCCCGGGGCGGCGGCCTGATCGTGGAGAGCGCGGGTACGTGGGGCCACGAAGGGGCCCCCATGGAGGCCAACGCGGAACTGGTCCTCGCCGACTTCGGCGCGGACTCCAGCGGCTTCGTCGGCCGTGAGCTCCTCGACGAGCACGTCATCCGCGCGGACCTCGTCCTGACCGCGACCCGTGACCACCGGGCCCAGGTCATCTCGATGGGGCACTCGGCGGGTCTGCGGACCTTCACCCTGAAGGAGTTCACCCGGCTGGTGCGGGCGATAGACCCCGCGACACTGCCCGACCCCCTGGGGGAGGGGGTGGTGGAGCGCGCGCGTGCGCTGGTGCGTGCGGCGGCGGCTCTACGCGGGTGGCTCCTGGCGCCCTCGGTGGAGGCGGACGAGGTCAACGACCCGTACGGCGCCCCGATCACGTTCTTCCGCTCGATCGGCGAGGAGATCAACACGGCGCTGGACCCCGTGGTGACGGCGATGACGGGCGTACCGGCGCGACGCTGAGCCGCCGGTCACCGGCGACGTACGCCCGGGCGGCCGGCGCCCGCCGGACCATGCCCTTCGCCCGACCGCCCCCCACGCCGGGCGCCCACGCGGCCATACGGCCCAGAATCACGCCGTAAACCGGGCGAACCGCCCCCCACGCGCCTACATTGGAGCTGAAGCCCAGCCCACGCGCCTGGAGCCACAGATGCCGGTCACCGCTCCCCCCGATGAGGAACTCGACGTCCTGCGCCGGCAGGACCCGGAGATCGCCGACGTGCTGCTGGGGGAGGTGCGCCGGCAGGCCGACAGCCTCCAGCTGATCGCCGCCGAGAACTTCACCTCGGCCGCCGTCCTCGCCGCGCTCGGCTCCCCGCTCGCCAACAAGTACGCGGAGGGCTATCCCGGCGCCCGCCACCACGGTGGCTGCGAGTTCGCCGACGCCGCCGAACGGATCGCGGTCGAACGGGCGATGTCCCTCTTCGGCGCCGAACACGCCAACGTCCAGTCCCACTCCGGCTCTTCCGCCGTCCTCGCCGCCTACGCGGCCCTGCTGCGGCCGGGGGACACGGTCCTCGCCATGGGCCTCTCGCACGGCGGTCACCTCACCCACGGCTCGCCCGCCAACTTCTCCGGCCGCTGGTTCGAGTTCGTGCCGTACGGCGTCGACGCCGAGTCCGGGCTCGTCGACTACGAGCAGGTCGCCGCCCTCGCCCGACACCACCGCCCCAAGGCGATCGTCTGCGGGTCGATCTGCTACCCCCGCCACCTCGACTACGCGATCTTCCGGGAGATCGCCGACGAGGTCGGCGCCTACCTCATCGCCGACGCCGCCCACCCCATCGGCCTGGTCGCCGGCGGAGCGGCCCCCAGCCCCGTCCCGTACGCCGACGTCGTCTGCGCCACCACGCACAAGGTGCTCCGCGGGCCCCGCGGCGGGATGCTCCTGTGCGGCGCCGACCTGGCGGGACGCGTCGACCGGGCGGTCTTCCCGTTCACCCAGGGCGGCGCGCAGATGCACACCATCGCCGCCAAGGCCGTCGCCTTCGGCGAGGCCGCCTCACCCTCCTTCGCCGACTACACCCACCGGGTGGTCGCGCACGCCCGCGTCCTCGCCGACGCGCTCGCCGCCGAGGGCTTCGCGATCACCACCGGCGGCACCGACACCCATCTGATCACCGCCGACCCGGCGCCCCTCGGCGTCGACGGCCGCACCGCCCGGATGCGGCTCGCGGCCGCCGGGATGGTGCTCGACACCTGCGCCCTGCCGCACGACGACGGGCGCGGCCTCCGCCTCGGCACCGCCGCCGTCACCACCCAGGGGATGGGCGCCGCCGAGATGGCCCGGATCGCCGCCCTCTTCTCGATCGCGCTACGCGACGACCCCGAGGAGACGGCGCGCGTACGCGCGGAAGTGCGCGAACTTGCGGGGCGATTTCCCCCGTATGGCCGATAGCGGAGCACCGCCGCAACCATCCTGAGCGCCCCGATGTCCTCAACCACATGGACAGCACGGCTAGGGTGTGGGGCTGAGATGGCCAGCGATTCCTGTGGGGCAGCCCGTGCGTGATTACCTGCTGACGCTCTGTGTCACGGCCGCGGTGACCTATCTGCTCACCGGTCCGGTGCGGAAGTTCGCCATCGCGACCGGGGCGATGCCGGAGATCCGCGCCCGCGACGTACACCGAGAACCGACTCCGCGGCTCGGTGGCATCGCCATGTTCTTCGGGCTGTGCGCGGGTCTGCTGGTCGCGGACCACCTGCAGAACCTCAACAGCGTCTTCGAGCTCTCCAACGAGCCCCGCGCGCTGCTCTCCGGCGCCGCCCTGATCTGGCTGATCGGCGTCCTCGACGACAAGTTCGAGCTGGACGCCCTGATCAAGCTGGGCGCGCAGATGATCTCGGCCGGCGTGATGGTGATCCAGGGTCTGACGATCCTGTGGCTGCCGATCCCCGGTGTCGGCACGGTGGCGCTCACCCCCGGGCAGGGCACGCTGCTCACGGTCGCCCTGGTGGTCCTCACCATCAACGCCGTGAACTTCGTCGACGGCCTCGACGGACTCGCCGCCGGCATGGTCTGCATCGCCGCCGCGGCCTTCTTCCTGTACGCGTACCGCCTCTGGTACGGCTACACGATCGAGGCGGCCGCGCCGGCCACCCTCTTCGCCGCCATCCTCATGGGCATGTGCCTGGGCTTCCTGCCGCACAACATGCACCCGGCGCGGATCTTCATGGGCGACTCGGGCTCGATGCTGATCGGCCTGATCCTGGCCGCCTCCGCGATCTCGATCACCGGCCAGGTCGACCCGGACACCCTGAAGATCTTCTTCGAGGGCTCGACCCGGCAGGCGACCCACGCCGCCCTGCCGGTCTTCATCCCGCTCCTGCTGCCGCTGACGATCATCGCGATCCCGATGGCGGACCTGGTCCTCGCCATCGTGCGTCGGACCTGGAACGGCCAGTCGCCGTTCGCCGCCGACCGCGGCCATCTGCACCACCGGCTCCTGGAGATCGGCCACTCGCACAGCCGGGCCGTCCTGATCATGTACTTCTGGTCGGCGCTGATCGCCTTCGGGACGCTCGCGTACTCGGTGCACTCGACGTCGATGTGGATCGTGCTCGGGGTCGTCATGCTGAGCGCGATCGGTCTGGTGCTGCTCCTGCTGCCGCGCTTCTCCCCGCGGGCCCCGCGGTGGGCGGAGTCCTTCGTCCCGCCCCGCTACCGGCGTCGCCGTCCGGTCCCGCGCATGGAGACCGTCCCGCCGGTCGCCGCCCACCCCGTCGAGGCTCCGCCGGAGGAGCGCGTACCGGTTCCGGCCGGAGTCAACGGCTCCACCGCCATCGGCCACCGTTCGCGCTTCACCGACCGGCGGAAGGCCGGAACGCCGAGTTGACGAATGCCGTATCGGCGTCCAATACCAGACAACTCGGCCTTCTGTCCCGCACACACGCGCGCGGTAACTCTCATGTGTGACAGTCCGCACACCTCCCGGGTAAAGAACTACTCAAATAGTTTGTGATACCGTTCACGAGACCCGGCGACAGAGCCGAAAGACCGTAGTGCGACGGTCTCTTGGCCCCGAGACACACCTCGGACCGGGCTTACGCTCGTCCCTGACGACACCATCGCCCCCACCAGCAACGCGGAGACACCGCCATGCCGTCCAACGACGCACGCATCCTTCTGTCAGCTGCCATTCCCGCTGCTGCCACCGGCGCCATCGCCGCGGTCGTCAGCGGCGTGGTCGCCGGCGGCAAGGGTGCGCTCGGCGCCGTCATCGGCTGCGCCGTCGTCCTCCTGTTCATGGGGATCGGGCTCGTGGTGCTCCAGCGGACCGCGAAGTCGTTTCCGCATCTGTTCCAGGCCATGGGGCTGATGCTCTACACGGCCCAGCTGCTCCTTCTCCTCTTCCTGATCATCCTGTTCAAGAAGACCACCTTCTTCGACTTCAAGGCCTTCGCGTTCACCGTGCTCGCCGCGACCATCGTGTGGGTCGCCGCGCAGGCGCGTGCGTACATGAAGGCCAAGATCATGTACATCGACGACCCCAAGAAGCCGGGGTCGTCGACGTGAGGGGTAGGGCCGGGATAAAGGCGTGTTCGGCTTCCTGCTATCGTCCGGTGCCAACTGCGGCACTGCGGGCGCGGGCATCCGAGCTGACGCCTGTCCCAGCGCGAGGCTCGACGCCGAACCGCCGCCCCCTTATCCGTAAGACCAGTCCAGTGCCGACCCGCGGCTGCGTGCCGCGCCGACACAACGAGGTTGCCGTACCTATGCGCCACGCTGAAGGAGCCCGCGGTGAGTGCTGACCAGACGCTTGCCTTCGACCCGGATTGCCAGATCTTCACTGGCTGTGGCTTTCCGGCGCCGGGCCTGCACACGTTCATGTACGAGCCGATCGCCACGTGGGGCGGCTTCGAGTTCACGAAGCCCATGCTGCTCGCGCTGATCAGCTCGCTCGTGGTCGTCGGGTTCTTCTGGGCGGCGTTCGCCAAGCCCAAGCTGATCCCGGGCAAGATGCAGATGGTCGGCGAGGCCGGTTACGACTTCGTGCGTCGCGGCATCGTCTACGAGATCATCGGCAAGAAGCAGGGCGAGAAGTACGTCCCCTTCATGGTGTCGCTGTTCTTCTTCGTCTGGATCATGAACCTCTGGTCCATCATCCCGCTCGCGCAGTTCCCGGTCACCTCGCTGATCGCCTTCCCGGCGGCGCTGGCCCTGATCGTGTACGTGCTGTGGGTCAGCCTGACCTTCAAGAAGCACGGCTTCGTCGGCGGCTGGAAGAACATCACCGGCTACGACAAGTCGCTCGGCCCGATCCTGCCGCTGATCATGTTCCTCGAGTTCTTCTCGAACCTGCTGATCAGGCCCTTCACCCACGCGGTCCGACTGTTCGCGAACATGTTCGCCGGTCACCTGCTGATCGTGATGTTCTCCCTCGCGAGCTGGTACCTGCTGAACGGCATGGGCGTCGTCTACGCCGCCACCTCGTTCGTCATGGTTCTCGTGATGACCGCCTTCGAGCTCTTCATCCAGGCTGTCCAGGCGTACGTCTTCGTCCTCCTGGCCTGCAGCTACGTCCAGGGCGCGCTCTCCGAGCACCACTGAGCCAGTCCGGCATCCAGCTCCACCCCCAATCCAACAATCGTCCGGTGGCCAACCCCCACCGGGTCCTTGAAAGAGAAGGAAGAACCGGCATGTCCGCTCTCCAGACCCTTGCCGCCGTCGAAGGTAACGTCGCCTCCATCGGTTACGGTCTCGCCGCGATCGGCCCCGGCGTCGGCGTCGGCATCATCTTCGGTAACGGCACCCAGGCCCTCGCCCGCCAGCCCGAGGCTGCCGGCCTGATCCGCACCAACCAGATCATGGGCTTCGCGTTCTGTGAGGCGCTCGCCCTCATCGGCATCGTCATGGGCTTCGTCTACTAAGCCTGACCCGACGACAGCCCAATTTTCACGGAAGGCACTGATGTGAACGCTCTGCTTCTTGCGGCAGCGGAGGAGCCCCAGCCTCCTCTTGTCCCGCATCTCGACGAGCTCGTCATCGGCCTGATCGCCTTCGTCATCGTCTTCGGCCTCCTCGCCAAGAAGCTCCTCCCGAACATCAACAAGGTTCTGGAGCAGCGCCGCGAGGCCATCGAGGGTGGTATCGAGAAGGCCGAGTCGGCCCAGATCGAGGCCCAGAGTGTGCTGGAGCAGTACAAGGCCCAGCTCGCCGAGGCCCGCCACGAGGCCGCGCGTCTTCGCCAGGAGGCGACGGAGCAGGGCACCGCGATCATCCAGGAGATGAAGGCGGAAGGCCAGCGCCAGCGCGAGGAGATCATCGCGGCCGGCCACGCGCAGATCGAGGCCGACCGCAAGTCCGCGGCAGCCTCGCTGCGCCGGGACGTGGGCAAGCTCGCCACCGACCTGGCCGGCAAGCTGGTCGGCGAGTCCCTCGAGGACACCGCCCGCCAGAGCCGCACGATCGACCGCTTCCTCGACGAGCTCGAGGAGAAGGCCGAGGCTGTCCGATGAACGGAGCGAGCCGCGAGGCACTGGCCGCCGCACGTGAGTCCCTCGACGCGCTGACCGACAACACCTCGGTCGACGCGGCGAAGCTCTCGGGCGAGCTGGCAGCCGTCACCGCGCTGCTCGACCGCGAGGTGTCGCTGCGTCGGGTCCTGACCGACCCGGCGCAGGCGGGCGAGGCCAAGGCCGAGCTCGCCGGGCGACTGCTCAGCGGTCAGGTGGGCGGCGAGACCGTCGACCTGGTGTCCGGCATGGTCCGGTCCCGCTGGTCGCAGTCGCGTGACCTGGTCGACTCGGTCGAGGAGCTGGCGAACACCGCCGACCTCACCGCGGCGCAGCAGGCCGGCGCGCTGGACGACGTCGAGGACGAGCTGTTCCGGTTCGGCCGGATCGTCTCCTCCAGCACCGAGCTCCGCTCGGCGCTGACCGACAAGGCCGCCACGGCCTCCGCCAAGAGCGAGCTGCTGCGCGGCCTGCTCGGCGGCAAGGCCAACCCGGTCACCGAGCGACTGGTCGTCCGTCTCGTGACCCAGCCCCGGGGACGTAGCCTGGAAGCGGGACTCGAGTCCCTCTCCAAGCTCGCCGCGGCGCGCCGGGACCGGATGGTCGCGGTCGTCACCTCGGCGGTGCCGCTGTCCGACCAGCAGAAGCAGCGCCTCGGTGCCGTTCTGGCCAAGCTGTACGGCCGCCAGATGCACCTGAACCTCGACGTGGACCCCACGGTCCTCGGCGGGATCTCGGTGCAGGTCGGCGACGAGGTCATCAACGGGACCATCGCGGAGCGCCTCGACGAGGCGACCCGGCGACTGGCCGGCTGACGTCAGCCACCAACTGAACACAGCATCACCTGCGGCCCGGTTGGGCCGTGCAGAGATTGCAGAAGATTCCTGGGGGTCGGCCCCCAGACCCCCTAAGAAACTTCGGGCCCAACAAGGAGAGCAGGGAACCCAGATGGCGGAGCTCACGATCCGGCCGGAGGAGATCCGGGACGCGCTGGAGAACTTTGTCCAGTCGTACCAGCCGGACGCGGCCTCGCGCGAGGAGGTCGGAACGGTCAGCCTGGCCGGCGACGGCATTGCCAAGATCGAGGGTCTGCCCTCGGCCATGGCGAACGAGCTGCTGAAGTTCGAGGACGGCACCCTCGGTCTCGCCCTCAACCTCGAGGAGCGCGAGATCGGTGCGATCGTCCTCGGCGAGTTCAGCGGTATCGAGGAGGGGCAGCCGGTGCAGCGCACCGGTGAGGTCCTCTCCGTCGGTGTCGGCGAGGGATACCTGGGTCGCGTCGTCGACCCGCTCGGCAACCCGATCGACGGCCTCGGCGAGATCGCGACCGAGGGCCGCCGCGCCCTCGAGCTGCAGGCCCCGGGCGTCATGGCCCGTAAGTCGGTCCACGAGCCCATGGAGACCGGCTACAAGGCCGTCGACGCCATGACGCCGGTCGGCCGTGGTCAGCGTCAGCTGATCATCGGTGACCGTCAGACCGGCAAGACCGCGCTGTGTGTCGACACGATCATCAACCAGCGTGACAACTGGCGCTCGGGCGACGTGAACA
This sequence comes from Streptomyces sp. NPDC015346, assembly GCF_043078785.1. Taxonomy (NCBI): domain Bacteria; kingdom Bacillati; phylum Actinomycetota; class Actinomycetes; order Kitasatosporales; family Streptomycetaceae; genus Streptomyces; species Streptomyces sp. NPDC015346. The sequence goes on along the minus strand of NZ_JBIBTW010000005.1, from coordinate 413,341 downwards.
AGCAGGTCCGCTGCATCTACGTCGCCATCGGCCAGAAGGGCTCCACCATCGCGTCCGTGCGCGGCGCCCTGGAGGAGGCCGGCGCGCTCGAGTACACGACGATCGTCGCCGCCCCGGCGTCCGACCCGGCCGGCTTCAAGTACCTGGCGCCGTACACCGGCTCCGCCATCGGCCAGCACTGGATGTACCAGGGCAAGCACGTCCTGATCGTCTTCGACGACCTGTCGAAGCAGGCCGACGCCTACCGCGCCGTGTCGCTGCTGCTGCGCCGCCCGCCGGGCCGTGAGGCCTACCCGGGTGACGTCTTCTACCTGCACTCCCGTCTGCTCGAGCGCTGCGCGAAGCTCTCGGACGAGCTGGGCGCGGGTTCGATGACCGGTCTGCCGATCGTCGAGACCAAGGCGAACGACGTGTCGGCGTTCATCCCGACCAACGTCATCTCCATCACCGACGGCCAGTGCTTCCTGGAGTCCGACCTGTTCAACGCCGGCCAGCGCCCGGCTCTGAACGTCGGTATCTCGGTCTCCCGTGTCGGTGGCTCCGCCCAGCACAAGGCGATGAAGCAGATCTCCGGTCGCCTCCGTGTCGACCTCGCCCAGTTCCGTGAGCTGGAGGCGTTCGCCGCCTTCGGTTCCGACCTGGACGCGGCCTCGAAGGCGCAGCTGGAGCGTGGTCAGCGCATGGTCGAGCTGCTCAAGCAGGCTCAGTACCAGCCGATGCCGACCGAGAACCAGGTCGTCTCCATCTGGGCCGGCACCACCGGCAAGATGGACGACGTCCCGGTCGCCGACATCCGTCGCTTCGAGGCCGAGCTCCTCGCGTACCTGCGTCAGAACCACGCGGGTCTCATGAGCTCGATCCGCGAGGGCGGCAAGATGTCGGACGACACCCTGCAGTCCGTCGGTGACGCCATCGCGGAGTTCAAGAAGCAGTTCGAGACCTCTGACGGGAAGCTGCTGGGCGACGACGCTTCCGCTGCCGTCAACGTCTCGAAGTGACGACGGAAGGGACCTGACTCATGGGAGCGCAGCTCCGGGTCTACAAGCGTCGCATCAAATCCGTCACCGCGACGAAGAAGATCACCAAGGCGATGGAGATGATCGCCGCCTCGCGCGTCGTCAAGGCGCAGCGCAAGGTGCAGGCGTCGACCCCGTACGCGACCGAGCTGACCCGCGCGGTCACCGCGGTGGCCACGGGTGCGAACGACAAGCACCCGCTGACCACCGAGGCGGAGAACCCGACCCGTGCCGCGGTCCTGCTCCTGTCGAGCGACCGCGGTCTGGCCGGCGCGTTCAACTCCAACGCCATCAAGGCGGCGGAGCAGCTCACGAGGAAGCTGGAGAGCGAGGGGCGCGAGGTCGACATCTACGTCGTCGGCCGTCGTGGCATCGCGCACTACAACTTCCGTGAGCGCAAGCTGGCCGACTCGTGGACCGGCTTCACGGATCAGCCGGAGTACGCGGACGCCAAGAAGATCGCCGCTCCGCTGATCGAGGCGATCGAGAAGGACACGGCCGAGGGCGGAGTGGACGAGCTCCACATCGTCTACACCGAGTTCGTCTCGATGATGACGCAGACGGCGGTCGAGGCCCGGCTGCTGCCCCTCAGCCTCGACGAGGTGGCGAAGGAGGCGGGCGAGCAGGACACGCTCCGTCCGCTGTACGACTTCGAGCCGTCGGCGGAGGACGTCCTCGACGCCCTGCTGCCGCGCTACGTCGAGAGCCGTATCTACAACGCGCTGCTCCAGTCGGCTGCCTCCAAGCACGCCGCCACGCGCCGCGCGATGAAGTCGGCGACCGACAACGCGGGAGACTTGATCAACAATCTCTCCCGACTTGCCAACGCGGCCCGCCAGGCCGAAATCACCCAGGAAATCAGCGAGATCGTCGGCGGCTCGGCAGCCCTGGCCGACGCGACCGCGGGGAGTGACAAGTAATGACGACCACTGTTGAGACGGCCGCCGCCACGGGCCGCGTCGCCCGGGTCATCGGCCCGGTCGTCGACGTGGAGTTCCCCGTCGACGCGATGCCGGAGATCTACAACGCGCTGCACGTCGAGGTTCCGGACCCGGCCGAGGAGGGCGCGAAGAAGACGCTGACCCTCGAGGTCGCCCAGCACCTCGGTGACGGCATCGTCCGCACCATCTCGATGCAGCCCACCGACGGTCTGGTCCGCCAGGCCCCGGTGACCGACACCGGCTCCGGCATCACCGTGCCGGTCGGCGATGTCACCAAGGGCCGTGTGTTCAACACGCTGGGTCAGGTGCTGAACGACGACGCCTCCACCGTCGCGGACGCCCCGCGCTGGACGATCCACCGCAAGGCCCCGGCCTTCGACCAGCTCGAGTCCAAGACCGAGATGTTCGAGACCGGCCTGAAGGTCGTCGACCTTCTCACCCCGTACGTCAAGGGTGGAAAGATCGGTCTGTTCGGTGGCGCCGGTGTCGGCAAGACCGTTCTGATCCAGGAAATGATCGTCCGTGTGGCCAAGCTGCACGACGGTGTGTCGGTCTTCGCGGGCGTCGGCGAGCGCACCCGTGAGGGCAACGACCTCATGGTGGAGATGGAGGAGGCCGGCGTTCTGGACAAGACCGCGCTGGTCTTCGGCCAGATGGACGAGCCCCCGGGCACCCGTCTGCGTGTGGCCCTGGCCGGTCTGACCATGGCGGAGTACTTCCGCGATGTGCAGAAGCAGGACGTGCTGTTCTTCATCGACAACATCTTCCGCTTCACCCAGGCCGGTTCCGAGGTCTCGACCCTGCTCGGCCGTATGCCCTCCGCGGTGGGTTACCAGCCGAACCTGGCCGACGAGATGGGTCTCCTCCAGGAGCGCATCACCTCGACCCGTGGTCACTCGATCACCTCGATGCAGGCGATCTACGTCCCCGCGGACGACCTGACCGACCCGGCCCCGGCCACCACCTTCGCCCACCTCGACGCGACGACGGTTCTCTCCCGTCCGATCTCCGAGAAGGGCATCTACCCGGCCGTGGACCCGCTGGACTCCACGTCCCGGATCCTGGACCCGCGCTACATCGCGCAGGAGCACTACGACGCCGCCACGCGCGTCAAGGGAATCCTGCAGAAGTACAAGGACCTCCAGGACATCATCGCGATTCTCGGTATCGACGAGCTGAGCGAGGAGGACAAGCTCGTTGTCCACCGCGCCCGCCGTGTCGAGCGCTTCCTGTCCCAGAACACCCACGCGGCGAAGCAGTTCACCGGTGTGGACGGTTCGGACGTTCCGCTCGACGAGTCGATCGCCGCGTTCAACGCGATCTGCGACGGTGAGTACGACCACTTCCCCGAGCAGGCCTTCTTCATGTGTGGTGGTCTCGAGGACCTCAAGAAGAACGCCAAGGAGCTCGGCGTCTCCTGAGCCTCGTGCTCCTGAGGGGGGCGGGTGTGCCCGCCCCCCTCGCCACGCCCCTTAGAATTGACCCCAACACCCGGCACGACCGCCGGGTGGTGACCCGAGGAGCCACCCTTGGCTGCTGAGCTGCACGTCGAGCTGGTCGCCGCCGACCGGAATGTCTGGTCCGGCGAGGCCACTCTGGTCATCGCGCGTACCACCTCCGGCGACATCGGCGTCATGCCCGGCCACCAGCCGCTGCTCGGTGTGCTGGAGTCGGGCCCGGTGACCATCCGTACCAGCGAGGGCGCGACCGTCGTCGCCGCTGTGCACGGCGGGTTCATCTCGTTCGCCGACGACAAGCTGTCTCTGCTCGCGGAGATCGCCGAGCTGGCGGACGAGATCGACGCCCAGCGCGCCGAGCGCGCGCTGGAGCGCGCCAAGTCGGAGTCGGACGCCGCCGCCGAGCGTCGCGCCGACGTCCGACTGCGTGCGGTAGCGGTCCGCTGACGGACCGCGCCGAGAGTTGTGCCCTCAGCCGCGGCACGGCCTGGAGAACTCCAGACCGTGTCGCGGCTGAGGCGATGCAGATGCGGGTTGTATTCGGTTACGCCGGCGGAGCCGGTCACGGGACGCAGCGAGGAGGTCGGTGAAGATGTTCCTCGCTCTGCTCCTGAGCGGACTGGTCGTCGCACTGGTGGTGATCGGGCTCTTCGTCTTCGGCTTGCGCCGCCGGTTGATCCAGCGCGCCGGCGGCACCTTCGACTGTTCGCTGCGGTGGGACGTCCCCGAGGAGCCGGACGTCTCCGGCAAGGGGTGGGTGTACGGAGTCGCCCGCTACAGCGGTGATCAGGTCGCCTGGTTCCGGGTCTTCTCGTACGCGCCCCGGCCGCGCCGGGTCCTCGAACGCTCGGCGATCGAGGTCCTGGAGCGCCGGATGCCGGAGGGCGAGGAGGAGCTGGCGCTGCTCTCCGACGCGGTGATCCAGCGCTGTATGCACCGGGGGACCCGCCTGGAGCTGGCGATGAGCGAGGACGCCCTCACCGGTTTCCTCGCCTGGCTGGAGGCGGCGCCTCCCGGCCAGCGGGTCAATGTGGCGTAACCGATCGTGAAACGACGAAGGCGGGGACGGCGTGCTGCGCCGTCCCCGCCTTCTGTTTCCCTGGCTAGTTCAGCCCGTTGTTGATGGCGCCGACCAGCTCGCCGCCGGTGGTGTCACCGCTGAACTCCCAGAAGAAGGCTCCGCCCAGGCCCTGGTTCTTGGCCCAGCTCATCTTGGACGTGACCGTGGCCGGGGTGTCGTAGCTCCACCAGTTGGTGCCGCAGTGGGCGTAGGCCGTGCCGGCGATCGTGCCGGTGGCCGGGCAGGAGCTCTTGAGGACCTTGTAGTCCTCGATGCCCTGCTCGTACGTGCCGGCCGCCGGGCCCGTCGCCGTGCCGCCCGGGGCGGACTGGGTGACGCCCGTCCAGCCGCGGCCGTAGAAGCCGATGCCGAGCAGCAGCTTGTTGGCCGGGACGCCCTTCGCCTTGAACTTGGCGATCGCCTCGGCGGAGTTGAAGCCCGCCTGCGGGATGCCGGGGTAGGAGGTGAGCGGGGAGTGCGGGGCCGTCGGGCCCTTCGCCGCCCAGGCGCCGAAGAAGTCGTAGGTCATCACGTTGAACCAGTTCATGTACGGCGCGGCGCCCGCGTAGTCGGCGGCGTCGATCTTGCCGCCGGCGGAGGCGTCGGCCGTGACGGCCGCCGTGACCAGGTTGTTCGCGCCGAACTTGGCGCGCATGGCCTGCATCATGTTCTTGAAGGCCGCCGGTCCGCTGGTGTCGCAGGACAGACCGCAGGCGTTCGGGTACTCCCAGTCGAGGTCGATGCCGTCGAAGACGTCGGCCCAGCGCGGGTCCTCGACCAGGTCGTAGCAGGACTGGGCGAAGGCGGTCGGGTTCTGCACGGCCTGGCCGAAGCCGCCGGACCAGGTCCAGCCGCCGAAGGACCACAGCACCTTGATGTTCGGGTAGGCCTTCTTCAGCTTGCGCAGCTGGTTGAAGTTGCCGCGCAGCGGCTGGTCCCAGGTGTCGGCGACGCCGTCGACGGACTGGTCGGCGGTGTAGGCCTTGTCGTAGTCGGCGTAGGCGTCGCCGATGGTGCACTTGCCGCCGGTGACGTTGCCGAAGGCGTAGTTGATGTGCGTGATCTTGGACGCGGAGCCGGACGTCACGATGTTCTTGACGTGGTAGTTACGGCCGTAGACGCCCCAGTTGGTGAAGTACCCCAGCTTGACCGTGGACCCGGGGTTCGGGTTGGTGCCGCCGCCCGTGGTGCGGACGCTCGCGGCGCCGCTGGCCGGGCCGGTCTGGTCGATGGTGTCGCGGGCGACGACCGTGTAGCTGTAGTTCGTGCCGGCGGTCAGGCCCGTGTTGGTGTACGTGAGTCCGGTGACCGTGGCGACCTTCGTGCCGTCGCGCAGGACGTCGTAGTTCTTGACGCCCTTGTCGTCGGTGGCGGCGGTCCAGGTCAGCTTGACCGAGGTGTTGGTGATCTCGGAGGCGACGGGGGTGCCGGGGGCGGAGGGGGCGCTGTCGCCGGGCTGGGTGGACCCGTCGCAGGAGGCTCCGTTGACCTTGCAGCCGCTGGGGGCGCCGGTGCCGGAGCCGTTGAAGCCGAAGGAGACGGTGGCGCCGGGGGCCAGGGTGCCGTTCCAGCCGACGTTCTTGGCGGTCCAGTGGGTGCCGGAGCCGGTGACGGTGGCGTCCCAGGCGGAGGTGACGGTGGTGCCGGCGGGGTAGTCCCACTCGACGGTCCAGGAGGAGAGGGTGGTGGTGCCGGTGTTCTTCACCGTCCACTTGCCCTCGAAGCCGGAGCCCCAGTCGGAGACCTTGGTGTAGGTGGCGGTGGCCGCCGTGGCGGCCTCGGCGGGTGCGGCGAGGCCGACCATCGCGGCCAGCGGCAGGATCAGGGCGGTCAGACCGGCGGCGGCCCGGTGTCTGAACCCTGTTCGGCGCCTCGGTGCTTGAGTGCTCAACGGTGCTCCTCAAGTTGCGGACGGACAAGATGGGGGTGGTCCGTGAAGGGTGCGCGCGCCCCGCGAGCGTAGAAAGGTCTGGACCAACCGTCAAGAGGTCCAGACCAACGTCGGCGTACCGGCTTCCGTTCCCGCTCAGACCCCCAACTCCTGTGCGAGCACGGCCGCTTGCACCCTGCTGCGCAGCCGCAGCTTCCCCAGCACCTTGCTGACGTGCGTCTTCACCGTCGCCTCCGCCATGTCGAGGCGTACCGCGATCTCCGCGTTCGACAGACCCCGGCCCAGCGCGGAGAGCACCTCCCGCTCCCGGGGCGTCAGCGCGTCCAGTACGGACGGGTCCGCCGCGCCCGGCGCCCGTACCGGTCGGCTCGGCGCCGCGAACTCGGCGATCAGCCGCCGGGTCACCGCCGGCGCGATCAGCCCCTCGCCGCGCGCCACCGTCCGTACCGCCTCGATCAGGTCCTTCGCGTCGGTGTTCTTCAGCAGGAACCCCGCCGCCCCGGCCCGCAGCGCCCCGAAGACGTACTCGTCCAGGTCGAAGGTGGTCAGCACCAGCACATCGGCGAGCCCCTCGGAGACCACCAGCCGGGTCGCGCTCACCCCGTCCATCCGGGGCATCTGCACATCCATCAGGACCAGGTCCGGGCGCAGCTCGCGGGCGAGTTCCACCGCCCGCTCGCCGTCCGCGGCCTCGCCGACCACCTCGATGTCCGGCGCGCTGCCCAGGATGAGGACAAGCCCCGCCCGCACCGCGCTCTGATCCTCGGCCACGATCACCCGTACCACGCCTGCGGCTCCTCGTCCCTCGTCCCGACGGGCAGGACCGCCCGTACCCGCCACACCTTGCCCCCGTCGCCGGCCGGCACGGCACCGGCCTCGAACTCCCCGTCCAGGAGCGCCACCCGCTCCCGCATGCCGACCAGACCCGCCCCCGATCCGGGCGCGCGCGGCCCCGGCTGCCCGCCGAACGGACTCGTCACCCCCACCGTCAGCGCCCCGTCCGGACGGCGGCCCAGCTCCACCCGGACCTCGCCGGGCGCCGCGTGCTTGAGGGCGTTGGTCAGCGACTCCTGCACGATCCGGTACGCGGCGAGCTCGACCGGCGCCGGCAGCGGACCGCCCGGGGGCCGGGTGTCGTCGAGCGCGAACGTCAGCCCGCTCGGCTCCCCGTTCGTCCTGGCCTGGGCGACCAGCGCCTCCAGGCCGTCCAGGGTGGGCGCGGCCGCCGGCGCGGTGTCACCACTGCTGTCCCGCAGCAGCCCGATCAGCCGCCGCATCTCGGCCAGCCCCTCGACGCTGTTCTCCCGGATGACGGTGAGCGCCTGCCGGGTCGTCCCCGGGTCGTCGATCGACAGGGCGGCGGTGGAGTGGATCGCGATGGCGGACAGATGGTTGGCGACCATGTCGTGCAGCTCGCGGGCCATCCGGGCGCGCTCGGCGACGACCGCCTGGCTCCGGTCCATCTCGGCGAGCAGCGCGGTCTGGTCCGCGCGCAGCCGCGCGGCGTCGGCCGCCTGGCGGTGGTTGCGCACCACCGCGCCGGTGACGGCCGGAAGGAACGAGACCATGCCCGTGACCAGGCCGACCAGCAGGGCGATCGCGTTCTGCCACCAGACGAGGAAGCCGATCGTCACGCCGACCGTGATCAGTCCGGTGGTGTACGGGATGCGCCGGGCGGAGGCGGGCGAGCCGTAGACCACGGCCGCGTAGACCACGTCCGTGAACATCAGCGCGGTCACGAGGCTGCCGTAGGTGAACTGGTCCGCCACGAGCGCCAGCGTGGCGACGGTCAGGGCGGTCTGCGGCCTGGAACGGCGCAGGGCCTCCATCGCCGCCATGACGACGAGCGGGACCAGCGTCGCCCAGCGCGCCGTGACCGGCGCGTCGTTCTGGGTGTGCAGACCGAAGGACCACATCAGCAGACCGATGGCGAGGCCGCCGGCGGCGATCAGCAGGTCGTGGCGGTGCGGTCGGGGCAGGGTCACCTCCCCATCCAACACGGTGGGAGGCGCCCCGGCCTCGCCGTCCGGGCCGATGCGCCCTCCGTCGAAGGATGTAGGCGCGGTTCGTCACCGCCGACGACGATTCGGGCCCGGCGCCACGGGAGGCTGAGAGGGAACCGAAAGGGGAGTGCCGTGATCGTCACGCTGATCGTGATCTGCGAAGTCGGCTTCTGGGTCCTGCTGGCCGCCGGCCTCGCCACCCGCTATCTGCTGAGGATGCCCCGGACGGGTCTCGCCCTGCTGCTGTGCGAGCCGCTCCTGGAGGTCCTGCTCCTCGTCGTCACCGCGATCGACCTCAAGAACGGCGCCGACCCCAGCTGGCGGCACGGCCTCGCCGCGGTCTACATCGGCTACACCGTCGGCCACGGCCACCGCACCGTGAAGTGGCTCGACGGCCACGCCGCCCACCGCTTCGGCGGCGCCCCGCCGCCCGCGAAGCCGCCGCGCTACGGCATGGCGCGCGCCCGCCACGAGGGCAAGGTCTGGTCGGGCTCGGTGGTCGCCGCGGCCGTCGCCAGCGGACTGCTGCTCCTGGCGGCCTGGTACGTCGGCCCGGACGGGAACACCGACTCCCTCAAGAGCTGGATCGTCGTCGCCTGGCGGGCCGCCGGCATCCACGGCCTGATCGCGCTCAGCTACGCGATCTGGCCGAAGAGGGCACCGGCGGCGGAAACCGGCTCAGCGCTCCCCGCCCGGAACCCACAGCACGTCCCCGACCTCCTTGTTCGCCGTCCGGGCGAGGATGAAGAGCAGGTCCGATAGCCGGTTGAGGTAGGTCGCGGTGAGCACGTTCATCGTCTCGCCGTGCACCTCGATCGCGGCCCACGTGGAACGCTCCGCGCGCCGGACCACCGTGCACGCCTGGTGCAGCAGCGCCGCACCGGGCGTGCCGCCCGGCAGGATGAAGGAGCGCAGCTTCTCCAGCTCCTCCAGGAAGCGGTCGCAGTCCGCCTCCAGCTTGTCGATGTAGGACTGCTCCACCCGCAGCGGCGGATACTTCGGGTCCTCCACCACCGGGGTGGAGAGGTCCGCGCCGACGTCGAACAGGTCGTTCTGGACACGGACGAGGACCTTCACGACCTCCTCGTCGAGCTGCCCGAGCGCGATGGCCGTACCGATGACGGCGTTGGCCTCGTTGGCGTCGGCGTAGGCCGAGATCCGCAGATCGGTCTTGGCGGTCCGGCTCATGTCGCCCAGCGCGGTGGTGCCCTGGTCGCCGGTACGGGTGTAGATGCGCGTCAGATTGACCATGACCCCAGCCTAGTTACGCTCCGGCCGTCCGGAGCGCCCGTGTGCCGACCGTCACGGCGAGGCGGCGGGCCGCACGCGAGACGTCCTCCTCCGTGGTGAAGCGCCCGAAGCCGATCCGGACGCTGCCCCGGATCCGCTCCGGCGACAGACCGATCGCCGTGAGGACGTGCGAGGGCTCCTGGGCCGAACTGTTGCAGGCCGAACCCGTCGAGACGGCGATGTCCGTGGCCTCCAGGAGCAGGTGCTGCGCGTCCACGCCCTCGAAGGAGAGATTCACCGCGTGCGGCAGGAAACCGGGGCCCGTACCGCTGTTGAGGGTGTACGGGACCAGCTCCGCCAGCTCGGCGAGGAACCGCGCGCGCAGCCCGGCCAGCCGGACCGCCTCCTCGTCCCGGCACGCCGCGAGGACGCCCACGGCCGCGCCCAGACCGATCACGGCGGCCGTGTTCACGGTGCCGGCGCGCAGGCCGCGCTCCTGACCGCCGCCGTGCAGCAGGGGCACCAGGGGCGCCCGGTCCGACAGGCCGTTGGAGACGTACAGCACGCCGATGCCCTTCGGGCCGTAGATCTTGTGGCCGGAGAAGGTCAGCAGATCGACGCCGAGCGCCCGGACGTCGACCGGCAGCGAGCCGACGCCCTGGGTCGCGTCGCAGTGCAGCGGTACCCCGGCCGCCCGGGTCACGGCGGCGATGTCCGCCACCGGCTGGACGGTGGAGATCTCGTTGTTCGCCAGCATCACTGAGACCAGCGCGGTGTCCGGCCGCAGCGCGTCCGCCACCTGCCGTGCGCCGACCCGCCCCTCGGCGTCCACGGGCAGCACGGTCACCTCGTGCCCGGCCGACCGCAGGGAACGGCAGGTGTCCAGCACCGATTTGTGCTCCACGGCCGTCGTCACCACATGGCGGCGGCTTTCGGAACGGACGACCCCTTTGATCGCGAGGTTGTTGCCCTCCGTGGCACCGGAGGTGAAGTAGATCTCGGTACGGGCGGCGCCGATGAGGCGGGCCACCGCGCCGCGCGCCCGTTCGACCTCGCGGAAGGCGCGGATGCCGGCCGCGTGCGGGCTGGACGGATTGGCGAAGCAGTCGGTGGCGGCGACGTTCATCGCCTCGACGACCGCCGGGTCCATCGGGGTGGTCGCCTGGTGGTCGAGATAGATCGTGGCCATGCCGGTTCTCCCTCTCCGGGGCGCAGGTGGCTCGGACGCTGTGGCTCGGACGGGTCGTCAGAAGTCGTACGCGGTGTAGGGCAGGGCGATCGGATCGGCGCAGGCGGCGTCCGCGAAGACCAGCACGATCTCCTCCCCGGGCCGGGCCTCGGTGCGGAGGTAGATCTCGGCCCCCTTGGTGACCTTGTCGCGGTCGGCGAGCGAGTTGATGTCGACGACGTGGCGGCGGTCGCAGTCGGGAAAGGCCCGCAGCCGGGCGAAGTAGCGCGCGAAGTACTCGGCCACGATCAGCGGGCAGCGCGGCACCACATGGTCGTCCTTGACGACTCCGGCGAGCACCTTCTCGTACGTACGGGAGCGGAAGAGGATCTCGTCGCCCTCCCGCGAGAACAGGGGATGGTCCCCGGCCTCGCGCAGCCGGTGTTTCATGGCGCGGGCCGCGCGGTTGCGCAGGGTCCGCTCGCGGGTGACGGTGAAGGCGGTTCCCGCCTCGGCGGCCGAGGCGCGCAGCGGCGCGAGATCACTCTCGACGAAACCGGCGCGGGCCGCCGCCGGCGTACAGACGTCGGTGGAGCAGGACATGCCGAGGTCGTTGACGATGACGTCGTACAGCACCTTGTTGCCGCGGTGCAGCCGGCGGGCGGCTGCACCCGTCTCCTGGGCCAGGGCGAAGGAGCTGAGCGCGAACTCCCCGACGCCGGCGCCCGTTTCGAAGTAGCCGCCCGCGACGAGGACCGCCGAGCGGGCGGAGCGGGAGACGGTCTCCAGAAGGGGCGCGACCCGTGGCGGGACGGTGCGGTTCCGGGAGGTGGTGCCGGAGAGGGTGGCGGGGGTGGTCATGTGTGCACTCCGTTCTTCGGTGAGGGGGAGGGATCGGCCGGGACGGCGGGCGGCTGCCGTGCGGTGCCGAGTGCGGCGGTCACCACGCAGAGCACCGCCGCCCACTGGGCCCAGGAGAGCCGCTCGCCGAGGAGGGCGAGTCCCACCAGGGCGGCGATGACCGGCTCCACCGTGGACAGCACGGCGAAGACCCGGGGCGTCATGCGCCGCAGGGCGACGAACTCCAGCGAGAACGGCACCACGGTCGTCAGCACCGCCACCGCGAGGGCCACCCCGAGCACGCCGGGTGCCAGCAGGTCGCCCAGGGAGGGCAGGCCGAGCGCAGGGGCGGTGGGCAGTGCGAGGACGGCGGCGACGGCGAGGCCGAGCGCGAGGCCGGAGCCGCCGGGCACGGCCCGGCCGACCCGGGCGCCGAGCAGGATGTAGCCGGTCAGGGCGGCGCCGGTGAGCAGGGCGGCGGCGAGGCCGACCGGATCGTCCATGCCCCGGGTGCCGCCGAGCACGAGCAGGCCGATGCCCGCGAGCCCCACCCAGAGCCGGTCCGACGCACGCCGCGAGGTGAGCGCCGCGAGCAGCAGCGGCCCGCTGAACTCCAGCGTGACGACGACGCCCAGCGGCAGCCGGGAGGTCGCCTCGTAGAAGGAGAACTGCATGACGGCGAAGACGGCTCCGTAGGGGAGGAGCAGCCGCCAGTGGGTGCGCAGCAGCCTCGGCGCCGGCCGCGAGAGGAGGACCAGCAGGGTGGCGGCGATGAGCAGCCGGAGCAGGGTCGCACCGGCCGGTCCGGTCTGTTCGAAGAGCCGCTTCGCGAAGGCGGACCCGAACTGCAGGCTGACCATGCCGGCCAGCAGGAGCAGCGGCGCGGGTGTGGCCGCCCCCAGGGCGTACGGACGCATGACGGTTCCCCCTCCCGGAAGTGACAGGCCGCCGGACACGTTCCGCCGACTCTATACCCCTAGGGGGTATATGGCGACGGTGGTCCGACGCGAACCGGACGGGAACCGGACACGAACGGCGCGGAAGAGGTGTCGTGAGTGTGACGTCCGTCAAAGCGGGCGTGACGCGCATTACTTAGCGGTCACATGGGGGCTCACGCCCGCTAATCTCCGCCGGAGAGCCAGAAGTGAACAGGTGTTGAGGGGTGGAAGACGTGGCCAGGAAGCTCGCCGTCATCGGAGCCGGACTCATGGGGTCCGGAATCGCGCAGGTCTCGGCCCAGGCGGGCTGGGAGGTCGTCCTGCGTGACGTCACCGACGCCGCCCTCACCCGCGGCACCGACGGCATCAAGGCGTCGTACGACCGCTTCGTCGCCAAGGGCAAGCTGGACGCCGCCGACGCCGAGGCCGCCCTCGGGCGGATCACCGCCACCACCGAACTCGACGCCGTCGCCGACGCCGACATCGTCGTCGAGGCCGTCTTCGAGAAGCTGGAGGTGAAGCACGAGATCTTCCGCTCCCTCGACAAGGTCGCCAAGGACGGGGCCGTGCTCGCCTCCAACACCTCCGCCATCCCGATCACCAAGATCGCCGCGGTGACGGAGCGCCCGGAGGCCGTCGTCGGCACCCACTTCTTCTCGCCGGTCCCGATGATGCAGCTCTGCGAGCTGGTCCGCGGCTACAAGACCAGTGACGAAACCCTCGCCACCGCGCGGGAGTTCGCCGAGTCGGTCGGCAAGACCTGCATTGTCGTCAACCGCGACGTGGCAGGCTTCGTCACCACCCGCCTCATCTCCGCCCTGGTCGTCGAGGCTGCCAAGCTCCACGAGTCCGGCGTGGCGACCGCCGAGGACATCGACATCGCCTGCAAGCTTGGGTTCGGCCACGCCATGGGCCCGCTCGCCACCGCCGACCTCACCGGGATCGACATCCTGGTGAACGCCACCGGCAACATCTACACCGAGACGCAGGACGAGAAGTTCGCGCCGCCGGAGCTGATGCGCCGGATGGTTGACGCCGGTGACATCGGCCGCAAGAGCGGGCAGGGCTTCTACAAGTACTGAGGCCCTGCGGCCGTTCGCCATCACCCCACAGGGTGAATTCGGTATCAGTTCGCTTACAAGGCGCAACGCTTCTGCGCCGACGGCAGTCAGTTGTTGCAAAGACGGAGCACTCCCGGGGAGCGCATATGCACATCAGGGGCGACCACGTCGAGCTGGTCGTCGGGGGCCGCCTCGACGTTCGCAGCGCGGCGGACGCCCGCACGGTCCTGCACTCGGCCGTCGACGACGGAGTCGGCGACCTCGTACTGGACCTGACCGGTCTCGACTCCTGGGACGCCACCGGTCTCGGGGTCATCATGGGCGCACACCGCCGGGCCGGCCGCTGCGGCCGCCGGCTGGTGCTGCGCGGGGTGCCGCCCCAGATGCAGCGCCTCCTCGTGGCGACCCGGCTGCACCGCATCCTCGCCATCGAGGGCGGCCTCGCGGCGGAGTCGCTGCCCCGCGTGTGAAGCTGCTGTGCGAACCCGGCGTCACGCCCCAATCCTCACGAGACCGTGACGTCTGGGGCGGGGCGGCACCCCGGCTGTTCCAGGATTCCCGAAGAAGGTCTAGGGTTCGGTCGCCTGCCCATTGACGGACCCACCCGGCGGGCACCGGACCAGAAGCGACAGCGAACGTGCAGATCGGCCGGAGGGATTTCGGCACGCACCGCTTTTGGGGGGCTTGGACCATGGACCCGATGAACCGGGGGCCGGAAGAGTACGGCCACGACCACGAGGGCGACGACGCCCGCGAGGGACGCGGTGCGTCCGCGCCCGAGCGCGGACCCGCGACGCCCACCCGCGTGCGCACCGCCCGCGTCGTCGCGGGCGATCTGCTGCTCACCGTCAACCCCGTCGACGGCAGCGAGATCGAGGCCTGCCCGCCCGGAGCGCAGCCCGCGCCGCCGCGCCGCCGCACCGCCCAGGAGCGGGCCGAGGCGGCCCGCGCGGCCACCCCGCCCGTACCGCCCGGCCCCGCGAGCCCCCGCCTGCCGCTGGTCGAACGCCAGGAGGAGCACGAGCGGCTCGTCCAGCTCCTCGCCCGCGGCCGCTCCGTCCGCGTCACCGGCCCCGCCGGCTCCGGCCGCACCGCCCTGCTCGACGCCGTCGCCGCCGACTGCGCGGACATCGCCCCCGACGGCGTCGTCCGCCTCTCCGGCCACCACCGCACGCCCACCGAGCTGCTGTACGAACTCTTCGCCACCGTCCAGCACGCCCCGGACCACCGTCCCGACCGCCCGGCACTCCTGGAGCTGGTCCGCGACATCGGCGCGGTCGTCGTCGTCGACGACCTGGAGATCGGCGGCGCCACCCTCGACGAGCTGCTCACCGCCGCCCCCGAGTGCGCCTTCCTGCTCGCCGCCGGCCCCGACGTCCCGGCCCCCTCGCCCGACGCCCACATCGAGGAGATCGCCCTCGCCGGCCTCGGCCGGGCCGCCACCCTCGAACTCCTGGCGAACGCCGTCGACCGGCCGCTCACCGAGGACGAGGCCAACTGGGCCGGTGACCTCTGGTTCGAGTCCGAGGGCCTGCCGCTGCGCTTCGTCCAGGCCGGCGCCCTGCTCCGCCAGCGCGACCGGCTCCGGGCCACCCCCGCCGAGTTCGACGCCTTCGGCGCCCAGGAGGACGCCACTCCCGCCGAGCTCGCCGCGTCCGCCGAGTTCGACGCCTTCGGCGCCCTCGACGACGCCTTCGGTCCCGCCCCGACCCCCGCGACCGGGGCAGCGCCCGACCCGGCCGACGTCGACCTGCGCGAGGTCCCGCTGCCGAGCCTCGGTGAGGGCGCGGCGCCCGCCGCCCTGCTCGCCTCCCGGCTCAGCCGCTCCGCGCAGGAGACCCTGCGCTTCGCGGTCGCCCTCGGCGGCGAGGTGCCGCACCAGGCCCACCTGCCCGCCCTCGTCGGCGACACCCACGCGGACGCCGCCGTCGGCGAACTCATGGCCTGCGGACTGCTCACCCCCGTCGGCACGCGCTACCGCCTCGCCGTCGGCGTCCTCACCCAGCTCCTCGCCCACGGCTACGGCGAGGACGCGGCGGACCGGGCCCACACCGTCGCCCAGCACTACACCTGGTGGGCCGGACACCCCTCCGTCACCCCCGCCCGCGCCGTCGCCGAGTCCGACGCCGTGCTCGCCACGCTGACCGCGCTCCTGCCCGGACCGGACGCCGAGCACCCCGGCACCGCCGTCCTCCTCGCCCGCAGCGCGGCGCCCGCGTTCGCCGCCGGACTGCACTGGGGCGCCTGGGAGCGCACCCTGCGCGCCGGACAGGAGGCCGCCCGCCTCGCCGGAGAGGTGGCCGAAGAGGCCTATTTCCAGCACGAGTTGGGCATTCTCGCGCTCTGCTCCGGAAACCTGGAGCGGGCCCGCGCCGCACTGGAGGCGTCCATCGGCATGCGTGGCGCGCTCGCCGACAAGCGCGGCACCGTCGCCGGCCGCCGCGCCCTCGCCCTGGTCGCCGACCGCACCGGAGGCGCCCTGCCCGGCGACCCGACGCCCGGTCGGGGCACGCCCGCCCTCCTCCGCAAGGAGGAGCCCCTCTCCCCTCCGCGTGGCACCCCGGCCGCGCTCATGCCTCCGGCCGCCGCCTCGGCGTCGCCGGTCACCGCTCGCTCCCCGTTCCCGGACTTCGCCGACGACGGTCCGACGCTCATCTCCCGGCCCGACACCTCCGGGGTCGGCAACGGAAGCGGAAGCGGAAGCGGCGGTACGACGTGGGGCGGCCGCCTCGGCGTCGTCGCAGGGGCCCGGCGCAACCTCGTCGCGGTCGGCACCGGCGTGCTCCTGGCCGCCGTCCTCGGCACCGTCGTGACCATCGGGGCCACCTCCGGCAGCGCGGAGGACCCGGCGAACAACCGGGTGACCTCCGACCGCACGGCGAGCGAGGACGCCGGCGACGACGGCTTCGACGCCGAAGAGCCGGCCGCGGACGAGTCGCCCCGTCCCTCGGACTCCGGCTCCCCGAGCAGTCCCGGCCCCTCCGGCTCGGCGAGGACTCCGGGCACCGGCGCGACGAACGCCCCGGGCGGCTCCCAGTCCCCGGACGCCACCCCCACCGGCACTCCGACGACCGGGGGACCGGCGCCGTCGACGGGGGCGCCGCGCCCGACGACGAGCCCGACGACGAAGCCGAAGCCGACGCCGTCGTCGCCCAAGCCGTCCACGACGTCTCCGACGCCCTCCGATCCGCCGTCGTCGTCACCGCCGCCGTCCCCCACCGAGTCGACGGCCCCGCCGAGCTCCGCCTCCGCCACCCTCAGCAGCGGTCCCACCTCGGGCGACCCCACCACCGGCACCTCCGCCTGACAGCACGGCGACGGCCCCGGGCGCGTTCACCGCACCCGGGGCCGTTGCCGTACCCGTACTCGTACTCGTAAAGCCGTGCCCGCCCGCTAGAACAGCCGCAGCTTGTCGTCCTCGATACCGCGCATCGCGTCGTAGTCCAGCACCACGCACTCGATCCCGCGGTCCGTCGCGAGGACCCGGGCCTGCGGCTTGATCTCCTGTGCGGCGAAGACGCCCTTCACCGGTGCGAGGTGCGGATCGCGGTTCAGCAGCTCCAGGTACCGGGTGAGCTGCTCCACGCCGTCGATCTCGCCGCGCCGCTTGATCTCCACGGCGACCGTCGCCCCGTCCGCGTTCCGGCACAGGATGTCCACCGGACCGATCGCCGTCGGGTACTCGCGGCGGATCAGCGTGTGGCCCTCGCCGAGTGTCTCGATGCGGTCGGCGAGCAGCTCCTGGAGGTGTGCTTCCACGCCGTCCTTGATGAGACCGGGGTCCACACCCAGCTCGTGCGAGGAGTCGTGGAGGATCTCCTCCATCGTGATGATCAGTTTCTCGCCCGCTTTGTTGACCACGGTCCAGACGCCCGCCTCGCCGTCGGCACCCTCCTTGAGGGTGCACGGCGGGGACATCCAGTTGAGCGGTTTGTACGCCCGGTCGTCGGCGTGGATGGAGACGCTGCCGTCTGCCTTGACCAGGATCAGACGGGGAGCGGAGGGCAGGTGGGCGGTGAGCCGGCCGGCGTAGTCCACGGAGCAGCGGGCGATGACGAGACGCATGGTCGGCAACGCTACAAGACACACGCTCTTCCGCGCGATTCGGCTCTTAACGCCCGCCCAACACCCGTCGGTTATTGGCCGGTTGTGGTCCCAATCTCCTGGTGCGCTCCGGACGGCGCGCTTACCGTGGAAGCAGGAGGTCGCCGTCCGTGCACGCTGCGTGTCGCACGGGGGGTCTCCATCCCTGCCCGTAAGACCCCGCCCGTCGGGGTCGCGAGAGGAGAACCCATGTCGCTCGACGTCTCACCGGCGCTGTTGGAACAGGCCGAGCGAGGCGAGGTCGACGAAGCCGACTTCGTCGACTGCGTCCGGACCTCCCTGCCCTACGCATGGGAGATGATCAGTTCTCTGGTGGCTCAGCTGAAGGTCGACGGCGGAGAGTTCGCCGACAACCAGACGCCGCCGCCGAACGAGCAGGCACGTGGTCAGCTGTTGCGTGCACTCGCGAGTGATGCGATCCGTGGTGCGCTGCAGCGGCACTTCGGTGTGCGTCTGGCCTTCCAGAATTGCCACCGCGTGGCGGTGTTCCCGCTGGACCCGGCGGTCGACGAGCGGCTCGCCCGCTTCACGTCCGTACGGGGTCAGCTGCTCAATCAGTCGCCGGAACTGCGCGACTGCTGAGGCATGGTGCTGCCGCTCCGCATCGTGCGAGACGCGAACGATGCGAGAGGTGTCGGAGCGGCGGCATCCCGCACTCATCCTCGACGAACGATGAGCCACGACACCTCACACCAGGCACCCCGGGCACACGAGGCGGACCAGGCACCTCGGGCACCCCGGGCACAGCGGTCACACCAGCAGCGGCAGAACCTCCGCGCCCAGCCGCCGTACGTTCTCCTCGGTGGCCGCGAGATCGCCCGTGCCCTCGGCGAGCAGCGCGAAGCGCGTGATGCCCGTACGCTCCGAGGTCGCCGCCAGCCGGTCCGCCGCGAGCCGTGGCGTGCCCACCGGATGCAGAGCGCAGAGCAGCTCCGTGTACGCGACGGGGTCCCGCATCGAGCGGTGCCGGCCGTCCACGGTCACATGGGCGTCAAGACCCTGCTTCAGCCAGCCGGGCATCGCCTTCACCAGTGCCTCGGCCGCGTCCGCCCGCCGGTCCGCGAGCTGGGCGACACCCGCCGAGACATGGCCGGCGCTGATCCGGGCGATCTCGTCCGGGGTGTGCCCTGCCTCCCGCGCGAAGCGTCGCCAGGCCGCCACCATCTCGGCCTTGTCCTCGTCGCCGCAGTGCATCCCGAGCAGCATCGGCAGCCCCCGCTCGGCGGCCAGCCGGACGCTGTTCGGCGAGGTGCAGGCGACGACCACCTCGGGCGACGGGGCGCCGCCGATCAGCTCACCGGGCCGGGGCACGACCGCCACCTCGCGGAAGGCGAATCGTTCTCCCTCGGCCGCGACGCGGGGCTCGCTCAGCCAGCGCAGCAGCAGGTCCAGCGATTCGGGGAAGCCTTTCTCGTACGCCTCAAGACCCGCGCCGAACACCTCCAGGTCCACCCACGGCCCGCCCCTGCCCACCCCGAGGGTGAACCGGCCTCCGGAGGTCAGGTGCAGCAGCGCGGCCTGCTCGCCCAGCGCGACCGGGTGGACCGTGGGGAGCACGCTCACCGCCGTGCCGACCCGGAGCCGCCGCGTGCGGCCGAGCAGCAGCGCCGCCAGGGTCACGGCGGACGGACAGACGCCGTACGGAACGAAGTGGTGCTCGGCGAGCCAGACGGAGTCGAGCCCCGACTCCTCGGCGACTTCGGCGGTCCGCACCGCTCGGTGCAGCGCCTCCCCCTGACCTTGGCCCGGGAACTGGGCGGCCAGAACAAATGTGCCTACGCGCATCGCCTTCTGCCTCCTTGCGGCCGACGCGTTCTCTCCCCCTCGTACCGGCAACAACGTCTGACACGTGCCAAAGGCAACGGCCCATCCCGAAGATCTTGCGATTGTCCGCTAACTCGGCCTGGAGGGTGGGGCGGGCCACCATGTCGCGGCCCGTAGGCTTGTCGGCACCATTCGTGTTCCCGGCCCCCGTGAGGTGAATCGTGTCCCCGCGTCGCAACCGCCCCCCGGGCGGCGAGAGGCCCGATCCCCAGGCCGCGTCGGGCGACCGGTACGGCGGATCGCAGCGCACCGAGTTCTGGCAGGGCGAGGAGTGGCTCGTCCGGCACGTGGCCGGCGCCAGCGCCCCCGGCAAGCGCTACCGCTGCCCCGGCTGCGACCAGGAGATCCTCGGGGGCGCCCCGCACGTCGTGGCCTGGCCGGAGTACGGCGGGGTGGACGACCGGCGGCACTGGCACAAGGCGTGCTGGAACGCGAAGGACCGCCGCACCTCCAGGGTGCAGCGGTCCCGTAACGCGCCGAGATACTGAGCCCCGGCCCCGGTACGACAGAGAGGCTCCGGCCTTCCTCAGACGTCCCGGCTGTTCAGCAGGGCGTACGCGCCCGCGCCCGCCGCGGCCGTGATAACCAGCAGGATCCACACCGGGTCCCAGCCCGAGGGCCCCGACTGCCCCATGGCCGACCTGCCCGCGTACAGCGCGATGAGCTGGCTCGGGATCGCGTAGTCCAGGAGCCACTCCTGCACCTTGGCCAGCGACTCCGAGAACATGAACATGGCCGCCACCAGCGGCAGCAGCAGCACGCCGATCATGATGGTGATGGCGCCCGCCGAGTGCCGGACGACCGCGCCGACGGCGAGCGCGAGCAGCCCCAGCTCGGCCATGAAGAGACCGACGCCGACCGTGGCCCGCAGCCACTCCCCGGAGGTCGGCTCCACGGCGCTGTCCACCATCGACACCTGCGCCAGGGCGACCAGGGTCGCCGTGACCGTGGTGATCGTGAACACGAGCAGGAAGAAGACGATCGCCTTCGCCGTCAGGACCCGCGCCCGGCTCGGGCAGGCGGTCAGCGTGGTGCGGATCATGCCCGTGCCGTACTCGGAGGCGATGGTGAGCACCCCGAGCGTGATCACACAGATGGAGCCGAGCAGCACACCGAAGAAGCCCAGCCCCAGCGGCGACTCGTTCTCGGTCGACGCGTTCGACGAGGACACCACCGCGGCCACGGCCAGCCCGATGCCCAGCATCAGGAGCACCATCACGCCCAGCGTCCACATCGTGGAGCGCAGGGAACGGATCTTCGTCCACTCCGACGCGAGCGCGTCACCGAGGTGGGCCTTGCGGACCGGAATGGGGGAGACGTACGAGTAGGGGGTGGGGGTGGTCATCGGGGATCCTCGGGCTTCTGGACGGGCTCGCTCTGCGCTTGCGCGGCGTACGGGTTCTGTCCGGGCGGCGGCGGGGCGTACCAGCCCTGCTGCGGCACGTCGGGGACCACCGGCTGCGGCGGCGGCGTTCCGTACCCCGCCTGGTGCGGCTGCGGCTGCTGGAGATGGGCCAGCTGGTCCTCGGTGGAGCGGTAGTCCACGGCGCCCTGCGTCATCCGCATGTACGCCTCCTCCAGCGACGCCTGGTGCGGCGACAGCTCCCAGAGCCGTACGTCCGCGTCGTGCGCCAGATCGCTGATCCGGGGGAGCGGCAGGCCGGTCACCCGCAGCGCCCCGTCCGGCTCGGACATCACCCGGCCGCCGGCCTCGGTGAGGACGGCCGTCAGCTTCTCCCGCTGCTGCGGCTCCGTCTGCGGGGTCCGCACCCGCGCGAAGTCCGCGGAGTTCGCCGAGATGAAGTCGGTGACGCTCATGTCGGCGAGCAGCTGGCCGCGGCCGATCACGATCAGATGGTCGGCGGTCAGCGCCATCTCGCTCATGAGGTGGCTGGAGACGAAGACGGTCCGGCCCTCGGCCGCGAGCTTCTTCATCAGGTTCCGGACCCAGAGGATGCCCTCGGGGTCGAGGCCGTTGACCGGCTCGTCGAAGAGCAGCACCTGCGGGTCGCCGAGCAGCGCCGCCGCGATGCCCAGGCGCTGCCCCATGCCGAGCGAGAAGCCCTTGGAGCGGCGCTTGGCGACGTCCTGGAGGCCGACGACCCCGAGGACCTCGTCGACCCGCTGCGCCGGGATGCCGGCGAGCTGGGCGAGCGACAGCAGATGGCTGCGGGCGCTGCGGCCGCCGTGCACCGCCTTGGCGTCGAGCAGCGCACCGACCTGGCGGGGCGCGTTCGGCAGCTGCCGGAAGGGGTGGCCGCCGATCGTGACATGTCCGGAGGTCGGCCGGTCGAGACCGAGGATCATGCGCATGGTCGTCGACTTGCCGGAGCCGTTGGGCCCGAGGAAACCGGTGACGGTCCCGGGCCGCACGTGGAAGGAAAGGTTGTACACGGCCGTCTTGGCGCCGTAGCGCTTCGTCAGGCCGACTGCCTCGATCATTCTCCAGAGCCCCATCGACAGGTCAGGTCGTCGTCGGGGCCGAGGCCGAGCCGGCCGGAGCCCCCCGTATGAGCTAGGAGCTTATCGAGCCGTTGACGGTTCCCGCGAAGCATGAAAGATGAACGACACCCGCCAGGGCCGCCCGGCTACGCGTCCCGCCGCTTCAGGACCAGGTACCCGCCGAGGAGCGAGGCCGCCACCCAGATCAGCATGATCCCGAGCCCGCCCCACGGGCCGTACGGAGCCCGCTCGGAGTTCAGCGCGTCGGGAACGACCTGCATGATCTTGGACCCGGCCTGGTCGGGGAAGTACCGGGCCACCTCCTTGGCCTTCGGGACCGCCGCCAGGATCTGCGAGACCAGGAAGAAGAACGGCACCAAGATGCCGAGGGAGAGCATCGAGGAGCGCAGCATCGCCGCCACGCCCATGGAGAAGATCGCGATCAGACCCATGTAGAGCCCGCCGCCGACCACCGCCCGCAGGACGTTGTCCGCGCCGAGCGAGGTGCGGTGCTCGCCGAGCAGCGCCTGCCCCAGGAAGAACGACAGGAAGCTCGTCGCGAGACCCACCACGAGGGCGAGCACCCCGGCCACCGCGATCTTGGAGAAGAGGAAGGTGGCGCGCTGCGGAACGGCCGCGAGCGAGGTACGGATCATGCCGGAGGAGTACTCGGTGCCGACCACGAGGACCCCGAAGACCACCATCGCCAGCTGGCCGAGCACCATTCCGGAGAAGCTGACGAAGGTCGGGTCGAACGTCGCCCGCTCCACCTCGCTGAGATCGTCGAACGTGGAACTCAGCAGCGCGCACAGCGCCGCGCCCATCGCCACCGTCACGAGCAGCGCGCTCGCCAGGGTCCAGATCGTCGAGGAGACCGTCCGGATCTTGGTCCACTCCGACTGGAGAACCGCGGATACCGCTGCCATCGTTCAGGCTCCCTTGGTCGTGTCGCCCCACCGGGGGCCGGCTGCGGACGCCGCGTGGACGTCCGTGCCGTGCGCGTGGTACTCCACCGCGCCGGCCGTCATCCGCATGAACGCCTCCTCCAAGGAGGCGCGCTGCGCACTCAGTTCGTGCAGCACCAAGCCGTTCTCCGCGGCCAGTTCACCGAGCTTCTCGGTGGTCGCCCCGTCCACCTCCAGCGTGCCGCCGCCCACCTCGACGGGGGTGAAACCATTGGCGTGGAGGACGTCGAGAAGCTGCTCCCGCTGGGGCGAGCGGAGCCGTACGTAACTCCGCGAATTCTGCTGGATGAAATCCGCCATGGACGTGTCCGCCAGCAGCTTTCCCTGGCCGATCACGATGAGGTGATCAGCCGTCAGGGCCATTTCACTCATCAGATGACTGGAAACGAAGATCGTCCGGCCCTCGGCCGCGAGCGCCTTCATCAGATTGCGGATCCAGTGAATTCCCTCGGGGTCCAGACCATTGACGGGTTCGTCGAACATCAGGATCTCGGGATCACCGAGGAGCGCCGAAGCGATTCCCAGGCGTTGCCCCATGCCCAGGGAGAAGCCCTTCGACTTCTTCCGCGCGACCGCCGTCAGGCCGACCAGATCGAGGACCTCGCCGACCCGGCTCGCCGGAATGCGGTTGGACTGGGCGAGGCAGAGCAGGTTGTTGTACGCGGAGCGGCCGCCGTGCATCGCCTTGGCGTCGAGCAGCGCCCCGATGTACTTCAGCGGCTCCCGCAGCTCGCGGTAGTGCCTGCCGTCGATCCGGACCGTGCCGCTCGTCGGGTTGTCCAGGTCGAGCATCATGCGCATGGTCGTCGACTTCCCGGCCCCGTTGGGCCCGAGGAAGCCGGTGACCACGCCCGGCCGGACCTGGAAGGAGAGATGGTCGACCGCCGTCTTCGTACCGAAGCGCTTGGTGAGGCCCTCGAGCTCGATCATGCGTACCAACCTACGGGCGCGAAAAACCCCCCGCCACCGGAATGACGGAGGGCCTTTGGCCGAACTTCTTACCGCGTCTGCTGGGCCGGGACGCCGCGGGGGGCCGGCTCGTCGTCGATCGGGGAGCCGGCCGCCGCGACCGCGGCACCGGTCAGCGTGGCCAGCATCTCGCGGACGTTGGTCAGCTGGGCGTTGATCGAGTCGCGACGGTTCGTCAGCGCCGCCAGCTCGCGCTCCGATTCCGAGCGGATCCGGTCGGCCTTGGCGTTCGCGTCGGCCACGATGTCCTCGGCCTGGCGCTGCGCCGTCTCCACGGTCTGGCGCGCCCGGCGCTCCGCGTCCGTACGCAGCTTCTCGGCCTCCAGGCGGAGCTGCTCCGCGCGGTGCTCGATCTCCGCGAGGCGCTTCTCGGCCTTGGCCTGACGCGAGGCCAGGTCGCGCTCCGACTGCTCGCGGCGCTTGGCCAGGTTGGTCTCGAAGTCCGCGGCGGCCTGGGCGGCCTTCGCGCGGGTCTCCTCGAAGAGGGCGTCCGCCTCCTCACGCTTGGACTGCGCGTCCTTCTGCGCCTCGGCGCGCAGCGAGTTGGCCTCGCCCTGCGCCTTCTCGACGATCCGGACGCCCTCGTCCTCGGCCTTCGCCTTGCGCTCCGCCGCGAACGACTCGGCGTCGTTGCGCACCTGCTGGGCGGCCGACTCGGCCAGCTCACGGTGCTGCTCGGCGGCGCGACGGGCCTCCTCGCGCAGGTCCTTCGCCTCCTCCTCGGCGAGGCGGAGGATCTTCTCGACGCGCGCGCCGAGACCGGCGTACGACGGCTCGGCGTCGCTGACCTGGGCCTGGGCGTTCTGCGTCTCGAGGTGGAGCTCCTCGATGCGCTTTTCCAGAGAGGTGATTCGGGCCAGAGCACTGTCACGGTCGGCGACGAGCTTGGTAATGCGGTCGTCCACCTGACCGCGGTCGTAACCACGCCGCACGAGCTCGAAGCCGAAGGGGGAGGAAGTGTCGCTCATGGGGTTCCTGTCGAATGAGACCGGTGAGGTGTTAGGGGGAATCCTAGGGGCCGAAGCGGCGTGTCATCGAGCGGATGTCCGTTTGATCTGGAGAATGTCCAGCCTTTTGAGTGGCTAGCCATCGGAAGACTTGCCACTCGAACGTGTAGTCCCCGCCGAAGCGCCCGCCTTCACCCCGTCCTTCGTACCCGCGGACGGAGCCTCGAAAGACTCCAACGCTTCGAGAACGTCCTGGACACGGGAGATCTCGGCATTGATGTCCTCCCGACGGCGTACCAGCACATCCAGTTCCCGCTTGCCCTCGGAGATCATCTTCTCGGACTCGCGCTCGGCCTCCGCCTTGATCTTCTCGGCCTCGGCGATGAGGGACGCCTTCTTCTGCTCGGCCTCCTTCAGGAGCGCCTCGGCCTTCTTCACCGCGGCGATCCGGACCTTGCTCGCCTCCGAACTCGCCTCCGAGAGCATCTCCTTGGCCTTCTCCTCGGCCTCCGCACGCTGCTCGGTCGCGGCCTTGACCAGCTTGTCGACGCGCTCCCCCGCCGTCTTCATCTGCTCGGCCGTCTCACGCCGCGCCCGCTCGTGCAGCTCCTCGATCTCGCCCTCGATCCGGGCGCGGAGCTCCTCGGCCCGCTCCCTTATGGCCGTCGCGTCGCTGCGCGCGCCCACCAGGAGCTCGTCCGCGTCGGTACGCGCCTTCTCCACCAGCGAATTGCCCTCGACGGTCGCCTCGGCGACGATCCGCTCGGCCTCCTGACGGGCCGCGCCCACCATCGTGTCCGCCTGCGACTCCGCCTCGGTGGTGGCGCGCAGCGCCTCCTCCTGGGCCTTCGCCATCAGCTGGTCCGCCTGCTCGGCCGCGTCCGAGCGGCGCTTGGCACCGGCCTCGCGCGCCTCGTCGAGCGTACGGTCGGCCTCGGCACGCGCCTCGGCGCGCATCTGCTCCGCCGCCGCCTCCGCGTCCGCCCGTACCCGCTCCGACTCGGCCCGGATCCGCTCCGCGGCCTGCTGGGCCGCGCCGACCGTCTCCGCCGCCTCCGCGCGCAGCCGCTCCGCCTCGTCCGAGGCCCGCCCGACCGTCCGCTCCGCCTGCTGCGTCGCCTCGCTCGTCAACGACTCGGCCAGCTCCGCCGCCTCGGCGGTGATCCGCTCGGCCTCCCGCGTCGCCTCGCCGATGAGCTGGTCCGCCTGCTCGGCCGCGTCCGAGCGACGCTTGTCCGCCGCCTTGCGGGCCTCGTCCAGGACCTGCTCGCTGTCGGCCAGCGCCGCGTTGCGCAGCGCCTCGGCGTGCGCCTCGCCGTCCCGCTTGACCTGCTCGGCCTCGGTCCGCAGCCGCAGCGCGTCCTGCTCCGTCGTCTCAAGCAGCTCCGCCGCCTCGGCGGTGATCCGCTCCGCCTCGCTCGTCGCCTCGCCGATGAGCTGGTCCGCCTGCTCGGCCGCGTCCGAACGGCGCTTGTCCGCCGCCTTGCGGGCCTCGTCCAGGACCTGCTCGCCGTCGGCGCGGGCGGCCGCCCGCAGCGCCTCGGCCTCGGCGACACCCTCCGCCTTGACCTGCTCCGCCTCGGTGAGCAGCCGCTCCACCTCGGCCGTGATCCGCTCCGCCTCCGCGCGCGCCTCGCCCACCAGCGCGTCCGCCTGGGCCGCGGCCTCGGAACGGATCCGGTTGGCGTCCTCACGGGCGTCGGCACGGGTGCGGGCCGCGTCCTGCTCGGCCGCGGCGAGCGAGTCCGTCGCCTCCGTCCGCAGCCGCTGGGCGTACTCGGCGGTGTCCGTGCGCAGTTTCTCCGACTCGGAGATCGCGTCCGCGACCGTCCGCTCGGCCAGCGCCTTCGCCGCCTCCGACTCCTCCTGGGCGCGCTGCCGTGTGCGGCCCGCGTCCTCGGCCGCCCGCTCCCGCTCCTCGTACGCGTCGGCGCGGACCCGGTCCGCCTCCTCCTGCGCCTCGGTCCTGGTGCGCTCCGCCGCGTGCTCGGCGGCGCTGCGCAGCCCCGCGATCTCCTCGTCGGCCTGCTCGCGCAGCCCGGCGACCGAGTCCCGTACCTCCTGCGCGGTCTGTTCGGCGGCGGACACCATCTCCGTGGCCCGCCGGTCCGCCTCCTCGACCAGGCGCTGGGCCTCGGCCTGCGCCTCCTCCACCCGCTTGCGGGCGGAGGCGAGCAGCTCCTCGGACTGCTCGCGGGCGTGCTCGCGCTCCCGGCCGGCCTCGGAGCGGGCCGACTGAAGCGTCTCCTCGGCCTCCCGGCGCCGCCGGTTGGCCTCCTCCTGCGCGGCGGCCAGCGCCTCCGCCGCCTCCGCGGCGACCCGCTCGGCGGCGGCCGCGGCCTCGGCACGGACCCGGTCGGCGCTGTCCTGCGCCTCCGACTTCAGCCGCTCGGCCTCCGTCGCCGCCTCCGTGCGCAGCCGTACGGCCGCGGCCTCGGCCTCGGCCCGCGCGGTGGACGCGTCCGACGCGGCCTCCGTGCGCAGCCGCTCGGCCTCCTGCTCGGCCTGCGTCTGGAGCGTACGGATCCGCTCGGCGGCCTCCGTGCGCAGCCGCTCCGTCTCCTCGGCGGCCTCGCGCCGGATGCGCTCGCTCTCGGTGCGGGCCTCGGCCAGCTCCCGGCCGGCGCTCTCCACCCGCGACTCGGCCTCGGTGTGCAGCCGGGTCAGCTCCTCGGCCGCCTCCGCGGACCGCGCGGCCGCCGCCCGCTCGGCGTCCTCGCGCAGCTCGGCCGCGGCCTTCCGGGCGGCCTCCTTGACGGACTCGGCCTGCTCCTCGGCCTCGGCCCGCATCCGCTCCGCCTCGGCGCGGGTGCGCTCCAGCGTCTCCTCGGCCTGGGTGCGCAGCGTCTGTGCCCGCTCCATCGCCTCGGCACGGACCCGCTCGCTCTCGGCGCCCGCGCCCGCGCGCAGCTCGTCGGCGTCGGTACGGGCCTTGGTCAGCAGCTCCTCGGCGGTACGGGCCGCCTCCTCGATCTGCTGGACGGCCTCGCGCCGGGCCTCGCCGCGGATCTTCTCGCCCTCGGCGATCGCCTCGGCCCGCAGCTGCTCGGCCTCGCCGCGCAGCCGGCGCGCCTCCTCCTGCAGCTCGACCGTCTTGGCGCGGTACTCCTTGGTGTCGTCCTTCGCCGAGCCGAGCAGCTCGTCGGCCTGCTCCTCGGCACGGTTGCGCAGCCGGTCGGCCTCGGCCTCCGCCTCGCGGCGGATCCGCTCGGCCTCCTCGGAGGCCTTGCGGGTGGTCGCCTGCGCGTCCTCGGACGCCTTGGTGAGGATCTCCTCGGCGGTACGGGCCGCCTTCGCGAGGGCGGCGGCGGAGTCCTCCGCGGCGACGGTACGGGCCTTCTCGGCCGCCTCCGAGACCAGCTTCTCGGCCTCGGCGCTCGCCTCGCGCAGCTTCTCCTCGGCCTCCGCCTTGAGGGCCTCGGCCTCCTTGGTCGCCTCACCGACGAGCCGGGCGATCTCCGCCTTCGCCGTCCGCGTGCGCTGCTCGTTGACCGACTCCGCCGACGACAGCTGCCTGGCCGCCGCCTCCTTCGCCTCGGCGAGCGCCTTCTCGGCCTCCGCCCGCGCCTCGCGCAGCCGGACCTCGGCCTCCTGCATCCGCTGCTCGGCGGCGCGGGACAGCTCGGTGGCCTGCCGGCGGGCCTGGTCGGTCTCGGCGGTGGTCGCCGTACGGAGCTGCTCGGCGTGGCTGGTGGCCTCCTGCGCCTGCGTGGACGCGGCGTTCAGGAGCCGTTCGGCGTCCCTGCGGGCGCGCAGCAGAATCGCTTCGGCCTCGGCACGGGCGGCTTCCGCCTCCGAGCCGACGCGCTGCCGCGTCTCCTCGGCCAGCCGGGTGGCCTCGGCGCGCGCGGCGGCCAGCGCCTGCTCGGCCTCGGCGCGGGACTCCTCCATCAGGCGGCGGGCCTGGGACTCCGTACGGGCGCGCAACTGCTCCGCCCAGGCGACGTTCTCGTTGACGTGCGCCTCGACGGTCTGACGGCGCTCGGCCAGCTCCTGGTCCAGGCGCTGACGGCGCTGGACCGCCTCCGCGTGCAGCTCCGCCTGGAGCCGCGCCTGGTGCTCGGCATGCTCCTGCAGGATCCGCTGGGTCTGGGCGCGGGCCTCGCGCAGCTCGCGCTCGGCGTCCTGGCGCAGCTGGTCGGCCTGGATCTGGGCGTTCCGCAGCAGCTGTTCGGCCTGGTAGCCGATGTCCGCGCTGTCGTACGCCGGCCGGGATGCGATCGTGCGGCGCGCCTCGTGGAGCTTGGCGCGCAAGACCTCGACCTGGTAACCGAGGTCCTCGGCGTGCTGGACGGCCTTCTCCCGCTCGGTCTTCAGCCGGTCCATCTCGGCTTCGAACCGCGAAAGATGGTCGTCTTCAGCTCGGTGGCTCTCCTGGCGTTCGTAGCCCCGCACTGCGCGGTCCCATCCGTCCCCTGGTCGCAACACTCCAATGAGATCCGTTCCCCGGCGAACGGGCCCCCCGGGGAATGGTGGCAGATCGGATACCCCGACTTCGACGCCGCATGGCATGCGGCACCGACCGGCCCCGGCCCGGAGCCGCCCACTCTACCGGGCCGGGAATCCGGAGGTCAGTGCTCCGCCCGGGAGCGGACGGCTCAGTGGTCCCCCGACGGCTCGGCGGAGGTGACGAGTTCGGTCAGGACGCCGTGGCAGTCCTTGGGGTGGAGGAAGGTGATACGGGAGCCCATCGAGCCGATCCGCGGCTCGTCGTACAGGACCCGTACGCCCTTGGAACGGATGTCCGCGGCGTCGCCGTCGACATCGGCGGTCCCGAAGGCGATGTGGTGCACGCCCTCGCCGTTCTTGGCCAGCCACTTGCCCACCGCGGAGTCCTCGCGGGTGGGCTCGAGCAGCTGGAGGTAGGAGGCGCCGCCGTCCGAGGTGTCGTTGATCTTGAGCATGGCCTCGCGGACGCCCTGCTCCTCGTTCACCTCGGAGTGGAACACCTCGAAACCGTAGGTCGCACGGTAGAACTCGACAGTCTTGTCGAGGTCGAAACAGGCGATCCCGATGTGGTCGATTCGCGTCAGCATGGTCCCAGTGCAGCGCCAGGGAGGTGGTTACGCAACGTGCGCGCCGTCACACCGGCTGCCCGGTGACCCCGCGCGGTACCGCTCAGTACATTGAACGTAAACCCTCGTTCACTCCTCATCTCAAGGGGCTGTGCCTCATGTCTGGAACGACCGGTACCACTTCAGTGATCGTCGCGGGCGCCCGCACGCCCATGGGACGGCTGCTCGGCTCCCTCAAGTCCTTCTCCGGTGCCGACCTCGGCGGCTTCGCCATCAAGGCCGCGCTCGACCGGGCCGGCATCGGCGGCGACCAGGTGCAGTACGTGATCATGGGGCAGGTGCTCCAGGCGGGCGCCGGCCAGATCCCGGCCCGCCAGGCCGCCGTCAAGGCCGGCATCCCGATGAACGTCCCGGCCCTCACCATCAACAAGGTGTGCCTCTCCGGCCTCGACGCCATCGCACTGGCCGACCAGCTGATCCGCGCCGGCGAGTTCGACATCGTCGTCGCCGGCGGCCAGGAGTCGATGACCAACGCCCCGCACCTGCTGCCGAAGTCCCGCGAGGGCTACAAGTACGGCGCCATCGAGATGCTCGACGCGATGGCGTACGACGGCCTGACCGACGCCTTCGAGAACATCGCCATGGGCGAGTCCACCGAGAAGCACAACACCCGCCTCGGCATCCAGCGCCCCGAGCAGGACGAGTTCGCCGCCCTGTCGCACCAGCGCGCCGCCGCCGCCCAGAAGAACGGCGTCTTCGAGGCCGAGATCACCCCGGTCGAGATCCCGCAGCGCAAGGGCGACCCGGTCGTCTTCGCCAAGGACGAGGGCATCCGCGGAGAGACCACCGTCGAGTCCCTCGGCAAGCTGCGCGCCGCCTTCGCCAAGGACGGCACCATCACCGCCGGCACCTCCTCGCAGATCTCCGACGGCGCCGCCGCCGTGGTCGTGATGAGCAAGGCGAAGGCCGAGGAGCTCGGCCTGGAGTGGATCGCCGAGATCGGCGCCCACGGCAACGTGGCGGGACCGGACAACTCGCTGCAGTCGCAGCCGTCCAACGCGATCGCCCACGCCCTCAAGAAGGAGGGCCTGAGCGTCGAGGACCTCGACCTCATCGAGATCAACGAGGCCTTCGCGGCGGTCGCCGTGCAGTCAATGAAGGACCTGGGCGTTACCCCGGAAAAGGTGAACGTCAACGGTGGCGCGATCGCGCTCGGCCACCCCATCGGCATGTCGGGCGCCCGTGTGGTGCTGCACCTCGCCCTCGAGCTCAAGCGGCGCGGCGGCGGTGTCGGCGCGGCGGCGCTGTGCGGCGGTGGCGGCCAGGGTGACGCCCTGATCGTTCGCGTCCCCGGCAACGGCAAGTAGTTCCGTCCTTAAGGAGCATCGTCAATGGTGGACGTCCCCGATCTGGTCGCCCAGGCACGGGAGGGCCGGCCGCGCGCCGTGGCCCGGCTGATCTCACTGGTGGAGGGGGCGTCCCCACAGCTGCGCGAGGTGATGGCGGTGCTCGCGCCGCTGACCGGCGGGGCGTACGTGGTGGGCCTGACGGGCTCGCCGGGCGTGGGCAAGTCCACGTCGACGTCCGCGCTCGTCGCCGCGTACCGCCGGGCGGGCAAGCGGGTCGGCGTCCTCGCCGTCGACCCCTCGTCCCCGTTCAGCGGCGGAGCGCTGCTCGGCGACCGGGTCCGGATGTCGGAGCACGCCTCCGACCCGGGCGTCTACATCCGCTCGATGGCGACCCGCGGCCACCTGGGCGGCCTCGCCTGGGCGGCCCCGCAGGCGATCCGCGTCCTGGACGCGGCCGGCTGCGACGTGATCCTCGTCGAGACGGTCGGCGTCGGCCAGTCGGAGGTGGAGATCGCGTCCCAGGCGGACACGTCGGTCGTCCTGCTCGCCCCGGGCATGGGCGACGGTATCCAGGCCGCGAAGGCGGGCATCCTGGAGATCGGCGACGTGTACGTGGTCAACAAGGCGGACCGGGACGGCGCGGACGCGACGGCCCGCGAGCTGAACCACATGCTGGGGCTCGGCGAGGCACGCGGCCCGGGCGACTGGCGGCCGCCGATCGTCAAGACGGTCGCGGCGCGGGGCGAGGGCATCGACGAGGTCGTCGAGGCGCTGGAGAAGCACCGCGCCTGGATGGAGGAGCACGGGGTCCTCGCGGAGCGCCGCCGCTCGCGCTCGGCCCGCGAGGTCGAGACGATCGCGGTCACGGCCCTGCGCGAGCGCATCGGCGACCTCCACGGCGACCGCCGCCTGGACGCGCTGGCGGAGCGCATCGTGGCGGGCGAGCTGGACCCGTACGCGGCTTCGGACGAACTGATCGCGAGCCTGACGGGCAACTGACGGAACGGCGGACGGGGCCCGGTGCGCTGCACGCGCACCGGGCCCTCGGCGCGTCAGTCGTCGGCGCTGTCGCCGCTGTCGTTGTCGTTGTCGCTGTCGGCGGCGGCGTCGTCCTTCTTGTCCTGGGCCTTGTCCTGGGCGTCGTCCTTGTCGGTCTCGGTGCCGAGGACCTTGCCCGTGGTCGCGTCCACGTGGACGGTGTACGACGTGGTGCCCTGGCCCAGGATGTCGACCTCCCAGCCGCGGTCGTCGCGGTCGCGGTCGCGGTCGTCGTCGGTGTCGTCCATGTCGAGGTCCGCGGAGACGACCGTGCCGGGCTGGGCCTTCAGCGCCGCGTCGATCGCCTGAGTCGCGGTCACCTTCGCCTGCCGTACCTGTGCCTGGGCGTCCCGATCGTCACGGCCGCCGTCGGCGTCCGCGAAGGCGGCCGCTGTCCCGCCGCAGACCACGGCGGCCGCCGCGACGGTGGCGATGACGATGTTGCGCTTGCGCTTCATGAGGGTCCTCCAACCGGTGGTTCGTTCGACGCGGACCACTGTGCGGAACGGAAGCTGAAGCCACGCTGAAGCAACCTGAAGCCGTCTTCAGGTGGGATTTGCGAACCTGGGGCCCATGCGGTTGTTGATCGTGGAGGACGAGAAGCGGCTCGCCCTGTCCCTGGCCAAGGGCCTGACGGCGGAGGGCTACGTCGTGGACGTCGTCCACGACGGCCTCGAGGGCCTGCACCGGGCGAGCGAGACGGCGTACGACCTGGTCGTGCTCGACATCATGCTGCCCGGCATGAACGGCTACCGGGTCTGCGCCGCGCTGCGCGCCGCCGGCGACGAGGTGCCGATCCTGATGTTGACCGCCAAGGACGGCGAGTACGACGAGGCCGAGGGCCTGGACACGGGCGCCGACGACTACCTCACCAAGCCGTTCTCGTACGTGGTCCTGGTGGCCCGGATCAAGGCGCTGCTGCGGCGCCGGCGCTCCGGCGCCGGGGTGGCGCCCGTGCTGGTCCTCGGCGAGCTGCGGGTGGACACCGGGGCCCGCCGGGTGCACCGCGGCGAGGAGGAGATCCCCCTCACCGCCAAGGAGTTCGCGGTCCTGGAGCAGTTGGCGGTGCGCCCCGGCACGGTGGTGTCCAAGGCCGAGATCCTGGAGCACGTCTGGGACTTCGCCTACGACGGCGACCCGAACATCGTCGAGGTGTACGTCAGCACGCTCCGCCGCAAGCTCGGCGCCGCGCTGATCAGGACCGTGCGCGGCGCCGGGTACCGGCTGGAGGCACGATGAGCCGCCGCCGGCCGTTCGCCTCGGTCCGGGCGAGGGCCACCCTCGGTGCGACCCTGGTGGTCGCCCTGGCCCTGATCGCCGCCGGGATCGCCGTACTGCTGTCGCTCCGCGGCAACCTCGCCGGCCGGGCGGACGCGGAGGCGGATGGTGTCGCCCGGCAGGTCGCGTCGCAGGTCGCGGCGGGCACGCCGTACACCGCCCTGGACCTGCCGGACGGGGAGGACCATCCGGTCCAGGTCGTCGACGGGGAGGGCCGGGTGCTGGCGGTGAGCGAGGGGCTGACGGCGATCAGCGGCACCGGCGTGCCCGGTGTCACCCCGGTCGCGAGTC
The DNA here is from genome assembly GCF_043078785.1 of Streptomyces sp. NPDC015346. Classification (NCBI taxonomy): domain Bacteria; kingdom Bacillati; phylum Actinomycetota; class Actinomycetes; order Kitasatosporales; family Streptomycetaceae; genus Streptomyces; species Streptomyces sp. NPDC015346. The sequence goes on along the minus strand of NZ_JBIBTW010000005.1, from coordinate 379,514 downwards.
CCGGGGCCGGCCGGGACGACGCTGACGACGACGATGATCGGGGGGCTGGAGATTCCGGTGTCGTCACCTGGCATGGCGAAGGCCGGGCGACGGTGGACGGGAAGAGCGCCGCGTACCGGTTCGCCGAGGTGGAGGTCACCAACCCCCAGGACGACGAGACGGTCCGGGTGTACGCGGGCACGTCGCTGGCGGCGCAGCAGGACGCGGTGCGCACCGCGTCCGTGTCCATGCTGGTCGGGCTGCCCGTACTGCTGGCCGTGGTGGGCGGCGTGACCTGGCTGGTGACCCGGCGCGCCCTGCGGCCCGTCGAGGCCATCCGCCGTGAGATGGCCGCCATCACGGCCTCCGAGGACCTGAGCCGTCGCGTACCCGAACCCCCGACGGGTGACGAGGTCGCGCGGCTCGCCCGGACCACGAACGAGACGCTGTCCGCCCTGGAGGCGTCCGTGGAGCGGCAGCGGCGGTTCGTCGCGGACGCCTCGCACGAGCTGCGCAGCCCCATCGCCAGCCTCCGTACGCAGCTGGAGGTGGGCGCCGCGCATCCGGAGCTCCTGGATGTCTCCGGCGCGGTCGAGGACACGGTGCGGCTCCAGCAGCTCGCCGCCGATCTCCTGCTGCTCGCCCGCCTGGACGCGGGGGAGCGGCCGGGGCGGGCGCGGCTGGATCTCGGGGAGCTGGTGCGCGCCGAGGTGGCGGGGCGTACGGGGGACAGGATCGGCGTCCGGGTGGAGGCCGAGGAGGGTGTCGAGGCGCCGGGCTCGCGGGGGCAGCTGGCCAGGGTGCTCGCCAACCTCCTGGACAACGCCCAGCGCCACGCCCGTAGCCGGATCACGGTGACGGTGCGCGCGGAAGGCGCGTGGGCGGTGCTGGCGGTCACGGACGACGGCGAGGGCGTTCCCGCCGCCGAACGCGAGCGCGTCTTCGAACGGTTCGTCCGCCTCGACGACGCCCGCACGCGCGACGAGGGCGGTGCGGGCCTCGGTCTGGCGATCGCCCGGGACGTGGCCCGCCGCCACGGCGGGGACCTGACCGTGACCGACGCGCCGTCAGGGGGCGCGCGCTTCGTCCTGCGGTTGCCGCTGGACGGGTGACCCGCGGGCGCCGCGGAGTGACCCGCGGGCGCCGCGGGTGGCTGCCCCTACGGCTTGCCCCGTCGGCCTCTGAGCTGGTCGGCGACCGGCCTCAGGGAGGTGTGGAGGTCGCCGAGCGCCTCGGGGCTCAACTGGTCGATGAAGTGCTTGCGCACCGACTCCACATGATGCGGAGCCACCTTGCGCATGGTGTCCATGCCGTGGTCCGTCAGGACGGCGTACAGCCCCCGACGGTCGGACTCGCAGTTCTCACGGCGCACCAGGCCCGCGTTCTCCATGCGGGTGATCTGGTGCGAGAGCCGGCTCTTCGACTGCAGCGTCGCCGCCGCCAGATCGCTCATGCGCAGCCGCCGCTCGGCCGACTCCGAGAGGTTCACCAGGATCTCGTAGTCGTTGATGGTCAGGCCGAAGGGCTGGAGGTCCTTCTCCAGCTGGTACGTCAGCATCCTGTTGACATCCAGGTATGTGCGCCACGCACACTGCTCGGCGTCGGTGAGCCAGGGGGTGGCCGTCTCGGTCTCCATATATGGATTCTACCTAAGAAGTTGAATACTGGACGAACTAAGGGAAGTGTGACACCTGGCACCCGGGGCCCCGACGTACGGGTGCAGACGTTCGAGGAATCACACTCCGCAGACTACCGCTCACAGACCGAAGCGACGCTGCAGGTCCCCCAGCTGTCCGGGAAGGCGCGGTACGGAGCCCTGTTGGCCATGGCCGGAACTCGACGGTCCATGGGTGCCCGGGACGCCCGCCTGGGGCGGCGGGCCGCCGATCGCGCGGTCCTGCATCAGCAGTTCCGTCGACTGGAGCAGGACCGTGCCGGCGCCCACGAACTCGAACTGGTGCTCCTCGCCCGAGGTGCCGCCGATCCCCGTCAGGGCCCGCACGCCGCCCATGACGCCCGTCATGTAGCCGTGGTCGTAGTGGTGGCACGGGGAGGGACAGTCCGCCCAGCCCACCAGCGCCTGCGGGTCCACCCGCAGCGGCGGCTCCATGAAGACCACCGGGCCGTTCGAGGCCGCCACGAACTTGCCCGTGCCGAGCAGCGTCACGAAGCCCGGCACGATCGACTGCTTCAGGGCCAGCGTCGGCTGGTAGGCCAGCAGGTTGCCCGAACGGATCGTCAGATTGCCCTCGTCCAGGTCGAACGAGTTCACGTCGAAGGCCCGGTCCGCCAGCAGCATCTTGCCGCTGCCCTCCGCCACCACCCAGTCGCTCGCGTGCAGCGGTGAGTGGAAGGACGTACGGACCAGCCGGTCCAGCCGGCCGTGGCCGATGCCGTTGAAGTCGATCCGCCCGTAGTAGGCGATCATCTTCCCCTTCTGCAGGAACCACTGGGAGCCCTTCAGCTCCACACAGAAGGTGTACGGATTGACGTTGTCGTCCGACGGCAGCGTCATCGGGTCATGAATCACCGGGGCGCTCACAGCTTCTCCTCCGACGCCTGGACGTACACCGCACCGCTGCCGCTCAGCTCCAGCTGGAACGCCTCGCCCGAGCCGCGCCCCACCATGTCGCGCCAGCCCAGCGCCGTGGAGAGCTTGTTCCGTACGTCCCCGTGATGGGCGACGTACGCCTGCGGGTCCACATGGACCGCGCGCCCGGGAGTGATCGGCAGCTCGATCACCCCGCCGTGTGCCATGACCGCGACCGCGCCGTGGCCCTTGAGCGTGGTGGTGAAGAGCCCCTGGCCCGTCACCTGGCCGCGCACCATGCCCATGACGCCGCCCTGGGAGCCCATGAACATCGTGCCCTGCTCCAGGGTGCCGTCGAAGGCGAGCAGCCGGTCGGCCTCGACGTAGAGGGTGTCGCCGGTCAGCTGGATCACCTGGATGTGGTGGCCGCCGTGCCCGAACATCACCGTGCCGTTGCCCTCGACCGTCATCAGCGGCGTCGCCTCGCCCGCCACCCGGCGGCCGATCATCGACATCACACCGCCCTGGCCGCCGGCCATGTTCGGCGTGAAAGTGACGTCGCCGCGGTACGCGAGCATCGCGCCCCGCTGGCTGAACATGCGCTGCCCGGGGACGACCGCGGCCTCGACCATCTTCGAGTTGATCTCACGGAACGGCATCAGACATCGCCCCCGATCGTGTTCCGCTCGCTCGGCTGCACGTACACGAGCCCGTCGCCCTCGAAGCGGATCTGGAAGGCCTCGCCGCCGCCCTCGCCCAGGAAGGTGCGGAAGGTCACACCGGACTGGAAGGACTGCTGGAGGTTGCCCTGGTGGGCGATGTACGCGCCGGGGTCGACGGAGAGCGGGTACTGCGGGGTCACGCGCAGCACCACCGCCGGGCCGTCGGACATGAGCGCCGCCTGGCCGGTGCCCTCGAGGGTCGTCGTGAAGAGGCCGTTGCCGGTCGCTCCGCCGCGCAGGCCCGTGAAGGTGGTCCCGGTGCGCAGCCCCGCGTCGGCGCAGAGCAGGTTGCTCGCCTCGACGTAGAGCTTGTCGCCGTGCAGGGAGACGAGGTTGATCTCGGAGGCGCGGTCGGCGAACCAGCAGGTCCCCTGCCCCCTCACCTCCATCATCTCCATCTGCTCGCCGGTGAGCCGGCGGGTGACCATCCCGCGCAGGCCCTCGCCGCCACCGGACATCTTCTTGAAGGCCATCTGGCCGTCATAGGCGACCATGGAGCCGTTTTTCGCCTTGACCCAGTCGCCTGTCATGTCGACGGCGAGCACTTTGCTGCCTTGGAGTCGGAACGTAGCCACGGAGCGAGGTTACGGGGCCCCCGGATAAAGGGACTGCAAAGTCGGGTGCCACAATGGGGCCGACGCTTGTGCATCCATTCACAAGATCACCGGCCCCTCCCACCGAAGGTGACCCCGTGGACATCAAGACCGCCTCCTCCCTCCACCGGCTCCGGCTCGTCTCCGCGCCGGAGGCCGTCTCGTTCCTTCTGCTGCTGGTCTGCTCGGTGCTCAAGCGCACCACTGACTTCAACGCGGTACCGGTGATGGGCGCGATCCACGGCATCCTCTTCATCCTCTACGTGCTCTTCTGGCTGGACGCCTGGAACCGCACCAAGTGGAACTTCAAGACGGCGGCGCTCTACTTCGTGCTCTCCGTGCTGCCCCTCGGCGGCTTCTTCGCCGAGCGCAAGCTCAAGCGCGAGGCCCAGGACGCCGTCGTCGCCTCCCGCGCCCGCCGCGAGGGCGCGGTGAACGCGTGATCGTCGCCTTCTCGGTCACCCCGCTCGGCGTCGGCGAGGACGTCGGTGAGTACGTCGCCGACGCGGTCCGGGTCGTACGCGAGTCCGGGCTGCCGAACCGTACGGACGCGATGTTCACCTCCGTCGAGGGGGAGTGGGACGAGGTGATGGACGTGGTCAAGCGCGCCGTCGCCGCCGTGGAGGCACGGGCCCCGCGCGTCTCGCTCGTCCTCAAGGCCGACATCCGGCCCGGGGTGACCGACGGACTGACCTCGAAGGTCGAGACCGTGGAGCGCCACCTCTCCGCCTAGCGCCCTGGCGTCGTACGTACGTCTGTGTGAGCCCCCGGCCCGATCGGCCGGGGGTTTCGTCGTGCCCGCCCGCCCCGCCCCGGCCCGCCCGTGTCACCGGAACGGCCGTACGCCGGAAAACCGCCCGATCGGCCGATTCCAGTCGCCATGCCCAGGGATCTCCACTTCTGTGTGGGTAGCGACCTGTTCGACGACAGCTGGAGGCACTGTGCGGCCAGAAGGCTACGACTACGACACCTACAGCCGACTCGCCGGTCCCCTCACGGAGCCGGACAGGCCGTCCTATCAGGTCAAGTACCGCAGCCTGCTCGCGAAGGAGCCGCACCGCGTCCGAGCCGTCCTCCTCATGGGCCTGGCGCCGGTCCTCTCCGCGGTGCTGCTCGCGTACCTCGTCTGGCCCAGCCACCGGACGGTCCGCGAGGGCGGCGACGTGTGGCTCGTCAGGTTCGACACCGTCATGCTCGTGTCGATCGGCCTCATCTGTCTCTTCATGCTCGTGAACGTCGCCTCCATCGCCCACGCCACGATGGTCGCGCGCGACCCCATACCCGTGTACGCCGAAGAGGGCACCCGCGTCGCCTTCCTCACCACCTACGTCCCGGGCAAGGAACCCCTCTCCATGGTCCGGTCCACCCTGGAGGGCGCGATACGGTGCCGCCACTTCGGGACGCTGGACGTCTGGCTCCTGGACGAGGGCGACGACGAGCAGGCCAAGGCGCTCTGCGCGGAGCTCGGCGTCCGGCACTTCACCCGCGCCGGCGTCCCCGAGTGGAACCGCGCGAAGGGCGCCCACAAGGCACGCAGCAAGCACGGCAACTACAACGCCTGGATCGCGATGCACGGGGACGCCTACGACTTCTTCGCCTCCGTCGACACCGACCACGTACCGCTGCCCAACTTCCTGGAGCGGATGCTCGGCTACTTCCGCGACCCGGACGTCGCCTTCGTCGTCGGCCCGCAGGTCTACGGCAACTACGACTCACCGGTCACCAAGGCCGCCGAATCCCAGCAGTTCCTCTTCCACGCGCTCATACAGCGGGCCGGCAACCGCTACCACGCGCCCATGTTCGTCGGCACCAACAACGCCGTACGCATCTCCGCGGTCAAGCAGGTCGGCGGCCTCTACGACTCCATCACCGAGGACATGGCCACCGGCTTCGAGCTGCACCGCCGGAAGAACCCCGACACCGGGCGCTTCTGGCGCTCCGTCTACACCCCCGACGTCCTCGCCGTCGGCGAGGGGCCGGCGTCCTGGACGGACTTCTTCACCCAGCAGCTGCGCTGGTCCCGGGGGACGTACGAGACGCTGATCAGGCAGTACTGGAAGGCGCCCTTCCGTATTCCGCCGGGCCGCTTCCTCAACTACACGCTGATGCTCGTCTACTACCCGATGACGGCGATCAACTGGTTCCTCGGCATCCTCAGCTGCGTGCTCTTCCTCTGCCTCGGGGCGTCCGGCACCCAGGTCTCCTCCGCCGTCTGGCTGATGATCTACAGCGACGCGGTGGCCCTCCAGATCGGTCTGTACCTCTGGAACCGGCGGCACAACGTCTCGCCGCACGAACCCGAGGGCTCCGGCGGCCTGGCCGGCATGGCGATGTCCGCGCTCTCCGCCCCGATCTACCTCCGGTCGCTCTGCTCGGCCGTCCTGCGCACCGGCGGCCGCTTCGTCGTCACCCCCAAGGGCGGTGCGGCCAGCCCCGACCGGGTCTCCACCTTCCGTATCCACCTCTACTGGGCCGCGGTCCTCATCGTCTCCCTCCTCGCCTCGGTCCTCTTCGGGCACACCCACGCGGCCATGCGCACCTGGGCCGTCCTCGCCCTCGTCATCTCCCTCTCGCCGGTCGCCGTATGGAGCTGGACGTCGCTGCGGGACCGGCGCCACGCGCGCCACGCGCCCGCCGCTCTGGTCACCAAGACGACGACGGCCGCGCCCAGCGGCCCCGCGCCGACCGCCGCACCCGCGCCCACGACGACCGGAGGGAACTGAGCCATGGCCCCACCGCCGTCGAAAAAACTCAGGAAGACCCTCCTCGGCAGCGGCGCCGTCCTGGTCCTCGTCGCGCTCAACGCCCCCGCCGCCATCTCCTTCGTCGAGGAGAAGTACCACGCCTACAAGATCGCCCAGCCCGGCTACCAGCGGAAGTTCGGCTCCTGGGCGCAGGTCGACGTCCCCGAGGGGTACGACGTCAACGCCATCCACGCCGCCCTGCTGCACACCGGCAAGGTGCTGCTCATCGCCGGCTCCGGCAACGACCAGAAGAAGTTCGACTCCGGCACCTTCGACACCGTCCTGTGGGACCCGGAGAAGAACACGTTCAAGAAGATCCCCACCCCCGAGGACTTCTTCTGCGCCGGCCACACCCAGCTCCCCGACGGCCGTCTCCTCGTCGCCGGCGGCACCGCCCGCTACGAGATCCTCGACGGCGAGGTCAAGAAGGCCGGCGGCGGGATGCGGGTCAAGAACGAGAACCCCGACAAGGCCGTCACCCTCAAGAAGGGCACCGTCTTCCGCTCGCCCTCGGGCGTCGAGTACGTCAGCAAGTTCGACGTCACGGTCCCCAGAGCCACGCGCGAGTTCGAGATCTCGTACGCCAAGAGCGGCCAGATGAAGCCCTGGCAGACCAAGGTCACCGCCGCCGAGGCACGGGTCTTCGTCGAGGCGAAGGAGGAGGGCGCGCGGGCGCTGACCACCGAGGCCGCGCAGTTCGAGGTCCTCGGCCTCAAGGGCGAGGACGTCGACAACGTCTACGGCCTCGCGCAGCGGCTCACCACCGAGAAACAGGACTTCCAGGGCATCAAGGCCGCGTACGAGTTCGACCCCAAGGCCGAGAGGTACGTGCCGGTGGCCCCGATGAAGGACGCCCGCTGGTACCCGACCCTCGTCACCCTCGACGACGGCAAGGTCCTCGCCGTCTCGGGGCTCAACGACGTCGGCGACGTCGTCCCCGGCGACAACGAGATCTACGACCCGGAGACGAAGACGTGGTCCGAGGGGCCCTTCCGCTACTTCCCCACCTACCCGGCGCTCTTCCTCACCCAGGGCGGCAAGCTCCTCTACACCGGCTCCAACGCGGGCTACGGACCGGCGGAGAAGGGCCGCGAGCCGGGCCTGTGGGACCTGGAGACGAACTCCTTCACCAAGCTCCGCGGCCTCACCGACCCCGACCAGCTGGAGACCTCCGCCTCCCTCATGCTCCCGCCGGTCCAGAACCAGAAGGTCATGGTCCTCGGCGGCGGCGGGGTGGGGGAGTCCCCGAAGTCCACCCCCCGTACGTCGATCATCGACCTCTCCAAGGAGACCCCCGTCTTCCAGGACGGGCCCGCGCTCCCGCAGGGCACGCGCTACCTCAGCAGCGTGCTCCTGCCCGACGACACGGTCTTCACCACCGGCGGTTCGCGGGAGTACCGCGGCCGCGGCGGCAGCGACATCCTCAAGGCCCAGTTCTACGATCCAAAGTCCAACGCCTTCACCGCCGCCGCCGCCCCGACGGTCGGCCGCAACTACCACTCCGAGGCGCTGCTCCTCCCCGACGGGCGGGTCGCCACCTTCGGCTCCGACCCCCTCTTCGCCGACAAGGACAACACCAAGCTCGGCACGTTCGAGCAGCGGATCGAGGTCTTCACCCCGCCCTACCTCCACAAGGCCGGCGCCAACCGCCCCACCCTGGGCGCCGGCCCCCAGCACACCGACCAGAACGGCCGCGCCACCTTCCGCACCGAACACGCCGCCCGCATCACCAAGGCCCGCCTGATGCGCCCGAGCGCCGTCACCCACACGACGGACGTCGAACAGCGCTCGGTGGAACTGTCCCTGACGAAGAGCCCCGACTCGATCACGGTGCAGGTCCCCCAGGACAGAACCCTGGTCCCCCCGGGCTGGTACATGCTCTTCGTGACGGACGGGAACGGCACCCCGTCCAAGGCGACGTGGGTCCAGGTCAGATGACCGGTGGCCGTCCGAGCCGGGTCAGCCGCCACACCGTCCGCCACCGCATCGGCCGCCGTTCACCGCATGGCGTGCGCAGGCCCTCGGCGAAGCCACCCGCCCAGGCTCGCAGTCCGCCCAGGGATCGGGTCCGTACGAGAGTGATCGCCGTCCAGATGCCGAGGTGCACCGGGATCAGGGCTGCGGGCAGGCGACGCCTGGCCAGCCAGACGCGGTTGCGGGCGGTGAAGCGGTAGTAGACGGCGTGGCGGGCGGGCGAGGTCCGGGGGTGCTGGAGGAGCAGCGACGGCTCGTACAACACCTTCCAACCGGCGTCGATGGCCCGCCAGGCCAGGTCGGTCTCCTCGTGGGTGAAGAAGAAGTCGCTCGGCCAGTCCCCGATCTCGTCCAGCATCCGCAGGGAGAACGCGTGCCCGCCGCCCAGGAACCCGGTCACCAGCCCTCGCCGTGCCGGATCGGCGCCGCCGAGTCGGGGGACGTGCCGCTGGGCCGTGCCGCCGTCCTCGTCCACGATCCGGAAACCGACGATGCCCAAGCGCGGGTCCGCGGCGTACAGCTCCTGGATCCTGCGCAGGACGTCGTCCTGGACGAGCATCCCGTCGTCGTCCAGCTCCACGACGACATCGACGTCTCCGAACTCACGCAACCGCTGGATCGCGATGTTCCGCCCGCCCGGACATCCGAGGTTCTCCTCGGTCTCGATGACCGTGACCGCACCTGGCATCCCTTCGCCATACGGCGGCAGTGACGTTCCATTCCCCACGATCACTGTGCGCACCGGCGCGACGTCCTGCTTCGCCACGGACGCGAGCAGCGCCTCCACCTCTCTCGGCCGCGTTCCCATGGTCACGACCGATACCGCGATGCGCGGTGTGACAACGGGCGACAACGCCATGAGGAAACCTCCGGACCGGTGCGGCAAGACCGCCGATCGTATCCCCGTCCACCCACCATTTCCCCGCACTCCATGCTTCGTTCAGTCGCGACCCAGGAGTACCGTCATCGGCGACGACGTGATCATCGGCCCCTACGCGAAGGTCTGGGAGTTCTCGACGGTCCGCGCCGGGAGTTATGTCGGCCGGCGCGTCTCCATCGGATTCAACTGCGAAGTCACCCACTCCTACCTCTCGGCCGGAGCGGTGCTCGGTCACCGCATCGGCCTCAACCGTGCCATCGTCGGGGCCGACGTACATCTCTCCGCGAACGTCACGGCCGCCGCCATCCACCTCACCACTGACATGCGCAGGCCCGACCGCGAGGTCATCCTTCGGGTGGAATCGGGCCTCTACCGCTGTGGCACGGACCGGTTCAGTGCCGTGATCGGTGACGGTGTTCAGACGGGCACCGGCATCACTCTCGCGCCCGGCACCGCTGTCGGCCCCCGGACCCACATCGGTTCAGGCGTCACGCTTCCCCCGGCCCGGGTTTTCCCCGCCTACTCGCTCGTCTCGGCGTCCACGGCCACGGACATCAGCGTCACCTGTCCCCGACGTCGTCGGCCGTGAGGCACCCGCCTCTGCGGCCGGCCCTCACGCCTTCGCCCGGCGGGCGAGGCCGAGGGCGTAGTCGGGCCACCAGGTGCCGGCGGAGGGGCCGCCGCGGCAGGGGCCGTCGGAGTCGCCGGGGCGTTTGATCCAGAGGTAGGCGTCGATCAGTTCGTCGCCGGTGCGGTCCGTCGGGGGGACGCCGAGGGCGCGGCCCGGGGGGTTGCACCAGGCCTGCTCGCGGTCGCCCGGGAGGGGGCCGTCGCCGTTGCGGCTGGTGTCGATCGTGAAGTGGGCGCCGCCGAGCAGGCCGGAGAGCCGGGCGCCGAAGGCCTTCACCGTGTCGTCGGTCTGGAAGTTGGAGACGTTGAGCGAGAAGCCGTCGGCCCGGGCGATGCCCGCCCGTCGCAGGGGTTCCACCAGCTTGGCCGGGTCCTCGATCCAGGCCGGGTTGCCCGCGTCCAGATAGACGCGGGTGTTCGGCCGGCGCTTCAGCCGGTCGATCGCCTCGGAGAGCAGCTGGTAGCGCTCGTCGTGGTACTGACCCGGGGTGCAGCCGTCCACGACGTGCGGCACCGCGTCCGGCTCCAGGACGACGATCGCGGGCGCGTCCCCGATGGCGGAGGCGAAGGAGTCCATCCACTCCCGGTAGGCGCGCGCGTCGCGCGCGCCGCCCGCCGAGTACATCCCGCAGTCGCGGTGCGGAATGTTGTACGCGACGAGGACCACGGTCCGCTTGTCGGCCGCGGCCCCCCGTACCGCCCTGGTGATCTCCGGTACGGGATCGTCGCCCGCGGGCCACTCGGCGACCGGCCGCTCCGCGATCCGCTTGAGGAGCTTCGCGTCCTCCGTGCGGCCCTGTGCCTCGTACTGCCGGACCTGGCGGGCCGCGTCGCTGTCCGGGTCGACCCAGAAGGGGGAGCCGTTGGTCGGGGAGGCGGCGGCGGCCTCGCCGCGGGCGGAGGGCGGGCCGGCCGGGGTGGGCCCGGCCGGCTCCCCGCCCCCGCATCCGGTGAGGAGGAGGGCGCAGGTCAGGGCCAGCGCGGCGGAGAGGGTGCGGCGGGACATCCAGCCCCCAGGGTCGGGTACGGGACGGACCGGGTCATCGTCACATGACGGTCGGTCCGTCGTCGGGTGCGACACCGCGTCCTGGCGCTGTCGGCCGAGATGCCCGCGGGTGCGCGTGAAACGGACCGAACTACGAGACGGGGCTGACCACCATGTGACCAGTGGGTAAGGTCGACGCGTGCCGAAGCCGCTCAGTCTCCCGTTCGACCCCATCGCCCGCGCCGACGAGCTCTGGCAGAACCGCTGGGGCCCCGTCCCCTCGATGGCCGCGATCACCTCGATCATGCGGGCGCACCAGATCCTCCTCGCCGAGGTCGACGCCGTGGTCAAGCCGTACGGACTGACCTTCGCCCGCTACGAGGCGCTGGTGCTGCTGACCTTCTCGAAGGCCGGCGAGCTGCCGATGTCCAAGATCGGCGAGCGGCTCATGGTCCACCCCACGTCCGTCACGAACACGGTGGACCGGCTGGTGAAGTCCGGCCTCGTCGCCAAGCGGCCCAACCCCAACGACGGCCGCGGCACCCTCGCCTCCATCACGGAGAAGGGCCGCGAGGTGGTCGAGGCGGCCACCCGGGACCTGATGGCGATGGACTTCGGGCTCGGGGTGTACGACGCCGAGGAGTGCGCCGAGATCTTCGCGATGCTGCGGCCGCTGCGGGTCGCCGCCGGGGATTTCGAGGAGAAGTAGCGGCGGCCCGTCCGCGGGGGAGGGGCCGCGCGAAGATCGCCCGGAACGTGCCGTTACGCTCGACGGCATGAAATCCAGCGTGCTGACCCGTTACCGCGTCATGGCGTACATCACCGCCGTCATGCTGCTCGTGCTGTGCACCTGCATGGTCTTCAAGTACGGGTTCGACACCGGCGAGGACGTGACCTTCGCGGTCTCCCAGACGCACGGTGTGCTCTACATCATCTACCTGATCTTCGCCTTCGACCTGGGCTCCAAGGCGAAGTGGCCCTTCGGCCGGCTGCTCTGGGTGCTGCTCTCCGGGACGATCCCCTTCGCCGCCTTCTTCGTCGAGCGCAAGGTCGTCCGCGACACGCTCCCGCTGATCGAGGGCGCCGAGCCGGCCGCCGCCAAGGCGTAACGGGCACCACGCACCGCACCGCCGCGCGCCACGCACCGCCGTACGGATGGGTACGGCGGTCTGCCGCGGTCTGCCGTCGACAGATACTAGGACGTCCTAGTAAATTCGATGGTATGGACGCTGACGCCATCGAAGAAGGCCGCCGACGCTGGCAGGCCCGCTACGACAAGGCCCGCAAGCGGGAGGCGGACTTCACCACGCTCTCCGGTGATCCGGTCGAGCCGGTCTACGGGCCCCGGCCCGGGGACACCTACGAGGGCTTCGAGCGCATCGGCTGGCCCGGCGAGTACCCCTTCACCCGGGGGCTCCACGCGACCGGCTACCGCGGCCGTACGTGGACCATCCGCCAGTTCGCCGGGTTCGGCAACGCCGAGCAGACCAACGAGCGGTACAAGACGATCCTCGCCAACGGCGGCGGCGGGCTCTCGGTCGCCTTCGACATGCCCACCCTCATGGGCCGCGACTCCGACGACCCCCGCTCGCTCGGCGAGGTCGGCCACTGCGGCGTCGCCGTCGACTCCGCCGCCGACATGGAGGTCCTCTTCAAGGACATCCCGCTCGGCGACGTGACGACGTCGATGACGATCTCCGGCCCGGCCGTCCCGGTCTTCTGCATGTACCTGGTCGCCGCCGAGCGCCAGGGCGTCGACCCGGCCCTGCTCAACGGCACGCTCCAGACCGACATCTTCAAGGAGTACATCGCGCAGAAGGAGTGGCTCTTCCAGCCCGAGCCGCACCTGCGCCTGATCGGCGACCTGATGGAGCACTGCGCGCGCGGCATCCCCGCGTACAAGCCGCTCTCCGTCTCCGGCTACCACATCCGCGAGGCCGGGGCGACGGCCGCGCAGGAGCTCGCGTACACCCTCGCCGACGGCTTCGGCTACGTGGAGCTCGGCCTCTCCCGCGGCCTGGACGTCGACGTCTTCGCCCCCGGTCTCTCCTTCTTCTTCGACGCGCACCTCGACTTCTTCGAGGAGATCGCCAAGTTCCGCGCCGCCCGCCGGATCTGGGCCCGCTGGATGAAGGAGGTCTACGGAGCCAGGACCGACAAGGCCCAGTGGCTCCGCTTCCACACCCAGACCGCCGGTGTCTCCCTCACCGCCCAGCAGCCGTACAACAACGTCGTACGGACCGCCGTGGAGGCCCTCTCCGCCGTCCTCGGCGGCACCAACTCGCTGCACACCAACGCCCTCGACGAGACCCTCGCCCTCCCCAGCGAGCAGGCCGCCGAGATCGCGCTGCGCACCCAGCAGGTGCTCATGGAGGAGACCGGCGTCGCCAACGTGGCCGACCCGCTGGGCGGTTCGTGGTACGTCGAGCAGCTCACCGACCGGATCGAGGCGGACGCCGAGAAGATCTTCGACCGGATCAAGGAGCGCGGCTGGCTCGCCCACCCGGAGGGCCGGCACCCGATCGGGCCGATGACCTCGGGCATCCTGCGCGGCATCGAGGACGGCTGGTTCACCGGCGAGATCGCCGAATCGGCCTTCCGGTACCAGCAGTCCCTGGAGAAGGGCGCCAAGCGGGTCGTCGGCGTCAACTGCCACCACGGCTCCGTCACCGGCGACCTGGAGATCCTGCGGGTCAGCCACGAGGTCGAGTGGGAGCAGGTCCGGATCCTCGGCGAGCGCAGGGCCCGCCGCGACGACGCCCGGGTGCGCGCCTCGCTCGACGCGATGCTGGCCGCCGCGCGGGACGGGTCGAACATGATCGGACCGATGCTGGACGCGGTACGGGCGGAGGCCACGCTCGGCGAGATCTGCGGCGCGCTCCGCGAGGAGTGGGGCGTCTACACGGAGCCCCCGGGCTTCTAGGGTTCGCCCGACCCCGGCCCCGGCCCCGACCCCGACCCCGACCCCGACCCCGACCCCGACCCCGACCCCGACCCCGACCCCGACCCCTGCTCCTGGGCCGCCGCCGCGCCCAGGCCGCCGAGCAGCAGGGCGGTGAAGCGCTGGACCCAGAGCTGGTCGACCGGTTCGGCGCTGACCAGGGCGCGGTGGACGACCGCGCCGGCTATCACGTCGAAGATCAGGTCGTCGGTGCCGTCGATCGCCTCGGGGTCCCGGTCGGCGGGGAGTTCGCCCCGTTCCTGGGCGCGCTGGCGGCCCTCCAGGACCAGCCGTTTCTGGCGGTCCACGATGGAGGCGCGGATCCGTTCGCGCAGCGGCTCGTCGCGGGTGGACTCGGCGACCACGGCCATCAGCGCGGTCTTGGTCTCGGGCCGCTGGAGCAGCGCGGCGAACTGCAGCACCACGTGCTCGATGTCCGCCCCCAGGCTTCCCAGGTCCGGGAGTTCGAGTTCGTCGAAGAGGACGGCGACGGCGTCGACGACGAGTTCGTTCTTGTTGGCCCAGCGTCGGTAGAGCGTGGTCTTGGCGACGCCCGCCCGGGTGGCGACGTCCCCCATCGTCAGCTTGGACCAGCCCAGTTCGACCAGGGCGGCGCGGGTCGCCTCCAGGATCGCGGTGTCGGCCTCGGCGGAACGGGGCCGGCCGGGGCGTCCCGTGGCGCGGGGGCGGGGGCTGGTACGGCTGCACATGGGGATCGACCATACCCGCCGGTAGGTATCGCGCCAGAGGCGCGTGATGTGAGGCAGTTCACCGGGGAGTCCTTCCCCCGGCGCACCCGGTCCAGTTACGCTACGACCTGTAGCGAAAGGCTTTGAGCGGCCCGAGCGACAACCACGCGCGCCGGGTGGGGACCCGGTGCATCGAAACAATGAACCGTGTACGTCCGTACGCCTCGCACAACCGGCGGGAGGCCTGCGGACGGCACGGTTCAGCCATGGCTTACCGGTTACGCGCGCGGAAGGGGGAGGATGTACCCATGCAGCCCAGAAACATGTCCATGAGCGGCGTCGTCGACCTCGCCGCGGTGAAGGCGGCCGGAGAGGCCAAGGCCAAGGCGGAGCAGGCGCGTGCCGAGGCCGCCCGGCAGGGTGGCGCCGCGGCCGTCGCCCCTTCTGCCCTGGTGATCGATGTCGACGAGGCCGGCTTCGAGCGCGATGTCCTGCAGCGCTCCGCCGAGGTTCCGGTCGTCATCGACTTCTGGGCCGAGTGGTGCGAGCCCTGCAAGCAGCTCGGCCCCCTCCTCGAGCGGCTCGCCGTGGAGTACAACGGCCGCTTCCTGCTGGCGAAGATCGACGTCGACGCCAACCAGATGCTGATGCAGCAGTTCGGCATCCAGGGAATTCCGGCCGTTTTCGCGGTGGTCGCCGGCCAGGCGCTGCCGCTCTTCCAGGGCGCGGCGCCCGAGGCGCAGATCCGGCAGACCCTCGACCAGCTGATCCAGGTGGGCGAGGAGCGCTTCGGTCTGACCGGTATCGCCGTGGACCCCTCGGCCGAGGGTGCGGCCCCCGCCGCGGCGCCCGTGCCGGCCGGACCGTACGACGCTCTCCTCGAAGCGGCGATGTCCGCGCTGGACGCCGGTGACCTGGCCGGTGCCGTCCAGGCGTACAAGAACGTGCTCGCCGACGACCCCGGTC
Source organism: Streptomyces sp. NPDC015346 (assembly GCF_043078785.1). Lineage (NCBI taxonomy): Bacteria > Bacillati > Actinomycetota > Actinomycetes > Kitasatosporales > Streptomycetaceae > Streptomyces > Streptomyces sp. NPDC015346. Next base: position 363,881 of record NZ_JBIBTW010000005.1, on the reverse strand, counting down.
ACCCGGAGGCGAAGCTGGGGCTGGCCCAGGCCGAGCTGCTCGCGCGGGTGCAGGAGATGGATCCGCAGCAGGTGCGCAAGAACGCGGCCGACAACCCGGCCGACGTGGACGCGCAGATCGCCGCCGCCGACCTCGATCTGGTGGGCGGTCATGTCGAGGACGCCTTCGGGCGGCTTGTGGAGGTCGTGCGCCGCACGGCCGGTGAGCAGCGGGACGCGGCGCGGCTGCGACTCCTGGAGCTGTTCGAGGTCATCGGCCCCGACGACCCGCGGGTGACGGCGGGCCGTCAGGCCCTCGCCCGGGTGCTGTTCTGACCCGGTTACCACCCGCCCGGGACGTTGCCGATTTGGCGACACAGTGACACAACGCGGCCGCGCTTTACCAAAACTTGGTAATCGCGGCCGCTGTTACTTGCAGTAAATCGAACGCGGATTTCTGTCCGGGTATCCCCCTCCTCCTCCTTCTTCGTCCCCACCCTTGACGGCACCCTGTGTGGCCGGGCGACATCGCCCTGTCGTGGGGTGGTTATCCACCCGTTACTAGTCAGTAACGAACCCCCTTGTGCCTCGGCCCGGAATGGACCACGATCGGCGACGCTCGGTCCGATACCGCACCAGCCCGGCAGCCAACCGGGTCCGCGGCGAAGGTCCCCACCGAGCGGGCCGGCGGCAGTGGCGCCGGCCGTGGACAGGGGGGTTCCTGCTCTCACCGGCAGGGCCTGTCCAAGGAGGTTGCGCGCAAGGCGTGGCCAGTGGTTGTCGCTCGGGGGTGATCGCCGGTGAATCGGACGCGCCTCGCGCCCGGTGTCCCGGCGCTTCTTCCCGAGGACGTAGCACTTCTCCCATCCAGGAAGGGCCCTGGGCCCATCCGGAGATGTACGTCCGAGAAGGAGGATTCTCATGAAGTCCCAGGTACGTGGCGGGACCAGATGGAAGCGGTTCGCCGTCGTCATGGTGCCGAGCGTGGCCGCGACGGCCGCGATCGGCGTCGGCCTGGCTCAGGGCGCGCTTGCCGCGTCCTTCAGCATCTCCGGCCAGGAGTTCAAGGTGAAGGCCGACAGCCTCGTCGGCAAGGACTTCGTCCAGTACGGCAGTGTCGCGGCGGGCAAGGACCTGCACGGCAAGCCGTTCGCTGAGCCGGTCGGTGTCTCGGGCTTCTCCGAGGCGTGGATCAGCAACATGTGCCAGTCCGTCGTGACTCCGGACGTGCCGTTCATCGGCAACGTCTCTCTGGAGCTGCGGGCCGGCACCGACCCGAAGAAGCCGGTCTACGCGAAGGACATCTACCTCGATGTCTCCTCGCTGAAGGCGGACGCCGAGTTCGGCAACATCGACATCGGCGTGGCCGCGGGCTCTCTGAAGGACCCGGGCATCCAGCCCGGCACCCAGGCGAACCCGTACGGCTTCTCGCAGCGCGCCAAGACGGCGAAGCTGACCAACGTGGAGCAGAAGGCGTGGGCGACCACCGCCGGAACGTTCAAGCTCAGCAACCTGAGCCTGAAGCTGCACAAGGGCACCAAGGAGTGCTTCACCGAGTAGGACTCGGTGACCTTCCGGCAGTAGCTGCCCGGCGGGCGCGGGCCGCCGTACGTCCGTGCGGCCCCGCCCGTTCCCGGCCATCGCGCCACTTTCTCTACTTCTCAGCAACACCGCTTCCAGGGAGCTGTTTTCCATGAGCGCCGAGTCCACTGCTTCCCGCGGAGTCCCGAACGCGCGCCGCTTCCACGACTGGCGAGGCAGCCGGCCGTTCTGGGCCGGCCTGTTCACCATGATCGGCGGCCTCCCGATCGCCTACCTCCCGTACGCCGACATGCGACTCGGCAACATGACGATCGCCATGGCGACCACGGGTGGTGCCGGCGCGCTGATCATCGGGGTGCTCCTGGTGACGCTCGGCCTGACGATGTGGTTCCAGCCCATCGTGCGGGTGTTCGCGGGAGTCGCGGCGATCGTGCTGGCGCTCGTCTCCATCCCGGTCTCCAACCTCGGCGGCTTCTTCGTCGGATTCCTGCTGGCGCTGGTGGGTGGCGGGCTCTCCATCTCCTGGGCACCGGCCCCTGAGGTCGAGGAGAGCGCGGACTCCGCGGAGCGGGCCGAGACCGGGGCCGCCCTGGGCGGGCACAAGTACGACGGTCCGCCGTCGGGTCCGGAAGGCGATGAGGGCGTCGACGCCGCCCTGCCGCTGCCGGTCCCGGAGCAGCGCGCCGGTGAGGAGCCGGACCCGCTGACGGGTCCCGGTGCGCAGGCGACCGAAACGACGATCGACGCCAACGGCGGGAGGAACAGTGCGGGGTGACGAGACACAGCCGGCGCAGTCGGCGACGGCTGGGGACGGCGCCACTCTGGCCAGCAGGGGTCCGCGGCACGCGGCTCCGCGCAAGTCGCTGCTGAACAAGATCCAGGGACCCGCGGGCAAGGCCATGGCCCTGGCCGCCATGCCGACCGCCGTCCTCATGGGTATGGGCATGGCGCCCAAGCTCGCCCTCGCCGACGAGAAGGACATCCCCTTCGCGCCCGGTCCGTGCGTGACCCGCTCGGACGAGCCGGCGACCGAGGAGTCGACCAAGCCGGCCGAGACGCCCGAGCCCACGGCGAGCGCGACGGCGACCGCGACCCCGACCGGCGAGGCGACCGACGACGCGACCACGGCGCCGAAGCCGGACCCCACCGAGGAGCAGGAGAAGCCCGCACCGGGCGTCACTCCCTCGGCGGACGAGACCGCGAAGACCACCGAGCAGGGGGCCACCAACCCTCAGGCGCCTGCTCCCACGCCCACCCCCACCGCGACGAAGAGCGTCAACCCGCTCGACCCGCTGGGCGTGGGCGACAAGATCAAGGACCTCTTCGACGGTCCCGACGCCTCGCCGACGAGCGCGCCGGCCCCGACGGCCACCACCCCGGCCGGCAAGCCGACGACGGCCCCGACCACGGCTCCCACGACCGGTCCCACGACGGCCCCGGCCCCGGGTACGTCCGCCGGCAAGGCCGACACGCCGGTCGACCGGACCAAGGAGGCGATCAAGGACGCCGCCGAGAAGGTGGGGGCCAAGGTCGAGGAGCTGCCGGAGGACGCCAAGGGCCTCGACGCCAAGAAGGACGAGGACATACCCGAGGGCGCCAAGCCGCGCTTCCCGTGCCCGGAGCCCGACCCCGAGGCGCTCGCGGCGGCCGAACTGGAGCCGGGCATCCCGCTCCTGCCGGACGAGCCGTGGATCCTGAACAGCACCCGGCTCACGCTCAAGGGCCTCAAGTACCACGGCATCGTCGAGGTGAAGACGGGCAGCGGCAAGATCAAGAAGGTCCTGAAGTTCACCGCGAAGGACGGCGTGGACATCAAGGACCTGCACCAGCGCACGGTGCACTCGGACGGCTTCACCGGGCACGTCCGGTCCGACAAGGGCTCGACGTCGACCATGACCAACGGCACGGTGACCATGTACACGGAGAGGCTGAAGGGCAATCTCTTCGGCATCATCCCGGTCACCTTCAGCCCCGAGACCCCGCCGCCCCTCGACGTACCGTTCGCGATCTTCACCGACGTGGAGGTCATCCAGGCGGGCCAGTTCGGCGGCACGCTCACGGTCCCCGGCCTGCGCAACACGATCGAGGCCGGCTGACAAGGCCGACCGGCCTCGGCCGACCGGACTCGGCCGAGGCCGGCCGACCGCACGAACCCTTCCGGGAGCCGCACGAGGGCCCCCGTCCGATCCGGACGGGGGCCCTCGTCATGCCGCTGCCAGGGGTCAGCCCTTGGGGTGGGTGCCACCGAGGTGGTGCACGCGCACCATGTTCGTGGTGCCGGGGACGCCGGGGGGCGAGCCGGCGGTGATGACCATGGTGTCGCCCTCGTTGTAGCGCTGGAGCTTCAGCAGCTCCGCGTCGACCAGGTCGACCATCGCGTCGGTCGTCTCCACGAACGGCGCGAGGAAGGACTCGACACCCCAGCTCAGCGTGAGCTGGTTGCGGGTGGACTCGTCCGTCGTGAACGCCAGGATCGGCTGCGAGGCGCGGTAGCGCGAGAGGCGGCGGGCGGTGTCACCGGACTTGGTGAAGGCGATCAGCGCCTTGCCGCCGAGGAAGTCGGCGATCTCGGCGGCCGCGCGGGCCACCGAGCCGCCCTGCGTACGCGGCTTCTTGCCCGGCACGAGCGGCTGCAGGCCCTTGGAGAGCAGCTCCTCCTCGGCCGCGACGACGATCTTCGACATCGTCTTCACGGTCTCGATCGGGTAGGCGCCGACGGAGGACTCCGCCGACAGCATGACCGCGTCCGCGCCGTCCAGGATCGCGTTGGCCACGTCGGAGGCCTCGGCGCGCGTGGGGCGGGAGTTGGTGATCATCGACTCCATCATCTGGGTGGCGACGATGACCGGCTTGGCGTTGCGGCGGCACATCTCCACGAGGCGCTTCTGCACCATCGGGACCCGCTCCAGCGGGTACTCGACCGCCAGGTCGCCACGGGCCACCATGACCGCGTCGAAGGCGGCGACGACGCCCTCCATGTTCTCCACGGCCTGCGGCTTCTCGACCTTGGCGATGACGGGGACCCGGCGGCCCTCCTCGTCCATCACCTTGTGGACGTCCTTGACGTCGTCGGCGTTGCGGACGAAGGAGAGCGCGACCATGTCGCAGCCCATCCGGAGCGCGAAGCGGAGGTCCTCGACGTCCTTCTCGGAGAGGGCCGGGACGTTGACCGCCGCACCGGGCAGGTTGATGCCCTTGTGGTCGGAGATGACACCGCCCTCGACGACGATCGTCTTGACCCGCTGCCCGTCGACCTCGACGACCCGCAGCTCGACGTTGCCGTCGTTGATCAGGATCTGGTCGCCCTTGGAGACGTCCCCGGGCAGACCCTTGTACGTGGTGCCGCAGATGGACTTGTCACCCGGGACGTCCTCGGTGGTGATGGTGAACTCGTCACCGCGCACCAGCTCGACCGGACCCTCCGCGAAGGTCTCCAGACGGATCTTGGGGCCCTGGAGGTCGGCGAGCACGCCCACGGCGCGGCCGGTGTCCGCCACCGCCCTGCGGAGACGGTCGTACCGCTCCTGGTGCTCGGCCTGGGTCCCGTGGCTCATGTTGAATCGGGCCACGTTCATGCCGGCCTCGATGAGAGCCTTCAGCTGCTCATACGAGTCGACGGCGGGGCCCAGCGTGCAGACGATTTTGGAACGGCGCATGAGGCGGATCCTATCGGTTTGTTTCACTGCGGAATATTCCGTCTGGCGGAAAGTACAAATGGGCGGGGGCCCGCTCAGGCGTTCACTCCTCGACTCCTCGCACGAGTGCGTAGCTCTGCCTGGCGATCTCCAGCTCCTCGTCCGTCGGCACCACGGCGACCGCCACCCGCGCGTACTCCGGCGAGATCAGGCGCGGCTCGTCGGATCGTACGGAGTTCAGGTCGGCGTCCACCGCGAGGCCCAGCTCCTCCAGACCGGCGATCGCAGCTTCCCGCACCGGAGCCGCGTTCTCACCGACACCCGCCGTGAACACCACCGCGTCCACCCGCCCGAGCACCGCGTAGTACGCCCCGATGTACTTCTTCAGCCGGTGGATGTAGATGTCGAAGGCCAGCAGGGCCCGTTCGTCGCCCTCCTCGATCCGGCGCCGGATCTCCCGCATGTCGTTGTCGCCGCAGAGCCCGACCAGACCGGACCTCTTGTTGAGCAGGACGTCGATCTCGTCGGTCGACATCCCCGCCACGCGCTGGAGATGGAAGGTGACCGCCGGATCGATGTCGCCGGAGCGGGTGCCCATGACCAGGCCCTCAAGCGGCGTCAGACCCATCGAGGTGTCGACGCACCGGCCGCCCCGCACGGCCGAGGCGGACGCGCCGTTGCCCAGGTGCAGCACGATCACGTTCACCTCCTCGGGCGCCTTGCCGAGCAGCCTCGCCGTCTCGTGCGACACATAGGCGTGCGAGGTGCCGTGGAATCCGTACCGCCGGATGCGGTGCGCGTCGGCGGTCTCCACGTCGATCGCGTACCGGGCGGCGGACTCCGGCATCGTCGTGTGGAAGGCGGTGTCGAAGACCGCGACCTGCGGCAGGTCGGGGCGCAGATCCATGGCCGTACGGATACCGGTGAGGTTCGCCGGGTTGTGCAGCGGCGCCACCGGCACGAGCCGTTCGATCTCGGCGAGCACCGCGTCGTCGATCACGGTCGGGGCGGAGAACCGCAGCCCGCCGTGCACCACCCGGTGGCCGATGACGGCCAGTTCGGGGGAGTCGAGGCCGAGCCCGTCCGCCGCCAGCTCCTCGGCCACCGCCTTCAGCGCGGCCGCGTGGTCGGCGATCGGGCCGCCGCGCTCGCGCTTCTCCCCGCCGCCGCCCTGGAGCGGCGTGTGGACGAGACGCGAGGTCTGCTCGCCGATCCGCTCGACCAGGCCGACCGCGAGCCGGCTGCTGTCCCGCATGTCCAGGAGCTGGTACTTCACCGACGAGGAACCGGAGTTGAGGACGAGGACGCGGGAGGCGGTGTCGGTGGCGGTGTCGGCGGCGGTGGTGGTGGTGCCGGTCATGCGGGGAGCTCCTGACCCTGGGACTGGATCGCCGTGATGGCGACCGTGTTGACGATGTCGCTGACGAGCGCGCCCCTCGAGAGGTCGTTCACGGGCTTGCGCAGACCCTGCAGGACCGGTCCGACGGCCACGGCGCCGGCCGAACGCTGCACGGCCTTGTAGGTGTTGTTGCCGGTGTTGAGGTCCGGGAAGATCAGCACGGTCGCCTGCCCGGCCACCTCCGAGTCCGGCAGCTTGGTCGCCGCGACGGACGGCTCGACCGCCGCGTCGTACTGGATCGGGCCCTCGATCCGCAGTCCCGGCGCGGACTCCCGTACCAGCTTGGTCGCCTCGCGCACCTTGTCGACGTCCGCGCCGGAGCCCGAGGTGCCGGTGGAGTACGAGAGCATCGCGATCCGCGGCTCGACGCCGAAGCGGGCCGCCGTGGCCGCCGACTGGACGGCGATGTCGGCGAGCTGCTCGGCGTTCGGGTCCGGGTTGACCGCGCAGTCGCCGTACACGAGCACCTTGTCCGCCAGGCACATGAAGAAGACGGAGGAGACGATCCGCGCGTCCGGCTTCGTCTTGATGATCTCGAAGGCGGGCCGGATGGTGGCGGCGGTGGAGTGCACCGAGCCGGAGACCATGCCGTCGGCAAGACCCTCCTGCACCATCAGCGTGCCGAAGTAGTTCACGTCGGAGACGACGTCGTACGCCAGTTCCACGGTGACGCCCTTGTGGGCGCGCAGCTCGGCGTACTTGGCGGCGAAGGCGTCGCGCAGCTCCGAGGTCTGCGGATCGATCAGCTGGGTGGACGGCGAGGACAGGTCGATGCCGAGGTCGGCGGCCTTCTTACGGATCACCTCGACGTCGCCGAGCAGCGTCAGGTCGCAGACGTCCCGGCGCAGCAGCACGTCGGCGGCGCGCAGCACCCGCTCCTCCGTGCCCTCCGGCAGGACCACCCGGCGCCGGTCGGCGCGGGCCTGCTCCAGAAGCTCGTGCTCGAACATCATCGGCGTGACCCGGCCGCTGCGCGCCACCGAGATCCGCTTGAGCAGATCGGCGGTGTCCACGTGCCGCTCGAAGAGGCCGAGCGCGGTCTCCGCCTTGCGGGGTGTGGCCGCGTTCAACTTCCCCTCCAGGGAGAAGAGTTCGGCGGCCGTGGGGAAGCTGTTGCCGGCGACGGAGATGACCGGGGTGCCGGGCGCGAGGCGGGCGGCCAGGGTCAGGATCTCCTCACTGGGCCGCTCGTTCAGCGTGAGCAGCACGCCGGCGATGGGCGGCGTCCCGGCCGAGTGGGCCGCGAGCGCGCCCACGACGAGGTCGGCGCGGTCCCCGGGCGTGACCACGAGACAGCCGGGGGTCAGCGCGTTGAGGAAGTTCGGCAGCATCGCGCCGCCGAAGACGAAGTCCAGGGCGTCCCGGGCCAGGCCCGCCTCGTCGCCGAGCACCACCGAGGCGCCGAGCGCGTGGGTGATCTGGGCGACGGTGGGCGCGGCGAGGGCCGGCTCGTCGGGCAGGACGTAACAGGGCACCGGCAGCCGGGCCGCCAGCCGCTCGGCGATGGCCGCGCGGTCCTCGGCCGCCACCCGGTTGACGACCATCGCGAGGACGTCGCAGCCGAGCCCGTCGTACGCCCGGAAGGCGTTGCGGGCCTCGGCCCGTACGGATTCGGCGGGCTGGCCCTTGCCGCCGACCACGGGTATCACGGAGGCACCGAACTCGTTGGCGAGGCGGGCGTTGATCGCCAGCTCGTCGGGGAGCTGGGTGGCCGCGAAGTCCGTGCCGAGGACGAGGACGACCTCGTAGTCGCGGGCGACGGCGTGGAAGCGGTCGACGAGCCGGGAGACCAGCTCGTCGGTGCCGCGCTCCGCCTGGAGCGCGGACGCCTCGTGGTAGTCCATGCCGTAGACGGTCGACGCGTCCTGGGAGAGCCGGTAGCGGGCCCGCAGTAGATCGAACAGACGATCGGGGCCGTCGTGCACCAGGGGCCGGAACACCCCCACCCGGTCCACCTGGCGGGTCAGGAGCTCCATGACTCCCAGCTCGACGACCTGCCGGCCGTCCCCGCGGTCGATCCCGGTCACGTACACGCTGCGCGTCACGCCGTGGTCTCCTGTCCAGTCCTGTCAACTGAGTGTGTTCAAAAACCACCGATCGGGTGGCAATACCCTCTTGACAATACCTCTGGGGATGGATAGGACGCCCGCCGGAGGGAAGGCCTGGAAGAGAGGACCACAGGCCTCCGGCGACCGGGCGCGGACCGGGTGACGGTCGGGCGCGGGACCGGGCGTGGACCGGGGCGCGGGACCGGCCTGGGCCGGACGCGCGGAGCGGTCGCGAACGGCTCGGCGGCCCCGGGCGTGGGAGAATCGACAAAGCTCACATGTACGACTACCCGAGCAGGAGACACAGCACGATGCGCATCGGAGTTCTCACCGCAGGCGGCGACTGTCCCGGCCTGAACGCAGTGATCCGGTCGGTCGTGCACCGGGCGATGACCGGCCACCACGACGAAGTCATCGGCTTCGAGGACGGGTTCAAGGGTCTCCTCGACGGGCACTACCGCCCCCTCGACCTCAACGCGGTCAGCGGCATCCTCGCCCGCGGCGGCACCATCCTCGGCTCCGCCCGCCTGGAGCGCAACCGGCTGGCCGAAGCCGCCGCGTCGGCGCCGGAGTTGGCGAAGAAGTACGGCATCGACGTCCTCATCCCGATCGGCGGCGAGGGCACGCTGACCGCCGCCCGGCTGCTCGCCGACGCCGGCATGCCCGTCGTCGGCGTCCCCAAGACGATCGACAACGACATCTCCTCCACCGACCGCACCTTCGGCTTCGACACCGCCGTGGGCGTGGCGACGGAGGCCATAGACCGTCTGAAGACCACCGCCGAGTCGCACCAGCGGGTGATGGTCGTCGAGGTGATGGGCCGCCACGCCGGCTGGATCGCCCTGGAGTCCGGCATGGCCGGCGGCGCCCACGGCATCTGCCTGCCCGAACGCCCCTTCCAGGTCGACGATCTCGTCAAGATGGTCGAGGAACGCTTCGCGCGCGGCAAGAAGTTCGCCGTCATCTGCGTCGCCGAGGGCGCGCACCCGGCCGAGGGCTCCATGGACTACAAGAAGGGCGAGATCGACCAGTACGGCCACGAGCGCTTCCAGGGCATCGGCAACCGGCTCGCGGTGGAGCTGGAGCGCCGCCTCGGCAAGGAGGCACGGCCCGTCATCCTCGGGCACGTGCAGCGCGGCGGCACGCCGACGGCGTACGACCGGGTGCTCGCGACCCGCTTCGGCTGGCACGCGGTGGAGGCGGCGCACCGCGGCGAGTTCGGGAAGATGACGGCGCTGCGGGGCACGGACATCGTGATGTCGCCGCTGGCGGACGCCGTGACGCGGCTGAAGACCGTGCCGGAGAGCCGGATGTCCGAGGCCGAGTCCGTCTTCTGACCGGTCTGACAGTCGCCCGGCAGTCGCCCGGCCGACCCGCGAGCGGCCCCGATCGTCCCCCCGTGGACGATCGGGGCCGTTCGTTTCCCCCGCTTCCCCCGGTTCCCCCCGTGGCACTTCCGGCCCCGACCGGAATTGCTGATTTCACTCTTGAGCCGAACCCCGCGATCAACAAGGCTTACGCCTGTCCCGGACATGTCCCAACTCCGTCCGGGCGGGTTCACCGGGCAGGTCACGGGAGGGGCGGGAACACGCATGACCGAGGGAGACACCGGCGGGCGGAGCGCGCCGGACCCGCGGGAGGCCACCGACGCCGCCGCGTTCATCGCCCGGCTGCAGGCGCTCAAGGACTGGTCCGGCCTGACCTACCGCGAGCTGACCGCCCGCGCCGAGGCGGTCGGTGACGTCCTGCCCCGCTCGACGGTGGCGAACATGCTGGCGCGCTCGACCGTCCCCCGCGAGGAACTCCTCACCGCCTTCGTCCGCGCCTGCGGGGTGGATCCCGGAGAGCTGGAGTCCTGGCAGGTGGTCCGCAAGGAGCTGGCGGTACGGGGCGTCCACACGCCGCCCGCCGAAGCGAAGGACGGGACGGACGTGGAGGCGGAGGAGCGCTGGCTCGACGGACCGCACCCCGGCGCGCCGGAGACCGAGCCGGAGGACGGATCGGAACCGGAGCGCCCGCGCCCGGACCCCGGCCGGCGCATACGCCGGACGCTCGTCGCGCTCGTCGCCGTCGCCGGGCTCGTCCTCGCCGCGATCAGCCTGGTCGCCGCCCTCGTCCACGAGGGCGAGGAGCCGGGCCCGAAGCGGCTGACGGCGCCGGCCGCCGGGGACGTACGGATCCGGGTGATCGGCTCGGACCTCTGCCTCAACGAGCGGCGCGGGTCCCGGAACGGCCAGATCTACCAGGTCGAGTGCGCGGGCGCCGACGTCCCCCGCTACGCGCTCAAGGACCTCGGCTCCGGCCACTGGCGGATCGTCTCCGACCACCCGGACTACGGCCCCGGCTGCTCGGGCATCCCGTCCGGCGGCCGCCCCTCCGACGCCCCGATGGAGGACTCGGAGTGCGGCGACCCGACCCGCGTCGAGCGGTTCGCCCTGGAGCCCTTCGGCACACCGGTCACGGGCTACCGGATCGTCCCGGTCGGCTCGGCGACCCGCGGCGTCTGCGTCACGGTCCTCGGCGACCGCACCGCCCCCTGGTCCCGCCTGGCCCAGGCCCCCTGCCGCCCCGACGCCCAGGGCCAGCTCTTCAGCTTCGACCGCCGGACCGAGGCTGGTCAGTGAGCGGGCTCCACCAGTCGTACCCGCAGCGCCTCGATCAGCGACGGGTCGAGGCCGACGTGGCCGGTGGCGTACGCGTGCAGCGAGCCGTAGGTGCGGCGCAGATCCGCAAGGAAGAGGCGCATGATCTCCGCGGGCGCCCGCCCGTATCCCGGCCAGCGGAGCTCACGGCCGGGATGGGCCGCGCGCCAGTCGGCGATCAGACGCTCCGTGGCCAGCTCGGTCAGGGCGAAGTCGTCGAGGATCTGCTCGTCGGAGACGTCGAGGAGGCCGAGCAGGAGGCCCGCGAGCAGCCCGGTGCGGTCCTTGCCGGAGGCGCAGTGGAAGACGAGGGGGCCGTCCGCCGCCGCGATCACCTCCAGGGCCTCGCGCAGTTCGGCCGCCCCGTCGGCGGCGACCTCGGCGAACCGGTCGGCGAGGTAGCGCCACGGGTCCAGGTCGGGATCGATCTCCGCCTGGTCGTAGGGGCGGTGCTCGATGCTCAGGTTGCGCCAGACGATGCCGTCGGTCTCGGGCAGCCGGCCCTTGGCGGCGATCTCCCACGGGTAGCGCAGGTCGATCACCGTCTCCACGCCCAGCGCGTGGAAGTTCTCCCGGTCCGTGTCGCTCGCGTCGGCCAGCTTGGCGAGCGAGTCGGAGCGGTAGAGGAGGTTCCATCGGACCGTACCGCCGTCGGCGGTCCGATAGCCGCCCAGATCACGGAAGTTGTGCAGGCGCTCGAAAGGTATGTGTCGTCTCACGCCGACACCCTAGAGGCGCGGGGGCGAGGAGGCGCGGGGACTCAGAGGCGCGGGGGCGAGGGGGCGCGGGGACTCAGAGGCGCGGGGGCGCAGGGGTGCCAGGGCCTAGGCGCCCGTGGCCGCCCAGAAGTGGGACACGATCTCGTCGAGGTAGGCGCGGCCCGAGTCGCCGCTGTCGCCGGAGGCGCCCCAGCTGCTCGTGGCGGCCATCTTCGCGTGGTACTCCGTGTGCAGCCGCTGCAGCGCGAACTCCACGGTCCGCTTGGGCAGCGGCAGCATCTTCACGGCGGGGCGGACGTACGCCTGCCAGCGCGTGGTGGCCGCGTCCCGCAGCAGCGCCGCCAGGTCCTCGTCGCGGCCGGTCGCCGTGACGAGCGCCCGGGCGCCGAGGCCGAGGGTCTCGGCGAGGGCGGCGGTCTGGCGTTCGTTGCCGCGCCAGCGGCCGGATTCCTCCATCTTCAGATAGCTGTTCGCGTCCAGGCCGATCCGGCGTGCCAGGTCGTCCGGCGCGAGGCCGCGGGCCATCCGGTGCTCACGCAGGGTGGTGGCGGACGCCAGCAGTTCGGCGGGGGCGCACCACAGCACGCCGGCGAGCGCGGTGAGCTCCTGGGGGCTGGGGCCGAGGCGGCCGCGTTCCCAGGCGACCACGGTGTCGGGGCTGACGTCGAGGCCGTACTGGGCGCGGAGGCCGTAGGCGACATGGCCCGGGGCCATGCCGAGGCCTTCACGCAGTCTGCGCGCGGCGAGGGCGTTGAAGGGAGGGGAGGGAGGGGAGGGTTGCACCCTCCACACGGTAGATGCGGAACGTGACAGCTGGCTACAGTGCGTTCACCCAAGGCCATAACTCGTAGAAACGTCGGAACCGGTCGGTAGCATTGCGTAATGATCTCCGTCGCGTTCGGTGACCGGTCACCCGTGTCCGCTCTGCGGTCTCGGTCTCGGTCTCCGGCCGCCGCTCGCCGTCGCCCCGCCTCGGATCCGGTCAGCGGCCCATCGTCGTGATCCACCGGTACTGCAGCTCCGGCCGGCCGATCTGTCCGTACTGCGGCGCCCGCGCCGCCCGCCCGTCCGTGACCAGGTGTTCCAGATAGCGGCGGGCGGTGATCCGCGAGATCCCCACGGCGACCCCCGCCTCGGCCGCGGTGAGACCGGACGGCGCGTCCCGCAGGGTCCGGGTGACGGCCTCCAGGGTGGGCGCGCTCAGCCCCTTGGGCAGCGAGGCCGGCTGCGGGGTCCGCAGGGTGGCCAGCGCCCGGTCCACCTCGTCCTGGCCCGAGGCCTCACCCGCGGTGGCCCGGAACTCGGCGTAGCGGGTGAGCCGGTCCCGCAGGGTCGCGAAGGTGAACGGCTTCAGCACGTACTGGACCACCCCGAGGGACACCCCCTCGCGCACGATCGCGAGATCACGGGCGGACGTCACGGCGATCACGTCGGCGGAGTGCCCGGCGGCGCGGAGCGACCGGAGCAGCTGGAGGCCGTGGCCGTCGGGCAGGTACAGGTCGAGGAGGATCAGATCGACCGGCGTGCGGTCGAGGAGCCGCCCGGCGGCGGCCCGGGAGTGGGCGACCCCGGTGACGACGAAGCCCGGCACTCGCCCCGCGTAGAGCGCGTGCGCGTCCGCCGCGACGGGATCGTCCTCGACGACCAGCACCCGGATGGCATCGCCGGTGTCGCTCATACGGCCACCTCCGCTCCGGTCCCGGCGGTCGCCGAAGCCGCCACGCCGGGGGAGGGCGCGGACGGGGAAGGCGACGTCAGCGGCAGCCGTACGGTGAACTCCGCGCCGCCCTCCGGGGAGCGGGCCAGCGTCACCGTGCCCGACGCCCGGCTCGCCGCCTGGCGGACCAGGGCGAGACCGAGACCGCGGCCCGGCCCGTGCGTGGACCAGCCGCGCTCGAAGACCGCTTCCGCGTCGTCCTCGTCCACCCCGGGCCCCGAGTCGCCGACGCGGATCAGCAGCTCGCCGTCCCGCGCCAGGGCGGTGACCGTGACCCTCGGGTGACGCGTGCCGCTCGCCGCCTCGACCGCGTTGTCGATCAGGTTGCCGAGGATCGTGACCAGGTCCCGGGACGGGATCGCCGGCGGCAGCAGGCCGTCGTCGATGCGGCTGTCCTCGGTCAGGACCAGCTCCACGCCGCGCTCGTTGGCCTGCGCCGCCTTGCCGAGGAGCAGCGCCGCCAGGACCGGCTCGCCGACCGCGTCGACGACCCGGTCGGTGAGCGCCTGGGCCAGCTCCAGCTCCGCCGTCGCGAAGCCGACCGCCTCCTCCACCCGCCCCAGCTCGATCAGCGAGACGACCGTGTGGAGCCGGTTCGCCGCCTCGTGGGCCTGGGAGCGCAGCGCCTGCGTGAATCCTCGCTCCGACGTCAACTCGCCGGAGAGCGCCTGGAGTTCCGTACGGTCCCGGAGCGTGACGACCGTACCTCTGCGTTCCCCGCCGACCACGGGCCTGGTGTTGACCACGAGCACCCGGTCGACCGTCAGATGCAGCTCGTCCACCCGCGGCTCCGAGGAGAGCAGCGCACCGGTGAGCGAGGTCGGCAGCCCCAGCTCGGCCGCCGGCCTGCCCACCACCGTCGCGTCGAGGCCGAGCAGCTCCCGCGCCCCGTCGTTGATGAGCGCGATCCGCCGCTGCCCGTCCAGCATCACGAGCCCTTCGCTCACCGCGTGCAGCGCCGCCTCGTGGTAGTCGTGCATCCGGCTCAGCTCGGCCGCGTTCATGCCGTGCGTGTGCCGCCGCAGCCGGGCGTTGATGACGTACGTACCGACGCCGCCGAGCGCCAGCGCGGCCCCGGCCATCCCCAGCAGGGCCGTGACCTGCTCCCGTACCTGCGCGCTGATCCTCTCGATCGTGATGCCCGCGCTGACCAGGGCGATCACCCGGCCGTCGGCGACCACCGGCGCGACCGTGCGGACCGAGGGGCCGAGGACGCCCAGATGCGTCTCGGAGAAGGTCCGCCCCTGGAGCGCGGGCTCGATGTGACCGAGGTACGTACGCCCGATCTCCGCCGGCTCCGGATGCGTCCAGCGCGTCCCGTCCGGCGCCATGATCACGACGAAGGTGACACCGGAGTGGTGCCGCAGCGACTCGGCGTACGGCTGGAGCAGCGCCGTCGGGTCCGCCGAGCGGGCCGCCTCCACCACCGCGGGGGACTCGGCGACGGCCGTCGCGGTCGCGGTGGACTGGCGGCGCGCGGTCTCCTCGGCCTGGGCGCGGTCGGTGACGTACGCGAAGACGGCGCACCCGGCCACGATCGCGGCCACCAGCACGACCTGCATCGCGAAGAGCTGGCCGGCGAGGCTGCGGGGCCGGGGGAACGGAATGCGCATGCCGGTAAGTGTGCCTGCCGGAATTCGCACCGAGGAATGCCGTTCCCGAATCGTGCCCGATCGTTCCCGGATTTCCTCGGCCGCGGGCCTTTTCCCACTCCGCTTCCCGCTCCGTTTCCCGGTCCGTGTGTGAACGAAAGGAACGCAACGGTGACCCGGTTCACAGGCTGATGGATAGTCGCGGGGATCCACCGGGACGTGGACACCCATCAGCACGAGGAGGACCCCGTGGCCGCACAACGGGACCGTACCCATTACCTGTATCTCGCAGTCATCGGCGCGGTGGTGCTCGGCATCACGGTCGGTTTCGTGGCGCCGGGCGTCGCCGTCGAGCTGAAGCCGCTGGGCACCGGCTTCGTGAACCTGATCAAGATGATGATCTCGCCGATCATCTTCTGCACGATCGTCCTCGGCGTCGGCTCGGTCCGGAAGGCCGCCAAGGTCGGCGCCGTCGGCGGACTCGCGCTCGGGTACTTCCTCGTGATGTCGACCGTCGCCCTCGCCATCGGCCTGGTCGTCGGCAACCTGCTGGAGCCCGGCTCCAGCCTCCACCTGACCAAGGAGGTCGCCGAGGCCGGCGCCAAGCAGGCCGACGGGGCCAGTGAGTCCACCGTGGACTTCCTGCTCGGGATCATCCCCAAGACCCTCGTCTCCGCGTTCACCGAGGGCGAGGTCCTCCAGACCCTCCTCGTCGCCCTCCTCGCCGGCTTCGCGCTCCAGGCGATGGGCAAGGCCGGTGAGCCCGTCCTGCGGGGCATCGGGCACATCCAGCGGCTGGTCTTCCGCATCCTCGGCATGATCATGTGGGCGGCGCCGGTCGGCGCGTTCGGCGCCATCGCGGCCGTCGTCGGCGCGACCGGCGTCGACGCCCTGAAGTCGCTCGCCGTCATCATGATCGGTTTCTACGTCACCTGCGCCCTCTTCGTCTTCGTGGTGCTCGGCGCGCTCCTGCGGCTGGTCGCCGGGGTCAGCATCCTGGCGCTCCTGAAGTACCTGGGCCGCGAGTTCCTGCTGATCCTCTCCACCTCGTCCTCGGAGTCGGCGCTGCCGCGGCTGATCGCGAAGATGGAGCACCTGGGCGTCAGCAAGCCGGTCGTCGGCATCACCGTGCCCACCGGCTACTCCTTCAACCTGGACGGCACGGCGATCTATCTGACGATGGCCTCGCTCTTCGTCGCCGAGGCGATGGGCAACCCGCTCTCGCTGAGCGAGCAGATCGGCCTCCTCGTCTTCATGATCATCGCCTCGAAGGGCGCGGCGGGCGTGACCGGCGCGGGTCTGGCGACCCTCGCCGGCGGCCTCCAGTCCCACCGGCCGGAGCTGGTCGACGGCGTCGGCCTGATCGTCGGCATCGACCGCTTCATGAGCGAGGCCCGCGCCCTGACCAACTTCGCGGGCAACGCGGTCGCCACCGTCCTGGTCGGCACCTGGACCAAGGAGATCGACAAGGCCCGCGTCTCCGAGGTCCTGGCCGGCAAGGTCCCCTTCGACGAGAAGACCCTGGTCGACGACCACGGTCCGGCGTCGGCGGAGGAGGAGTCGCCCCTCCCGGACCAGCGGGCCGAGGACGACGAGGCGAAGGCCCGCGCGGGCGTCTGACACGGCCTCGCTCCCCGGGCCGAGCGCCTCGCGGCCTCGCGCCCCGGGCTGAGCGCCTCGCGGCCTCGCGCCCCGGGCTGAGCGCCTCGCGGCCTCGCGCCCCGGGCCGAGCGCCTCGCGGCCTCGCGCCCCGGGCCGAGCGCCCCGCGCCCTCGCGGCCTCTTCAGCCTCGCCGCCCCGCGCCACCCAGACCGCCCCGAGTCCCGGGCCTTGAGCCGGATCCGGGCCTCGGGGAACGGAGACGACCCCGGCCGCTCTCGCGGCCGGGGTCGTCGCTCGTCACGACGGGGCGGTCAGGAGAAGGGGATCCGGACCACCGACCGGTCGCCGACGCCGAGTGTGCTCGGCCCGTTCCCGATCGCGTTCCACACCTCGATCCGCACCCGGCCGTTCATCAGGTCCCCATGGCTCCCGGTGGCGGACTTCAGGCCTCTCGCCTGGGTGTAGTGCTCGTAGCCCGGTACGGGATCGGTCGCGAAGTACTGGTACGTCTCCACCCGCTCCCAGCTGCCGTCGCCGGTGCGGTCGTAACTGACCCGCACCTGCTGGCCGTTGGCCACGACCGAGCCGGCGTCGACGGACAGGTCGAACTGGGTCGAGCCGCCGTTGTACGTCCGCGTGATCGGTCCCGAGGTGAAGACCTGCGGATTGACGGGCGTGCCGTCGTGGTTGGCGCCACCGGCCGAGGCCAGGGACACCGTCGCCGCGGCGGCCGCGTCCCCGGCGCCGCCGCCCGTCCGCAGATACAGCTGCGAGGAACCCGAGGGCGGAGGAGTCGTCGGCGGGGGAGTGGTCGTCGGCGGCGGGGTGGTCGTCGAACCGCCGCCCCTCGTCCACACCGCCACGTAGTCGACCAGCATGGGCCGGCCCGGGACGGTCGCGGCCGTCGGCGTCTTCCCGGCCAGCGCGTCCGGGAAGGCCCCGCCCATCGCCACGTTGAGCAGGATGAAGTAGCCCGCGTGGCTCGTCATGTCGGCCCAGGCCTGGGCGCCCACCCGGGTCTCGTTCACGCTGTGGAAGAGCTGGTCGTCCACGTACCAGCGCAGCTCGTTGGGGGAGACCGAGCGGTCCCACTCGAAGCGGTACGTGTGGAAGGCGGACTGGCAGCTCGCGCCGGGGCACGTACGGCTGGCGCCGATGCCGGTGGTCTCGCCGCAGGGGCCGCCCGGGTTCACCCCGCAGTGCAGCACGCCCCAGACGGAGTTGACGCCGTTGACGTTCTCCATGATGTCGAACTCGCCGATGGCCGGCCAGTTCCAGTAGTTGCCCCGGTAGGGCGCGCCGAGCGCCCAGAAGGCGGGCCAGTAGCCGAGGGCGGCGTCACCGGTGACGTTCGGCATCTGGATCCGGCCCTCGATGCGCAGGGTCCCGCCCGCCGGGGCCTTGAAGTCGGCCCGCTTCGTCTCGATGCGGGCCGAGGTCCAGTTCCCCGCACCGTCCTTCAGCGGGGTGATCCGGAGGTTGCCGGTGCCGTCGAGGCGCAGGTTGTCGGGGCTCGACGTGTAGTTCTGTATCTCTCCGGTGCCCCAGTTGGCGGGGCCGCCGGGGTAGCCGTGGCCGGTGTCGATCTGCCAGTCGGCGGCGTTCGGCAGGGCGCGGTCGGGGCCGTTGAAGTCGTCGCTCCACTGGAGCGACCAGCCGGGGGCCGGGGGGACGGCGCCGCTGGCGCTGCCGGCTCCGCCGAGGCCGAGCAGGGCGCCGGCGGCGAGTGCGGCGGCGAGGAGCGAGGCGAGGAGGGGGGTGCGTCGGACGCGGCTCATGGGGACACCTCCGGTCAGGATGGTGCGCGAGGGGGGTTGAGAGCGCTCTCAGGCAGCTTTTGTAGTCGGAGACACGGGCCCCGTCAATGGGGCTCGTGCCTTCGGATGTCAAACGCTCAGCTCGGCCAACTCTTCGGCCGCCAGTACGAGTTCGGCCGCCGCCGCCGAGTCCCGTACCGTCTCCGGCCGGCTCGCACCCGGGATCGGGAGCACCGTCTCCGAGCGCGCCGGCAGCCAGGCGAGCGCCACCCGCTGCGGGCTGACGCCCCGCCGCCCGCGCCACCCGGTGGAACCCCCCGAACCGCCGGTGCTCCTCCCCGGGGTCTCCTTCCAGGGCCGACGCCCCGTCCAGCGAGCTGCGCGAGATCCCGCCCAGCGGGCTCCACGGCATGAAGGTGAGACCCGGTTCCGCGCAGCGCCGCAGCTCCGCCTCGGCGGTCCGCACCTCGGGCGAGTACCGGTTCTGCGCGGAGACCAGCCGCTCGCCCAGGACCCGCCGGGCCAGGCCGATCCGCTCCACGTCCACGTTCGAGATCCCGGCCGGCCGGATCGTCCCGGCGTCCAGCAACTCCCGTATCGCGCCCAGCGATTCGGCGTACGGGACGTCCGGGTCGGGCTTGTGCGGCTGGTACAGCCCGATCGCGCCCACACCGAGCCGGCGCGTCGAGGCCTCGGCCGCCCGCCGCAGGTGCGCGGGGCGGCCGTCGACGGTCCAGCCGCCGTCGGCCGTACGCCCCCGGCCGCCCTTCGTCGCCACGAGCACGTCGTCCGTTCGGCCGCCGTACGACGCCAGGGCCCGTGCCACGACGCGAACCCCTCCTCCCGGCGCAGGGCGCTCCCGCCGAGAACCGCCCTTGACAACCCGGCGCCGGTGCCGGTGGGATGAAGGAACTCGCGTCGCGTGCCGGTCCGCGCTGGAAAGCGGAGGCATGGAGGCAAGAGGACCGTAGGGACGGCTTTTGCCTCTCCACTTCAATTCACGAATCATTGATGAGTTCCGCACCAACGCCGGTGAACTCGGCGGCCCCTTCGAGGGATGGGCGCTCCTTCTCCTCACCACCACCGGCGCCCGGTCCGGAAAAGACCACACCACCCCGCTCGGCTTCGTCGAGGACCGGGACGAGGACGGTCGCGACCGGCTCCTGGTCACCGGCTCGGCTGGCGGCTCCGACCGCCACCCCGACTGGTACCGCAACATCCTGGTGAACCCCACGGTCACCGTGGAGCTGGGCACCGAGACCTGGCGGGCCACCGCCGTCGCCGCCACCGGCGCCGAGCGCGACCGGCTCTTCGCCAAGGTCGTCGCGGCGGCCCCCGGCTACGCCGACTACCAGAAGGCCACCGACCGGATCATCCCGGTCGTCGCCCTCTACCGGGTCCCCGAGGACACCTACACCCCACCGGACCGGCTCGACGCCCTCGCCGACGAGCTGATCAAGATCCACGACTGGCTGCGCTCCGAACTCGCCGCCCTCGCCGAGGGCCTCGGCTCCCGCACCGCCCCCGGACTCACCGTGGAGCTGCGCCGCCACTGCCTGACCTTCTGCTCGGCGCTGGCCGTCCACCACGGCGGGGAGGACGCCGGCCTCTTCCCGTACCTGGCCCGCGTCCATCCCGAGAAGGCCGGGGTCTTCGCCCGCCTCCAGGCCGAGCACGCCACGGTCGGGCGCGCGTTGGACGACCTCCAGACCCTGCTCGCCCGCCTCGACGAGGCGGAGCCAGGGGCGCTGCGCGCGGACTTCGACCGGCTCCGCGGGGAGCTGGAGACCCACTTCGCGTACGAGGAGGAGCAGGTGGTCCCGCTGCTGCGCGACAGCGCCTGACGGGACGGAGGGGGAGCGGACCGCCCCGTCCTCACTTGCCTTGACGTCGGCGTCAAGGCGTACGTTTCCAGGCATGCGAATCGGCGAGCTGGCCGAGCGGGCTGGGACGACCACGCGGACTCTGCGCTACTACGAGTCCCGTGGCCTCCTGGCCGCCCGGCGCACGGAGAACGGCTACCGCACGTACGACGAGGACGACCTGCGCCTGCTGCGACAGATCCGGACCCTGCAGGACTTCGGGTTCGAGCTGGAGGAGACGCGGCCGTTCGTGGAGTGCCTGCGGGCGGGCCACCCGGCGGGCGACGCCTGCCCGGCCTCGCTCGCCGTGTACCGGCGCAAGCTCGGGGAGCTCGACGCGCTCGTCGAGCAGCTCCAGGCGGTGCGCGCGCAGGTCGCCGCGCAGCTGCTGCGGGCCGAGGCGGAACTGCCGGGCGGCCCGGAACCCACATGCGAACTCGGAGGATGACGGAATGATGCGGGTGGAGGGGGTCACCACGGTGACCGACGCCGACTTCGACACCGAGGTCCTGGGGGCGGGGCTGCCGGTCCTGGTGAAGTTCACCGCGGACTGGTGCGGCCCGTGCCGCCAGCTCGCCCCGGTCCTCGGCGCGGTCGCCGAGGAGGAGGCGGACCGGCTGAAGATCGTCCAGCTGGACGTGGACAGGAACCCGGAGGTCACACTCCGGTACGGCGTGATGGCGACGCCGACACTGATGGTGTTCCGGGCGGGCGAACCCGTGAAGTCGATGGTGGGCGCCCGCCCGAAGCGCCGCCTCCTCCAGGAACTGGAGGACGTCCTGGCCCCCGCCTAGGGGGTTTCTCACCCGCGCAGGGTGATCCGGACGCGTCGGGTGAGCCGGTTGACGCCCGTGACCTCGAAGGTCAGCTCGTCCCCGGCGCGCGGCGACCCGCCGTCGAGGTCGGCCGCGTCGACGTAGGCCTCGACGCCGTCGGCGACGAGCAGGAAGACGCCGGAGGGGACCGTCCTGGTGACGCGTCCCGTCCGGACGCCACCGAACCCGCCGCGCGCGAAGGCGGCCAGCGGGTCGGGTTCCAGCGCCTTGAGCGAGAGGAAGATCCGGTCCCGGCTCCGGTCGACGGCCAGGACCTCGAAGGCGAGTTCCTGACCCTCGGCGATGACGTCGCCGGGCACGTCGTAGAACCCCCAGGACACCTCGGGGATGTTCATCATCCCCTCCACCCCGCCCAGTTCGACGAAGGTCACATGGAAGCTCGCGATGCGCGAGACGACGCCGACGCGGACGTCGCCGCGCTCCAGGCCGTCCAGGAACGCCTCACGTTCCGCCCCCCTCAGAGTCAGGATCTCCCGCGCGTCCGCGAAGGCCGCCTCGCTCAGGAGGGGACGCCACCGGGTGAAGAGCCGCAGCAGCGGGCCGCCCCACCGGGCGCGGAGCTCGGGATTCACCACCGCCAGATCCAGCTCGTTGGCCGCCGTCAGCTCCGCGAAGTCCGCCCGTAGCGGCCGCGTCGGGGTGAGCACCGCACCGGTGAACCGGTCCCGGAAGGGCCCGTCCGCCTCGCGAAGACCCGCGTACGAGAATTCCCGGTCGCAGCTCGCATAGGAGTACACGAGTTCCTCGGCCTCCGCCCCGATCGCCGCGGCCAGCTCCTCACGCCGCTCCAGCGGCAGCAGGCCCTGGGCGAATCCGTCCGTACCGTAGAAGGCGTGGCACAGGCCCGCCAGCCGCAGGGCGTCCCGCGCGCCCCAGCCCGCCAGCCGGGCCTCGACCCGGTCGAGGTGGGCGAGCAAGGTGCCGCCCGGGTGCTCGATTCCGTCCGCCCCTCGCGCGATCAGCAGATCGCGCGCCGCCGTGAATGCCGCAACTCTCCCCATGGCGCACAAAAATACCCCGACTAGAATGAGCAGTCGGGGTCGTTCATCGCGTATATTCATGGATTCCGTGTCATCGCATGACGGAGACGCGGAGGTATTCAATAAACGCACTGTATCGCGCCGGGAGTCGAATTGTCAACCGAGGAATTTCGGAAAGAGCAGCAATTCATCACCGAGCTCTACGCACGACTCGACGACCTGAGGGACGAGGCCGAGGCGGCCGTCGACCAGGCCCTGCGCACCCCGGGGGTCGGCAATCAGGGGCGGCTGGAGCGGGACGTGATGGTGGCCGAACAGTCCGGGCTGCTCGCCGCGTTCAACGCGGGGGAGACCGGGCTCTGTTTCGGACGGCTGGTCTTCCGGGACGGCCGCGACCATCACATCGGACGGATCGGCATCCGCAAGGACGACGCCGACCGCACGCCCCTCGTCGTCGACTGGCGCGCCGAGGTCGCCCGCCCCTTCTACCTCGCCACCGGGTACGAGCCGATGGGGCTCAGCCGCCGCCGGCACATCACCACCCACGGGCGTGAGGTCACCGCCCTCCACGACGAGGTCCTCGACCTCACCGACGAGACCCGGACCGGCTATGAGAACCGGGACGCCGACGAGGTGCTGCTCGCCGCCCTCGACGCCGCCCGCACCGGGCGGATGCACGACATCGTGCAGACGATCCAGGCCGAGCAGGACCGCATCATCCGCGCCCCGCACCAGGGCGTCCTCGTCGTCGAGGGCGGCCCCGGCACCGGCAAGACCGCCGTGGCGCTGCACCGGGCCGCGTACCTCCTGTACGCGCACCGCGAGCAGCTCGCCAAGCGGGCCGTCCTGATCGTCGGCCCCAACCCCGCCTTCCTCGGCTACATCGGCAACGTCCTGCCCTCCCTCGGCGAGACCGGCGTCCTGCTCGCCACCCCCGGCGAGCTGTTCCCCGGTGTCCACGCCACCGGCACCGACACCCCGCGCGCCGCCGCCGTCAAGGGCGACGCCGCCATGGCCGAGGCCCTCGCCCTGGCCGTACGGGACCGCCAGCAGGTCCCCGAGCGCGGCGAGCCGCTGATCGTGGCGCACGACGACGGCGACCTCGTCATCGACTGGGACATGGCCCTCGAAGCCCGCCACAAGGCCCGCGAGACCCACCTGCCGCACAACCTCGCCCGGCCCTACTTCGTCTTCAACCTGCTCGACGCGCTCGCCGAACAGCTCGCCGACCGCATCGGCGCCGACCCCTACGGAGGCCCGAACTTCCTCGGCCCCGACGACATCGCCCTGCTCGCCAAGGGCGTCGCCGCCAACCCGGACGTCCACGCCGCCATCGACACCCTCTGGCCGCCGCTCACCCCGGAGGAGTTCCTCGCCGACTACCTCGCCGAGCCGACCCACCTCTCCGAGGAGGACGCCGCGGCCGTCCGCCGCGAGGGAGGGGAGTGGACCCCCGCCGACGTGCCGCTCCTCGACGAGGCCGCCGAACTCCTCGGCGAGGACGACTCCGCCGCCCGCGCCGCCCAGGAGGCCGAGCGGCAGCGGCAGATCCAGTACGCGCAGGGCGTCCTCGACGTCTCCTACGCCTCGCGCACCTACGAGTTCGAGGACAAGGAGGAGCAGGACAAGGACGCCTCGGAGGTCCTCTCCGCGCACGACATCATCGACGCCGAGCGGTTCGCCGAGCGCCACGAGGAGGCCGACCACCGCAGCGCCGCCGAACGCGCCGCCGCCGACCGCACCTGGGCCTTCGGCCACATCATCGTCGACGAGGCGCAGGAGCTCTCGGCGATGGCCTGGCGGCTGCTGATGCGGCGCAGCCCCACCCGCTCCATGACCCTGGTCGGCGACCCCGCCCAGACCGGGGACGCGGCCGGCGTCGGCTCCTGGGAGGAGATTCTCGCGCCCTACGTGCAGGACCGCTGGAAGCTGGTACGTCTCGGGGTCAACTACCGCACCCCCGCCGAGATCATGGCGGTCGCCGCCGACGTCCGGCGCGAGGCCGACCCCGGCTTCCAGCCGCCGCGCTCCGTCCGCTCCACGGGCGTCGAGCCCTGGGAGCGGACCGTCGACGATCCGGTGAAGGAAACCGCCGACGCGGTCGCCGCCGAGCTGCGCGCCGAGGGCCGGCTCGCCGTGATCGCCCCGCCGGAGCTGCACCCGGCGCTCACGGCCGCGCTGCCGGAGGCCTCGTACGGGCCCGCCCCGGACCTGACCCGTCCGGTGGTGCTGCTCGACCCCCGGCAGGCGAAGGGGCTCGAGTTCGACACGGTCCTCGTCGTCGACCCGGACGCCGTGAGGGCCGGCGCCGTCCACGGGATCAACGACCTGTACGTGGCGCTGACCCGGGCCACCCAGCGGCTCGGCGTGATCCGCCCGGCCGCCTGATCACTCCCGGAACCGCCCTAGGGGCCCGCCGTGCGGCGGGCCCCCGCGGTCCGTCGCCGCTCAGGCGGGCCGCAGCCAGACCGTCGCGAGCGGCGGCAGTGTCATCCGTACGCTCGCCGTGCGGCCGTGGCACGGCACCGACTCGGTCTTCACCGGGTCGGCGCAGACCACGTCGCTGCCGCCGTACCGCGCCGCGTCCGTGTTCAGGACCTCCGCCCAGGCCGCCACCGTGTCCGGGACCCCCAGCCGGAAGTCGTGCCGCACGACGGGGGAGAAGTTGCAGACCGCGAGCAGCGGCGAGCCCTCCGCGTCGAAGCGGAGGTAGGCGAAGACGTTGTCCTCGGCCGCGTCCCCCACCACCCACTGGAAGCCCTCGGGCGCGGTGTCCCGCTCCCACAGCGCCGGGGTCCGGCCGTACACCGTGTTCAGATCCCGCACCAGGTCCCGTACCCCCCGGTGGTCCGCCGCCGCGCCGTAGGACGGGTCGAGCAGCCACCAGTCCGGTCCGTGCTCCGCCGACCACTCGGCACCCTGGGCGAACTCCTGCCCCATGAAGAGGAGTTGCTTGCCGGGGTGGGACCACATGAAGCCGAGGTAGGCGCGGTGGTTGGCGCGCTGCTGCCACCAGTCGCCGGGCATCTTCGAGACCAGCGCCTGCTTGCCGTGCACCACCTCGTCGTGGGAGATCGGCAGGATGTAGTTCTCGCTGTACGCGTACACCATCGAGAAGGTCATCTCGTTGTGGTGGTACTTCCGGTGCACCGGCTCCTTGGACACATAGCCCAGCGAGTCGTGCATCCACCCCATGTTCCACTTCATGCCGAAGCCCAGGCCGCCGAAGCCGCCGGGGCCGATCTGGTCGGTGGCCCGGGTGACACCGTCCCAGGCCGTCGACTCCTCGGCGAAGGTGATGACCCCGGGGCAGCGCCGGTACACCGTCGCGTTCATCTCCTGGAGGAAGGCGACCGCGTCCAGGTTCTCCCGGCCGCCGAACTCGTTCGGCAGCCACTCGCCGTTCTCGCGCGAGTAGTCGAGGTAGAGCATCGAGGCGACGGCGTCGACCCGCAGCCCGTCGAGGTGGAACTCCTCGCACCAGTACACCGCGTTGGCGACCAGGAAGTTCCGTACCTCCTTGCGGCCGTAGTCGAACTCGAGGGTTCCCCAGTCGGGGTGCGCCGAGCGGCGCGGGTCCTCGTGCTCGTACAGCGGCCGGCCGTCGAACTCCGCGAGCGCCCAGTCGTCGCGCGGGAAGTGCGCCGGCACCCAGTCCATCAGGACGCCGATCCCGGCCCGGTGCAGGGAGTCGACCAGGTACTTGAAGTCGTCGGGCGTGCCCATCCGGGCGGTCGGCGCGTAGAAGCCGGTGACCTGGTAGCCCCAGGAGCCGCTGAAGGGGTGCTCCGCGACGGCCATGAACTCCACGTGCGTGAAGCCCAGATCGCTGACGTAGGCGGGCAGTTGCTCGGCCAGCTGCCGGTACGTGAGCCCCGGCCGCCAGGACGGCAGGTGGACCTCGTAGACGGAGAACGGGGCCTCATGGTGGGGCCGGGCGCCGCGGCTCGCCATCCACTCGGCGTCGCCCCATGTGTGGTACGAGTCGGTGACGACCGAGGCCGTGTTCGGCGGGCACTCGGTGCGGCGGGCCATCGGGTCGGCGCGCAGGGTGTGGGACCCGTCGGGCCGGGCGATGTCGAACTTGTAGAGCGCGCCCTCGCCGATGCCGGGCACGAACAGCTCCCACACGCCGGTCGCGCCGAGCGAGCGCATCGGCAGGCCGGTGCCGTCCCAGTAGTTGAAGTCACCGCTGACCCGGACGCCCCGGGCGTTGGGTGCCCAGACCGTGAAGCGGGTGCCGGCCACGCCCTGGTGGATCATCGGCCGCGCGCCGAGCGCCTTCCACAGCTCCTCGTGCCGGCCCTCGCCGATGAGGTGGAGGTCGAGCTCGCCGAGGGAGGGCAGGAAGCGGTACGGATCGTGGACCGGGATCTCCTCGCCGTCGTAGCGGACCCGCAGCTCGTACTCGGGCACCTTGCGGAGCAGGGGCAGGAGGCAGGAGAAGAACCCGTCGCCGTCGTCGTGCAGCGTGGTTCGCCTGCCCTTGGCGAGGACGGTGACCTCACGGGCGTACGGGCGCAGCACCCGGATCGCGACTCCGCCGCGGACGGGGTGGGCGCCGAGGAGGCCGTGCGGGTCGTGGTGCTCGCCCGCGAGGAGTCGTGCCCGGTCGCCGGCGTCGAGCGGCGGCGCCTTCCGTACGCGCTCCGCGGTCTTGTCCGGCTTGGCCTCGGCCCGGGGTCCGGGCGTCTTCGTCGGGGGCACTGCCGTCTTGCGTGCGGATCGGGCGGTCACGGGGATGCCTCCTGCAAGGGGTTCGGAAGGGTGGGCTGAGGAAAACGCGCCGGTTCCCACGCAACCGCAACGGCGTACAAGCCGCACAGGACACTCGGCCGAACGGGGCCCCCGGGGTGCGGGGGCGTCACTCGGCGCCTGCCAGGCGTTCGATCGCGGCCATCGGGACGGGGAGCCAGTCGGGGCGGTGGCGGGCCTCGTAGACGACCTCGTAGACCGCCTTGTCGGTCTCGTAGGCGCGCAGCAGGGCCGGGTCCGCGCGGGGGTCGGTGCCGGCGGCCTCGGCGTAGCCGGCGCAGTAGGCGTCCCGGCAGCGGGCCGCCCACTCCGGGTTCCAGGGGCGGTGGGTGCGGGCGGCGTAGTCGAAGGAGCGGAGCATGCCGGCGACGTCGCGGACCGCGGGCTGGGGGCGGCACCGCTCCGCGAGCGGCTTCGCGGGCTCGCCCTCGAAGTCGATCACGGACCAGCCGCCGTCCGCCGACCGCAGCGTCTGCCCCAGGTGGAGATCGCCGTGGACCCGCTGGAGCCACCCGGTGCCGGAGGTGTCGCCCGCCGCGGCGAAGACGGCCCGCAGGCCGGGGACGTACGGCAGGAGCGCGGGCACCGCCTGGGCGGCGGCGTGCAGGCGCTGGTCCATCTCGCCCGCCAGGAGCTCGGTCTGGGTGCGGTGCAGCTTCTCGGTGGGCAGTGCCTCGGCGAGGGCGAGGTGCACCTCGGCCGTGGCCCGTCCGAGGGCGAGCGCCTCGCCGGTGAACTCCCTTCCCTCCGCGAGCGCGTCGAGCGCGAGCCGCCAGCCGTCCCGCGAGTCGCGCAGATAGGGCTGGAGCACGCCGAGTGTGTTCGCGCCCGTCTCGAACCAGGCGACCGGCTCCGGGACCCGGGCGCACCCCGCCCGGGCGAGGGCGAGCGGCAGCTCCAGGTCGGGGTTGGCGCCGGGGCTGACCCGGCGGAAGATCTTCAGGATGTACGTTTCGCCGTACACGAGCGAGGAGTTGGACTGTTCGGCGTCGAGGACCCGGGGGGCGAGGGCGGCGGGCAGGGTGGCCGACCCATGGAAGCGGAGCGGGCCGATCCGGCCCGGTGTGCGCAGCCTTTCGTAGAGCAGTCCGGCGAGCCGCGGGTCGCGCAGCCCTTCGTAGACCGCTCGGCCCGCCAGGGGGCCCTGCCGGATCCGTCCGATGAGGGCGGGGGCGAGGCGGGGTGGCAGCTGGGTCCTTACGCCCAGGAGGAGTTGGTAGCAGTCCGCGGGCGTGTGGGCCGGACGTGCCGGTTGTTCGACCCGTACCAGCAGATGCAGCAGACCGGGTCCCGTGCCGTCCAGCGGCAGCAGCTCGGTGGCCGCGTCCAGCGTGAATCCGGTGACCCGGCGCCCCTTGCCCGCGAACCAGCGCTGCCGGGGCAGCCAGTCATGGAGCAGGGGTGCGAGTGACGGAAGGAGGGCGGCCGGGGCCCGGGTGGTGGATGCGGTCTCCGGCATGGCATCGCGTCCTTTCCCCGGGGGGCGCATGAGTGGTTTCAAATGCGCAGAGTGTCCCGGATGGCGGCTTCGGCTGTCCGGCTGTGCGGGACGTGTCGGGCGGGGAAGATCCGTATGGGCCCGACAAGAAGGCCCGTATGGACCTGAATCGCCTATGTGTGGGACACAGTGCCCAGGGTGGCGCGGGGGAAACCGCCCCACCCCGGAACAATTGACTGACGGTGCGTCAGTTCACGGCCGTCTGGCTCTTCGTCACACGGCTCTTCTTCAGGCGGAACCAGTAGAAACCGTGGCCCGCCAGGGTGAGCAGATACGGCCACTGACCGATCGCGGGGAACCGCACCTGCCCGATCAGCTCCACCGGGTACATGCCGTCGAACTGCCGCAGATCCAGCTCCGTCGGCTGTGCGAACCGCGAGAAGTTGTTCACACAGAGCACCAGGTCGTCGCCGTCCTCCCGCAGGAAGGCGAGTACGGCCGGATTGGACGAGGGCAATTCGGTGTACGAGCCGACTCCGAAGGCCCGGTTCTGCTTGCGGATCTCGATCATCCGCTTCGTCCAGTGGAGCAGCGAGGACGGCGAGGCCATGCCCGACTCGACGTTGGTGACCTGGTAGCCGTAGACCGGGTCCATGATGGCCGGCAGCGTGAGGCGCCCCGGATCGCAGGACGAGAAGCCCGCGTTCCGGTCCGGCGTCCACTGCATCGGGGTCCGCACCCCGTCCCGGTCGCCGAGCCAGATGTTGTCGCCCATCCCGATCTCGTCGCCGTAGTACAGCACCGGCGAACCCGGCAGCGAGAACAGCAGCGCGGTGAACAGCTCCATCTGGTTGCGGTCGTTCTCCAGCAGCGGGGCGAGCCGCCGCCGGATGCCGATGTTGGCCCGCATCCGGGGATCCTTGGCGTACTCCGCGTACATGTAGTCGCGCTCTTCGTCCGTGACCATCTCGAGCGTCAGCTCGTCGTGGTTGCGCAGGAAGATGCCCCACTGGCAGCGGTCCGGGATCGCCGGGGTCTTGGCCAGGATCTCCGAGACCGGGGTGCGCGACTCCCGCCGCACGGCCATGAAGATCCGCGGCATCACCGGGAAGTGGAACGCCATGTGGCACTCGTCGCCGCCGGAGGCGAAGTCCCCGAAGTAGTCGACCACGTCCTCCGGCCACTGGTTGGCCTCGGCGAGCAGCACCGTGTCCGGGTAGTGGTCGTCGATCTCCTTGCGGACCCGCTTGAGGAAGGCGTGGGTGGCCGGCAGGTTCTCGCAGTTGGTGCCCTCCTGCTGGTACAGGTACGGCACCGCGTCCAGCCGGAAGCCGTCGATGCCCAGATCCAGCCAGAACTTCAGCGCCGAGAGGATCTCCTCCTGCACCGCCGGGTTCTCGTAGTTGAGATCCGGCTGGTGCGAGAAGAAGCGGTGCCAGTAGTACTGCTTGCGCACCGGGTCGAAGGTCCAGTTCGACGTCTCGGTGTCGACGAAGATGATCCGGGCGTCCGGGAACTGCTTGTCGTCGTCGGCCCAGACGTAGTAGTCACCGTACGGACCGTCCGGATCGGCGCGCGACTCCTGGAACCACGGGTGCTGATCGCTGGTGTGGTTCATGACGAAGTCGATGATCACGCGCATGCCGCGCTGGTGCGCCGCGTCCACGAACTCCACGAAGTCCGCCAGGTCGCCGAACTCCGGGAGCACGGAGGTGTAGTCGGCGACGTCGTAGCCGCCGTCCCGCAGCGGAGAGTCGAAGAAGGGCGGCAGCCAGAGGCAGTCGACGCCCAGCCACTGCAGGTAGTCCAGCTTGGACGTGATGCCCTTGAGGTCGCCTACGCCGTCGCCGTTGCTGTCCTGGAAGGATCTGACGAGCACTTCGTAGAAGACCGCCCTCTTGAACCAGTCCGGGTCACGGTCCTTGGCGGGCGTGTCCTCGAAGGTGTCGGGGACGGGTTCGTTGACAGTCATGAGGTGGGTGACCCTCCGATCGACGGGGACGGTCGCAGAGCGAGGACGTGCGCGGGCGTGACGCCCGGCTCGAGGCGCACATAATTGGCTCTGCCCCAGTGATAGGTCTCGCCGGTGAGCTCGTCGCGCACCGGTACGGTCTCGTGCCAGTCCAGGCCGAGCTCCGGCATGTTCAACGAGACCGTGGCCTCCTGGGTGTGGTGAGGGTCGAGGTTGGCGACCACCAGAACGGTGTTCGAACCCGACCGCTTGCTGTACGCGATCACCTGGTCGTTGTCGGTCGCGTGGAAGGTCAGGTTCCGCAGCCGGCGCAGGGCCGGGTGGCGGCGCCGGATCCGGTTGAGCGTGGTGATGAGCGGGGCGATCGTGGCTCCCGAGCGCTCCGCCGACTCCCAGTCACGCGGCCGGAGTTGGTACTTCTCCGAGTCGAGGTACTCCTCGCTGCCGTCTCGCAGCGCGGTCCCCTCGCACAGCTCGTAACCGGCGTACATGCCCCACGAGGGCGCCAGGGTCGCGGCGAGCACCGCCCGCACCTCGAAGGCGGGCCGGCCGCCCTTCTGGAGGTAGGCGTGCAGGATGTCGGGGGTGTTCACGAAGAGGTTCGGCCGCATGTGGGCGGCCGCCTC
Organism: Streptomyces sp. NPDC015346; assembly: GCF_043078785.1. NCBI lineage: Bacteria > Bacillati > Actinomycetota > Actinomycetes > Kitasatosporales > Streptomycetaceae > Streptomyces > Streptomyces sp. NPDC015346. The sequence continues at coordinate 332,781 of NZ_JBIBTW010000005.1, read as the reverse complement.
GCCGGACAGCTCGGTGAGGTATTCCGTCAGCTCCGCCTTGGTGTTGCGCCAGGTGAAGTACGTGTACGACTGCTGGAAGCCGATCGCGCCGAGCGTGTGCATCATCGCGGGCCGGGTGAACGCCTCCGCCAGGAAGATCACGTCCGGGTCCTTCCGGTTGATCTCCCCGATCACCCGCTCCCAGAACACGACCGGCTTGGTGTGCGGGTTGTCGACGCGGAAGATCCGTACCCCGTGGTTCATCCAGTGGCGCAGGATCCGCACGGTCTCGGCGACAATCCCCTTCATGTCCTTGTCGAACGCGATGGGATAGATGTCCTGGTACTTCTTCGGCGGGTTCTCCGCGTAGGCGATCGAGCCGTCGGGCCGGTGGTGGAACCACTCCGGGTGCTTCTCCACCCACGGGTGGTCCGGGGAGCACTGGAGGGCGAAGTCCAGCGCGATCTCCAGGCGCAGCTCGCGGGCGCGGGCCACGAAGGCGTCGAAGTCCTCGATCGTGCCCAGGTCCGGGTGGACGGCGTCGTGGCCGCCCTCGGGCGAGCCGATCGCCCACGGCACGCCGACGTCGCTCGGGCTCGCCGACAGGGCGTTGTTGGGGCCCTTGCGGTGGGTGGTGCCGATGGGGTGGATGGGCGGGAGGTAGACGACGTCGAAGCCCATCGCCGCGATGGCCGGCAGCCGCTCGGCGGCGGTACGGAACGTCCCGGAGACCGTCTTGCCCCGCACCTTCCGCACACCCTCGGAGCGCGGGAAGAACTCGTACCAGGAACCGAACAGCGCCCGCTCCCGCTCCACCTGGAGCGGCAACGCGGGGGAGGAGCTGGCCAGTTCGCGCAGCGGATGGCGGTCGAGGGCCTCGGTCACCTGCGGCGCCAGGGCGGCGGCAAGGCGGGCGGCGGCCGGACGGGACTCGTCGCGCAGCGCGTCGGCGGCGGCCAGCACCGCCTCGCGCCCGCCGCCCTTCTTCGGGACGCCCTTCGCCGCACGCTCGTGCAGCGCGGCGCCCTCGGCGAGCACGAGCTCGGAGTCGATCCCCGCCGGGATCTTGATCCTCGCGTGGTGGCGCCAGGTGGCCACCGGATCGCTCCAGGCCTCGACCGTGTACGTCCACAGGCCTTCGGCGTCCGGGGTGACCTCGGCGCCCCACCGGTCGGTGCCGGGGGCCAGTTCGCGCATCGGGGTCCAGGGCCCCGGGCGCCCGGACGGGCCGCGCAGTACGACATTGGCGGCGACCGCGTCGTGGCCCTCGCGGAAGACGGTCGCCGTCACCATGAAGGTCTCTCCGGCCACCGCCTTCGCGGGGCGGCGGCCGCAGTCGACCAGCGGGCGGACGTCCAGTACGGGAATACGTCCCATGAGCGGATTCACAGCATCACCTGAGGGTTTACGGGGGTGCGGGTGGTGGTGCGCTCTTTGTAGCTCCGTCGACGGCTGGCGGGTTGCGGGCATGGCCGCTCCTGTCCGCGTTCACTCGGATGGCGGGTCTACGAGGGTGTTCTTCCGTGCCTTCGGGGGGTTTCAAGAGGTGTTACCGGGTGAGCCTTCCACCCACTTCGGGTGGGCAATCCGGCGCTTTGTTAACTACTCGGGCGTAGCCGTGCGGACAAGCACCCGGCATCCAAAAGAAACCGGCCCCGTCCCAATGTAGGACGAAGCCGGTCCACCGCGCGCGTTGTGTTGACCCGTCAGCCCTGCGGCGAGGGCGACTCCTCCGAGTCGCCGGACCACACCTGCCACGGCTGACGCGTCACCCACTCCTCCACCGGCGCCGGACGCACCGTCAGCACCTCCGCCGAGACGCCGTCGTCGGCCGCCATCAGGAGCGGGTCGGTGCCGGCCGCCATGTAGTGGTAGATCCCCGCCACCCCGGCCGCCGTCTCCGGCCCGAGCAACTGTGCGAGGCCGCGTTCGAAGACGTCCGGCGCCAGCGGCAGATACCGCACCGTGCGGCCCAGACCCCGCCCGAAGGCCTCCGCCAGCTCAGGGCCCGTCAGCGAGCGCTCCCCGCCGATGTCGAAGGTGCGGCCCTCCAGACCCTCCCCGGTCAGCGCCGCGTACACCGCCTCCGCCAGATCCCGGTGCGACATCCACGCCGTCGGCGTGTCCTCGGGCAGCGGATAGGCCAGGACCCCCTCGTCGACCAGCGCGGGCCCGTTCCACGGCGAGAAGAGATTGTCCAGATACACCGGCGGCCGCACCACGACCAGCGGCACCCCGCTGTCCCGGAGCACCTCCTCCACGATCCGCCGGGTCTCGAACGCCGCCACCGAGGTCGGTCCCTGCGGCACCCGCGTGTTGGCGTTGTAGACCAGCCGCACGATCCCGGCGTCCAGGGCCGCGTGGGCGATGTTCCGTGCGTACAGGCGCACCCGCTCCGGCTCGTACACCAGCGGCATCACCACCGAGGCGTGCGTCATGCCCTCGAACAGCCGCCGCACGTCCCCGGCGCTCCCCAGGTCGCCGGCGACGAAGGACGCCCCCGGCAGCGGCGGACGGTCGCCCTCGGGCCGGCGGGTGAGCGTCCGTACCCGGTGGTGCCGCTCCGCCAGCAGACGCGCCACCGCGCCCCCCTGGAAACCGGTCGCTCCCACCACCGCGACCCTCATCGGAATCTGACTGGACATGTGTCGTCGAGGCCCTTCGATAGGCTGTGGCTGCTGCCGTGTCGGCTCTCTCAGGCTGGCGGCGGCGGCTTCGGCCGTTCAATTAACAAACCGGGGCGGAAGTTGAAGGATCGTCCATGGACATCGTGGGAACCGACTGTGACGACCAGCGCGACGACCTCCTGAGCGAGCTGCTCAAGCCGCTCCGCCTCACCGGCGTCTTCGACAGCCGGTGGCACGTCCGCGCGCCCTGGGCGATCGAGGGAGACGCCGAGCAGAGCTGTGCCGTCCTGCACTACCTCGTCGAGGGAGGCTGCTGGATCACCGGCGACGGCCAGACCCCCATCCAGCTGCACGCCGGCGACCTCATCGTCTTCCCCACCGGGATGGCCCACCGGCTCTCCGACCGGCCCGACCGCCAGGGCGTCCCGCTCAAGGCCGTGCTGCCCGAGCGTCAGCCCGGCACCTCCGGCGAGATCGTCATCGAGGGCAGCGGCGCCGAGAGCCGGCTGCTGTGCGCCGGACTCCACTACGATGCCAGCGCCGCCACCGGCCTCTACACCTCGCTGCCCTGGGCGCTCGTCCTCGACGGCGCCCAGGTCGACCGCGAGCCGCTGCTCCGCGACACCCTGCGGCTGCTCGCCTCGCCCGACCGGCCCGTCGGCCCCGGGGACCGGCTGATCACCCTGCGCGCCTTCGAGATGGCGCTGGTGCTCGCCCTGCGCCCGCTGCTGCGCGAGCTCACCGACAGCCCGGCCTCGCTGCCCGTGCTCCGCCACCCCGGCATCAGCCGCGCCATGGTGATGATCTCCACCCGGTTCGCCGAACCCTGGACCATCGAATCCCTCGCCCGCGAGGTCGGCATGTCCCGCTCCGCCTTCACGGCCGCCTTCCGGGAACTCGTCGGCGAGGCCCCCGCCCGCCACCTCACCGGACGCCGGATGCAGGAGGCCGCCCGGCTGCTCACCGAGACCTCGATCCCGCAGTCCGCCGTCCCCTCCCGCGTCGGCTACCAGAGCGCCGTCGGCTTCCACCTCGCCTTCCGCAAATGGTTCGGAATGACCCCGGGGGAGTACCGCTCCGGCTACGACAACGCCGCCTGACCTCGGGGTATCCGGGCAAAAGCCGCATGAACGGAAGCTGACTGGCCGGTTCTTAAGGACCACTGGACGGACGTTCATTGCCTGGAAGGCCACGCACCGTACAGGCTCGGTCACGGCAGGAGCCGGTACACACACGAGGAGAGGCGATAAGCGGTGACGAGGTCGGGGCGGGAGTATCTGGAGGGGCTGCGCGACGGGCGCGAGATCTGGCTGGACGGAGAGCGGATCAAGGACGTCACCACGCACCCCGCCTTCCGGGCCACCGCGGCCTCCTTCGCCGGGCTTCACGACCTCGCGCACGACTCACCGCACAGCCCCGTGCTCGTCCAGGGCGGCGTGCACCGCGCCTACGCCGTGCCCCGCTCGTACGAGGACCTGGTCGCCCGCCGCAAGGCGTACAAGGTGTGGGCCGAGGCCAGTTACGGCTTCCTCGGCCGCACCCCCGACTACATGGCCTCCGGCGCGGCCGGATTCGCCGCCGCCCCCGAGGTCTTCACCACCGACTGCTTCGACGGCGCCGAACACGCCCTCGCGTACCACCGCAGGCTCGCCGAGGGCAGCCTCCACTCCGCCTTCACCATCACCGACCCCGCCGCCGAGCGGGTCCAGGTGGTCGAGGACCGCGCCGACGGGATCGTGGTGCGCGGAGCGAAGACCATCGGCACCGGCGCGGTCTTCGCCGACGAGATACTCGTCGGCACGATAGAACCGCTCGCCCCCGAGGACACCGAGCGCGCGCTCTCCTTCTCCGTCCGGGTGGACACCCCCGGCCTCAAGCTGATCTCGCGCACCTCCTACGAGGGGCGGGCCCGGTCCGTCTTCGACCAGCCGCTCTCCGCGCGGTACGACGAGAACGACGCGCTGCTCGTCTGCGACGACGTGTTCGTACCGTGGGAACGCGTCCTGACCTACCGGGACGTGGCCGCCACCGCCGCCATGTGGTGGCAGACCCCGGCCTACCTCAACTTCGTGCACCAGTCGGCGACCCGCTTCTGGACGAAGCTGGAGTTCCTCACCGGCCTCGCGATCCTGATCGCCCGGTCCAACGGCACCGACAAGCTGCCGCCGGTCACCCAGGCGATCGGACGGCTCCTCGGGGCGGTCGCGCAGGCCAAGGCGTTCGTCCTGGCCGCCGAGGCCTCCTGGGAGCCGGTCGACGGCGGCCGGGGCGGCGTACGGCCCGGCCAGGAGATCTCCTTCGCCCAGCGCATCATGGCCGGTGAGCTCTACCCCCGGGCGGTCCAGGACATCAAGCTGCTCGCCGGCGGGGCCATCATCCAGACCCCGGCGAGCGGGCGCGACCTCCTCCACCCCGAGCTGGGCCCGCTGGTACGCCAGTACTTCCGCACCCCCGGTCACGCGGCCGAGGACCGGCTCAAGCTCCTCAAGCTCGCCTGGGACGCCCTCGGCTCCGAGTTCGCCGGCCGGCACGAACAGTACGAACGCTTCTACCAGGGCGCCCCGCACGTCTACCTGACCATGCAGACCTGGGCGGGCGCCGCCGACGACTGCGAACGCCTCGCCCAGGCCTGCCTCGACGGCTACGACCTCGGGACGACGAGGTGACGGCGCCGGGGACACGGGAGGCCGGCGGGGGGCCGGGGGCCGGGCGATGACCGTCTCCCGCGCGCCGAGGGGCGCCCTCGCGCTCCTCGCCTCCACCCAGCTGCTGCTGATCCTGGACACCGCGATCGTCAACGTCGCCCTGCCCTCGATCGGCGAGGACCTCGGATCCGGCTCCACCGGGCTCTCCTGGGTGGCCAACGCGTACCTGATCACCTTCGGCGGGCTGCTGCTGCTCGGCGGACGCGTCGCCGACCTCCTCGGACACCGCCGGCTCTTCCTCGGCGGGCTCGGGCTGCTCGCCGCCGCCTCCGCCGTCGGAGCGCTCGCCCCGAACGCGGCCGCCCTGGTCGCCGCCCGGGCCGTCCAGGGCGTCGGCGCCGCCCTCGCCGCGGCCGCCGCCTTCGCGCTGCTGCTCGTCCTCTTCCCCGAAGGGCCGGGCCGCCACCGGGCGCTCGGCGCCTTCGCCGCCATGGGCGGCCTCGGCGGCGTCCTCGGGACCGTCCTGGGCGGCGTCCTGACCGACGTCCTCGGCTGGCGCTCCACCTTCTGGCTCAACGTCGTCGTCGCGGCTCTGCTGGGAGCGCTGGCGCCGCGCGTCCTCGACGCCGGGACGGGCGGAGCCCGCCACGGCCGGGGCTTCGACCTCGCCGGGGCCCTCACCGCCACCGGCGGGCTCGGGCTCATCGCCTACGCGCTCGTCGGCGGGGCCGAGAACGGCTGGCTCTCCGCCGCGACCCTCGGCGCCGGCGGCGCGGGGCTCGCCCTCCTCGCCGGCTTCGCCGTCATCGAGACCCGGACCGCCGTCCCGCTCGTGCCGCCCGCCGTCCTCGCCCGCCCCTCCCTGCGCCTGGCCAACGCCCTCAGCGGCCTCGCCCAGATGACGCTCTTTCCGATGTTCTTCCTGGTCAGCCTCTATCTGCAGAGCGTCCTCGGCCACGACCCGCTCGGTGGCGGACTCGGTCTGCTCCCGCTCTCGCTCGTCGTCGTCGCGGTCGCCCCGCAGACCGGCCGGCTGATCTTCCGGATCGGACTGACCCGGACGATGACCCTCGGCTTCGCGCTGCTGTGCGCCGGCACCCTGTGGCTGGCCCTCGCGCTCACCGCCGACGGCTCCTTCTTCTCCACCGTTCTCGCACCGAGTCTTCTCCTCGGTGTCGCCCTGCCGCTGGTCATGGTCACCACCAACGTCGCCGCCACGGCGGAGGTGGCCCCTGAGGAGACCGGACTCGCCTCCGGTCTCGTCAACACCAGCCAGCAGTTCGGCTCGGTGCTCGGCCTCGCCATCCTGGTGGCCGTCGCCGCCGCCCGTACCGAATCGGCCACCGCCGCGGCCCAGACCACCGGCTTCCGGGCCGCGCTGCTCCTCGGCGCGACCTTCGCCGCCGCCGCCACGCTGCTCTCGGTACGGCTGCGCCTGCCCGCCCCCGCCACGGCGCCACCGCGCCAGGACCGGGCGGGCGATCCCGCTGCGTCACAGACAAGAGGCGAGTGAGCCGAAGGGGCGCGCGACCGTCGACGCACGTACCGGGCGCCCCCGAGGTGAACCGAGCCCTCAAAAAACCAGAAGGGCATTCCGTTGACCCTGTACGAACTTGTCGCGCCCGCTCTCGACGAACGGGGCGACCCGCGCTACCGCATATGCGACATACGGGCCGCCGATCCGCTCGGCGCCGACGCCCTGCTCGCCGCCCTGCCCGGGATGAACGCCGACGCCGACGTCGCCGCGCTCACCGTGGCCCTGCGGACCCTGGTCCCCGACCCGGACCTGGCCGCCGAGTGGAGCGTCGTCGACGCGCTCGCCGCGATGCGGGACCTCGGCATCCTGCTCGGCTCGCTGAAACGTCACGGCATCCAGCCCGTCGCCGCCGTCCCCGAAGTGCTCCCGGTCCTCGAACTCCTGGGGCGGCGCACCGACATGGTGCCCCGTGACACCGTGCACCACTACACCACCTGGAACCCGCTCGGCCCGCGCCAGCGGATGTACACGGGCCATCCCATGGAGGCCCATCTCCAGGAGGCCGTCCGGATGGCGTTCCCCGGCCTCGTCGCCGCCCTCGACACCTGTTCCAGGCTCGCCCGCCTCGAACCGTACGACCCCGGCTTCGCCGTCGCCCTCGACCGCACCGCCCACCACGTCCAGTCGATGGTCGACTCGATCGACTTCACCATCGCCAACGTCAGCCCGGAGTTCTTCGCGCTCACCCTGCGCCCCTACTTCGAGGAGATCGACGTCGCCGGGCGCGACTACCTCGGCCCCGCCGCCGCCCAGGTCCCGCTCTGGCTCGTCGACCTGACCCTCTGGCAGTGCGACCGCTCCCACAGCGCGTACGACGAGTTCCTCGCCGACTCCGTCCAGTACAGCCTGCCGTCCTGGCGGGACTTCCACGCCCGGCACGCCGGCGGCGTCTCCGCCGTCAGCAAGCTGTCGGCGGCCATCAGCTGGGAGAACGTCGACCGGCTCCCCCCGCAACTGGCCGCCTCCGCCCACGCGCTCGGCCGGGTGCTGAAGATCCTCAAGACCTTCCGCGCCCGCCACATCGGCATCGCCCGCAAGGCCTACAGCGACGACCTGCGGCTGTACGACGAGGGCAGCGGCGGCGCACCCGTCGCCCTGCTCCGCTCGATCCTCGACCTGACCAGGGACAACGAGACCCTGGTGCGGCGCGCGACCGCCTCCCGACCGGGCGCCCGCCCGGCCGCCCGCCCGGGCGCCGGCACGCCGGCGGCGTGAGGAGAATCCGATGACGTCCCCACCACCCCCGTACGGGACCCCGCGCGAGCCCGCCCCGCTGGACACCGGGCCTGACCTGCCCGGCACCGAGCTCCTCCACATCGTCGTCGTCGGCGGCGGCATCGCCGGCCTCACCGCCGCACTCGCCCTGCACGCCGCCGGGTTCGACCGCGTCACCGTCGTGGAGTCGGTCCGCGAGAGCCGCCCCGTCGGCGCGGGCCTCAACCTGATGCCCAACGCGGTCCGCGAACTCGACGCGCTCGGCGTGCTCCCCCGGCTCGAAGCCGGCGCCCTGCGCACCCGCGAACTGCGCTACTACCACCGCTCCGGCGGCCTGATCTCCCGCGAGCCGCGCGGGCTCGGCGCCGGCTACCGCTGGCCCCAGCTCTCCGTCCACCGGGCCCACCTCCAGGCCGTCCTCGCCGCGGCGGTACGGGAACGACTCGGCGCCGCGGCCCTCGTGACCGGCGTCCGGGTCACCGGCGTGGAGACCCTGCCCGACGGCCGCCCCCGCATCCAGCTGGAGCACCGCGATGACGCCCGACGGGGCCGGGCCTCCCTCGAACCCGACGTCCTCGTCGGCGCCGACGGGATCCGCTCGACCGTCCGCGCCGCCCTCAACCCGGACGAGGGCAGCCCGCCGTGGAACGGCATGCTGGTCTGGCGGGGCGTCTCCCGCATGCCGGCCCGTGCCGTCGGCTCCTTCATGTTCATCGCGGGCGACGACCGGCAGAAGGCCGTCGTCTACCCGATGAGCCGGCCCTCCGGGGGGACCGTCCTGGTGAACTGGGCACTGGCCCGGCCCGCCGACACGGCACGGGCGGACGCCCGGGGCGCGTACGAGGTACGGGAGGAGTATCTGGGCGACTGGAACCGTGCCGTACCCGTCGAGACCTTCCTCCACCACTACGAGGGCTGGGAGTTCGACGGCGTCAGCGTCCCCGACGTGCTGAGAGCCGCACCGGCCGCCCACGAGTACCCGATGGTCGACCGCGAACCCCTCGACCGCTGGAGCCACGGCCGTACCACCCTGATCGGCGACGCGGCACACGCCATGTACCCCATCGGCTCCAACGGGGCCACCCAGTCCATCGTGGACGCCCGCGCCCTCGCCCACGCCCTGGCCCGCCACCGCGACCCGGCGGAGGCCCTCGCCGCCTACGAGCGCGACCGCAGACCGGCCACCACCGCGCTTCAGCTCGCGAACCGGCGGCTCGGCCCCGAGGTCGTCATCAATCTGGCCCACCAGCGGGCCCCGGAGGGATTCACCGACATCCACCAGGTGATCCCCGCGGAGGAGCTGGCCTCGATCGCCGCCCGCTACGCGGCCACCGGCGCCTTCGACCCGGCCGCCGTCAACGAAGGCTCCCCCTACGAGGTACGGACCGCCTTCGGCCTCCCGCTCGGCGCGCCGCGCTGACGCCCCTCCCGGGCCGCGGCACGACCCCCGCGCGCCGTGGTCCGGGAGACCCGCGTGGCTTACGGTCGTCGGGATGCACAGCGTGGTGCGTCCACTCCGTTCCGTAACCCCCTGCGAAGGTGGAACACGTGAAGGCAATCCGTCGATTCACCGTGCGTCCCGTCCTCCCCGACACCCTTCGACCGCTCACCGAACTGGCGCGGAACCTGCGCTGGTCCTGGCACGAGCCGACCCGTCAACTCTTCGACTCCGTCGACCCCGAGCACACCGCCCGCCCCGGCGGGCGGCGCACCGACGACATCGACCCGGTGCGGCTGCTCGGCTCCGTCTCCGCCACCCGCCTCGCCGCGCTCGCCGCCGACCAGGACTTCCTGGCCCGGCTGCGTGCCGCGGCCGACGACCTCGACCACTATCTGCACGCGCCGCGCTGGTACCAGGAGCAGGGCGGCGATCTGCCCTCGGGCATCGCCTACTTCTCGCCCGAGTTCGGCGTCACCGCCGCCCTGCCCCAGTACTCCGGCGGCCTCGGCATCCTGGCCGGCGACCACCTCAAGGCCGCCAGCGACCTCGGCGTCCCGCTCATCGGCGTCGGACTCCTCTACCGGCACGGCTACTTCCGCCAGTCGCTCTCCCGCGAGGGCTGGCAGCAGGAGCACTATCCCGTCCTCGACCCCGGCGAACTGCCCGTCGCCCTGCTCCGCGAGAGCGACGGCACCCCCGCCCGGGTCACCCTCGCCCTCCCCGGCGGCCGCACCCTGTACGCCCACATCTGGACCGCGCAGGTCGGCCGCGTACCCCTGCTCATGCTCGACTCCGACGTCGAGGAGAACGCGCCCGCCGAACGCGACGTCACCGACCGGCTCTACGGCGGCGGCAGCGACCACCGGCTCTTCCAGGAGATGCTCCTCGGCATCGGCGGCGTCCGCGCCGTGCGCACCTACTGCCGCCTCACCGGCACCCCGGCCCCCGAGGTCTTCCACACCAACGAGGGCCACGCCGGCTTCCTCGGCCTCGAACGCATCCGGGAACTGGCGGGCGAGGGCCTCGGCTTCGACGCGGCCCTGGAGACCGTCCGGGCCGGCACGGTCTTCACCACCCACACCCCCGTCCCCGCCGGCATCGACCGGTTCGAGCGTTCGCTCGTCGCCCGCTACCTCGGCGAGGACGGCGAGCTGCCCGGGGTCGACGTCGGCCGCATCCTCGCCCTCGGCGACGAGACCCCGCTCGGCGGGGAGCCCGGGCTCTTCAACATGGCCGCCATGGGCCTGCGCCTGGCCCAGCGCGCCAACGGCGTCTCCACCCTCCACGGGGCCGTCAGCCGGGAGATGTTCGCCGGGCTCTGGCCCGGCTTCGACCCGGAGGAGGTGCCCATCACCTCGATCACCAACGGCGTCCACGCGCCGACCTGGACCGCGCCCGAGGTCGGGCGCCGCGCGGAGGGCGCCGACGACCGGGAGCTCTGGGAGCTCCGGCGGACCCTGCGCGAACAGCTGGTGGGCGAGGTACGGGAACGGCTCCGCGCCTCCTGGCGGCAGCGGGGCGCCGTGGGCGCCGAACTGGGCTGGACCGACTCCGTCCTCGACCCGGACGTGCTGACCATCGGCTTCGCCCGCCGGGTCCCCTCGTACAAGCGGCTCACCCTGATGCTGCGCGACCCCGAACGGCTGCGGTCACTGCTGCTCGACCCGGAGCGGCCGGTGCAGCTGGTCGTGGCCGGCAAGGCGCACCCCGCCGACGACGGCGGGAAGCGGCTGGTGCAGGAGCTGGTGCGGTTCGCCGACGACCCGCGGGTGCGGCACCGGATCGTCTTCCTGCCCGACTACGGCATGGCCATGGCCCGCCATCTCTACCCCGGCTGCGACGTCTGGCTCAACAACCCGCTGCGTCCGCTGGAGGCCTGCGGGACCAGCGGAATGAAGGCCGCCCTCAACGGCTGTCTCAACCTCTCCGTCCTGGACGGCTGGTGGGACGAATGGTTCGAGCCCGACTTCGGCTGGGCCATCCCGACCGCCGAAGGGGCGGCGGCGACCGACGAGGAGCGGCGGGACGACCTGGAGGCGGCCGCGCTCTACGAGCTGATCGAGCGGCGGGTCGCCCCGCGCTTCTACGACCGCGGCCCGGACGGGGTGCCGGTCCGCTGGACGGAGATGGTCCGCAGGACGCTGAACGAGCTCGGCCCGAAGGTGCTCGCCGACCGCATGGTGCGGGAGTACGTCGAGGGCCTGTACGCGCCCGCCGCGCACGCCCACCGGGCCATGACCCAGGCCACCGCCCGCGAACTGGCCGACTGGAAGGCCCGGGTGCGGGCCGCCTGGCCCAAGATCGCGATCGACCACATCGAGGTGGGCGAGGTCGGAGAGGACCTGGCCGACGCGGAGCTGGGCTCGACGACGGCGGTACGGGTGAGGGTGACGCTCGGCGACCTCCTCCCCGACGACGTGGAGGTCCAGGCGGTCACCGGCCGGGTCACGCCCGACGACGCCCTCACCGACCCCCGCGTGTGCGTCCTGAAGCCGGCGGGCGGCCCGGACCTGGAGGGCCGCCGCCCCTACGAGGGCTCCCTCGTCCTCGACCGCACGGGCCCCTTCGGCTGCACGGTGCGGGTGCTCCCCTCCCACCCGCTGCTCGCCTCCCCGGCGGAACTGGGCCTGGTGGCACTGCCGGCGGAGACCGCCGGCCAGGTACCGGGCGTGCTGCTGCGCTGACGAGGGCGTCCCGGCTGTCACCACGCACGGCCGCCCGGAGGGGAGAACCCCTCCGGGCGGCCGTCCGCATGTCCCGTGGTTACGGGAAGGTCAGCTTGAAGCTGTTGATGTAGCCGGTGTCCTGGGCGGCCTTGTCCTGGACGCGGAGCTTCCAGGCGCCGTTGGCGACCTCGGTGGAGGCGTTGACCGTGTAGGTGGCGATCACGTTGTCGGCCGAGTCGGAGGACGAGAACGGCTTCAGGTTGTAGACCGAGCCGTCCGGGGCGACCAGGTCGACGACCAGGTCTCCGCGCCAGGTGTGGACGATGTTCACGTCCACCTTGAGGGTGGCGGGGGCGTTGCCGGCGACACCGGTGACGTCGACCGTGGAGGTCACCGCGGCGCCGTTGTCCGGGATGGACACGTCGGCGGTGTTCTCGAAGACCTTGCCGGTGCCCGGGTCGCCGCCGCCGGGGCGGGAGCCCACGTTGACGCCGGCCCACGCGTGCTCGACGGCCTTCACCTCGGCGCTGCCGGCGCCGTACAGCTCGGTGGCCACCGCGACCGTACCGGTGCGGGCACCGGCGTAGTTGGTGTTCGAGCTGAACTTGGTGGTGAGCGCCTTGAACCAGATCAGCGAGGCCTTGTCCCGGCCGATGCCGGTGACGGGCAGGCCGTCGGAGGTCGGCGAGTCGTAGTTCACGCCGTTGACCGTCTTGGCGCCGCTGCCCTCGGAGAGCAGGTAGTACCAGTGGTTCGCCGGGCCCGAGGAGTAGTGGACGTCGATCGAGCCGATCCCCGAGTACCACGCGTCCTTGGACGAGCCGTCCTTGCTCGGCTTGTCCATGTAGCGCAGCGGGGTGCCGTTGCCGCGGATGTCGATCTTCTCGCCGACCAGGTAGTCGCCCTTGTCCTGGGCGTTGTTGGCGTGGAACTCGACGGCCGCCGCGAAGATGTCGGAGGTGGCCTCGTTCAGGCCGCCGGACTCGCCGCTGTAGACCAGGCGGGCGGTGTTGGAGGTGAGGCCGTGCGTCATCTCGTGCGCGGCCACGTCGATGGACGTCAGCGGCTTGGCGTTGTTCGCGCCGTCGCCGTACGTCATGCAGAAGCAGGAGTCCTGCCAGAAGGCGTTGACGTACGCGTTGCCGTAGTGGACCCGGGAGTACGGGGCGACACCGTCACCGCGGATGCCGTTGCGACCGTGCACGTTCTTGTAGTAGTCCCAGGTGAGCGCGGCGCCGTAGTGGGCGTCGGCGCCCGCGGTCTCCAGGTTCTGCGGGGTGCCGTCGCCCCAGACGTCGTCGGAGCCGGAGAAGAGCGTCCCGGTGCCGGACGTACCGCGGTTGAGGTTGTACGTCCTGTGGTTGCCGCGGGCGGCGTCGGTCAGCGTGTACGGACCGGTGCCGCTGGTGCCGAGGGTGACCTGGCCGGCGTACTGCGTGTTGCCGGTGCCGTTGTGCACGGCCTGCCACTCGTACAGCTTCGCGCCGCTCTTCGCGTCGGTGACGACGTGCAGCTCGTTCGGGGTGCCGTCGTGCTGGAGGCCGCCGACGACGGTCTCGTACGCGAGGACGGGCGAGCCCTGCGCCATCCAGACGACCTTGCGCGGGGCCTGCTCGGTGACGGCCTTGTCCGCGCCCTCCGCCCTCGCCTCGGCCAGCGCCTGCCTCTCGGCGGCGGCCGGAGCGACGGTGGCGCTCACGTCGACGTTCTTCAGCTCCGCGCGGGACGCCTTGGTGACGCCCCGCGTCTGTCCGGCCCGGCTCTCGGCGACGATCAGGTCGCCGCCGAGGACGGGGAGTCCGGCGTAGGTGCGCTCGTAGCGCGTGTGGGTGGTGCCGTCGCGGTCCTGGACGACGTCGCGGACGACGAGCTTCTCCTGCGCGCCGAGGCCGAGGGCCTTGGCGGTCGCCGCCTTGTCGGCGTCGGCCGCGCGGATCAGCGCGGTGCGCTGGGCGGGGGAGAGGTCGGCCGGCAGGGCGCCGGGGTTGGCGGCGATGCCGGCCTGGGCCTTCGGCGCGGCCGGTGTGTCGGCCGCGGTGGCGGAACCGGTCTGGACGGTGACCGCGAGCATGGCGGCGGCGGCTATCAGAGCGCCGGTCGCGGTGGCGCGACGGCTGGGCGTGGATCTCACGCAGACTCCTTTTGCGAGGGGGGTACCGGACCACTGGGTGGGTCGGTCCGGGCGGAGCAAACAGAGCTGTGGAGCGTGTCCGTGCGAAGCGCGAACTCTGGTGCGAAGAGTCGGGGGAGAGAGTGGCAGCCGTGAACGGCTCCTGTCAGGAGCGCGTCAACAAGTTGGCCGGAAATCGTCCGGTGCCCGAAAGGCCGTGTTCGTTGAGCGGACGTTTCGCCGGGCGTCGGCCGGACGTCGGCCGGACGTTGCGCCTCCCCCGAGATCGCGGCGCGGCGTGGCTCGTTCCGTCCCCTCCACTCGCCGCCCGGCTCAGCCCGGCAGACTGTCGCGCCAGGCGCGGTGGAGGCGCGCGTAGTGGCCGCCGCCGGTCACCAGGTCCTTCGGGGCGCCGTCCTCGATCACCCGGCCCGACTCCATCACGAGGACGCGGTCCGCGATCTCGACCGTCGAGAGGCGGTGCGCGATCACGACCGCCGTCCGGCCGGCGAGGACCGTGTCCATCGCCCGCTGCACCGCCCGTTCCCCCGGCACGTCCAGTGAACTGGTCGCCTCGTCCAGGATGAGGACCGCAGGGTCGGCGAGCAACGCGCGGGCGAAGGCGACCAGTTGGCGCTGACCGGCCGAGATCCGCCCGCCCCGCTTGCGTACGTCCGTGTCGTAGCCGTCCGGCAGCCCCGCGATGAAGTCGTGCGCGCCGATCGCCTTCGCCGCGTGCTCGATCTCCTCGCGGCTCGCGTCCGGCCGCCCGATCGCGATGTTCTCCGCGACGGTGCCGGAGAACAGGAAGGCCTCCTGGGTCACCATCACCACACCCCGGCGCAGCTCCGGCGCCGACAGCTCCCGCACGTCGACCCCGTCCAGCAGCACCCGCCCCTCGGTCGGGTCGTAGAAGCGGGCCAGCAGCCTGGCGAGCGTCGACTTCCCCGCGCCCGTCGAGCCGACCACCGCGACCGTCTGCCCCGCCGGGATCCGCAAGGAGAAGCGGGGCAGCACCTCACCGCCGGTCCGGTAGGCGAAGCGCACGCCCTCGAAGACCACCTCCCGGCCCGGGACCCCCGGCCGGGCGGCCGGCAGCTCCCGCGGCGCGACGGCCTCCGGGACACCGGGCTCCTGGGCGAGGAGACCCGCGATCTTGGCGAGCGAGGCGGCCGCGGACTGGTAGGAGTTCAGGAACATGCCGAGCCGGTCGATCGGGTCGTAGAGCCGCCGCATGTACAGCACCGCCGCCGCGAGCACCCCGAGCGCGAGCGTCCCTTCCGCCACTCGGTACGCGCCCCACAGGCACATGCCGGCCACCGCCGTGTTCGCGACGAGCCGCGAGCCGACGACATAGCGGGCCATCTCCAAGAGCGCGTCGCCGTTGGCGCGCTCGTGCCGGTGGTTGAGCTCCGCGAACACGGCGTCGTTGGCCCGCTCCCTGCGGAAGGCCCGCACCGGCCGGATCCCGTTCATCGTCTCCGCGAACTTCACGATGACGCCCGCGACGGCGGTGGACCGCTCGGCGAAGACCACGGCCGCCCGCCGCCGGTAGAGCCGTACGAGCAGATACAGCGGTACGAAGGAGGCCACCGCCACCCCGCCGATGCCCAGGTCCAGCCAGAGCAGCATCGCCGCGATGGAGACGAAGGAGAGGACGACGCCGATCAGCTCCTGCAGCCCCTCGGAGAGCAGCTCGCGCAGGGACTCCACGTCCGTGGTGGAACGGGAGATCAGCCGGCCGGAGGTGTACCGCTCGTGGAAGTCCACGCTGAGCGCCTGCGCGTGGCGGAAGATCCGGCCGCGCAGATCGAGCAGCACGTCCTGGTTGATCCGAGCGGCGCCGCGCACGAAGGCGTACTGGAGGAGGCCCGCGGCCACCGCGCACAGCAGGTAGCCGACGGCGACGGCCACGACGGGGCCGCGGTCGCCGCTCCGGAACGCCGGGACGCCGCGGTCGATCGCGTACGCCACGAGCAGCGGCCCGGCCTGGACGGCGGCCTGCTGGAGCAGCAGGACCAGCGCGGCGACCCCGACGCGGGCGCGATGCTCCCGGAGCAGCGACCGCAGCAGGGCCCTGGTGGCCCCCGGCGGCACGGGCAGGTCGTCCCGGTCGAACGGGTCCGTGGTCGCGTCCGTCATCGTTCCTCGTCCCCCTCGGCGGCGTCGCTGTACGCGCCGCCGTCGCCCCGGCCGTCGCCGTGGCCCTCGCCCTCGCCCTCGCCCGACATAAGCCAGGCGTACTCGGCGTTGCCGCGCAGCAGTTCATGGTGGGTGCCCACGGCGGCGATCCGCCCCCGCGACAGGAGCGCGACCCGGTCCGCGAGCAGCACGGTCGACGGGCGGTGCGCCACGACAAGCGCGGTCGTGTCCCGCAGGACCTCGCGCAGCGCGGCCTCCACCAGCGCCTCGGTGTGCACGTCGAGCGCCGAGAGCGGATCGTCGAGGACCAGGAAGCGGGGCCGCCCCACGACCGCGCGCGCCAGCGCGAGACGCTGGCGCTGGCCGCCGGAGAGGCTCAGGCCCTGCTCGCCGACCTGGGTGTCCACGCCCTCGGGGAGCGCCGCCACGAAACCGTCCGCCTGGGCGACGCCGAGCGCCCGCCGCAGTTCGTCCTCGTCGGCTCCGCGCGTACCCCCCATGAGCACGTTCTCGCCGACGCTCGCGGAGAACAGCGTCGGCTCCTCGAAGGCCACCGACACCAGTGCGCGCAGCCGTTCGCGCTCCATCAGGGTGATGTCCTCGCCGTCGAGCAGGATGCGCCCGCCGGTCGCCTCGTGCAGCCGCGGTACGAGGGCGGTGAGCGTCGTCTTGCCGGAACCCGTACCGCCGACCAGGGCGAGCGTCTCCCCGGGCCGGATGTGCAGATCGATCCGGTCGAGCACGGGTGGCGCGTCGGCCTCCGCGTCCGGGTAGCGGAACGAGACGCCCTCGAAGCGCACCCCGTCCGGGACGGGGGCCGGGGCCCCGGGCACGCGCGCGGGTGACGCGGGTCCCGGTGTCTCCTCCCGCTCGTCCATCACCTCGAAGTACCGCTCCGTCGCCGTCGCCGCCTCCTGGCTCATCGCGAGCAGGAAGCCGAGGGACTCCACCGGCCAGCGCAGCGCGAGCGCCGTCGACAGGAAGGCGACGAGCGTGCCGGCCGACAGCTCCCCGTCGGCGACCTGGACGGTGCCGAGCACCAGCGCCGCGCCGATCGCCAGCTCGGGTATGACCGTGATGAGCGCCCATATCCCCGCCAGCAGACGGCCCTTGACCAGCTCGGTGGAGCGCAGCCGCCCGGCCAGCTCCGCGAAGGCGAGCGCCTGGCTGCGGTGACGGCCGAAGCCCTTGACGATCCGGATGCCGAGGACGCTCTCCTCGACGACCGTGGTCAGATCCCCCACCTGGTCCTGCGCCCGCCGGGCGACGACCGCGTACTTCGTCTCGAACAGCGAGCACAGCACCACGAGAGGGACCACGGGGGTGAGCAGCACCAGGCCGAGCGTCCAGTCCTGGCTGAGGAGCAGGACGAAACCCGCCAGGATCGTCACGCCGTTGACCAGCAGGAACGTCAGCGGGAAGGCGAGGAACATCCGCACCAGCATCAGATCGGTCGTGCCGCGCGAGAGCAGCTGACCGGAGGCCCACCGGTCGTGGAAGGCGATCGGCAGCCGTTGCAGACGCCGGAACAGATCGGCCCGCATCCGGGCTTCCACACCCGCCAGCGGCCGCGCCACCAGCCAGCGCCGTAAGCCGAACAGCGCCGCCTCCGCGACGCCGAGCAGCAGCAGATACAGCGCTCCCAGCCACACCCCGCCCGGATCGCCCTCGGCCACCGGCCCGTCCACCATCCACTTCAGGACGAGCGGGATGACGAGCGACAGACACGAGGCGACGATCGCGACGGCGGCGGCCGCGGCCCACCGCCCGCGCACCGGCCGTACGTAGGGCCACAGCCGCGCCAGCGAGCGCACGGCCGAGCGATCGGCGGAATCCTTGTCGACGTCGACTGCGTGTTCTCCGGGCATCGCTCCCGAGCCTAGGGGCGACCACCGACAACGCTCACCCGGTTTTCCGCCGCCCCCGCCGGCCCGGCGGACGAGACCCGGCCCCTCACCCCCCGACCCGCAGCAGCAGCACCGAGCGGGCCGCCACCGTCACCGTCTCGCCGCCCCGGTGCTCCGTCCCGGGCGCGCGGGTCTGGTCGTCCAGGGAGGTGTCCAGGACCAGTTCGTACGTCTCCGCCCACGGCGGGGCCGGCAGCCGGAACTCCACCGGGCGGGGACCTGCGTGCAGGATGGCCAGGAAGCTGTCGTCGGTGACCTGCTCGCCCCGCGCGTCGCGGCCCGGAATGTCGCGGCCCGAGAGGTAGAGGCCGAGCGTGGCCGCCGGCGCGTACCAGTCCCGCTCGGTCATCTCCGTGCCGTCCGGCGTGAACCAGGCCAGGTCCCGCAGCCCGTCCGCCCCCTGCGGCCGCCCGGAGAAGAAGGCTCGCCGGCGCAGCACCGGGTGCTCGTGGCGCAGGGCGAGCAGCCGGCGGGTCAGGGCGAGCAGCTGGGCGCGGCCGGGGTCCTCGGGCAGCGACCAGTCCAGCCAGCTCGTCTCGTTGTCCTGGCAGTAGGCGTTGTTGTTGCCGCCCTGGGTGCGGCCCATCTCGTCGCCCGCGACCAGCATCGGCACCCCGGTCGACAGCAGCAGGGTGGTCAGCAGGTTGCGCAGCTGCCGCAGCCGCAGCGCGCCCACCTCCGGGTCGTCGGTCTCGCCCTCCGCCCCGCAGTTCCAGGCCCGGTTGTCGTTCGTCCCGTCCCGGTTGCCCTCTCCGTTGGCCTCGTTGTGCTTCCGCTCGTACGACACCAGGTCCCGCAGCGTGAAGCCGTCGTGCGCGGTGATGAAGTTGACCGAGGCGTACGGGCGCCGGCCGCCCCACGCGTACAGGTCGCTGGAGCCCGACAGGCGGTAGCCGAGGTCCCGTACGTCCGGCAGGGCGCCGCGCCAGAAGTCCCGTACCGCGTCGCGGTAGCGGTCGTTCCACTCCGTCCACAGCGGCGGGAAGGCGCCCACCTGATAGCCGCCGTTGCCGACGTCCCACGGCTCGGCGATCAGCTTGACCCGCCGCAGCACCGGGTCCTGCGCGATGACGGCGAGAAAGGGGGAGAGCATGTCGACGTCGTGGAAGGACCGGGCGAGCGCCGCCGCGAGGTCGAAGCGGAAGCCGTCCACGCCCATCTCCGTCACCCAGTAGCGCAGCGAGTCCGTGATGAGCCGCAGCACCTGGGGCTGGACGACGTGCAGGGTGTTGCCGCAGCCGGTGTAGTCGGCGTACCGGCGGGCGTCGGGCTGCAGCCGGTAGTAGCCCCTGTTGTCGATGCCCTTCAACGACAGCGTCGGCCCCAGCTCACCGGCCTCCGCCGTGTGGTTGTAGACCACGTCGAGGATGACCTCGATGCCGGCCGCGTGCAGCGCCCGCACCATCTTCTTGAACTCGCCGACCTGCTGGCCCGCCGTCCCCGACGCGGAGTAGCCCGCGTGCGGGGCGAAGTAGCCGATGGAGTTGTAGCCCCAGTAGTTGCGCAGGCCGCGCCGCAGCAGATGGTCCTCGTGCGCGAACTGGTGCACCGGCAGCAGCTCCACCGCCGTCACCCCGAGCCGTACGAGATGCTCGACCGCCGCCGGATGGGCGAGCCCGGCGTAGGTGCCCCGCAGGCGCTCGGGGATGCCCGGGTGCAGCCGGGTGAAGCCCTTCACATGGAGCTCGTAGATGACCGAGTCCGGCCACGGCGTCTTCGGCCTGCGGTCGTCGGACCAGTCGTCGTCGTCATGGACCACGACGCCCTTCGGCACGAAAGGGGCCGAGTCCCGGTCGTCCCGCACGGTGTCGGCCACATGCTGCTGCGGCCAGTCCCGCACATGTCCGTAGACCTCCGCCGGCAGCTGGAAGTCGCCGTCCACGGCCCGCGCGTACGGGTCGAGCAGCAGCTTGGCCGGGTTCCAGCGGGCCCCCGTCCAGGGGTCCCAGCGGCCGTGCACCCGGTATCCGTACCGCTGTCCTGAGCCCACCCCCGGCACGAAGCCGTGCCAGATCTCATGGGTGAGTTCGTTCAGCGGCAGCCGTCTCTCCGTCCCGTCGGCATCGAAGAGACAGAGCTCGACGGCCTCCGCCCCGCCCGCCCACAGCGCGAAGTTCGTGCCCGCCACCCCGTCGGGGCCGACCCGGCAGCGCGCCCCCAACGGCGTCGGCGCGCCCGGCCACACCACCGGCGCGGCCCGCCGGCCGGCCTCTTCCACGGCAGGGGAGGGCCGCACACCGTCCCGTACCGGCTCCGCCTCCTGCTCGGCTGCGCTCGCCACCTGTCGGCCTCCCGCGGCTCGTCGGGCCCCGTGCCCGGCGGAGCGCGGCGTCCCGGCCACGGCTCCCCGCACGGGGTCCTCCCACCTGTTCTGCCCGGACTGGTGTCCTCCCAACATGACCCGCACGCACGTTTCCCCTGGAGGGTGGCCGTCGTTGGGCCGGTCGTGAAACACGTACTGAAGCGGGTGACGCTCGCCCTGGTGGCGGCGGGACTGGTGGCCGGGCTTGCGGGCTGCACGGCGAACGGCGGCGTGGACCTCCCGCTGCCCGGCAAGGCGCGGGCGCCCGGCGACGTCATCAGGATCAGCCCGGAGGACGGCAGCAAGGCCGTGCCGGCCGACGGCCCGATCGAGGTGAGGGTGGACAGCGGGCGCCTCGAGCGCGTCACGGTCGTCCAGGTCGAGGACGCCCAGCGGGCCGAGGTGCCCGGGGAGATCAGCCCGGACGGGCTGCGCTGGCGGCCGCGGGCGGACTCCCGGCTCGCGTTGGCGGCGAAGTACAGCGTGGACGCGGTGGCGCTCGACGGGCACGGCCGGCGCTCCGCCCGGCACACCACCTTCACCACGGTGGTCCCCGAGCGCCGGTTCATCGGCTACTTCAAGCCGGAGAACCGTTCCACTGTGGGCACCGGCATGATCGTGTCCTTCGGTTTCAACCGGGCCATCGAGAACCGCGAGGCCGTCGAACGGGCCATCAGGATCACCTCGGAGCCGCCCGTGGAGGTGGTCGGCCACTGGTTCGGCAAGGAGCGGCTCGACTTCCGCCCCGCCGAGTACTGGAAGCCGGGCACCCAGGTGACCGTCGACCTCGCGCTGCGCGATGTCGAGGGCGCGCCGGGGGTGTACGGCATCCAGCGCAAGAAGGTCGGGTTCACCGTGGGGCGTTCCCAGGTCTCCGTGGTCGACGCGGCCGAGCACACCATGGAGGTACGCCGGGACGGCGAGGTGCTGGCGACGCTGCCCATCACGGCCGGGGCGCCCAAGACCACGACGTACAACGGGAAGATGGTGGTCACGGAGTTGTACGACGTGACGCGGATGGACGGCCGTACGGTCGGTTTCGGCGGCGAGTACGACATCAAGGACGTGCCGCACGCGATGCGGCTGACCGACTCGGGGACCTTCCTGCACGGCAACTACTGGGCCGCGGAGTCCACCTTCGGTTCGGCCAACGTCAGCCACGGCTGCATCGGACTGCGGGACGAGAAGGGCGGCAGCTCCGACTCCCCCGGAGGCTGGTTCTTCGAGCGGACGCTCATCGGCGACGTGGTGGAAGTGGTCAACTCCCGTGACCGAAAGGTCGCTCCCGACAACGGGCTCGGAGGCTGGAACATGGACTGGAAACAGTGGAAGGCCGGTTCCGCCCTGCGATGAGCCCTTCGTCCTCTCTCGGCACCCTGCACACCGCCCGCACAACTGGGACTGAACGGTGACATTCGCGAGGATCTTTCGTGTCCTGCGGTGTGATTATCTAACGCCGTGTGCGCGAAAGATGCGCGCGGGGGTGCGGGCCGTGGTGAGACCAGGCCGTGCGAGGGGAGAACACCACAGTGAACGGGCAGCCGATATCGGGGGCATCGGCCGGGTCGCGGCAGAGGCGCGGGGGAGCGCGGCTGCGGACTCTGGCGGCGGGGGCGATGCTCCTGGTGCTCACGGCGTGCGGGGGCGGTGACCCGGCCCCGGGGAGCGCGGGGGGACAGCCCTCGCAGGGCGGACAGCAGCAGGAGAACGCCGCCTCGCAGGCGGTCGTGACGATCGCTCCGAAGGACGGCGCCGACTCGGTCGCCACCAGCGGCGCGCTGAAGGTGACGGCGGAGCAGGGCAAGCTGACGACGGTCACGGTCGCCGACTCCAAGGGCACCGAGGTCGAGGGGAAGCTCGCGGCGGACGGCACGAGCTGGCAGCCCGTCGGCCACCTGGCGGCGGGTACGCAGTACAAGGTCCACGCAGTGGCGAAGGACGCCGAGGGCCGTGAGTCGGCGAAGGACACCACCTTCACCACCCTGGTCCCCAAGAACACCTTCATCGGCCACTACACGCCCGAGGACGGTTCGACCGTCGGCGTCGGCATGCCGGTCTCCATCAACTTCACCCGGGGCATCACCAACCCGGAGGCGGTGGAGAAGGCCATCAAGGTGACCGCGGAGCCCGCTGTGCGGATCGAGGGTCACTGGTTCGGCAACGACCGCCTCGACTTCCGCCCGGAGAACTACTGGGCCGCGGGCACCAAGGTGACCGTCGCGTTCAACCTGGACGGCGTCGAGGGCCGCCCGGGGGTCTACGGCAAGCAGAAGAAGACGATCTCCTTCACCATCGGCCGCCGGCAGGTCTCCACGGTCGACGCCAGCGCGAAGACGATGAAGGTCGAGCGCGACGGCAAGATCATCAAGACGATCCCGATCACCGCGGGCGCCCCGTCGACGACCACCTACAACGGTCAGATGGTCATCAGCGAGAAGTACAAGGTGACCCGCATGAACGGAGCCACGGTCGGCTTCGGCGGCGAGTACGACATCAAGGACGTGCCGCACGCGATGCGTCTGTCCACCTCGGGCACCTTCGTCCACGGCAACTACTGGGCCTCGGCCGGGACCTTCGGCTCCGCCAACGTCAGCCACGGCTGCGTCGGCCTGCGCGACACCCGCGGCGCCGGTGACAGCTCGACGCCCGCCGCCTGGTTCTACGACCGCTCGCTCATCGGCGACGTCGTGATTGTGAAGAACTCCAAGGACAAGCAGATCAAGCCGGACAACGGCCTCAACGGCTGGAACATGGACTGGTCGGAGTGGATCAAGTAGGCCACCCGTGAGGAGGCCCGGTGCTGTGACCAACGGCACCGGGCCTCTTCTCGTTAACGGCTACTAACCTGCCTCACATGACTGTGAACCTCGAAGTCGCCGAAGGCGTCGGCACCATCCGCCTCGACCGCCCCCCGATGAACGCCCTCGACATCGCCACCCAGGACCGGCTGCGCGAGCTCGCCGAGGAGGCGAGCGACCGCGACGACGTCCGGGCCGTCATCCTGTACGGCGGCGAGAAGGTGTTCGCCGCCGGCGCGGACATCAAGGAGATGCAGGTCATGGACCACGCGGCCATGGTCAAGCGGTCGCGGGCGCTCCAGGACTCCTTCACCGCGGTCGCCCGCATCCCCAAGCCGGTCGTCGCCGCGATCACCGGTTACGCGCTGGGCGGCGGCTGCGAGCTGGCGCTCTGCGCCGACTACCGGATCGCCGCCGACAACGCCAAGCTGGGCCAGCCCGAGATCCTCCTCGGCCTGATCCCGGGCGCGGGCGGCACCCAGCGCCTGTCCCGTCTCGTCGGCCCCTCCAAGGCCAAGGACCTCATCTTCACCGGCCGGATGGTCAAGGCTGACGAGGCCCTGACGCTCGGTCTGGTCGACCGCGTCGTCCCGGCCGCCGAGGTGTACGAGCAGGCGCACGCCTGGGCCGCCAAGCTCGCCCAGGGGCCGGCCCTCGCGCTGCGCGCGGCCAAGGAGTCGGTCGACCAGGGGCTCGAGGCGGACATCGACACCGGTCTCGCGATCGAGCGCACCTGGTTCGCGGGCCTGTTCGCGACCGAGGACCGGGAGCGCGGGATGCGCAGCTTCGTCGAAGAGGGCCCGGGCAAGGCGAAGTTCGTCTGATCGGATCGCGTCCGGCAGGTACGGGGCGAATCCCCTGGAATTGTCGATTCCGGGGGATCGATTCCCTCGGAACCGCCACGCGGTCGGTTTCGTGCGGCCATGATGGTGGGCATGGCGGGCCTGGAGGGTACGGAACAGCCGCGGCGGCACGGCGGTGCGACCGCGGCACGGTGGACACCGGCCGTCGAGGACGAACAAGCCCTGAAGGCGCTGGAGTTGTACGGCAATCCGGCCGAGGACGACGTCCGGCTGCCGTCGCGGCCGGAGTCCGCCGCCATCGCCCGCCGACTCACCCAGTGCGTGGTCCTGCGCCAGTGGTCGCTGTCCCCGCAGATCGCCGAGCACGCCGTGTTACTCGTCTCCGAGCTGGTCGGCAACGCCGTCCGGCACACCGGGGCCCGCGTCTTCGGGCTGCGCATGCTGCGCCGCCGCGGCTGGATCCGGATCGAGGTGCGCGACCCCTCGCGCGGCCTGCCCTGTCTGATGCCCGTTCATGAACTGGACGTCAGCGGCCGCGGTCTCTTCCTCGTCGACAAGCTCTCCGACCGCTGGGGAGTGGATCTGCAGCCGCGCGGCAAGACGACCTGGTTCGAGATGCGCGTCTCCGACCGCTGAAGGCCGGGCTCCTGACGCACGGCGACGCACAGAAGCCCCCGTCCGCCGTGGTGGGGGCGCGTGGGGGCTTCTGTGTGGAGCGCCGTGGACGGGGGGGTGTATCCACGGCGGCTTGGACGACCTGGCCCGGGTCAATGGGGGTCGTGTCTCCGACTATGGCAGACGGGCGTCGTACCACCAAAAGGCCTTAGCGGTGCACATCCGGACAGATGGAGACATTTCGCGGGTGAATCGTTGGTGACATAGCGCACTGACCTTGTAAACGATGAATAATTATGGCGTTCGCCGAGTGTTTCCACGCCCGCCTTCGTGCTCCGCAGGGCTGATCACGACCCGCCCGCGCCCCGAAGTGGCTCAATCGTGATGAATCCGGCATAAGGGGCCTTAAATGGTCGGGTGACCCTGACCGACCGCCGTGGCGCCCTACGAGCGGGTGCGGCCGTCGCCGTCGCCGGAGCCCTCACCACCGCCTGCGGCACGGACGCCCGCCCACGCCGCACCCCTCCCGCCGCCGCGCCCGCGCCCGCGACCGCGACCGCGACCGCGCCCGCCCCGCGCCGCTTCCCCGGCCACCCCGTCGAGATCGCGCACGGCCCCCGCGACCGCGCCCGGGTCGCCCTCACCTTCCACGGCCACGGCGACCCCGCCCTCGCCCGCGCCGTGCTCGGCGCCGCCGAGAAGGGCGGCGCCCGGGTCACCGTCCTCGCCGTCGGCGACTGGCTCGACCGGTACCCCGACCTCGCCCGCCGGATCCTCGACGGCGGACACGACCTCGGCAACCACACCCAGCGTCACCTCGACATCAACGCGATGACCGAGGACGAGGCGTACGCCGAGATCAGCGCCTGCGCCACCCGGCTGCGCCGCCTCACCGGCTCCGTCGGCACCTGGTTCCGGCCCTCCAGGACCCAGCACGCGGGGCCGGCCGTCCGGCGCGCGGCCCACCGGGCCGGCTACCCGCACGTCCTCTCGTACGACGTCGACTCCCTCGACTTCACCTCGCCCGGCGCCCCGGCCGTCGTCCGCAACGTCACCGGGCCGATCCGCGGCGGATCAGTGGTGAGCCTGCACTTCGGCTACGCGGACACGCTCGCCGCACTGCCGCCCCTCCTCGCCGAACTCGACCGCCGCGGCCTGCGCCCGGTGACGACCACGGAGCTGCTGACCTGATGCTGTCTCTCACCAAGCGATCGAAGAGCCTCCTCGCGGCCGCGCTGCTCCTCGCGCTCGCCGGCTGCGGCACCACGGACGACACGGCCTCGCCCCGCGCCGGTGCCAAGAAGGAGGCCACCGCGCCCGCCGCCGTACCGAAGAAGGCCGCACCGCCCGGGCTGCCCGGCATGCCGCCGGTCCTCGACCCCAAGGACGTGTACGCGGCCGACCGGCCGAACAAGCTTTCACCCGTGGTCAAGGACTTCCCGTCCCGGGTCTACGTCCCCAACACCAACTCCAACACCGTCTCCGTCATCGACCCGGCGACGTACCAGGTCATCGAGACCATCCCGGTCGGCATCCAGCCGCAGCACGTCGTCCCCTCCTGGGACATGAAGACGCTCTGGGTCAACAACAACCGCGGCCACACGCTCACACCGATCGACCCGGCCACCGGGGTCGCGGGCAAGCCGGTCGAGGTCCACGACCCGTACAACCTCTACTTCACGCCCAACGGCAGGTACGCCGTCGTGATGGCGTCCCTCGACCGCGAGCTGGTCTTCCGCGACCCGCACACCATGGAACGGAAGAAGACCGTCCCCGTCTCCTGCTACGGCGTCAACCACGCGGACTTCTCCGCCGACGGCCGGTACTTCATCGTGTCCTGCGAGTTCTCCGGCGAACTGCTCAAGGTCGACACGGAGAAGATGGAGGTCGTGGGCCAGCAGAGGCTGCCCTTCGAGGGCGCGATGCCGCAGGACGTGAAGATCTCGCCGGACGGCAAGACCTTCTACATCGCCGACATGATGGCCCACGGCATGTGGGTCCTGGACGGCGAGAAGTTCACCACCCCGTCGCTGATGCCGACCGGCAAGGGCTGCCACGGCCTCTACATCTCCCGCGACTCCAAGGAGATGTACGTCCCCAACCGCGGCGAGGGCTCCATCTCGGTCTTCGACTTCGCGAAGAACAAGCTGACCAAGAAGTGGTGGCTGCCGGACGGCGGCTCCCCGGACATGGGCGGCGTCTCGGCCGACGGCAAGGTGCTGTGGCTGTCCGGCCGCTACGACTCCGAGGTCTACGCGATCGACACCACGACCGGCGAGCAGATCGCCCGCATCCCGGTCGGCGGCGGCCCCCACGGCCTCGCGGTCTACCCGCAGCCCGGCCGCTACTCCCTGGGCCACACCGGCATCTTCCGCTGACCGCCGGCCGGCGGCAACGCGCTCGTACCCCCCTCATCGGCCGCGCCCGGGACCGATAATCTGACCCCCGTCATCGAAGCACCAAGAAGGGGCGGCAGCAGTGGCGGACATCGAGTCGGCACGCAAGGCATTCGAGCGGTTCGACGTGGACGGGGACGGGCTCATCACCGCCGCCGAGTACAAGAGCGTGATGGCCCAGCTGGGTGACTTCCACGTCACCGAGACGGTCGCCGAGGCGCTCATCAACCAGCGTGACGGCAACGGCGACGGCAAGCTCTCCTGGGACGAGTTCTGGGCGCACCTCGACAAGGGCTCCGCGCAGGCCTGACCGGCCGGGCGAGGGCGGGCGGCGCCGTCCCACGTGCGTACGTACGTGAGTTGCCGCCCGCCCCGCCCGAGGTGACGATCGACCGGTGACGCCTCCCGGTCCCGAAGGTGCCCCGATACGTCGGACGGCAGCCGTACTCGCCGCTCTCGCGGCCCTCACCGTCGCCCTCCTCGGCGCCGGTGTCGCCCAGACGGGCACGGGCGAACTCCGCGTTCCGGCGGCCGGCACCACCAGCGTGCTCCGCGTGCTCGTCCTGGTCGCGCTCGCGGTCCACCTCGGCGAACTCGCCGGCGGCCGCATGGCCCGCGCGGGCCCCCTCCCGCGCCGCTGGTCCCCGGCCGCTTCCCTGCTCGGCGCGGCGGCCTCCGCCGGGCTCCTGCTGCTCTTCGCGGCCGTCAGCGGCCTGGGCCTGGCCACCGTCTACGGCACACGCGAAGGCCGGCTCCTCCTGATCATGGCCAACGCCTTCGCCCTCGCGGCCCTCTGCGCCGCCTCCCGCCGCCCGGCGCTGGCCCTCGTGCCGCTCACCGGGGTCGTCTGCGCCGAGGCCCTGCGCGCCCACCCGGAGGCGTACACGCCCGCGATAGGCACCGCGCTGACCGTCGTCCACCTGACGGCGGCCTCGCTCTGGTTCGGCGGGCTGCTGTACGTCCTGCGGACCATGCGGCTGCGCGGTGGCGGTCGTGACGTCCTCGTCCGCTACGCCCGCACGGCCGCCTGGGTCTACGCCGCGCTGGTGATCACCGGCACCTGCTCGACCCTGCGCCGCCTCCCGCTGGACGTCGTCCTGGCCACGGCGTACGGCAGGGTCCTCCTCGCCAAGCTCGCCCTCTTCGGCGTGGTGAGCCTGCTCGCTCTCACGGCCCGGTACCGCATGCTGCACGGCGGCGACCCGCGGCCACCGGCCCGGATCGAGCTGGGGGCGCTGGCGGCGATCGTCGTGGTCTCGGCCCTCCTCACGGTGGTACCGGACCCCCACTGGCTCACCCCCTGACGCCCGGGGAAGCACCCGTCCGGCTCAGCACTCGATGATGTTCACCGCGAGACCGCCGCGCGCCGTCTCCTTGTGCTTCACGTTCACGTTGCCCGCCACGCTGATCAAGTCCTTGACCTGCGCGTTCATGGTCAGTTCGTTTGCCTAACCGGCCAGCAGGGACTTCTGAGGCACTTTGTGCCGGGGACCTTGCTCCAGCCACGCGTCCATGGCGGCCAGGCCCCGGAAGCGCGTCCATGAGCATCGGGGCACCGGCAGCCATCGTTGAGCGCGTGACTCGCGACCGGCCTCGTGGCTGGTGCTTGAGCCACGATCCTTCCGGGGCCGTGCGTCCGAAGTCAGGGTGCTTCCTACGGCCGTACACCTCTCAGCGGTGTACTTGACGCCCTTCCGCGACAATGCGATGTCCGCGGCCGAGCCCGTCTTCGACAGGAAACGGCCACAGATGCTCCACGTGCCCGGAATGGCGGGTCTTTCCTCCTCGCCAACATGCCCGGTCCATCGAGCAGCCTGGTGGCCGAGAGCACGAGGGAGTCTTGAATGTGCAACCAAGGCTGAGGACTACAGCTCGCGACCGCGGCCTGAACTGCCGGCACAGGGGCTGCGGCGGCCCCCGCTACCTCCACATCGTGGCCTGATCCGAGCGCCAGAAGATCGACAAGCCTGAGATGCCAAGTTGATCGGAACTGTCTCGATCGATTCGATCGATTACCTGAATCGATCGCGCTGACTGCCAACGGCCCCTGTGATGGCCGGGACTCGATCACGACCCCTCGGCATCCGAACTGCTGCCCGTCCTCTGGTCCCCGTCGCTCCGCGCCTCGGGCAGTTTCCTCGCCCCGGACTCCGGCTCGGAACCCCGGCCACCCGATCCCATGCGCCATGTCGAGTAGAGGCCGGCCAACGCGATGGTCACCGCGGCGAGGGATTCGGGTGCGACGCCGAGTGCCACGAGCGCCACACCTGTGGCCAGCACGGCGACGAGGGCTGCGAAGTCGGATGTGGAGCGGCTGGGGGACGGGGTGCGCTGGGGCATGGTGGCTCTCCTCAAGGGCGTGGACGACCAAACCACCGTGCCGCCTTGACGATCACCCAGGTACTCTTTTCTCTGTTCTATCCGAGAGAACATCGAATCTGATGAGAAAAGGGGGGCTGATGGCAAGGCGGTCACGTGACCAAGGGGGGCGTCCTCCTGGGGTGCCGCTCGGAGATTCCGAGGCGGAGAACCACTTGGTCGTGTTCTTGCGCGACCTTCGTGATGCCGCCGGCCTGTCGGTGGAGCAACTGCACCTCCTGCTGCCCGACATGGTGGGCAACGCCGCGAAGCCTGCCGTGTCGACCCTGCACCGGCGTTTGAGGGGCGTCGGCCTCAGGAACCATCGAGGTCTGGTGGATGCCGTCGTCAACGTGTGCGTGACGGACCCGGCCGAGGCGAGTAAGGCCGTCAACAGGGCCCGTTCGCTCCTGAGGGAGGCGTGGAGCCGGCCCGTCCCAGACGGATCCGGCAGTGGCGTGGGCGGGGACTGCACGGCCCATCTCGCGAAACTGGTGAAGGTGCAGGAGCAGTTGCTGGAGCTCACCGCAGCCCTTGGCCGCGTCAAGCAGGCGAAGGAGCAGGCCGAGGCCCGACTGGACGCGCGGGTGAACTCCCGCGACGAGGAACTCGCCGAGCTGAACCGCAGGCTGCTGGTGGTCACGGGCGAACGGGACGAGGCACGTCACTCGGCCCGGGAGGCGGCCCAGCGGATCGCATCCCTGGAGCGGCTGCTTGCCGCCCTCAGGCCGTCACCTGCCCGTGCCCGGCCGGCGGAGCCGAAGCAGGAGAGGGACAAGGAGCAGCCGCGGGGGGAGGAGGAATCGCTCTCCGGTGAGCGTGACGTGGCGGCGGTACGGGAGGAGCTCCAGAGGCTCGACCCGTACGGGCGTCGTATGGCGGCTGTGCTCGAACAGGCCACGGAGCGACTGCTCGACGGGGCGCACACAGGGCGCTACCGCTGGGAGGACCTCACCAAATCGGAGAAGACGATGACCGGGCAGCTCGTCGAGAACCTCATGAGGCACGACTTCCAGTTCGACAGCAGCCCCAGGCTCGACTTCCGGATCGCCGGCGTCGACGTGGATCTCAAGGTGACGACCGGGACGAACTGGATGATCCCGAGGGAAGCGCAGGGGAGCGTCTGTGTGCTGGTCCGCCTCGACCACCGCAGGGGATCGTGGAGCCTTGGCGTGGTGAGGGCGACGGAGCAGGTAGTGGCCGATGTCGGGAACAGGGATGGCAAGCGGACCCTGAGCGCTGCGGGGCGGGAGGCGATCGCGTGGATCCATCGAGATGTCCCCCTGCCCGTGAACATCCTGGACCGGCTTCCGGCCGACGAGGTGAGCGCCATCCTCGCCGAGGAGACCGGGCAGCGTCGCGTGAACGAACTGTTCCGCGTCGCTCAGCGCCAACCGGTGACGCGTACGGTCGTGGCCACGGTCGCGAGGCAGCAGGACGCGGCGAAGAGAGTGCGAGGTGCCCGCGGAACGCTGGCGGCCGAAGGAATCGTCATCCTGGGCCACCAAGCCGCCCACCCCGAGATCGCCAGGGCCCTGGGTCTGCCGGTGCCGGAGAAGGGGTCGTGGGTCAGCGCCCGCTTGGCGTCCGTCACGGAAGAGGAAGAGGGCTCGAGCCGGTGGGTTCTCCTCTCCGGTGAGCGGTGGAGACTGGCGACGCCAGACGACGAGCCGGGCCACCTTCCCGCGTACTGACGATGGGCTCGCTGCATGGGCGGCGTGCAGGCTGGGCCCATCCTCGCACCAGGCATGTGCGGGGTCGGCGAATACATCAGGAAGCGTGCCCTGCTCAGGGACATCCCAGGGACTTTTTCAGGGACTTTCACGTCTGTCCCAGGGAGCCAGGGACTTTCCGCCGCGTAAGGAGGGAAGGCCCTGACAGCGCTGAAAGATACAAACGTGCTGGTCAGGGCCTACAGTCTCAGCACTCGATGATGTTCACCGCGAGTCCGCCGCGCGCCGTCTCCTTGTACTTGACCGACATGTCGGCGCCGGTCTCCTTCATGGTCTTGATGACCTTGTCGAGGGAGACCAGGTGGTTGCCGTCGCCGCGCATCGCCATACGGGCGGCGGTGACGGCCTTGACCGCGGCCATGCCGTTGCGCTCGATGCACGGGATCTGGACGAGGCCGCCGACCGGGTCGCAGGTCAGGCCCAGGTTGTGCTCCATGCCGATCTCGGCCGCGTTCTCCACCTGCTCCGGGGAGCCGCCCAGGACCTCGGCGAGCGCGCCGGCGGCCATCGAGCAGGCCGAGCCGACCTCGCCCTGGCAGCCGACCTCGGCGCCGGAGATGGAGGCGTTCTCCTTGAAGAGCATGCCGACCGCGCCGGCCGCGAGGAGGAAGCGGACCACGCCGTCCTCGTCGGCGCCGGGCACGAAGTTCATGTAGTAGTGCAGGACCGCCGGGATGATGCCGGCCGCGCCGTTCGTCGGGGCGGTGACCACGCGGCCGCCCGCCGCGTTCTCCTCGTTCACGGCCATCGCGTAGAGGGTGATCCACTCCATCGCGAGCGCCGCCGGGTCGCCCTCGGAGCGCAGCTTGCGGGCCGTGTTCGCGGCACGGCGGCGGACCTTCAGGCCGCCCGGCAGGATGCCCTCGCGGGACATGCCGCGCGAGACGCAGGCCTGCATGACGCGCCAGATCTCCAGGAGGCCCTCGCGGATCTCCTCCTCCGTGCGCCAGGCCTTCTCGTTCTCCAGCATCATCGCGGAGATCGACAGGCCGGTCTCCTTCGCCAGGCGCAGCAGCTCGTCGCCGGTGCGGAAGGGGTACTTCAGGGCCGTGTCGTCCGGGACGATCGGGTTCTCGCCCTGGACGGCGTCCTCGTCGACGACGAAGCCGCCGCCGACCGAGTAGTACGTCTTCTCCAGGACCGGGGCGCCCTCCGCGTCGTACGCGAAGATCGTCATGCCGTTGGCGTGGTACGGCAGCGCCTTGCGGCGGTGCAGGATCAGGTCCTCGTCGAAGTCGAAGCCGATCTCGTGCGCCCCGAGGAGGTTCAGCCGGCCGCGCGCCTTGATCCGCTCGACCTGCTCGTCGGCGGTCTCGACGTCGACCGTGCGCGGGGAGTTCCCCTCCAGGCCGAGCAGGACGGCCTTCGGCGTGCCGTGGCCGTGGCCGGTGGCGCCGAGGGAGCCGAACAGCTCCGCCCGTATCGAGGCGGTGTGGGCCAGCAGGCCCTCGTTCTTCAGCCGGCGGGCGAACATCCGGGCCGCTCGCATGGGGCCCACCGTGTGGGAGCTCGACGGACCGATACCGATCGAGAACAGGTCGAAGACCGAGATGGCCACGGGAGACTCCTTGTGGGGGTGGTAGACGCCGTTGTCTGCCGGGGTGGAGCAGAAAAGCGCTGGAACACGGGGTGGGGCACCGCGCTCACCGTCCAGTGTGCGCGGTGCCCCCGGGGTCCGTCCGAACGAACCTGGAACAAAATCGTACGAAATTACTTCAGGCCGGGGTACAGCGGGTGCTTGTCGGCCAGAGCGGTCACGCGGGCCTTCAGGGCCTCCGCGTCGAAACCGGGCTTCAGGGTCTCCGCGATGATGTCGGCGACCTCGGTGAAGTCCTCGGTGCCGAAACCGCGGGTGGCCAGGGCGGGGGTGCCGATCCGCAGACCCGAGGTGACCATCGGCGGGCGCGGGTCGTTCGGGATGGCGTTGCGGTTGACCGTGATGCCGACCTCGTGGAGGCGGTCCTCGGCCTGCCGGCCGTCGAGCTCGCTGTTGCGCAGGTCGACGAGGACCAGGTGCACGTCCGTGCCGCCGGACAGGACCGAGACACCGTGCTGGGTGACGTCGTTGCGGACCAGGCGCTCGGCGAGGATCTTCGCGCCGTCGACCGTACGGCGCTGGCGCTCCTTGAACTCCTCCGAGGCGGCGACCTTGAAGGAGACGGCCTTGGCCGCGATCACGTGCTCCAGCGGGCCGCCCTGGAAGCCGGGGAAGACGGAGGAGTTCAGCTTCTTCGCGAACTCCTTCTTCGCCAGGATGATGCCGCCGCGCGGGCCGCCGAGCGTCTTGTGCGTGGTGGACGTCACCACGTCGGCGTATTCGACCGGGTTGGGGTGCAGACCGGCCGCGACCAGGCCGGCGAAGTGCGCCATGTCGACCCACAGGTAGGCGTCGACCTCGTCGGCGATACGGCGGAACTCGGCGAAGTCCAGCTGACGGGGGTAGGCGGACCAGCCCGCGATGATCACCTTGGGGCGGTTCTCCTTGGCCAGGCGCTCGACCTCGGCCATGTCGACCAGACCGGCCTCGTCGACGTGGTAGGCGACCACGTTGAACTGCTTGCCGGAGAAGTTCAGGCGCATGCCGTGGGTGAGGTGGCCGCCGTGCGCCAGGTCCAGGCCCAGGATCGTGTCGCCGGGCTGGGCCATCGCGAACAGCGCGGCCTGGTTCGCGGAGGCGCCGGAGTGCGGCTGGACGTTGGCGTACTCGGCGCCGAACAGGTCCTTGACCCGGTCGATCGCGATCTGCTCGGCGACGTCGACGTGCTCGCAGCCGCCGTAGTAGCGGCGGCCGGGGTAGCCCTCGGCGTACTTGTTGGTGAGAACGGAGCCCTGGGCCTCCATGACCGCGACCGGAGCGAAGTTCTCCGAGGCGATCATCTCGAGGGTGGACTGCTGGCGGCGGAGCTCGGCGTCGACGGCGGCGGCGACGTCGGGGTCCAGCTCGTGGAGAGGGGTGTTCAGAAGCGACATGAATCGATCCCTGGGGTCTCGGTCTCGGTTAGCCGGCGGTGAAAGCGGCGTACTCGTCGGCGGAGAGCAGATCGTCCGGCTCGTCCGTGATGCGCACCTTGAACAGCCAGCCGCCCTCGAACGGAGCGGTGTTCACCAGGGAGGGGTCGTCGACGACGTCCTGGTTGGCGTCGACGACCTCGCCGGTGACCGGGGCGTACAGGTCGCTGACCGACTTGGTCGACTCCAGCTCGCCACAGGACTCGCCCGCGGTGATGGTGTCCCCGACGGCGGGGAGCTGGGCGTAGACCACGTCACCGAGCGCGTTGGCCGCGAACTCCGTGATACCGACCGTCGCGACGCCGTCTTCGGCGGTCGACAGCCACTCGTGCTCCTTGGTGTAGCGCAGCTGCTGGGGGTTGCTCATGACCTGATTCTCCTGGATCGGGGGAGTGCTGATGAACGTGGGTCTTGCGAGGTGAGACACACCGTGAGACGCGGGGTGCGCGACCGTGTGCGGGACGGGGTGGGTGGCCGGGTGCTGGACCGGGTGGGGCGGAAACGTCACTTCTGGCGCTTGTAGAACGGCAGCGCCACGACCTCGTACGGCTCGTGCGTGCCGCGGATGTCCACACCTACACCCTGCGTGCCGGGCTCGGCGTGCGCCGCGTCCACGTACGCCATGGCGATCGGCTTGCCGAGGGTGGGGGAGGGGGCGCCGGAGGTGACCTCGCCGACGACCTCGCCGTTCGCCACGACCGGGAAGCCGGCGCGCGGCACCCGGCGGCCCTCGGCGATCAGGCCGACGAGCTTGCGCGGCGGGTTGGTGGCGGCGCGCTCGGCGGCGGCCTCCAGGGCCTTGCGCCCGACGAAGTCGCCGCCGTTGGTCGTCTTCTCGAACTTGACGACCCGGCCCAGGCCCGCGTCGAAGGGGGTGAGGGAGGTGGTCAGCTCGTGCCCGTACAGCGGCATGCCCGCCTCCAGGCGGAGCGTGTCGCGGCAGGACAGGCCGCAGGGGATCAGGCCGACCGGGGCGCCGGCCTCGGTCAGCGCCTTCCAGACGCCCTCGGCGTGCTCGGGCTTCAGGAAGAGCTCGAAGCCGTCCTCGCCGGTGTAGCCGGTACGGGCGATCAGCGCGGGCACCCCGGCGACCGTGCCGGGCAGGCCCGCGTAGTACTTCAGCCCGTCCAGGTCGGCGTCGGTCAGCGACTTCAGGATGCCGGGGGACTCGGGGCCCTGGACGGCGATCAGGGCGTACGCGTCACGGTCGTCACGGACCTCCGCGTCGAAGCCGGCCGCGCGCTCGGTGAGCGTGTCGAGGACGGTCTGCGCGTTGGAGGCGTTGGCGACGACCATGTACTCGCGCTCGCCGAGCCGGTACACGATCAGGTCGTCGAGGATGCCCCCGTCCTCCTGGCAGATCATCGTGTAGCGGGCGCGGCCGATGCCCACCGTGGAGATGTTGCCCACCAGGGCGTAGTCGAGCAGCTCGACGGCCTGGGGGCCGGTGACCGTGATCTCGCCCATGTGGGAGAGGTCGAAGAGGCC
The DNA here is from genome assembly GCF_043078785.1 of Streptomyces sp. NPDC015346. NCBI lineage: Bacteria > Bacillati > Actinomycetota > Actinomycetes > Kitasatosporales > Streptomycetaceae > Streptomyces > Streptomyces sp. NPDC015346. The sequence continues at coordinate 297,010 of NZ_JBIBTW010000005.1, read as the reverse complement.
GGCCTTGGTGCGGACGGCGTTGTGCTCGTCGCGCTCGCTGCCGTAGCGCAGCGGCATGTCCCAGCCCGCGAAGTCGGTCATGGTCGCGCCCAGGGAGCGATGCAGGGCATCGAGGGCAGTCAGGCGGGGGGCAGTGCTCATGGGTGTGGCTCCCAGGTCCCAGGCAAGAAATCATGACGGAGAAGGACGTCCTCCCCATCTGTCATGGAACCTGAGAGGTTCACCGAGGGCATCCTCGGCTTGCACCTTGGGTGGGGCGCGACGACGCGCCCGCTTTTCAGATCTGCCTCATCCGCGCGGTACGGGGCCTGAGAGATTCAAGGGAGGGTCTTGCTCCTTCGGCGCCCGGACTGCTACAGCACTGCTACAGCCCTGTCCGGGACTCTCCCGCGCGGATTCGAGCGGCCAGTATGTGGTTGTGTGCGCTTGGCGCGCACATCATTGCACGCGGGGTCTGATCGGCAAATCGCTTGTGCCTCATTACCGTTTCTTTACACTTCTTGGGAAGGGTCCTCAGGACCCGACAGGGGGAGAGGCGATGACGTTCCACCACACCGGCGCATACGCGACGGGTACGGGCATACCGGCCCAGCGCGCCCGGGCGAGAACCCGCAGGCGCCACGCCGTCACGCCCCTCCTCCGTGACCTGCGCGAGCGGGGCGGCCGCGGCCCCCGCGCGCTCGCCTTCGCCGCCGGCGACCTGGTGGTCGTCTCGGGGCTGCCCGGCAGCGGCAAGTCGACGCTGATGCGGCGCGCGGCCGACGGCCGGGGCATCGATTCGCAGGACGCCCGCGAGCGCTGGGAGGCGCGGATGCCCCGCTTTCTGCCGTACGCCGTCTACCGCCCGCTCGTCCGGATCGCCCACTACGCCGGGCTGCGCCGCGCCCTGCGCGCGGGCCGCAGCGTGGTCGTCCACGACTGCGGCACCCAGTCGTGGGTGCGGAACTGGCTGGCGCGCGAGGCGCGCCGCCGGGGCCGCGCCCTGCACCTGATCCTGCTCGACGTCACCCCCGACACCGCCCGCGCGGGGCAGCGGGAGCGGGGCCGGGGAGTCTCCGGCTATGCCTTCGCCCGGCACCGCCGGGCGGTCGGCCGGCTGCTGCACTCCGTCGAGACCGGCCGCCTGCCCCGCGGCTGCGCCTCGGCGACCCTCCTCGACCGCGACGCGGCCGGCGCCCTGCGGACGATCGGTTTCCGCGACGCGGACTGACACCCGTACCGACGCCGTCCAGACGGTGGGCCCCGTCGCCCGGCGAGGCGGACCGGCGCGCTCCGTACGCTTGTGGACGCGGCGGTGTCAGGGCGGCGTTAGGGTTCTGCCCGGAAGGCGCCGTGAGCAGGGCGCGGGAGAAGGGGAACGAGGACCGTGGACGTCATGTGGCCGGGCAATGAGCTCGAAGAGGTGCTGGCCGCCTCGCTCGGCAACCCCGCCGCGGGGGGCCGGCTCGTCGAGGTCCTCGGACGGAGCCCCGTCTGGGTGCCCCTGCCCAACGGCGGCGGGCCCGACAGCACCGACCTCGACCTGCCCACCCTGGAGATCGACGGCCTCCCCTACGTCCCCGTCTTCAGCTCCGAGCAGCAGTTCCTCGCCTGTGTCGGCAGCCACATGTCCTTCACCGTCGCGCCCGCCCGCGACTTCGCCCGCGGTCTGCCCCCGCAGCTCGGCATCGCCGTGAACCCGGGCGGCACCGTCGGCGCCCCGCTGCCCCCGCCCGCCGTCGCCGAGCTCTGCCGGGTCGGCCGCACCCCGCTGGACGGCCCCGCGAGCGGCGGCCGGGTCCGCCTCTTCGAACCGGACTGGCAGGACGACCCCGTCGACTTCCTCTCCGCCGCCGCCGCCGAGTTCGAGGCCACCGGCGTCGTCGTCACCGCCCGCCGTGCCCTGGCCAGCGTCGAGGGCACCGAGCCGGCCCTCTTCGTCGGCGTCCAGCTCGCCGGCTGGGAGGGCGTCGACCGCAACGCGCCGCTGGACGCCCTCGGGCGCGCGCTCGGCCGGGTCGAGGTGGCCTGGCCGGTCAATCTCATCCTCCTGGACGTTGCGCAGGACCCGGTCGGCGACTGGATGCTGGAGAAGGTGCGCCCCTTCTACCAGCGGGCCTCCGCGTAACTAAGCTGATTCGGTGGACGGAAGAGGGGCGGGACCCAGGGTGAGCGCGTCAGGCACCGCTGCGGCCGGACAGGTCGAGCACACGCTGCGCCAAGTGGCACCCGGACGCTACGACGCGTACGAGCGGCTGCTGCACGCCCTGGCCGACGGCGATCTCTGGATGCTGCTGTGGCAGGGCGCGCCGGGCTCGCCGGACGCGCAGTACGGAAACATGGAGGTCGACGGCCTCGGGTACGCCCCCTGCGTCACCTCCGCCCAGGAGCTCGCCGCCTCCGGCTGGAACCGCGCCCACGAGGTGGTCTCCGGCCGGGACATCGCCCGCGCCCTCTACCCCGACCGCTGGGGCATCTGGCTCAACCCGCACGACCCCGGCGGCGGCGTCGGCATCCCCTGGGCCGACCTCCGCCGGATCGCGACCGGTCTCGACCGGATGCCCGCCGGACCCCTGCGGCTCTCCGAACCCGCCCTGGAGATCCCGCAGTTCTACGCCCTGCTGACGCAGAACGCGCACCGCACCCCGGCCGTACGGGCGCTGCGCCGTGCCTGGGTGCAGCCCGCGCTCGGCTCCCCGTACCTCGCCATCGGTCTCGACCTCTACGACACCTCCGCGGCCTCGGTCGAGGCGGTGCGGGGCATGATGCGCCAGTCGATCTCCGCGGTCCCCGACGGGCTGCCCGTCTCGACGGTCGCCATGTCCGACGCGTACGACCCGGTGGCGATGTGGCTGCGGGCCAACGCGCGGCCGTTCTACGACCGGGACGCGCACGCCGCCCCCGCCGCCCCCCGCCAGGGCTCCGGCTACGGGTACGGCTACCCCAATTGACCGTCTCACCGGGACCGTTGGCTTTTTGTCCGACTTGATGGATTAGTGGCCGAGATGGTCCGCTGAGGCGAGCGCCCCGTCCGGATAACGGAAGCCCACGAACCGCATCACGGTTGAGCAAACATTCCTCGTCAGGTCTGGCGGGTGATCGTAAACCCGTTGAAGACTCCCCGCTAACGAAGGACGTCGGTCCTTTGTGCGAGCCGCATCACATGCGGCGTTCTGGGTAATTTCCGCACCATCGGAACCGCTTGCACCACTGATGCGAGAACGGCCGTTGCGGTGACGGGGTACGGGCCGGCTACCGCCGGCCGGGAGGGGTCTAGGCACTGTGACCGCACCGATCGAGACCACCGGACCGGCTGCCGAGGCGCAGCCGGAGGCAGTACTCACGGGGGCCCGACAGAGCCAGATCGAGGGACGTTCACTCGGCCAGATCGCCTGGACGCGCTTCAAGCGCGACAAGCTGGCGGTCGCGGGCGGCGTCGTCGTCCTCCTGCTCATCCTGCTCGCCGTCCTCGCCAAGCCGATCCAGGCGGTCTTCGGCCTCGACCCCAACGAGTTCAACCAGGACCTCATCGACCCCGCACTGCTGGCGCCCAAGGGCGCCTGGGGCGGCATGAGCTGGGACCACCCGCTGGGCGTCGACCCGCAGTTCGGCCGCGACCTGCTGGCCCGCATCATCGAGGGCTCCTGGGTCTCCCTGCTGGTCGCCGGCGGTGCCACGGTCCTCTCCGTCTTCATCGGCGTGGTCATGGGCGTCGTCGCCGGCTTCTACGGCGGCTGGGTCGACACCGTGATCAGCCGCATGATGGACACCTTCCTGGCGTTCCCTCTCCTCCTCTTCGCGATCTCCCTCTCGGCGACCCTGCAGGACGGCGCGTTCGGCCTGAGCGGTCTCCCGCTGCGGATCAGCGTGCTGATCTTCGTGATCGGCTTCTTCAGCTGGCCGTACATGGGCCGGATCGTGCGGGCGCAGACGATGACCTTGCGCAACCGCGAGTTCGTCGAGGCGGCCAGGTCCCTCGGCGCGCGCGGCCCGTTCATCCTCTTCCGGGAGCTGCTGCCCAACCTGGTCGCGCCGATCCTGGTCTATGCCACGCTGCTGATCCCCACCAACATCCTCTTCGAGGCGGGTCTCAGCTACCTCGGCGTCGGCATCGCACCGCCGCAGGCCTCCTGGGGCGGAATGCTCACCACCGCGGTCGACACCTACCAGGCCGATCCGCAGTACATGTTCGTGCCGGGCCTGGCGATCTTCATCACGGTCCTGGCCTTCAACCTGCTGGGCGACGGGCTGCGAGACGCCCTCGACCCTCGCAGCAAGTAACCAACGATTGAGGGGGCTTTCCTCAGGTGAAGACGAGAAAAACGACTCTTCTGGTCGCCACGACAGTGGTGCTGGCGCTGGGGGCGTCCGCGTGCGGTGGTTCCAAGGACGACAAGGGCGGCGGCAAGAGCGGCTCGGCCACGGCCGACGCGGCGCTGACCTCCATCGTCAACAAGTCCGACAAGAAGGGCGGCACCGTCTCCTTCGAGATGTCGGACGAGCCCGACTCGCTCGACCCGGGCAACACGTACTACGGCTGGGTGCAGAACTTCTCCCGCCTGTACGGCCGTACGCTGACCTCCTTCAAGCCGGCGGCCGGCAAGGAAGGCCTCAAGGTCGTCCCCGACCTCGCCGAGTCCCTGGGCAAGCCCAGCGCCGACGCGAAGACCTGGACCTACACCCTGAAGAAGGGGCTGAAGTTCCAGGACGGCACGCCGATCACGTCGAAGGACGTGAAGTACGCCGTCGAGCGTTCGAACTTCGCCCCCGAGGCGCTGTCGAACGGCCCGACGTACTTCAAGGCGCACCTCATCGGCGGTGACAAGTACCAGGGTCCGTACAAGGACAAGAACCCGGCCGGCATCGCCTCCATCGAGACGCCCGACGCCCACACGATCGTCTTCAAGCTGAAGAACGCCTTCGCGGACTTCGACTACCTGGCGACCTTCTCGCAGACGGCCCCGGTGCCGCGCGCGGCCGACAAGGGCGCCGAGTACGTCAAGCACATCGTCTCCAGCGGTCCGTACAAGTTCTCCTCCTACGAGGAGGGCAAGGGCGCGACCCTCGTCCGCAACGAGAACTGGGACCCGAAGACCGACCCGATCCGCCCGGCCCTGCCGGACAAGATCACGGTCCGCTTCGGTGTGAAGCAGGAGACGGTCGACGCGAACCTGATCTCCGACAACCTCACCGTCGACGGCGCCGGCACCGGTGTCGCCCCGGCGACCCAGCCGAAGGTCCTGACCGACCCCAAGCTGAAGAAGCAGACGGACAACCCGTACGCGGGCGCCACGTCCTACATCGGACTGAACGTCAACGTCGCGCCGTTCAACAACATCGAGTGCCGCAAGGCCGTCCAGTGGGGCCTCGACAAGGCGTCGGTCCAGGCCGCCGCCGGTGGCGACCCCAAGGGTGACGTGGCCAGCACGCTGATCCCGCCGAGCGTCGCGGGCTACGCCAAGTTCAACCTGTACGAGACCGCCGGCAACAAGGGTGACGAGGCGAAGGCCAAGGCGGCCCTCGCCAAGTGCGGCCACCCGAACGGCTTCAAGACCAACCTGTCGGCCCGTTCGGACCGTCCCTCCGAGATGGCCATGGCCACCGCGGTGCAGGCGTCGCTGAAGAAGATCGGCATCGAGGCGGAGATCAAGTCCTTCCCGGCCGGTAAGTACTTCCAGAACTTCGCGGGCAACCCGAGCTACGTCAAGGCCAACAAGCTCGGCATGATCATGACCGCGTGGGGCGCCGACTGGCCGACCGGCTTCGGCTTCCTGGACCAGATCATCAACGGCTCGGCCATCAAGCCGTCCGGTGGCAACAACGTCCAGGAGCTGAACGACCCGGCGATCAACAAGATGCTGAACGAGGGCATCGCGACGACCGACACCGCCGCCCGCGAGAAGATCTGGGGCGAGGTCGACAAGGCCGTCGCCGAGGGTGCCACCGCGGTGCCGCTGCTCTACCGCAAGAACCTGCTCCTGCGTCCCGCCTCGGCGACCAACGTCACCGTCAGCGAGGCCTACCTGGGCATGTACGACTACCTGCTCATGGGCTCCGCCAAGTAGCAGCGGGTTCCGCCACCCCGAGAGTTCGAAAGGCAGGTGATGGCTTCGGTGCCCGCCGGGCCGGCCGGGTGATCCCCATAAGGGACCACCGGCCGCCGGCGGGCACCGACGCCGGATAGCTGTGGCTGCGTACTTCATCCGACGCGTCTTCGGCGCGGTGCTCCTGCTGCTGGTCGTCAGCGCGGTCACCTTCGCGATCTTCTTCCTCGTCCCCCGCATGGCGGGCCAGACGATGGACCAACTGGCGGCCCAGTACGTGGGCAAGGACGCCAACCCCGACACGGTGGCAGCGGTCAAGAAGAACCTTGGCCTCGACCAGCCGCTCTACGCCCAGTACTGGGACTTCATCCGGCAGATCGTCGTCGGCGCCGACTACAAGTTCGGGCCGGACGTCCAGCACTGCGACGCGCCCTGCTTCGGCTACTCGTTCAAGCGTCACATCGAGGTGTGGCCCGAGATCGTGAGCCGTATCCCGGTCACGTTCTCGCTCGCCATCGGCGCGGCGGTCATCTGGCTGATCAGCGGTATCGCCACCGGTGTCGTCTCCGCCCTGAAGCGCGGCTCCTTCCTGGACCGCTTCTTCATGAGCGTCGCCCTCGCCGGCGTCTCCCTGCCGATCTTCTTCACCGGCATGCTCGCCCTCGGCGTCCTCACCGTGCAGTGGCCGATCTGGTCGGACGGCATCAACTACGTGCCGTTCACCGAGAGTCCGCTCGACTGGGCCTGGAACCTGCTGGTCCCGTGGTGCTCGCTCGCCTTCCTCTACTCCGCGCTCTACGCCCGGCTCACCCGGGCCGGGATGCTGGAGACGATGAGCGAGGACTACATCCGTACGGCCCGCGCCAAGGGCCTCAAGGAGAGCACCGTCGTCGGCAAGCACGGTCTGCGGGCCGCGCTCACCCCGATCGTCACGATCTTCGGCATGGACTTCGGTCTCCTCCTCGGCGGCGCCGTCATCACCGAGACGGTCTTCTCCTTCCAGGGCATGGGCAAGTACGCCATCAAGAGCGTGCAGGACAACGACCTGCCGATCGTGATGGGCGTGACCCTGACGGCCGCCTTCTTCATCGTCTTCTGCAATCTGCTGGTGGACCTGGTGTACGCCGCCATCGACCCCAGGGTGAGGTACTCGTGAGCGAGGTTTCCAAGGAGCAGACGGTCGGCACGCCGGCCGCCGCGGCGCTGGGAGAGCCGGTGCCCGCCCAGCGCTCCGGCACCGAGGACGCCTTCCTCTCCGTCCGTGACCTGCGGATCCACTTCCGTACCGACGACGGCCTGGTCAAGTCGGTCGACGGCGTCAGCTTCGACGTCAAGGCCGGCGAGACGCTCGGCATCGTCGGCGAGTCCGGCTCGGGCAAGTCGGTCACCTCCCTGGGCGTGATGGGCCTCCACCACGCGGCGCCGAACGCGCGGATCTCCGGCGAGGTCTGGCTGGACGGCGAGGAGCTGATCGGCGCCGACCCCGAGCACGTACGGCGGCTGCGCGGCCAGAAGATGGCCATGATCTTCCAGGACCCGCTCTCCGCGATGCACCCGTACTACACGGTCGGCGCGCAGATCGTGGAGGCGTACCGCGTCCACAACAAGGTGACCAAGAAGGTGGCCCGCGCCCGGGCGGTCGAGATGCTCGACCGCGTCGGCATCCCGGAGCCGGCCAAGCGCGTCGACTCCTACCCGCACGAGTTCTCCGGCGGCATGCGCCAGCGCGCGATGATCGCGATGGCGCTGGTCAACAACCCGCGGCTGCTCATCGCGGACGAGCCGACGACCGCGCTCGACGTGACCGTGCAGGCGCAGATCCTCGACCTGATCCGCGACCTCCAGAAGGAGTTCGGCTCCGCGGTCATCATGATCACCCACGACCTGGGTGTCGTCGCCGAGATGGCCGACAAGCTGCTCGTGATGTACGGCGGCCGGTGCATCGAGCGCGGCACCGCCGAACAGGTCTTCTACGAGCCGCGGCACCCCTACACCTGGGGCCTGCTCGGGTCGATGCCGCGCATCGACCGGGACCAGACCGAACGGCTCATCCCCGTCAAGGGCTCCCCGCCGTCCCTGATCAACGTCCCCGACGGCTGCGCCTTCAACCCGCGCTGCCCGTACGCGGACATCCCGAAGGACAACATCACGCGGACCACCCGCCCCGAGCTGACGGAGACCGGGAGCGGCCTGGGCAGCGGGCATTTCTCCGCCTGCCACATGTCGCAGGAGGAGCGGACCCGGATCTGGACCGAAGAGATTGCGCCGAAGCTGTGACCGATAACAACGCAACCGACAGCGCATCCGTCGAGCCGCTGCTCAAGGTCGAGGGGCTGGTCAAGCACTTTCCCATCAGGAAGGGGCTGCTCCAGCGCCAGACCGGCGCGGTCAAGGCGGTCGACGGCCTCTCCTTCGACGTCCGCCCGGGCGAGACCCTGGGCGTCGTCGGCGAGTCCGGCTGCGGCAAGTCCACGATGGGCCGGCTGATCACCCGGCTGCTCGAACCGACCGGTGGCAAGGTCGAGTTCGAGGGCCACGACATCACCCACATGTCGGCGGGCCGGTTGCGGCCGCTGCGCCGCGACATCCAGATGATCTTCCAGGACCCGTACTCGTCGCTGAACCCGCGCCACACCATCGGCACGATCGTCGGCGCCCCCTTCAAGCTCCAGGGTGTGCAGCCCGAGGGCGGGGTCAAGAAGGAGGTCCAGCGGCTGCTGGCCCTGGTGGGTCTCAACCCCGAGCACTACAACCGCTATCCGCACGAGTTCTCGGGCGGTCAGCGGCAGCGCATCGGCATCGCGCGGGCCCTCGCGCTCAATCCGAAGCTGGTCGTGGCCGACGAGCCGGTCTCCGCGCTCGACGTCTCGATCCAGGCGCAGGTCGTGAACCTGCTGGACGACCTCCAGGACGAGCTCGGCCTCACCTATGTGATCATCGCCCACGACCTGTCGGTGATCCGCCACGTCTCGGACCGGATCGCCGTGATGTACCTCGGCAAGATCGTCGAGCTGGCGGACCGGAAGTCGCTGTACGAGGCGCCGATGCACCCCTACACCAAGGCGCTGATGTCGGCGGTGCCGGTGCCGGATCCGCGGCGCAAGGGTGTGAAGAGCGAGCGCATCCTGCTCAAGGTCGATGTGCCCTCGCCGATCGCGCCGCCGAGCGGCTGCCGGTTCCACACCCGCTGCTGGAAGGCGACGGAGATCTGCGGAACGCAGGAACCGCCTCTCCTCGAGCTGAAGCCGGGGCAGCAGGTGGCCTGCCACCACCCGGAGAACGCGGAGGACCAGGCGCCGGGTGAGAAGGTGCTGCCGTCGGCACGGGAGGCGGTGGAGATCGTCTCGGTGTCGAAGGGCGAGGCGGCCTCGGAGCCGGAGCCGGAGCCGGAGCCGGTCCCGGCGACGGAGCCGGTGTCGAAGGGCGAGGCGGCCTCGGAGCCGGACGCCACGTAGGCCTCGGGGGCCCGTGGGGCCCCTGTCGCGCCCGCCCCCGGCCAGGGAAAGGCCGGGGGCCGGGCGCAGTCGGGGCGGGCGGCACAATGGCCTGGTGCTCCACGAACTGTTCACCCCCTCCGTTCAACACGTGCTCGATCTCGTCGGCATCTTCGTCTTCGCCATCTCCGGCGCCCTCCTCGCCGTCCGCAAGAACTTCGACGTCTTCGGCATAGCGGTCCTCGCCGAGGTCACCGCCCTCGGCGGCGGCCTCTTCCGCGACCTGATCATCGGCGCCGTACCCCCCGCCGCCTTCACCGATCTCGGCTACTTCCTCATGCCGCTGGTCGCGACCGTCCTGGTCTTCTTCCTGCACCCCCAGGTGGAGCGCACCCAGACCGCCGTCAACGTCTTCGACGCGGCCGGCCTGGGGCTGTTCTGCGTCGCGGGCACCGTCAAGGCGTACGAGTACGGGCTCGGCCTGACGTCCTCCGCCGCGCTGGGGCTCGCCACCGCCGTCGGCGGCGGTGTCCTGCGCGACGTGCTCGCCAACGAGGTGCCGTCGCTGCTGCGCTGGGACCGGGATCTGTACGCCGTCCCGGCGATCGTCGGCTCCACCATGGTGGTGCTGTGCATCCGCTTCGAGGTGCTGAACGGGGTCACGAGCGGCCTCGCGGCCCTGACCGCGTTCGTCCTGCGGCTCCTTGCCATGCGCTTCCACTGGCGGGCTCCGCGCGCCTGGAACCGGCGCTCGTCGGCCACGGAGGAGACCGAAAAAGCTACCGCTTGGTAATCAAGTGTTGTACGGTTCCGCCATGGCACAGGCAGCACAGGTCAAGGCGACCATCGGGGACAGTGAGTTCGACCGTGACACCGCCGTCACACCGCGCGGACCGGGCGTGTACGACGCGGAGCTCTCCGCCGGCTGGACCATCATCCACGCGGTCAACGGCGGCTACCTCCTCGCGCTCCTCGGCCGCGCCCTCGGCGACGCCCTGCCCCACCCGGACCCCTTCACGGTCTCCGCGCACTACCTCACGCCCTCCGTGCCCGGCCCGGCCGTGATCCGCACCCAGGTGATCCGGACCGGCCGCACCCTCTCCACCGGCCAGGCGTCGCTCTTCCAGTACGCCGAGGACGGCACCGAGGTCGAGCGCCTGCGGGTCCTCGCCTCGTACGGAGACCTGGACGCGCTCCCCGACGACGTCCGCACCACCGCGACGCCGCCGGCCATCCCGCCGCGCGAGCACTGCCTCGGGCCCTCGGACGGCCCCGCGCCCAAGATCCCCGGCTCCTCGGCGATCACGGAGCGCCTGGACATCAAGCTCGACCCGGCGACGGTGGGATGGGCCGTCGGCGCGCCGTCCGGCAAGGGCGAGATGCGCGGCTGGTTCGGTCTCGCCGACGGCCGCGACGCCGACCCCTTCTCGCTGCTGCTCACCGTCGACGCGCTGCCGCCGACCTCCTTCGAGCTGGGCCTGAAGGGCTGGACGCCGACCGTGGAGCTCACCACGCACATCCGCTGCCGCCCGGCCCCCGGCCCGCTGCGCGTCGCCATCACCACCCGTAACCTCGCGGGCGGCTTCCTCGAGGAGGACGCCGAGGTGTGGGACACCGCCGACCGCCTGGTCGCCCAGTCCCGGCAGCTGGCCAGGGCACCCCGCGTCTGAGGGGACATATGCCCCAACCTCATGCCGATCCGGTATGCCCGACCACTTTTCCGCTTGATCCACTACGCGTTCGCATCACGTATGCGAACGCGTAAATTTTTGCGTAACCATCCCGTGACCTGGCTCGTACCAGTCGGTCGCGCGATCGCGGTGAAGTAATGGGAATGGCGACCCTGCCGCATTTGTATTCGTTTGGGCACGTCCCCTTCCCCTCTGCGTGAGGCGTGGCATCCATCTCACCTGTCCGCTAGTGTGTTCGCCGTATCCAATTCCGCCCGAAGTGGCGCCTTATTCGTTTCAAGAGAATGAATAGGGGTTTTGGGCGGAAGAGCTGATTCCTAGGAACGGTGCGGCGCGTAGTCGGTTCTCAGGAGAGGGATCCTCATGGCTGGAGCGGGGGCGCGATTGTCCAGTGCGGATAATCCGCGTGGGCGCGGCGGGACGGGTACAGAAGGATGGTCCGCCACGAGGAATGGATTATCGATCGAATTGAGCCTGGTGGAATCGGTTCCCATAGGGTCGGTCCTTCCCGGCGATTCCCCTCGATTGGCCGGCGAGGATCCCGCCCACGCCCAGCTCCTCGCGGATATCGAAGACAGGCTTCCCCCGATCATCGTGCATCGCCGCTCCATGCGCGTCATCGACGGGTCGCACAGGCTCCGGGCCGCCCTGATGAGGGGGCAGGAGACCATCGACGTCCGCTTCTTCGACGGACCCGAGGAGCTGATCTTCCTTCTCGCGGTCCAGGAGAACATCGCGCACGGCATGCCCCTCTCCCGCACGGACCGCGAGGCCGCGGCGCGCCGGGTCCTCAGCACGCAGCCCCAGTGGTCGGACCGGGCCGTCGCCAGGCTCACCGGCCTTGCGGCGAAGACCGTCGGCGCACTGCGCCGGACCATGGCGGAACGTTCGACTGACACCGGTCCGCAGTCGAACAGCCGCGTCGGCAGGGACGGCCGGGTGCGGCCCCTCGACTACACCCAGGGCCGGCTGCGCGCCGGCGAGGTGGTCACCGCCCATCCCGAGATGCCGCTCCGGGAAGTGGCACGTCAGGCAGGGGTCTCGGTCTCCACGGCGCGCGATGTCCGCCAGCGGATCCAGCGCGGCGCCGACCCGCTGCCCGCCAAGCTGCGGCTGGTCGGGAAGGACGCCGCGGCCGAGCGGCGGGCACAGGAAACCGAACAGGAGTGCAAGGCGGCCGACCAGCCGCCCGCCCAGCGCCGCAAGCCCGTCGCCTTCCCCGTGGCCGAGTGGTCCACGGTGCGGCCCAAGCTGCTGCGCGACCCCCTGCTGAAGTACTCCGAGTCGGGCCGCGCCCTGCTCCGCTGGTACGACACGCACGCCATCGACGGCCAGGACCTCATGGCGAGCGTCGAGAACGTGCCCCCGCACTGGGGCGCCGAGATCGCCGCCGTCGCGCGGTCGTGCGGGGAGCGGTGGCTCCGGATCGCACGGGAACTCGACAGCCAGCAGCAAGAGGCCTGACACTCCGGGGGTTTGCACAACGCTTTCCGGGCCCATCCTGAAAGGACGCGCAGATGCCGAGTCTGACCCATGAGGAAGCGCGGGGACGCGGTTCCCTGCTGAAGGTTCGCGGTTATCACGTCGATCTCGATCTGACGACCGGGCCGACCGTTTTCCGGTCGACGACGAAGATAGCCTTCGATACGCTCGAGCCGGGCGGAGAAACATTTCTTGACATCGCCCCGGAAGTGCTTCACTCGATCACGCTGAACGGCCGTGAGCTCCCCACCGGAAAACTCGCGGACGGAAGGTTTCCGCTGACCGGACTCGCGCCCGAGAACGAAGTCGTCGTGGTCGCCGACATGCGTTACTCGAATGAGTGCGAAGGGCTCCACCGCTACGTCGATCCGGCCGACGGGGAAACCTATGTTTATTCCTTCGTGTACGTGGACAACGCGCCACGCGTCTTCGCCTGCTTCGACCAGCCCGACCTGAAGGCGCCGTACGAGTTTGCGCTTCGGACTCCGGAAACCTGGCAGGTGCTCGGCAACAGCGAGGCCGTCCGCACCGGCCCGGGACGCTGGACGCTCACGGAGTCGCCCGCCCTCGCGAGCTACCTGACCGCCGTCGTCGCGGGGCCGTACGCCTCCTTCCGTACCGAACACGACGGCATCCCCCTGGGCCTGCACTGCCGGGCCTCCCTGGCCGACTCGCTCAAGGCCGACGCCGACGAGCTCTTCGAAGTCACCGCCCAGTGCCTGGACGCGTACCGCGAACTCTTCGGCGTCCGCCACCCGTTCGGCAAGCTCGACCAGGTCTTCGTCCCCGAGTTCAGCGTGCTCTCGCTCGACCACCCCGGCTGCGTCCTGCTCCGCGAGCAGTACCTCTTCAGCTCGGCGGCCACCGACAGCGAGCGGGAGACCAGGGCCGTCGTCCTCGCCCACGGCATCTCCCTGATGTGGCTGGCCGGCCTGGTGACCCACACCTGGTGGGACGACCTGTGGCTCGGCCAGTCGCTCGCCGACTACATGGCGCACCGGATCACCAGCGAGGCCACCCGGTTCCCCGGGCCGCCCACGACCTTCGCCGCCCGCAGGAAGGGCCAGGCCTACGTCCCCGACCAGCGGCCCTCCACCCACCCGGTCAGCCTCGAAGGCCCCGACGTCCGTACGGTGCTGCTGGACCTGGACCGGATCTCCTACTTCAAGGGGCACTCCGCACTGCGGCAGCTCGCCGCCCATGTGGGCGACGACGCCCTGCGCGCCGGACTGCGCACCTTCTTCGACCGGCACGCCTACTCCACCGCCGGCTTCGCCGACTTCCTCGCCGCGATGGGCGAGGCGGCCGGCACCGACCTGACCGACTGGGCGCACAAATGGCTCCAGTCGGCCGACGTCAACACGCTCAGCCCGGAACTCTCCGTCGCCGACGGGCGCATCACCGCCGCGGCCGTCCTCCAGAGCGCCCCGGACAGCCATCCCGTGCTCCGGCCGCACACCATGGACATCGGCCTCTACTACGCCGACGACAGCGCCACGGTCCGGGTCCGCGTCGACGGAGCCCGCACCGAACTGCCGGAACTGGTCGGCCGCCCCGCACCCCACCTGCTCCTCCTCAACGACGGCGACCTGACCTACGCCAAGATCCGTTTCTCCGCGAGCTCCCTGGCGGCGCTCCCCGGCGTGCTTCCCCGGCTCACCCCGCTGAACCGCGCGATGGTCTGGTGCCAACTGCTGCTCGGCGTCCAGGACGGGACGTACCCCGCCGCCGACCATCTGGCGCTCGTGACCGACATGGTCCGCGAGGAGACCGAACTGTCGATCCTGGCCGAGGTCCTCGAACAGGCCCGCCACGACGTCGCCGACCGGTTCCTCGCGCCCGCCGCCCGGCCGGCGGCGACGGCGCGCGTCGCCGACGCGCTGAGGGCCAGGCTGGCCCGCACGGACGTGGACGACGAACGGCTGATCACCCTCTTCCGGGCCCTGACCGACTTCACCGCGGACGCCGGCGAACTGCGCCGTTGGCTTAGGGGCGAGGGACTGCCCGCAGGGCTGGCCCTGGACACCGATCTGAGCTGGCGCGTCCGCTACCGCCTCGCCGTGCTCGGCGAACTGGACGCGGCCGGCATCGCCGCGGCCCGGGACGCGGCGCCGGGCGCCACCGCCGACCAGTACGCGGCCAAGTGCCGGGCGGCGCTGCCCGACCCGGCCGCCAAGGAGTCGGCGTGGGCGGCGATCACCACCGACCCGGACCTGTCCAACTACGAACTGTGGGCGCTGGCCGAAGGGTTCTGGCAGCCGGAGCAGACCGCGCTCACCGAGCCGTACGTCGACCGGTTCTTCACGGAGATGCCCCGGGCCGCCCGGCTCCGCGGCGACCTCGTCCTCGACCTGCTGCTGCGCTTCCTCTACCCGCGCTACGCGGCCACGCACCGGACCCTCGAAGCGGCGGAGCGGATGCTCGCCCGCGACGACCTGCCGGTGACGCTGCGCCGCCGGGCCGCCGACCACACCGACGACCTCCGCCGCGCGGTGGCGGCCCGTGCGGGCGCGGCCCGTGCGGCCGCCGCTCGGACGCTCGTCGGTTCCGGGCCGGCGGAGGAGTAGTGGGGGAGACGCGGGAGCCCGCGCCGCGGGTGGCGATCGTGGGCGGGGGAGTGGCGGGCGCCCTGCTCGCCCTGCGGGCGGCCACGGCGCCGGCGCCGGCCAGGGTCGATCTGTTCACCGCCCGGCCCCCGGGGGGAGAGGACGCGTCGGGGGCCTCCGGCGGACTCGTGCGGGGATTCGAATCCGACGCCGATGCCTGCCGCGCGGCCGCGGAGAGTCTCGCCGAGATCCGCGACAGCGCCGTCCTGCGCGAGTGGACCGGCTATCGGGAGACCGGATCGCTGTACGTCCTGCCCGAAGGGGCCGGGCCCGAGGGGCCGCTCGCCGTCCTCGCCGCGTACCTGCCCGGCTCGGCCGAGGTGGTCGAACGGGGCCGGATTCTGCGGGACTTCCCCTTCCGTACGCTCCCGGACCGGGCCGTGGCCGTGGTGGAGCGGCACGCCGGCCACATCTCCCCGGGGCGGCTGCGGACGGCCGCGCTGCGGGAGGCGGTCGCGGCCGGAGTCACCGTCCGCACCACGCCCGTCGACACCGTCACGCGGGGCCCGGCGGTGCGGACCGAGGACGGCGGCGAGCACCCGTACGACCACGTGGTGCTCGCCGCGGGGGCCTGGACCCCGCGGCTGCTCGCCCGCAGCGGACTGCCGCCCGGAGGACTGCGCGTCAAGCAGATCCAGTACAGCGTCGGCGAGACGCCCCTGACCGGGATCGGCTCCTTCGTCGACGAGAGCTCGGGGCTCTACGGCCGGCCCTACGGGGACGGCACCTTCCTGCTCGGGCTTCCGACGGACCGGTGGGACGTCGACCCGGACGCGGTGACCCCGGACGGGGCGCTGGCGGAGCGCGTCGCGCGGTGCGCCGGGCGGGTGTTCGGCGTTCCGTTCGCCTTCGCCGCCGGCCGTACCGTGACCGCCTGCGACTGCTACCACGACACGCCGGGCCTTGTCCTCAGACAGGTCGGACCGGGCCTCCACACCTTCACCGGAGGGAGCGGGGGAGCGGCCAAGACCGTCCTCTCCGCGAGCAGGACGGCCGCCGCGACTCTCCTCGCGTACACCTGACGTAAAGCGCGGAGCACCGAGGTGCCCACCGGGTCAATTCCCGGTGGGCACCTCTTTTTTGTGCTGTCCGACTTCGGATTCAGGTGTTCAACCCCGCCGAACTCGCACGCTGTTGATTTGTGAATCGGAAGCCGCCAGGATTCCTGACGCCCCCAGAAATCGCGGTGAGAGAGAGGCAGTAATGGCGCAACTTCCCGCTGAATTCGGGATTACTGGTTTCGGTTACGCGTTCGGCGTCGACCAGAACGTCGCGGAAGTCGCCGGAGAGTACGTTCCGGATCCGGAGCGCATCGTGAGGTGGGGTTACCACACCTTCCACCGGGCCCCCGACGACGTCACCGCGACCGACCTGGCGGCACGCGCCGCCGAGGACGCGCTGGCCCGCACGGGCGTGGCCGCCGACGACGTCGACCTCCTGGTGCTGGCCACCTCCGAACACCCGGAGTACCCGCACTGGGACGGCTCGGCCGCGCTGGGCCGCGCCCTGAAGATGGAGAACCGGCAGACGCTGCTGCTGAACGAGGGCTGCGCCTCGGGCGTCACCGGACTCGGCATCGTGGCCGGCCTCCTCGCCGTACAGCCGGAGATCCAGACCGTGCTTTTCGTCGCGGTGAACCGCGTCAGCGAATTCCACCGCAACCGCATGACGGTCAACAACGCGGTCCACAGCGACGGCGCCGTGGCCGCGGTCCTGCGGCGCGGCCACGAGCGCAACACCTGGCTGGCGACCGAGCAGTTCACCGTCACCGACCTGTGCGACTGGTTCCGTACCGACTACGGCGGCGCCGTCGCCCCGCTGCCCCCGGAGGGCTGGTCCGCCAAGACCGCCCCCGCCGGCCACATCCAGGTCCAGGAGCACTTCCAGCGGGACCCCAAGCGCCTGCGGGAGTTCGGGCAGCAGGCCGTCACCCGCGTCTTCGACGTCCTCGACGGGGCCTGCAAGCGCGCCGGCGTCAGCCGCGACGACGTCACCCACCTCATCTACATCAACGACCCCGACGGCATCACCGACCTCGCCGAGCCGCTGGGCATCCCGCTGGAGCGGACCAGCTTCGACATCGCCAGGGCCCACGGACACATGGGCTCCGCCGACCAGCTCACCGCCCTCGGCCTGCTGATCGAGCAGGGCACGGTCGCCCCGGGGGACCTCGTCGCGCTGACCGGGATCTCCATCGGCATGCGCTGGTACTGCTCCCTCGTCCGGGCCTGATCCGGTCCCAGACCCGGCCAGAGACCCGCCCCGAGACCCGAAGGAAGGCCATTCACCGTGAGTCAGAGCGAGAGTCCGCTCGCCGCCCTGCGCGCGGCGGTCCGGGACCGCCGCATGCCCGACCCGCCGCTGCGCCGGGCGCTCCTGGAGAGCGACGACACGGCCCTCGCCCGGCAGGCGGGCAAGGCCCTGAAGCAGCTGACCGTGGACGGGGACCAGCTCCGCCAGGTCGAGGTGGCCGTCCTGGCCACGTGCACCATCGGATCGTACGAGCCGCTGCTGCGCGCCCAGCTCGTCGGCGCGGGCTTCCTGCCCACCCTGAGGGCCGCCGACTACGGCAGCTTCGGGATGGCCCTGGCGACCGGCCGGCTGGACCCCGAGGGCGAACCCCACCTGGTCTCCCTGCTGATGGACGCCGGCCACTTCCTCCCGGGCGACTGGCAGGCCGGCGAACCGGACGCCCTGGAGAAGCACGTCGAGGCGCGCCTGGACGAGTTCCGCGCCCAGCTCGCCGCCTGCCTGGAGCACACGGCCGCGACCGTCGTCGTCCACACACTTCCCCTTCCCGCGCAGGTCAGGGACGGTGTCATCAGCCTCGGGGCCCGGGCCAGGGTGACGGCCCTCTGGTACCGGGTGAACGCGGCGCTGCTCGGCCTCGCCGAGGATCACCCCCAGGTGGTCGCCGTCGACCTGGTCGGAGAGCTGGCCGAGGCCGCCGTCACGGCCCGCGACGCCCGCCTGCACCGGTACGGCGACATGCCGCACACCGACGGGGCCCTGCTGCTCCTTGCCCGGCTCGTCCGGCGCGTCGCCCAGGCCCGGCTCGGCCTGTCCCGCAAGGTGCTCGCCCTCGACCTGGACAACACCCTCTGGGGCGGCGTCCTCGGCGAGGTCGGCGCCCAGGGCGTCCAACTCGGCGGCCTCTACCCGGGCAACTGCTACCTGGAACTCCAGCGCACCGTGCACCGGCTCCGCGAACAGGGCGTCATCCTGGTCCTCGCCAGCAAGAACGACGCGGACGCCGTGGAGCGGGCCCTCACCGACCACCCGGACGTGGTGCTGCGCCCCGACGCCTTCTCGGCGCGCCTGGTCAACTGGTCGGCCAAGGCGGGGAACCTGCGGCAGGCCGCCGAGGCGCTGTCCCTGTCGACCGAGTCCTTCGTCTTCATGGACGACTCCGACTTCGAACGCGGGCAGGTCGGCGACGAGCTGCCCGAGGTGGCCGTCGTCTCGGCCGCCGGTGACCCCGCCCATCTGGTGGACGCGCTGCTGCGGCCGGGCTGGTTCGACGTCATGGAGCTCACCGACACGGACCGCAAACGCCCCGAGCTGTACCGCAAGCGCGCCCTGCGGGGCGACTTCTCAGCCGGTTTCGGCTCGTCGGAGGAGTTCCTGCGGGCGCTGGACCTCAGCGTCGAGATCGCCCCCGCGACCGAGTTCACGGTCGGCAGGATCGCCCAGCTCGCCGCACGCACCAACCAGTTCAACCTGACCGGGATCCGTTACGACGAGGCCACCACCCGGCGGATGAGCGAGGACCCCGGCCATCTGGTGCTCTCGGTCTCCGTCACCGACCGGTTCGGGGACGAGGGCATCGTCGGCGCCCTGTGGGTGGAGCGCGGGCCGGACGTCTGGCGGGTCCTCAACATGGTCCTCAGCTGCCGCGTCCTGAGCCGCGGCGTGGAGAACGCCGCGATCGGCTGGCTGGCCGGCCGGGCCCGGGAGGCCGGGGCCGCGGCGATCGAGGGCCGGTACACCCGCTCGGCCAGGAACGGCGTCGCCGCGAGCTTCTGGACGGACGCCGGATTCGCCCCCGTCGCCTCCCCGGAGGGGAATCCCCCCTCCGCCGAATCGGCGCCCACGCCCACCGTCTTCACCGTCGCCCCGGCGACCGCCGTCGCGGTCACGCCGGAATGGATAGCACTGAACAGAAGGAGTGGATTCTCGGATGAGTGAGCCGGATTCGGTCGAGGAGACAGTGACCGGAATCATCGCCGACGTACTCGGCACCGACCCCGCCGACATCGAAAAGAACACGGCACTCGCGGTCCTCGGCTGGGACAGCATGAATTCCATCGAAGCCCTGGTGCGGTTGGAATCGGCTTTCGCCGTCGATCTGGATCTGCGGTCCTTCCACGCCGCTCACACGGTCGAGCAGATGGCGGCGCTCGTGGAGAAGCTCCGGGCCGGTGCCCCACGCCGTGCGTGAGCCGACGACCGTGCGGAGCCGACGCCCCGTGCGTGAGACCACGACCCATGCGTGAGACGACCCCACCGCATTCACCCACCAGGGAGGACATCGTGCAGCCCCAGGAAGTCGAACTGCTGGCCATCGGAGCCGGACCGGCCAACCTCGCGCTGGGCATCGCCATGGAGGAGCTGGCCCCCAAGGAGCTCGCCGCCGGCACCCTGATCATCGAGCAGCACGAGGACATCGTGTGGCAGCGCGGCATGCTGCTGCCGTGGACCCAGAGCCAGGTCTCCTTCCTCAAGGACCTGGTGACGCTCCGCAATCCGCGCAGCGAGTACTCCTTCGTGAACTACCTCCACTCGATCGGCCGGCTGGACGACTTCATCAACCTCGGCACGTTCACGCCGTACCGCTCCGAGATCTCCGGATACCTCCAGTGGGTGGCCTCGTCCCTGCGTGACGTACGGGTCGAGTACGGCCGCCGGTGCCTGTCCATCGAGCCGGGGCCGGTCGAGAACGGCGAGGTCTCCCGCTGGCTGGTGCGCACCGAGGACGGCGGACTCGTCTCCGCCCGGAACCTGGCCATCGGCGCGGGCCGCGACGCGCGCATCCCGGCGGAGTTCGCCGCGCTGCCGCAGGAGCGCGTCATCCACAGCACCCAGTACTCCGACCGGATCGAGCGGCTCGACCCGGCCGCCGTCCAGCGCGTCGTCGTCGTCGGCGGTGCGCAGAGCGCCGCCGAGCTGCTCTGGGCGACGTACCAGCGCTTCCCCGCGGCGCGGTGCACGATGCTGATGCGCTCGATCGGGCTCAACGCCTACCAGTCCAGCAAGTTCACCAACGAGCTGTTCTACCCGTCCTTCATCGAGGAGTTCCACGCGGCGTCGGCCGACGCCCGCCGCCAGATGCTCAGCGAGATGCACGTCACCAACTACGCGGGCCTGGCCCCCAGCATGCTGGAGACGCTCTACCGCGAGATGTACCAGGAGCGCCTGCAGGGCACCGAACGGCTCCGGATGATCACGATGACGGACATCGCCGGCGCCCGCGTGGACGGCGACGACGTCGTCATCGACACCGTCGACCGCAGGACCGGCCGCCCCGGCGAACTCCGCTGCGACATCGTCCTGCTCGGCACCGGATTCGTCCCGGAGATGCCCGCCCTGGTCAAGGCGCTGGCCGAGAAGACCGGCACGGGCGAGGCCACCGTCGACCGCAACTACCGCATGCGGCTGCCGGCGTCGTACACCGCCAACTGCTACCTCCAGGGCGTCAACGAGGCCACCCACGGCATCGCCGACTCCCTGCTCAGCGTGCTCGCCATGCGCGCCCAGGACATCGTGACCGACCTGCTGGCACGCCAGGGCGCCTCGTCGTCCGGCGGAGCGCTTCTCGCCAACGCCCTGTGACACGGGGCGGCCGACCGGCCCGCCCCACCCCACCCGTGGAGGAGAGAACGTTGGAGATCCATGAGCTCGACCGCGACAACCTCAAGCCGGACAACGGACTGCGCGCCCAGCGCCTGTTCCCCTGGCCGGCCCTGAACGCGCCCTTCGAAGGCTCCTGGTGCGTCGTCCCGCCCGGTGCCCGGTCCGGCCCGCACGGCCACCACGAGTACGAGATCTGGGTCGCCATGACCGGCGAGGCCGAGATCATCAGCGAGGGCGAGCGGGTGCCGTTCACCGCCGGCGACGTCGTCCACTTCCAGCCGGGCACCCGCCACCAGGTCGTCAACGACGGCGACGCCGACTTCCAGATGTACGCCGTGTGGTGGGACGCCGAGCTGGCCGAGCGGTTCACCGCCCGCCACAAGGAGCAGACGGCGTGAGCGGTCGGACCCGGCGCCCCGCCATCGTCGTCGCCGCGACCCCCACGCCCAACGGCGACCTGCACGTCGGGCACATGGCGGGCCCGTACCTCGCCGGAGACGTCTACAGCCGCTACCTCGCCGCCAACGGCCGGCCGGTGATCTACACGACCTGCACGGACGACAGCCAGACCTACGTGACCACCACCGCCCGTCGTCTCGGCGTCCCGGCCGAGGAGCTGTGCGCCCGGTCGACCGAGCAGATCGAGCGGACCATCAGCGCCATGGGCCTGTCGATGGAGGGCCTCCCGCCCATCGACGAGCGGTACCGCGCCACCGTGCTCGACTTCTTCACCGACCTCTACAAGGCCGGACGCCTCCGCGAGCGCACCGTACGGATGCCGTACGCCGAGACGACGGGCACGTACCTGTACGACGGTCTCATGACGGGCACCTGCCCGGTCTGCCTGACCGGCAGCAGCGGCGGCGTCTGCGAGGGCTGCGGACACCCCAACAACGCGGACGAGCTCCTCGACCCGCGCTCCGTACTGGACCCGGACTCCCCGGTGTCGGCCCGCGAGGTCACCCATCTCGTGCTGCCCATGGAGGAGTACCGGGAGCGGCTGACCGCGTACTTCGCCGAACGCTCCGCGCGCTGGCGGCCGCACGCCGCCCAGCTCATCCGGGAGCTCCTGGCCCGTCCGCTGCCGGACATCCCCGTGACGGTCCCCGGCGAGTGGGGCATCCCCGCGCCGTTCCCGGAGACACCCGGGCAGATCCTCTACCCCTGGGTCGAGGCCATGCCGGCCGTCATGTACAGCACCTGGTGGTCGGCCGCGCGGCGCGGAGAGCGCACGGACACGGTCGACGAGCACTGGCTGGCCGAGCGCGGTCCGGAGATCGTCTACTTCCACGGGTACGACAACGTCTACCACTGGGGCCTGATGGACCTGGTGCTGCTGATGGCCCACGGCGACCGGTACGCCCTGCCGGAGACCAACATCAGCAACGAGTTCTACGACCTGGACGGCGAGAAGTTCTCCACCAGCCGCAACCACCTGATCTGGTCGGCGGACCTGCTGGCGGACGTACCGCGCGACGTGGTCCGCTTCTATCTCGCGCTCACCGCGCCGGAGTACCAGCGGACCAACTTCAGCGCCTCCGCGCTCTCCGAGGTGGCCGGCCGGCGCCTCATCGACCCGTGGAACCGGCTCGCCGAGACCCTCGCCCTCGCCGTACCGGCCGGGACGGGCACCGCGCTGCCCACCTCGGCCCAGGGCAGGACCCGGGCCGCCGGGATCGTCGAGCGCTTCCGGCTCGGCTACGAACTGGAGGCCTTCAGCCTGGGCCGCGTCGCCGAGAGCGTCGCCGGGGCCCTCGACCGGCTGACCGCGCTGGCCCGCTCCGTCGCCGGCGGCGAGGCCGCGATCCTCCCCGGCGACCTGCTCCTCGAAGTACGGGCTCTGCTGGCCTCTGCCGCGCCGCTGCTCATCGACACCGCGGCCGAGGCGGAGCGGGCCGGAGTGGACCTGGCCCTGGACACCGCCCAGCCCGAGGAGATCACCCCGTTCGCCCTGCCGCACCTGCCGAGCATGCCGAGCCTTTCCACCGCGCCGAGCCAGAGGAGGACCGAGGCGGCATGAAGCTGCTCACGATCGAGACGGTGCAGTACCTGACCTACTACCACGGCCGCTATCAGCAGGTGGAGGAGCTGGGCGCGGAGCTCTTCGTGCTCAACGGAGAGGGCACGGAGGACTTCTGGCCGGCCGACCGCTACCGCCTGGCCGGCTCGAAGAAGATCGACGACATCATCGACGCGGCCCGGGACTGGCACGCCCAGGAGCACTTCGACGGCGTGATCACGTTCTCCGAGTCCTCGGTCATCACGGTCGCGGCGGTCGCCGAGGCGCTCGGCCTTCCCGGCATCGGCGTCCCGGCCGCGGTGTGCAGCCGCAACAAGTACCTGATGCGGCGGGCGTACGAGCGGGCAGGCGCCCCGATCCCCTCGTTCCGGCTGGCCAGGACCCTCGACGACGCCCTCACGGCCGCCGCCGACTTCGGTTACCCGGTCATCCTCAAGCCCACCCTCGGAGCGGGCAGCCACTTCGTCTTCCGCGTCGACAACCCGGCGGAGATGGCCGAGCACTACGCCGAGGCGGCCAAGGGCATCAGCGACCTCTTCTGGGTCAACTCCGAGGCGGACGGCGTCGATCTGGGCCCCAACGGGCTGCTGGTCGAGTCCTTCCTGTCCGGCAGCGAGTACCTGATGGAAGCGGTCGTCTGGGACGACGAGGTCTATCTCGGCTCGGTCGTGGACCGGATCACCGCCGAGGGCGGCACCTTCGACGACGACGTCCACCACGCGCCGACCTCCCTCGGCGACGAGGACCTCGCCAAGGTGCGCGCCGCCGTCAAGGCCGGGGCGCACGCCCAGGGCCTGCGGCGCAGCGTGATGCACGCCGAGGTCAGGTTCCACGAGGGCGAGCCGTACCTGCTGGAGATCGCCGCCCGCGTCGGCGGCGGCGGCCTCGACCTGATCGCGCGCAAGACCGCGGACCACGACCCGATCAAGGCGGTGGTCGACATCGGCCGCGGAGTCCGCCCCGACGTACGGCACTTCCGGCCGACCGGTGTCCACATCACCGCGATGTGCCTGATCAGCGAGGCCGGTGTGGTCGAGCATGTCGAGGTGCCGGCCGAGGTCAGCGAGTCGGACAAGGTCTTCCTGCTGAAGATCACCGCGCGGCCCGGCGACGTCATTCGCCGCCCTCCGCACGGCAACACCATCCTCGGCTTCCTCGGCACGACCGGCGCCTCGCAGGAGGAGGCCTTCCGGACCATGAACGACTTCGCCGCCAAGATCCGGGTGACGTTCGCCCCCGAGGCCGCCACCGAGGCCGTCCACGCCTGACGGACGCCCGCACTCCCGGACGACCCTCTTCACATCCTCCCAAGGAGAACCGACAGTGCAGCAGGACATCCCCGCACGCCAGGCCGCCGCGACGACGGGCGACCGCCCGGCCCGCACCGTGACGCCCCGGCGCTATCTGATGTGCGCACCGGTCCACTTCGACGTCGTCTACTCCATCAACCCCTGGATGGAGCCGGAGAAGCCCACCGACACGGCGCTCGCCGTCGCCCAGTGGGAACGACTGCGCAGCCTCTACCTCGGCCTCGGCCACCAGGTCGAGCTCATCGACCCGATCCCCGGCCTGCCCGACATGGTCTTCGCCGCCAACGGCGCCACCGTCGTCGACGGCAAGGTCCTCGCCTCCCGCTTCCGCCACGCCGAGCGCGCCGACGAAGGCCCGGCCTACGCCGCCTGGTTCCGCGACCGCGGTTACGAGGTGTTCGACGGCGCCCACGTCAACGAGGGCGAGGGCGACTACCTCGTCACCGGCGACCGGATCCTGGCCGGCACCGGCTTCCGTACCGACCGGCGCTCGCACGCCGAGGCCGAGCGCTTCCTCGGCCGTCCGGTGGTCACGCTCGACCTCGTCGACCCGCGCTTCTACCACCTGGACACCGCGCTCGCCGTCCTCGACCACGAGGAGGTCATGTACTACCCCGGCGCGTTCAGCGCCGAGAGCCGCCGGACCCTGCGCGAGCTGTACCCGGACGCGATCCTCGCCACCGAGGAGGACGCCGCGGTCTTCGGCCTCAACGCCGTCTCCGACGGCCGGCACGTCCTCCTGCCCGAGCAGGCCGGCCACCTCATCGACGCGCTGTGGAGCCGCGGCTTCGTGCCGATCGGCGTGGACCTGTCCGAGCTGCTCAAGTCCGGCGGCAGCTCCAAGTGCTGCACGCTCGAGATACGCGACCGGGTTCCGGGGGCAGCGGCGTGATCAACTACGACGGGCGGCGGTTCCGCCCCGCCGAACCGGAGGCCGAGGGCCGTACCGCCGTCTACCGGCAGGAGGGCGACCTGCTCTGGGGCACGTTCTCGGGCGGCCGGGCCCGGCACGGCACCCTGGCCGGCGTCTGCGCCCCCGACGGCACCCTCGACTTCGCCTACTCCATGGTCCTGGAGGACGGCGAGATCGTCTGCGGGCGCTGCCACAGCGAGCCCGAACTGCGCGAGGACGGCGGAGTCGACCTGCGCGAGGAGTGGGAGCGCTACGGCGGCCACGCCGCCGTGGGCGTCTCGTACCTCAGGGAGATCAAGTGAGGGCCCCGGTGTCCGGCCCGGCCCCCGTGTCCGGTCAGGAGCAGGAGGAAGCCATGTCGCAGGAGTCGAGGAAGCCGAAGAAGGGCGGCACGGTGACCTGGGCGTGCGCGCCCGGGTTCCCGCCCGCGGTGATCTTCCCCTTCACCCCGGCCGAGCGGATGGGCACCCGCAACATCTACGAGTTCCAGATGCTGATGTACCGGCCCCTCTACTACTTCGGCAGCCAGGGCACCCCGGACGTCGACTACGACCAGTCCATCGGCGAGCCGCCGCAGTGGAGCGAGGACGGCCGGACCGTCACCCTCAAGGTCAAGCCCTGGAAGTGGTCCAACGGCGAGACCCTCTGCGCCGACAACGTGCTCTTCTGGGTCAACCTGATGAAGGTGAAGGGCGACCGGTACGGCGAGTACGTCCCCGGATACTTCCCGGACAACCTCACCTCGTACGGCAAGCTCGCCGAGGACACCGTCTGGTTCACCTTCGACAAGGCGTACTCGAAGAAGTGGGTGCTGATGAACCAGCTCAGCACCATCACCCCGCTCCCCAGGGCCTGGGACCGCACCGCCGAAGGACCGGCCGACGCCTCCGGCGGGACGGCCGACGTGCCGGCCGTCTACGACTACCTGATGGCGGAGCAGGGCGACATCATCGACGAGACCAACGAGCACCGCACCCGCTGGGCCGACAGCCCGGTGTGGAGCGTGGTCAGCGGACCGTGGCGGCTCAAGAGCTACACCCTCGAAGGCCTCGTCACCTTCGTGCCCAACGAGCACTACTCCGGGCCCGACAAGCCCTATCTGGACGAGTTCCGCCAGGTGCCGACGTTCTCGGACGACGAAGAGTACGAGATGCTCAAGGCCGGACCGCGCGGCGAAGGCTCCGTCCAGGTCGGCTACCTGCCGCTGAGTTTCGCCTCCGAGCCGACCACCGACCCGACCGTCGGCGGTGCCAACCCGCTGGCCGACCACTACACCCTGGTCCCGCAGGCCGCCTTCTGCATCCGCTACTTCTGCCTCAACTACAACAACCCGACGGTGGCCGGGAAGATCTTCCAGCAGACGTACTTCCGGCAGGCGCTGCAGAGCACCCTCGACCAGGACGGCGCCGTCCGCGACATCTACCAGGGGTACGCCTACCGGCAGAACGGGCCCGTGCCCATGGTCCCGCGGACCGACCTGGTCTCCCCGCGCCAGCGCGAGGGCGCCTGGCCCCTCCCGTTCGACGTCGAGCGGGCCAAGCGGCTGCTCGAGGCCAACGGGTGGGACACCAGCACCACCCCGGCGGTCTGCGTGAACCCCGGCACCGGTCCCGGCCAGGCCGGTGAGGGCATCCCCGCCGGCACCCGGCTGAGCCTCTCGCTGCGGTACGTCGAGGGGCGGCCCGCGCTGACCACGCTGATGGAGAAGTACCGCAAGGACGCCGCCGCCGCCGGCATCGAGCTGCGCATGGAGGAGGTGTACGGCTCCGTGCTCGTCGCCGAGGACGCGCCCTGCGTCCCCGGCCCCGACTCCCCGTGCCTGTGGGAGCTGACGTGCTGGAACGGCGGCTGGGCGTACCACTACCCCAGCGGCGAGATCCTCTTCCGCACCGACGCGGGCGGCAACTTCGGCCACTACAGCGACCCCCGGGCCGACGAGCTGATCGAGGCGTCCGTCACCTCCGACGACCTGGAGGCGCTCTACGCGTACCAGGACTACATCGCCGAGCAGGTCCCGGTCATCTTCACGCCCAACTTCCCCATCCGGCTCTTCGAAGTCTCCAACGACCTCGGCGGGTTCGGGCCGGTGAACCCCTTCGGGATGATCAACCCGGAGAAGTGGTACTACCTCGAGGACGATTGAGCATGTTCCTGTCCGCCTCTCCCGTCGCCCCCGTGGGCGCCCACTCGCTCCTGGTGTTCCTGCTGCAGGTGGGCGTTCTGCTGGGTGCGGCGCTGCTCCTCGGCCGGCTGGCCCGGCGCCTGGGGATGCCCTCCGTCGTCGGCGAGCTGACGGCGGGGGTGATCCTGGGGCCGTCGCTGCTCACGCACGTGGCCCCCGCCTTCTCGGCCTGGCTGCTGCCGCAGCAGGCCGCCCAGATGCACCTCCTCGACGCGGTCGGACAGATCGGTGTGCTGCTGCTCGTCGGCATCACCGGCATGCACATCGATCTGAACCTGGCGCGGAGCAAGGGAAGGGCGGCCGCCCTCGTCAGCGCCGGCGGCCTCGTGGTGCCCTTCGCCGGGGGCGTCGCCGTCGCGTTCGCGCTCCCGGCCACCCTGCTCACCGAGGGCGGCGACCGTACCGTCTTCGCCCTCTTCACGGGCGTCGCGCTGTGTGTCAGCGCGATTCCCGTGATCGCCAAGACGCTGCTCGACATGGGCCTGCTCCACCGCGACATCGGACAGCTCACCGTCACCGCGTCCGTCGTCGACGACATCGCCGGCTGGATGCTGCTCTCGGTCGTCTCGGCGATGGCGACCACCGGCGTACGGGGCGGGGACATCGCCCTGACGGTGGTGGCGCTGATCGCCCTCGTCGCCGCCGCCTGGTTCGTCGGCAGGCCGCTCGTCCGCACCCTCCTGCGCCGGGTCTCCCGGTCCGCCGACCGGGACACGGGCGTCGCCCTGTGCACCGTGCTGATCGTCCTGGGAGCCGCGGCCAGCCACGCGCTCGGCATGGAGGCGATCCTCGGAGCGTTCCTGGTGGGCATCCTCATCGGTTCGTCCGGGGAGATGGACCGCGAGCGGCTCGCTCCGCTCCGGATCTTCTCCATCGGCGTCCTGGCCCCGCTGTTCTTCGCCACCGCCGGCCTACGGATGGACCTCACCGCCCTGGCCCGCCCCGCGGTCCTCGGCGCGGCCCTCGTCGTCCTGATCGTCGCCATCGTCGGCAAGTTCGCCGGGGCGTACATCGGGGCCCGGGCCGGCCGGCTCAGCCACTGGGAGGGCCTGGCGCTCGGAGCCGGGCTCAACGCCCGCGGCGTGATCGAGGTGATCATCGCCATGGTCGGGCTGCGCCTGGGCGTCCTGACCACCGAGATGTACACGATCGTCATCCTGGTGGCGATCGTCACCTCCCTCATGGCCGCCCCGACCCTGCGCTTCGCCGTGCGCCGGATGCCCGTCACCGAGGAGGAACGGGAGCGGGAGCGGGTGCTGCTGGGCAGCGCGCGCGGCGGCAGCCCCGTGGAGTCGAATTCCTGACGCTCCTCCGCCGAATTTCCGTCCTCGGACATCGACTCGCCGAAAGGAAAGGCAACATGACGAAGGTGCACTCGACGACGGAGCAGCATCCGCTCCTGCTCCTGATAGCGACGGGTATGCGGACCTACCGCGAGTATCTGCTGCGCTCCATCCGCACCGAGTTCCGCGTGCACCTCTTCCATGTGGAGGAGCCCTCGTGGGAGAAGGAGTTCATCTCCGGCTGGACGGTGCTGCCCAGCACCCTGGACGGGCCGGCGATGGCCCGGGCCGCGCTCGAACTGCACGCCAGGGAGCCCGTCGCCGGTGTCCTGTGCTGGGACGAGGGCCGCATCCACGCCGCCTCCCACACGGCCGAGGCGCTCGGGCTGCGGGGCGGCGACCCGGCGGTGATCTGGCGCCTGCGCGACAAGGGCCAGACCCGCGCCGCCCTCGACGCCGCGGGGGTCGCCCAGCCCCGCTCCGTACCGGTCAAGTCGCTCGACGAGGCCCTGGCCGCCGCCGACCTGGTCGGCTATCCGGCGATCCTCAAACCGCGCGGCCTGGGCGCCAGCCTCGGAGTCGTACGCGTCGACGACGCCGACCAGTTGCGGGCGAGGTTCCCCTTCACCGCGGGCATGAAGGGCCCCGACCCCGAGCCGCTCCTCTACAGCACCGACCAGCCCGTCCTCGTCGAGGAGCGGGTGACCGGCGAGGAGATCAGCGTCGACGCGGTCGTCCAGGACGGCAAGGTCGTACCCCTCTTCATCGGCCGCAAGGTCGTGGGCTACCCGCCGTACGCCGAGGAGATCGGCCACTACGTCGACGCGGGCGACCCTCTGCTCTCCGACCCGGAACTGCTCGACGCCCTGCAGGACACCCACACCGCGCTCGGGTTCCGCGACGGCTGGACGCACAGCGAGTTCATGCTGACCGCCGCGGGACCGCGCCTCATCGAGGTCAACGGGCGGCTGGGCGGCGACATGATCCCGTATCTGGGCATGCTGGCCACCGGCGTCGACCCCGGTCTGGCCGCCGCCCGGGTCGCGTGCGGCCTCACGCCGCAGATCACCCCGTCACGGCGACAGGTCGCCGGCATCCGCTTCTTCTACGTCGAGCGCGACGACACCCGCATCGAGTCCGTCTCCTTCCGGGAGACGGAACCGCCCGAAGGCGTCGAGCGCCTCGTGCCGGTGGCCCGGCCCGGCGCGGTGGTCTCCCCGCCGCCGAAGGGCACGGTCTGGGGACGGATCGCCTTCGCCATCGCCACGGGGAACACCACCGACGCGTGCCGCGCGGCCCTGGACGCCGCCGAGTCCACCCTCGTCGTACGGACCGGCGAGAACGACACCCCCGACGAGACCCCCGACGAGACCCCCAGTGAGAGAGAAGAGTGAGCAGGCATGGCAGCAACTGAGGAGACGCGGGAAGAGGGCGCGGACGACAGCGCACGGATCTGGGCCACGTTCCGGGACTCGTCGGTCGCGGTGAAGACCCTCCTCGTCGGCGTCCTACTGAGCCGGCTCGGCGGATTCCTCAACATCTTCATCGTGCTCTACCTGTCCTTCCGCGGGTACTCCGAGGAAGAGGCGTCGTACGCGCTCGGTGCCTACGGCGCGGGCGGCGTGGCGGGGGTGCTGCTCGGCGGCACCCTCGCCGACCGGCTCGGCGCCCGCAACGCCACGGTCCTCGGCATGGGCGCGACCGCCGTGCTCACCGCCTCGCTGCTCTACCTGCCCAACTACCCCGCCCTGCTGGTCGCGGTCGCGCTGGCCAGTCTCATGGCCCAGCTGTACCGCCCGGCCGCGGCCTCGCTGCTCTCCGAACTGACCTCGGAGAGCAGCCAGGTCATGATCTTCGGCATGTACCGCTTCGGCCTGAACGTGGGTGCGATGGCGGCGCCCCTGGTGGGTCTCGGCCTCTACCACCTGGGCGGTGAGAGCTACAGCCTGGTGTTCTGGGGCGAGGCGGTCATCGCTCTCGTCTACACGTTCGTCGCGGCCGCCGCCCTGCCGCGGCGGGCCGCCCCCGACGCGGAGGGGTCCGCCACGGACGCGGAGGGCCCCGCGGGCAGCTACCGGGCGATGCTGGCCGACCGCCGCTACCTGCTCTTCCTGGCCGCGACGCTCTTCAACGCGATCATCTACGTGCAGTACCTGTCCACGCTGCCGCTGGACGTCGAGGCCAACGACATCGACCTCTTCTGGTACACGGCCGCCGTCTCCCTGAACGGCTTCATGGTGATCGCCTTCGAACTCCCGCTGGCCAAGGTCACCCAGAAGTGGAAGACCAAGATCACCGTGGGGCTCTCCTTCGGCCTGGTCGGCCTCGGTGTGGCGCTCTACGGCCTCCCCATCGGCGCCGCGGTGATCATCGGCGCGACGCTCGTCTGGACGCTGGGCGAGATCATCGGCGGCCCCGCGGTCTTCGCCTACCCGGCGACGGCCGGCCCGGCGCACCTGCGCAGCCGCTACATCGGCGGCTTCCAGTTCATGCACGCGCTCGGCACGGCGGTCGGCCCGGTCATCGGCGGTCTGCTGTTCGTCCGGCTCGGCCACGGTGTCTGGCCGCTGCTCGGCCTGATCGGCCTGGTCGCGGCCGTCCTCGGCGCCGCCGCGATCCGCCGGCCGGCCACCGAGAAGGAAGCCCCGGCCAGGGACGTACCGGAGGCCGCGGACGCGTAGCGGGACGGCCCGCGACCGCCGGCACGACAGGACCCGACACGACAGGACCGCCGCCTCGACCCGAGGCGGCGGTCCTGTCGTATCCGCCCTCATGTCCCGGCCGACCGGCCAAAGGGAAGAGCCCCGGCCCCCTGAGGGGCCGAGGCTCTGGAGCGTTCCCGCGCCGCTACCGGATCACCCGGCGGCCGCCGCCGCCGTCATGCTCCGGGCGAACTCCTCCAGCGCCCCGCGGGGCACCGGCACGACCGAGGTCTGGTAGTCCGTCATCATCTTCGGCACCACGTCCTCGTAGTCGCGCAGCCACTCCTCGGTCTCGTACACGGCCAGCGAGAGCCGGACCCGCTCCTCCTCCGAACGGAAGGCGCGCAGCAGGTAGTAACCGTCCTCGTCGTTCCGCGAGGGCCCGTGCGTGATCACGGTGATCCCGCCCCGGCGCATCAGCGGGACCGTCCCGTCCCGGCTGATCCGGTGGAACTCCTCCCGGACGCCCGGCCGCAGCGTGAACAGCCGTATCTCAAGGAGCCGGATGTCGTCACCCGAGTCGGTCATGCCATCTCCTCTCGTCTCCTCCCGGGGGGTCACTTGACCCTGACGCCGGCCTTCCAGACCCCGGTGATGTGCTCCGGCTGGGCCAGCACCTCGATGTCCGTGAGCGGGTCCTCGTCGAGGATCAGGACGTCGGAGTCGTAGCCCTCGACGAGCTGCCCGGAGAGCGGCGCCTGCGGCCCGAGCGTGGCCGGGCCGATCGCGGTCCCCGACTCGATGGCCTCCAGCGGGGTGAGGCCGATCTTCACCAGCAGCGACAGCTCCCGGCCGTTGCGCCCCCACGAGTCGGGCATCTCCTTGCCGGAGAGCGCGACGTCGGTGCCGGCGGCGATCGTCACCCCCTGCTCGCGCGCGATGGCGATGGCCTCCGCGTGCCGTCCCGCCGTCGCCTGCAGCTTCTTCAGGGCGTACGGCGGAAGCATGTGCCCGTTGTCCAGGAGCTCCTGGAAGATCGTGCGGGTGGTGACGAGGATCGCGCCGCTCTCGCGCATGGCCACGGCGGCCTCTTCGTCGATGTACGTACCGTGCTCGATCGTCTTCACCCCGGCCCGGAGCGAGGCCATGATGCCGGGCTTGCCGTGGCAGTGCGCGGCGACGATCCGGTCGGCCATGCCGGCGACCTCCACGATCGCCCGCAGCTCCGCGTCGGTGAACTGCTGGTGCACCGGGTGGTCCACCTCGGAGAGCACACCGCCCGACGCGCAGACCTTGATGAGCTTGGCGTTCTTCCGCAGCTGCTCCCGGGCGGCCCGCGCACACTCGGCGGGGCCGTCGCACAGCCTCAGTTCACCGCCGGCGTGTCCGAAGTCCTCGACCCACGAGGTCGGGAAGCTGTGCAGGTCGGCGTGGCCGCCGGTGGTCGAGAGCGCGGTGCCGGCCGCGTAGATCGACGGGCCCGTGATCGTGCCCTCGGCGATCGCCCTGGCCATGTGGATGCCGAGGCCGCCGGTCTCTCGTACGGAGGTGACGCCCGCCTCCAGGGCGTTGCGCAGGTCCGTGGTGATCCGGGCGGCCCGCAGGGCGATCGGCTCCTGGGGGAGCAGGGTCAGGTCCGCGGACCGGAGCCCCATGAAGTGGCCGTGGGCGTCCCACAGCCCCGGCATGACGGTTCGCGCCCGTACGGTCTCGGCCCCGGGGGTGTCGGGTGCCCCGTCCGCGGGTCCGGCGTAGCTGATGGTTTCGCCGTCGAGGACGACCACGCCGTTCTGGACGGGGTTGCCCCTACCGGGAATGAGCTGATCGGCTTCTATTCGCTGCAACATGCGGCGAGCCAACCAAAGGCGCCCGACAAGGGCAACAGATGTTCAACTAGCCGAAGTTGAGGCGAGCCGGCTCTGCTGCGCGGCCCTGTGGCGGAACACATGGCGGTACGTCTGGGGGGACACGGTGGTGACCCGCCCGAAGTGGTACCGGAGGTTGGCGGCGGTGCCGAAGCCCGTGCGCCGCGCGATGGTCTCCACCGGCTCGTCCGTGGACTCCAGCAGCTCCTGCGCGAGCCGCACGCGCTGCTGCAGCAGCCACTGCAGCGGGGTGATGCCGAGCCGCTCCTTGAACCGCCGGGCGAAGGTGCGCTCGCCCAGGCTCGCGACGCGCGCGAGCTGCGGGACGGTCAGCTGCTCGTGCAGCCGCTCCTGCGCCCAGTGGAGGACCGGCGCCAGTTCGTCGCTGCGCTCCGCGCGGGCCATCGGCCGGGTGTACTGCGACTGGCCGCCCTCGCGGTGCGGGGGTACGACCATCCGCCGGGCCACCTCGTTCGCGACGGCGGCGCCGTGGTCCTGGCGTACCAGGTGCAGGCAGAGGTCGATGGCCGAGCCGGTGCCGGCCGAGGTGAGGATGTCGCCCTCGTCGGTGTAGAGGGCGGCGGGGGTGAAGTCGACGTCGGGGAAGCGGTGGGCGAAGTCCCCGGCGTTCATCCAGTGCGTCGTCGCCGTACGGCCGGTGAGCAGCCCCGCGGCGGCGAGCACGTAGGCGCCCGTGCAGATCGAGATGATGCGCTTGCCCCTCTTGTGCGCCTCGCGCAGCACCTCGACGAGGTGGGCGGGCGGGTCGAGTTGGGTGGCGCGTGCGAGGGCGGCGACGAGGACCGTGTCGGCGTCGAGCAGATCGTCGAATCCGTACGGCGTGTGCACCCGCAGACCGGCCGACGTCCGCAGCGGGCGGGTGGTGTCCCCGCACATCCGCAGCTCGTACCAGGGGTCCACGATGTCGGAACGGTCCGTCCCGAACACCTCGCAGGGGACCGCCAGTTCGAAGGTGGGGGTGGCATCCGTGACCGCTATGGCGACTACATGGGGACGCATGTCGGTAATTTAGCGCAGGATGGCGAAACTGCCGATGGCAGGCGGAAGGCGGAACGACCAAGCTTTCGCCCATGAGCGAAGTAAAGACAGAGTCCTCCGGCGGTCGCCTCACCGCCGTCCAGGGCACCGCGATGTACGTGGGCGCCGTGCTCGGCACCGGCGTCATCGCCCTCCCGGCGCTCGCCGCCGAGGCCGCGGGACCCGCGTCCCTGCTGGCGTGGCTCGCCCTCGTCCTGCTGTCGGCGCCCCTGGCCTTCACGTTCGCCGCGCTGGGGGCCCGCTACCCCGACGCGGGCGGTGTCGCCACCTATGCCATGAAGGCGTTCGGCGACCGGGCCTCGGCCGTCGTCGGCTGGTGCTTCTACCTCGCTGTGCCTCCCGGCGCCGCCGCGGCGGCGCTCTTCGGAGGCGCGTACGTCTCCGCCGCGCTGGGCGGCGGCACCACCACCACGACGGTCACCGCCATCGGGCTGATGGTCGTGGTCACCGCGGCCAACGCGCTGGGCCTGCGGGTGACGGGGAAGCTCCAGTTCATGCTGGCCGGGCTGCTCGTCACGCTGCTGCTCGTCGCGGTCGCCCTGTCGCTCCCGAAGGCCGACACGGCCAACCTCGAACCCTTCGCCCCGCACGGCTGGATGGCGATCGGCCCCGCAGCCGCCCTGCTGGTCTGGAGCTTCGCCGGCTGGGAGGCGATCACCCACCTCGCGGGCGAGTTCCGCCACCCCGCGCGGGACCTGCCCCGCGCCGCCGCGGCGGCCGTGGTGATCGTCGGAGGGCTCTATCTGCTGGTCGCCTTCGCGGTCGTCACCGTCCTCGGCGACGACGCGGCCGACTCCAGCGCCCCGCTGGGCGAGCTGATGGCCCGTGGCATCGGCGGCGACGCCCGGTTCCTCGCCGCGGGCGCGGCGCTGCTGCTGACCATGGGCGCGATGAACGCCTACTACGCCGGCGCCGCCAACCTCGGCGCCGCCCTCGGCCGTGACGGAGCGCTCCCCGGCTGGTTCGCCCGCGGCAGCGTGGCCGGCGAGGTGCCGCGGCGCAGCCTGGCCCTCGTGTCGGCGCTGTCCTTCCTGGCCCTGTTCGTCGTGGTCTCCACCGGTCTCGGCATCGAGTCGCTGGTCCTGCTCACCACCGGCTCGTTCGTCGCCGTCTACGCGATCGGCGTCGCCGCGGCCGTACGGCTCCTCCCCAAGGGAACCAAGGGCCGGGTCTCCGCGCTGCTCGCGCTCGTCGCGGTCGTCGCCCTGCTGATCATGGCCGGTCTCTATCTGCTCTGGCCGCTGGCGGTCGCCGGCGCCGCACTGCTCTACCTGCGGCTGAACCGGCGGCGGCGCCCCCGCGACGAGCAGCCCGACGCCGCCGCCCCGGAGCCCTCGCTCGAGACGGCCGGCGACGGGCCGGGAGCGC
This sequence comes from Streptomyces sp. NPDC015346, assembly GCF_043078785.1. Classification (NCBI taxonomy): domain Bacteria; kingdom Bacillati; phylum Actinomycetota; class Actinomycetes; order Kitasatosporales; family Streptomycetaceae; genus Streptomyces; species Streptomyces sp. NPDC015346. The sequence goes on along the minus strand of NZ_JBIBTW010000005.1, from coordinate 261,279 downwards.
CGTGATCCTCGCACCGTGCCCGGCACCGGACCAGGAGAGCCTGCGCGCCGCGGTGGCCGCCTTCCTGGGCCTCGATGTCAACCCGCCGACGGGTCAGCAGTCGAACACGGTGGTGCGCGTGTACGAGCCGCTGCCCCATGACGATCCCGCCACCCATCTGAGATGGTTGAACTCATGGGGATGCAGGATCCGTTACCCGCGACCCGGGGAGACCGACCTGTTCGACCTCGGGGTGCGCGAGTGGACGGCACGCTGGTACGCGACCCTGCCGGACCCGCGGACGCCGCTCAGTGAACTCTCCGACGACGCCGTCGCGTCGCTCGGCGACTGCTACGCCGCTCTCGCCGCGGTCTCGATCGGCACGCCGGACCGCCGCCGGACGCTGGGCGCGACCGCCGCGTCGAAACTGCTCCACGGGCTTCGCCCGCGCACGCTCGTCCCCTGGGACGAGGCCATCGCCAGGCGCCTGCACGGGGCCCGGGACGCGGCGGCGTACGTCGCCCACCACCGGCTCAACCGGGAGTGGGCGCGCCGGCTGCTCGACGACAGCGGGCTCGACGAGGAGGCGCTCGCCGTCTCCTACGGATGTCCCGGCCGCCCCCTCGCGAAGATGCTGGACGACTACACCTACATCAACCTGACTCGATCGGACACAAGGTGATCCTTCGCATAGACCACATCGGGCTCGCGACCGACGATCCCGTCGGAGTCGCCGCGTTCATGACCGCCCTGGGCATGCGCAAGTACGACGACGGACATGTGGACGACTACGGCGTGGCCTGCGAGTTCTGGCAGTTCTCCGGCGGCTCGGGCAACCCGGCCGTGGAGATCGTCTCGCCGGACCAGGACAACTCCGCCATCTCCGGCCGCCTCGAACGCCAGGGCCCCGGCCTCTATCACGTCGCCTTCGAGGTCGACGACATCGAGAGCGAGATGGCCCGGCTGCGCGGCCACGGCTTCACCGCGGTCGACGGCGAGCCGTGCAAGGGCGCGCGGGAGGGGATGCGGGTCGTCTTCCTGTACGCGCGGCCCCCGGCGGGTCTGCTGGTGGAACTGGTCCACTACGAATCCGGACAGCACGCGGACAGAGAGAGAAGCGTCACGTGATCACCCTCCAGGACGTCCGCGAGGCGACCCGGCCCCTGCCCCGCACCGAGGAACACCTGATCCGCGAGTACATCAAGTTCAAGGTCGGCCGCATCGTGTACGCCACGGTCTCCCCGGACGAGACGACGCTGGGCTTCGCCTTCCCCAAGGAGGAACGCGCCCTCCTGATCGCCTCGGCCCCGGACACCTTCCAGCTGCCCCGGCCCTCGGACATGCGCTACAACTGGGTGGAGCTGCGCATGGCGGCGGTGTCCAAGCGCGAATTCCACGAACTCATCCTGGACGCCTGGCAAATGGCGGTCCCAAGATCGGTCGCCACGGCGTACCTGGACTCCCTGGGCCGCACCCCCTGACCCCGCGCGACGTGGGCGCCGGGTGCGCGACCCACGGCCGTACGCGCATCCGGCACGCGGCCGTACGGCGCGGGGAGCGCGGCCCCGCGACCGCACAGGATCCCGCCGTCGCGGCGGGCGCCGACGTGCCCGGACTCCCGTCCGGGTCCGGTCGGGACGACCGTACGGCGCCGGGGCGCCGGGCGCGCGGCCCACGGCCGTACGCGCGGCCGTACGGCGCGGGGGAGCGCGGCCCACGGCCGTACGCGCATCCGGCGCGACGACCGTGGTGCGGGGATCCCGTCCTCGTCACCGTTGCGGCCGGACTCCCGTCCGGGTCCGGTCGGCGACGACCGTACGGCGCCGGGACGCGGGGAGCGCGGCCTGCGGCCGCACGGGATCCCGCGGTTGCGGCGGGCACCGACGTGGCCGGACCCCCGTCCGGGTCCGGTCGGGACGGCGTACGGCGCCGGGGCGCCGGGCGCGCGGCCTGCGGCCGCACGGGATCCCGCCGTTGTGGCCGGCGCCGACGTGGCCGGACTCCCGTCCGGGTCCGGCGGGCCGGGTGGGCAGTGCCGGGCGGCCGGCGTGGACGGCGGTGGCGAGGGCGATCCGCCCGGGCTCCCGGCGGCCGCCCCCGCCGCAGCGGGCGGGCGTGGCGGACGCGGGGTCGCTCGGGGCTCGTAGAATCAAGTCACCATGGTTTACCTCGACCACGCCGCGACCACGCCCATGCTCCCCGAGGCGATCGAGGCGATGACCGCCCAGCTCGCCGTCACGGGCAACGCCTCCTCCCTGCACGCCGCCGGGCGCCGCGCGCGAAGGGCCGTCGAGGAGGCGCGGGAGACCCTCGCCGCCGCCCTGGGGGGTCGGCCCAGCGAGGTCGTCTTCACCTCCGGCGGCACCGAGGCCGACAACCTCGCCGTCAAGGGCCTCTACTGGGCCCGCCGCGACGCCGACCCCGCCCGCACCCGGGTCCTGGCCAGCCCTGTCGAGCACCACGCGGTCCTCGACGCCGTCGACTGGCTCGCCACCCACGAGGGCGCCACCGTCGAGTACCTCCCCGTCGACCGGTACGGCCGCGTCCACCCCGACGCCCTGCGCGAGGCCATCGCCCGCGAGCCCGAAACCGTCGCGCTCGCCACCGTCATGTGGGCCAACAACGAGATCGGCACCGTCATGCCGGTCCGCGAACTGGCCGAGGTGGCCCAGGAGTTCGACATCCCCCTGCACGCCGACGCCGTCCAGGCCTTCGGTCAGGTCCCCGTCGACTTCGCCGCCTCCGGGCTCGCCGCCATGACCGTCTCCGGCCACAAGATCGGCGGCCCGTACGGCATCGGCGCGCTGCTCCTCGGCCGCGAGTACAGCCCCGTACCCGTCCTGCACGGCGGGGGCCAGGAGCGCCATGTCCGCTCCGGCACCCTCGACGTACCGGCCGTCGCCGCCTTCGCCGTCGCCGGACAGCTCGCCGCCGAGCGGCGCGCGGAGTTCGCCCGCGACATCGGCGCGCTCCGCGACGACCTGGTCACGGCCGTCCGCGCCGCTGTCCCCGACGCGATCCTCGGCGGGGACCCGGTCGACCGGCTCCCCGCCAACGCCCACTTCTCCTTCCCCGGCTGCGAGGGCGACTCCCTCCTCCTGCTGCTCGACGCCCAGGGCATCGAGTGCTCCACCGGCTCCGCCTGCACGGCCGGTGTCGCCCAGCCCAGCCACGTCGTGCTCGCCACCGGCACCGCGCCGGAGCTCGCCCGCGGCACCCTGCGCTTCACCCTCGGCCACACCTCCACGAAGGAGGACGTGGCCGCGCTCGCCGGCGCGATCGGTCCGGCCGTCGAACGCGCCAGGACCGCCGGCCTCACCTGAGCCCTGCGGCCACCTCCGCGGCCTTCGCCACCTCGGCCGCCTCCGCCTCCGCCGCCTTCGCGGACGCCTCCCGCACCAGCTTCATGTAGCGCGGCCAGTCCCAGTGCGGACCCGGGTCGGTGTGGTCCGTGCCCTCGACCTCCACGTGCCCGATGATGTGCTCCCGGTCGAGGGGAATGCCGTACCGCGCGCATATCCCGGCGGTCAGCCGCGCGGACCCTTCGTACATCGCCGCCGTGAAGTCCTGCGGCCGGTCGACGAAGCCCTCGTGCTCGATGCCGACGCTCCGCTCGTTCATGTCCCGGTTCCCGGCGTGGAACGCCACGTCGAGCTCACGGATCATCTGCGCCACATGACCGTCCTTGCGGACGACGTAGTGCGTGGCCGCCCCGTGCCCCGGGTTCCGGAAGACCTTCAGCGCGGTCGCGTAGCTGCCCTGGACGACATGGATCACGACCCGGTCGATCGTGAAGTCGTCCGGCCGGTCGGCCCGCCGCCAGTTCGCGCGGGCCGCGGCGCTCCAGTCGGCGCCCTTGTGGTCGAGCTCACCCTCGACCCTCTCCTTCTCCGTGCCCGGCAGCCGCCACCAGGCGCGTCTCAGCTCGTCCTGGGCCAGCACCGCCGTACCCAGGACGGCCGCGCCACCGCCGAGCAGGACGGCCCGCCGCCCCACCCCCCGCTTCTTCTCGCTCCCCATGTCTGCCAGAACGCATCCACGCGCGGTCTTGGTTCCCACGGCGTTCCCCACGGCGTTCGCACGGCGTTCCCGCGGCCCCGTACCCTGGTGGGGCTATGACTAAGACTCTCCGTGTCCTTGCCGCCATGTCGGGCGGCGTGGACTCCGCCGTCGCCGCCGCCCGCGCCGCCGAAGCCGGGCACGACGTCACCGGGGTGCACCTCGCGCTCTCCGCGAACCCGCAGTCCTTCCGTACCGGCGCGCGCGGCTGCTGCACGATCGAGGACTCTCGCGACGCCCGCCGCGCGGCGGATGTCATCGGCATCCCCTTCTACGTGTGGGACCTCGCCGAGCGGTTCCGCGAGGACGTCGTCGACGACTTCGTCGCGGAGTACGAAGCGGGCCGCACCCCCAACCCCTGTCTGCGCTGCAACGAGAAGATCAAGTTCGCGGCGCTGCTCGACAAGGCGCTGGCGCTCGGCTTCGACGCGGTCTGCACCGGTCACTACGCCACGGTCGTCCTGAACGAAGACGGCACGCGCGAGCTGCACCGCGCCTCCGACATGGCCAAGGACCAGTCGTACGTCCTCGGTGTCCTGGACGAGAGGCAGCTCGCCCACGCGATGTTCCCGCTGGGCGACACCCTCACCACCAAGGACGAGATCCGGGCGGAGGCGGAGCGGCGGGGCCTCGCGGTGGCGAAGAAGCCCGACAGCCACGACATCTGCTTCATCGCGGACGGCGACACCCAGGGCTTCCTGGCCTCGCGCCTCGGCCGCGCCGAGGGCGACATCGTCGACGAGTCCGGTACGACGGTGGGCACCCACGAGGGCGCGTACGGCTTCACCATCGGCCAGCGCAAGGGCCTGCGGATCGGCCACCCGGCGCCGGACGGCAAGCCGCGCTACGTCCTGGACATCTCGCCGGTGAACAACACGGTGACGGTCGGCCCGGTGGAGGCGCTGGACGTCACCGCCCTGACCGCGATCAAGCCCCGCTGGTGCGGGACGGCCCCCGAGGGCTCGGGCCGCTACACCGCCCAGCTCCGCGCCCACGGCGGCGAGACCGCGGTGACGGCCTCCCTGGAGGCCGGCGAACTGAAGGTGTCCTTCGACGAGCCGGTCCGTGGCGTCGCCCCGGGCCAGGCGATCGTCCTGTACGACGGCACACGCGTGGTGGGCTCGGCGACCATCGCGACGACGGTCCGCCGCACGGCCACATCGGTCTGAGCCGTACGAGCCGCCTGACGGGCCGGCGGCCGCACACTCAGGGGCTCAGGGCTCCGGTGTGTGGAAATCGTCCAGGACCGGTGCCAGGACCTGCGGCGCCACCGCGTGTGTCTGGCCCGTCAGTGTGCGGTGCCGGCCACGCGGCAGGGACGTCGCGACGAGCCGTGCCGCGCGGCGCGTCGGCGCCGGGCTCGCGCCGCCGTCGACCACCAGCACGCGCGCGTGCACCCGCGCGAGCCGCTCCACCGGCACCGTGCCGTCGCCCAGGACCGCGTGGTCGTGGGCGAGGGTGTGCGCCACCGCCTCCAGCGCCGGCCACGCCGTCGAACCCAGCGACCCGGCCGGCGCCCCGGGCGGCACCGCGTCCGCCGGGAACAGCTCCGGGAACAGCTCCCGGAACAGCTCCAGGGCCGCCCCCCGCTCCCCCCTCTCGAGCAGTCCGGCCAGCCGGCGCCCGTGCGCCGCGTGCGTCTCCCGCGCCCCGCCCCCGCCCCCGCCCCCGGCCTCGGCCGAGAACGGCGGCTCGTAGACGGACAGCTGCCCGACCGGCAGCCCCGCCTCCGCCGCGGCCAGCGCGAGTGCCCCGCCCGACGACGTGCCGTGCACCCCCGCTCGGCCCCCCGCCACGTCGAGCAGCGCCGCCAGGTCGTCGATCTCCCGCTCCACCGCGTACGGCCGCCCCGGCCTGGTGTCGCCGCTCCCGCCCCGCCCCCGCCGGTCGTAGGTCACCACCGAGAAGTGCGGGGCGAGGAGTTCGGCCAGCGGCCGGTCGGACTCGGCGGTGCACAGGGCCCCGCTCACCAGGATCAGCGGCGGCCCCTCACCCCGCCGCTCGTACGCGATCCGCGTGCCGTCCCCCGACACGACCCGCCCGCGGACCCTGCTCAACGTGCTGCTCACCTCGTCCATGCACGGAAGACCGGGACCGCGCCCGGAACTCATCGGCGCACGGCGGTGTTTTCCAGAAGATCTTGGACGGCGCCGCCGTCGCCCGTGACGCGGACCCCTTTACGGTGGGGCCCATGAACATCTGCGTCTTCCTCTCCGCCGCCGACCTCGACGAGCGCTACACCCGTCCGGCCCGCGAGTTCGCCGAGCTCCTCGGCAAGGCCGGCCACACGCTGGTCTGGGGCGGCTCGGACGTCGGCCTGATGAAGGTCGTCGCCGACGGCGTCCAGGAGGCGGGCGGCCGGCTCGTCGGCGTCTCCGTCGACTTCCTCGCCGCCAAGGCCCGCCCGGACGCGGACGAGATGATCTTCGCGGGGGACCTCGCCGAGCGGAAGGCGCTGCTCCTCGCCAAGTCCGACGCGATCGTGATCATGGTCGGCGGCACGGGCACCCTCGACGAGGCCACCGAGGTCCTGGAGCTGAGGAAGCACGGCAAGCACACCAAGCCCGTCGTCCTGCTGAACTCGGCCGGCTTCTACGACGGTCTGAAGACCCAGTTCCGGCGGATGGAGGCGGAGGGCTTCCTGCCGCTGCCCCTCACCGACCTGGTCTTCTTCGCGGAGGACGGCGTGTCCGCCCTCGCCTACCTGGAGGCTGTGACATCAGCGGCTGCCGCCGCGGGGGCAGGCATCGTGTGATGGGAGCATGGCTCCCATGGCTACTCATGTGATCACCGGGGCGGGTTCCGGCATCGGTGCCGCCGTCGCCCGCCGCCTTCACGCGCGCGGGGACGAACTCGTCCTCCACGCGCGCGACGCCGGACGTGCCAAGGAGCTGGCGGCCGAGTTCCCCGGCTCCCGGACGCTCGTCGGGGACCTCGCCGACCCCGACCGGCTGTCCTGGGCGTTCTCGCACCAGAACATGCCCGAGCAGGTCGACTCCCTCCTGCACATCGCGGGCGTCGTCGACCTCGGGCCGGTCGGCGAGCTCACCCCGAAGACCTGGCGCCACCAGCTGAACGTCAACCTCATCGCGCCCGCCGAGCTGACCCGGCACTTCCTGCCGCAGCTGCGCGTCTCCCAGGGGCACGTCGTCTTCGTCAACTCGGGCGCCGGCCTCAACGCCCACGCCGAGTGGAGCGCGTACGCCGCCTCCAAGCACGGACTGAAGGCGCTCGCCGACTCCCTGCGCCACGAGGAGCACGGCAACGGGGTCCGGGTCACCTCGGTCTACCCCGGCCGCACCGCAAGTCCGATGCAGGTGAAGGTCCACCAGCAGGAGGGCAAGGAGTACGACGCCTCGCGGTGGATCGACCCCGAGTCGGTCGCCACGACGATCCTCATGGCCCTCGACCTCCCGCGCGACGCGGAGGTCAACGACCTGACGGTGCGGCCGGGGCGGTAAGGCGTATCGCCCCGCAGGACGTCGCCCCGTAGGACCGTCGACCCGGCCGACCGGGCGGCGGGCGGATGTGTCAATCCATGCCAGAACCTTGGACAGTTGTTCTACCTTGGGGTCTCCGCAGCTATCCGGGGGGATCACCGCATGGGTCACGACGAACTGACGGGGGAGGACCCCGCACGCATCGGCCCGTACCGCCTGATCGCCCGCCTCGGCGCGGGCGGGATGGGCCTGGTCTACCTGGGCCGCTCCGACCTGGGACGTACGGTCGCCGTGAAGGTCGTCCAGGCGGAGCACGCCCAGCACCCCGAGTTCCGCAGGCGGTTCGCCCGCGAGGTGGCCGCGGCCCGGCGGGTGGGTGGGGCCTGGACGGCCGATGTCCTGGACGCGGACACCGAGGCCGCCGTGCCGTGGGTGGCGACCCAGTACATCCCGGGGCCCGACCTGACCACCGTCGTGGCCGAGGACTTCGGGCCGCTGCCCGAGCGGTCGGTCCGTACCCTCGCCAACCGCCTGGCCCTCGCCCTGGGGGCCGTGCACGAGGCGGGCCTCATCCACCGTGACCTCAAGCCGTCGAACGTCCTGGTCACCGTGGACGGTCCCCGTGTCATCGACTTCGGCATCGCGCGGGCGATGGACAGCCTGGCCGGGGACAGCCTGCACACCCGCACCGGCATGCTGATCGGCTCGCCCGGTTTCATGTCGCCGGAGCAGGTGCGCGGCCTCGAACTCACCCCGGCGTCCGACGTGTTCTGCCTGGGGGCGCTCCTCGTCTACGCCGCCACCGGACGCCTCCTGTTCGGTGCCACGGAGACCGGCCTGAACGCCCACCTCTTCCGCATCGCCGAGGAGGAGGCGGACCTGACGGGCGTACCGGATTCTCTCGTCGATCTCGTACGCGCGTGTCTGCACAAGGACCCGGCCAAGCGGCCCACCCCCCAGGAGGTGGCCGCGCGCACGGCGACCGACGACGCCGGTGAATGGCTGCCGGGGACGGTCCTGGCCCAACTCGGCCGCCGCGCCGCCCAGCTGCTGGACTACGCCCCCGCGGCTCCTGCTCCCGCTCCCGCCGCCCCCGCCGACGCACCTGCCGCGCGGCCGGACCCTCGCGTCCGGCCCGCCGCGCCGTTGCCCCCGCCGCCCGCGTACACCCCGACGGCCCCCGCCCACTCCGGCGCCGCGCCCGCCTTCGGTGGGCCCCCGAACCCCAGGCGCTGGTGGGGCCTGGCGGCGCTCGCTCTGGCCCAGTTCGTCGTGTTGTTCGACGCGGTGTTCTCCAACATCGCTCTGGAGCAGCGCGGTGCCTCCCAGGACTTGGGGATGCCGGTCGACGGCTTGAAGCTGACGTCCACCGTCTACCTGGATGTGCTGCCCGCCGTCCATGCGCTGGCCTTCGCGGGGCTGCTGTTGTTCGGCTCCCGCATCACCGACCTCCTCGGGCGCAAGAGAACACTGCTGATCGGACTGGCCGGCTTCGCGGTGGCCGCCGCGGTCGGTGGCCTGGCGCCCTCCTCCGGCACGTTGACCGTGGCCCGCGCCCTGCAGGGTGCCTTCGCCGCGCTGGTCTCGTCGTCCGCGGCGGCCCTCGTGCCCGTCTCCTTCCCCGACCCGCACGAACGCCGCAAGGCTTTCGGGATCCACGTCGCCGTCGCGGGCAGCGGTCCGGCACTCGGCATGTTGGCGATCTTCCTGACTCCCTGGGACCTGGCGGCCTGGCGCGACTGCCTGCTCGCCGTGGTCCTCCTCGCCGTCGTCGCCGCGATCGGAGCGGCGACCCAGGTGCACGACCGGCCGGGCCGTATCGGCGCCCCCTTCGACGGGCTCGGCGTGCTGTTCGGCGCCGCCGGGGTCGTCGGCATCAGTGGGGCCGTTCCGCACTTCACGGGCCAGGCGCTCATCCTGCCTCCCGCCGCCGGCGTCCTGCTGGTGGCCTTCGTGTGGTGGCGGACCGGGACGGCCGGCGCACTCGCTCCGCCGTCCGGCATCCCCTCCCGGGCCCCCGTCCCGTACTTCCTCGTGACGGCCCTGGCCACCGTCGGCGTCGTCGCCCTCCTCGCGGCCATGGGGTATCTCCACCTCTAGGTCTCGGGGCGGTGCCCCCCATGCCCGCGTACCTTTCCCGCGTACGCTTCCCGCGTGAGCGAGACGAACCACGAGAAGAACCGCGAGACCCGCACGGACCACACCGACCACGCCGACGGGACGAGCACCGGGAACACGCCCTTCACCTGGGGAGGCGCCACCGGCGTCGGCTCCCTGCCCGGTGGTGACGCCCGGGAGGCCGCCAGGGCCGCCACCGGCTCCTTCGAGGACTTCCCCTTCCTCCCCGAGCTCCCGGCCCGCGGACCCGGCGCCGACATGATCGGGCGCACCCTCGGGATGCTCGTCGAGATGTACGCGCACGTGGAGCCGAGCGGCTGGCGGATCAGTGACCGGCCGGGCCGGGACACCCGGCGCGCCCGGTCCTGGCTCGGCGAGGACCTCGACGCCCTGGAGGAGTTCACCCAGGGCTACGAGGGAGCGCTGAAGGTCCAGGTCGTGGGCCCCTGGACGCTCGCCGCCGGCCTGGAACTGCGCGGCGGCGAGGCGGCCCTTGGCGACCCGGGCGCCCGCCGGGACCTGGCCGGCTCGCTCGCCGAGGGGCTGCGCGACCACCTCGCCGACCTTCGGAAGCGGATTCCGGGCGCCCGGATCGTCCTCCAGCTCGACGAACCCTCCCTGACCGCCGTCCTGCGCGGACACGTCCGTACCGCCAGCGGCTACCGCACTCACCGCGCCGTCGACCGGCAGGTCGTCGAGAGCGCCCTGCGCGAGGTGATCGCGGTCCACGACGGCCCGGCGATCGTGCACTCCTGCGCCCCCGACGTCCCCTTCGCCCTGCTGCGCAGGGCCGGGGTCGCCGGTGTCTCGTTCGACTTCTCGCTGCTCACCGAACGTGACGAGGAGACGATCGGCGAGGCCGTGGAGGCGGGCACCAAGCTCCTCGCGGGCGTGGTGCCCTCCACCGACGCACCATTGTCCGACCCGGGCGGTAGCGTCATGGGTGTCAGGACGCTGTGGCGCAGGCTGGGGCTGAATCCGGGGACTCTCGCCGAGTCCGTCGTGGTCACCCCGACGTGCGGGCTCGCGGGCGCTTCGCCGGCGTACGCCCGCGCGGCGCTCGCCCACTGCGCCCGGGCGGCTCGGTCACTCGCGGACAACCCTGAGTGACGGGTCGACGTGTTGGTCTGTAGTAACGGGAGGACGAGAACGGTGGCAGTCGAACAGGGGGCCCCGCCCGCCGAGGCACGGGAGAAGCACGCCGACCTGGCCGAGCGGATCGAGGAGCACCGCTTCCGGTACTACGTGAAGGACCAGCCGGTCATCAGCGACGCCGAGTTCGACCGGCTCCTGCGCGACCTGGAGGCGCTGGAGGAGGAGTATCCGGAGCTGCGCACGCCCGACTCGCCGACCCAGAAGGTCGCGGGCCAGTACGAGACGGAGTTCACCTCCGTCGAGCACCGCGAGCGCATGCTCTCGCTCGACAACGCCTTCGACGACGCCGAACTGGCCGCCTGGGCCGAGCGGGTCGCCCGGGACGTCGGCACGCCCGACCACCACTTCCTGTGCGAGCTGAAGGTCGACGGCCTCGCCGTGAACCTGACGTACGAGCACGGCCGGCTGACCCGGGCCGCGACCCGCGGCGACGGCCGCACGGGCGAGGACATCACGCCCAACGTCCGCACGATCGCGGACGTCCCGGACCGGCTGCGCGGCGACCGGATCCCGGATCTCGTCGAGATCCGCGGCGAGGTGTACTTCCCCATGGAGGCCTTCGAGGGTCTCAACGCCCGCCTGGTGGAGGCCGGCGACAAGCCGTTCGCCAACCCGCGCAACGCGGCGGCCGGTTCGCTGCGCCAGAAGGACCCCAAGGTCACGGCCGGCCGGCCGCTGCACATGGTGGTCCACGGCATCGGCGCCCGCGAGGGCTTCGACATCTCCCGTCTCTCGGAGGCGTACGGACTGCTGCGCGAGTGGGGGCTGCCGACCGCCCGGCACAACAAGGTGGTCGACTCCCTCGACGAGGTACGGCAGTTCATCGCGTACTTCGGTGAGCTCCGCCACTCCGTGGAGCACGAGATCGACGGCGTCGTCGTCAAGCTGGACGAGATCCCGCTCCAGGGCAGGCTCGGCTCCACCGCCCGCGCCCCGCGCTGGGCGATCGCCTGGAAGTACGCGCCGGAGGAGGTCAACACCAAGCTGATCGACATCAAGGTCGGTGTCGGCCGGACCGGTCGTGTCACGCCGTACGCCCAGGTGGAGCCGGTCACGGTCGCGGGCTCCGAGGTCGAGTTCGCCACCCTCCACAACCAGGAGGTGGTGAAGGCCAAGGGCGTCCTGATCGGGGACACGGTCGTGCTGCGCAAGGCCGGTGACGTCATCCCGGAGATCCTCGGTCCGGTCGTCGACCTGCGGGACGGCACCGAGCGGGAGTTCGTGATGCCGTCCGAGTGCCCCGAGTGCGGGACGCCGCTGCGCGCCATGAAGGAGGGCGACATCGATCTGCGCTGTCCCAACGCGCGGACGTGCCCGGCGCAGTTGCGTGAACGTCTCTTCTATCTGGCCGGCCGCGAGAGCCTGGACATCGAGAACTTCGGTGCGGTGGCCGCGGCGGCGCTGACCCGCCCGCTGGAGCCGGCCGAGCCGCCGCTGGTCGACGAGGGCGATCTGTTCGACCTCACCATCGAGCAGCTGCTGCCCATCAAGGCGTACGTCCTGGACCCGGACAGCGGACTGCCCAAGCGGGACCCGAAGACCGGCGAGGAGAAGATCGTCCGGGTCTTCGCCAACCAGAAGGGCGAGCCGAAGAAGAACGCCCTGGCGATGCTGAAGAACATCGAGGAGGCCAAGACCCGCCCGCTGGCCCGGTTCATCAACGGCCTGTCGATCCGTCATGTGGGACCGGTGGCGGCCCAGGCGCTGGCCCGTGAGTTCCGCTCCCTGGAGCGGATCGAACAGGCGAGCGAGGAGGAGCTGGCGGCCGTCGACGGTGTCGGCGGGATCATCGCGACAGCGGTGAAGCAGTGGTTCGCGGAGGAGTGGCACCGCGAGATCGTGCGCAAGTGGCGGGCGGCGGGCGTCCGTCTGGAGGAGGAGGGCGCCGGCGAGGAGCAGGGTCCGCGTCCGCTGGAGGGGCTGACGGTCGTGGTGACCGGCACCCTGCAGCACTTCACCAGGGATGGCGCAAAAGAGTCGCTCCAGAGCCTCGGAGCGAAGGTGACCGGTTCCGTTTCGAAGAAGACCGACTTCGTGGTCGTCGGTGACAATCCGGGATCCAAGTACGACAAGGCGATGCAACTGAAGGTTCCGGTTCTCGACGAGGAAGGCTTCACCGTGCTGCTCGAACGGGGTCCGGACGCCGCGCGGGAGGCGGCGGTCCCGGCCGCCGGATAGAAACTCGCAGGCCCCACCGGCCCCGACCGCCCCAGGAACGCCACCCGTTCGGCGCATACCAGATCGTTACGGGTGGCCAGGTCGCATTCGGGCAAGACAAGGAGAGCGCTGCCCGTCGGAGCTCTCCTCGGCCTACTGTTGTGACGTGCGTCTGTCGCGCACGACCGCGTTGGGCTCCGCCGGTCGTGGCGGCTTGACAACGGCCCATCGCGTTGCGACGGCACCGCCGGCTGTGAGAGGGACGGAATGAAACCGACCGAGAGCGCCGCCCCGGTCCCACGGCCGCCCGGCCGCGCGGCCTTCGTGGAGATGACCACCGGGCTGCCCGGAGCCGTCGTCGGCGTCGCCGGCGTCGTCCTCGCCACCGGGCTGTACCGCGCCCTGAGCACCGGCCACGGCCTCTTCCCCGGCGGCGTCGCCGGGTGGTCCCTCGCCGTGCTGACCGGGCTCATCGTCGGACACCTGGTCGCGCTCGGCCGCGACCGCTGGTGGGGCGGCACCGGCTCCGGCGCCGCCCTCACCCTCGCCGTCCTGCTGCTCTACGGCTGGGTCCCCGCCGGCCTCGTCTCCATGGCCGTCGTCGTGCTCGTCGGCGCGGCCCGCCGCCACCGCTGGCGCCAGGGCCTGCTGCACGGCGCCGTGGACGTCCTCGGCATCGGCGCGGCCGCCCTGGTCCTCGCCGTGTTCGGCGACGTACCGACCGTGGAGCAGCCCTGGCGGCCCCCCGACTGGGGGATCGCCGACGTACCGGAAGTGGCGCTCGCCGCGGCCGCCTATCTCATGGTGACCCGGCTCCTGCTGTGGTACGCCCTGGCGCCCCGCGCCGACGGACTGCCGAGCGTCGCCCGCACCGCCCTCCTCCGGCAGGGCCTCGTCGCCGTCGCCCTGCTCGGCATCGCGCCGCTCATCTGCGTCGTCGCCGTCTCCCAGCCGGTCCTGCTGCCGCTCTTCGCCGTCCCCCTCATCGCCCTCGACTCCACCCTCTGGATCGCCCGCGCCCGCGCCGAGGAGCAGCTCAAGGACCTGCTCACCGGCCTGCCGAACCGGCAGTGGCTCCTGCAGCGCGCCTGGTCGGCCCTTGAGGAGGCCGAGGGGGAGGGCGCGCGCTCCGCCCTCGTCCTGATCGACCTCGACCGGTTCCGCTCGGTCAACGACACGCTCGGCCACCTCGCCGGAGACCGGCTGCTGCTCCAGATCGCCGAGCGGCTCAAGCTCGCCGTGCCGCGCGGGGCGGAGGCCGTACGGCTCGGCGGCGACGAGTTCGCCGTCCTGCTGCCGACCACCGACTCCACGACCAGCGCCCAGCGGGTCGCCCGCCACCTCGTCGCGGAGCTCTCCTCGCCGCTCGACCTCGACGGGCTCACCCTCGTCCTGGAGGCGAGCGCCGGCGTCGCCGTCTTCCCCGACCACGCCCTCGACGCCGAAGGGCTGCTGCGCCGGGCCGACGTGGCGATGTACCAGGCCAAGCGGGACCGTACGGGCGTCGAGGTGTACGAATCCAAGCGCGACTCCAACACCCCCGACCGGCTCGGCCTCCTCGGCGACCTGCGCCGGGCGCTGGACGCGGGCGAGGTCGAGCTGCACTACCAGCCCAAGGTCCGCTTCGACGGCCAGGTCGCGGGGCTGGAGGCCCTGGTGCGCTGGGTCCATCCGGAGCGCGGCCGGGTCCCTCCGGACGAGTTCATCGCGATCGCCGAGTCCTCCGGCCTGATGCCGCACCTCACCGAGTACGTCCTGGAGACGGCGCTCGCGCAGGTGGCCACGTGGCGCTCGCAGGGGTTGAACGTTCCTGTCGCGGTCAACGTCTCCCCGCGCGACGTCCACACCCCCGGCTTCGCCGGCGCGGTGGCCGCCCGCCTCGCCCGGCACGGGGTCCCCGCCGGCGCCCTGCAGCTGGAGATAACGGAGCACGTGCTCCTGGAGGACCCGCAGCGGGCCGCCGACACCATGGCCGGCCTGACCGGGCACGGCGTGAAGATGTCCCTGGACGACTTCGGCACCGGCTACTCCTCCCTGGTCCACCTGCGGCGGCTCCCGGTGAGCGAGCTCAAGATCGACCGCTCCTTCGTCGCCCGGCTCGCCGTCGACGCCGAGGACGCCGAGATCGTGCGGTGCACGCTCGACCTCGCGCACTCGCTCGGCCTGCTCGTCGTCGCGGAGGGCGTCGAGGACGACGAGACCTGGGAGCGCCTGCGCGACCTCGGCTGCGACGCGGTCCAGGGCTGGCTCGTCGCCGCCGCGATGCCGCCGGCCGAGGCCACGGCCTGGCTGCTCGCCCGCGGCGAGCACGGCTGGCGCCGCCCCTCGGAGGAGGCGGCCCTCGTCAACCTCGACCAGCCCTCCAGCCAGGTGGTCCAGTAGCCCCCGGCGGCCGCCTCGCCGGGCCTCCGCCACCCCCGCCGCACCCCCCGCGCGCCCCCGGGGCGGCCGTCGCCCGGCCGTCCCGGGGCAAAGCGTTTCACGAGGATCGGGGCGGGCCCCATAGGATTGGGTCCAACACCGTCAAACTCATCCCGTGAGGAACGCATGCCTGGCATCACGCGCGAGGAGGTCGCCCACCTCGCACGGCTGGCGCGTCTGGAGCTGAAAAGCGAAGAGCTCGATCACTTCGCCGGTCAGCTCGACGACATCATCGGCGCGGTCGCCCGCGTCTCCGAGGTCGCCGACCAAGACGTACCGCCGACCTCCCACCCGCTGCCGCTGACCAACGTCATGCGCGCGGACGAGGTCCGTCCGTCGCTCACCCCCGAGCAGGCGCTCTCCGGCGCCCCGGCCCAGGAGCAGCAGCGTTTCAAGGTGCCGCAGATCCTGGGGGAGGACTAATCACCATGACGGACAGCACCATCGAGACCAACATCATCAAGCTCACGGCCGCCGAGATCGCCGGGAAGATCGCCTCCGGCGAGCTCACCGCCGTCGAGGTCACCGAGGCCCACCTCGCCCGCATCGACGCCGTCGACGAGAAGGTCCACGCCTTCCTGCACGTCGACCGCGAGGGCGCCCTCGCCCAGGCCCGCGCCGTGGACGAGAAGCGCGCCAGGGGCGAGAAGCTCGGCCCGCTGGCCGGCGTCCCGCTCGCGCTCAAGGACATCTTCACCACCCTCGGCGTCCCGACGACCGTCGGCTCCAAGATCCTCGAGGGCTGGCTCCCGCCGTACGACGCGACCGTGGTCAAGAAGCTGAAGGCCGCCGACGTCGTCATCCTCGGCAAGACCAACATGGACGAGTTCGCCATGGGGTCCTCCACCGAGAACAGCGCCTACGGCCCCACGGGCAACCCCTGGGACCTGACCCGCATCCCCGGCGGCTCCGGCGGCGGCTCCTCCGCCGCCCTCGCCTCCTACGAGGCCCCGCTCGCCATCGGCACGGACACCGGCGGCTCGATCCGCCAGCCCGCCGCCGTCACCGGCACCGTCGGCGTCAAGCCGACCTACGGCGGGGTCTCCCGCTACGGCATGGTCGCCTTCTCCTCCTCCCTCGACCAGGGCGGCCCCTGCGCCCGTACGGTCCTGGACGCGGCCCTCCTGCACGAGGCCATCGCCGGGCACGACCCGCTGGACTCGACCTCCATCGACGCCCCGGTCCCGCCGGTCGTCGAGGCGGCCCGCAACGGCTCCGTCGCCGGCATGCGCGTCGGTGTCGTCAAGCAGTTCCGCGGCGAGGGCTACCAGGCCGGCGTCGTGCAGCGCTTCGACGAGTCCGTCGAGCTGCTGAAGTCGCTGGGCGCCGAGATCGTCGAGCTGGACTGCCCGACCTTCGACCTCGCCCTCTCGGCGTACTACCTGATCGCGCCGTCCGAGTGCTCCTCCAACCTGGCCCGCTTCGACGCCATGCGCTACGGCCTGCGGGTCGGCGACGACGGCACGAAGTCCGCCGAGGAGGTCACCGCGCTCACCCGCGAAGCCGGCTTCGGCGACGAGGTCAAGCGCCGCATCATCCTCGGCACGTACGCGCTGAGCTCCGGCTACTACGACGCGTACTACGGCTCGGCCCAGAAGGTCCGCACGCTCATCACCCGCGAGTTCGAGCGGGCCTTCGAGCAGGTGGACGTGATCGTCTCCCCGACGACCCCCACCACCGCCTTCCCGATCGGCGAGCGCGCCGACGACCCGATGGCGATGTACCTCGCGGACCTGTGCACCATCCCGACCAACCTGGCCGGCAACGCCGCCATGTCGCTGCCCTGCGGCCTCGCGCCGGAGGACGGTCTGCCGGTCGGACTGCAGATCATCGCCCCCGCCATGAAGGACGACCGGCTCTACAAGGTCGGGGCCGCCGTCGAGGCCGCCTTCGTGGAAAAGTGGGGCCACCCGCTGCTCGAGGAGGCTCCGTCGCTGTGAGTGCCATGGCAAAGAAGGCCAAGAACTTCAAGAAGTCGAAGACCGGCGTGTACGTGTCGCTGGCCACCACCGCGTTCGGTGCCGTCAGCGTCGCCAAGCAGGCCAAGCTGGCCCGCAGCGACGGCGACACCCTGCGGCTGATCGACGCCGCCGTGTCCGCCGCCGCCATCGTTACCGGCCTGGCGATCCTCTACCGGGAGCTGAAGCGCCTGGGCGACGACGACGTCCTGCTGGGCTGAGAGGGAAAGTCTCACCGTGACTGTCACCGAACTGCTGTCGTACGACGCGGCCCTCGCTGCGTACGACCCCGTCATGGGCCTGGAGGTCCATGTCGAACTGGGCACGAAGACGAAGATGTTCTGCGGCTGCTCCACCGAGCTGGGCGCGGACGCCAACTCGCAGACCTGCCCCACCTGTCTCGGCCTGCCCGGCTCGCTCCCGGTCGTCAACGCGATCGGCGTCGAGTCCGCGATCAAGATCGGTCTCGCGCTGAACTGCGAGATCGCCGAGTGGTGCCGCTTCGCCCGGAAGAACTACTTCTATCCGGACATGCCGAAGAACTTCCAGACCTCGCAGTACGACGAGCCGATCGCCTTCAACGGCTACCTGGACGTCCAGCTCGAGGACGGCGAGGTCTTCCGCGTGGAGATCGAGCGCGCCCACATGGAGGAGGACACCGGCAAGTCGACGCACATCGGCGGCGCGACCGGCCGTATCCACGGCGCCTCGCACTCGCTGCTCGACTACAACCGGGCCGGCATCCCGCTCATCGAGATCGTCACCAAGCCCATCGAGGGCGCGGGCGAGCGTGCCCCCGAGGTCGCCAAGGCGTACGTCGCCGAGCTGCGCGAGCTGATCCGCGCCCTGGGCGTCTCCGAGGCGCGGATGGACAAGGGCCAGATGCGCTGCGACGTGAACCTGTCGCTGCGCCCGCACGGCACCACCGTCTTCGGCACGCGCAGCGAGACGAAGAACGTCAACTCGCTGCGGAGCGTCGAGCGCGCCGCCCGCTTCGAGATCCAGCGCCACGCGGCCGTCCTCCAGTCGGGCGGCACGATCGTGCAGGAGACCCGTCACTTCCACGAGGACGACGGCACCACCACGCCCGGCCGGATCAAGGACAACGCCGAGGACTACCGGTACTTCCCGGAGCCCGACCTCGTCCCCGTCGCACCGACCCGCGAGTGGGTCGAGGAGCTGCGTGCCGGCCTGCCCGAGCTGCCGCGCGTGCGCCGCAACCGGCTCCGTGAGGAGTGGGGCGTCTCCGAGCACGACATGCAGTCGATCCTCAACGCGGGCGCGGTCGACCTGATCGTCGCGACCACGGACGCGGGCGCTCCGGCGGACCAGGCCCGCAAGTGGTGGATGGGCGAACTGGCCCGTTCCGCCAACGAGGCCGGCGTCTCCCTCGACGAGCTCGCCATCACCCCGGCCCAGGTGGCCCGGGTCTCGCAGCTCGTCGCCTCCGGCGACCTAAACGACAAGCTGGCCCGCCAGGTCATCGAGGGCGTCCTCGCGGGCGAGGGCGGTCCGGACGAGGTCGTCGAGAAGCGCGGCCTGAAGGTCGTCTCCGACGAGGGCGCGCTCGGCACGGCCGTCGACGAGGCCATCGCGGGCAACGCGGCCATCGCCGACAAGATCCGCGGCGGCAAGGTCGCGGCGGTCGGCGCCCTGGTCGGCGCGGTCATGAAGGCCACCCGCGGCCAGGCGGACGCGGCGCGCGTGAAGGACCTGATCCTGGAGAAGCTGGGCGTCAGCGAAGGCTGATCCTCCGGATCGTGTACGGGTACGAGGGCGGCGCCCCGGGTCTTACGGCTCGGGGCGCCGCCCTTCGCGTACCCGAGCGAGGCAGACGTCCCTGGTCTCGCGCAGCTGCCCGAGGAGCGTCCGGTACGCGGGCGGATCGGCGGAGGCCGACCGTTCCGCGAGGGCGAGGAAACGGCCGAGGTTGCCGTCGAATCACCGCGCGGAACAGTTACGGCGAGCCGGGGCCCCTGGTCACGCCAGGCGGGCAGCTCGTCGAGCTCCGCCTCCCGCCCGGTGCACGGCACGACCTCGAAACGGGAGTTGAGCATCCGGCTCGGTAACTCCCGCAGCCACCGCGTCGGCTACGGGCGCCGGTTCTGGAGCAGATGGACGGGCGAACCGTCGCCGAACACAGAGTGCGTCCGGGGCGCGGCCGCGATCAGCCGGCGCAGTTCGTCCGCGTACTCGGGGTGCTCGGCCGGCAGCGCACCGAGCCGTACCCTCCAGGCGGGCAGGAGTGCCTGGCGCACCCCGTCCTGGTCCTCGGCGCCCTCGACGAGGGCGGCGTCCTCCTCAAGCCGCCCTTCGACGTCCGCGTGTCCCCGGAACAGCCGCACCACCCCGTCCCGTCGCCATGGCGGCGACCACGGCCCCGCCGCCTGCGGCGGCGAGGTACTCCTCTAACACGTCGCCTCCGCGACGAACTCCGCCCAGGCGGCGGGGGAGACGGTGAAGACGGGGCTGTCGGCGAGCTTGGAGTCGCGGACGTGGACGGCGGCGGGGTGGGCGGCGACTTCGACGCAGTTGCCGCCTTCGTCGCCGCTGTAGCTGGACTTGTGCCAGTCGTAAGCGACTTCGAGACAATCGCCGCCCTCGTCGCCGCTGTAGCTGGACTTGAACCACGAAAGATCTGCTGAGCTCATGTCTCTCCTGCCATACGATCCAGCAGGCCCTTGGTTTCCTCCGGCGTCAGGGCCTGTGATCGCAGCATTCCATACTTCCGCTGGAGGATCCCGACCTCGTCAGGGTCTTCGATGAGGAAGCTGACCCGCTGCCCTTCGATGTAGGCGAGGTGGGTGTGCTCAGGTGTCTCGACCAGCACCATGGGCCCGTTGAGCCCCGCGTGCCTCGTGAGGTCCTTCGGGAGAATCTGGAGGGCGAGGAAGGGAAGTTCGGCCACCTGCCGCAGATGCCGGATCTGCCCCAGCAGTACCTCCGAGCCACCGATCGGCTGCTCCAGGACGGACTCGTTCAGGAGGAAGGACATCATGGGCGGCCAGGGCTTCTGCTCGAAGACCTGCTGCCGATCGATCCGGGCGAGGAGCCGCTCCTCGGCCTCCTGTTCGGTGATGGGCGGGTAGAGGCAGTCAAAGACGGCGCGAGCGTACTCGGGCGTCTGGAGCAGCCCGGGAACGACCTGGTTCTGGTACGAGCACAAGCTGAGAGCCTTCGCCTCCTCCTCGACGAAGTCCTGCACGAACTCCGGATACCGCTCCCGCTGCGGCACCTTCGCCACCGCCGCCGTCAACGCCCCCTTCGTGTCCAGGATTTCGTCCAGCTCCGCGGCGAGCTTGATCCGCAAGGGTCTGCGCCCCTGCTCGATCGACCCCAGCGTCTCGAGCCCGATGCACACGAGCGACGCGAGGTGCGGCTGCGTCATGCCGGCGTTCTTCCGGTAGAGGCCGACGAGGGCGCCGACGACTTCCCACGAGGGGACTTTCTTGCGAGGTTTCTTCCCTGGCTGCATGGGCACTGCCTTCCCCGCCGCTCGCGTACCCGACGCATTTCCCTCCCGTACAAAGAATTTGTACGGCTTCCCCCTCTGGGGCGCGTGGGGCGCGGGACGCCACGGTGGCCCCATGACCGACCAACTCCCGCTGTTCCACCAGGCCTTTTACCGGCGCGAGCGCCGATCCGTGCCGCTGGCCCGGGACTTCACGCGTAAGGTCCTCGCCGAATGGGGCATGGACACCCGTGCGGACGACGTACTCCTGTGCGTGAGCGAGCTCGCCACCAACGCCCTTCTCCACGGCGTCCCACCCGGCCGCGGCTACCGCCTCCACCTCTACCTGGAGCGCCCGGGCCCGGCCCACGTCCTCCGCGTCGAACTCCACGACAGCGGTGACGGCACCCCCGCCCTCCGCGAACCCACCGGCGAGTCGGGCCGCGGCCTCCTCCTGGTCGACGCCCTCGCCGACCGCTGGGGTGTGGGCGAGCGGGACCCCGGCAAGATCGTCTGGTGCGAGTTCACGCGCCCTGCGGCGTACGGGTGAACCCGGGGAGTCGCCCTTCCCGCGCCTCCGGCACCGGGCCGAGCATGAGACATGAATGTCGTCAGCCAGGTCTTCGCGCTGATCGCCGCGGCGATCCATCTCCTCGTCTGGCCGCTGGAGAGCTTCCTCTACGCGCGGCCCCAGGTCCGGGTCCTCCTCACCGGCAGCACCGCCGACGCGCCCGAGGTCCGCCTGTGGCGGTTCAACGTCGGCTTCTACAACCTCTTCCTGGCGCTCGGCATGATCGCGGGTTTTGTCGCCCTGCGCCTGGGCCACGAGACCGTCGGCCGGACGCTGGTCCTCTACCTCGCCGCCTTCATGGTCGCCGGCGGGATCACGCTCTTCGTCTCCGACCGGAAGCTCTGGGGTGGCGCGCTGGGCCAGGCGGTCCCCGGCGCCGTCATCCTCCTCGTCGAGCTGACCTGAATCTCGCCGGCCCGGCTCCCTTGGCCTGAAATCGCTTGGACTTACCGACCGGCCTCTTGGACGTTCATCACGGGGACGTCACCGGGTCTTCTCGCCGTCATCCGCCCTCACTACCGTCCCGGTCGAACCACCCAATGGCTCGAAGGCGAACCATTGGCCGTCGACTGGAGGTCGGTCTTGTCACCCGAGATGTCCCGCAGAAGGCTCTTCGCACTGGGCGGAGGCGCCCTCGGCGCCGCCGCGGCCGGCTCGCTGCTTCCGCCGTCGTTGCAGGCCGCGATGGCCGCGGGGCCTCCGCCCGGCGGGATGTCGGCGGTCAGGCACGTCGTGATCCTGATGCAGGAGAACCGATCCTTCGACCACTACTTCGGCACCCTGCGCGGCGTCCGCGGATTCGGCGACCGCAATGCCATTGAACTCCCCTCCGGCAAGCCGGTGTTCGAACAGCCCGCCGCGCTCGGCCGGACCGTGCTGCCGTTCCCGATCCGGGGCGCCGCCGAGACCCAGAAGAAGGACCTCCAGTACATCGGCGATCTCGACCACTCCTGGAGCGGCGGCGGCAAGGCCTGGCGCGACGGCTGGATGGACGGCTGGGTCTCGGCCAAGACCGCGGCGACGATGGCGTACTACGACCGGCAGGACATCCCCCTCCAGTACGAACTCGCCGACACCTTCACCGTCTGCGACGCCTACCACTCGTCCATCCACACCTCCACCAGCCCGAACCGCAACCACCTCTGGTCCGGCTGGACCGGTTTCGAGGCCGACGGCAGCCGGGCCGTCACCAACGCCGCGTACGCCGAGGGCACCCACCCCGGCTACCCCTGGCCCACCTACGCCGAGCGTCTCGAAGCGGCCGGGCGGAGCTGGAAGACGTACACCGAGTGGGAGAACTTCACCGACAACAACATCGAGTTCTTCACCACCTTCAAGAAGATCGCCCGCAAGGCCCTCGCCGGCACCGGCGGGCACACCTTCATGGAGTCCTTCTACGCCGCCGTCCGCGACACGCAGGACGCCGCCGAGCGGGCCAGGCTGCTCGCCGCCCTCGAGGACGGGGTGGCCGCCCTCACCGACGCCGAGCGCTCGCTCTTCGAGCGCGGCCTGCGCCGCGTCGAGACCGGGAAGCTCGCGGACGCCTTCCGCGCCGACGTCGCCGCCGGCACGCTGCCCGAGGTCTCCTACCTCGTGCCGTCCGCGATCGACTCCGAGCACCCCGGCTCCTCCTCGCCGATCGCCTCCGCCACCCTCCTCTACAAGGTGCTCGACGCCCTCGGCTCCCACCCCGACGTCTGGCGCCACACCGTCCTCCTGATCAACTACGACGAGAACGACGGCTTCTTCGACCACGTGCCGCCGCCCGTGCCGCCCTCGGACAACGCGGACGAGCGCTGGAAGGGCCTGCCCACCGGCCTCGGCATCCGCGTACCCCTGCTCGTCGTCTCCCCCTGGTCGGTCGGCGGCTACGTCTGTTCCGAGACCTTCGACCACACCTCGGTGATCCGCTTCCTGGAGCGGCTCACCGGCATCGAGGAGCCCAACATCACCCCGTGGCGGCGGGCCGTCACCGGCGACCTGACCTCCGCCTTCGACTTCCGGCGCGCCCACCGGCAGCCCGAGGTGGAGCAGCCGGGACCGATCCCGCCCTTCAGCGGGCGCTGGCGGCCGCAGCCGCCGCTCGTGCAGCGGATGCCGGTCCAGGAGCCCGGCAGCCGCCCCGCCCGGCCCCTGCCGTACCAGCCGGACGCCTCCGCGCGGATCGCCGAGGGGGCGAGCGAGATCACCGTCGCGCTCAGCAACAGCGGCCGGGCGAGCGCGCACTTCACCCTCTATCCGTACGCGGGCGAGTACGCCCTTCCCCAGCACCGGGACGTCAGGGGCACGGCGCAATGGGCGGTCCCCCTTACGCGTGATCATTACCGCTTCACGATCACCGGCCCCAACGGCTTCCGCCGCGAGTTCGAGGGCCCCGCCACGGGCGGCGCCGAGGTCACCTCGCGCATCGACCACCACGACCGTGACCTGCACCTCACGCTCCGCAACACCTCTTCGGCGCCGCTCGCCTTCACCGTCCGGCCGCTCGGATACGTGGACCCCGAGGACCTCGGCGACTGGACCCGTACCGTCACCGTGAAGCCGGGCAGGAGCCGTACCGTGGTCCACTCGGCCTCCGACGCGCAGGGCTGGTACGACATCGAGGTGACGGCGCCCGGCGGCTTCCGCCGACGTCTCATGGGTCACATCGAGAACGGCCGCCCGAGCGTCTCCGGCTGAGACGGCCCCACGACGCACCACTGCGACGCACCACTGCGACGCACCACCGTGACGCACCACTGTGAGTAACGCCACGAAACGGGCAAATGATCTCTTAAGGCTGCGACAGTGGCCGCATATAGGTCATGCGTTCTTTGCGGGCTGTTCCCGATCAAAGATCCACGAACCATCCAGGGAGCACGTCCTTTGGCAGCCATCGCACGGTGGTGCGTCGCGCACCGCCTCGTCGTCGTTCTGCTCTGGCTCGTCGCACTCGGCGGCGCCACCACGGCGGCGGCGGTCGCCGGAAGCGCGTACTCCAACGACTACGAAGTCCCCGGCACCGAGTCGGGCCGTGCCACCGCCCTCCTCGACCGGGGCTTCCCCGGCGCCGGCGGCGACAGCGACACCATCGTCTGGCACACCGACCGGGGCAGCGTCCGCGCCACCGCCGTCGAGCAGCGCATGACCGAGATGCTCGACGAGGTCGCCGATCTGCCCGGCATCGCCGCGGTCGCCTCACCGTACGGAGAGCACCCGGCCGCCCAGGCGCGGATCAGCGAGGACGGCCGTACCGCCTACGCCGCCGTCAGCTTCCACGAGCAGGCCGACGACATCCCCGAGAGCCAGGCGCGGGCCCTCGTCGACACCGCCAAGGCGGCCGCGGGCGACGGCGTCCGGGTCGAGCTCGGCGGCAGCGCCATCGCCCTCACCGAGGCCCCCGGCGGTCACCTCGCCGAAGCCGTCGGCGTCGTCGTCGCGGGCCTCGTCCTCTTCCTCGCCTTCGGCTCCCTCGCCGCCTCCGCGCTCCCCCTCGCCACCGCCCTGGTCAGCGTCGGCATCGCGTACTCCGGGATCGGGCTCCTCGGCCACGTCATGACGGTCGCCGACTTCGCCCCCATGCTGGGCGTGCTCATCGGCCTCGGCGTCGGCATCGACTACGCCCTGTTCATCGTCACCAGACACCGCAAGGGCCTCAAACGGGGGCTGCCCGTCCCCGAAGCCGCGCGGATCGCCGTCGCCACCACCGGCCGCGCCGTCGTCTTCGCCGGCGCGACCGTCTGCATCGCCCTCCTCGGCATGCTGATCCTGCGGCTCAGCTTCCTCAACGGCGTCGCCATCGCCGCCTGCGTCACCGTCGTCCTCACGGTCGCCGCCTCCGTCACCCTGCTCCCGGCGCTCCTCTCCTTCATCGGGATGCGGGCGCTGAGCCGGCGCGAGCGACGGCAGCTCGCCGAGCACGGCCCGCAGCCCGAGCTGCCCACCGGCTTCGCCGCCCGCTGGTCCGCCTTCGTCGAGCGCCACCCCAAGCTGCTCGGCGCGTTCGCGGCCGTCGTCATGCTCGTCCTGGCGCTGCCCACGTTCTCGCTCCACCTCGGCACCTCCGACCAGGGCAACAACCCGGCCACGGCGACGACCCGGCAGGCGTACGACCTGCTGGCCGAGGGCTTCGGGCCCGGCGTCAACGGGCCCCTGACCCTCGTCGCCCAGATCGACGGCGCCGACGACCGGGTCGCGCTCGGCGACCTGCCGGCCGCCCTGGCGAACACCCGCGGCGTCGAGGCCGTCTCCCCGATCACGTACAACGGCGCCGGGGACACCGCCCTCCTCGTCGTCGTACCGGAGTCCTCGCCGCAGTCGAAGGCCACCAGCGAACTCGTCGACCGGCTGCGTCAGGACGTCCTGCCCACGGCCGAGCACGGCACCTCGCTCGACGTGCACGTCGGCGGGATCACCGCCTCCTACGACGACTTCGCCGAGATCATCGTCGGCAAGCTGCCGCTCTTCGTCGGCGTCGTCGTCACGCTCGGCTGCCTGCTGCTCCTGCTCGCGTTCCGGTCGATCGGCATCCCGCTGAAGGCGGCGGTCATGAACGTGGCCGCCGTCGCCTCCTCCTTCGGGATCGTGGTCGCGGTCTTCCAGTGGGGGTGGGGGAGCGAGCTGCTCGGTCTGGGCAGCGCCGGGCCGATCGAACCCTTCCTGCCGGTGATCATGGTGTCGGTGCTCTTCGGCCTCTCCATGGACTACCAGGTCTTCCTGGTCAGCCGGATGTACGAGGAGTGGCTGGAGACCGGCGACAACCGGCGCGCGGTCCGGGTCGGGCTCGCCGAGACCAGCCGGGTGATCAACTCGGCGGCGGTCATCATGATCTCCGTCTTCCTGGCCTTCGTCCTCTCCGGCGACCGGGTCGTCGCCATGTTCGGCATCGCGCTGGCCGCCGCCGTCGCCCTCGACGCCTTCGTCCTGCGGACGCTGCTCGTCCCCGCCCTGATGCACATGCTCGGCGGGGCGAACTGGTGGCTGCCGGGCTGGCTCGACCGCCGGCTGCCGCGGATCAGCATCGAGACGCCGAAGAGCCGCGCGGCCGCCGACGCCGACGCCGACGCCGACGCCGACCGGGGCGAGGACGAGACCGATCATGCGAAGATCCCTCCGCAACGTGTGACGGTTCCAAGGGCGGAGGACGGCAGGGATGTTCGCGATATCGCTGGGTGACGACGGTGCCGAGCTGAGGCCCCTGGAGCCCTCGCGGGCCGAGGAGTTCCTCGCCCACATGGACCGGGGCCGCGAGCACATCGGGCAGCACATCCTCCTGGCCGACGTCGTCAAGGACCTCGACGGCGCCCGCGCCTTCCTCCAGGCGTACGCGCAGAAGGCGGCGACCGACACCGGCCGCATCTACGGCATCTGGACCGACGGAAAGCTCGTCGGCGGCGTGCTGTTCCGCACGATGGACGTGGCGCAGGGCACGGCCGAGGCGGGCTGCTGGCTGGAGCCGTCGGCGGTCGGCCGGGGCCTGGTGACCCGGGCCGCGCGGGTGATCATCGACTGGGCGATCGAGGAGCGCGGCATCCACCGCGTCGAATGGCAGGTGTCCTCGGAGAACGAGCCCAGCATCGCCGTGGCGCGACGGCTCGGGATGACGAAGGACGGCGTCCTGCGGGAGAGCTACCTCTACCGGGGCCGGCGCCACGACGCGGAGGTCTGGTCGGTCCTCGCCCCGGAGTGGACGGCGGCGAAGTCGCGGCGGGCGTCTTAAGGCGCCTCTCATGCGGGCCGCCTAGCGTGCGCTCCATGAATCCCAAGACTGACGAGATCGACGACACGACCGCGAAGACCGACCTGCTCGACGACGACTTCCAGGACGAGGCCGGCGCCGGATCCGACGCTGGATCCGACGACGGATCCGACGCCGAGGAGGTCGGGGAGGAGGTCGGGGAGGCCGCTCCGGTCGCGCCCTCGGGCGTCGGAGCGGGCGCCGCGGCCGTCGTCTCCGCCGGCCTCGGGTTCGCGGCCCTGACCGGGACCTGGGTGGGGAAGGTCGCGAGCGAGCGCGAGACGCTCATCGGCCAGATCAAGGCGCAGGGCGGCACGGCGGCCCAGCAGATCTCCGAGATCTACGGCGACGCCTGGCACACCACCGCACTGGTCAACGGCGTCTTCGCCCTCCTCGCCCTCATCACCGCCGCGGTCGTCCTCACCCGCCCGCGCCGCCCGGTCTGGGTCCGGGCCGTGGCCGTCGCCGGAGCCGTCCTCGGCGGAATCGGCCTCCTCCTGTCGGCGGGCATGTTCTTCGACCTCCTCCTGAGTCTTCCGACGGCGGCCTAGGCACCGCCCCGGCACCGGCCTAGGTACCCCCTGCCACCGGCCTAAGGCCCCCCGTACACCGAACATGCGGCACTCGCCCGATGTGGCCGCACCCCCTGGGCGACGAAAGTGGAGGCATCGCAAGGAGCGATACCGACACCAGGGAGAACGACATGTTCGCGTACGAACTGCAGCGCATGCGCCACGCCGATCTGGTCCGCGAGGCCGACGCCCAGCGGCTGTCCCGCCAGGCCGCCAGGGCCACCCGGGCCGCCCAGGGGGCGCGCCGCTTCGGCCGCCGGTCCGGAGGCCAGGACCCCGAAGGGCGGGTGGGACCCGAACGCGGCCGCTTCGTCCGGGCCGCGTGACACCCGTATGGGCGGCACCACGGACTCCTGTGCGATGCTCCACGACGTGGAGACCAGGTCAGTCAGCCCCGTGTTCGTCGGCAGGGCCGGCGAACTCACCGCCCTCACCGACGCGCTCGCCCGCGCCCACGCGGGAGAACCGCAGGCGTTGCTCGTCGGTGGGGAGGCCGGTGTCGGAAAGACGCGCCTCATCGAGGAGTTCGTCGACGCCGCCTGCGAGCGCGGCGCGTTCGTCGCCCTCGGGGGCTGCGTCGAGATCGGCGCGGACGGACTGCCCTTCGCCCCCTTCTCCACGGCCCTGCGGTCCCTGAGCCGCCGGCTCCCCGGCGAACTGGCCGCCGCCGCCGAGGGCCAGGAGGGCGAACTGGCCCGGCTGCTGCCCGAACTGGGCGACGTCGGCAGCCACGACTCCTCCAACGAGGAATCCACCGCCCGCCTCTTCGAGCTGACCGCACGGCTCCTGGAGCGGCTCGCCGCCGACCGTACGATCGTGCTCGTCCTGGAGGACCTCCACTGGGCCGACGCCTCCACCCGGCACCTTCTCGCCTACCTCTTCCGCACCCTGCGCCGCGGCCGGATCGTCGTCGTCGCCACCTACCGGGCCGACGACATCCACCGCCGCCACCCGCTGCGCCCGCTCCTCGCCGAACTGGACCGGCTGCGGACCATCCGGCGCATCGAACTCCCCCGCTTCACCCGCGCCGAGGTACGCCGCCAGCTCACCGGCATCCTCGCCGCCGAACCCGACGCCGCCCTCGTCGACGAGATCTTCGACCGCTCCGACGGCAACGCCTTCTTCGTCGAGGAGCTCGTCGTCTCCCGCGAGAGCGGCTGCGCCCCCGGCT
Organism: Streptomyces sp. NPDC015346; assembly: GCF_043078785.1. NCBI lineage: Bacteria > Bacillati > Actinomycetota > Actinomycetes > Kitasatosporales > Streptomycetaceae > Streptomyces > Streptomyces sp. NPDC015346. The sequence continues at coordinate 232,511 of NZ_JBIBTW010000005.1, read as the reverse complement.
CCCTCACCGACTCCCTGCGCGACCTGCTGCTCGTCCGCGTCGAGGCGCTCCCCGAGGACGCCCAACGGATCGCCAGGATCGTCGCCGAGGGCGGCTCCACCGTCGAGTACGCCCTGCTCGCCGCCGTCGCCCGGCTCTCCGAGGACGACCTCATCGAGGCGCTGCGGGCCGCCGTCGGCGCCAACATCCTGCTCGCCGTCCCGGACGGCGACAGCTACCGCTTTCGCCACTCCCTGGTCCGCGAGGCGGTCAGCGACGACCTGCTGCCCGGCGAACGCTCCCGCCTCAACCGGCGCTACGCCGAAGCCCTGGAGGCCGACCCCTCCCTCGTACGGGCCGACGAACGGGCCACCCGGCTCGCCACCTACTGGTACCACGCGCACGCCCCCGCCCAGGCGCTCCCCGCCGTCCTGCGCGCCTCCGTCGAGACCCGCAAGCGCTACGCGTACGCGGAGCAACTCCGGCTCCTGGAGCGGGCGATGGAGCTCTGGGACGAGGCCCCCGCCGAGGTGCGCGACTCGCTGCGGCCGATGGACTACGCCGACGCCTACCCGTCGTGCGGCCACGACCCCGAGACCACACCCCTGAGCTACCTCGACCTGCTGGCCGAGGCCGCGTACGCCGCCCGGCTCTGCGGCGAACGCGAACGCGCCCTGAAGATCGGCAAGATGGCGCTCCGGCTCCTCGAGGGCGAGGGCGAGGACGACACGGACCGCGACCCGCTCCGGGCCGCCTGGTTCTGGACCGAACGCTCCCGCCTCGTCTCCGGCCTCGGCCGCTCCGACGGCTGGGCCGAGATCGCCACCGCGCAGGAGCTCGTCAAGGGGCTTCCGCCGTCCGGCGTGCACGCCCGCATCCTCGTCGTGGCCGCGGGCTGGGGCATGCTCCACCAGCCCGGTCCGGAGAGCCTCGCCGCTGCCGAACGGGCCGTCGAATACACCCGGCTCGTCGAGAACGAGGGCATGGAGCTCAGCGCCCGCCTCACCCTCGGCACCCTCCAGGTCTCCGCAGGCGACCGCGAGGCCGGACTCGCCACCATGTACGAGGTCCGCGACCGCACCCGCGCCCTCGGCCTCCACCACGAGTCCGCCCGCGCGCACATCAACCTCTCCCACGTCCTGGAGAACCTGGGCCGCTCCCAGGAGGCCGTCGACGTCGCCGAGGACGGCATCCGCCTCGCCAACGACCACGGACTCCTCGACAGCCAGGGCTGGGTCCGCGCCAACCAGGCCGAGTCGCAGCTCTCCCTCGGCCTCTGGGACGAGGCCCAGCGCAACTGCGAGTGGCTGGAACAGGCCGGAACCAGGTCCAAGCCGCGCGGCTCCGCCACCCTCCGCCTCGCCCAACTCGCCGTCGCCCGCGGCGAGCTGGACGTGGCCGAGCGATGGCTGGCCGCGGCGCGCGAGCACTTCGGCGATGCCGACCCGATGCCGCAGTACACCGTCCCGACCATGCAGGTCGAGCTGAGCCTCGCCGCCGCCGCGGGACGGATCCAGGACGTACGGACCGTGCTCGCCGCCGCCGCGGAGACCGGCTTCCCTCCCGGCACCCACCGCGAGGGCTGGCCGCTGCTCCTCGCGGCCGCCACCGCCGAGGCGGACGCCCTCGGCCTGCCCGCCGCGGCGGAGGGCCGCGAGGAGTCGATCGCCCTGCTCCGCCGCTGCGTACGAGGCCTCGCGACCCCGGCGCCCGTCTGGGTGGCCTACTCCCTGCACAGCTCGGCGGAGCTGGACCGCGCCGAGGGCCGCCGACCGGTCGAGCTCTGGGCCGAGACCGTCGCCGCCTACGAGCAGGTCCAACGCCCCTACCCGCTCGCCCTCGCCCGGCACCGCCTCGCCGACGCCCTCCTGGCCGAGGGCGGCCACCGCGAGGAGGCCGCGGCGCTCCTGCGCGACGCCCACGGCACCGCCGTCCGCCTCCGCGCCCACCCGCTGCGCGAGGACATCGAGCTCCTGGCCGCCCGCGCCCGCCTCTCGCTGACCACCCCCGACAGCGCCCCCGAACCGGGCCCCGGCGGCGAGGCCTTCGGCCTGACCCCGCGCGAACAGGACGTCCTGCGCCTGGTCGCCGCGGGCCGCACCAACCGCCAGATCGCCGAGGAGCTCTTCATCTCCCCGAAGACGGCGAGCGTCCACGTCTCCAACATCCTCGCCAAGCTGGGCGTCTCCGGCCGCGGCGAGGCCGCCGCCCTCGCCCACCGCCTCCGCCTCCTGGAACCGGCCCCCCAGGGGGCTTAGGGGGTGTCCGGCCCCTAGGGGTTGTCCGGGGTGACCGCCGCCCCTACCTCACCTCCAGCCGGAGGATCTTGTCGTCGCCCGCTTCCGGCGTGCCCCGGGTGTCCGTCTCGCTCGTGGTCAGCCAGAGCCGGCCGTCACCCGCCGCCAGGACCGTGCGCAGCCGGCCGTGCTCCTCCACCAGGAACGCCTCCGGCTCCCCGGAACGCTCCGCGCCCGACAGCGGAACGCGCCACAGCCGCTCGCCCCTCAGTCCGGCCATCCAGATGGCGCCCTCGGCATAGGCGATACCGCTCGGCGAGGCCTCCGACGTCCTCCACTGGGCCACCGGGTCCACGAAGTCGGAGACCCCGCCCCGCCCCTCCACCTTCGGCCAGCCGTAGTTCGCGCCCGGCCGGATCAGATTCAGCTCGTCCCAGGTGTTCTGGCCGAACTCGGCGGCCCACAGCCGCCCGTCCCCGTCCCAGGCCAGTCCCTGCACATTGCGGTGGCCGTACGAATAGACCACCGAGCCCGGGAAGGGATTGCCCGGCGCCGGTCTCCCCTCCGGTGTCATCCGCAGGATCTTCCCGCCCAGCGACTCCACGCTCTGCGCGAGACCCGTCTCGCCCCGCTCGCCCGTCCCCGCGTACAGCATCCCGTCCGGGCCGAACGCGATCCGCCCGCCGTTGTGCACGACCCCCTTCGGGATCCCGGAGAGGACCACCTCGGGCGGCCCCAGCCGGTCCCCGCCCCCGCCCCCGTACCGCATCCGGACGATGCGGTTGTCCGACTCGGCGGTCAGGTACGCGTACACCCAGCCGTCCCGCCAGGCGAGGCCCATGAGGCCGCCCTCGCCCCGGGGCACCACCCCCGGCACCTCTCCGACCCGCGTCTTCGCCCCCGTCCGCGCGTCCACCCGGGTGATCGTCCGCTCGTCGCGCGAGGAGACCAGCAGATCCCCGCCGGGCAGCGCGGCCAGGCCCCAGGGCGACTTCAGGTCCTCCGTGAGCGTGCCGGCGACGCGTACCGCCGGAGCCGCGGGCGAGGCGGCCGGGGACGTCGGGGACGCCGGGGACGAGGCGGTGGGGGAGGGCGTCCCGGCCGGCGGCCCTGGCTCACCCCCCGAGGAACACCCCGCCATCAGCACCAGCGCGGCGGCACCCCACAGGACCCTCACAGCACGTCGTCGGACCACGGCTCCGACCCCCTTCCCGGTCTCCGGCGGCTTCCCTCTCACCTCTAGTACACCGCCCGACCCGATCAGGTTCCCGCCCACGGCTCCACGCCGCGCGGATCAGTCCCACGACCCCCGCGGCGCCGGCAGCCTCGCGATCTCGGACAGATCCGCCGGCGTCAGCACCAGCTCGGCCGCCCGCGCGTTCTCCACCGCCCAGCGCTCCCGCTTCGCCCCCGGGATCGGCACCACCTGCGGGCCGCAGCCCAGCACCCACGCCAGCGCCACCTGCGCCGGCGTCACCGCCCGGCCGTGCCGGGCCGCCACCCGCCGCAGCCCCGCCACCAGCGGCTGGTTGGCCGCCATCATCTCCGCCGTGAAGCGCGGGTGCCGGGCCCGCGGATCGTCCGGCTCGAACCCGCCGCCCGGGGTCAGCGTCCCGGTCAGGAACCCGTTCCCCAGTGGCATCGCGGCCAGGAAACCGACGCCGCGCGCCTCGCACCACGGCAGCAGCCGCTCCAGAGCCTCCGGCGACCACACCGACAGCTCGGCCTCCACCGCGCTCACCGGGAAGACCTGCTGGACGCGTTCCAGCTGGCGGATCGTTCCCTCGTACGGATCGGCCCGGCCCCGTCGCGTCGCCGTGGCCCCCACCGCGCACAGTCCGAGCGCCCGCACCTTGCCCGCCGCGACCAGCTCGGCCATCGCGCCCCAGGTCTCCTCGACCGGCACCTCGGGATCCGCCCGGTGCAGCTGGTAGAGGTCGATCACATCCGTCTGCAGGCGCCGCAGCGAGGCGTCGCAGGCCCGCCGTACGTACCCGGGCCGGCCGTTGGCGACCACGTGCTGGTCGCCCACCAGCAGACCGCACTTCGTCGACACGAAGACATCGGCCCTGCGCTCCTTGAGGACCCGCCCCAGCAGCAGTTCGTTCGTGAACGGCCCGTACATGTCGGCGGTGTCGAGCAGGCTCACCCCGGCGTCCAGCGCCGCGTGCACCGTGCGCAGGGAGCGGTCGCCGCGCTGCTGCGAGGCGCTGTAGGCCCAGTTCATCGGCATACAGCCCAGGCCGACCGCGCCCACGTCGAGCGCCGCCGCCCCGATTGTCCTGCGCTCCACCTGCCGGTACCCCTCCCTGTGCCGTCCCCCAAAGTAACCAATGCGGTACGGGATTCTTCGCATAGCCTCCCGGTCATGAGACTCGATGACACGACCGCTGACGTGTGGCTTCCGATTCCCGCGGACGAGATAGAAGGGCTCCCCGAGCCGGGCGCGTCGGGCCTGGCCTACCGCTTCTGGGACGGCGGCCGCGACTTCCCCGCCGACCCGGCGCGCTGCGTCTTCTACGTGGTCCCGTACATGAAGGGCTCGGAGATCGCCGTCCGGCCGCTCTCCGCGATGACCTCGGTGCGCGCCGTCCAGACGCTCTCGGCGGGCATCGACCACGTGACGCCCGGACTCGGCCTGCTGCGCCCCGGCGTCGAACTGTGCAACGCCAAGGGCGTCCACGAGGCGAGCACCGCCGAGCTCACCCTCGCCCTGATCCTCGCCTCCCTGCGCGGCATTCCCGGCTTCGTCCGCGGCCAGGACGCCGAGGAGTGGCGCGCCGGTTTCTATCCGGCGCTCGCCGACAAGTCCGTACTGATCGTCGGGTACGGGTCGATCGGCGCCGCCATCGAGGACCGGCTCGCGCCGTTCGAGTGCGCGCGGGTGGTGCGGGTCGCACGCTCCGCACGCACCACGGAGCGCGGTCCGGTGCGGCCGCTGTCGGAACTGCCCGCCCTGCTGCCGCAGGCCGACGTGGTCGTCCTGTCCACTCCGCTCACGCCGGAGAGCCACCACCTCGCCGACGCGGCGTTTCTCGGCCGGATGAAGGACGGCGCCCTTCTGGTCAACGTCGCCCGCGGTCCGGTGGTGGACACCGCCGCGCTGCTCAAGGAGGTCGAGAGCGGCCGGATCCGCGCCGCGCTCGATGTCACCGACCCCGAACCGCTCCCGCCCGGCCACCCGTTGTGGCACGCTCCCGGTGTCCTGGTGACGCCCCATGTCGGCGGTTCCACTTCGGCGTTCATGCCCCGTGCCACCCGGCTGATCGCGGCCCAGCTGACCCGGTTCGCGGCGGGGGAGCGGCTGGCGAACGTGGTGCTCACCACCTGAGCCGCGTCCGCCGCTCCTCCCCGACGGCGTGCGCCCCTCGGTGCGCCCGCCGTGAGCCCCCGGACCGTCACGGAGAGTACAGCAGCCCTGTCGCTCTGTGACGGTCCTGGTGTATCGTCCCGGAGCGGGGGGCTGCGTCGAGCACGGGATGACGCCGGGGAGTGAAGTGACGGATCATCAGAGTCCGAGGGGGGCGACGGGTGAAGTACGGCCGATGGACCGACGATCCGACGCGGCGGGGCCGCCGTCGACGACCCTCGCGCGCGACGACGCCGCAGGGCCCGCGGCGCCCGCAGCGCCCCGCCCCCACCTCCGCCGCGGCCCCGCCGCCGCCCTCCCCGCCCAGGCCCACCGGCGTACTACCTCTGCGGACGACTCCGCCGACCCGGCGCACGCGCGCGGTGGTGACGACGCCCCCCGCGCGCGCGGCGAGCGCCCCGGCATGCCGGAGGGGACCGGCCGCGACGGTGCCGACGAGACCCCGGAGGCCGCGATGAGCACCCGCGGGGCGCTGATCGAGCGCGGTCCCGCCACCGGAGGCGCCGCCGCCCCGGAGACCCGCCCCGGGCCCCGAGGGCCCGCTCCCGCCCGCTCCGGGACCACCGCCGTCCTCGCCCAGATCGTCCTCGGCGTGATCTGCGCGGGCTACGCGACGGGAGCCGCGCTCGGCTGGGGATCCGAGCGGTTGGCTCTCGTGATGGGGGACTTCGGCCTCAGCGCCGCCGCCCTCGCCGCCTGCGTCTCCTGCTCCGTCTACGCCCGCGTCCGGGAGAGCCGCTTCCGTCCCGCCTGGCTGCTCTTCGCCTTCTCCTCCGCCATGGCGGCCGCCGGGAACGCCGTCTGGGGGTGGTACGAGGTCGTGCTCAGCCGGGACGTGCCCAGCCCGTCCGTCGCCGACCTCTTCTTCCTGCTCTTCGCGCCACCCGCGATCGTCGGCCTGCTGGTGCTCGCCAAGAAGCCCGTCACCCGGGCCGGCTGGGTCTGTCTCGCGCTCGACGCCTGGCTCATCGGCGGCTCGCTGCTGACCCTGTCGTGGAGCCTCGCCCTCGCCCACACCGCGCACTTCCAGGGCGAGAGCGTCGCCCGCGCCGCGCTCTCGCTGGCCTACCCGCTGCTGGACATCGTCCTCGTCAGCATGGTCCTCGCCCTGCACTTCCGCCGGTCCAACGTGAACCGCTCCGCGACCAACACCGCCATCGCCGCCCTCGCCCTCACCGTCCTGTGCGACGCCCTCTTCACCTCCCCGCTGCTGCGCGAGAACTACACCTCGGGCCAGCTGCTCGACGCCGGGTGGTTCGCGGGCTCGCTGCTCCTCGCGTACGCCCCCTGGGGCGCGCGCCGCAGCGTCGACGGAGCCGTCCCGCCGCGCGGTCAGCGCCTCCACAGCCGCCCGGTGGCCGGCTCGCTGGCCGCGCTCACCCCGTATCTCGCCGCGGCCGTCTGCACGCTCGGCATCCTGTACAACGTCGTCGAGGGACGCAGAGTGGACCGCGTGGTCGTCTTCACCGGCTGCACGGTCGTGCTCGCCCTCGTCGTACGGCAGGGCATCATGCTCCTCGACAACATCGCCCTCACCCACGAACTGGCCCAGAAGGAGAACCACTTCCGGTCCCTGGTGCAGGGCTCCAGCGACGTCATCATGATCGCCGCGCCCAGCGGCATACTCCGGTATGTGAGCCCCGCCGCCGCGGGGGTCTACGGGCGGGACGCCGAGGAGCTGATCGGCTCCGAACTGGCCTCCCTCATCCATCCCGAGGATCTCGGCGGCGTGGTCCACGAAGTGCGCCGGTTCCTGGCCGCCTCCCCCGCGGAGGAGCCCACGACCCGGATCGAATGCCGCTTCCGCTCCGGCCGCGGCGACTGGCTCAACGTCGAGTCCACGGTCAACCGCCACCAGGGCGGGCTCATCTTCAACAGCCGGGACGTCACCGAACGCGTGCGCCTCCAGGCGCAGTTGCAGCACAACGCGGAGCACGACCCGCTCACCGACCTGCCCAACCGGGCGCTGTTCACCCAGCGCGTCCGCCAGGCCCTCACCGGCCGCCGCTCCACCGACCCCGGCACCGCCGTGCTCTTCATCGACCTCGACGGCTTCAAGGGCGTCAACGACCGGCTCGGCCACCAGGCCGGCGACGAGCTCCTCGTCCAGGCCGCCCGTCGCCTCCAGGACTCGGTACGGTCCGGGGACACCGCGGCCCGACTCGGCGGGGACGAGTTCGCCGCGCTCATCCTCGGCGACGGCGGGCGGGACCAGTCCGACCGCGAGTGCCAGGTCCACGAGATCGCCGACCGGCTCCGGCTCACCCTCTCCCAGCCGTACCGCCTCGAAGGCGGGAACGAGGTGCGGGTCGCCGCCTCCATCGGCGTCGCCTTCGCCGAGCCCGGCATCACCGCCGGCGACCTGCTGCGCAACGCCGACCTCGCCATGTACCGGGCGAAGGCGGCCGGCAAGGACCGCGTCGAGATGTACGCCCCGCAGATGCAGGCGGAGGTCGTCCGCAGGACCGAAGTGGCCACCCGGCTGCGCACCGCGCTGCACGACGGAGAGTTCGCCCTGCTCCACCAGCCCGTGGTCGACCTCACCACCGGCCGGATCACCGCCGTCGCCGCCCAGGCCCGCTGGCGCTCCGCCCAGGGCATCCTCTTCACCCCCGCTGAGTTCCTGCGCGTCGCCGAGGACAGCGAGCGCACCGCCGAGCTCGGCCGCTGGCTCCTGGAGCAGGCCGTCGAGCAGGCCGCCGAACGGGCCGGAATCGGCCACCGCACGCCGGTCTCCATCCGGCTCTCCGCCCGCCGCCTCCTCGACCGCTCCCTGCCGCTCGGCTCCGTCGAGGCCCTGCTGACCCGGCACGCCCTCCCCTCCGGATCCCTGATGATCGAGCTCGCCGACAGCGACCCGAGGATCTCCTTCGACGAGCTCGAACAGCGTCTGGTGGCCCTGCGCCGGCTCGGCGTACGGATCGCCCTCGACGGCTTCGGCAGCGGATACGCGGCGATCAACGCCCTGCGGCGGCTCCCCGTGGACGTACTGAAACTGGACAGAGGCCTGGTCGAGGGCGTCGTCGAGTCCGCCCGGCTGCGCAAGATCACCAGCGGCCTGCTGCGGATCGCCGCCGACCTCGGGCTCCAGTCCGTCGCCGACGGCGTCGACGTCCCCGAGCAGGTGCTCGCCCTGCGTGCCATGGGCTGCACACACGGTCAGGGCATGGCCTTCTCCGGCCCGCTCGACGAGTACCGGCTGCGCCGCGCGCTCGTACGGGACGAGTACCCGCTCCCCGGCGCCGTCCCGGTCCCGGCCGGCGACCGCCCCCCGATCCGTCCCGCGATCCATCCCCCGATCCGCTCAAATAATGAGACGCCTGTCCCACCCACTTGACACTGACAGTGCGTCGGGGGGAGGGTCAGTGCCATGCGCACCCGAATTCTCGTACTTGGAAAGCGCGTCGGCTGAAGCGGGGCCATGAACGGCCCGGCTTGAACGCTACCGACGCGCTCCCCTCGCTTGCCTCCCGGCACGAGGGGTTTTTTGTTGCACCGGCTCCCGCCAAACCCTCGCAAAACCCTCGCAAAAACCCTCTGCTTCGAGAAGAGAATGCTGATGACCGAGCAGGCCACCGGGCACCATCCGCAGCCGCGGGCCCGTAGCGGCGGACAGTCCGCCACCATCGTCGAGCACGTCACGGGTGCGCAGTCCCTCATCCGTTCTCTCGAGGAAGTGGGGGCCGACACCGTCTTCGGTATTCCGGGCGGCGCCATCCTCCCCGCGTACGACCCGATGATGGACTCCAAGAAGGTCCGCCACATCCTGGTCCGCCACGAGCAGGGCGCGGGCCACGCCGCCACCGGCTACGCGCAGGCCACCGGCAAGGTCGGCGTCTGCATGGCGACCTCCGGACCGGGCGCCACCAACCTGGTCACCCCGATCGCCGACGCGCACATGGACTCCGTCCCGCTGGTCGCGATCACCGGCCAGGTCGCCTCGAAGGCCATCGGCACGGACGCCTTCCAGGAGGCGGACATCTGCGGCATCACGATGCCGATCACGAAGCACAATTTCCTGGTCACCAAGGCCGAGGACATCCCGCGGACGATCGCCGAGGCGTTCCACATCGCCTCCACCGGCCGCCCCGGCCCGGTCCTGGTCGACATCGCCAAGGACGCCCTCCAGGCGAAGACCGTCTTCAGCTGGCCGCCGCAGACCGACCTGCCCGGCTACCGCCCGGTGACCAAGCCGCACGCCAAGCAGATCCGCGAGGCCGCCAAGCTCATCACCGCCGCCAAGCGGCCCGTCCTGTACGTCGGCGGCGGCGTCCTGAAGGCCGGCGCCACCACCGAGCTGAAGGTCCTGGCCGAGCTCACCGGCGCCCCCGTCACCACCACCCTGATGGCGCTGGGCGCGTTCCCCGACAGCCACCCGCTGCACGTGGGGATGCCCGGCATGCACGGCGCGGTCACCGCCGTCACCGCGCTGCAGAAGGCCGACCTGATCGTCGCCCTCGGCGCCCGCTTCGACGACCGCGTCACCGGCAAGCTGGACAGCTTCGCCCCGTTCGCCAAGATCGTCCACGCCGACATCGACCCGGCGGAGATCGGCAAGAACCGCGCCGCCGACGTCCCGATCGTCGGTGACGCCCGCGAGGTCATCGCCGACCTGGTCCAGGCCGTCCAGGCCGAGTACAGCGAGGGCAACAAGGGCGACTACACCGCCTGGTGGAGCGACCTCAACCGCTGGCGCGAGACGTACCCGCTCGGCTACGACCAGCCGGAGGACGGCAGCCTCTCGCCGCAGCAGGTCATCCAGCGCATCGGCCAGCTCGCCCCGGCCGACACCATCTACGCGGCCGGCGTCGGCCAGCACCAGATGTGGGCCGCCCACTTCATCAACTACGAGAAGCCGGCCACCTGGCTGAACTCCGGCGGCGCCGGAACGATGGGGTACGCGGTCCCGGCCGCCATGGGCGCCAAGGCCGGCATGCCGGACCGCCCGGTCTGGGCGATCGACGGCGACGGCTGCTTCCAGATGACCAACCAGGAGCTCGTCACCTGCGCGCTCAACAACATCCCGATCAAGGTCGCCATCATCAACAACGGCGCCCTCGGGATGGTCCGCCAGTGGCAGACCCTCTTCTACAACCAGCGCTACTCCAACACCGTGCTGCACTCCGGCCCGGAGGCCACCGGCCTGGAGCCCTCCAAGGGCACCCGCATCCCGGACTTCGTCAAGCTGTCCGAGGCCATGGGCTGTGTCGCGCTGCGCTGTGAGGACCCGGCCGACCTGGACAGGGTCATCGCCGAGGCCAACGCCATCAACGACCGCCCGGTCGTCATCGACTTCATCGTCCACGAGGACGCCCAGGTCTGGCCGATGGTCGCCGCCGGCACCTCCAACGACGAGGTCATGGCCGCCCGGGGCGTGCGCCCCGACTTCGGCGACAACGAAGACGACTGAGACGAAGAGCCGTAGGAAGAGGAACGACGCACATGACTAGGCACACGCTCTCCGTCCTGGTGGAGAACACCCCCGGCATCCTCGCTCGGATCGCCGCGCTGTTCTCCCGCCGCGGCTTCAACATCGACTCGCTCGCCGTCGGTGTCACCGAGCACCCCGACATCTCCCGCATCACCATCGTGGTCAATGTCGAGGACCTGCCCCTGGAGCAGGTGACCAAGCAGCTCAACAAGCTGGTCAACGTCCTGAAGATCGTCGAACTCGAGCCCAGCGCCGCGATCCAGCGCGAGCTCGTCCTGGTGAAGGTCCGTGCCGACAACGAGACCCGCTCCCAGATCGTCGAGATCGTCCAGCTGTTCCGCGCCAAGACCGTGGACGTCTCCCCCGAGGCGGTCACCATCGAGGCCACCGGTTCGAGTGACAAGCTGGACGCGATGCTCAAGATGCTGGAGCAGTTCGGCATCAAGGAGCTCGTGCAGTCCGGCACGATCGCCATAGGGCGTGGTGCCCGGTCCATCACGGACCGGTCCCTGCGCTCCCTCGACCGCAGCGCCTGACCCCTCACGGACCGCCGGGCGGTCAACCGCCGGTCCGTCCGGCGGTCCGCCTGGCGAGACCCGAAAACCTTCCTTCCGCTCCCCGCCGTACGGTGGGACGCAACACCAGCACATCAAGGAGATTCCCAGTGGCCGAGCTGTTCTACGACGACGACGCCGACCTGTCCATCATCCAGGGCCGCAAGGTCGCGGTGATCGGTTACGGCAGCCAGGGCCACGCCCACGCGCTGTCGCTCCGTGACTCGGGTGTCGACGTCCGCGTCGGTCTGCACGAGGGCTCCAAGTCCAAGGCCAAGGCCGAGGAGCAGGGCCTGCGCGTGGTCACGCCCGCCGAGGCGGCCGCCGAGGCCTCCGTCATCATGATCCTCATCCCGGACCCGATCCAGGCCACGGTCTACGAGGAGTCCATCAAGGACAACCTGAAGGACGGCGACGCGCTGTTCTTCGCCCACGGCTTCAACGTCCGCTTCGGCTTCATCAAGCCCCCGGCCAACGTGGACGTCGCCCTGGTCGCCCCGAAGGGCCCGGGCCACCTGGTCCGCCGCCAGTACGAGGAGGGCCGCGGCGTCCCCGCGATCGCCGCCGTCGAGCAGGACGCGACCGGCAACGCCTTCGCCCTGGCGCTCTCGTACGCCAAGGCCATCGGCGGCACCCGCGCCGGCGTCATCAAGACGACCTTCACCGAGGAGACCGAGACCGACCTGTTCGGTGAGCAGGCCGTCCTCTGCGGTGGCGCCTCCGCGCTGGTGAAGGCGGGCTTCGAGACCCTGGTCGAGGCCGGCTACCAGCCGGAGATCGCCTACTTCGAGTGCCTGCACGAGCTGAAGCTCATCGTCGACCTCATGTACGAGGGCGGCCTGGAGAAGATGCGCTGGTCGGTCTCCGAGACCGCCGAGTGGGGCGACTACATCACCGGCCCGCGCATCATCACCGACGCCACCAAGGCCGAGATGAAGAAGGTGCTCACCGAGATCCAGGACGGCACGTTCGCCAAGAACTGGATGGACGAGTACCACGGCGGTCTGAAGAAGTACAACGAGTACAAGACCCAGGACGAGAAGCACCTCCTGGAGACCACCGGCAAGGAGCTGCGCAAGCTCATGAGCTGGGTGAACGACGAGGAGGCGTAAGCCTCTCGGCACGGGGCCGGACACAGTGTCCGGCCCCGTGCCGCATCGTTGGACACGCCGTCCAACCACGGACGGGTGATCCTTCCAACGAGGCGCAGGGAGTGCGCCGAAGCGGCACTACACTTTCAACCACATTCGCGTTCAGGCCCACAGCGTCGTGCGCTTTCACGCGGCAAGCCCCCTCCACCGCCTGCGGCCGTCGGGACGGCCGTCCGCACTGGACTTGTGAGGACTCACGTGAGCTCGAAACCTGTCGTACTCATCGCTGAAGAGCTGTCGCCCGCCACCGTCGACGCACTGGGCCCGGACTTCGAGATCCGGCACTGCAACGGCGCGGACCGCGCCGAGCTGCTCCCCGCCATCGCCGATGTGGACGCGATCCTGGTCCGCTCCGCGACCAAGGTCGACGCGGAGGCCATCGCCGCCGCCAACAAGCTCCGGGTCGTCGCCCGTGCCGGTGTCGGCCTGGACAATGTCGACGTCTCCGCCGCCACCAAGGCCGGCGTCATGGTCGTGAACGCCCCGACCTCCAACATCGTCACCGCCGCCGAGCTCGCCTGCGGCCTGCTCGTCGCCACCGCCCGCAACATCCCGCAGGCCAACACCGCCCTGAAGAACGGCGAGTGGAAGCGCTCGAAGTACACGGGCGTCGAGCTGAGCGAGAAGACGCTCGGCGTCGTCGGCCTCGGCCGCATCGGCGTCCTGGTCGCCCAGCGGATGTCCGCGTTCGGCATGAAGATCGTCGCGTACGACCCCTACGTGCAGCCGGCCCGCGCCGCCCAGATGGGGGTGAAGCTGCTGGCCCTGGACGAGCTCCTGGAGGTCGCCGACTTCATCACCGTCCACCTGCCGAAGACCCCGGAGACCCTCGGTCTCATCGGCGACGAGGCGCTGCACAAGGTCAAGCCGAGCGTCCGCATCGTCAACGCCGCGCGCGGCGGGATCGTCGACGAGGCGGCGCTGTTCTCCGCCCTCAAGGAGGGCCGGGTCGCCGGCGCCGGTCTCGACGTGTACGCGAAGGAGCCCTGCACGGACTCCCCGCTCTTCGAGCTCGACCAGGTCGTCTGCACCCCGCACCTCGGCGCGTCCACGGACGAGGCCCAGGAGAAGGCCGGTATCGCGGTCGCCCGCTCGGTGCGCCTCGCGCTCGCCGGCGAGCTGGTCCCGGACGCGGTCAACGTCCAGGGCGGTGTCATCGCCGAGGACGTCAAGCCGGGTCTGCCGCTCGCCGAAAAGCTCGGCCGGATCTTCACCGCGCTCGCGGGCGAGGTCGCGGCGCGCCTCGATGTCGAGGTGTACGGCGAGATCACCCAGCACGACGTGAAGGTGCTCGAACTCTCGGCGCTCAAGGGCGTGTTCGAGGACGTGGTCGACGAGACCGTGTCGTACGTCAACGCCCCGCTGTTCGCGCAGGAGCGCGGTGTCGAGGTCCGTCTGACGACGAGCTCGGAGTCGCCCGACCACCGCAACGTGGTCACCGTGCGCGGCACGCTCTCGAGCGGCGAGGAGGTCGCGGTCTCCGGCACGCTGGCCGGCCCCAAGCACCTCCAGAAGATCGTCGCGGTCGGCGACTACGACGTGGACGTCGCCCTCGCCGACCACATGGTCGTCCTGCGCTACGAGGACCGTCCGGGCGTCGTCGGCACGGTCGGCCGGATCCTCGGCGAGGCCGGTCTGAACATCGCGGGCATGCAGGTGGCCCGTGCCGAGGAGGGCGGCGAGGCGCTCGTCGTCCTCACCGTGGACGACACCGTCCCGCCGGCGGTGCTCGCGGAGATCTCCGAGGAGATCGGCGCCGCCTCGGCCCGCTCGGTGAACCTCGTCTGACAGATGTGCCACCCGTACCCGGGTGCTGGACGATCGTCTTACACGCTCGTCCAGCACCCGGGTACGGTGCTGTCATGGGACATCGCGAAGATCTGCTCGAGGGCGCCAAGTAGATGGTGGACCCGGAGACGGCCCCGACGGCGGACGACCTGACGGAGGGGCTCAAGGTCCTGATGGGGGAGCGGGGCTGAGGGGGGAGCGGGGCTCGGCTACAGCTTGGCGGACTTCAGGGACATGTGGAGCAGCAGACGGTCCTCGCCGTCGTCCAGGTCCAGGCCGGTGAGCTGTTCGACCCGGGACAGCCGGTAGTAGAGGGTCTGACGGTGGACGCCGAGTGCGGCCGCCGTGCGGCCCGCCTGGCCCGCGTTGTCGAGGAACACCTCGGCCGTGCGCGCCAGTTCGGCGTGGGCGGGGGCGAGCAGCGGCGCGACGGCGGGGTCGATCTCCGGGTGGTAGAGCGCCGCGAGGAGGCGGTACGGGCCGATCCGGGCCCACTCCGCGACCGGGCCGAGCTTCGGCTGCGCCGTGGCCGCCCGGGCCGCCGTGCTCGCCTCGCGCCAGGCCGCCGGGAGCTCCGCGAGACCCCGGCGGGGCGTCGCGACACCGGCCGGGGAGCCGGCGCGCAGTCGGTCCGCCGCCGCATGGGCCGGAGTGAGGTCCTCGGGCGAGCGCAGCCGTACGAGGAGCGCCAGGGACTCGCTCTCCGGGAGTGTGGCGACCGCCGCCGCGCTCGCGACCGTGCCCGCCGAGGGGGCGTCGCCACGCCAGGGGGTCACGCAGACGACGGTGTGCAGGCCGTCCGCGTTGGGGCCCAGGGCCGTCCGCAGGGCCGCGAGGGCCATGTCGCTCTGCCAGCCGCGCTCGGCGGTCAGTACGGCGGCGAACGCGCGGGAGAGGTCGGCGCCCGCCCGTTCCTCGTCCGCGAGCAGCCCGCCGATCCGGGTCGCGACCTCCATCGCCGCCGTGAGCTGCTCGTGCGTCGGCCCCGGCTCGGCGTCCAGCAGCCAGACGTAACCGAGGACGACGCCCCGGTGCCGTACCGGCAGACAGATCCGGTCACGGAGCACCCCCGCGTCCGGCGCCGCCGGGATCCGCACCGGGCCGGTCGCCCGGGTGATCCCGAACCCCTCGAACCAGGCGCGGACCGCCGGGGTCGACCTCCTGGTCAGGATCGACCGGGTCCGGACGGGGTCCATCGCCGTGTCGTCCTCGCTGTCGTGCGCGCCGAAGGCGATCAGGCCGAAATCGCGGTTCTCCAGGGTCGCCGGGGCGCCGAGGAGCGCCGAGATCTCGTCCACGAGGTCCTGGTAGTCGCCCTTCACGGCCCTATTCTCGCACCCCCTCAGACATATGTATGAGAGGCGGCTCGCGGATGCGTGACAGCTGTCGATGGCCGAGGATCGGAGCGATCCTTAGGTTTCACGGTGGTTATCCGTGCTGTTCCCGGTAGATCACGAAGATCGGGTACGGCACCTTTCGTCACCTTGCCCTCTGGAGGTCCCCGTGCTGGGTCCCGTGATCCTCGCCGCGTCCCGCAGCGACAAGATGCGCCGCTTCGTGTCGGCCGCCCCCGGGACCAAGCAGGTCGTCGACCGGTTCATCGCGGGCGAGACGGTCGACGACGTCATCCCGATCGTCCGGGACATCACCGGCCGGGGCCTGGAGGTCACCCTCGACGTCGTCGGCGAGGACATCACCACCGTCGAGCAGTCCCACGCCGCCCGGGACGCGTACCTGGAGCTCATCGGCCGCCTGAAGGAGCTGGGCCTCGGCGAGCGCGCCGAGATGTCGGTGAAGCTGTCGATGTTCGGCCAGGCGCTGGAGGAGGGGCACGAGCTGGCCCTCGCGAACGTCCGGCCGGTCGTCGAGGCCGCCGCCGAGATCGGCACGACGGTCACCCTCGACGCCGAGGACCACACCACCCTCGACTCGATGTTCGCCATCCACCAGGAGCTGCGGAAGGACTTCCCGCAGACCGGCTGCGTCATCCAGGCGTACCTCTTCCGCACCGAGGAGGACGCCCGCCGCCTCGCCGCCGACGGCTCCCGAGTCCGGATCGTGAAGGGCGCCTACAAGGAGCCCGCCTCCGTCGCCCTCCAGGACAAGCCCGAGATCGACAAGGCGTACGTCCGGATCATGAAGATCCTGATGGAGGGCAAGGGCTACCCCATGATCGGCTCGCACGACCCGCGGCTCATCTCCATCGGCCAGGAGCTCGCCCGCCGCGCCGGGCGCAAACTGGACGAGTACGAGTTCCAGATGCTCTACGGCATCCGCGGCGACGAGCAGAACCGTCTCGCCGCCGAAGGACACCGCATGCGCGTCTACACCGCCTACGGCACGGACTGGTACGGCTACTTCATGCGCCGCCTCGCGGAGAAGCCGGCCAACCTCCTCTTCTTCGCCCGCTCCATCCTCACCAAGGGCTGAGCCCACCTCTCACAAGGAGTTACGAGACTCATGGACGCTGTCACCCAGGTCCCCGCTCCGGTCAACGAGCCGGTGCACAGCTACGCCCCCGGTTCCGCCGAGCGCCTCCGTCTGGAGGCCAAGCTCAAGGAGCTGGCCGAGAACCCGCGCGAGCTGCCGATGACCATCGGCGGCGTCAAGCGCATGGGCGGTGGCGAGCGCTTCGACGTCGTCCAGCCGCACAACCACAAGGCCGTCATCGGCACCTTCGCCGCGGCCACGCAGGCGGACGCCCAGGACGCGATCGACGCGGCCCTGGCCGCCGCCCCGGCCTGGCGCGCGATGTCCTTCGACGACCGCGCCGCGATCATCCTGCGCGCCGCCGAGCTGCTGGCCGGCCCATGGCGCGAGACGCTGGCCGCCTCCACCATGCTGGGCCAGTCCAAGACCGCCCAGCAGGCCGAGATCGACACCCCCTGCGAGCTCGTCGACTTCTGGCGCTTCAACGTGGCGTACGCCCGCCAGATCCTGGCCGAGCAGCCGCCGGCGAACTCCCCGGGTGTGTGGAACCGTCTGGACCACCGCCCGCTGGAGGGCTTCGTCTACGCGATCACGCCGTTCAACTTCACGGCCATCGCGGGCAACCTGCCCACCGCCCCCGCGCTGATGGGCAACGTGGTGGTCTGGAAGCCGTCCCCGACGCAGACCCACTCCGCCGTGCTCCTCATGGAGCTCCTGGAGGAGGCCGGGCTGCCGAAGGGCGTCATCAACCTGGTGACGGGCGACGGCATCGCCGTCTCCGAGGTGGCCCTGAACCACCGCGACCTGGCCGGTATCCACTTCACCGGTTCGACCAGGACCTTCCAGCACCTGTGGAAGACGGTCGGCAACAACATCGAGAAGTACCGCTCGTACCCGCGGATCGTCGGCGAGACCGGCGGCAAGGACTTCGTCGTCGCGCACCCGAGCGCCGACCGCGCCGTCCTGAAGACCGCGCTGACCCGCGGCTCCTTCGAGTTCCAGGGCCAGAAGTGCTCCGCGTCCTCGCGCGCCTACGTTCCGGCCTCCATCTGGAACGACGGCTTCAAGGAGGAGTTCGCGGCCGAGGTCGACGGCATCAAGATGGGTGACGTCACCGACCTGTCGAACTTCATCGGCGCCGTGATCGACGAGCGCGCGTTCGCCAAGAACAAGGCCGCGATCGACCGCGCGAAGGCCGACCCGACCTGCACGATCGTGGCCGGCGGCACGTACGACGACTCCGAGGGCTACTTCGTCCGCCCGACCGTCATCGAGTGCTCGGACCCGGAGAACGAGGTCTTCACGACCGAGTACTTCGGCCCGATCCTCGCGGTCCACGTCTACGAGGACGACCGGTACGACGAGATGCTGACCCAGATGGAGTCGGTCTCGGACTACGCGCTGACGGGCTCGGTGATCTCGGGCGACCGCGCGGCCGCCGCGTACACGATGGAGAAGCTCCGCTTCGCCGCGGGCAACTTCTACATCAACGACAAGTCGACCGGCGCCGTCGTCGGCCAGCAGCCCTTCGGCGGCGGCCGCGCGTCCGGCACGAACGACAAGGCGGGCGCCCCGCAGAACCTGATGCGCTGGACGCTGACCCGCGCGATCAAGGAGACCCTGGTCCCGCCGACCGACTACGGCTACCCCCACATGGGCTGACACCCCCGGCCCTCCCTGAGGCCCACCCCCTGACACCGCCCCCCTCCTGGGTCCCCCAACCGAGGACGGGGGCGGTTCTCATGTACGGGCACGCTCACCAGGCGCGCAGGAAGACCCTGGTGCGCTCGGGGTCGAGCTTCTGGAGGTAGATCTCGATCCACTCGATGTGCCGGCGTGGCTTGTCCTTGACACAGGGCGGACAGACACCAGCCCAGCGCAGGCCGTCCACGGCTTGCGGTTCGGGCAGATTGAGATGGGCGAAATCTGGCTGATCCACGGGCGGTGGGCTCTGGGACGGCCGCACCTTCAGCGGCTCCTGCCCCTCGAACTGCCGGCCGATCTCCTCCGCCGCCTTCGGCGTGGTGACGAACGACAGCAGATGGATCGCGTCCTGCGGTACGAGCTTCACCGCCCCCTTCACCTCGGTCGCCGTGGCGGGGACGTCGATCTTCATGAACGCCGCTGCCTCGGGCGCCCCCGCCTCCTTGTCCCACTCCCACCCGCGCCCCTCGCCCGACCCCGACGAACAGGCGCCGAGCATCCCCACGAGAGCGACCGTCCCCAGCACCCGCCCCAGACGTGCTCCGGTCATCGATTCTCCTCCCGGCCGCGCTCCGGATCCTGCCGCGTGCCGTCACGTCCCGGGTCGGCCTCGGGCACCACGCCCGGCCCAGGGCCGTCGGTCAGGTCCTGATGGCGCACGGAACTGGAACCTCGCATGTCGAACTCCTGGGCGAGGCCGGTCTTGTGCAGCCGAGCCATGTCCTCGTCGGGGATGTTCCAGGGGCCGATGTCGATGGACTTCCCCTTGTCGAAGTTGTACCGGTCCCAGACGTTGACCTGGTAGTCGAGGGACACCTTGGGCTTGCCGTCCGGACCGGGAGTCACGGTGACCACGCCCGAGACATTCTGCTGGTGCGCGTTGATCGCGTGGAACCACTCGGTGCCTGGCTTGAGCTGCTGCCCGAAGGCACCGCTCTCCACGGGGATCGCCACCGGCTTGCCGCCAGACTTCTCGAAGGCGTCCAGACCCTGCTGGCGCCAGGCCGCCTGGTTGGGGACGAGATGGTTGTCCCTCACCGAGTCCCGAAGCTGCTTCTCGTCGTGAAGGAAGCGGTCCACGTCCACGTTCAGGGGGTCTCCTGTCGCCCCGAGGTAGTGAGACATGTTGCGGCTCGCGGCGTTCTGCCCGAAGGCGTCACCGCCGCCCTCGATCAACTTGGCCTGGGAGAGGATCCAGTAGTCGTTCGCCGTGGGCTCTTCGGCTCCGAACGGCCCCGCGCCCGGGTCAGGCGTTTCCCACTGGTACTTGAAGGCGTCCAGGATCCCCGCCTTCTTCAGTTCCTCCCCCCGCTCCTCCAGCAGGATGGCCCGCGTCACCGGGTCAAGCCTGCTCCACCACTCCGCGACCTTCGCCCGGTCCTTCGGCATGTTCTCCGCCGCGGCCGCCTCCTTGAGCGAGGCGTACGGGCGGCTGCCGTTGAATCCGCCGAACGTGCCGTCCTGGAAGTTCGTGTCCGTCACCGCGTCGATCAGGGCGAGCTTCACCCCGCTGTCGGCCTCCTCGAAGGCGTCCACCGCCTGCTGGATCCTCCGCGTCCAGGAGCGCTCCACCTCGGCGAGGTCAGGGTCGTGGCGGATCGCGCCGGCTTCCTGCGGGTCGACCTTGGAGAAGTCGAACGACGCCACGCCGCCGTCACTGACCTTCATCCCGGCACCAAGGGCCTCGTCGACCGCCGCCTTTACTTTGCTCCGCAGTTCGGTGAAGAGCGTGACCGCTTCCCGCAGCAGCATGGCCACCGTCCGCGCCTGTATCTGGGCACTGTTGTACTCGTTGCGGGTGACGGCGAAGTTGGGAGCCGCCACTTGCTGCGCCTGGCCCAGCCAGACACCACTCGTGGCGGTCGACTGCACCTTCTTCTCGTACGTCGTCTCCAGCGTCTCGAACTTGTCGGCCATGCCGTCCCAGGCGGCGGCCGCGGTGGTCAGCCTGCCGAAGTCGGTCGTCATGACCTCGTGGTACGTGAGCATGACCGGCTACTCCTTCGGGCGGGGGAGCAAGGGCACGAAACCGTCGCGGGTTCGCAACTCCTGTGCCTGGTAGGAGAGTCCGGAGCCGCTGAGCGCGGCCTTCTCGCCGCCGAGCCGGCCGAGCAGCATCTTCACCTGGCCGGTCCAGGTCTCCTCGACGGTCTTCAGGGCGGACGCCGTCTGCCAGCCCGCGAACTCGGTCTTCGCGGCTGTGGTCGAGGCGTCCGCGTGGCCCCCGGCCGTCTTCGTGTCCGGCTCCAGGATCTCCCGGATCGCCTGGGCCGCCGCCCTCTTCTCGGCCGGTGCCGTCTTCAGGTCGGGTGCCCCCGCACCGCCACCGCCGCCTGAGCCGCCACCGTCGAGTTGGTTGAGCCGCGTGTTCGTCGTGTCGGCCTTGATCTGCGACCACTCGTCGTCGAACGCCATATCCACCCCCGTTGAGATTGGCGCCAATCCGTTTTCACCCTACACAGCGGGTCCGACAGCGCGTTCGAGGAAATCGCCGATCAGGGCGGCGATGTGGGGGGCGTGGGTCTCCAGGGCGAAGTGGCCCGTGGGGAGGAGGTGGATCTCCGCGTTCGGGAGGTCGCGCTGGAAGGCCTTGGCGCCGGCGGGGACGAAGATCTCGTCGCCCTCGCCCCAGACGGCGAGGAGGGGGACCTGGGTCGTGCGGAAGTAGTGCTGGAAGGCGGGGTAGAGGGCGAAGTTCGAGCCGTAGTCGGCGATCAGGTTCAGCTGGATGGCGTCCTGGCCCTCGCGGGACATCAGGGTGGCGTCGTGGTGCCAGGCGTCGGGGCTGAGGAGGTCTCGGTACTCGGGTGGGACGCCCGTTTCGTACTGCCACCTGATGCCGTCCAGTGAGCGGATCGCGCGGACCGGGGCCTCTGTCTCCGGGGTGCGGTCGGCGATCAGGGCCAGGACCGGGGCCCAGGCGTCGGCGCCGAGGCCCTCCTTGTACGCGTTGCCGTTCTGGGTGATGATCGCCGTGATCCGCTCGGGGTGGGCGAGGGCCAGGCGGAGGCCGATCGGGGCGCCGTAGTCCTGGACGTAGAGGGCGAACCGGTCGAGGCCGAGCAGCTCGGTGAACTCGCCGGTCACGGCGGCCAGTTCGGCGAAGGTGTAGTCGAACTCGTCGGCCGGCGGCGCCGCGCTCCGGCCGAAGCCCAGGTGGTCGGGGGCGATCAGCCGGAAGCAGTCGGCGAGCAGCGGGATCAGGTCGCGGAACATGTGCGAGCTGGTGGGGAAGCCGTGGAGCAGGAGCAGCGCCGGGGCATCGGCCGGGCCGGCCTCGCGGTAGTGGATCGCGTGGCCGCGGACGGAGACGGTGCGGTGGTGGACCTGGTAGCCGGTCATCGGAAAACTAACCCCTCAGAGTTGTTTTGGCGGTCAGGGGTGGAGTCAAACGGGCATCTCCTCACCTGTCAAGAGGAGTTAGGAGGTTAGAGCGGGAGGGGGCTCAGGTGGCAGACTGGTTCCGTGACCGACTCTCCCCGCATCGCTCCCACCCATGAACTCGGTGCCCAACGGCTCCGCGCCGTACGGGAGATGCTCGACGCCGCCTTCGGCGGCGGATTCTCCGACGAGGACTGGGACCACGCCCTCGGTGGCATCCACGCCTGGATCGAGGACGACCGCGGCATCGCGGCCCACGGCAGCGTCATCATGCGCCGCGCCCTTCACCGGGGCCGCTCCTACCGCGTGGGGTACGTCGAAGGCGTCGGCGTCCGCGCCGACCGGCGGCGCGAGGGGCTCGCGGGACAGCTCATGGCCGAGTTGGAGCGGGTGATCGACGGGGCGTACGCCTTCGGGGCCCTGTCCGCGTCCGACGACGGTGCCACGCTCTACGCGGCGCGCGGCTGGCGCGTCTGGCAGGGGCGGATCGAGGTGCTCGGGCCCGAGGGGCCCGTCCGCCTCCCGGAGGAGGAGGGTTCGACCTTCCTGAAGCCGGCCGGCGGCCGGGACCTGCCCGATCCCGCCGCCCCGCTCGCCTTCGACTGGCGTGACGGCGACGTGATGTGACGGATCACCGCCTGAGCCGGCCCGATCCCTCGTCGTGCGGGCTCTGATCCGGGAGCCGCACGCCTCGGCCCGGTGATCGCCGTCTCAGATAGTAGGAAGTCCGAGTAATTGTGGAGACAGATGCGGCGACCTGTCCTAGCTTTGTAGGAGCCGAACGTCTCGCTCCATCAGCGAATGGCGGTCGTGAGCGCGGTGCCCCCGTGCAGGCAACCCCTGCGGGCCCCGCTCCCCGCCCCTTCCGGCGCCTTCGATCACCACTGATCTCAAGGAGTCGATCCCCATGGCCGCAGAGACCGCCGTCCGCCGTGTCCGCCACTCCGTCACCCGCCCCAGCGACGACGCTCGCAAGAACGCCGCCGCCGCCCTCCAGCGGGCCCTCGACCGCCGTGACAACGGCGGGTCGACAGGTCACTGACCGCGTCCCACCTCGAGCACCGGCACCGCGCCGGTCACCGGCACACGCGTCCGCATGGTGGACGATGAGTGTCAAGCCATGGGACGAGGAGTAGGGTGCCGACATGTCTCACAGCATCAATCTCGCAGTCATTCCCGGCGACGGTATCGGCCAGGAGGTCGTGGCCCAGGGCCTCAAGGTCCTCGCCGCCGCCCTTCCGCAGGATGTGAAGCTGGAGACGAAGGAGTACGACTTCGGCGCCAAGCGCTACCACGCGACCGGTGAGACGCTCACCGACGCCGACGTCGAGGCCCTCAAGCAGCACGACGCCATCCTGCTCGGCGCGATCGGCGACCCCTCCGTCCCGTCCGGCGTGCTGGAGCGCGGCTTCCTGCTGAAGCTCCGTTTCCTCTTCGACCACCACGTCAACCTGCGTCCGTCGAAGCTGCTCCCCGGCGTGTCGACCCCGCTCAAGGGCCAGCCCGAGATCGACTTCATCGTGGTCCGCGAGGGCACCGAAGGCCCGTACACCGGCAACGGCGGCTCCATCCGCACCGGCACCCCGCACGAGGTCGCCACCGAGGTCTCCGTCAACACGGCCTTCGGTGTCGAGCGCGTCGTCCGTGACGCCTTCGCCCGCGCCCAGGCCCGCCCGCGCAAGAAGCTGACGCTGGTCCACAAGAACAACGTCCTGGCGTACGCGGGTCACCTGTGGACCAACATCTTCAACAAGGTGGCCGAGGAGTTCCCCGAGGTCACCACGGACTACCTGCACGTGGACGCGGCGACGATCTTCCTCGTCACGCAGCCCGAGCGGTTCGACGTGATCGTCACCGACAACCTCTTCGGCGACATCATCACCGACCTCGCCGCGGCCGTCTCCGGCGGCATCGGCGTCGCCGCCTCGGGCAACATCAACCCGAGCGGCGAGTTCCCGTCCATGTTCGAGCCCGTCCACGGCTCCGCGCCCGACATCGCGGGCCAGGGCAAGGCCGACCCGACGGCCACCGTTCTCTCCGTCGCGCTCCTGCTGCGCCACCTCGGCTACGAGACCCAGGCCGGCCGCATCGAGCAGGCCGTCGCCGCCGACCTGACCGAGCGCGGCGACTCGGTCCGTACGACGGACGAGATCGGCGACGCGCTCGCGGTACGAGTAGCGAGCTGACCCGCCGACTGACGCCACACACAGCCGCCGGGTCGCATTCCGCACCCGGCGGCTGTACCTATGCGGTCGCAGGGTGCCACCATCACATCCTGGACCGTATGCACACCGTTTCCGTGCACCGGTTCCCACGGGCGATAATCGAACGTGGGGCCGCGGCATGCGGGAAAGCTCGGACGTCCTAGCAGAGCACTGATAGCGGCGTGAGCGCGGTCCGTCACACACAACCGGTGAAGGACAAGCACTCATGACGACGCCCACGATCGAGCTCAAGCCCTCCTCCAGCCCGCTGTCCGAAGCGGAGCGCGAGGCGATCCTGGCCAGCCCCGGATTCGGCCGCCACTTCACCGACCACATGGTGACGATCCGGTGGACCGAGGGCCGCGGCTGGCACGACGGCGAGCTCGTGCCGTACGGCCCGCTCTCCCTCGACCCGGCCACGAACGTCCTGCACTACGCCCAGGAGATCTTCGAGGGTCTCAAGGCGTACCGCAGGCCCGACGGCTCCGTCGCCACCTTCCGCCCCGACGCCAATGCCCGGCGCTTCCAGGCGTCCGCGCGCCGGCTCGCCATGCCGGAGCTGCCCGTCGAGACCTTCATCGAGGCCTGTGACGTGCTGGTCCAGCAGGACAAGGCGTGGGTTCCGGCGCACGGCGGCGAGGACTCCCTCTACCTGCGCCCGTTCATGATCGCGACCGAGGTCGGCCTCGGGGTGCGCCCGGCCAACGAGTACCTCTTCGTCGTCATCGCCTCGCCCGCCGGACCGTACTTCCCCGGCGGCGTGAAGCCCGTCTCCATCTGGCTCTCGGAGGACCGCGTCCGCGCCGTCCCCGGCGGCGTGGGCGACGCCAAGACCGGCGGCAACTACGCGGCCTCCCTGCTGGCCCAGGCAGAGGCGGCGGCGAAGGGCTGCGACCAGGTCGCCTACCTCGACGCGGTGGAGCACAAGTGGGTCGAGGAACTCGGCGGCATGAACCTGTACTTCGTGTACGGCAACAAGATCGTGACGCCGACGCTCACCGGCTCCCTCCTCGCCGGCATCACCCGCGACTCGCTGCTGCAGCTCGCCAAGGACCTCGGTTACGAGTCCGAGGAGGGCCGGGTCTCCATCGACCAGTGGCAGGCCGACTCCGAGAACGGCACCCTGACCGAGGTCTTCGCCTGCGGCACGGCCGCGGTGATCACCCCGGTCGGCACGGTGAAGTCGACGCGCGGCGAGTGGCGGCAGTCGGGCGGCGAGCCCGGCGAGGTCACGATGCGCCTGCGTGACACGCTGCTCGCCATCCAGACGGGCAAGGCCGAGGACGTCCACGGCTGGACGCACGAGCTGGCCTGACCCGCTTTCCGGCCGATCGACAGATGGGGCGCCCCTCGGGGCGCCCCATCTTCGTGTCCGAAGGACACCGTCGTCGCTCAGGAGACGGCGACCTCGGCGTCCGGCTCGCGCGCCGGCACCGAATCCCGAGCCGGCGCCGACTTCGGGATCAGTGCCGACTTCGGGGTCAGCGCCGCGTACAGCGTGCCGCCCACCACACCCGACAGAATGAAGCTGCAGTCGATCCCGCCCGTCAGGGCCAGCAGCGGACCCTCGTAGAGCGGTGTCGACACCGCCGCGAGACCCACACCGGCGCCCAGCGTCCAGGAGGCGACGGCCCGGGGGTGCCAGCCCGCCCGGTACCAGTACGCCCCGCCCTTCGCGCGGCGGTTGTAGACCTGCAGCGCCTCCGGGTCGTACGCGCCGCCGCAGCGCGCGTGGCCTATCAGCGTGATCACCGCCCACGGCGTGCCGATCGCGGTCAGCAGCAGGACGAACGACGTCATCGCGGACTGGGCGTCCGAGGCGAAGTGGCCCAGGAAGACGAAGGCCGTCGCCACCACCGCGACCACCAGGGTCGCCCGGGCCCGGGTCGCGCGCGGCAGGATCGCGTCGAGGTCGAGACCCATCGAGTAGAGCATCAGCCCCGCGTTGCCGACCGAGCCCGCGGTCGCCGCGAGGAGCAGCGGCACGAGGTACCAGGCGGGGGAGGCGTCGACGAGCGGGCCCGCGTAGTCCAGGCCGCCGCGCGCCGCCAACGCCGTGAACGTACCGAAGAGCTGCGGGATCAGCAGACCGGCGAGCAGGCCCAGGCAGGTGGTCCGCCACACGGTCTTCGCGCTGTGCCGCTCGGGCGAGATGTAGCGGGTGTAGTCGCCGAGCAGCGTGATGAAGGCGACCGGTCCGCTGAGCCCGGCCGCCACCGCGGACAGCACCCAGGTCGGCCAGAACGAGCCGAGCAGGTACGGGGTCTCGGGCACCGCCGCCGTGGTGAAGTCGCCCGCGTACGCGACGAGGCCGAGGGCGAGCAGCAGGGTCATGCCGATGGCGAGCGCCTTGCTGAGCCGGAGCAGCAGGCGGTAGCCGTAGACCGCGGCGACGACGGTGCAGGCGGCGAGCACCGCGTACACGACGGTGTGGGTGAGGCCGCCGGTCGGCAGGCCGGTCAGCCGGGCGAGCGTGCCCACCATCACGTCCCCGCCGATCCACAGCGTCAGCGCGGTGTAGCCGAGGGAGAGCAGCAGACCGACGACCGAGCCGACGAGCCGTCCGCGGACGCCGAAGAAGGCGCCGCTGGAGGTGGAGAGGTTGGTCGCGGTACGCAGCGAGACGAGCGCGAGCGGGGCGGTCACGGCGACGCCGACGAGCGTGCCGGCGACGACGGAGGTCACCGAGGCCCACAGCCCGAGGCCGAAGGAGACCGGCAGCCAGCCGAAGACGATCACACCCAGGCAGAGGTTCGAACCGAGAAGGATCGACAGGAGATCACGCGGGCCGCTGGTGCGTTCCGCTTCGGGGATGGTGTCGACTCCGCGCTGTTCGATCGGCATGGGGCCTCCTGCGGGGACAAGCGGGTGGACAGGTTTTTGAGTGACGCTCAATGTGACCCACTGCTCCCGCGTACGTCAATGCTTGGATCCAGCGGCTTCACCGTTTAGAGTGTCGCTCAAACAGGAGGTGTTTTCCAGGTGCGACTGACCCCCACGGAGCGGGACCGGCTGCTGCTCTTCGGTGCCGCGGAGCTCGCCAGGGCCCGCCGGGCACGAGGCCTGCGGCTGAACGTGCCCGAGGCGACCGCCCTCATCGCGGACACGGTCTGCGAGGCGGCCCGCGACGGCAGGCGACTCGCCGAGGCCATCGCCGAGGCCCGATCCGTCCTCGGCCCGGACGACGTGCTGCCGGGTGTGGCCGACGTCGTCACCGAAGTACATGTCGAGGCCGTCTTCGACGACGGCTCGCGGCTCGCGGTCGTCTCCGACCCGATCGGGGGAGGCGGCCTGGGCGACGGCGCCCCCGGCGCCCTGCTCCCGGCCCCCGCCGACGCCGAGCAGGAGCCCGCGCTGCGCCTCAGGGTCCGCAACACCGCGACCGTCCCGGTGAGCGTCACCTCCCACTTCCACTTCTTCGAGGCCAATCCGCGTCTCGACTTCGACCGAGCCGCCGCCTACGGCATGCGCCTCGCCGTCCCCGCGGGCTCCTCGTTCCGCTTCGACCCGGGCGGCGAGGCCGAGGTCGGGCTCGTCCCGATCGGCGGCGCCCGCGTCGCCATCGGCTTCGCGGGCCTGGTCGACGGCCCGCTCGACGAGCCGGGTGCGAAGGAAGAGGCGCTGCGCAGGGCGGCGGCCTGTGGCTACCTGGGAGCCGAGTCCCCGAAGGAGGGCAACTGATGGACCCGTACGAGTACGCGTCGGTGCACGGCCCCCGTGCGGGCGACCGGGTCGTCCTCGGCGACTCCGGACTCGTCGTCCGGGTCGAGTCGGACTCCCAGAAGCCCGGGGATGAGTTCCTCGCCGGCTTCGGCAAGACCGCCCGCGACGGACTGCACCTCAAGGCCGCCGCCGTCCGTGACACCTGCGACGTCGTGATCAGCAACGTCCTGCTGATCGACGCCGTCCAGGGCATCCGCAAGGTGTCCATCGGCATCCGCGAGGGCCGCATCCACGCCATCGGCCGGGCCGGCAACCCCGACACCCTCGACGGCGTCGACGTCGTCGTCGGCACCGGCACGTCGATCGTCTCCGGCGAGGGGCTCATCGCCACCGCCGGCGCCGTCGACACCCATGTCCACCTGCTCTCGCCGCGGATCATGGAGGCCTCGCTGGCCTCCGGCGTCACCACGATCATCGGCCAGGAGTTCGGCCCCGTGTGGGGCGTCGGCGTCAACTCGCCCTGGGCCCTGAAGCACGCCTTCAACGCCTTCGACGCCTGGCCCGTCAACATCGGCTTCCTCGGCCGCGGCTCGTCCTCGGACCCCGCCCCGCTGGTCGAGGCGCTCGCCGAGGGCGGCGCGTCCGGCTTCAAGGTCCACGAGGACATGGGCGCCCACACCCGCGCCCTCGACACCGCGCTGCGGGTCGCCGAGGAGCACGACGTCCAGGTCGCCCTGCACAGCGACGGCCTGAACGAGTGCCTCTCCGTCGAGGACACCCTGCGCGTCCTGGACGGCCGGACGATCCACGCCTTCCACATCGAGGGCTGCGGCGGCGGACACGTACCCAACGTCCTGAAGATGGCGGGCGTGCCGAACGTCATCGGCTCGTCCACC
The DNA here is from genome assembly GCF_043078785.1 of Streptomyces sp. NPDC015346. Taxonomy (NCBI): domain Bacteria; kingdom Bacillati; phylum Actinomycetota; class Actinomycetes; order Kitasatosporales; family Streptomycetaceae; genus Streptomyces; species Streptomyces sp. NPDC015346. The sequence goes on along the minus strand of NZ_JBIBTW010000005.1, from coordinate 203,723 downwards.
AACCCCACGCTGCCCTTCGGCCGCGACGCGGTCGCCGAGCACTACGGGATGATCGTCTCCGTCCACGACCTGAAGACCGACCTGCCCGGCGACGCCGCCATGGCGCGGGACCGGATCCGGGCCGGGACGATGGGCGCGGAGGACGTCCTGCACGACCTCGGCGCGATCGGGATCACCTCCTCCGACGCGCAGGGGATGGGGAGGGCCGGCGAGACCGTACGCCGGACCTTCGCCATGGCCGGGAAGATGAAGGCCGAGCTGGGCCCGCTGGAGGGCGACGGCGCGCACGACGACAACGCGCGCGTGCTGCGCTACATGGCCAAGCTGACCATCAACCCGGCGATCGCCCACGGCCTCGCCCACGAGATCGGCTCGATCGAGGTCGGCAAGATGGCCGACATCGTGCTGTGGCGGCCCCAGTACTTCGGCGCCAAGCCCCAGATGGTGCTGAAGGCCGGCTTCCCGGCGTGGGGGGTCGTGGGCGATCCGAACGCCGCCACCGACACCTGCGAACCGCTCGTCCTCGGACCGCTGTTCGGAGCCCACGGAGCGACCCCGGCCGACATCTCCGTCGCCTTCGTCGCCCGGGCCGCCGTCGAGCTCGGCTCGGACTCGCTGCCGACCCGGCGCCGGCGCGTGGCCGTCCGCGGGACGCGGGGCATCGGCCCCGGAAACCTGCTGCTGAACTCCCGTATCGGAGACGTCTCGGTCGACGGCCGGACGGGCCTCGTGTCGCTGGACGGCGACCCGATCCGCTCCGAACCGGCCGAATCGATCTCCCTGAACCGTCTCTACTTCCTCTGAGGACACCCGAATGACCTTCCGTATGCCGCCCGAGTGGGCCCCGCACGAGCGCACGTGGATGGCCTGGCCCGGCCCCAACCCCACCTTCACCAACGAGGAGGAGCTGGCCGAGGCCCGCGCCGCGTGGGCCTCGGTGGCCCGCGCCGTACGCCGCTTCGAGCCGGTGACGATGGTGGTCGGCCCCGGCCAGCTCGACTCGGCGCGCGCCCTCCTCGGGCCGGACGTCGAGCTGGTGGAGCGCGAACTGGACGACGCCTGGATGCGGGACATCGGCCCCACCTTCGTCACGAACGGCTCCGAACTCGCCGCCGTGGACTGGGTGTTCAACGGCTGGGGTGCGCAGGACTGGGCCCGCTGGGAGCACGACTCCAAGATCGCCCGCCATGTCGCCGACCTGGCCGGCGTGCCGGTGCTGCCCTCCCCGCTCGTGAACGAGGGCGGTGCGATCCACGTCGACGGCGAGGGTACGGTCCTGCTGACCGACACCGTCCAGCTCGGCGCGGGCCGCAACCCGGAGTGGACGCGCGAGCAGGTCGAGGCCGAGATCCACGCCAAGCTCGGCACGAAGAAGGCGATCTGGCTCCCGCACGGCCTGGCGGGCGACTACGGCCTGTACGGCACCCAGGGCCACGTGGACATCGTCGCCGCCTTCGCCAAGCCCGGCGTCGTGGTGGTCCACAGCCAGCAGGACCCGGCCCACCCCGACCACGAGCGCTCGCGCCTGTACGTCGACCTCCTGCGCGGCCAGACGGACGCGAAGGGCCGCACCCTGGAGGTCGTGGAGATCCCGGCCCCGACCGTCCTGAAGGACGAGGAGGGCGACTGGGTCGACTACTCGTACATCAACCACTACCTCTGCAACGGCGGCGTGGTGCTCTGCGGCTTCGACGACCCGAACGACGAGCTCGCGGCGGGCATCTTCCGCCGGCTGTTCCCGGAGCGGATCGTGACGCTCGTGGACGCGCGGGCGATCTTCGCGGGCGGCGGCGGCATCCACTGCATCACCCAGCAGCAGCCGAAGGTCTGACCCACCCCACGGGCGGGCCGCGGGCTGTACGACAGTCCGCGGCCACGCCCCCCTACGGGAGCGTGAGGTAGAACATACGAGTGACCCGCATCAACCCCGCCGGCCCCCGGCGTCGTAACAACGCCGCCCCGCCCCGCGAGGAACTCCTGGCCGCCGCCATGGACACCATCGCCGAGCGCGGGCTCGACGGGCTGACCATGGCCGGGCTCGGGCGTGAGGTCGGGATGAGCAGCGGGCACCTGCTCTACTACTTCCGCACCAAGGACGAGCTGCTCCTGCAGACCCTGGAGTGGAGCGAGGGACGGCTCGGCGCCGAGCGCAGCGCGCTGCTCTCGCGGCCCGGGACCGCCCGCGAGCGGCTCGAAGGCTACATCGACGTCTACGTCCCCGACGGCCCCCGCGACCCCCACTGGACCCTCTGGCTGGAGGTCTGGAACCGGTCCCAGAACGCCGACGACGACGCCCGCGCCCGGCAGGCCGCCATCGAGGGCGCCTGGCACCGCGACCTGGTCGCGCTGATCGCCGAAGGCGTCTCGCGCGGGGAGTTCCGGACGGTCGACCCGGACCGGTACGCCGCCCGGATGCGCGCCCTGCTCGACGGATTCAGCGTCCATGTCGCGGTCGGCATCCCCGGCACCGGGCGCGATCAAGTCCTCGCCCACGTACGGGAGTTCGTCGCCGACACGCTGCTCCCGCGACCGTAACGCACGTAAGTACTCCTGATCGTTGCGCGCTACAGCCTTGTTACGCCCCCGTCACCTCCGGCACGGTTCGGGTCCATGGGACGAGAGCACTGGAAGAAGATCTGGGTCGGTTCGGCCGGCAACATGGTCGAGTGGTTCGACTGGTTCGTGTACGCGAGTTTCGCGACCTACTTCGCGGGGGCGTTCTTCCCCGAGGGCAATGACACCGCCAAGCTCATGAACACCGCCGGCATCTTCGCCGTCGGCTTCTTCATGCGCCCCGTCGGCGGCTGGCTGCTCGGCCGGGTCGGCGACCGCAAGGGCCGCAAGGCGGCGCTGACGCTCACCGTGACACTGATGTCCGCCTCCGCCGTGCTGATCGCCGTCGCCCCGACCTACTCCGTCGCCGGCTACGGCGGCGCCGCCGTCCTGCTGATCGCGCGCCTGCTCCAGGGCCTCTCGGTCGGCGGCGAGTACGCGGCCAGCGCCACCTACCTCACCGAGGCCTCCGCCCCGCAGCACCGCGGCTTCGCCTCCAGCTTCCAGTACGTGTCGATGACCGCGGGCCAGATCCTCGGCCTCGGCCTGCAGATCGTCCTCCAGCGCACAATGTCGTCGGAGGCGCTGCACAGCTGGGGCTGGCGCATCCCGTTCATCATCGGCGCGCTCGGCGCCGCCGTCGTCTTCTACCTGCGGCGCAACATGCTGGAGACGGAGGTGTACGAGGAGACCGCCGACGACGGTGTCGGCAGCGGCGAGAAGGGCACGATGAAGGCGCTGTGGGCGCACCGGCGCGAGGCCTTCCTCGTCATCGCGCTCACCATGGGCGGGACCGTGGCGTACTACACGTACACCACCTATCTGACGAAGTACCTCTCCAACTCCGCCGGACTGCCGAAGCAGACCGCGACCCTGGTCTCCTTCTGCGCGCTGATCGTCTTCGCCTGCCTGCAGCCGCTCGCGGGCCGGCTGTCCGACCGCATCGGACGCCGCCCGCTCCTGATCACCTTCGCGGTCGGCTCCACCTTCCTCACCGTGCCGATCATGACGATGCTCCAACACGCGGGCTCGTTCTGGCCGGCGCTCGGCCTGTCGCTCCTCGCGCTGGTCGTCATCACCGGCTACACGTCGATCAACGCCTGCGTGAAGGCGGAGCTCTTCCCGACCGGCATCCGCGCGCTGGGTGTGGCGCTCCCGTACGCCATCGCCAACGCGCTCTTCGGCGGCACGGCGGAGTACGTGGCGCTGTGGTTCAAGGACTCCGGGATCGAGTCCGGCTACTACTGGTACGTGGCCGGATGCGCGGCCGTCTCCCTGGTCGTCTACCTCTCGATGCGCGAGACCCGGGACATCGACCTGGGCCGGGTGGGGCGGCCGGCGGCGGAGAAGGAGCCCCGCGTCAAGGAGGGCGTGAGCCAGGTCTGACCAGGGCGGGCGCGTGGGGGGCCGCGTGGGGGGCCGCGCTTACCGAGGGGCGTTCTCCAGCCGCTCGCGGAGCTTCTTCAGGACGCCCGTCGCACGCTCGGTCAGTCGCGCCGGGACGCTGCCGCCGGCGGCCTCGTCGTAGTCGAGGACAGAGAGCGTGATCGCGCCGGAGCGGCCCGTGTACACCACGTACGGGTAGTCCGTCCGCGCCCCCTCGGAGTCGGCGACCTGCCGGCCGTCCTCGGCGACGATCTCGTCGAACCCCGTCACCGAGGGCGCCGTCGCCTGCCGCACCCCGGCGAACCTGACCTTGCCGCTGCGCTGCTCCGGGCAGCGCCGGGTGCCGCTCTCGACGTCGTTCACATAGGACTCCGCCGTCGCCGCGTCCCTGAACACCCGGACCTCCGTGAAGCCGCTCAGGCCGGTCGTCGGGTGCGTGACCCAGCGCCTGATCGCCGCCAGGGTGCCGGCCCGGCTGCTCTGGTCGTACAGCTCGCAGGTGCTCCTCACATCCCACTCGGGCGCCGGGTCGATCTCGTACGGGTCGGAGCGCTTGTAGCCGGAGCCCCAGTCGGGAGCGTCCATGGCGACCGCGGCCGCGAGCGCGCGGGCCTCGGTGCGGGCGGGTTCGTCGTTCGCCGGACCCGAGACGGCCGGGGACGCGGTCGCCGCCGCCCCGCCGTCGTCGTCACCGCCGCGCAGCAGCGCGACCAGCGCCACCGCCAGGCCCAGGGCGACGACCACGCCGGCCCCGGCGATCGCGAGCGTGCGGCGGCGCCGGCCGCCCGGGGGAGAGGGCTCCGGCGCACCGGGAACACCGCCGCCACCCGAATCCGACCCCGCCCCCGACCCGGATCCGTACCCCGGGCCGGAGTCGCGATCGGAGCCGCCGCCCGGCTCCGGGCCCGGCTCGCCGCCGGATGGTGGTTCGAGCGGTCCGCGAGGTGGTCCCGTCGGTGGGCCGGAAGGGGGGCGAGTGCTCATACAGGGACGCCTACCACCGGAGCCCCGCCCGCATCCTGAGACCGCGGTCCCGTCACCCGTACAGATGTGGCAGACTTCCGGCGTGCCTGCTACCACGATGATTACCGGCAGCAGCGTGCCGGTCCGCAGTGACCGCTGACCCGCGACTCGACCCCCGCGGCAGTGGACACCGTGCCCCAGACCCGCGCGCAGACCTCTCGCACCCGCGAGAGGTTTTTTCGTTTTCCGGCCCCACCACCGCCGGAAACGGACGACGCGTGAGAATGGGGGCAAGTGGATCCAGACCTTCCGGAGCCACATCCGACAGGAGCCATCACAGCCATGACCACGGAGACCGACGAGAGCCCGCGCCCGCGCCTCGACGACAGCTTCCATGTCTTCGACACGACGCTGCGCGACGGGGCGCAGCGCGAAGGCATCAACCTCACCGTCGCCGACAAGCTGACGATCGCGCGGCACCTCGACGAGTTCGGAGTGGGGTTCATCGAGGGCGGCTGGCCCGGTGCCAACCCGCGTGACACGGAGTTCTTCGCCCGTGCCCGGCAGGAGATCTCCTTCAAGAACGCGCAGCTCGTCGCGTTCGGCGCGACCCGCAGGGCGGGCGGCAACGCGGCCGACGACCCGCAGGTCAAGGCGCTCCTCGACTCCGGCGCCCCGGTCGTCACGCTGGTGGCCAAGTCCCACGACCGGCACGTCGAGCTGGCCCTGCGCACCACCCTGGACGAGAACCTGGAGATGGTCCGCGACACCGTCTCCTACCTGCGGTCCCAGGGCCGCCGGGTCTTCGTCGACTGCGAGCACTTCTTCGACGGCTACAAGGCCAACCCGCAGTACGCCAAGGACGTCGTCCGCGCCGCCGCCGAGGCCGGCGCCGACGTCGTGATCCTCTGCGACACCAACGGCGGCATGCTCCCCGCCCAGATCCAGGCCGTCGTCGCCACCGTCATCGCCGACACCGGCGCCCGGCTCGGCATCCACGCCCAGGACGACACCGGCTGCGCGGTCGCCAACACCCTGGCCGCCGTCGACGCGGGCGCCACCCACGTCCAGTGCACCGCCAACGGCTACGGCGAGCGGGTCGGCAACGCCAACCTCTTCCCGGTCGTCGCGGCGCTGGAACTCAAGTACGGCAAGAAGGTGCTGCCCGAGGGCGCCCTCGCCGAGATGACCCGCATCTCGCACGCGATCGCCGAGGTCGTCAACCTGACGCCCTCCACCCACCAGCCGTACGTGGGCGTCTCCGCCTTCGCCCACAAGGCCGGACTGCACGCCTCCGCGATCAAGGTCGACCCCGACCTCTACCAGCACATCGACCCCGAGCTGGTCGGCAACACCATGCGGATGCTCGTCTCCGACATGGCCGGGCGCGCCTCCATCGAGCTCAAGGGCAAGGAGCTCGGCGTCGACCTCGGCGGCGACCGCGCCCTGATCGCACGGGTCGTCGAGCGGGTCAAGGAGCGCGAGCTCCAGGGCTACACGTACGAAGCAGCCGACGCCTCCTTCGAACTGCTGCTGCGCGAGGAGGCCGAGGGGCGCCCGCGCCGCTACTTCCGTACGGAGTCCTGGCGCGCGATCGTCGAGGACCGGCCCGACGGCACCCACGCCAACGAGGCGACCGTGAAGCTCTGGGCCAAGGGCGAGCGGATCGTCGCGACGGCCGAGGGCAACGGCCCGGTCAACGCCCTCGACCGGGCGATGCGGGTGGGCCTGGAGCGGATCTACCCGCAGCTGGCCAAGTTCGAGCTGGTGGACTACAAGGTCCGGATCCTGGAAGGCCGCCACGGCACGGAGTCCACGACCCGCGTCCTGATCACCACCAGCGACGGCAACGCCGAGTGGTCGACGGTCGGCGTCGGCGAGAACGTGATCGCCGCCTCCTGGCAGGCGCTGGAGGACGCCTACACCTTCGGGCTGCTGCGGGTGGGAATCGACCCCGCCGAGTAGACCGAACAGCGCTCTACTCCGTTCGGGTAGTTTTACGCCATTTCGGGTAGTTTCGAGGTATGAGGACCCGGCCCTTTTACCTTCTGTCGGCCCTCACGGGGCTGATATTGACGCTGCTCCTCGCCCTGGCCCCGTCCGCGGGAGCCAGGGCGGGGATCCCCGACGTGGCCGCGGCCCTGAAACAGGGGCCGGTGTACGTCGATCCGGGCGCCGCCGATCAGCTGTCGAAGGCCGACGCGGACGCCCTCGCCCAGAAGATCAAGGATGCGGACAAGCCGCTCTTCGTCGCCGTCCTGCCCGCGACCGCGGAGTATCCGCCCGAGAACCTGCTGCGCAATCTGCGGACCCAGACCGGCGTGACCGGGCTCTACGCGGTCCGGCTCGGTGACGGCTTCGACGCCGCCGCCGACCGCTCCGTGATGTCCGCGAACGCCGTGGACAACCTGGTGACCTCGGTGCGCCAGCCCGGCGTCGACGCCAGGACCGAACTGAACAACTTCGTCGACCAGGCCCTGCCCACCCTGCGCGGCTCCGCCCCCGCCTCCTGGGGAACCGTCGGCGGCGACAGCGGTGTCCCGGTCGGCGGGCTGATCACACTCGGCGCGGTCGCGGCCGCCGGAGGCGCCGGCGCGTACGCGGTCGTCCGCCGCAACCGGCTCCGCAAGGAGGCCGAGGAGCGCGAGGCCCTGGAGAAGCTGCGGGTCGTCGTCGACGAGGACATCACCGCCTTCGGCGAGGAGCTCGAACGCCTCGACTTCCACCCGGCCGAGCCCCGCGCCGACGACGCCATGCGCGCCGACTACGAACGCGCGCTGGACTCCTACGACAAGGCCAAGTCCCTGATGGGCTCGGCGACGCATCCGCACGACGTCAAGGCGGTGACCCAGGCGCTGGAGGACGGCCGCTGGTCCCTCGCCGTCCTGGCCGCCCGCCGCGAGTCGCGTCCCCTGCCGGAGCGCCGCCCGCCCTGCTTCTTCGACCCGCGCCACGGCCCGGCGACCACGGACCGCAGCTGGACCCCGGCGGGTGGCGCCACCCGCGAGGTCCCCGTCTGCGCCGCCGACGCCACCCGCCTGGACGAGGGCCGGGACCCGATGGCCCGCACCGTGGACACGGTCGACGGCCGCCGCCCGTACTGGGAGGCGGGACCCGCCTACGGCCCCTGGGCCGGCGGCTACTTCGGCGGCGGCATGCTCCCCGGGCTGCTCGTCGGCACCATGCTCGGCTCGATGCTCGCCACCCCGGCCTACGCCTCCGAGTACGGCGGCGGAGAGTTCGAGGGCGGCGACTTCTCCGGAGGCGAGTTCAGCTCCGGTGACTTCGGGTCGGGCGACTTCGGCGGCGGGGGCGGCGGCTTCGGAGACTTCGGCGGAGGCGGCGGCGACTTCGGCGGCGGGTTCTAGAGCCTGAGCCCCCGCCGTTCTCGGCTCACACCAGGGGCTTCACCGACATCAGGAGGTGCCGGTACGTCTCTCCCTCCCCGTCCGTGAGGAGGGCGCGCTGCCCCGGGCCGAGCAGGTGGAAGGCGACGGCGCCGGTGGTGAAGGAGCCGAGCGCGTCCAGGAGATAGCCCGGGTTGAATGCGACCGTCATCGACTCCGCCCCCGTCAGGGTCGCCGCCAGCCGCTGGGAGGCCACGTCGTCCTCGTACCCGGCCTGGAGATGGACGGCGTCGCCGGTGAAGGCCAGCTGCACCGGGCTGTCGCCCTCCGCGACCACGGCGACCCGCTTTACTGCCTCGACCAGCGGGGCCCGCTCCGTCACGGCGACCGCGTGCTCGCCGAGCGCGAAGAGCTTGTCGTGACGGGGAAGCCGCCCGTCGAGCAGCCGGGTGGTGGTGCGCACGCCGTCGCTCTCGAAGCCGATCGAGCCCCCGTCCAGCGCCAGCCGGACCGGCCCCGCGCCGGAGAGGGACCGGGCGATCTCGGTCAGCCGCCGGGCCGGGACCACGACGTCGATGCCCTCCGCCGCCTCTGAGCCCTCCTCCGCCTCCGGCTTCCACTCCAGCGTCCGGACCGCGTAGCGGTAGCGGTCGGTCGCGGCCAGCGTCATCGTCGTACCGTCCAGTGCCAGCCGTACCCCGGTCAGGACCGGAAGCGAGTCGTCCCGGCCGGCCGCCACCGCCACCTGCCCGACCGCCGCCGCGAAGGCCGCCGCGTCCACCACACCCCGGAAGGCCGGCAGCCCCGGCTGCGCCGGATAGTCGTCCAGCGGCAGCAGAGAGAGCCCGAACCGGGCGTCACCGCCCGTCACCGACAGCCGCGCCCCCTCCACCCCGCACGCCACCCGACCGCCGGGCAGCACCTTGCAGATGTCGAGCAGCCGCCGCCCGAGGACGAGCGCCCGGCCCTCCCGTACGGTGTCCGCCTCGACCTCGATGCGCGCCGATGCTTCGTAGTCGAGGCCGGAGACGCGCAGCCGGCCGTCCCTCGCCTCCAGGAGCAGCCCGCCGAGCACCGGCACCGGCGACCTGGCGGGCAGCACCCGGGCCGCCCAGGCCACCGCTTCGGTCAACACACCGCTGTCGATACGGAATTCCATGGGCCCGACGCTAGCGGCCCCCACTGACAACGGCGTCGACCAGCAATTCCAGCCTCCCCTCGGCGAGGTCGGGGCGGAGCCGGTCGGTCCGGTCGAGGGTGGCGAGCCCGTGCAGGGCGCTCCATGTGAGTTCGGCGAGGGTGTCGGTGTCGCGCCCGCCCGCGAGCGGCCCGACGGTCAGAAGGAACTCGGCGAAGGCGGTCCTCAGGGCCTCCGGGGTGTTCTCGGTGGCGAACTCGAGCGCGCTGCGCCGCACGAACATCGCCTCGTAGAGGGCGGGATGGGCCCCGGCGAAGTCGAGGTAGGCGTCGGCGAGGGCCGCGAGCGCGGCGGCCGGATCGGCGCCGGCGCCGGTGCGTGCGGCGCGCAGGGCCCCGGTCAGCTCCTCGAAGCCGTCCGTGGCCACCGCGGCGACGATCGCGTCCTTGCCCTTGAAGTGGCTGTAGAGGACGGGCTGGCTGTAGGCGACGGCCTCGGAGAGGCGCCGGGTGGTGACGGCCGCCCAGCCCTCGGCCTCGGCCAGTTCACGAGCGGCCTTGACGATCAGTCGGTGGCGGTCGGCTCGTTCGCGCTCTCGGCGCTGCTGCTGTACGGACATGAAAGAACGCTAGCACCGCTAGACAAGAGAGCGAGGCTAGGTCTAGCGTTGCTATCAGTCCTAGCGCCGCTAGGCCGCTTCCGAAGGGGTTCCCGTGTCCGTGCAGCCCGTGCAGTCCGTGCCGTCCGCGAAGTCGTCGAACGCCCACCGTGCCGCCACCGTCCTGTCCGTGCTCGGCGGCCTCGCCTGCTTCTGGTTCGGCCTGACCTTCCTGCTGACCCCCGAGACCGCGGCCTCCGGCTTCGGCATCCCCTCCTGGCCCGACGGGCAGGCAGCCGGCTACTTCGGCGTCAAGGCGGCCCGCGACTTCGCCAACGGGGCCGTCATCCTCACTCTGTTGGCCCTCGGACGCCGCCGCTCGCTCGCGTGGGTGATGGCGCTCGTCGCGATCGTTCCGTTCGGCGACGCGATCGCCGTGCTCACCCACGGCGGCACATACGCGGCCGCCCTCGGCATCCACGCGGCCACCGGTGTGGTCGTCCTGCTGACCGCCGGTCTCCTGTTCCTCACCAGCGGCCGGGAGGCCGCCCGCGGATCCGCGGGCTCCTGATCGTTCTGCGGCCCGGCCGATCCCGGCCCGCACGCCGAGCGCCCGCCCTTCCGCTGTGGCGGAGGGCGGGCGCGCTCGTTGTCGCAGGCCCCGGAGGGGCCGGTGACGCCGGGATCGGTCAGGCGGCGTTCTTGATGGCGGAGATGTCGAAGGTCAGCTTCACCTTGTCGCTGACCATGACACCGCCGGTCTCCAGCGCCGCGTTCCACTTCAGGCCCCAGTCGGACCGCAGGATCTCGGCCGAGCCCTCGAAGCCGACGCGCTCGTTGCCGTAGACGTCGGTGGCCGCGCCGTTGAACTCCAGGTCGATGGAGAGCGGGCGGGTGACGTCCTTGATGGTGAGGTCGCCGGTGATCCGGTAGGTGTCCCCGCCGAGCCGCGCGGCCTCCGTGGAGCGGAAGGTCATCAGCGGGAACTGCTCGGCGTCGAAGAAGTCGCCGCTGCGCAGGTGGCCGTCGCGGTCCGCGATGCCGGTGTCGATGGAGGCGATCTTGACGTCGATCGACGCGGTGGAGGCGGCCGGGTTCGCGCCGTCCAGGCTCAGCGTGCCCTCGTGCTCGGCGAACGTGCCGCGGACGTTGGTGACCATGGCGTGACGGACGGTGAAGCCGATGCTGCTGTGGGCCGGGTCGATGGTGTAGTCGCCGGTCAGCGCGGCCAGGGCCGGGTCGACGGGGAGGGTGGCGACGGCGGTGGCGGCGGTGGTCTCGTTCTTGCGGCCGAAGATGCCCATGACGTGCTCCTTGGGGGACGAAGCGGGAGGTTCACCGGATGTTGTTGAACCTTCAACAAGAACGACGATAACCCCGTTCCGTTCAATATTCAACATCTCGCCGAGATGTTCACCCGGAAGACCCCGAGGCCCTCTGGCGGACGCGCGTAGAGCTACGGCACGATCTCCTTGCTCACCCAGCACGGTCTGCTCCACCTGCACCGCCGTCCCACCCGTCACGGTCATCAGCAGGAGGCACTCCAGATGAAGCTCCGCATGAAGCTCCGCTCGGTCCTCACCGCCTTCGCCCTCGTCCTCGGCGCACTCTTCGCCCCCGGCGTCGGCGTCCTCACCGGCGCCACCGACGCCCACGCGGTCACCAAGATCAGCCACGCCACCGCGACCTCGATGTTCCGCAGCTCCGGGATCACCTGGTCCTCGTCCGGCGGCTGCTCCGACCGCAACAACCCGACCTGTACCTCCTTCGAGCAGCTCAACCTCGCCACGGCGAAGGGCGCCCAGACCCTCAAGAGCGCCAGCGGCTGCGCCCTCAACATCACCGGCGGCACCGAGACCGGCCACGCGGGCGGCACGTACTCGCACTGGAACGGCTACAAGCTCGACTACAGCAAGTACACGTGCGTCGGGAACTACATCAAGAACACCTTCACCTACATCGGCCCGCGCGGTGACGGCGCCCCGCAGTGGAAGTCCGGCTCCGGCAACATCTACGCCGACGAGGGCAACCACTGGGACGTGACGTACTACAACTGCGGCGGCTGCTGACCGGTCGTTCCCGCACCCAAAGCCCTTCCGCACCCCGAAGACCTTCCCGCACCAAGAAGCCCCTTCGGCGGTCACTTGGACTAACCGAAGGGGGTTCTTGGACTGGAGGGGCCGCCCTCGGGCGATCTCGTTGACGGTGCCCCGGGGGCAGGGCCAACTAGTGCGCATGTCCCTCCCCAGCTCACGCAGACTCCGTGCGGTCGGTGCGCTCGCGGCCGCCTCAGCCACCCTGCTCGCCCTCTCCGGACCGTCCCTCGCCGAGGCCGCCCCGCGCGCCGCCGCCGCTCAGGAGACCGGCGCCGTCATCGGCTCCGAGCAGCTCTCCGTCGCCGTCGCCGAGGACTTCCCGCGCGTCCTTTCGTACACCGACCGGGCCGGCGGCGCCCGCCTCCTCGGCAGTACGGCCCCGGTCACGCAGGTCGTCCTCAACGGCGCCGGGTACGCCGTCCAGGCCAAGGGCGCCCCCGTCCTGACCGCCACCAGCGCCGCGTACACCCTGACCTTCCCCGCTCTGCCCGGGGTCGAGATCGACGCGACCCTCAGCGTCAGCGGCCGGGCGGTGACCTTCAAGGTCACCGCCGTCCGTGACACCGAGGCTTTCCGCGTCGGGACGCTCGACATACCCGGCCACGACCTCGTCTCCGTCGGATCCGCCGACGGCGGCGCCGAGACCGCCTTCACCCGGCTCGACCCCGACTCCACCCGGACCGCCGACGTCTTCGCCCGGATCACCGACGCCACCCCGGCCGAGAGCGCCCCCGTCGGCGCGAGCTACGCGATCGTCAACACCGGGGCCCTCGCCGCCGCCGTCGAGTCCAACTCCAGCTACGACAAGCCCTCCGGCGCCTCCGCCCGCGACGGCGCCCGCTTCTGGCACCAGGCCCGCAAGAGCGGCACCGAGACCCGGGTCGGCGTCTGGTCCGGCCAGTGGACCTACCGCGGGGCCGGAGCCCCCGCCCCCGAGAGCGGCGAGAACCTCCCCTGGGCCAAGGTCGTCGTCACCCCCGACGCCAACGCCGACGGGAAGACCGACTGGCAAGACGGCGCCCTCGCCTTCCGCACCATCGGGATCAAGGCGCCGGGCTTTGACCAGACCCCCGGCCGGGTCATCGCCCACATCCCGTTCAACTTCGCCAGCAACGCCACCCACCCCTTCCTGCGCACCCTCGACGACATCAAGCGGATCTCGCTCGCCACCGACGGACTCGGCCAGTTCGCCCTGCTCAAGGGGTACGGCTCCGAGGGCCACGACTCCGCCCACCCCGACTACGGCGGCAACTACAACAAGCGCGCCGGCGGGCTCGCCGACCTCAACACCCTCCTCAGGGAAGGCAAGAAGTGGGGCGCCGGCTTCGGCGTCCACGTCAACGCCACCGAGTCGTACCCCGAGGCGAAGAACTTCAGCGAGACCCTCGTCGACAAGACCAAGCCCGGGTGGAACTGGCTCAACCAGAGCTACTACATCGACCAGCGCCGGGACATCAACAGCGGCGACCTCGCCCGCCGCTTCCAGCAGCTGCGCGACGAGACCGACCCGAACCTGTCCATGCTCTACATCGACGTCTACTACACGCACGGCTGGATCGCCGACAAGACGGCGCAGGCCGTCCAGTCGCAGGGCTGGAACATCGCCACCGAGTGGTCGGAGAAGTTCGAGCGCGCCTCGCTCTGGTCCCACTGGGCCAACGACCTCGACTACGGCGGCGCCACCAACAAGGGCCTCAACTCCCAGATCATCCGCTTCATCCGCAACGGCGAGAAGGACATCTGGAACAACCACCCGGTCCTCGGCCAGACCGCCCTCGAGGACTTCGAGGGCTGGACCGGCGAGACCGACTGGAACCACTTCTACGCCAACATCTGGCAGAAGAACCTGCCCGCCAAGTACCTCCAGCAGCAGAAGATCACCCGCTGGAACGGCAACGACCTCACCTTCACCGGCGGCGTCCGCGGCACCGTCGAGAACGGCCGCCGCACCTTCTACGAGAACGGCCGCAAGGTCCTCGACGGCGAGAACTACCTGCTCCCCTGGGACGGCGGGAAGAAGCTCTACCACTACAACAAGACCGGCGGGAAGACCACGTGGGCGGTCCCGGGCACCGGCTCGTACTCCGTCCACAGACTCACCGACAACGGCCGGGTGAAGACCGGGACCGTGCGGCCCGTGGGCGGCAGGATCACCCTCGACGCCGTCGCCGGACAGCCCTACGTCCTCCACCCCGACCCGGCCCCCGAGCCGCGTGACCCGCGCTGGGGCGAGGGCACCCCGGTCAAGGACCCCGGCTTCAACGACAGCCGGCTCGCCGCCTGGACCAAGGCCGGCACCGTCGTCCGCGACACCGACACGCAGGGCCGCAACAGCGCGAAGCTCACCGGCTCCGCCACCGCCTCCCTCACCCAGCAGATCACCGGCCTCACCCCCGGCACGCGCTACACCGCCTCCGCCCTGATCGAGATCGAGCCCGGGAAGACCCGCCCGACCACCCTCTCGGTCGGCGGCAGGTCCGTCACCGTCGAACGCTCCACGCTGGAGGACCGGGTCGCGGCCTCCGACTGGAACGGCACCCGGTTCCAGCGCGCCAAGGTGAACTTCACCGCGCCCGGCAGCGGCACCGTCACCCTGAAGATCCAGGCGGCGGCCGGCAGCACCGCCACCGTCCGGACCGACGACGTCCGGATCGTCGCCAACGCCCCCGCCGGCAAGACCGGCGCGGCGGTGTACGAGGACTTCGAGGCCGTGGACCAGGGCTGGGGCCCCTTCCTCAAGGGCGACTCCGGCGGTACGACCGACCCGCGCACCCACATCGCCCAGCTGCACGCCCCGTACACCCAGGCCGGCTGGAACGGAAAGCTCGTCGACGACGTCATCGGCGGCGCCGAGTCGCTGAAGTCGCACGACGAGAACAGCGGCCTGGTCTACCGGACCGCCCCCTGGACGGTCCCGATGAAGGACGGGCACAGCTACCGCGTCACGTACGACTACCAGTCCAGCCACGCCGGGGCCTACGAGTGGGTCACCGGATACGACCGCAGGGGCGCGGCCGGCGGCTCCGTCGAGACCCGGCGCACCCCGATCGGCCAGCAGCGGACCACCGGCCACTTCTCCGAGACGGTGACCGCCGGGTGCGGCGACACCTGGACCGGGCTGCGGAAGCGTGGCGACGCCCCCGACGGCGCCGACTTCGTCCTCGACTCCTTCACCGTCACCGACCTGGGCCCGGCCGCCGAGAAGGCCGCCTGCGGCACGCTCTCGGTCACCGCCCCCGACACCCTGGAGCCCGGCCGCCCGAACGAGGTCACGGCCACCTTCACCAACGACGAGGCGAGCGCGGTCGGCTCGGTCCGCGCGGCCCTCACGCTCCCCGAGGGCTGGACCGCGGAGCCGGCCGCCCCGATCGCCTTCGAGACGGTCGCCGCCGGGGCCAGGGCCACCGCCACCTGGAAGGTGACACCGCCGGTGGACGCGGCCTACCAGGCGTACCCGCTGGGCTCCACCGTCACGTACACCGTCGGGGGAGAGCCCCGGCGGCTGACCGCCGCCACCTCCGTACGGACGCTGCCCCCGCCGCCCGTCACGGACAGCTGGGCGAGCGACCTGGACTGGACCTCCGCCGCCAACGGCTGGGGACCGGTCGAGCGCGACCTCTCCAACGGCGAGACGGGCACCGGCGACGGCGGCCCCCTGCGGATCGGCGGAGTGACGTACGCGAAGGGCCTGGGCACCCACGCCCCGGCCAAGGTCCGCTACTACCTGGGCGGCCGGTGCACCTCGCTCACCGCCGAGGTCGGCGTGGACGACGTCCAGACCACGCGCGGGACCGTGCGGTTCAGCGTCCTGGCCGACGGTACGGAGAAGGCGAAGTCGCCGGTCCTCAAGGCGACGGACGCGCCCTGGTCGCTGACCGCCGACCTCACCGGGGCCTCCTACGTCGACCTGGTGGTCGGCGACGGCGGAGACGGGAACGGCAACGACCATGCCGATTGGGGGAACGCCCGCTTCCACTGCGGAGGCTGATCGCGTGGAAAGCGCTTTCGATGGATCGTGTCCTACCCATTGATCGCGATGGAAAGCGCGTGCTACACCGGGCGCCAACCGGTCTACACCACTTCCCCGGGAGGCCCCGTGCCCGTCTGGTCCCGACGTACGTTCCTCGTCACCGCCACAGCCGCCACCACAGCCACCGTCGCAGCCACGTCCGCAACCACGTCCGTGGCCGCGGCCCTCGAACCCGCCCCCCAATCCCACGCCATGGAGGGCGAGTTCGAGGCGCTGCGGCTGCGCTGGCTCGACATCCAGCTCGGCACCGGCTTCAACGCCGGCGCCGAGCCCTACGCCTCACGCCTCGCCGAGACCGGCGCCCTCGCCCGCACCTTCCGGGCGTCGATGGCCCCCACCGCCACCTCCCTGTGGCCCGGACACCCCTTCGACCCGCCCGCCGGTATCACCCAGAGCTACAGCCGGCTGTGGACAATGACCCAGGCGTACGCCCAGCCCGGCACCGGCCTCACCGGCGACGCCGGCCTCCTGGCCGACATCCTGCGCGGCCTCGACCATCTCTCCGAGCGGATCTACCACCCCGGCACCGTCCGTTACGGCAACTGGTGGGAGTGGCAGATCGGCAGCCCCCGCCTCCTCATGGACATCGTCGCCGCGCTCCACCCGCACCTCGGCGCCGAACGGACAGCCGCCGCCTGCGCCGCCGTCGACCACTTCGTCCCCGACTCCATGCTGACCGGCTACAGCGGCACCTCCACCGGTGCCAACCGCGTCGACCTCTGCCGCTCCGTCGCCCTGCGCGGCATCCTCGGCGCGAACCCCGCCAAGGTCGCCCTCGCCCGCGACGCCCTCTCGCCCGTCTTCCCGTACGTGACCAAGGGCGACGGCCTCTACGCCGACGGCTCGTTCGTCCAGCACACCTGGGTCGCCTACTCCGGCACGTACGGACAGGTCATGCTCGACGGCCTCGGCCGCCTCTTCACCCTGCTCGCCGGCTCGGCCTGGGCCGTGACCGACCCCAACCGGCAGATCGTCCTCGACAGCGTCGAGAAGGCCTACGCGCCCCTCATCTACGACGGACTGATGATGGACAGCGTCAACGGCCGCGCGATCAGCCGGGGTTACCTCAAGAGCGACGACCGGCGGGTCATGCGCTCGGACCACTTCCACGGCCAGGGCGTCATCGCCGCCATCGCCCTCCTCGCGGGCGGCGCGAGCGCGGCCGAACGCGAGCGGTGGCACGCGCGCGTGAAGGGGTGGATCGAGCGGGACACGGTCAGTCCGATCCTCTCCGCCCGCCAGTTCGGCGTCGCCGACCTCGCCCGGCTGCACGCCGTCGCCGCCGCGCCCGTACCCGCCGCCCCCGAGCCGACCGGACACCGGCTGTTCGCCGCCATGGACCGGGCCGTCCACCGCCGCCCCGGCTGGGCCGCCAACCTCTCGATGTCCTCGGAGCGCATCTCGTCCTACGAGTGCGGCAACGGCGAGAACCCGCGCGGCTGGCACACCGGCGCCGGGATGCTCTACTGGTGGACCCCCGACCAGGGCGGCCAGTACACCGACTGGTTCTGGCCCACCGTCGACCCCTACCGGCTGCCCGGCACCACCGTCTCCACCAAGCGGCTCGCGGACCGGGCGGGCGGCGAGTGGGGGGCGCACCGGCCGGCCGTGCGGTGGGTCGGCGGAACCACCGACGGCGAGTTCGCCGCCATCGGCCAGCACGTCAAGGGCCTCGGCTCCACCCTGGAGGCCCGCACGTCCTGGTTCTGCGCCGCCGACACGGTCATCTGCCTCGGCGCCGGCATCACCGCCGCCGACGGCGTCCCCGTCGAGACCGTCGTCGACAACCGCAACCTGGGAGAGGGCGGCAGGCACGCGTTCACCACGGGGGAGGGCTGGGCGCATCTGGAGGGCCACGGCGGCTGGGTGTTCCCGGCGGGGTCCGACAACCTCCGCACCCTGCGCGAGGACCGGACCGGGGCCTGGAGCGACATCAACACCGGCAGCTCCACCGAGCGCCGGACCCGCACCTACCAGACGCTCTGGTTCGACCACGGCACGGACCCGGCCGGCGCCTCGTACGCCTACCTCCTCATGCCGGGCGCCTCCCCCCGTACCCTGGCCGCCCGCGCCGCCGACGACGGCTGGCTGCACGTCCTCGACAACAGCGCCGACCGGCAGGCCGTCGCCGTCCCGTCCCTGGGGCTCACGACCGCGAACTTCTGGCGGGCGGGTACGGTGGGGCACCTGGCGGTCACGGCCCCGGCGAGCGTGCTCGTACGGCGGCGGCGTTCCGTCCTCGATCTGCGGGTCGCCGAGCCGCCGCGCACCGGCGGGCCGCTGGAGCTCGTCTGGGACCGGCCGGTCCGCCGGGTGATCTCCCACGACCCCTCCGTGGAGGTCCTCGCGACGGGCCGCTCGCTCCGGCTGCGGATCACTCCCGGAACGGCGGGGGCCACACACCGCTGTCAGGTGGCTATGTGAGAACCCCACAAAGGGGAGGGGTGTCCCGCTGTTCACTCGATACCCCCGAGTGGCGGTTCTGTCTTACTCCACTAGGAATCGACGCGGGAGACTGTACGGAGTCAACGGCGGGATTTGCTTGGTCGGCTTCGTAGGGTCGGTACATGACCGTTGTGGACCAGATCCCGAGCGAGCCGACTGACGCCCGTGGCCGAGTGGCCGAGCTGCACGCCCTGCGCGAGGAGGCCCGGCGCGGCCCCAGTGACCGGGCGACCGAGGCACAGCACGCCAAGGGCAAGCTGACCGCTCGCGAGCGGATCGAGCTGCTGCTCGACCCCGGTTCCTTCAACGAGGTCGAGCAGCTGCGCCGGCACCGTGCCCAGGGCTTCGGCCTGGAGGCGAAGAAGCCGTACACCGACGGTGTCGTCACCGGCTGGGGCACGGTCGAGGGCCGTACGGTCTTCGTCTACGCGCACGACTTCCGGATCTTCGGCGGCGCGCTGGGCGAGGCCCACGCGACGAAGATCCACAAGATCATGGACATGGCCATCGCGGCGGGGGCGCCCCTGGTGTCCCTGAACGACGGCGCGGGCGCCCGGATCCAGGAGGGCGTCTCCGCCCTCGCGGGTTACGGCGGCATCTTCCAGCGCAACACCCGCGCCTCGGGCGTGATCCCGCAGATCTCGGTGATGCTCGGCCCGTGCGCCGGCGGCGCGGCCTACAGCCCCGCCCTGACCGACTTCGTCTTCATGGTCCGCGAGACCTCGCAGATGTTCATCACCGGACCGGACGTCGTCAAGGCCGTCACCGGTGAGGAGATCTCCCAGAACGGGCTGGGCGGCGCGGACGTGCACGCCGAGACCTCGGGCGTGGCGCACTTCGCGTACGACGACGAGGAGACCTGCCTCGCCGAGGTCCGCTACCTCCTGTCGATGCTGCCGCAGAACAACCGCGAGAACCCGCCGACCGTCACCTCCGGGGACCCGGCGGACCGCCGCTCGGACGTCCTGCTCGACCTGGTGCCGGCGGACGGCAACCGTCCGTACGACATGCACAAGGTGATCGAGGAGCTCGTCGACGACGGCGACTACCTGGAGATCCACGAGCGCTGGGCCCGCAACATCATCTGCGCGCTGGCCCGCCTGGACGGCCAGGTCGTCGGCATCGTCGCCAACCAGCCGCAGTCCCTGGCCGGTGTCCTGGACATCGAGGCCTCGGAGAAGGCAGCCCGCTTCGTCCAGATGTGCGATGCTTTCAATATTCCGATCGTCACTCTTTTGGACGTCCCCGGCTTCCTGCCGGGCGTCGACCAGGAGCACGGTGGAATCATCCGGCACGGCGCGAAGCTGCTGTACGCGTACTGCAACGCGACCGTGCCCCGGATCTCACTGATCCTGCGCAAGGCGTACGGCGGCGCGTACATCGTCATGGACTCCCAGTCCATCGGCGCCGACCTGACGTACGCCTGGCCCACCAACGAAATCGCGGTGATGGGCGCCGAAGGTGCCGCCAACGTCATCTTCCGCAAGCAGATCGCCGAGGCGGAGGACTCCGAGGCCATGCGAGCCCGCATGGTCAAGGAGTACAAGGCCGAGCTGATGCACCCCTACTACGCGGCGGAGCGCGGCCTCGTCGACGACGTGATCGACCCCGCGGAAACGCGGGAGGTCCTCGTCCGGTCCCTCGCCATGCTCCGCACCAAGCACGCCGACCTGCCGTCCCGCAAGCACGGCAACCCGCCTCAGTAAGAGGAGCCCACCGAAGTGACCACACCTGCCACAGCCGGCCTTCTCCGCGTCGAGAAGGGCCACGCCGACCCCGAGGAACTGGCCGCGATCACCGCGGTCCTCCTCGCCCGCGCGTCCGCCAAGACCACCGACACGGCGCCGTCCACCCACGTCCGCTCGACGGCCGGCTGGCGCCGCCTGGAGCGCCAGTCGGGCTTCCGCCCCTCCCACTCCTGGCAGGGCTGACCCCCGCACCCCCGAAGGCCCCCGGCTCCTCCGAGCCGGGGGCCTTCGGCCGTCCAGGCCCACGTCCGGGTACGCCAAAGGCCCCGCGCACCGGAAGCGGTGAGCGGGGCCTTTTGGCAGTGCGGGAGGACGGCTAGCGGAGGCGGGCCATCAGAGCGTGCTCGACCAGGGTGATGAGCGCGCTCTTGGCGTCCGCGCGGTGGCGGGCGTCGGTGGTGATGATCGGAGTGTCGGGGCCGATCTGCAGCGCCTCGCGGACCTCCTCGGGGTTGTACGGCTGGTGGCCGTCGAACCCGTTGAGCGCGATGACGAAGGGGAGGCCGCTGTTCTCGAAGTAGTCGACCGCGGGGAAGCAGTCGGCGAGACGGCGGGTGTCCACGAGCACGACGGCGCCGATGGCGCCGCGGACCAGGTCGTCCCACATGAACCAGAAGCGGTCCTGACCGGGCGTACCGAAGAGGTACAGGATCAGGTCCTGGTCCAGGGTGATACGGCCGAAGTCCATCGCGACAGTCGTCGTCGTCTTGTCGCCGGTGTGCGTGAGGTCGTCGATGCCCGCGGACGCAGACGTCATGACGGCCTCGGTACGCAGCGGGTTGATCTCCGAGACGGCGCCGACGAACGTGGTCTTGCCCACGCCGAAGCCACCCGCCACCACGATCTTCGCGCTGGTGGTTGAACGGGCCGCGCCGCCGCTAGAGCTTGCGAAGTCCACTGAGCACCCTTTCGAGCAGTGTCACGTCTGGCTGACCGCCGGCGGCTTCGTCGCCGCCGGGCTGGTGGATGGCGACAAGTCCGGCCTCGGCCAGGTCGGCGACGAGAATCCGGGCAACGCCGAGGGGAATGGAGAGAAGTGCCGAGATCTCGGCCACCGACTTGATCTCGAAGCACAGTCGGCAGATCCGCTGGTGCTCGGGCAACTGCCCCTGCAGCCGGGACGGATCGGCCGTCGTACTGACCAGCGCCTCGATGGCGAGCTGGTAACGCGGCCGGGTACGGCCGCCGGTCATCGCGTACGGACGCACCAGCGGGTTGTGGTGCGCGCCGGAACTCCCGGAACCACTACCGGAACCGCCCGCGCCACGCGACGCGCGCTGCGGCGCCGCCGCGGGTGCCGGCTGCGCTGCCTGAGGCTGCTGATAGGGCTGCTGTACACCCTGTCTGCTCGGCGCGGAGGGAAAGTTGAACCGGTTCTGCGTGGTGTCGCCGTGCGGCTGCTGTCCGTCAAAACCGTTGTAGGGGCGTCCGCCCGGGGGTGTTCCCACGTCTCCTCCTCCGACTGCCTCGCGGTCCATGTCCCTGTGGAACCGCGCCACCGCACCTTACGGTGCGGTGGCGTGTAAACGCACGTCTGTCTGTTAGTTGAGAAGACTTCCCTGAAGTTCCGCCCGCAGGTCGGGAGTCAGGACGCTTCCCGCCCGGTCGACGAGGAGAGCCATCTCGTAACCCACCAGGCCGATGTCGGCCTCCGGGTGCGCGAGCACGGCCAGCGAGGAGCCGTCCGAGATCGACATGATGAAGAGGAAGCCGCGCTCCATCTCCACGACGGTCTGGTTGACCGCACCGCCCTCGAAGATCCGGGACGCGCCCGCGGTCAGCGAGGTCAGTCCGGAGGCGACGGCCGCCAGCTGGTCGGCTCGGTCACGGGGGAAACCCTCGGACATCGCCAGCAGGAGTCCGTCGGCGGAGACCACCACCGTGTGGGACACCCCAGGGGTGTTGTCCACGAAGTTGGTGATCAACCAGTTCAGATTCTGCGCCGCCTGGCTCATGCTCACACTAACGCTCCTGGTTGTAGGTACTGCCCGGGCCGAGGCCCGATCCGTTCGTGTCCGTTCCCGCGGTACGTCCCTGCTGGACACCGCGGCGCAGGTTGCTCAACCTGCCCCGCACGTCCTCGGGCGCGCGGGAGACCTGGGGGCCGCCCTGCGGGGTCTGCTCCGCCGTTCCCTCGACCAGATTGGCCTTCGGGACCCGCCGCGGGAGACCGGAGGGGGTGACCCCGCCGGCCTTCGGCTCGCGGAGCTTCTCGGCCCGCTGCCAGCGCTCGTCGTTGGTCGAGCGCCAGTCCTCGGAACCGTCGGCTTCGTTCTGCACCGGCACCGGCTGCTGCACGGACTGCTGCTGCCCGGGCTGCTGCACCGACTGCGGCGCGGCCTGCTGTGCGGACCGCGGGGCCGCCTGCGAGGAGGAGCCGCCACGGCGCGGCAGACCGGCGTCCGTCAGAGCGTGGCCGGCGTCCGGGGTGGGGTTCGGCGTGGGACCCGGACGGTCGAAGCCTACGCGCTCCGAAGCCGCTTCGGGAGCCGCCTGAGCAGATTCCGCTTCGGCTCCGTACTGCTGCTCGAAGCCGCCCTGGTACGCACCCTGGTCAGCCCACTCGCCCTGCTGTCCCTGGTGGTCGTACGTGTTGTCGTACTGCGCCTGGCCGTTGTCCTGGCCCTGGTAACCGGCTTCCGCATAGCTCGGCTCGGAGTAGCCGCCGACGGGCTGGCCATAGCTGTCGTAACCCTGCTGCGGGTAGGCGTAACCGTCGTGCTGCGGAGCCTGCGCGCCGAAGTCGGGCGCGTACTCCTGTCCGTACTCCTGCTGCTGCTCCTGCGGTACGTACTGCTGCTGCGAGGAGTCGATCTCGTCCCGGAAGAGCGGACGCTCCTCGCCGTGCGCCTGGGCCTCCAGGGCGGCACGGCGCTCCTCCCGCATCAGCGAGCGGTTCACCGGGTCGAGCTGGCGGTCGTCGCCGGGCTGCTCGTAGCGGGAGTCGTCGAAGCCGAGCTCCGCCGCGGTCCGCATCGGCTGCTGCACGGGCTCGTAGGACTGCCCCTGCTGCTGCGGAATGATCTGCGAGACGGTGAAGTCGTCCTCGGGCAGCGACTCGCCGCCACCACCGTGGGTGATCGCGTCCGGGAGCATGACCAGCGAGGTCGTGCCGGCCTGCTCGCCCGAGGGGCGCAGCTGGACCCGGATGCCGTGGCGGTCGGCGAGCCGGCCGACCACGAACAGGCCCATGCGCTGCGAGACGGCGGCGTCCACCGTCGGCGGGTTGGCGAGCTTGTGGTTGATGTCCGCGAAGTCCTCGGCGGTCAGGCCGATGCCCTTGTCGTGGATCTCGACCATCACGCGGCCGTCGGGCAGCCGGGTCGCGGTGACGCGGACCTTGGTCTGCGGGGAGGAGAACGTGGTGGCGTTCTCGAGCAGCTCGGCGAGCAGGTGCACGAGGTCGGTCACGGCCTGGCCGTGGATCTCGGCCTCCGGGACACCGGCCAGCTCGATGCGCTCGTACTGCTCCACCTCGGAGGAGGCGGCGCGCATCACGTCGACCAGCGGGACCGGCTGGTCCCAGCGGCGGCCCGGCTCCTCGCCGGCGAGGACGAGGAGGTTCTCGCCGTTGCGGCGCATACGGGTGGCCAGGTGGTCCAGCTTGAAGAGGTTCTCCAGCTGGTCCGGGTCGGCCTCGTTGTTCTCCAGGTCGGTGATGAGGGTCAGCTGGCCCTCGATCAGCGACTGGTTGCGGCGCGAGAGGTTGGTGAAGATCGCGTTCACGTTGCCCCGGAGCATGGCCTGCTCGGCGGCGAGCCGGACGGCCTCGCGGTGGACCTGGTCGAAGGCGCGGGCGACCTCGCCGATCTCGTCCTGGGAGTCGATCGGGATGGGCTGCACACGGGTGTCGACCCGGCCCGGCTCGGTACGGGAGAGCTGGTCGACCAGCATCGGCAGACGCTGCTCGGCGACGGCGAAGGCGGCGGTGCGCAGCTCACGCATCGAGCGGCTCATCTGCCGGGCCATCATCCCGGCCAGGATGAACGCGGTGAGCAGCGCGATCACGACGATGCCACCGTTGAGGAAGGCGTCCGTCCTGGCGTCGTCGGAGATCGAGGCGGCCTCGTTCACGGCCTTGTCGACGAGCTCCTTCTCGACCTCGGTGTACCCGTCGAACTTGCCGGTGGCCACGGCCATCCAGGTCTCGGCGGTGATGCCCTTCGCCTTCAGGGCGGCGAGCGCGTCGGGGTCCTCGGCCGAGCCGATCTCCTTGGCCATGCCGGTGAAGACGGAGCCGTCGGGGCCCTTGGGCAGCTCGATGCCGGCCGCCTGCATCCGCTTGGCGCCCTCGGTGGCCTTCTCCGTCATGACCTGCTTCAGCCGGTCGACGTCCGCCTGGGTGCCACCGGAGTTGAACTCGCCGAGGGCGATCTGCTCCAGGTAGTTGTACGAGTTGAACGCCACCGACTGCTGGGCGAAGACCGCGTCCTTCTGGCTCGGCCGGACCAGCAGCTGGGTGCCGATCGAGCGCTGCAGCGACGCGGCCGCCTTGGCGAGCTGGATCGCGTAGACCGTACGGCCGTAGGCGGTGACGTTGCCGGTGCCGAGCCCGAGCTCGTTGGAGAACTCCATCAGGTAGTGCTGGACGCCGACGTACCCGAGCTGGGTGTTCACCGGGTCCAGGGCCTGCGTGTACGCGGCCTGGCGGAGCTTCTCGAGCTTGGGCTCCTCGTCCTGGAACAGCTTCAGGCGGCGCTCCAGGCCCTCGCCCTCCGGCATGTCCTTGATGGCCTCGTCGAACTTGGCCGCGGCGGCGTCGGTGGCGGCGTACGTCCGCGTCACCTCGTCGCTCTTGCGGTCCGCGGCGGAGCGTGCCGTCAGCAGGGGAACCGCGGTGAGGTCACGCTCGTTGAGCAGCGCCTGGCTGTACTCCGAGGCGGCGCGGATGATCAGCGCCGTCTTCTCGGCGTTCTGCGCCTCCTGCCAGGTGTCGATCGACCCCTTCACCTGGAAGCCGCCCATGACCAGGCCGACGAGCACGGGTATGAGGAGGATCGCGTTCAGCCGGGTGGGCACCCGCCAGTTGCGCGGGGACAGCTTGCTCTGACTGCCCTTTCCGCTGCCGGTCTGGGGCGCGGGCGCCTCGACGGGCGATGCCACGGTACGTGCGGGCGGCGTGAAGTTGCCTCGCGCCTGCTGCTCCGCGGAGCTTTCCTTGCTTCGCCTCACTCGACCAACAACCTCTCGGCGTCGGCACCTACGTTGTGCCGGTGTTTCGTTCAGGGCCGTACTACTCGGGAGTTCATGAATTGCAGCACGTGAAGGGGGTCCCATCCAAACAGCGGTAAGCGCTCGCTTTCACCGGTCCAGACCGGAGATAAAACGGGCATAAAGAACGAGCCCCGTCAAAAGGCGGGGCTCATGTGAGCACAGCGGTACCGGTTGGATGCGTCGGGTGTCCGTCACGGCGCAATTCTCATTCGAAACGTTATGAACACGGGGGCGGACCGTGTCGCACGACACAGGCCGCCCCCACGGGGGCGTACGACAACTTCCGTAGGTCTCCGCCTACTTGAGTCGTGCCATCAGCGCATGCTCGACCAGGGTGATGAGCGCGCTCTTGGCGTCCGCGCGGTGGCGGGCGTCGGTGGTGATGATCGGAGTGCCCGGACCGATCTGCAGCGCCTCGCGCACCTCGTCCGGGGTGTACGGCTGATGGCCCTCGAAGCCGTTCAGCGCGATGAC
The DNA here is from genome assembly GCF_043078785.1 of Streptomyces sp. NPDC015346. Taxonomy (NCBI): domain Bacteria; kingdom Bacillati; phylum Actinomycetota; class Actinomycetes; order Kitasatosporales; family Streptomycetaceae; genus Streptomyces; species Streptomyces sp. NPDC015346. The sequence continues at coordinate 177,731 of NZ_JBIBTW010000005.1, read as the reverse complement.
GAACGGCAGGCCGCTGTTCTCGAAGTAGTCGACCGCCGGGAAGCAGTCGGCGAGACGGCGGGTGTCCACGAGCACGACGGCGCCGATGGCGCCCCGCACCAGGTCGTCCCACATGAACCAGAAACGGTCCTGACCCGGCGTACCGAAGAGGTACAGGATCAGGTCCTGGTCCAGGGTGATACGGCCGAAGTCCATCGCCACCGTCGTGGTGGTCTTGCCCCCGGTGTGCGTCAGATCGTCGATACCGGCCGACGCCGAGGTCATCACGGCCTCGGTACGCAGCGGGTCGATCTCCGAGACGGCGCCCACGAACGTGGTCTTGCCCACGCCGAAGCCACCCGCCACCACGATCTTCGCGCTGGTGGTCGACCGGGCCGCGCCCCCGTCGCTAGATCTTGCGAAGTCCACTGAGCACCCTTTCGAGCAGTGTCACATCCGGCGTGCCGCCGGTCTCTCCGTTGCCCGGCTGGTGGATCGCCACCATGCCCGCCTCCGCCAGGTCGGCGACCAGGATCCGGGCGACACCGAGCGGCATCGACAGCAGCGCCGACACCTCCGCCACCGACTTGACCTCACGGCACAGGTGGCAGATCCGCTGGTGCTCGGGAAGCAGACTGGCGAGATGCGCCGGGTCGGCCGTGGTGCTCACCAGCGCCTCGATGGCGAGCTGGTACCGCGGCCGGGTCCGGCCGCCGGTCATCGCGTACGGACGTACCAGCGGCTGGTCGCCCTCATATCCGTACGACTCGTCGAGTGAGGCGCCGTACGGATCGTGAGAGGCGGGGGGCGGGGTCATGAATCCTCCGGGCGTGACGGCAAAAGGTCATCTGCCGTCTGATGGGGCCGGTGGGGGGCCGGATGGGGCGGCCGAACGGTTGTGATGCCCAGGGTGGCACGGAGGGGCGTACCACCCTGTCGGTACGGGTCTAGTGCAGCAGGCTTCCCTGGAGCTCGGCACGGAGGTCCGGGGTGAGGACACTGCCGGCCCGGTCGACCAGCAGCGTCATCTCGTAGCCCACGAGGCCGATGTCGCACTCCGGGTGCGCGAGCACGGCCAGCGAGGAACCGTCGGAGACCGACATCAGGAAGAGGAACCCACGCTCCATCTCCACGACCGTCTGTGCGACGGGTCCTCCCTCGAAGATCCGGGACGCGCCCGCGGTCAGCGAGGTAAGTCCGGATGCGACCGCCGCCAGCTGGTCGGCGCGGTCCCGGGGGAATCCTTCCGACATGGCCAGCAGCAGGCCGTCGGCGGAGACCACCACCGTGTGGGACACCCCAGGGGTGTTGTCCACGAAGTTGGTGATCAACCAGTTCAGATTCTGCGCCGCCTGGCTCATCGCGCTCAACTAACGCTCCTGCTGGTGGGTCGGGCCGAGGTGGTGGTTACCCGTGGTCGAGTTACCCGCCTGGCGGCCCTGTTGGATACCGCGGCGCAGATTGGTGAGCCGGCCGCGGACGTCGTCGGGTGCACGCGAGACCTGGGGGCCGGCCGTGTGGGCCTGCTCCTGCGCGGTCCCGGGTACGAGGTTGGCGCGCGGCACCCGCCGCGGCAGCCCCGAGGTGGTGACGCCGCCGGCCGCGGGCTTGCGGACCCGCTCGGCCTGGCGCACCAGCTCGTCGTTGGGGGAGGTCCGCCAGGAGGCGGTCCCGGCCTGCTGCTGACCGGCGTCGCCGCCGGCCTGCCCCGCGGGGCGGCGCGGAGCGGCGGGCGCGGGCGGCAGCGGAAGCGCCGGGGTCTGCGCCGTCTGCTCGACGTCGGCGACCCGGCCGCTGTCCTGCCGGCCCTGGCTCTGGTCCTGAACCTGGCCCTGCGCCTGACCGTGGAACCAGTTGGTCTCCAGCGTGTCGTACAGCGGGGTACGGCCGTCACCGGAACCGCTCGCCGGGGGCAGGGCCTCGGGCTGACGGGGCTGCTGCGGGCGGGACTGCGCCTGCGGCTGCTGCGGCAGGCTGCCCGCCGGGCGGGGCGCCCCGTAGTCTCCGCCGCCGCGCCGGGCCGGCGCCTGGCCCTGCTGAGGGCCCTGCTGCTGCGGGGCCTGCTGCTGGTAGCCCTGGGGCGCCTGCTGCGGCTGACCGAAGTCGGGGCGGGCGAACTGGGCGGTGGACGCCGGGTCCTGCGGCGCGGGCTGATAGCCCTGCGGCGCCTGCGGAGCCGGCCGGCCCTGCTCCGGACGACCGAGGTCCGGCCGCGGGAACTGACCCGTGGAACCAGGACCCTGAGGGGCCGTCGGCCGGGCGTACTGGCCCGTCGTCTCCGGCTCCTCGTGACCGCGCGGGGCGTCCAGCGGCGTCGTCTCCTGCTGAGTGCGGCGGGCCGGCTGGGCCTGCTCGCTGCCCCAGCTGGCGGCCTGCGGACGCTGCTGCTGCGGGCTGCCGCCGGGCAGCTCGGCGCGGGCGAAGCCGTTCGGGGCCTGGCGGCCGCCCTGCGGGGCCTGACCCTGCGGACCCTGGTTCTGGCCGCCCTGGTTCTGACCGGACTGGTTGCCCTGTCCGCCCCAGACGTCGGTACGGGACGGGATGGCGCTCTGCGCGCCGCCGAAGCCGCCGGCACCGAGGCCCGGACGCTGCGGCTCCGGGGAGATCTGCGGCAGCTGCGCGGTCTGGTCGCCCTGCGGGGACTGCTGGACCTGAGGAGACTGCTGCTGGGCGTGCTGGGGCTGCGACTGCGGCTGCGAACCCTGGCCGCCCCGGTGCTGGCCCTGACCCTGGCCCTGGCCCTGACCCTGGCCCTGCGGTGCGCCCTGCGGACCGTTCGGGCGGGAAGCGCCGTTGCCGGGGAGCGCGGCCCGCGGGCCGCCGCCGGCACCGACCTGGCCACGGGGAGCACCGGCACCGCCGAGACCCGGACGGCCGCCACCGGCGGCGCCGGGCCCACCGGCCGCGCCGGGACCGCCCGGCAGACGGCCCGCGTTGGCGGACGGACCCTGCGGCATCGCACCCTGACCGCCGGCGCCCGCCTTCGGCGCGGGCTTCTTGCCGCCCTGGGCGACGTCGACGGGGAGCATGACGAGCGCGGTGGTGCCGCCGGAGTCCGAGGGACGCAGCTGGATGCGGATGCCGTGTCGCAGGGACAGGCGGCCGACCACGAACAGGCCCATGCGGCGGGAGACGGAGACGTCCACGGTGGGCGGCGAGGCGAGCCGCTCGTTGATCGCGGCGAGGTCCTCGGGGGAGAGGCCGATGCCGGTGTCGTGGATCTCGACGAGGACGCGCCCGTCGGGCAGCGCGTGACCGGTGACCCGGACCTTCGTCTGCGGGGAGGAGAAGGAGGTGGCGTTCTCGAGCAGCTCGGCGAGGAGGTGCACGAGGTCGTTGACGACGCGGCCGGCGACCTCGGTCGCCGGGACGGCGGACAGTTCGATGCGCTCGTACTGCTCCACCTCGGAGGCGGCGGCACGGAGCACGTCGACCAGCGGCACCGGACGCGTCCAGCGACGGCCCGGCTCCTCACCGGCGAGGACGAGGAGGTTCTCACCGTTACGCCGCATGCGGGTGGCGAGGTGGTCGAGCTTGAAGAGCGAGGACAGCTGGTCCGGGTCGGCCTCGCGCGACTCCAGCTCGGAGATGAGCGAGAGCTGACGCTGGATGAGACCCTGCGAGCGGCGCGAGAGGTTGGTGAACATCGCGTTGACGTTGCCCCGCAGCAGGGCCTGCTCGGCGGCGAGGCGGACGGCCTCGCGGTGCACGTCGTCGAAGGCCGCGGCCACCTTGCCGATCTCGTCCCGGGAGTGCACACCGACGGACTCGACGGAGGTGTCCACGTCCTGGGGGTCGGCCTCGGAGAGCTGCTTGACCAGCTCGGGCAGACGTTCCTGGGCGACCTTGGTCGCGGTGTCCTGCAGCCGGCGCAGCGACCGGATCATGGACCGGGCCACGACGAAGGCGCCGACGAGGGAGACGCCGAGGACGAGCAGGATCAGCGCACCGTTGATGATCGCGTCGCGCTGGGACTCCGCCCGCAGCTCACGGGCCTTGGTGTCCATCTTGCCGAGCAGGTCGGCCTCGATGCGGTTCATCGCCGCGATCTTGGTGCCGTACTCGTCCGTGAAGTTCAGGTGACCGCGCGGGGGGCGGCCCTCCATGCCGGAGTCGTAGCTCAGTACCCGGTCCGCGTACTTGTCGGCCGCGTCGATCGACGGGTTGCCGGTGGTCAGCGAGGCGGTCAGCTGGTCGGCGTCGCCGCCGGCGGACTCGAAGATGGTCTGGAAGGCCTTGAGCTCGACCTTCTCGCCCTGCTGTGCGGCGTAGCCGTAGAGCCGGTCGCCCTGCTGCAGCTTGCCGCGCCGGCTGTCGTTCGACGGCAGCGCCGCGGCGATGATCGCCTGCTGGACGGAGGCGTACTCCTTGGCGGAGGAGAACGCGGCGAGCGCCCGGGTCCGCTTGATCATCTCGGGGTTGCTGGTCGCCTGTGCCATGTCCTGGGACAGGCTGAGCAGCGAGCGGATCAGACGGCTGTACGCCTCGACCGTCACCGAGTTGGAGACGCCCTTCTTGTACGCCTCCTGGCGGATGCCGCCGATCTGGACGACCTGGGACGCGATCTGGCTGACGTTCTGCCGGATGCTCTGCAGCGCCTCGTCGCCCTCGGTGGCGGGGATCTCGGCGGTGGCGTCCATGAACGCCTTCTGGGCCCGGTCCGTCGCCTTGCGGGGGTTGGAGACCTGGTAGTCGCTGGCCGGCTTGCCGTTGGCCAGGGGACCGGCGGAGAGGTCACGCTCGGTCTGGAGGGCCTTGGCGAGGTCGGTGGCCTCTTCGGTCAGCTTGGTCAGCAGCTGCATGTGGTCCAGCTGCTCCATGTCCTGGAGCGACTCGCTGATACGGATGCCGCCGAGGCTGGTGGCGGCGACCACGGGCAGGGTCAGCAGGGCGACCAGACGCGTCGAGATGCGCCAGTTGCGCAGGGCTATTCGAGAGCCGACCTCGTTCTCGGCCTTGGGCTTCTTGGCGGCCGGAGGCTCGGCGGAAGTGGAGGCGGCACCGCCACGCGCGGCGCTGTCACCGCCGTCGCCGTGCGGGCCCTGGCCTGTGTTCCGGGCGTGCTGGGCCGAGGAACCGCGGTCGGTCCCGGCCGCGTGCTCCTGCTCCGCCGCGGCTTCCCTCTTGAATCGTCCCTGCACTAGCGTCGCAACCTCTGGACCAGGCGTCCTTCCGCGTGAGCGGAGTGGACGGTGTCGGCGTCGTGGGACGCGAGTGCGCCCCATGGTGGTCGTCGATGACCGGCGCAGTTCCCCCTTCCCCGCCGCTCACCCGGCGCTGCGTTGCGCCCCCTGCGCGCCGGCTTGAAACCCGCGGCGGTGCGTGGAATTCCAGCACAGTGCCGGATCTCCAACAAGGGCGGTGTCGCGGGCGTCGGCACGTATAACAACCCGTGAACATCGTGTCACCCCATGTAGAACATGATCATGGAGGAATCGGACTTATTAATCCCAAAGAGTCACGTGGGCCGAGTGTCCCAGTCGCGATGATCAGGAGCGGAATAGAGCATTCAGTGGCGCAATGTCCGTTTCCGTGACCCTCGATCGCGGTCCGTAATGCCGGGATTGTCAGGCTGTAGGTGAGCAAACTCACACCTAGATCGTTGTCTACTCCATGCATTCGAAGGGAATTGCACGTTTAGCCTGACGCTTTACAAGAGACCCCGCTCTGCAAAGGCCTGACACTCGTGATGAAGACGACGATGCTGCTCCGCTCCACGGCCAACCCCCGCCGCACCACGCTCGCCCACCTCGAGGACGCCGAGCAGCTCGGCCGCGGCGCACAGCCGGAGCACGGCCTCGAGCTCCCCACGCAGACGGCCAACCCCCGCCGCACGGTCCTCATGACCGCCCCCGAGGCCGCGCAGCCCGTGCAGTAGGGCCCGTCGGTCCGCACAGTAATACGGCGGGAGCCGCTTTTTTGGCTCGGTTCGCCGCCCCTCACCGCGTTAGCCTGGAGCGTCAGACTCCAGCCAGTACCAAGTGAGGGGCGACAGCACTCGTGCGCATCGCCAGATTCTCCATCGACGGCAATGTCGCCTTCGGCGCCGTCGAGGGCGAGGGAACCGTCGAGTCCGGCGGCCTGGTCCTCGACATCATCAAGGGCATCCCGTACACCGACTTCGAGCTGAGCGGTACCAAGGTCCCGCTGAGCAAGGTACGGCTCCTGCCCCCCGTGCTCCCCAACAAGGTCGTGGCCATCGGCCGCAACTACGCGGAGCACGCCGCCGAACTGGGCAACGAGGTCCCCGAGGTGCCCGTCGCCTTCTTCAAGCCGACCACCTCCGTGATCGGCTCCGGCGACGCCATCGAGTACCCCTCCTTCTCCGACGAGCTGCACCACGAGGCCGAACTGGCCGTGGTCATCGGCCGCATGTGCCGCGAGGTCCCGCGCGAGCGCGTCAAGGACGTCGTCTTCGGCTACACCTGCGCCAATGACGTCACCGCCCGCGACGTCCAGCGGCGCGAGAAGCAGTGGGCCCGCGCCAAGGGCTTCGACACCAGCTGCCCGCTCGGCCCCTGGGTGGAGACGGAGCTCGACCCGAGCGACCTCACCATCCAGGCCACCGTCAACGGCGAACAGCGGCAGCTCGGTCGTACGAGCGACATGATCCGCTCGATCGAGGACCTGGTCGTCCACATCACCGAGGCCATGACACTGCTCCCGGGCGACGTCATCCTCACCGGCACCCCCGCCGGGGTCGGACCGCTCAACGTCGGCGACGAGGTCGCCGTCACCATCGAAGGCATCGGCACTCTCACCAACAAGGTGATCAAGCGTGGCTAACGCGAACGTCCGCGTACGTTTCTGTCCCTCCCCGACCGGCAACCCCCACGTGGGCCTGGTCCGCACCGCCCTGTTCAACTGGGCCTTCGCCCGGCACCACGGCGGTACGTTCGTCTTCCGCATCGAGGACACCGACGCGGCGCGCGACTCCGAGGAGTCGTACCAGCAGCTGCTCGACTCGCTGCGCTGGCTCGGCTTCACCTGGGACGAGGGCCCCGACGAGGTCGGCGGCCCGCACGCCCCGTACCGCCAGTCCCAGCGGATGGACATCTACCAGGACGTCGCCGAGAAGCTGCTCGCGGGCGGCTACGCCTACCACTGCTTCTGCACCGCCGTGGAGCTCGAGGCCCGCCGCGACGCCGCCCGCCTGGCCGGCAAGCCCTCCGGCTACGACGGCACCTGCCGCAACCTGAGCGCCGAGCGCATCGAGCGCTACCGCGCCGAGGGCCGCGAGTCGATCGTCCGCTTCAAGATGCCCGACGAGCCGATCACCTTCACCGACCTGGTCCGCGGCGAGCTCACCTTCACCCCGGACAACGTCCCGGACTACGGCATCGTGCGCGCCAACGGCGCCCCGCTGTACACCCTGGTCAACCCGGTCGACGACGCGCTCATGGAGATCACCCACGTCCTGCGCGGCGAGGACCTGCTCTCCTCCACCCCGCGCCAGATCGCGCTCTACAAGGCGCTGATCGAGCTGGGCATCGCCAAGGAGATCCCCGCTTTCGGCCACCTGCCGTACGTGATGGGCGAGGGCAACAAGAAGCTCTCCAAGCGCGACCCGCAGGCCTCCCTCAACCTCTACCGGGAGCGCGGCTTCCTCCCCGAGGGCCTGCTCAACTACCTGTCGCTGCTCGGCTGGTCCTTCTCGGCCGACCAGGACATCTTCACGATCGAGCAGATGGTCGAGAAGTTCGACATCGCCGACGTCAACGCCAACCCGGCCCGCTTCGACCTCAAGAAGGCCGAGGCGATCAACGCCGACCACATCCGCATGCTGGACGTGAAGGCGTTCGCCGAGGCCTGCGAGCCCTGGCTGCGCGCCCCGCACGCCACCTGGGCGCCGGAGGACTTCGACCGAGCGGCCTGGGAGGCCATCGCCCCGCACGCGCAGACCCGCGTCACGGTCCTCTCCGACATCACGCAGAACGTGGACTTCCTGTTCCTCCCCGAGCCGGTCTTCGACCAGCCCTCCTGGGACAAGGCCATGAAGGGCGAGCCCGCCGCGCTGCTCACCACCGCCCGCGCGAAGCTGGAGACCGCCGACTGGAGCGACCCGGAGTCCCTCAAGAACGCGGTCCTGGCCGCCGGCGAGGAGCACGGCCTGAAGCTCGGCAAGGCCCAGGCCCCGGTCCGCGTCGCGGTCACCGGCCGCACGGTCGGCCTGCCGCTCTTCGAGTCCCTGGAGATCCTGGGCAAGGAGCGGACTCTGGCCCGTATCGACGCGGCGCTGGCGAAGCTGGCCGCGTAGCGGTCCACCCGCACACGGCATGGCGGCGACCGGCACCCCCGGCCGCCGCCACGCCGCGTTGTCACACCCCTTCCCTAGGGTCGGCCCGTCGAGATCCCCTCCCGGGATCCCCGCTGAAAGGCTCGCCCGCCATGCCGATGACCGCCCCCGACTACGCCCGGTATTTCACCTCCGGCACCTCCTTCTCGTACGAGGACGGCCTGACCGGGACCTTGTCCGTGGCCGAGGTCGGCGAGCTGGCCCTGCCCACCGGTCGCGTCGTGGCCTGCGATCCCTTCGTGTACCTGGGCAGCGGCGACATCGAGGCGTTCACCGTCGGGGTCGCCCCCGGGCGGTACCCGGTCCAGGCGTCCGTGGCCACGCTCGTGCGCCCCGGGGTCGAGCCCGGACCGCACCCGCACACCAGGATCGCCGCCGTCCGGCTCACCGTCCGGGACACCCCGCCGGTCTCCTGGGAGCTCGCCCTGCGCCCCGGCCAGGACCTCGCGGAACTCGGGGAGGACGAGTTCTTCGGGTACGGCGTGGACGCCGGGACCGGCTGCTTCTACGACGCCTCCGCCGATGGTGCCTTCCCCGGCACCGAGGACGAGGAGGGCGCGGTGTGGGCGGCCATGGAGAGCATCGGACACGGACCCGCGGTGTTCATGGCGGAGGGGGACGACGGTCACAACCTGGCCGGCTTCACCTCCGGCTGGGGCGACGGTGCCTACCCCACCTGGATCGGACGGGACGTCTCCGGCGAGGTCGCCTGCTTCGTCACCGACTTCCTCGTCGTCCCCTCCGAACGGGTCGATCCCGCCTGACCACGCGCGCTACGGTCGTCGTATGGCCATCCGCGCGGTCCTGTGGGACATCGACGACACGATCTTCGACTACGCCCGCGCCGACGTGACCGGCATGCGCGAGCACCTCACGGCCGAGGGCCTGGTGGACGGATTCGACTCCGTCGACCAGGCCCTTCGTCGGTGGCAGGAGCTCACCGTCATCCACTGGCGGCGCTTCGAGGCCGGCGGGGTGGACTTCCTGGAGCAGCGGCGCGAGCGGGTGCGCGACTTCCTGGACGCGCCCTCGCTCACCGCCGACGAGGCCGACGGCTGGTTCGAGCGGTACCTCACGCACTACGAGGCCGCCTGGGAGCTCTTCCCCGACGCCGTCCCCGTCCTCGACGTCCTGGCCGCCGACTACCGGCACGCCGTCCTGTCGAACTCCAGCATCCACAACCAGGAGCGCAAGCTGCGGATGCTCGGCGTACGGGACCGGTTCGAGGCCGTCGTCTGCGCCGCCGAGCTCGGGTTCGCCAAGCCGGCCGCCGAGGCCTTCCACGCCGCCTGCGCGGCACTGGGTCTTGCGCCCGCCGAGGTGGCGTACGTGGGTGATCAGCCGGACATCGACGCCCGCGGGGCGGTCCTGGCCGGGCTCACGGGCATCTGGCTGGACCGCGGCGGGCGGGGCGGGCGGCCCGAGCTGACCCGGATCACCGACCTCCACCAGCTCCCCGCGCTGCTGCGGGGCGATACCCGTTTTGGAGCGTCGGACACCTTCGGGTAATGTTCTTCCTGCGCCGAGGGGAGCAAGCCGAAAGGCCGAAACCCACGGAGCACTACCCGAGCAAGATCCCCACAACGGGGGTTGCGTTTTGGTGGCCTATGGTGTAATTGGCAGCACGACTGATTCTGGTTCAGTTAGTCTAGGTTCGAGTCCTGGTAGGCCAGCTCGCAGAGCTCATCTGCACCACGCGGATCTGATCCGCAAAGCCCCCGTTGTGTAGCGGCCTAGCACGCTGCCCTCTCAAGGCAGTAGCGCCGGTTCGAATCCGGTCGGGGGTACGGATCCATCCCGCGGATCACCAGGGTCGCACCCGGTGAACACGCGGTGACATCGTCCGGCACTTTCGTGCCGGGCGGGATCGCTAGGGCCCCCGTTGTGTAGCGGCCTAGCACGCCGCCCTCTCAAGGCGGTAGCGCCGGTTCGAATCCGGTCGGGGGTACTGGTCTAAACCACCATGGCCTATGGTGTAATTGGCAACACTACGGTTTCTGGTACCGTCATTCTAGGTTCGAGTCCTGGTAGGCCAGCTCGCGGAGCTCATCCGCAAGGCCCCCGTTGTGTAGCGGCCTAGCACGCCGCCCTCTCAAGGCGGTAGCGCCGGTTCGAATCCGGTCGGGGGTACGCATCGAGGAAGCCCTTCCCTTCGGGGGAGGGCTTCTTCGCGTTGCCGGAGAACCGAAGACGGACAACTGAAGATCGCCAGAAGGGGCCGGGGCACAACTCCGGCCCACCGCTGCGGCGTTGAAGCGGTGGGCCGGGGACGGACGGGGAAGGGGTACGGCGGGTCAGCCGTTGCGGCGCAACGCCTCGGAGAGGCGCGCGGCCGCGTCGATGACCGCCTGCGCGTGCATACGGCCCGGGTGCCGGGTCAGGCGCTCGATCGGACCGGAGACCGACACGGCGGCCACCACGCGGTTCGAGGGGCCGCGCACGGGCGCGGAGACGGACGCCACGCCCGGCTCCCGCTCGCCGATCGACTGGGCCCAGCCGCGGCGCCGTACGCCCGACAGGGCCGTCGCCGTGAAGCGGGCGCCCTGCAGGCCGCGGTGGAGCCGCTCCGGCTCCTCCCAGGCCATCAGGATCTGCGCCGAGGAGCCGGCCTTCATCGTCAGCGTCGAGCCGACCGGGACGGTGTCCCGCAGGCCGGACAGCCGCTCGGCCGCCGCCACGCAGATGCGCATGTCGCCCTGCCGGCGGTAGAGCTGGGCGCTCTCGCCGGTGACGTCGCGCAGATGCGTCAGTACCGGGCCCGCGGTCGCGAGCAGGCGGTCCTCGCCGGCCGCGGCGGCGAGCTCCGCCAGCCGCGGTCCGAGGATGAACCGGCCCTGCATGTCGCGGGCCACCATCCGGTGGTGTTCCAGTGCCACGGCGAGTCGATGTGCCGTGGGTCGTGCGAGTCCCGTCGCCGCGACCAGACCTGCGAGGGTGGCCGGACCGGACTCCAGGGCGCTCAGGACAAGGGCTGCCTTGTCGAGAACGCCTACGCCGCTAGAGTTGTCCATGCAACGATATTCACGTCTCACTCTGTGAAACGCAAGTTCAATTTTCCGGGGAACCTGTGACCCTGGTGAGGCGGCCGCACAACGGCCCGCGAAACGGGTCTCTAGTTGTGCCGGCGTAGACGTCGGCCGGAGGGAAAGCGATGGGTAGGACACTCGCGGAGAAGGTCTGGGACGACCACGTCGTCCGGCGCGCCGAGGGCGAGCCCGACCTCCTCTTCATCGATCTGCACCTGCTGCACGAGGTGACCAGCCCCCAGGCTTTCGACGGCCTGCGCCAGAACGGCCGGCCGGTGCGGCGACTCGACCTCACCATCGCCACCGAGGACCACAACACCCCGACCCTCGACATCGACAAGCCGATCGCGGACCCCGTCTCGCGCGCGCAGTTGGAGACGCTGCGCAAGAACTGCGCCGAGTTCGGCGTACGACTGCACCCGCTGGGCGACGTCGAGCAGGGCGTCGTCCACGTCGTGGGCCCCCAGCTGGGCCTGACCCAGCCCGGCACCACCGTGGTCTGCGGCGACTCGCACACCTCCACCCACGGCGCCTTCGGCGCGCTGGCCTTCGGTATCGGCACCAGCCAGGTCGAGCACGTCCTGGCCACCCAGACGCTGCCGCTGGCCCGCCCCAAGACCATGGCGATCACCGTCGACGGCGAGCTGCCCGAGGACGTCACCGCCAAGGACCTGATCCTGGCGATCATCGCCAAGATCGGCACCGGCGGCGGCCAGGGCTACATCCTGGAGTACCGCGGCTCCGCCATCGAGAAGCTCTCGATGGAGGCCCGGATGACCATCTGCAACATGTCGATCGAGGCCGGTGCGCGCGCGGGCATGATCGCCCCCGACGAGACCACCTTCGCCTACCTCAAGGGCCGCGCCCACGCCCCCGAGGGCGAGGACTGGGACGCCGCCGTCGCGTACTGGAAGACGCTGCGGACCGACGACGACGCCGTCTTCGACGCCGAGGTCGTCATCGACGCCACCGAACTGGCGCCGTTCGTCACCTGGGGCACCAACCCCGGCCAGGGCGCTCCGCTTTCGGCGCACGTCCCCGACCCGGCTTCGTACGAAGACGCTTCGGAGCGCAACGCCGCCGAAAAGGCCCTGGAGTACATGGGGTTGACCGCCGGGCAGCCGCTGCGGGACATCAGGGTCGACACCGTCTTCGTAGGCTCCTGCACCAACGGCCGCATCGAGGACCTGCGCGCCGTGGCCGGCATCATCGAGGGCCGCAAGGTCGCCGACGGCGTCCGCATGCTGGTCGTCCCCGGCTCCGTCCGGGTCGCCCTGCAGGCCGTCGAGGAGGGCCTGGACAAGGTCTTCAAGGAGGCGGGCGCCGAATGGCGGCACGCCGGCTGCTCGATGTGTCTGGGCATGAACCCCGACCAACTGGCTCCCGGTGAGCGCTCCGCGTCCACCTCCAACCGCAACTTCGAAGGCCGGCAGGGCAAGGGCGGCCGGACCCACCTGGTCTCGCCCCAGGTCGCCGCCGCCACCGCCGTACTGGGCCATCTGGCCTCCCCGGCCGATCTGTCCGACGTCGCTACGCCCGCGGGGGTCTGAGGAACCATGGAAGCTTTCACCACGCACACCGGCCGGGCCGTCCCGCTGCGCCGCAGCAACGTCGACACCGACCAGATCATCCCCGCGCACTGGCTCAAGAAGGTCACCCGCGACGGCTTCGAGGACGGCCTCTTCGAGGCCTGGCGCAAGGACGAGCAGTTCGTCCTCAACCGCCCCGAGCGCAAGGGCGCCACGGTCCTGGTCGCCGGCCCCGACTTCGGCACCGGCTCCTCCCGTGAGCACGCCGTCTGGGCGCTGCAGAACTACGGCTTCAAGACCGTCATCTCCTCCCGGTTCGCCGACATCTTCCGCGGCAACTCGCTGAAGAACGGTCTGCTGACCGTGGTCCTGGACCAGCCGACCGTCGACGCGCTCTGGGAGCTGACCGAAGCCGACCCTACGGCCGAAATCACTGTTGACTTGGAGCGGCGGAAGGTCCTCGCCGCCGGGATCGACGCCGACTTCGAGCTCGACGAGAACGCCCGCTGGCGTCTGCTGAACGGCCTCGACGACATCAGCCTCACCCTTCAGAACGAAGCCGACATCGCGGCTTACGAGGCGGCGAGGCCGTCCTTCAAACCCCGTACAATTACTGTCTGAGCAGCGCTTTTCCATGACTGCGCCCCCCACCTCACGGTGGGGGGCGCAGTCGCTTGTTGAGACCCTGTCGGGCGACAACTCGCCCCAGATGGCACAATCGGTGCATGGAACGCGACAGCCAACTCGAGCTCTACGAGGCAGTCGCCGCCCGATTGAAGGAAGCGCACACAAGGGTGCGCGAACTGCAAGTCCCGGAGGGCGTAAGGATGGCGCTGTCCCGGAAGCTGCTGGTCGTGACGGCCGCGGCGAAGCACGATCTCACGGACGCCGCAGCGCGTCTGGACCGGTTGATGAAGGACCTCGACGAGGGCCGATTCCCTGAAGACGACTGACACCAGGAACTCCGCAACGGCACTTCACCGTTGCGGCACTAGGGTGATTAGCCCGTTTCGTGTTTGATTTGCGGTATATACATGCCTAACGTGCGAAAAAGCTTGAACACTTTCGTTCTGGCAATGTCTCCGAAGGGGAAGACGTGAACAAGGCGCAGCTCGTAGAAGCGATTGCCGACAAGATGGGCGGCCGCCAGCAGGCCGCCGATGCTGTCGACGCGGTGCTGGACGCGATCGTGCGTGCCGTGGTCGGCGGGGACCGAGTTTCGGTCACCGGCTTCGGCTCGTTCGAGAAGGTCGACCGCCCGGCCCGGTACGCCCGCAACCCGCAGACGGGTGAGCGCGTCCGGGTCAAGAAGACCTCCGTGCCCCGCTTCCGTGCCGGTCAGGGCTTCAAGGACCTGGTCAGCGGCTCGAAGAAGCTCCCCAAGGGCGGCGAGGTCGCCGTCAAGAAGGCGCCCAAGGGCAGCCTTTCCGGCCCGCCCCCCACCATCGCCAAGGCCGCCGGCAAGAAGGCCGCCGCCAAGAAGACCTCCGCCGCCGCGGCGAAGAAGGCCGCCGCCAAGAAGACCACTCCGGCGAAGAAGACCACCGCCGCGGCGAAGAAGACCACCGCCACCAAGACCGCGAGCGCCGCCAAGAAGACGACGACCGCCAAGAAGGCGACGCCGGCGAAGACCACCGCCGCCGCCAAGAAGACCACCGCGAAGAAGACCGCCCCGGCGAAGAAGGCCACGGCGAAGAAGGCGCCGGCGAAGAAGACCACCGCGCGCAAGACCTCCCCCGCCAAGAAGACCACCACCGCCCGCAAGAAGTAAGCGGCGCAGGGTCACAGGGCCACTCACACGCCGGGCCGGGCTCCCCCTCGGGGAGCCCGGCCCGCGGCGCGTCCGGCATCCGTCGCCGCCCTGTCCGGCCCAGCGCCGACCCGCCGTCGCCGCCCTGTCCGGCCCAGCGCCGACCCCGAGCCGACCCGGCGTCGTCGCCCCGTCCGGCCCGGCGTCGGCTCAGAGGGTCTGCAGCGTCACCAGCGTGATCCGCGGGCCCGCGCCCTCGGCGCCCGGCTCCGTCTCGATCCGCACCCGCTGCCCGGGCCGCAGCAACCGCAGCCCGCCCGCGTCGAACGCCTCGGCCCCGAACTCCACCGGGGTGCCGTCGTCGAGCAGCACACTGCCGCTGCGGGTCTCGGGGTCGTACGTGTACGCGGTCGCCTGCATGGACCGCAGCCTATCCGGCCGCACGATCCCAGTGGGCCGCCGTCCGCGGACCGACACCCAGGGCGAGCGCCGCCGCCAGATCCTCCCCGGTGTCGACGTCCCGGCGTACGGAATCCACCCCCGCCAGCCGGATTTCCACCGCTCCGGAAGACAAATGCCGACGGCGCGAAGCACCTCCGAAAGCAGGTGCCAATTCCACTCCCGGACCGGCCGAGAGGAATGTCGTACCGATTTCCGCGGCATCCGCCAGAAATGCCCGGGGGAATTGCGCCGCGGCCTGGAGGACCCGGGCCAGCTCCGCGGAGCGCAGCGCCGGCAGGTCCGCGTTCAGCGCCGCCACCCGCGCCGCGGGGCGCGCGTCCCGCACGGAACGCGCCCCGTGCGCCAGCGCCGCGTTGAGCCCGGCCCCCGGGGAGTCGGCCACGATCCGCGCCCCGAGCGCCGAAAGCGCCCGCCCCGCCGCCTGATCGTCCGTGACGACCGCCACATCCCGCACCCGCGGGCACGCCAGCGCCGCGACCACCGTGTCCTGCGCGAACGCCAGCGCGAGCCGGGGACGTAACAGCGCCCCGGTGGCCGCGGCGAGCCTGCTCTTCGCCCGCGCAAGGGGCTTCAGGGGGACGACCAGGGACCAGCCGTCGTCCGGATCGGTGTTCATCGCGGCCCATTGTGACCCGACACCCCCCGCCGGTGTCCGACGGGCCGGGGGAGCGGTGCCCGGCGACCCCGGGATCCCGGGGCGTACGGTGTTCTCGACAGACCAGGAGCATGGGGCGACACTTGACCCCCTGCATGCCAGTCCCAGAGGAAGGTGTCCGAGTGCCCCGCCGCAGAATCGGCTTCTGGTACCGCCTGGCGGCGGTCATCGCTAAACCGCCGCTGGTGGTTCTGTTCAAGCGGGACTGGCGCGGAGCGGAACACATTCCGGCCGACGGCGGATTCCTCACCGCCGTGAATCACAACTCGTATCTGGACCCGTTGTCCTACGCGCACTTCCAGTACAACACCGGACGGGTCCCGCGCTTTCTCGCCAAGGCCGGCCTCTTCAAGGGCTCGTTCGTCGGCATGATGCTCCGCGGCACCGGACAGATCCCCGTCTACCGCGAGACGACCGACGCGCTGGACGCCTTCCGCGCCGCCGTCGAGGCCATCGAGCGCGGCGAATGCGTCGCCTTCTACCCCGAGGGCACCCTCACCCGCGACCCCGACATGTGGCCCATGGCCGGCAAGACCGGCGCCGCGCGCGTCGCGCTGCTCACCAAGGCCCCCGTCATCCCGGTCGCCCAGTGGGGCGCCAACCTCGCGATGCCGCCGTACGCCAAGGAGAACAAGCTCCGGCTGTTCCCGCGCAAGACGCTCATCGTGCAGGCCGGCCCGCCCGTCGACCTCTCCCGCTTCTACGACCGGGAGCCGACGCCCGAGGTGCTGCGCGAGGCGACCGAGGTCATCATGGCCGCGATCACCGCGATCCTGGAGGAGGTCCGCGGCGAGAAGGCCCCGCCCGAGCCGTACGACCACCGCAGGGCACGGCTGGAACAGCGGCGCAAGGCCGCCGGGGAGGGCAAGAAGTGACCAAGGCAGCCGTCTTCGGTACGGGATCGTGGGGCACCGCCTTCGGCATGGTGCTGGCCGACGCGGGCTGCGAGGTGACCCTGTGGGGCCGCCGCGCCGAACTCGTCGACGCCGTCAACACCACCCGTACCAACCCCGACTATCTCCCGGGCGTCGAACTCCCGGCGGCCGTCCGGGCCACCACCGACCCCGCCGAGGCCGCCCGCGACGCCGAGTTCACCGTGCTCGCCGTCCCCTCGCAGACCCTGCGCGGCAACCTCGCCGCATGGGCCCCCGCGCTCGCCCCCGACACCGTCCTCGTCTCCCTCATGAAGGGCGTCGAACTGGGCACCGCCAAGCGGATGAGCGAGGTCATCGAGGAGGTCGCCAAGGTCCCGGCCGAGCGCGTCGCCGTCCTCACCGGGCCCAACCTGGCCAAGGAGATCGCCGCCCGGCAGCCCGCCGCCGCCGTCGTCGCCTGCGCCGACGAGTCGGTCGCCCAGCGGCTCCAGGCCGCCTGCATGACCCCGTACTTCCGCCCGTACACCAACACCGACGTCGTCGGCTGCGAGCTCGGCGGAGCGGTCAAGAACGTCATCGGGCTCGCCGTCGGCATCGCCGACGGCATGGGGCTCGGCGACAACTCCAAGGCCACGCTCATCACCCGCGGACTGGCCGAGACCACCCGGCTCGGCCTCGCCATGGGCGCCGACCCGCTCACCTTCTCCGGCCTCGCCGGCCTCGGCGACCTGGTCGCCACCTGCTCATCGCCGCTCTCCCGGAACCACACCTTCGGCACCAACCTGGGCCGCGGGATGACGCTCCAGGAGACCATCGCGGCCACCAAGCAGACCGCCGAGGGCGTCAAGTCCTGCGAGTCCGTGCTCGATCTGGCGCGCCGCCACGGCGTCGACATGCCGATCACCGAGATGGTCGTCTCCATCGTCCACGAGGGCAAGCCGCCGATCGTCGCCCTCAAGGAACTGATGTCGCGCAGCGCGAAGCCCGAGCGGGGCTGAGCACGGCCGATCCTCTCCGCCGGGCCCGCCGCCAAGGGCCCGTTGGGCCGGACGCGCGCGGCGGACCGGGGCTCTTAAGCACGCCGGAGACGCAGGGTACGCTCAACGCGTTATGAGCGAGAACACCCAGAGCCCCCGCAAGCCGCGCGTGGCCGTCGTCTTCGGCGGCCGCAGCTCCGAGCACGCCATCTCCGTCGTCACGGCCGGCGCCGTCCTGCGCGCCATCGACCGGACCAAGTACGACGTGCTGCCCATCGGCATCACCACCGACGGGCGCTGGGCGCTGACGGCCGACGCCCCCGAGCGGATGGCCATCGCCGACCGCTCCCTGCCGAACGTCTCCGACCTCGTCGAGTCCCGGGAGGGCGGCGTCGTCCTCTCCGTCGACCCGGCCAACCGCGAGGTCGTCCACACCGAGCCCGGCTCCGTGCCCAAGGCGCTCGGCGAGGTCGACGTCGTCTTCCCGATGCTGCACGGCCCGTACGGCGAGGACGGCACCCTCCAGGGCCTCCTGGAGCTCTCCGGCGTCCCCTACGTCGGCGCGGGCGTCCTCGCCTCCGCCGTCGGCCAGGACAAGGAGTACATGAAGCGGGTGTTCACCTCCTTCGGGCTGCCCGTCGGCCCGTACGAGGTCATCCGGCCCCGGGAGTGGGAGCAGAACCCCGCCGCCGCCCGCAAGAAGATCGTCGAGTTCGCCGCCGACCACGGCTGGCCGCTCTTCGTGAAGCCCGCCCGCGGCGGTTCCTCCATGGGCATCACCAAGGTCGACGACCTCTCGGGCCTGGACGAGGCCATCGAGGAGGCCCGGCGCCACGACCCCAAGATCCTCGTCGAGTCGCTGCTGCGCGGCCGCGAGATCGAGTGCGGCGTGCTGGAGTTCGAGGACGGCCCGCGCGCCAGCGTGCCGGCCGAGATCCCGCCCGTCACCGACCACGACTTCTACGACTTCGAGGCCAAGTACATCGACTCGGCCTCCGGGATCGTGCCCGCGCCGATCGGCGACGAGGCCACCGCCGAGGTCCAGCGCCTGGCGGTCGCCGCCTACGAGGCCGTCTCCTGTGAGGGCCTGGTCCGCGCCGACTTCTTCCTCACCGAGGACGGCGACTTCGTCATCAACGAGATCAACACCATGCCCGGCTTCACCCCCATCTCCATGTACCCGCGGATGTGGCAGGAGAGCGGCGTGAGCTACCCCGAGCTCGTCGACCGGCTGATCCAGGCGGCGCTGAACCGCTCGACGGGCCTGCGCTAGGCAGGCCCCGGTTCGCGGACGCTCCGGTTCGTGCGCGTTCCGGTTCGTGCACGCTCCGGTTCAGTCGCACTCCGGGTCCAGGGCGCACGGCACCGTCTGCTTCACCGGGGCGGCGAGATCCACGAGGGGGGCGGCGTCCTGCGCGTACCGCTCGTCCAGCGTCACCTCGATGTACGCCTCGCGGTACACCGAGGTGAAGCGGGGCCCGTCGCCCTCCCGCTGCTCCACCATCCAGCGCACGCCGTCGACGGAGACACCCTGCGCCTGCGGATCGGTCATCTTTTCGGGCCGGGGGACGCCGCAGCGCAGTACGATCGCCGCGTCCCCCCAGCCGGCGGTCAGCTCGGAGTCAGGCTCCGGATCGTTCCGTTCCAGCCCCGCCACGGTGTCGGGAAGCTCCTTCGCCAGCGCCTGGCAGAAGGCGGCTTCCTCCGCCGGAGGGCTGGGAACCGGGACCGACGCCTTCGCGTTCGTGGAGGAGCAGCCCGCGGCGGTCAGCAGCGCCAGCGCTGCGGCGGCGACGGGCAGGCCGAAGGGCCGGTGGGAAGACATCACCGGCCAAGGGTAGACGGGGGCTAGAGATGGACGACCGGGCAGGTGAGGGTTCGCGTGATGCCGTCCACTTGCTGGACCTTGGCGACCACCATGCGGCCGAGATCGTCGACGGTGTCCGCCTGCGCGCGGACGATCACGTCGTACGGTCCGGTCACGTCCTCCGCCTGGATCACGCCCGGGATCTTGGCGATGGTCTCGGCGACGGTCGACGCCTTACCCACCTCGGTCTGAATAAGGATGTACGCCTGTACCACGGAACCTCCAGGGCGGCCACGAGGATCATTGGGAGAAAGAACCCGATGAAAGGTTCGCCACGGTACCGCGTCGCCGTGGGCCACGGGGAGACCCGCACGCCCGGAGGCGTCCACAGTGTGGCGTACGCACGACAGAAGTTGACGGTCTACTTGACGGTACCCAGCGCAATGACGGCTCGCGACCCGCAGAGCGACCCGCGCGCCGGCATGACAACACGAGGTGAGACGCGGTGAAGGGCACAGTCGGCGAGTTGGGGGAGTTCGGGCTCATCAGGGAGCTCACCTCACGGCTCACCTCCACCCCGGCGGTACGGGTCGGGCCCGGCGACGACGCCGCGGTCGTCTCCGCACCGGACCGGCGCGTGGTGGCCAGCACGGACATCCTGCTCGAAGGACGTCACTTCCGCCGCGACTGGTCGACGGCGTACGACGTGGGCCGCAAGGCGGCGGCGCAGAACCTCGCCGACATCGCCGCCATGGGCGCCGTCCCCACCGCGCTCCTGCTCGGCCTCGTCGTCCCCGCCGAACTCCCGGTCACCTGGCCCACCGAACTCATGGACGGGCTGCGCGACGAGTGCCAGGTCGCCGGCGCCGCCGTCGTCGGCGGCGACGTCGTCCGCGGTGACACCATCACCGTCGCCATCACCGCCCTCGGCGATCTGCGCAACCACGACCCGGTGACCCGGGGCGGCGCCCAGCCCGGCGACGTCGTCGCGTACACCGGCTGGCTCGGCTGGTCCGCCGCCGGCTACGCCGTCCTCTCCCGCGGCTTCCGCTCCCCGCGCGCCTTCGTCGAGGCCCACCGGCGGCCGGAACCGCCGTACCACGCGGGCCCCGCGGCCGCCGGGCTCGGCGCCACCGCCATGTGCGACGTCAGCGACGGCCTCATCGCCGACCTCGGCCACATCGCCGAGGCCAGCAAGGTCCGCATCGACCTGCGGTCCGGCAGCATCGACATCCCCACGCAGATGAACGACATCGGCCAGGCCGTCGGCGTCGACCCGCTCCAGTGGGTGCTCACCGGGGGAGAGGACCACGCCATCGTGGCCACCTTCCCGCCGGACGTGAAGCTGCCTGCCCGCTGGAAGGTCATCGGCGAGGTTCTCAACCCCTCCGCCCTGCCCCAGGTGACCGTGGACGGGGCACCCTGGCACACCACGGGCGGCTGGGACCACTTCGGAGGGGCCGAGTGAGCCTCCCCCCGCCCCTCGTCCTCACCGTCGCCGGGTCCGACTCCGGCGGCGGCGCCGGCATCCAGGCCGACCTGAAGACGATGCTCGCCCTCGGGACCCACGGGATGAGCGTGGTCACCGCCGTCACCGCCCAGAACTCGCGCGGCGTCCACGGCGTCTGGGAGCTTCCCGAGGAGGCGGTACGCGCCCAGTACCGCGCCGTCGTCGACGACATCGGCGTCCAGGCGGTCAAGACCGGGATGCTCTCCTCGGCCTCGCTCGTGGAGACCGTGGCGGAGCTGCTCGCGGGAACGGACGCGCCGGTGGTCGTCGACCCCGTGGGGGTCTCCAAGCACGGCGACCCGCTGCTCGCGGCCTCCGCGCTGGACTCCGTACGGACGAAGCTGCTGCCCGCGGCGACGGTGGCCACACCCAACCTGGACGAGGTGGCGCAGCTCACCGGCGTCCACGTCGTGTACGAGAGCGACATGCGGGTGGCCGCCGAGGCGATCCTGTCGTACGGACCGCGCTGGGCGCTGATCAAGGGCGGACACCTGCCCACCGGCGACAGCGCGGTGGACCTGCTCACCGACGGCACCGAGGAGCACTGGCTGCGGGCGCCGCGGCACGACAACCGGCACACGCACGGGACGGGCTGCACGCTCGCCTCGGCCGTGGCGGCGGGGCTCGCGAAGGGGCTGCCGGTGGTGCGGGCGGTGCGGGAGGCGAAGGAGTACGTCACGGGGGCGATCGCCGCCGGATTCGCGCTGGGCGCGGGGATCGGCCCGGTGGACCACGGCTGGCGGACGCGCTAGGCCGAGGGCCCGGGCTCAGGCCCGGGTGGCCTGCCTCCGGGCATGGCAAAAGGCCGGTTCACCAAGGTGAACCGGCCTTTCAAGGCAACCGCAGGGCTGCGCTACGACAAAACGTCGGCGGGATCATCCCCGCTTGCGCGGGGAGCATCACTTAGCGCGAGACCTTGCCGGCCTTGATGCACGAGGTGCAGACGTTGAGCCGCTTCGGCGTCCGACCGACCACGGCACGCACACGCTGGATGTTCGGGTTCCAGCGACGAGACGTACGGCGGTGCGAGTGCGAAATGTTGTTGCCGAAGCCCGGCCCCTTGCCGCAGACGTCGCAGTTGGCAGCCACGGGTCACTCCAAAGACTTCAGATTTACAGTGAAATCCGGCGCACCGGAATCAGAGATCTGAAGTGGCTTGCCGGGGGAATGGCCCGACTCTCGCCGGGCAACCGAAGCAGCATACAACGGCTGCTCCCGTAGAACGAAACTACCATGGCGAGCGCCGCCCCCCGCCCCGGCCCAGGTCGCGAGCGGGGCTAACCTGCGGTGCGACCGCCATCTACAGGAGGATCCCCCGTTGCCGCAGACCGCGCAGACCCTCGACGCCGCGGCGGTCCGATCCTGGTGCGTACGGGCCCTGGACGCGCTCGGCCGGGAGCGCGAGGAGATCGACGCGATCAACGTCTATCCGGTCGCCGACGGGGACACCGGCACCAACCTCTACCTGACCGTGGAATCCGCCGCCCAGGCCGTCGAGGCCGTCTTCGCAGCCGACGAGCCCGACGCCACCGACGCCATACGGGCCATGGCGCACGGCGCCCTGATCGGCGCCCGCGGCAACTCCGGGACGATCCTCTCGCAGCTCCTTCGGGGGATGGCCTCCGTGCTCGCCGACGGTCGTGACGGGGATCACCTCGCCCGGTCGCTGGCGGCGGCGGCCCGCGCGGCCCGCGAGGCCGTGGCCCACCCCGTCGAAGGAACGATCCTCACGGTGGCGGGCGCCGCCGCCGAGGCGTGCGTCGGGGGCGGAGACCTCGTGACGGTGGCCAAGGGGGCGTACGACGGAGCCAGGAGCGCGCTGGAGGCGACCCCCGGACAACTCGCCGTGCTCCGACGCGCCGGGGTCGTGGACGCCGGCGGGCGCGGTCTGGTCGCCGTCCTCGGCGCGCTGGTCGAGGCCGTCTCCGGCGAGGCGCAGGTGCGGCCCGCCGGAGCGCACCGGCCGGCCGTGGCCGTCGAGGAGTGCGACGCGGAGACCGGCCCGGCGGGCCCCGCCTTCGAGGTGATCTACCTCCTGGAGGCCGAGGACGCGGCCGTGGAGCGGCTACGGGCCCGGCTCGACGCGCTGGGCGACTCCCTGGTCGTCGTCGGCGGCGACGGGCTGTGGAACGTCCACGTCCATGTCGACGACGCCGGCGCGGCGGTCGAGGCGGGCGTGGAGGCGGGACGGCCGCACCGGATCCGTATCACCCACTTCTCGGGCGTCTCCGAGGTACGGGAGCAGGCCCAGCGCGCCGTCGTCGCGGTGGTTCCCGGCGAGGGCCTCGCCGGCCTGTGCGAGGAGGCCGGCGCGACGACGCTCCTGGCCAGGCCCGGCGAGCCGCCGGCCAGCGGCGAGCTCGTCGACGCGATCCGGCGGGCCCACGCGCGCGAGGTCGTGCTCCTGCCCAACGACACGGACCTGCGGCACACGGCGGGCGCGGCGGCCGAGCAGGCCCGCGCCGAGGGCATCCGGGTCGCCCTGATCCCCACCCGGGCGGCCGTCCAGGGCATCGCGGCCCTCGCCGTCCACGAACCGGAGCGGCGCTTCGACGAGGACGTGGTGGCGATGACGGCGGCGGCGGGCGCGACGCGCTACGCCGAACTCGCCGTCGCCGAACACCAGTCCTTCACCTCCGCCGGCGTCTGCCAGGCCGGCGACGTCCTCGGCCTGATCGAGGGCGACGTGGCGGTCATCGGCCAGGACCTGACGACGACGGCCCGCACGGTCCTGGACCGCATGCTGTCGGCGGGCGGCGAGTTGGTGACCCTGATCGTCGCGGACGAGACCCCGCCGGCACTGGCGGCCGAGCTCGAACGCCATGTCCGCGAGACGTACCTGGCGGTGGACACGGCGACGTACCACGCGGGCGTCGGGGCGCCGCCGCTGCTGATCGGCGTGGAGTAGCGGGACGGTTGTCGGTGCCGTGGTGTGCAATGGATCGTGTGCCCGCGCTCGACGAACCACCGAAGAACGAACCACCGAAGAACGAACCACCGAAGAACGAACCACTGCGAACATTGACGGATCTGTCCGAGGGGAGCGGCCGTGCTGCTCGGTGACCCGCTGAAGAACCTGCTCGGCGCCGCCACCGCGAAGGTGATGGCCGACCACCTCGACCTGCACACGGTCGGCGATCTGCTCCACCACTACCCGCGGCGGTACGCCGAGCGCGGCGAGCTCACCGCCCTCGCCGAGCTGCCCCTCGACGAGCACGTGACGGTCGTGGCGCAGGTGGCCGACGCGCGTGTGCTCACCTTCAACAAGGGCGGCCGGGGCAAGGGCCAGCGGCTCGAGGTCACCATCACCGACGGCAGCGGGCGGATGCAGCTGGTCTTCTTCGGCCGGTCGGTCTTCTTCCACCAGAAGGAACTCCTGCCGGGCCGCCGAGGGATGTTCGCCGGCAAGGTCGGCGTCTTCAACCGCAAGCTCCAGCTCTCCCACCCCGAGTACAAACTCCTGGACGCCGACAGCAGCGACGAGACGGTCAAGGCCTTCGCGAGCGAACTGCTGCCGATCTACCCCGCCTGCAAGCAGCTGGAGTCCTGGACCATCGAGCAGTCCGTCTCCATCGCCCTGGACTCCCTGGAGGCCACCGGCTGGGCCGGGCTCGCCGACCCGCTGCCGCCCGCCCTGCGGGAGGGACGCGGCCTCGCCGACCTGCCAGAGGCGCTCATGAAGGTCCACCGCCCCCGTACCAGGGCGGACATCGAGGACGCCCGGCAGCGGCTCAAGTGGGACGAGGCGTTCGTCCTCCAGGTCGCCCTCGCCCGCCGCAGGTACGCGGACACCCAACTGCCCGCCGTCGCCCGGAGACCCGCACCAGGCGGACTCCTCGACGCCTTCGACGCCAAGCTGCCCTTCACCCTCACCGACGGCCAGAAGAAGGTCTCCCAGGAGATCTTCGACGACCTCGCCACCGAACACCCCATGCACCGCCTCCTCCAGGGCGAGGTCGGATCGGGCAAGACGATGGTGGCCCTGCGGGCCATGCTCGCCGTCGTCGACGCGGGCGGACAGGCCGCGATGCTGGCGCCCACGGAGGTCCTCGCCCAGCAGCACCACCGCTCGGTCACCGAGATGATGGGCGAGCTCGCCCAGGGCGGGATGCTGGGCGGAGCGGAGAACGCCACCAAGGTCGTCCTGCTCACCGGTTCCATGGGCGCCGCGGGCCGCCGCCAGGCGCTCCTCGACCTCGTCACGGGCGAGGCGGGGATCGTCATCGGCACGCACGCGCTGATCGAGGACAAGGTGAAGTTCCACGACCTCGGCCTGGTCGTCGTCGACGAACAGCACCGCTTCGGCGTGGAGCAGCGCGACGCCCTGCGCGGCAAGGGGAAGCAGCCCCCTCACCTGCTCGTCATGACCGCGACGCCCATCCCGCGCACGGTCGCCATGACCGTCTTCGGCGACCTGGAGACCTCCGTCCTGGACCAGCTGCCCGCCGGCCGCTCGCCGATCGCCAGCCATGTCGTCCCTGCCGCCGACAAGCCGCACTTCCTCACGCGCGCGTGGGAGCGCGTGCGCGAGGAAGTGGAGAAGGGGCACCAGGCGTACGTCGTCTGCCCGCGCATCGGCGACGGCGAGGACGACCCCAAGGCGAAGAAGAAGCCCTCCGCCGAGGACGAGGCCGAGAAACGCCCGCCGCTCGCCGTCCTGGAGGTCGCCGAGAAGCTGAAGGTCGGCCCGCTCGCCGGGCTCCGTATCGAGGTCCTGCACGGCCGGATGCACCCGGACGACAAGGACGACGTCATGCGCCGCTTCGCCGCCGGCGAGGTCGACGTCCTCGTCGCCACCACCGTCATCGAGGTCGGCGTGAACGTCCCCAACGCCACCGCCATGGTGATCATGGACGCCGACCGCTTCGGCGTCTCCCAGCTCCACCAGCTGCGCGGCCGCGTCGGCCGCGGCTCCGCGCCCGGCCTCTGCCTCCTGGTGACCGAGATGCCCGAGGCGAGCCCGGCCCGCCAGCGCCTCGGCGCCGTCGCCTCGACCCTCGACGGCTTCGAACTCTCCCGGATCGACCTCGAACAGCGCAGGGAGGGCGACGTCCTCGGCCAGGCCCAGTCCGGCGTCCGCTCCTCCCTCCGGATGCTCACCGTCATCGACGACGAGGAGGTCATCGCCGCCGCCCGCGAGGAGGCCACCGCCGTCGTTCTCGCCGACCCCGACCTCACCGACCACCCGGAGCTGCGCACCGCCCTCGACGCGCTCCTGGACAAGGAGCGGGAGGAGTTCCTGGAGAAGGGGTGACCACGGGTGCGTCACACCCCCCTCACCGGCCATATCGTGGAGACACCGATCTCAGCGAAGGACGAGGACCTCAGATGACCCGCGTGATCGCCGGTACGGCCGGCGGACGCCGACTGGCCGTGCCCCCCGGCAACGGCACCCGCCCCACCTCCGACCGGGCGCGCGAGGGCCTCTTCTCGACCTGGGAGTCGCTCCTCGGCACCCTCGACGGGGCCAGGGTCGCCGACCTCTACGCGGGTTCGGGCGCCGTCGGTCTGGAGGCGCTCTCCCGGGGCGCCTCGCACACCCTGCTGGTCGAGGCCGACCCCCGCGCCGCGAAGACCGTCCGCGAGAACATCCGCGTGCTCGGGCTGCCCGGCGCCGAACTCCGTACCGGCAAAGCGGAACAGATCGTGACGGGTCCGGCCCCCGCCGCCCCCTACGACGTGGTCTTCCTCGACCCGCCGTACGCCGTCTCGGACGACGATCTTCGCGAGATCCTCCTCACACTCCGCTCCGGGGGCTGGCTCAGCGACGACGCCCTCGTCACCGTGGAGCGCAGCACCCGAGGCGGGGAATTCGGCTGGCCGGCCGGTTTCGAGCCACTGCGGGCCCGTCGCTACGGCGAGGGAACGTTTTGGTACGGTCGCGCCGCCTCTACGTGCGAAGACGCACGATGACCGGACCGGAGAGCGAGGGACCCAAGTTGCGCCGCGCCGTCTGTCCGGGGTCATTCGACCCCATCACCAACGGACATCTCGACATCATCGCCCGCGCCTCCAAGCTGTACGACGTCGTACACGTCGCGGTGATGATCAACCAGTCCAAGAAGGGCCTGTTCACCGTCGACGAGCGGATCGAGCTGATCCGCGAGGTGACGGCCGACTTCGGCAACGTGGAGGTCGAGTCCTTCCACGGCCTCCTCGTCGACTTCTGCAAGCAGCGTGACATCCCCGCCATCGTGAAGGGTCTGCGGGCCGTCAGCGACTTTGACTACGAACTGCAGATGGCGCAGATGAACAACGGGCTCTCGGGCGTCGAGACCCTCTTCGTCCCCACCAACCCCACCTACAGCTTCCTGTCGTCCTCCCTGGTCAAGGAGGTCGCCGCCTGGGGCGGCGACGTCTCCCACCTGGTGCCGGAGGCCGTCCTCGGCAGGCTCAACGAGCGCCTCGCCCAGCAGCGCGCTCAACAGTGACGCTCGGCCACACCTCCTGACAGACCGTCACCCGGTGTCGGGCGGCGCCGACTGCCCTTACAGTCGTCCCGTCCGTCTCCATCCAGCTGTAGAGAGTGGCGAGCACCCGGTGGACGTGCAGAAGAAGCTCGACGAGATCGTTTCGACGGTCACAAACGCCCGCTCCATGCCCATGTCGGCGTCCTGCGTGGTCAACCGCGCCGAGCTGCTCGCCATGCTCGAAGAGGTACGGGAGGCCCTGCCGGGCTCCCTCGCCCAGGCCCAGGAGCTCCTCGGCGGCCGGGAGCAGATGGTCGAGCAGGCCCGGCAGGAGGCCGAGCGGATCATCGCGGCCGCCCACGCGGAGCGCGGCTCGCTGATCTCCGACACCCAGGTCGCCCGCCAGTCCCAGGACGAGGCGGACCGGATCCTCGCCGAGGCCCGCCGCGAGGCCGAGGAGATCCGCGCCGAGGCCGACGACTACGTCGACTCCAAGCTCGCCAACTTCGAGGTCGTCCTCAACAAGACCATCGGCTCCGTCGACCGCGGTCGTGAGAAGCTCCTCGGCCGCGGCCCGGGGCTCGACCAGAACGGCTACGCGGACGAGGACGCCCCCGAGTACAGCGCCGACCCGCAGACCCTGATCCACCGGGCCGACGAGTACGTCGACGCCAAGCTGGGCGCGTTCGAGGCCGTCCTCTCCAAGACCCTGGAGGCGGTCGGCCGCGGCCGGCAGAAGCTGCACGGACGCACCACCAGCGACGCCCTCGGCGAGCACATGGCGGCCCAGGACGCGGCCGGCGGCGGCGCGGTGCACACCAGCGACGCGGACTACCTGGCCGGGCTCGCGGAGCTGGCCGACCCGGAGCCGGTGCGCCGGCAGGCCGCGCAGCCCGCCCCGCAACACGTCCCGCAGATCCCCGCCCAGCAGCCTGACCCGTACGCCTACCAGCAGCCCCAGCCCCAGCCGCAGGACGCGTACGGCTACCAGCACCAGGACCCGTACGCGTACCAGCAGCCCCAGACGGCCGACCCGTACGCCTACCAGCAGCAGTACGGCTACGAGCAGCAGGCGCAGGTCCCGCAGGCGCAGGCCCCGCAGCCGCAGGGCGCCGCCCTGGACGAGACCAGCTTCTTCGACACGAGCATGATCGACCTGGAGCAGCTGCGCCGGTACGAGCAGGGGCACGGTCAGGGCCACGGTCAGGGGCACTGAGCCGGGTCTTGGCCAAGGCCGGATTGGGCCCTGGGCGAAGCGTCCAGTATCCTGGCTCTTCGGTCGCGCGTATGTCCGCGATCCAGGCTGCCCGCTTCGTCTCTCGATTCGAACACGGCAGCCCCTCTCTCGATCCGAAAGCAGGAAGAGCCCTGAGCACGCGCCTCGACCACCGCAACCCCCTCGTGTTCGACACGCACGAGCTGGGGCGGCGTCCTGGTGCCCTGCAGCGGCTCTCCCGCTCGGTATCGGCCCCCGCGGATTTCGGTGTCGTCGGGGTCGTCGGTGTGCCGGAAGGCGCGCCCGTGGAGATTGATCTCCGTCTCGAGTCGGTCATGGAAGGGGTGCTTGTCACAGGCACCGCCCGTGCATCGGCCGAGGGGGAGTGCGTAAGGTGTCTGGAGCCCGTCGAGCTCGAGCTCGACGTGGACTTCCAGGAGATGTTCTCGTACCCCGACTCCGACGACCGGGGCCGCTCCAAGGCGGCCGCGGACGACGAAGCCGAGGACGACGAGGACATGATCCCCCTCGAGGACGGCATGTTCGACCTCGAACCCGTGCTGCGTGATGCGGTGGTGCTCGCACTGCCGATGCAGCCGGTGTGCCGGGAGGACTGTGCGGGTCTGTGTTCCGAATGCGGAATCAACCTGAACGACCACCCGGACCACCACCATGACGCCGTCGACATGCGTTGGGCGGCACTGCAGGGACTCGCCGGTTCGCTGGGAACCGATGAGAAGGACAACATGAGCGGCGCCGAAGCGGGCGTCGACGAGAAGCAGGAGAAGTAGCCGTGGCTGTTCCGAAGCGGAAGATGTCGCGCAGCAACACGCGCCACCGCCGGTCGCAGTGGAAGGCTGCGGTCCCCACCCTGGTTTCGTGTGAGCGTTGCCAGGAGCCGAAGCAGCAGCACATCGCGTGCCCGAGCTGCGGCACCTACAACAAGCGCCAGGTCCTCTCGGTCTGAGTGGCTGGTGAGAGGCGCAATGTCTGAGTCCCCCAAGACGGACAACAAGACGGACAATGCCTCGTCCCACACGCTTCTGGAAGGGCGGCTCGGGTATCAGCTCGAGTCCGCCCTTCTGGTGCGTGCGCTGACGCATCGCTCGTACGCGTACGAGAACGGCGGCCTGCCCACCAACGAGCGGCTGGAGTTCCTCGGGGACTCCGTGCTCGGCCTGGTGGTCACGGACACGCTGTACCGCACCCACCCCGACCTGCCGGAAGGCCAGCTGGCCAAACTGCGGGCCGCGGTGGTCAACTCGCGTGCGCTGGCGGAGGTCGGCCGCGGCCTCGAACTCGGCTCCTTCATCCGGCTCGGCCGGGGTGAAGAGGGCACGGGCGGCCGGGACAAGGCGTCCATCCTCGCCGACACCCTGGAAGCGGTGATCGGTGCGGTCTATCTCGACCAGGGCCTCGACGCGGCATCGGAGCTGGTGCACCGGCTCTTCGACCCGCTGATCGAGAAGTCCTCGAACCTCGGTGCCGGACTGGACTGGAAGACCAGCCTCCAGGAACTCACCGCGGCCGAGGGCCTGGGTGTCCCGGAGTACCTCGTCTCCGAGACGGGCCCGGACCACGAGAAGACCTTCACTGCTGCCGCCCGCGTCGGTGGTGTCTCGTACGGCACCGGCACCGGCCGCAGCAAGAAGGAAGCGGAGCAGCAGGCCGCCGAGTCCGCGTGGCGTGCGATCCGCGCGGCGGCGGACGAGCGCCTGGCGGCGGCGAAGGCCGCCGTGGCAGCGGGTACGGAAGAGGTCGCCGACCTCTCTTCCGCCACGGACACAGCCGCGGCCCGAGCCGCGGACGAACCCACGGACTCCTCCACGGACGTCTCCGTGGACCGGCCCACGGAGCACCCCGCGGACCAGGCTTCGACCTGACGCCCACCGTTTCCTGACGACCCCGCCCCGGCGGGGTCGTCGCCTTTTCCAGGGGCTTGACCGGCTTCCCAGGCTTCCCGGGCTTGACCGTTTCCCGGGCTTCCCGGGCCGGGCGATAGGCTTCGAAGGTCGTCCGAAGCTTTCCGAAGCTCTCTTTTCCCTACCTCCGTGGAGGAGTCCCGTGCCCGAGTTGCCCGAGGTCGAGGTCGTACGGCGCGGTCTTGAGCGCTGGGTCGACGGGCGGACCGTGGGCGAGGTCGAGGTCCTCCACCCGCGCGCCGTACGCAGGCATCCGGCCGGCGGCGCGGACTTCGCCGCCCGGCTCATGGGCCACCGCCTGGGCACCGCCCGGCGGCGCGGCAAGTACCTCTGGATCCCGCTCGCGGACTCCGACTCCTCCGTCCTCGGGCACCTCGGCATGAGCGGCCAGCTGCTCGTCCAGCCCGAGAGCGCCCCGGACGAGAAGCACCTGCGCATCCGTGTCCGCTTCGACGACGCCCTCGGCACCGAGCTGCGCTTCGTCGACCAGCGCACCTTCGGCGGGCTCTCCCTGCACGAGAACACCCCCGACGGTCTGCCCGACGTGATCGGGCACATCGCGCGCGACCCGCTGGACCCGGAGTTCGACGACGCCGCCTTCCAGGCGGCCCTGCGCCAGCGCCGTACGACCATCAAGCGGGCGCTGCTCGACCAGTCGCTGATCAGCGGGGTCGGCAACATCTACGCCGACGAGGCGCTCTGGCGCGCCCGACTGCACTACGAACGGCCCACCGCGAGCCTCACCCGGCCGCGCTCCGCCGAACTCCTCGGCCATGTACGGGACGTCATGAACGCGGCCCTCGCGGCCGGCGGCACCAGCTTCGACAGCCTCTACGTCAACGTGAACGGAGAGTCCGGTTACTTCGACCGGTCGCTGGACGCCTACGGGCGCGAGGACGAACCGTGCCACCGCTGCGGTACGCCGATGCGCCGCCGCCCCTGGATGAACCGGTCCAGCTACTTCTGCCCGCGCTGCCAGCGCCCGCCCCGCGCCACGGCCGCCGTCACCATCGGGGCCTGACGGAGCCCGCTCGTCAGGGTGCGGCGGGCGCGCGCCCGGCGTCGTAGCTCTCGCGCGCGGCCAGCACCTTGGGCATCCGGCCCTCGACCAGGTCGATCAGGCCGCGCAGCTGCTCCGCGATCTCGTATCCCAGGGGCGTCAGCCGGTAGTCGACGCGCGGCGGATTGGTCGGCTGCGCCTCACGATGGACGAGCCCGTCGCGCTCCAGCGCGTGCAGCGTCTGCGACAGCATCTTCTCGCTCACGCCGTCGACCCGGCGGCGCAGCTCGTTGAAGCGGAACGAGCCCTCGTACAGCGCCCCCAGGGTGAGCGAGCCCCAGCGCCCCGTCACATGCTCCAGCGTCTCGCGCGAGGCACAGGCCCGGGCGAACACGTCGAAAACGAGGTCGTCACTCATGCCTTCTACCCTACGCGGGCGCAGCGCCGCCCATGAGGTTGCGCTGTCGAGCGGATAGCCGTACGGCTCAGAAGCCGAAGAAGTGCCGCACCGGTTCTCTGACCTGCGAACCAACCGCTACTCGCTCCCTTGAGCCGCAAAGGGCCGGTGCGCTGTTGTCATCGTCTACAGGAGAGGGGTGGGCATGGACATCGTGGAACTCATGGAATGGCTGACCGAGCAGGGGTGCTGCGCAGTTTTCAAAGCTGACGGCGAGCGCACGCCGGGAACACGATGGATGGTGATCGTCTCGGGCGGAGTCCTGGGCAAGGATTCGTTCTTTCGTACTGACCAGCCTTCGCCGGACGCGTGTCTTCAAGACCTGCTTGATCACCTTGAGACTGCTGGAGTCTCTCCCTTCGCCTGAGGCCAAGGGCTGCACCGATCTTGAAAACCGTCGTGGCATTCACTCACTCGTACATAGCGGCGGCCCGCAGAGCGTTGCCGATGAACTCCCAGTCCGGTCCGGGGGGCTCCTCGCCCCGAGAGCGGTGGTAGCCCGCTGAATCGTTGATCCATGCGGCCATGGACTCGAGGTAACGCTCCAGGCTCGGGTTCTCCCAGCCGTCGCCGTTGGCGAGCAGATCCTCGCGAAGCTGCTGGATGTGGTGGATCAGGGCTTCTCGCGAGGTGACTGGGGCGTCTGATCCATACGTGGGCTGAGGCATGGCCGCACCGTACAACGAGGTCGGTGGCACGCGGGCCGCCGTAGACGCAGTATGGGCCGCTCCGGTCGCCGATGACGGCCCCGAGACGGCCCACGCCAGCTCATAGGTCGCTGACCTGCGGAAATCTCAGAAGCCGAAGTCCTGGGTCCACCACGGGCCGCCGTCGGCGAAGTGCACGCCGACGCCCATCGTCGTGTAGTCGCAGTTCAGGATGTTCGCGCGATGGCCGTCGCTGGTCATCCACGCCGCCATCACGGCCGCCGCGTCCACCTGGCCGCGGGCGATGTTCTCGCCGGCCATGCCCGATATGCCCGCCCTGGCGGCGCGCTCCCACGGGGTCGCCCCGTCGGGGTCGGTGTGGTCGAAGAAACCGCGCCGCGCCATGTCCTCGCTGAAGGCGTCGGCAAGCGCCGCCAGCTGGGCGTCGGAGCGCACCGCGGAGCAGCCCACCTTGGCCCGCTCCACGTTGACCAGCCGGACGACTTCCGCCTCGGCGGCCGCGTCGCGGGAGACCCTCGGCGGGGCCGGGGCGCGCACGACGGGCTTCTCGGTCGTCGGGGCCGGCTTGGGCGGGGTCGGCTTCGGCGTGGCGGTGCGGGTGCGCGTCGGCGTCGGCTTGGGGAGCGTCGGCTTCTTCGGCGTGACGGTGGCGACCGTCTTCGACGGCTTCGGCGCGGGGGTCTTCGCGGCGGTCTTCGACGGGGTCGCGGAAGGGGAGGGCTTGGCGGAAGGCGTGGCGGAGGGGGAGGACGTCCTGCCGGGCGCCTTGCCGGAGCCCTTGGCCGGGGTCGGGGACCCGCTCGTCGGGGTCGCCGAGGAACCGCCCTGCGTCGTCAGCTCCGGGGCCTGCCGGGACTCGGCCTGCCGCTGCCTGTCGGAGCCGGCGCTCCCGACGGTGGAGGTGTCCCCGCCGGGCAGCAGGCCCGCGGCGACGGCGACCGCGCCGACCGCCACGGCGGCCGAGGCGCCGAGCAGACCGGTGCGCACAGGCACGCCCCACCTCTTGCGGGCACCGGGGTGCAGGCGGTCCGTGCCGGCCGCGTACTCTTCTGCGGCGGGCGCGGCGCCGGAGCGACGATGGCGTCCCATTGCTCTGCCTTCCTGACGACCTCTGCTGTGCGCTTTGCTGATCTTTGCTTCTGTGGAGCCCGCGACGGGCCCGTCGCGACCCGTGCCGGGGTACGTCTCCGGGGCGCGTCCGAACGGGTGAGCCTCGTCCGGTCGGGACTGTACGCCATGACGCGCGGGGCTGGTGTGCTGCTCGGGCGATCGGCCCGTTAGCGTGCAGCCATGAACGATGACGTACGGCTGACCGCCTGGGTGCGCGGCCGAGTACAGGGAGTGGGCTTCCGCTGGTTCACCAGGGCAAACGCCCTGGAGATCGGAGGCCTTGTTGGCTTCGCCCTCAACCTCGACGACGGACGTGTCCAGGTCGTGGCCGAGGGACCGAGTGAGAATTGCCACCGTCTGCTCGACTGGCTCCGCTCCGACGACACTCCCGGGCGCGTGGACGGAGTCACTGAGATCTGGGACACCCCGCGCGGCGGCTACGACGGCTTCGCGATCCGCTGACGGTCCTGTCGGCAGAGCTCCGCCCGGTGCCCGCCGGAACCCCCGGGCGGACGTTCGAAGAAGCTCCGCTGAAGCGAGAACGACCTGGTGGTTGCCGAGAAGGTCTTGCCTTGCGGAGCGTGGCGCGCAAGGATGATCTCCATAGCCCCCGAGGCACCGTGTCGAGAGGCGCCGCCGGCCGTTCCGCCGGCCGCAGCCCCCCGGTCTCCCTTGGATACGGGGCGTGATCGTGTTGACCGTCAAACTTTTTGGTGAGACTCTGGAAGCCCCGCGCACCTTAGCTGTTTGGCAGTAAATCCGGCACGACAAGAAGCACTGCCGAACACCGCGGGTGCGAAAATCTCTCACGACCCACACCGCTTCGGTCGGTCACTCAGTGTGGAGGACCATCCATCATGGCAAAGGCGCTTCTCGGTTACGTCGGCGGCTCCGACCCGCGACTCCTCGCCGAGATGCGACGGCTTCAGCAGCGCGTCCAGGACCTCGAGTCCGAGCTTGTACGGATTCAGTCCGAGAACGACGCGCTCAACGCCGCCGCCGCTCAGCACGGAGAGTCGCTGCTGAACAGCATTGACCTCGACGTTCCCCAGGCGGAGCCTGCGCTCACCTGAGCCTCGAGCCCACAGGGCCGGGTGAGAAACACTCTCGCTAGCACAGCTAGACATGCAAGGGACGCTTCGGCGTCCCTTCTTTCTTGA
Organism: Streptomyces sp. NPDC015346; assembly: GCF_043078785.1. Lineage (NCBI taxonomy): Bacteria > Bacillati > Actinomycetota > Actinomycetes > Kitasatosporales > Streptomycetaceae > Streptomyces > Streptomyces sp. NPDC015346. The sequence continues at coordinate 142,922 of NZ_JBIBTW010000005.1, read as the reverse complement.
GCCCCCAGGTGGTCCCCGCCCCGTGCGCACGTCCGTCGTGCCTTGATGGAGGGTGTGCCCTGCGCCTTCATGGGTGAAACGCACGCGCCCCGGTAGAGTCAGGATGCGTGCATCTCAAGGCCCTGACCCTCCGCGGTTTCAAATCGTTCGCCTCCGCCACCACCCTGCGGTTCGAACCCGGAATCACCTGTGTCGTGGGCCCGAACGGATCCGGCAAGTCCAACGTCGTGGACGCGCTCTCCTGGGTCATGGGGGAGCAGGGCGCCAAGTCGCTGCGCGGCGGCAAGATGGAGGACGTCATCTTCGCCGGCACCACCGGGCGCCCGCCGCTCGGCCGCGCCGAGGTCTCGCTCACCATCGACAACTCCGACGGCGCGCTGCCCATCGACTACGCCGAGGTCACCCTCACCCGGATCATGTTCCGGGGCGGCAGCAGCGAGTACCAGATCAACGGCGACACCTGCCGGCTCCTCGACATCCAGGACCTGCTCTCCGACTCCGGCATCGGCCGCGAGATGCACGTCATCGTCGGCCAGGGCCAGCTCGACTCCGTCCTGCACGCCGACCCGATGGGCCGCCGCGCCTTCATCGAGGAGGCGGCCGGCGTCCTCAAGCACCGCAAGCGCAAGGAGAAGGCGCTGCGGAAGCTGGACGCGATGCAGGCCAACCTCGCGCGCGTGCAGGACCTCACCGACGAGCTGCGGCGGCAGCTCAAACCGCTCGGCCGGCAGGCCGCGGTCGCCCGCCGGGCCGCCGTCATCCAGGCCGACCTGCGTGACGCCCGGCTGCGGCTGCTCTCCGACGATCTCGTACGGCTCCAGGAGGCGTTGAAGGCCGAGGTCGCCGACGAGGCCGCCCTCAAGGAGCGCAAGGAGAGCACCGAGCGCGAGCTGAAGGCGGCGCTGGCCACCGAGGCGGAGCTGGAGGACGAGGTGCGCCGTCTCGCCCCGCGCCTCCAGCGCGGACAGCAGACCTGGTACGAGCTCTCCCAGCTCGCCGAGCGCGTGCGCGGCACCGTCTCGCTGGCCGACGCGCGCGTGAAGAGCGCGACCGCCCAGCCGCCCGAGGAGCGGCGCGGACGCGATCCGGAGGACATGGAACGCGAGGCCGCCCGTATCCGCGAGCAGGAGGCGGAGCTCGCGGCCGCGCTGGAGGCCGCCGAGCGCGCCCTGGAGGACACGGTCGCCCACCGCGCCGAGCTGGAACGCGAGCTGGCGGCCGAGGAGCGCCGGCTCAAGGACGTGGCCCGCGCCATCGCCGACCGGCGCGAGGGGCTTGCCCGGCTCCACGGCCAGGTCAACGCGGCTCGTTCGCGCGCCGCCTCCGCCCAGGCCGAGATCGACCGCCTCGCCGCAGCCAGGGACGAGGCCCAGGAGCGGGCGGTCGCCGCGCAGGAGGAGTACGAGCAGCTCAAGGCGGAGGTCGACGGGCTCGACGCGGACGACACGGAGCTGGGGGAGCGGTACGAGGCCGCCCGCCGGGACCTCGCCGAGTCGGAGACCGCCCTCACGGCCGCCCGCGAGGCCGCGACCGAGGCCGACCGCCGCCGGGCGGCGACCCGGGCACGGCACGAGGCGCTCTCCCTGGGGCTGCGCCGCAAGGACGGTACGGGCGCGCTGCTGGGCGCGCGCGACAGCCTGGGCGGACTGCTCGGTCCGGCCGCGGAACTGCTCACGGTCGCCCCCGGGTACGAGATCCCCGTCGCCGCCGCCCTCGGCGCGGCGGCGGACGCCCTCGCCGTCTCCGGCCCCGCCTCGGCGGTCGAGGCCCTGCGCCTCCTGCGCAAGCAGGACGCGGGCCGCGCGGCGCTGCTCCTGACGGGAGCGGACCCGTACGAGCCCGCCGCCGGCGAGGCCGCTCCGGATCCGGGCGCCTCACCCTCGCCCCAGACCCCCGCCGCGCCCCGCACACCGGCCGTCCACCCGGACGGGCCGGCGCCAGCCGCCGCGCCGGCCGAAAGCCGTACCGCCCTGCCCGCCGCCGAGCCGGCGCCGGACGCCGCGCCCGCCGCCCTGCCCGCGCCGGACGCCCCACCCGCCGCCCGCCGTGCCGCCCTGCCCGCCGACGGGCCCCCGCCCGCCGCCCTGCCCGCGCCGGACGCCCCACCCGCCGCCCGCCGTGCCGCCCTGCCCGCCGCCCACCCCTACCCCTCCGCCGTCTCTCTCGTCCGCGGGCCCGACGAACTCATGGGCGCCGTGCGCCGGTTGCTCGACGGGATGGTCGTCGTCGGGACGCTGGAGGAGGCCGAGGAGCTCGTTCGCGCGCACCCGCGCCTCACCGCCGTGACCGCCGAAGGGGACCTGCTCGGGGCGCACTTCGCCCACGGCGGCTCCGCCGGCGTGCCCAGCCTCCTGGAGGTGCGGGCGTCCGTCGACGAGGCGGCGGCCGAGCTGGCGGAGCTGGCCGTACGGTGCGAGGAGCTGGCCGCCGCCGAGCGGGAGGCGAGCGAGCGCCGCCGCGCCGCCGCCGCGTTCGTCGAGGAGCTGGCCGAGCGCCGCCGGGCCGCGGACCGCGAGAAGTCGGCCGTCGCCAAGGAGTTCGGCCGGCTCGCCGGGCAGGCCCGGGGCGCCGCGGGCGAGGCCGAGCGGACCGCCGCCGCCGTCGCCCGCGCCGAGGAGGCGCTGGAAAAGGCGCTCCACGAGGCCGAGGAGCTGACCGAGCGCCTGCTCGTGGCCGAGGAGACCCCGGCCGAGGAGGAGCCCGACACCTCCGTCCGTGACCGGCTCGCCGCCGACGGCGCGAACGCCCGCCAGACCGAGATGGAGGCCCGGCTCCAGCTCCGTACCCACGAGGAGCGCGTCAAGGGCCTCGCGGGCCGCGCCGACTCCCTCGACCGGGCGGCCCGCGCCGAACGCGAGGCACGCGCGCGTGCCGAACAGCGCCGCGCCCGGATGCGCCACGAGGCCGAGGTCGCCACCGCCGTCGCCGCCGGAGCGCGCGGGCTCCTGGCCCACATCGAGGTGTCCCTGGTCCGCGCCGAACAGGAGCGCGCCCTCGCCGAGGCCGCCAAGAACGCCCGCGAGCAGGGCCTTGCCGCCGCTCGCGGCCGGGGCCGGGAGCTGAAGGCGGAGCTCGACAAGCTCACGGACTCGGTCCACCGGGGCGAGGTCCTCGGCGCGGAGAAGCGCCTGCGGATCGAGCAGCTGGAGACCAAGGCCCTGGAGGAGCTCGGGGTCGAGCCGGCCGGCCTCGTCTCCGAGTACGGCCCCCATCAGCTCGTACCGCCGTCACCGCCCGCCGAGGGGGAGGAGCTCCCCGAGGACCCGGAGCACCCGCGCAACCAGCCCCGGCCCTTCGTACGGGCGGAGCAGGAGAAGCGGCTCAAGGCCGCCGAACGGGCGTACCAGCAGCTCGGCAAGGTGAATCCGCTCGCGCTCGAGGAGTTCGCGGCGCTGGAGGAGCGCCACCAGTTCCTCTCCGAGCAGCTGGAAGACCTGAAGAAGACCAGGGCCGACCTCCTGCAGGTGGTGAAGGAGGTCGACGTGCGCGTCGAGCAGGTCTTCACGGAGGCGTACCGGGACACCGCTCGCGAGTTCGAGGGGGTCTTCTCGCGTCTCTTCCCCGGCGGCGAGGGGCGGCTGATCCTGACCGACCCCGACAATATGCTCACCACCGGCGTCGACGTGGAGGCCCGCCCGCCGGGCAAAAAGGTCAAGCGCCTCTCGCTGCTCTCCGGCGGCGAGCGTTCGCTGACCGCCGTCGCGCTCCTCGTCTCCATCTTCAAGGCCCGCCCCAGCCCCTTCTACGTGATGGACGAGGTGGAGGCGGCCCTCGACGACACCAATCTCCAGCGGCTGATCCGGATCATGCAGGAGCTGCAGGAGTCCTCCCAGCTCATCGTCATCACGCACCAGAAGCGGACGATGGAGGTCGCGGACGCGCTCTACGGCGTTTCCATGCAGGGCGACGGGGTATCCAAGGTCATCAGCCAACGCCTGCGGTAGGCCTGCCCACCCCGGTGATGTTCAAACCTTGAACGCAAGGCGACACGCCGTCTCCTGGAGTTCGCCAACCCCCACCTCTTGACTTCGAAACTTGAACGAATAGTCTCTGCAACGTTGCTTTTACCTTCAAGTGGTGGGCGGCGTGAAGTTGTGCGCCACTGGAAGGGCTCGCCCCCCACGCCCCGGCGACGCTGCCGGAGCCTCCAGGAGTCCATGTGACCAGCACCGCGCAGGCGCCTACGCCGCCGCCTTCCGAAGGCCGAGCCGCCCACCCGGACCACCTCGGCCACGTCATCTTCATCACGGCGTCCGCCGCGATGGGCGGTTTCCTCTTCGGCTACGACAGCTCCGTCATCAACGGCGCCGTCGAGGCCATCCGGGACCGTTACGACATCGGCTCGGGCACGCTGGCCCAGGTCATCGCCATCGCCCTGATCGGCTGCGCCATCGGTGCCGCGACCGCGGGCCGGATGGCCGACAAGATCGGCCGCATCCGCTGCGTGCAGATCGCCGCCGCGCTGTTCTCCGTCAGCGCCGTCGGCTCGGCCCTGCCCTTCGCCCTCTGGGACCTCGCCTTCTGGCGGATCGTCGGCGGCTTCGCCATCGGCATGGCCTCCGTCATCGGCCCCGCGTACATCGCGGAAGTCGCCCCCGCCGCCTACCGGGGCCGCCTCGGCTCCTTCCAGCAGGCCGCCATCGTCATCGGCATCGCCATCTCCCAGCTGGTCAACTACGGCATCCTGCAGCTCGCCGACGGCGACCAGCGCGGCGAGATCGGCGGCCTCGAAGCCTGGCAGTGGATGCTCGGCGTGATGGTCGTCCCCGCGGTGCTCTACGGTCTGCTCTCCTTCGCGATCCCCGAGTCCCCGCGCTTCCTGATCTCCGTCGGCAAGGTCGACAAGGCCAAGGAGGTCCTCGCCGAGGTCGAGGGCCACACCGTCAATCTCGACCACCGCGTCGCCGAGATCGAGCAGGCCATGCGCCGCGAGCACAAGTCCACCTTCAGGGACCTGCTCGTCATCGGCAGCCGCTTCAAGCTGCTCCCCATCGTCTGGGTCGGCATCGGACTCTCGGTCTTCCAGCAGCTCGTCGGCATCAACGTCGCCTTCTACTACTCCGCGACGCTCTGGCAGTCGGTCGGCATCAACCCGTCCAGCTCGTTCTTCTACTCGTTCACCACGTCGATCATCAACATCGTCGGCACCGTGATCGCGATGGTCCTGGTCGACCGGGTGGGCCGCAAGCCGCTCGCGCTCGTCGGCTCCATCGGCATGGCCGTCGCCCTCGCCTTCGAGGCCTGGGCGTTCTCCGCCGACCTCGTCGACGGCAAGCTGCCCGAGACCCAGGGCGTCGTGGCGCTCGTCGCCGCCCACGTCTTCGTGCTCTTCTTCGCCCTCTCCTGGGGCGTGGTGGTCTGGGTCTTCCTCGGCGAGATGTTCCCCAACCGGATCCGCGCCGCCGCCCTCGGCGTCGCCGCCTCCGCCCAGTGGATCGCCAACTGGGCCATCACCGCGAGCTTCCCGTCCCTGGCGGACTGGAACCTCTCCGGCACCTACGTGATCTACACGATCTTCGCCGTGCTCTCCGTCCCCTTCGTGCTCAGGTACGTCAAGGAGACCAAGGGCAAGGCGTTGGAGGAGATGGGCTAAACCCCGCTGCCCCTCTCCTCGGCCACGAGAACTGCCCCGGCTCAGGCACCTACGCCTTGAGCCGGGGCAGTACGTCCTCCCCGAACAGCCGCAGACTGCGCCAGCCCTCCTCCAGGGGCATCCCGCCGCACAGCGGATGCAGCACCAGAGTCTCCAGACCGAGCGCGAGACACTCCCGCGGCGTCACGATCCGGTACACCCCCTCGGCGCGCAGCTCCGCCACCGTCGTCGCCGTCGAGCGCACCGCCGAGCGGATGTCCTTCGACTGCCAGGAGGCGTACGTCCGCGCCTCGTGCAGGAAATGCTCCCCGTACAGCTCCCAGCACCGGTCCGGGTCCTCCGAGAGATGCAGCAGCGAGGTCTCCTTCGCCGGCATCATCGTCCAGCCCTCGGTGCCGTACTCCGCGCACCGCTCCCGGTAGTACGTCTCCAGCTCCGGCAGGTGCGCGCTCGGGAAGAACGGCAGACCCAGCCGGGCCGCCCGCCGCGCCGCCGCCCGCGATGACCCGCCCACCAGCAGGAGCGGATGGGGCCGACTGACCGGCCGCGGAGTGACCCGTACCGTACGGCCCTGATACGTGAAGGGCTCGCCGGACCACGCCGTCAGCAGCGTCTCCAGGAGCAGGTCCTGCAGCTTGCCGCGCCGGCCCCAGTCGACCCCGCGCTCCTCGTACTCCTCCGGCCGGTAGCCGATCCCCGCCACCGTCACCAGACGGCCCCCGCTCAGCAGGTCGAGGACCGCGATCTCCTCGGCGAGCCGCAGCGGGTCGTGCAGCGGGCCGATGATCGCGGAGACGGTCACGGCGATCCTCTCCGTCGCGCCGAACACCGCGCCCGCGAAGGCGAAGGGGGAGGGGAGCCAGTTGTTCGCGGCCCCGTGGTGCTCCTCGGTCTGCACCGTGTCGATCCCGTGCTCGTCGGCGTAGGCCGCCATGGCGAGCGCGGCGCGATAGCGCTCCGAGAGCGACGCGGGGGTGGCGTGGGGATCGACCAGGTTGAACCGTACGACGGTGAACGGCATGGGAAGTCCCCCTCCGCGGGTGGGAAGCCGGCGAAGGGGGACCGTATCTGACGTGGCGTCAGATGGAAACAGTCTCGCGGACCCCGGCCGGCTCCACGGGCGCCGGGTCGGCGGTCCTCGGCAGCGCCGCGTACAGCACGCCCGCGACCACGATCGTCGCCGCCCAGCCGAGCCCGTTCTCACCGATCCAGGAGGAGGCCAGCGGACCGGAGAACCAGTCGACCCCGGTGAACAGCAGACCCGCCACCAGCGCCACGGCCCAGGCCGTCATCGCCTGCCAGGCGAAACCGCCCCGGTACCAGTAGGCGCTCGTCCGCGTGGTGTCCATCAGCGCCACCCCGTCGTACGACCGGCGGCGCAGCATGTCGACGCCGAAGACGCCGATCCACGCGGAGAACGCCACCGCGAGCAGCGTCAGGAAGGAGATGAACGAGCCGATGAAGCTGGTCGCCACCACCATCAGCAGGAAGCCGAAGACCAGGCTGATCACGGCGTTCACGCTCACCGCCGCCGCGCGCGACACCTTGATGCCGAGCGTCTGCGCGGTGAACCCGGCCGAGTACATCGACATCGAGTTGATCAGCAGCATCCCGATCAGCGCGATCAGCAGGTACGGGACGGAGATCCAGGCCGGCAGCAGCTCACCGATGAAGGACACCGGGTCCTGTGCCGAGGCCAGACCGGGCGTCGCCACCGCCATGACCGCGCCCATCAGGACCATCGGCAGCACGACGATCCCCGCGCCGCCGACCGTGGAGCCGACCATCGCCCTGGACGAGGAGGTACGGGGGAGGTAGCGGGTGAAGTCGGGGCCCGAGGGGACCCAGCTGATGCCGCCCGCCGCGATGGTGCCGATGCCCGCGATCATCATCGCCGTCGAACCGGCCGGCTTGTCGAAGACCGCCGACCACTCCGTGTTCGCCACCAGATACACCAGCACGAGGACGGAGAAGGCGCCGAAGAGATACGTCGACCACTTGCTGCAGACCCGCAGCGCGTTGATGCCGAGCCCGGACACCAGGAACGTGCAGGCAACGAAGAGCAGCAGCGTGACGACGATCAGCGCGGTGTTCGACTCGATGCCGAAGAGCAGATCGAGGACGGTCAGCACGGCATAGGCGCCGGTGACCGCGTTGATGGTCTCCCACCCCCAGCGGGCCACCCAGATCAGCGAGCCCGGAAAAAGGTTTCCGCGCTGCCCGAACACGGCCCGCGACAGCGCCATGCCCGGCGAACCGCCGCGCTTCCCGGCGATCGATATCAGGCCGACGATGCCGTACGAGAGGACCGGCGCGGCCGTCGCGACCACCAGGACCTGCCAGAAGTTCAGGCCGTTGAAGACGACCAGTCCGGCACCCATCGTGAGAAGAAGCACACTGATGTTGGCCGCGACCCAGGTCGGGAACAGCTCGCGTACGTGCCCGGTGCGCTCGGCGTCGGGAACGGGTTCGAGGCCACGGGTCTCGACGGCGCTTTCGGACGTCGCGCCCTCGGTGTCGGAGGCAAGAGGCATGGGTGGGCTCCGGGCAGAGGTGTGGGGGATGCCCACATCGTACATTTCGCCCCAAGGGCGTGCCGAGGCCGAGCGGTGCGGTGCTCCCCGCCGGAGGCGGACACACCCCAGGAAGACGCCCGGCACACCCGATCGGCCCGCACGGCGTCGCGCATACTGGGTGGACCATGGAATTCCTCATCCTTGCCGTAGTCATCGCTCTGCTCGCGGTCGGCGTCGTCACCGGCCTCGTCGTCAGCGGCCGCAAGAAGAAGCGGCTGCCGTCGGCCGAGGCGCCGTCCACCCCGCCGACCATCACCGCTCCGCCCGCCGAACCGCACGTCGGTGACGAGGCGGAGACACCGCGGGAAGAACCACGCCGGACCATCGAAGAGGTCGACCTCCCGACGGCCGAAGAGGCCGTCGAGACGCCGGTCGCGGTCGAGGATCCCGTCGTCGCCGCGCCGCCCGCGCCCGAGATCGAGATTCCCGAGCCGACCGCGGGCCGTCTCGTACGGCTCCGGGCCCGGCTGGCCCGCTCCCAGAACTCGCTGGGCAAGGGTCTGCTGACCCTCCTGTCCCGCGAGCACCTCGACGAGGACACGTGGGAGGAGATCGAGGAGACCCTCCTCACCGCCGACGTCGGCGTCGCCCCCACCCAGGAGCTGGTCGACCGGCTGCGCGAGCGGGTACGGGTGCTCGGCACGCGCACCCCCGAGGAGCTCAAGAGCCTGCTCCGCGAGGAGCTCATCGCGCTCCTCGGCACCGACTTCGACCGCTCGGTCAAGACCGAGAGCGCCCCGGGCACCCCCGGCGTCGTCATGGTCGTCGGCGTCAACGGCACCGGCAAGACCACCACCACGGGCAAGCTGGCCCGGGTCCTGGTCGCCGACGGCCGCTCGGTCGTCCTCGGCGCCGCCGACACCTTCCGCGCCGCCGCCGCGGACCAGCTCCAGACCTGGGGCGAGCGGGTCGGCGCCCGGACCGTCCGCGGTCCGGAGGGCGGCGACCCGGCGTCGATCGCCTTCGACGCCGTCAAGGAGGGCATCGCGGAGGGCGCCGACGTCGTCCTCATCGACACCGCGGGCCGCCTGCACACCAAGACCGGCCTCATGGACGAGCTCGGCAAGGTCAAGCGCGTCGTCGAGAAGCACGGCCCGCTGGACGAGATCCTGCTCGTCCTCGACGCCACCACCGGTCAGAACGGCCTGGTCCAGGCCCGCGTCTTCGCCGAGGTCGTCGACATCACCGGCATCGTCCTGACCAAGCTCGACGGCACGGCCAAGGGCGGCATCGTGATCGCGGTCCAGCGCGAGCTGGGCGTCCCGGTCAAGCTGATCGGCCTCGGAGAGGGCCCGGACGACCTGGCGCCCTTCGAGCCGGCGGCCTTCGTCGACGCCCTGATCGGCGACTGACCCCGGTCCGGGGGCCGCGACGGCCTCGGACCACTTCGGGCCCCGCACGCGACAGCGCGTACGGGGCCCGAAGCTTTCGTGCGGAGGCGGGGCGGGTGGTGCAGGCGGTGCAGGCGGGGCGGGCGGCGCAGGCGGGGTGGGCGGTGCAGGCGGTGCGGGCCGTGAAGGCCCTGCAGCAGGCGTCAGGTGTGGCTGCGGTGGCAGATGTAGGCCAGCGTGCCGAGCAGCAGCCGCGCCTGGGGCGGTGAGCCCGCCGTGTCGAGCGTCGGAGGCCGCAGCCAGCGGACCGGGCCCAGACCGCCCAGGTCCGACGGCGGGGCCGTGATGTACGCGCCGGCGCCAAGCCCCCGCAGATCCAGGTCCGCGTCGTCCCAGCCCATCCGGTACAGCAGCTGAGGCAGCTCCGCCGCCGCGCCCGGCGCCACGAAGAACCGCGCCCGCCCCGTCGGCGTCACGCAGACCGGACCCAGTGGTAGGCCCATCCGCTCCAGGCGGACCAGCGCCAGGCGCCCCGCCGGCTCGGCGACCTCGATCACGTCGAAGGCCCGGCCCACCGGAAGCATCAGCGCCGCGCCCGGGTACCGCGACCACGTCTTCGTCGCGTCGTCGAGGCCCGCGCCCGCCGGGACCTCCTCGGCGAACGAGAGCGGATGCGCGCCCGGAGCCGTACAGTCGCGATCCCCGCAGGAGCACTGGCCGGAGGCGGCCCGCGCTCCCGGGATCACGTCCCAGCCCCACAGCCCTGTGTACTCGGCCACCGCTGTGCACTCCGTGGTGCGGACGCGGCGGCGCGAGCCGGACCGCATCTCACGAATGCCGCCGATCGTGAAGCCCATGCCCCCTCCAACGGGTCGAACGCGCCGGTGGTTACGAATCGGAGCTCCACCGTCACCCTCCGTCGCCCCGGCGGGCGCGCGGTGGCGGGCACGGTGGTGCGGCCCGTGGCGCACGCCTGCGCGCGCACCACTCCGCCGACCCTGGTTCGTCGCATGTCAAGTGAATCGTGTCCGACGGCAGGCGAGTTCATTCGAAGGGGTGGCGAATGGTGGCGATTCTTGAAACGGCCTCGCGGGACCGGTGATCGTAGGATTACTTTCGGTGCACGAACCGGGAACCGCATTGCGCGCGTGGGTATGCCGGAGGCAACCCGCTTTCCAGTTCGAGGGAGTGCAACCTCCGTACGGGGGCCGCGAGACACGGCATTCTGTTAGAGGTTCACGCAGCGAAGACATGGATGTGGATGGGGGCGTTCCAGTGGGCGGCAACGGCGCAGACGGTACGACTGCCGGCAAGCGCCCCAACGAGCAGCTGAGCTCGTGGTTCGTGCGCAGCGGCTGGTCGAAGGGCGAGCTGGCGCGCCAAGTGAACCGCAGGGCACGCCAGATGGGCGCGCACCACATCAGCACCGACACCTCCCGCGTACGGCGCTGGCTGGACGGCGAACAACCCCGCGAACCCATCCCGCGGATCCTCTCCGAACTGTTCTCCGAGCGGTTCGGCTCGGTCGTCGCCATCGAGGACCTCGGCCTGCGCACCGCCCACCAGGCACCCTCCGTCTCCGGAGTCGACCTGCCCTGGGCAGGACCCCAGACCGTCGCCCTGCTCAGCGAGTTCTCCCGCAGCGACCTGATGCTCGCCCGCCGCGGCTTCCTCGGCTCCGCCCTGTCGCTCGCCGCCGGCCCCGCCCTCATCGAGCCCATGCAGCGCTGGCTCGTGCCCACCCCGGTCACCGAACCCGACCGCCCCGAACCGGCCCTCGACACCCGGCGCCCAGGCCGCCTCTCCCCGGGCGAACTGGACCTCCTCGAATCCACCACCGCGATGTTCCGCCAGTGGGACGCCCAGTGCGGCGGCGGACTGCGCCGCAAGGCCGTCGTCGGCCAGCTCCACGAGGTCACCGACCTGCTCCAGGAGCCACAGCCCGCCGCCACCGCCCAGCGCCTCTTCACCTGCGCCGCCGAACTGGCCGAACTGGCCGGGTGGATGAGCTACGACGTGGGCCTGCAGCCCACCGCCCAGAAGTACTTCGTCCTCGCCCTGCACGCCGCCAAGGAAGCGGGCGACAAGCCGCTCGGCTCGTACATCCTCTCCTCCATGAGCCGCCAGATGATCCACCTCGGCCGGCCCGACGACGCCCTCGAACTCATCCACCTCGCCCAGTACGGCAGCCGCGACTGCGCCACCGCGCGCACCCAGGCCATGCTGTATGCGATGGAGGCCCGCGCCTACGCCAACATGGGCCAGCCCAGCAAGTGCAAGCGGGCCGTCCGGATGGCCGAGGACACCTTCGCCGACGTCGGCCTCGACGGCGAGCCCGAGCCCGACTGGATCCGGTTCTTCTCCGAGGCCGAGCTCAACGGCGAGAACTCCCACTCCTACCGCGACCTCGCCTACGTCGCCGGCCGCTCCCCGACCTACGCCTCCCTCGCCGAGCCCGTCATGCAGCGGGCCGTCCAGCTCTTCGAGAAGGACACCGAGCACCAGCGTTCGTACGCACTCAACCTCATCGGCATGGCCACCGTGCACCTCCTCAAGCGCGAACCCGAGCAGTCCGCCGCCCTCGTCGAGAAGGCGCTCGTCGTCGCCAAGCGCGTCCGCTCCGAGCGGGTCAACAACCGGCTCCGCAAGACCGTCGACACGGCGGCCCGCGACTTCCACGACGTCGCCGAGGTCGTCCAGCTCACCGACCGGCTCACCGCCCTGCTGCCCGAGACCGCCGAAGCGGTCTGAGCGCGGGGCGAGCCCCCCGGAACCCCGGCCGCGACAGACATCCCGTACCGCCCGACTCGGCTCCCCCGCCGCCAGGCCACAGGGATGACTGCCGCGGCCGGCCCATGTCCGCGGACCCGTACCCCCGACCGAGGACCCGCCCCCCGCGTTACACGTTCGTGACTCGGCCGTTCACAGTCGCGTAACACGTCCCACCCCTTCGTCACTGCGGCGAAACATCGTGCGGCATCGACGGAAACGGCGCTGCGCCAACCTCTGGCGCATAACCGGCCAACCCCTCACGGCCAAGCCGCTCTCCGGCCCCGCCCCCGCACAGGCCGTACCGACGACGAGGAGACGCCGATGGCACCAGCCATCACGACCCTGGCAGCAGCCCCCGAGCTCTCCGCTGCCAACACCGGGTTCATGCTCATCTGCTCCGCCCTGGTCATGCTGATGACCCCGGCACTCGCCTTCTTCTACGGAGGCATGGTCCGCGTCAAGTCCACCCTCAACATGCTGATGATGAGCTTCATCAGCCTCGGGATCGTCACGATCCTCTGGGTGCTCTACGGCTTCAGCCTCGCCTTCGGCACCGACTCCGGCTCGATCATCGGCTGGTCCTCCGACTACGTCGGCCTCAGCGGCATCGGCGTCACCGAGCTGTGGGACGGCTACACCATCCCGGTGTACGTCTTCGCCGTCTTCCAGCTGATGTTCGCGATCCTCACCCCGGCCCTGATCAGCGGCGCCCTCGCGGACCGCGTCAAGTTCACCGCCTGGGCCCTCTTCATCACCCTCTGGGTCACCGTCGTCTACTTCCCCGTCGCCCACTGGGTCTGGGGCGCCGGCGGCTGGCTCTTCGAGATGGGCGTCATCGACTTCGCCGGCGGCACGGCGGTCCACATCAACGCCGGTGCCGCGGCCCTCGGCGTGATCCTCGTGATCGGCAAGCGCGTCGGCTTCAAGAAGGACCCGATGCGCCCGCACAGCCTCCCGCTGGTCATGCTGGGCGCCGGTCTGCTCTGGTTCGGCTGGTTCGGCTTCAACGCCGGCTCCTGGCTCGGCAACGACGACGGCGTCGGCGCCGTCATGTTCGTCAACACCCAGGTCGCCACCGCCGCCGCCATGCTCGCCTGGCTCGCCTACGAGAAGATCCGCCACGGCTCCTTCACCACCCTCGGCGCCGCCTCCGGCGCGGTCGCCGGCCTCGTCGCCATCACCCCGGCCGGCGGCTCCGTCAGCCCGCTCGGCGCGATCGCCGTCGGCGCCATCGCCGGAATCGTCTGCGCCATGGCCGTCGGCCTGAAGTACAGGTTCGGCTACGACGACTCCCTCGACGTCATCGGCGTCCACCTCGTCGGCGGTGTCATCGGATCCCTCCTCGTCGGCTTCTTCGCCACCGGCGGAGTCCAGTCCGACGCCAAGGGCCTCTTCTACGGCGGCGGCCTCGACCAGCTCGGCAAGCAGGCCATCGGCGTCTTCGCCGTCCTCGCCTACTCTCTTGTCGCCTCCGCGATCCTCGCGCTGATCATCGACAAGACGATGGGCATGCGGGTCAGCGAGGACGTCGAGGTCTCCGGCATCGACCAGGTCGAGCACGCCGAGACCGCGTACGACTTCAGCGGAGCCGGCGGCGGCGCCTCCTCGCGCTCCACCGCCGCGCCCGCCCCCGCAGTTACGGAGACCAAGAAGGTGGACGCATGAAGCTCATCACCGCAGTCGTGAAGCCGCACCGGCTGGACGAGATCAAGGAAGCCCTCCAGGCTTTCGGAGTCCAGGGGCTCACGGTCACCGAGGCCAGCGGATACGGCCGCCAGCGCGGCCACACCGAGGTCTACCGCGGTGCCGAGTACACCGTCGACCTCGTCCCCAAGATCCGCATCGAGGTCCTGGTCGAGGACGAGGACGCCGAACAGCTCATCGACGTCGTCGTCAAGGCCGCCCGGACCGGCAAGATCGGTGACGGCAAGGTGTGGAGCGTGCCGGTCGACACCGCCGTCCGCGTCCGCACCGGCGAACGCGGCCCGGACGCACTGTAGGCACGGACAAGGAGCTGCTGGGTGACGAGCGTCGATGTGAGCACGCAAGCGGAAGACCCGGGACCCAGCGGCTACTCGGCGGCCCGGCTGCGCCTTCTCGGTGAGAAGGAGCGGCCCGGGCCGCCGCGCCGTACCGCCCTGGCCCGGCTGACCGACGACTGGCTGACCGGCCTGTTCGCCGCCGCCCGGCCGCCCCGAGGGGTGGCGCTCGTCGCCGTCGGCGGCTACGGACGCGGCGAACTCTCCCCCCGCAGCGATCTCGACCTGCTGCTGCTGCACGACGGCACCGCCGGCGCGCGCGAGATCGCCACCCTCGCCGACCGCGTCTGGTACCCCGTCTGGGACCTGGGCCTCGCCCTCGACCACTCCGTCCGCACCCCCGCCGAGGCCCGCAGGACCGCCGGGGAGGACCTGAAGGTCCAGCTCGGGCTCCTCGACGCCCGGCCCGTCGCCGGCGACCACGGACTCGTCGCGGGACTGCGCACCGCCGTCCTCGCCGACTGGCGCAACCAGGCGCCCCAGCGGCTCCCCGAGCTCGACGCGCTCTGCCGCGAGCGGGCCGAACGCATGGGGGAGCTGCGGTTCCTCCTCGAACCCGACCTGAAGGAGGCCCGCGGCGGACTGCGCGACGCCCAGGTCCTGCGCGCCGTCGCCGCCTCCTGGCTCGCCGACGCCCCCCGAGAGGGCCTCGACGCCGCCCGCCGCCGCCTCCTCGACGCCCGTGACGCCCTCCACCTGGCGACCGGACGGGCCACCGACCGCCTCGCGCTCCAGGAACAGGACGCGGTCGCCAGGGAACTCGGCCTCCTCGACGCCGACACCCTGCTGCGCGAGGTGTACGAGGCCGCGCGGATCATCTCGTACGCCACCGACGTCACCTGGCGCGAGGTGAACCGGGTCCTCAAGGCACGCTCCGCCCGGCCCCGGCTCCGCGCCCTCCTCGGCGGGCGCTCCGGTGGCGGGAAACCGCCCATCGAGCGCACCCCGCTCGCCGAGGGCGTCGTCGAGATGGACGGCGAGGTCGTCCTCGCCCTCAGCGCCAGGCCGGAACGCGACTCCGTACTGCCCCTGCGGGCCGCCGCGGCCGCCGCCCAGTCCGGACTGCCGATCTCCCCGCACGCCGTACGCCGGCTCACGGCCGCGGCCAAGCCGCTGCCCGTGCCCTGGCCGGCCGAAGCCCGCGAAGAACTGGTCACCCTGCTCGGAGCGGGGGAGTCCACCGTGCCCGTCTGGGAGGCGCTGGAGGCCGAAGGGCTCATCACCCGGCTCCTGCCCGACTGGGAACGGGTGCGCTGCCGGCCCCAGCGCAACCCCGTCCACACCTGGACCGTCGACCGGCACCTCGTCGAGACGGCCGTCCGCGCCTCCTCCCTGACCCGCCGCGTCGGCCGCCCCGACCTGCTGCTCGTCGCCGCCCTCCTCCACGACATCGGCAAGGGCTGGCCCGGCGACCACTCGGTCGCCGGCGAGACCATCGCCCGCGACATCGCGGCCCGGATCGGCTTCGACCGCGCCGACGTGGGCGTCATCGCCACCGTCGTACGCCACCACCTGCTGCTCGTCGAGACCGCGACCCGGCGCGACCTGGACGACCCCGCGACGGTCCAGGCGGTGGCGGCGGCCGTCGGGACACCGGGCGCCCTGGAGCTGCTGCACGCCCTCACCGAGGCCGACGCGCTCGCCACCGGACCCGCCGCCTGGTCCACCTGGCGCGCCTCGCTCGTGGCCGACCTGGTGAAGCGGGTCGGGGCCGTCCTCGCCGGCGAACCGGCGGCCGAACCGGAACCCGCCGCGCCCAGCGCGGAACAGGAACGGCTCGCGATCGAGGCGCTGCGGACCGGCGAGCCCGTCCTCGCCCTGCACACCCAGCCGGAGGCGTCGGACGATGCCTCGGCGGAGCCCGGGGAACGCGGGCAGGAGCGGGAACAGGGCCAGGAACAGGAGCGGGAACAGGGCCAGGAAACGGAACCACAACCGGAACCGGTCGGCGTCGAACTACTCCTCGCCCTGCCCGACCAGCCCGGCGTCCTGCCGGCCGCCGCCGGCGTCCTCGCCCTGCACCGCCTGACCGTACGCGCCGCCGACCTGCGCGCCGTCGAACTCCCCACGGAGCTCGGCCCCGGCACGGTCCTCGTCCTGAACTGGCGCGTCGCCGCCGAATACGGCTCCCTGCCGCAGGCCGCCCGGCTGCGCGCCGACCTCGTCCGGGCCCTGGACGGCACCCTGGACATTCCGGCGCGCCTGGCCGAACGCGAGGCCGCCTACCCCCGGCGCCGCGGCGTCACCGCCCCGCCACCGCGCGTCACGGTCGCCGCCGCCGACTCCCGCCTCGCCACCGTCATCGAGGTCCGCGCCCAGGACGCCCCCGGCCTCCTGCACCGCATCGGCCGCGCCCTGGAGGGCGCCGAGGTCCGGGTCAGAAGCGCCCATGTCTCCACCCTGGGCGCCAACGCCGTGGACACCCTCTACGTGACCCGCCCGGACGGCTCCCTGCTCGCCGACGAGGAGGCCGCGGACCTGGCACAGGCCCTGGAGAAGGCGCTGCGGTGAGTCGAACCCGCCCGTGACCCGCCCGCCGGTTCCGGCGCGTTCCGGCGGGCGGGGACACGCACTTCGAGCGGCCAGATACCCTGGAGGGCAATTCGTCCGCCCGCCCCCGACACCGAGGATCCGCGACCACCGTGTTCGATACCCTCTCCGACCGCCTTGCAGCGACATTCAAGAACCTCCGGGGCAAGGGCCGCCTGTCCGAGGCGGACATCGACGCCACCGCGCGCGAGATCCGTATCGCCCTCCTCGAGGCGGACGTCGCCCTCCCCGTCGTCCGGGCGTTCATCAAGCAGGTCAAGGAGCGGGCCACCGGCGCCGAGGTCTCCCAGGCGCTGAACCCCGCCCAGCAGGTCATCAAGATCGTCAACGAGGAGCTCATCGGCATCCTCGGCGGCGAGACCCGGCGCCTCCGGTTCGCCAAGACCGCCCCGACCGTGATCATGCTCGCGGGTCTGCAGGGCGCCGGTAAGACCACCCTGGCCGGAAAGCTCGGTCTCTGGCTCAAGGGCCAGGGTCACTCCCCGCTGCTCGTCGCCTGCGACCTCCAGCGCCCCAACGCCGTCACCCAGCTCGGCGTCGTCGCCGAGCGCGCCGGCGTGGCCTTCTACGGCCCGCAGCCGGGCAACGGCGTCGGCGACCCGGTCCAGGTCGCCAAGGACTCCATCGAGTACGCGCGGACCAAGCAGTACGACGTCGTCATCGTCGACACCGCCGGCCGCCTCGGCATCGACCAGGAGCTGATGCGGCAGGCCGCGGACATCCGCGACGCCGTCAGCCCCGACGAGGTCCTCTTCGTCGTCGACGCCATGATCGGTCAGGACGCGGTCAACACCGCCGAGGCCTTCCGCGACGGCGTCGGCTTCGACGGCGTCGTGCTCTCCAAGCTCGACGGCGACGCCCGCGGTGGTGCCGCGCTCTCCATCGCGCACGTCACCGGACGCCAGATCATGTTCGCCTCCAACGGCGAGAAGCTGGACGACTTCGACGCGTTCCACCCGGACCGCATGGCGTCCCGCATCCTCGGCATGGGCGACATGCTCTCGCTCATCGAGAAGGCCGAGCAGACCTTCAGCCAGGAAGAGGCCGCCAAGATGGCCTCCAAGCTGGCGTCCAAGAAGGGCCAGGAGTTCACGCTCGACGACTTCCTCGCCCAGATGGAGCAGGTCCGCAAGATGGGCTCCATCTCCAAGCTCCTCGGCATGCTCCCCGGCATGGCGCAGATGAAGGAGCAGATCAACAACATCGACGAGCGGGACGTCGACCGCACGGCCGCGATCATCAAGTCGATGACCCCCGGCGAGCGCCAGGACCCGACCATCATCAACGGCTCGCGCCGCGCCCGTATCGCCAAGGGCTCCGGCGTCGAGGTCAGCGCGGTCAAGGGCCTGGTCGAGCGGTTCTTCGAGGCCCGCAAGATGATGTCCCGCATGGCCCAGGGCGGCGGCATGCCGGGCATGGGCGGCGGCCCCGGCCGGCAGAAGAAGCAGATCAAGCAGGCCAAGGGCAAGCGCAAGAGCGGCAACCCGATGAAGCGCAAGGCCGAGGAGCAGGCGGCCGCGGCGCGGCGCGAGCAGGCCCAGGCGGGCGGCGCGTTCGGGCTTCCGGCGGCGGGTCAGGCTCCGCAGGACTTCGAACTGCCGGACGAGTTCAAGAAGTTCATGGGCTGAGCAGGTTCCATGGAGGGGCCCGGAGCGGTGTGAAACCGCCCGGGCCCTCTGTCTACGGCGCGGCGTTCACCGCGCGCCGGTCACGGCACCCGGGCGATCAGGTACCGGAAGACGTTCGGCATCCACACCGTCCCGTCCCCGCGGACGTACGGATCCAGGGCCTCCAGGATCTCCTTCTCCACCTGCGACGCCTCCGTCGCCCGGATCGCCGCGTCGAAGTCACCCGTCGAGAGCAGCCCCCGCACCGCGCTGTCCTGATCCGCGTATCCGAACGGGCACGAAACCCGGCCCGATCCGTCCGGCCGCAGACCCGCCCCCGCCACCACGTCCTCCAGCTCGTCCCGGGGCGCGGGCCGCCACCCCGTCAGCCGGGCCGCGACCCGCAGGACCGACCCCGTGGCGCACCGCTCCGGCGGACCCCAGCCCGCGAGCACGATCGCCGCGCCCGATTCGGCCAGCGGAGTGACCGCCGCCAGTTCCGCCCCAAGGCCCGCCGCCGTGTGGAACGCCGTCACCACGTCGTACCGGACGCCCGCGGGGCCACCGCCGAGCCCGCCCCCGGCCTCCGCGGGACCGCCCTCCACCACCGTGTGCCCCCCGCCCTCCGGCAGCCGCTCCCTGGCCAGCTCCACGCGCGCGTGGTCCCTGTCCACCCCGGCGACCCGCGCTCCTCGCGAGGCCGCCATCAGCAGCGCCAGGCCCGACCCGCAGCCGAGCCCGAGGACCCGGGAGCCGGGCCCCACGTCGAGACGGTCGTACACCGCCTCGTAGAGCGGCACGAGCATCCGCTCCTGGATCTCGGCCCAGTCGCGCGCGGCATCACGCCGGACGAGCCGTGCGGGGTCGTGCCGGACGAGCGTAGATGTCATGGAATGCGCCCCAATCAGTGCCTGGTCGACGGCCCCCGTGTCTGTGCGCCCGCATCCCCCTGTATGTCAGGGAACTGCGCATCCGTGCCCGCGTCCAGTGCTGGCACCGGACCACTTACCGGTTCGGGCCACAGTCGGGCCACGGGTCGGGCCACAGGTGAGGGAAGCCCCGGTGCGCCGCCTTGCGCCCGGACCCGGTACTGTCCCTGCGGCGGCCCTCCGGCGACGCTTCGGGGCGTACGACCGCTCTACGCGCCGGCGCGTATGCGCCGCTACGCACCACCTTGCCGTGAGCTGCGAGCCTTCTCCGCACATCGGCGCACTGGCCCTCGTCAGGACGCATCAACGGCAACTGACGGGTACGTGCAAAATATTTGGGATGCCCCGTAATGGAACCCGGGGGCGTCCCGGCTCGTTGTACGCGACGTGAGCACGACACCACCTGTTCTCGCCGCAGAGCTGGCACAGGCGTGGGCCGACATTCAGCGGCACCACCCCGAACTGCCGGATCTCGCCGCGCCCGAATCCCTGATCGGAGAGTCCTCGTCCGCCTGCGGCGCCGAGCTCTCCTTCGAGCGACTGCTCCACGAGGCAGTCCACGGCATCGCAGCCGCCCGAGGCGTCCGGGACACCTCGCGCGCCGGCCGCTACCACAACCGCAGATTCCTCGCGATCGCCGAGGAGATGGGGCTCGACCACCCCGAGGAGCCGCACGCCAGCAGCGGCTTCTCCCTGGTCACCCTCAACCCCGAGGCGAAGCGGCGCTACCGCCCCACGATCGAGCGGCTCCAGCGCGCCCTCAAGGCGCACACCGTCGCGACCGCCGCGGACACCAAGCGCTCCTTCCGGGGACCGGCCGCCCGCCACGGCTCCTCGGGCGGCGGCGTGCGCGTGAAGGCCGTCTGCGACTGCGGCCGAAACGTCCGCGTCGTCCCCTCGGTCCTCGCCCAGGCCCCCATCGTCTGCGGCGGCTGCGGCAAGCCCTTCCGTATCCCGGAGACGGTGGGCGCGGCGAGCTGACCGCCCCGGACCCCGCCAGGTCCGGGGCGCCACAGGCGTGTGGCACAATGGCTAGCTGTACTCGACAGCCGCACAGGACCCCTCTCTCCTCCGGCTGACGCGTCCATCGGGCACCCGAGTACCGCAACCCCACGTGGCATCTCATGTGCCCAACCACGTCAAGACCAGGAGACACCACTCCAGTGGCAGTCAAGATCAAGCTCAAGCGCCTCGGCAAGATTCGCCAGCCGCACTACCGCATCGTCGTCGCCGACTCCCGCACCCGCCGGGACGGTCGTGCGATCGAGGAGATCGGTCTGTACCACCCGACGTACAACCCGTCGAAGATCGAGGTCGACTCGGAGCGTGCGCAGTACTGGCTTTCCGTCGGCGCCCAGCCGACCGAGCCGGTCCTCGCCATCCTGAAGCTCACCGGCGACTGGCAGAAGCACAAGGGCCTGCCGGCCCCCGCGCCGCTGCTGCAGCCGGAGACCAAGGAAGACAAGCGCGCCTCGTTCGACGCGTTCGCCAAGACGCTCGAGGGCGACGACGCCAAGGGTGAGGCCATCACCCCGAAGGCGAAGAAGGCCGACAAGAAGGCGGACGAGGCCGAGGCCGCGTCCACCGAGTCGACCGAGGCCTGAGCATGCTCGAGGAGGCTCTCGAGCACCTCGTGAAGGGCATCGTCGACAACCCCGACGACGTGCAGGTCGCCTCGCGCAACCTGCGCCGTGGCCGCGTGCTGGAGGTCCGGGTCCACCCCGACGACCTCGGCAAGGTGATCGGCCGCAACGGCCGCACCGCGCGTGCGCTGCGTACCGTCGTGGGCGCCATCGGCGGCCGTGGCATCCGCGTCGACCTCGTCGACGTGGACCAGGTCCGCTGAAGAAGTTGACTGTTTCACCTTAGATGCGCCGGCAACGGGCCGGGGAGGGCATAGCGCCCGCCCCGGCCCGTCGTCGTCCGACAGGAGAGTGTGTAAGTCGTGCAGCTGGTAGTCGCGCGGATCGGCCGCGCCCACGGCATCAAGGGCGAAGTCACCGTCGAGGTGCGTACGGACGAGCCCGAGCTGAGGCTCGCGCCCGGAGCCGTCCTGACCACCGACCCGGCCTCCATCGGCCCCCTGACCATCGAGACCGGACGCGTGCACAGCGGCAGGCTGCTGCTCCGCTTCGAGGGCGTACGGGACCGCAACGCCGCGGAGGCCCTGCGCAACACCCTCCTGATCGCCGACGTCGACCCCGACGAGATGCCGGAGGCGGAGGACGAGTACTACGACCACCAGCTCATGGACCTCGACGTCGTGCTCACCGACGGCACCGAGGTCGGCCGCATCACCGAGATCTCCCACCTGCCCTCGCAGGACCTCTTCATCGTCGAGCGGCCCGACGGCACCGAGCTGATGATCCCGTTCGTCGAGGAGATCGTCACCGACATCGACCTGGAGCTGCAGCGGGCCGTCATCGACCCGCCGCCCGGGCTCATCGACGACCGCGCCGAGATCGTCTCCGCGCGGGACGCGGAACCGGACGCTGAACCGGGTGAAGCCGAACCGGGTGACGACGCATGAGACTCGACGTCGTCACCATCTTCCCCGAGTACCTGGAACCGCTGAACGTCTCCCTGGTGGGCAAGGCACGCGCGCGTGGGCAGCTCGACGTCCACGTCCACGACCTGCGGGAGTGGACGTACGACCGGCACAACACGGTCGACGACACGCCCTACGGCGGCGGTCCGGGCATGGTCATGAAGACGGATCCCTGGGGAGACGCCCTCGACCAGACCCTCGCCGACGGCTTCGAGGCGGGCGCGCACGGCCCCGTCCTCGTCGTCCCCACGCCCAGCGGACGCCCCTTCACCCAGGAACTGGCCGTCGAACTCTCCGAGCGGCCCTGGCTGATCTTCACCCCCGCCCGCTACGAGGGCATCGACCGCCGGGTCATGGACGAGTACGCCACCCGGATGCCGGTGTACGAAGTCTCCATCGGCGACTACGTCCTGGCCGGCGGCGAGGCCGCGGTACTCGTGATCACCGAGGCGGTGGCCCGGCTGCTGCCCGGCGTCCTGGGCAACGCCGAGTCCCATCGCGACGACTCCTTCGCCCCGGGCGCCATGGCCAACCTCCTGGAGGGGCCCGTCTACACCAAGCCCCCGGAGTGGCGTGGCCGCGCCATCCCCGACGTACTGCTCAGCGGGCACCACGGCAAGATCGCCCGCTGGCGGCGCGACGAGGCCCTGCGCCGTACGGCGGAGAACCGGCCGGACCTGATCGAACGCTGCGACCCCGCCGTCTTCGACAAGAAGGACCGGGAGACCCTCTCCATCCTGGGATGGGCCCCGGAGCCCGGCGGCCGATTTTGGCGCAGGCCGGACGCCGTGGAAGAATAGGCCGCTGTCGTCTGTACGGCGTGCGCCCCTGCCGCAGGGGGACGACGCGCGCCCGGTGCGGACGGCGCTCCATCTCCTCTTCGAACGTTCCGCTGATGACCTGTGGCATCAGCGAGGAAAGAGACCATCATGGCCTCCCTGCTCGACACGGTCACCGCGGCTTCGCTCCGCACCGACCTCCCCGCCTTCCGCCCCGGCGACACCGTGAACGTCCACGTGCGCGTCATCGAGGGCAACCGCTCCCGTATCCAGCAGTTCAAGGGCGTCGTCATCCGCCGCCAGGGCTCGGGCGTCAGCGAGACCTTCACGGTCCGCAAGGTCTCGTTCTCCGTCGGCGTCGAGCGCACCTTCCCGGTGAACAGCCCGATCTTCGAGAAGATCGAGCTCGTCAGCCGCGGTGACGTCCGTCGCGCCAAGCTCTACTACCTGCGTGAGCTGCGCGGCAAGGCTGCCAAGATCAAGGAGAAGCGCGACAACTGAGCTCCGGCTCACCGTTCGCGCGGGGCTTCCACTCCATGAGTCACAGGGCGGCCGGATAGGCTCAGCCCCCGATGGACACCGAAGCACAGCACACGGAGCGCGACCGCTCCTCCACGACGGAGGAGCGGTCGCGCTCCGCGCGCGTTTCCGGCCCCGACACGGGGCCTCGGACGGACGCGCTCCCGCGCCCGGAGCCCGAGGACGGGCCGCTGACGAAGCCCGAGGACGGGCCGCTGACGAAGCCCGAGGACGGGCCGCGGAGCGAGCCTGAGGGCGGGCCGGAGACGGAGCCTGAGGGCGGGCCGGAGACGGAGCCGCAGACGGTGTCGCAGGCCGAGCCCGAGGAGCGGCGTGACGGCGTCGGCGGGTGGTCCTGGCGCCGGACCGGATTCGTCGGCGGCGCCTGCGTGGCCTTCCTGCTGCTCCTCAGCCACTTCGTGATCCAGCCCTTCCTGATCCCCAGCGGCTCGATGGAGCCGACGCTCCAGGTCGCCGACCGGATCCTGGTGAACAAGCTGGCGTACCGTTTCGGCGACGCGCCGCGCCGCGGCGACGTCGTCGTCTTCGACGGCACCGGCTCCTTCCTCCAGGAAGCCCCCGAGCAGAACCCGGTCACCGGCCTCCTGCACGGCGCCGCCGCGGCCCTCGGCCTCGCCGAGCCCGCCGAGACCGACTTCGTGAAGCGCGTGGTGGGCGTCGGCGGCGACCGGGTCGTCTGCTGCGACAAGGACGGCCGGCTCACCGTCAACGGCGTCCCCGTCGAGGAGCGGTACGTCCTGCTCGGCGACGCGCCCTCGAAGGTGCCCTTCGACATCGTCGTACCGCAGGGCACCCTGTGGGTCATGGGCGACCACCGCAGCCAGTCCAGCGACTCCCGGGACCACCTGGGGCAGCCGGGCGGCGGAATGGTGCCCGTCGAGCAGGTCGTCGGACGCGCCGACTGGATCGCCTGGCCCTTCGGCCGCTGGTCCGCCGTGCCGCCGACCGGCGCCTTCGACGCCGTACCCGCGCCCGCGGCGGGTGGCCATGGGTAACCGCGGCAGACCGGCCGGACACCGCGGCGGCGACACACGGCTCCCCACCGGCACCCGGCCCACGGACGGGGCCCGACCGCTGCCCGGCCGGGCGGAACGGCGCAGGCTGGCCCGTAAGGTCAAGCGCCGCCGGCAGCGCTCGGCCGTCAAGGAGATCCCCCTCCTCATCACCGTCGCCGTGCTGATAGCCCTCGTCCTGAAGACCTTCCTCGTCCAGGCGTTCGTCATCCCGTCCGGCTCGATGGAGCAGACGATCCGGATCGACGACCGGGTCCTGGTCGACAAGCTGACGCCCTGGTTCGGCTCCAAGCCGCAGCGCGGCGACGTCGTCGTCTTCAAGGACCCCGGGAACTGGCTCCAGGAGGACACCGCGCCCCCCGCCGACGACCCGATCGGCGTCAAGCAGGTCAAGCAGGCCCTGACCTTCATCGGCCTGCTGCCCTCGGCCGACGAGCAGGACCTGATCAAGCGGGTCGTCGCGGTCGGCGGCGACACGGTGGTCTGCTGCGGCAAGGACGGCCGGATCACCGTCAACGGCGTGCCGCTGGACGAACCGTATCTGCACCCGGGGAACGAACCCTCGAAGATCAAGTTCGAGGTGAAGGTGCCACCGGGCCGGATCTTCGTGATGGGCGACCATCGCTCCGACTCGGCGGACTCGCGCTTCCACCTCGACGAGAAGGACCGGGGCACGGTCTCCGAGGAGGAGGTCGTGGGCCGCGCCGTCCTCATCGCCTGGCCCGTGAGCCACTGGCGCCGCCTGGAGGAGCGCCAGACGTACGCCGCCGTACCGGACGGGCCTTCGGCTCCGGCTTCGGCGCTCGGCGCGTCGCATAGTGTGTCCTCGCGGAATATGAACGGATTGCCCTGGCTCCCGACCCCTGCGGAACTCCCGCTCGTTATGGGAGTGATGGGCCTGTCCCTGTGCTGGGGCAGGCATATGCACGGACTGAGGAGTGGATGTGGGGGATGTGGCCGTCGGCGCACGATCCGGACACGACGAGCCCGAGGAGAGGCCCGAACAGCTCGCCGAGTCGTCGGTGGCCATGAGGGATGACTCCGCCGGCCGGCACGACGCCGACCCCGCGGACGCCGAGGGCGAGACCGGACAGAGTGACCAGGGCGCGAAGAAGCCCCGTTCCTTCTGGAAGGAACTGCCGCTCCTGATCGGTATCGCGCTGCTGCTCGCGCTGCTGATCAAGACCTTCCTGGTGCAGGCGTTCTCGATCCCCTCGGACTCGATGATGAACACGCTGCAGCGAGGCGACCGGGTTCTGGTGGACAAGCTGACCCCGTGGTTCGGCTCCGAGCCCGAGCGCGGCGAGGTCGTCGTCTTCCACGACCCGGGCGGCTGGCTGGAGGGCGAGCCGATCCCCGACCCGAACGTGGTGCAGGAGTTCCTGAGCTTCATCGGCCTGATGCCGTCCGCCGAGGACAAGGACCTGATCAAGCGGGTCATCGCCGTCGGCGGCGACACGGTCTCCTGCAAGGAGGGCGGCAAGGTCGTGCTCAACGGCAAGCCGCTCGACGAGACCGCGTACATCTACCCCGGCTCCACGCCCTGCGGCGACAAGCCCTTCGGGCCGATCAACGTCCCCGAGGGCAGCATCTGGGTGATGGGCGACAACCGGCAGAACTCCCTCGACTCCCGCTACCACCAGAACCTCTCCGGAGGCGGCACCGTCTCCAACGAGAAGGTCGTCGGACGCGCGATCGTGGTGGCCTGGCCGGTGACCCGCTGGGCGACCCTCCCCGTCCCCGACGTCTTCGACCAGCCGGGGCTCAGCCAGGCGCTGACCGTGGCCCCGGGCGCGGCCGGACTGGCCGGCGCGCTGCCGCTCGTCCTGTGGCGCAGGAAGAGGCGGACGTCTCGGCATACCGCCCGGTAGCAACGCGCGGGTAGGGTGCCGTCCCAGATCGTCGAACCGACCTTTGAGGTGGGGAGCGCTGGGATGAGCGGAACCATACGAACGGAAGGCGGCCGCGGCCGCCTCGGCAGCGTGCTGTCGGGGCTGGTCGTGGCCGTCGGCTGTGTGCTCTTCCTCGGCGGGTTCGCCTGGGGAGCCGTGCTCTACCAGCCGTACAGCGTGCCCACCGACTCGATGACCCCGACCCTCGACGTCGGATCCAAGGTCCTCGCGCAGCGGATCGACGGCGACGAGGTGCGCCGCGGCGACATCGTCGTCTTCAAGGACCCCCTGTGGGGCGGCGTACCCACGGTCAAGCGTGTCGTCGGCGTCGGCGGCGACACGGTCGCCTGCTGCGACGCGCAGCGGCGGCTCACCGTCAACGGCACACCCGTCGAGGAACCGTATCTGCGGCCCGGCGCCCCCGCCTCCGGACAGAAGTTCTCCGCCACCGTGCCGGAAGGGAACCTCTTCCTCCTCGGCGACGAACGCCACAACTCCCTGGACTCCCGCGTCCACCTCCAGGAGGCCGGCCAGGGCTCCGTACCGCGCTCCGCGGTCACCGCCAGGGTCGACGCCGTCGCCTGGCCCGACAACCGCGTCGTGGAGCGCCCGGCGGGCTTCGCGGCACTGCCGGGCGGCACCTCGCGCCCGGGGCCCGTGGAGCAACTCTTCTACGCGATCGTGGCCGGGTGTGTACTGATCCTGGCGGGAGCGGCGTACGGGCCCGTGGCGCGGCTGGTGAGCGGACGGAGCGGGTCCTCCGGCACGTCCGACAGGAAGTCGGTGAACGCGTGACCGAGCAGGAGACGGAGCGGGGGACGGCGACGCCGGGGATGGAGCGGGGGACGGAGGACGTGGCCGAGCGCGGGGTCGTGCTGCGGCGCGTGGCCCGGGTCGTCCTCCTCGACCCCGACGACCGCATCCTCCTCCTGCACGGATACGAACCGGACGACCCGGAGCAGACCTGGTGGTTCACCCCCGGCGGCGGCCTGGAGGGCGACGAGACCCGCGAGCAGGCCGCGCTGCGCGAACTCGCGGAGGAGACCGGGATCACCGACGTCGAACTGGGACCGGTCCTCTGGCGGCGCATCTGCTCCTTTCCCTTCGACGGACGACGCTGGGACCAGGACGAGTGGTACTACCTGGCACGAACCACCCAGACCGCGACCGCCCCCGCCGGCCTCACCGAGCTGGAGGCACGCAGCGTCGCGGGCCTGAGGTGGTGGACCTCCGCCGAACTGTCGGCGGCGCGTGAGACGGTGTACCCGACCAGACTCGCCGAACTGCTGCACAGGCTGCTCGACGAGGGACCTCCGAGTGCACCGGTGGTTCTCGCCCCGGAAATCGCCTAGGGGTGCGAGCACTGGCGCACAATGGTGGGACGCACGGCTGAAGGGGAACATGCCATGAGCGCCGAGGACCTCGAGAAGTACGAGACCGAGATGGAGCTGAAGCTCTACCGGGAGTACCGCGATGTCGTCGGGCTGTTCAAATACGTGATCGAGACCGAGCGGCGCTTCTACCTCACGAACGACTACGAGATGCAGGTGCACTCGGTCCAGGGTGAGGTCTTCTTCGAGGTCTCCATGGCCGACGCCTGGGTCTGGGACATGTACCGGCCGGCGAGGTTCGTCAAACAGGTACGGGTGCTCACCTTCAAGGACGTGAACATCGAGGAGCTCAACAAGAGCGACCTGGAGCTTCCCGGCAGCTGAAACCACCCGGACGGGTGAGCTCGTTTTCCACAGCCGCTCCTCCGTCCACAGCGCTCAGCGCGGAGCGTCGCGAGACGTCACAGTCGGTGCCGGAGGTGGTACCGATGACCACGACGAACAAGCGCGAGACAGACGCGACCGGCACGAACGGGCCGGGCGGGCCGGCCGGGGCGAACGAGCCGACCAGGCCGACAGGACCTACAGGACCGACCGGGGCGAAGGCGTCCGCGACGGACGCACTTCAGCCGAACGCACGGCGGAAGAACGCGGCACGGCAGCCCACCCTCGCCAGGAACGCCCTCGGCGCGTACGGAGAAGGCCTGGCCGTCCGCCGCCTCGCCGACGCCGGGATGACCGTCCTCGCGCGGAACTGGCGCTGCGGACGCGTCGGAGAGATCGACATCGTCGCCCGCGACGGCGACACCCTCGTCATCTGCGAAGTGAAGACCCGCCGCGAAGGCGCCTTCCAACACCCCATGGCCGCCGTCACCGCCACCAAGGCCGACCGGCTCAAACGGCTCGCGGCCTGCTGGCTCGACCGCCACGGCGGACCACCACCCCGTAGCGGCGTCCGCATCGACCTCATCGGAATCGTCCTGCCCCGCCGCGGCGCACCCGTGGTCACCCACGCCCAGGGGGTGGCCTGATGGGATTCGCCCGCACCTGCTCCGTCGCCCTCGTCGGCGTCGAGGGAGTCGTCGTCGAAGTCCAGGCCGACCTCGAAGCCGGAGTCGCCGCCTTCACCCTCGTCGGCCTCCCCGACAAGAGCCTCACCGAGAGCCGCGACCGCGTCAGGGCCGCCATCGTCAACTCCGACGCCGAATGGCCCCAGAAGAAACTCACCGTCGGACTCAGCCCCGCCTCCGTCCCCAAAGGCGGCTCCGGTTTCGACCTCGCGGTAGCGGCGGCGGTCCTCGGCGCCGCCGAACGGATCGACCCCCGCGTCATCGCCGACCTCGTCCTCATCGGAGAACTCGGACTCGACGGCCGCGTACGCCCCGTCCGCGGCGTCCTGCCCGCCGTCCTCGCCGCCGCCGAAGCCGGCTACCAACAGGTCGTCGTCCCCGAACGCACAGCGGGTGAGGCCGCCCTCGTCCCCGGAATCTCCGTCCTCGGCGTCCGCAGCCTGCGCCAGCTCATCGCCGTCCTCACCGATGAACCCGTCCCCGAGGAGGAACCCGCCGAAGAAGGCCGCCCCGACGCCATGCTCGCCGGACTCCTCGTCCCCGGAGCCGGTGTCGGCACCGGACTCTCCGCCGACCCCCTCGACGGACCCGACCTCGCCGACGTCGCCGGACAGCACGGCGCCCGCCGAGCCCTGGAAGTCGCCGCCGCCGGCAGCCACCACCTCCTCCTCTCCGGACCACCCGGAGCCGGAAAGACCATGCTCGCCGAACGACTCCCCGGCATCCTGCCCCCACTCACCCGCCAGGAGTCCCTCGAAGTCACCGCCGTCCACTCCGTCGCCGGCATCCTCCCGCCCGGCGAACCCCTCGTCCGCCGCGCCCCCTACTGCGCACCCCACCACTCCGCCACCATGCAGTCCCTCATCGGCGGCGGAAACGGACTCCCACGCCCCGGCGCCGTCTCCCTCGCCCACCGAGGCGTCCTCTTCCTCGACGAAGCCCCCGAATTCGCCGGCAAAGCCCTGGACGCCCTGCGTCAACCCCTCGAATCAGGACACGTCGTCGTCGCCCGCGCCGCGGGAGTCGTCCGCCTCCCCGCCCGCTTCCTGCTCGCCCTCGCCGCCAACCCCTGCCCCTGCGGACGACACACCCTCCACGGCGCCGGCTGCGAATGCCCCGCCTCCCTCATCCGCCGCTACCAGGCACGCCTCTCCGGCCCCCTCCTCGACCGCATCGACCTGCGCGTCCAAGCCGAACCCGTCACCCGCTCCGACCTCCTCGGCCAGGGCGGCCGAGGCGAATCCACCGCCACCGTCGCCGACCGAGTCCGCGAAGCACGAGCCCGCACCGCGGCCCGCCTCACCGGCACACCCTGGACCGTCAACAGCGAAGTCCCCGGACACGAACTGCGCACGCGCTACACCGTCGGACCCGGAGCCCTCGCCGCCGCCGAACGCGACATCGAACGAGGCCTGCTCACCGCACGCGGCCTCGACCGCGTCCTGCGCGTCGCCTGGACCGTCGCGGACCTCGCAGGACACGACCGGCCCGACGCCCACGACGTCGACCTCGCCCTCGAACTGCGCACCGGCATCACCCGCGGCGTACCCGTGGGAACGGGGGAGGGGACATGACCTCGCCCGAGGAACGCCTCGCCCGCGCCGCCCTCACCCGCGTCGTCGAACCCGGCGACGAACACGCCGGCCGCTGGCTGCGCCGGTACGGCGCCGTCGGCTTCCTCCAGCGCCTCCGCGACCCGGACCCCGGCCCGGCCCTGGAACTGGACCTGACCCTGGACCCCGGCCCCTCAGACACCGAGCCGTTCCCCGGCACCGGCCGGAAACGGGTCGACGGATGGCGGCGACGGGCCGCGGACGCCGACCCCCGGCGCGACCTCGACGCCGTCGACCGACTCGGCGGCCGGCTCATCGTCCCCGGCGACACCGAATGGCCCGGGCAGCTCGACGACCTCGGCGACGCCCGCCCCATCGGGCTCTGGATCCGCGGCCCCGCCGACCTCCGCACCTGGGCCCTGCGCTCCGTCGCCGTCGTCGGCGCCCGCGCCTGCACCCCCTACGGCGCCCACATGGCCACCACCCTCGCCTCCGGACTCGCCGAACGCGGCTGGGTCGTCGTCTCCGGCGCCGCCTTCGGCATCGACGGCGCCGCCCACCGAGGCGCACTCGCCGCCCAGGGCGCCACGGTCGCCGTCCTCGCCTGCGGAGTCGACACCCCCTACCCCCGCGGCCACACCCAGCTCATCGGACGCATCGCCGCACAGGGCCTCGTCGTCGGAGAACTGCCACCCGGCACCCACCCCACCCCCAGCCGCTTCATCCTCCGCAACCGCGTCATCGCCGCCCTCACCCGAGGCACCGTCGTCGTCGAAGCCGAATACCGCAGCGGCTCCCTCGTCACCGCCCGCTCCGCCCAGCGCCTCGGCCGTCACACGATGGGCGTACCCGGCGCCGTCACCAGCGGCCTCTCCGCGGGCGTCCACGAACTCCTGCGCGGCGAGGCCACCCTCGTCACCGACGCCGCCGAAGTCGTCGAACTCGTCGGCGACATGGGCCAGCTCGCCCCACCCCGCCGAGGACCCGTCCTGCCGCGGGACCTCCTCGACCCGGCCGCCGCCCACATCCTCGAAGCCCTGCCCGCCGGCGACCCCACCCCCGTACAGGTCATCGCACAGCGCGCCGGAACCGCCCCCGACGACACCCTGGCCAGACTGTACGAACTCCACTCCCTCGGGTTCGTCGAACGGCAGGGCGACGGATGGCAGTTGACGAACACCCCCACCGAAGGGTCGAACGCGCGGCGAGGCGGTACTTGACCTGGAGCATTCGGGTGAAAAGGTGATGCGGATGAACAGAGTTCTCTCGGCCGCACCCGAGGGGCCGACACGCGCCACGGCCCGGGTTCGAAGATGTGCCCGAGGGCGCCCGCCCCGACCGGCGCGATCCGCAGAGGTTCGCGCACCGCGACTGTCCAGTCACGCTACGCTCACCAGGATTCCCCACAGGACACCTATCCCGACTCACTCCACAGCAGAACGGCTCAAGGCAACGCATGCCCCAGCACACCTCCGGGTCTGACCGCGCTGCGGTGCCCCCAGCAGCCCGGGGCACCGTGCGACCGCCCGCACCGACATCGCTCGACGAGCTGTGGCGGTCGTACAAGGCGACGGGCGACGAGCGGCTGCGGGAACAGTTGATCCTTCACTACTCGCCGCTCGTCAAGTACGTCGCCGGCCGGGTCAGCGTCGGACTGCCGTCCAATGTGGAGCAGGCCGACTTCGTCTCCTCCGGCGTCTTCGGGCTGATCGACGCCATCGAGAAGTTCGACGTCGAACGGTCGATCAAGTTCGAGACGTACGCCATCACCCGCATCCGCGGGGCGATGATCGACGAACTCCGTGCCCTGGACTGGATCCCCCGCTCCGTCCGCCAGAAGGCGCGCAACGTCGAGCGGGCCTACGCCACGCTCGAAGCCCAACTGCGGCGAACCCCCACCGAGAGCGAGGTCGCCGCCGAGATGGGCATCGCGCTGGAGGAACTGCACGCGGTTTTCAGCCAGTTGTCTCTGGCGAACGTGGTGGCACTGGAAGAGCTGCTGCACGTCGGAGGCGAGGGCGGCGACCGGCTCTCGCTGATGGACACCCTGGAGGACACCGCCGCGGACAACCCGGTCGAGGTGGCCGAGGACCGCGAGCTGCGCCGCCTTCTCGCCCGGGCCATCAACACGCTCCCCGAACGGGAGAAGACCGTCGTCACCCTCTACTACTACGAAGGCCTCACCCTCGCGGAGATCGGCCACGTCCTCGGCGTCACCGAGAGCCGGGTCAGCCAGATCCACACCAAATCGGTCTTGCAGCTGCGGGCCAAGCTGGCCGATGTAGGACGCTGACGCCGCGAGGCCGGTCGTACAGTGGAGCCGTGCCCAGGATTCGAGCGGCCTCCGTGGCCGAGCACCGGACGATGCAGCGCGGCGCCCTGCTGGACGCCGCGCGATCCCTGCTGTCCGAAGGCGGTACGGAAGCGCTGACCTTCCCCGCCCTCGCCGAGCGCACGGGCCTGGCCCGCTCCTCGGTGTACGAGTACTTCCGCTCCCGCGCGGCCGTCGTCGAGGAGCTGTGCGCCGTCGACTTCCCCGTCTGGGCGGCGGAGGTCGAGTCGGCGATGGCCCGCGCCGACGATGCCGAGGGCAAGGTCGAGGCGTACGTCCGCACGCAGCTGGAGCTCGTCGGCGACCGGCGGCACCGGGCCGTCGTCGCGATCTCCGCGAGCGAGCTGGACGACGGCGCCCGCGAGAAGATCCGCGCCGCGCACGGCGGCCTCGTCGCCATGATCGTCGAGGCGCTCGCCGAACTGGGCCAGGCCGAGCCCCGGCTCGGCGCGATGCTCCTCCAGGGCGTCGTGGACGCGGCCGTGCGCCGTATCGAGCTGGGCGCGGCCGAGGAGCCGGACCGGATCGCCGAGGCCGCGGTCGCCATGGCCCTCAGAGGCGTCCGGGGCTGACCCCCTCCCCCCGCCCCCTCCCCCCCCACCCCCGCCCCGCCCCCTCCCCCCTTCGTCAATGGCTTGTCACGGAACGCCCGTCACGGGACGCCCGTCACCGGGAGGAGGCGGGAGGGGGGTCGGTGGAGGAGGTGCAGGGGGTTCAGGTAGATGTCGCCGCGCAGCAGGCCCCAGTGGAGGCAGGACCGCGGGCAGTGGGGGTTCGTGTCGCGTGGGGCGGTGAGGGTGGCCACGGGGCGGCCGCGGGTGACGTGGTCGCCGACGGCGACCAGGGGTGTCACCGGTTCGTAGGTGGTGCGCAGGGGTGGGTCGCCGGTGTCCGGCAGGGTGATGGTGAGGACGCCGCGGCCTCCGACGGGGCCCGCGAAGGTGACCACGCCGGATGTCGTCGCGTGGACGGTGGTGCCCGGGGCGGCCGCGAGGTCGATGCCCCGGTGGCCCGGGGCGTACGGCCCGGCCGGTGGGTCCCAGCCGCGGAGGATCTCCGGGGGTGGTGGGCCCACGGGCCACACCAGGGTGAGGGCGAGGAGCAGGGGCGCGAGGTTCGTCGTCAGGTGCATGGACGTCACGTTCCCGCAGGCCGTCCGGCCGTGGGGGGCGTGGGCCAGATCTGTGGACAACCCGGCGGTTGTGGACAGCGCCGTCACCCGGTGCCCCCCGGGTCCCGTACACTTCCTATGGCGATCCGGGTCACCGGGTCGACTTCGCACGCCCCGCCACCACCCTCACCGGTCGTGGCAGCGCCTTTTCGGTCCCTCGTGGCACGGCGCGTCGGGGCGTCAGGACATAACCGAGAACACCAAGGAGATACGGCCATGGCCGTCGTCACGATGCGGGAGCTGCTGGAGAGCGGCGTCCACTTCGGTCACCAGACCCGTCGCTGGAACCCGAAGATGAAGCGCTTCATCTTCACCGAGCGCAACGGCATCTACATCATCGACCTGCTCCAGTCGCTGTCGTACATCGACCGCGCCTACGAGTTCGTCAAGGAGACCGTCGCGCACGGCGGCTCCATCATGTTCGTCGGTACGAAGAAGCAGGCCCAGGAGGCCATCGCCGAGCAGGCGACGCGTGTCGGCATGCCGTACGTCAACCAGCGTTGGCTCGGTGGCATGCTCACCAACTTCTCCACCGTCTACAAGCGTCTGCAGCGCCTCAAGGAGCTCGAGCAGATCGACTTCGAGGACGTCGCCGCCTCGGGTCTCACCAAGAAGGAGCTCCTGGTCCTCTCCCGCGAGAAGGCCAAGCTGGAGAAGACCCTCGGTGGTATCCGCGAGATGCAGAAGGTGCCGAGCGCCGTCTGGATCGTCGACACCAAGAAGGAGCACATCGCCGTCGGTGAGGCGCGTAAGCTCCACATCCCGGTCGTCGCGATCCTCGACACCAACTGCGACCCCGACGAGGTCGACTACAAGATCCCGGGCAACGACGACGCGATCCGCTCCGTCACCCTGCTCACCCGCGTGATCGCCGACGCCGTCGCCGAGGGCCTCATCGCCCGTTCCGGCGCCGCGACCGGCGACTCGAAGCCGGGCGAGAAGGCCGCGGGCGAGCCGCTCGCCGAGTGGGAGCGCGACCTGCTCGAGGGCGAGAAGAAGGCCGACGAGACCGTCGAGGCCGCCGAGACCGAGAAGCCGGCCGAGGCCGCTGCCGAGACCCCCGCCGAGGCGCCCGCCGCCGAGGCCGAGGCTCCGGCCGCCGAGGCCGAGCAGGCCTGACCCACGGCCTGACCTTCCCGGTCCGGTTGTTTCGGATGGATCGGACGTCGACGGCGGGGGCCCACAAAGCCCCCGCCGTCCACCCGTAGATCTTTCAGACTTCGAGAGAGAAACTCAGACTCATGGCGAACTACACCGCCGCTGACGTCAAGAAGCTCCGTGAGCTCACCGGCGCCGGCATGATGGACTGCAAGAAGGCGCTCGACGAGGCCGACGGCAACGTCGACAAGGCCGTCGAGGCCCTGCGCATCAAGGGCCAGAAGGGCGTCGCCAAGCGCGAGGGCCGCTCCGCCGAGAACGGCGCCGTGGTCTCCCTCATCGCCGACGACCACACCTCCGGTGTCCTCGTCGAGCTGAAGTGCGAGACGGACTTCGTCGCCAAGGGTGAGAAGTTCCAGGCCGTCGCCAACAAGCTCGCCGAGCACGTCGCCGCCACCTCCCCGGCCGACCTGGAGGCGCTGCTCGCCTCCGAGATCGAGCCCGGCAAGACGGTCCAGGCGTTCGTCGACGAGGCCAACGCCAACCTCGGCGAGAAGATCGTCCTCGACCGCTTCGCGCAGTACTCCGATGGCTACGTCACGGCCTACATGCACCGCACCATGCCCGACCTGCCCCCGCAGATCGGTGTTCTCGTCGAGTTCGACAAGGAGAACGCCGAGGTCGCGAAGGGTGTCGCGCAGCACATCGCCGCCTTCGCGCCGAAGTACCTCACCCGTGAGGACGTTCCGGCCGAGGTCGTCGAGAGCGAGCGTCGTATCGCCGAGCAGACCACCCGCGAAGAGGGCAAGCCCGAGGCCGCGATCCCGAAGATCGTCGAGGGTCGCGTCAACGGCTTCTTCAAGGACGCCACGCTCCTCGGCCAGGCGTACGCCCTGGACAACAAGAAGTCGGTCCAGCAGATCCTGGACGAGGCCGGTGTCACCCTGAAGCGCTTCACGCGCATCAAGGTCGGCATCTGAGTCCGTACGCGACGGACACCGGACCCCGGTAGGGTCTGAAGCAGTTGTCCGCGCCCGGCGCAGGACGACCGCAGATCTGACGAGGAGGCCATTGCCGTAGGGGAAACCGCAAGGACCCATCGGCAATGGCCTTCGTCGTATGTGCACGAGGAGAGCTCCATGAACCAGACCGCCGCACAGGGCGACGACATCCACGGCAAAAAGGCCGGCCGCTTCATGCTGAAGCTGTCCGGCGAGGCATTCGCCGGCGGCGGCGCGCTCGGCGTCGACCCCGACGTCGTGCACAAGATCGCCCGAGAGATCGCCGCGGTCGTCCGCGACGGCGCCGAGATCGCGGTCGTGATCGGCGGCGGCAACTTCTTCCGCGGCGCCGAACTCCAGGTGCGCGGCATGGACCGGGCGCGCTCCGACTACATGGGCATGCTCGGCACCGTGATGAACTGCCTCGCCCTCCAGGACTTCCTGGAGAAGGAGGGCATCGACTCCCGCGTCCAGACCGCCATCACCATGGGCCAGGTCGCGGAGCCGTACATCCCGTTGCGTGCCGTGCGCCACCTGGAGAAGGGCCGTGTGGTCATCTTCGGTGCCGGTATGGGCATGCCGTACTTCTCCACCGACACCACGGCCGCCCAGCGCGCCCTGGAGATCGACGCCGAGGCCCTGCTCATGGGCAAGAACGGCGTGGACGGGGTCTACGACTCCGACCCGAAGACCAACCCCGACGCGGTCAAGTTCGACGCACTGGAGTACGGCGAGGTGCTCTCCCGCGACCTCAAGGTCGCCGACGCCACCGCCATCACGCTCTGCCGGGACAACAACCTTCCGATCCTCGTCTTCGAACTGCTCGCCGAGGGCAATATCGCGCGCGCGGTGAAGGGTGAGAAGATCGGCACTCTCGTGAGCGACCAGGGCACCCGGGCCTGAGTCTCGGCTCGAACCGGGTACCGCCCCGCGAGGGGATGGACAGAGCCCTGCCGGTCGTACACCGTGCAGGACAAGACGCGACGACACGCAGGAGCAAGTGGTGATCGAAGAGACCCTCCTCGAGGCCGAGGAGAAGATGGAGAAGGCCGTCGTGGTCGCCAAGGAGGACTTCGCCGCGATCCGCACCGGCCGTGCGCACCCGGCGATGTTCAACAAGATCGTGGCCGAGTACTACGGTGCCATCACGCCGATCAATCAGCTGGCGTCGTTCTCGGTGCCGGAGCCGCGCATGGCGGTGGTGACCCCCTTCGACAAGAGCGCGCTGCGCAACATCGAGCAGGCGATCCGCGACTCGGACCTCGGCGTCAACCCGAGCAACGACGGCAACATCATCCGTGTGGTGTTCCCGGAGCTGACCGAGGAGCGCCGCCGCGAGTACATCAAGGTCGCGAAGGGGAAGGCCGAGGACTCGAAGATCTCGATCCGCTCCGTCCGCCGCAAGGCCAAGGAGACCATCGACAAGCTGGTCAAGGACGGCGAGGTCGGCGAGGACGAGGGCCGTCGCGGCGAGAAGGAGCTCGACGACACCACCGCGAAGTACGTCGCGCAGGTGGACGAGCTGCTCAAGCACAAGGAAGCCGAGCTGCTCGAGGTCTGATGAACGACTCTTCCTGGGGGGCCCCGGCCGGTTCCGGCTACTGGGGGCCCGACCAGGGGCCTGCCCCGGCGGGTCCCGCATACGATGGGATGACGGCGGCGCAGACTCGGCCCATGCCCATCGTTCCCGACGTCCCCGCCGGCGACCACCAGGACGATCATGATCGGGGGGCCGCTTCGCAGAGCGGTCCCCTGTTCCGTGACGAGACGCCGAACGAGCACCCGCAGGAGCCCATGCCCACCCCGTCCCGTTCTGCTGAGGCGCCCGAGCCCCCGCAGAAGAAGAGCGCGGGCCGTGACCTGGGCGCGGCCATAGGGGTCGGGGTCGGGCTCGGCGCCGTCATCATCGCGTCGCTGTTCGTCTGGAAGGCCGCGTTCGTCGGCGTCATAGCGGTCGCCGTCGTGGTCGGACTGTGGGAGCTCACCTCCCGCCTCCAGGAGCGCAAGGGCATCAAGGCGCCGCTCGTGCCGCTGGCCGTCGGCGGCGCGGCCATGGTCGTGGCCGGATACGTCCGCGGCGCGGAGGGCGCCTGGGTCGCGATGGCCCTGACCGCCCTCGCCGTTCTCGTGTGGCGCATGACCGAGCCGCCCGAGGGCTATCTGAAGGACGTCACGGCGGGCGTCTTCGCCGCGTTCTACGTGCCGTTCCTGGCGACGTTCGTGGCGCTGATGCTCACCGCGGACGACGGGCCGCAGCGGGTGCTCACGTTCCTGCTGCTCACCGTCGTCAGCGACACCGGGGCGTACGCGATCGGCTGGCGGTTCGGCAAGCACAAGCTGGCGCCGCGGATCAGCCCCGGGAAGACCCGCGAGGGCCTGCTCGGAGCGGTGACGTTCGCGATGGCGGCGGGCGCGCTGTGCATGCAGTTCCTGATCGAGGACGGCTCGTGGTGGCAGGGTCTCGTCCTCGGGTTCGCGGTGGCGGCGAGCGCGACGCTCGGCGACCTCGGCGAGTCGATGATCAAGCGCGACCTCGGCATCAAGGACATGGGCACGCTGCTGCCCGGGCACGGCGGCATCATGGACCGGCTGGACTCGCTGCTGCCGACGGCGCCGGTGGTCTGGCTGCTGCTCGTGATCTTCGTCGGTACGGCCTGACCGAAGGTTTTTCGTACGGTTCGTACGGTGGGGCTCGCTGTCCGCGGGGACGGCGAGCCCTTCGTCGTCTCCCGGGAACCCCGGGGGCGGTTCAGGTCCGGCCCCACAGGCGGCCGCGCAGCGCCGCCCGGGCCGCGTTGGCGCCCGGCGCGCCGTGGACCCCGCCGCCCGGGTGCGCCGAGGCCGACGCCAGATACAAGCCCTTGACCGGGGTCTCCGGGCGGCCGTTGCCCGGCGTGGGGCGGAAGACCAGCTGCTGGTGCAGGGCGGCCGTACCGCCGTTGATGGCACCGTGCCGCAGGTTCGCGTCCATCGACTCCAGCGTCGGCGGGGCCAGGATCCGCCGCCCCCTCACGCGCTTGCGGAAGCCGGGAGCGTAGCGCTCCACCTGCGCCTCGACGCGGTACGCCATCGCCTCCCGCTCGCGCGCGTCCCAGAGGCCGGTGATGCCGTCGGGCCCCGCGTCGCCGCGGATGTTCTGCGGCACATGGGTGTACGCCCACGCCGACTCGGTCCCGGCGGGTGACCGCACCGGATCCGAGGTGGTCATCTGGCCGAAGAGGGCGAACGGCTCCTCGGGGACGTACTCCATGGCGATCTGCGCGGCGAAGCGGGTGAGACCGTCCACTCCGTCGGCCAGATGGACGGTGCCGGCCGTCGCCGCGGCCTCGGCCGTCCACGGCACGGGGGAGTCGAGCGCCCAGTCCACCTTGAAGGTGGCGAAGTCCCACTGGAAGCGCCGGATGTCGCGCAGCAGCCGGTCGGGCAGGTGCTCGGGGGCGACCAGCCGGCCGAAGAGCGCTGGTGCCGATACGTCGGCCAGGACGGCCCGGCGCGCGGGCACCTCCTCCCCGTGCGCCGTACGGACCGCGACCGCCCTGCCCTGTCGTACGACGACCGACACGACCGGCTCCCGGCACCGCACCGCTCCGCCGCGCCCGGCCAGGCGGCGCACCAGGGCGTCGGTCAGGGCTCCGGCCCCGCCGACCGGGACCGGGAAGCCGTGGCTCTGGCCGAGCATCGACATCAGCCAGCCGAACCCCCCGCTGCCCGCCGCCTCGGGGGCCAGGTCGGCGTGGAGCGCGTTGCCCGCGAGCAGCAGACGGCCCCCCTCCCCGCGGAACTCCTCCTCGCCCAGGCGGCGAACCGGCAGCGACAGGTTCCGCGCCAGCCGCAGCGCGGCCGAGGGCCGCAGCCGGGCGGCGAGGCGCAGCGCCGGCAGGACGGGCGGGAACGGGGTGAAAAGGGCCCGCAGGATGTCGGGGCCGAGCCGCTCCCACAGGGTGTACATCCGCTGCCAGGCGTCTCCGTCGCCCGTCGCGAACGCGTCGAGCCCGGCCGCGGTCGTCGCCGCGTCCCGCGCCAGGACCGCGCAGCGCCCGTCGGGGAGAGGATGCGCCAGGACGCGGGGGGCGTGGCTCCAGCGCAGGCCGTGGCGGCCGAGGTCCAGGCGGGCGATCACGGGGGAGGCGGCGGCCAGGGGGTAGAAGGCGCTGAAGAGATCACTGACGTAGTCGGGGTGGACGCCCCGGTCGCTGCGCACCGCGCCGCCCGGTGCGGGCTGCTCCTCCAGCACCTCCACGCTCCACCCGGCGTCCGCGAGGAGATTGGCGGCGACGAGCCCGTTGGGACCGGCCCCGATCACCACGGCGTCGGGCACGGGTCACACCGCCCGGGTCGACGTCTCGTCCGTGCGGTCCTCGTCCGGCCGGCCCTCGCCCGTGCCGTTCTCGACGGTCCTGGCCAGGCGGGTGAGCATGTCCCGGTGGCGGAGCTGGATCAGCGCGTCCGAGAGGGTGTTGTGCCACCGGCCGCCGAGGCCGCGCAGCGGATGCTCGTCGCAGATGATCAGGGTCTCCTCGCCCCACGGGCGGACGTCGAGAGCGACCCGGGCGCTTCCGATGCCCTTGGCGAACGCCTCCAGCTCCAGTTCGGCCCCCGGCACGCAGCGGCGCACGACGGTCTCCCCGTCGCCCGACCACGGGCCGATCCGGACCGTGTAGAGCAGCCGGGACCCGACCTGAGGCCAGTCGCCGTCCAGGGGCTTCGACTCGCTGGTGCCCACCACCCAGTCGCTGTAGCGCGAGGGATCCGCGAGGACGGCCCAGACGGCCTCGGGGGAGCGGCGGATCAGCTGGTGTCGTACGGCCATGGGGTCCTCCCGCGTGCGGTCGTGAGGTCGTGCGGTCGTGCGGCTGGTCGTCGGGCGTGCGGGTTCCCCGTCCCGCGCGGTCCATCCCTCCCCTGCCTACGGTGGACCCATGACCGGAGCTTCACCACTGCGCGGGCGTACGGCGGTCGTCACGGGCGCCGCCCGCGGTGTGGGGGAGCAGGTGGCCCTGGCCCTCGCACGGCGAGGGGCGCGGGTCGCCCTCGTGGGACACGAGGAGGCCGGACTCGCCCGGGTGGCCGCCCGCTGCCGGGCGGCCGGCGGCACGGCCCACCCCTGGCCGGCCGACGTGACCGACGAGGAACGGATGCGGGCCGTGGCCCGCGAGGTGGGCCGGCGGCTGGGGCCGGCGTCCGTCGTCGTCGCCAACGCCGGGATCGCGGCCGGCGGCCCGTTCGACCGCACCGACCCCGCCACCTGGCGCCGGATCGTCGAGGTCAACCTCCTCGGCAGCGCCGTCACGGCACGCGTCTTCCTGCCCGCCCTGCGGTCGACCCGCGGCCACTACCTCCAGGTCTCGTCCCTCGCCGCGATCGCGCCCTCGCCGATGATGACGGCGTACGGAGCCTCCAAGGCCGGCGTCGAGGCGTTCGCGTACGCCCTGCGGGCCGAGGTCGCGCACCTGGGCGTGACGGTCGGCGTGGCCCGCCTCGCCTGGACCGACACCGACATGATCCGGGCGGCCGAGGAGCACCCCGTCATGCGTGAGCTGCGCCACCACATGGCCTGGCCCGCCTCCCGGGTGCGCTCCCTCGACGGTGTCGGCGAGCGCCTGGCCCGAGGCATCGAACGCCGCCGCCCCGCCGTGAACCTGCCGCCCTGGCTCCGCGCGGTGCGCGCGGCCGCCCCGCTGCTGCCCGGCCTGGTCGCCCGCCACGCCCGCCACGTCCTGCCCCGCCTCGACGACGCCGACCTCGCCCCCACCGGCCTCCTCGGCCCGGGCGGCGCGGCGGACCGGGCGCGCACCGAGCTGGAGCCTCGCACCGGGCTGGAATCTCACAGCGGGCCGGAGCCTCGCACCGGAGCCTGAAGCGGCCGGCCTCCCGGCGGCCGGCCTCCCGGCGGCCGGCCTCCCGGCGGCCGGGCTCCCCGCGGCCGGGCTCCCTGCGGCCGGATCTCTTCGGATCCGGTCCACGCGCGCGCGTCTGCGACACTGGTAGCACCATGCCCAAGCCCGGAGAACTCACTTTCGTCGCGCCCCGCGGAGCCAAGAAGCCGCCGCGGCACATCGCCGACCTCACGCCCGCCGAGCGCAAGGAGGCCGTCGCCGCGATCGGCGAGAAGCCGTTCCGCGCCAAGCAGCTGTCCACGCACTACTTCGCGCGGTACGCCCACGACCCCGCCGAGTGGACCGACATCCCCGCGGGCTCCCGCGAGAAGCTGCGGAGCGAGCTGCTGCCGGACCTGATGTCCGTGGTCCGGCACATCTCGTGCGACGACGACACCACCCGTAAGACCCTGTGGCGGCTGCACGACGGCACGCTCGTCGAGTCCGTGCTCATGCGCTACCCGGACCGGGTGACCATGTGCATCTCCTCGCAGGCCGGCTGCGGGATGAACTGCCCGTTCTGCGCCACCGGCCAGGCCGGGCTCGACCGGAACCTGTCGACCGCCGAGATCGTGCACCAGATCGTCGACGGCATGCGCGCGCTGCGCGACGGCGAGGTGCCCGGTGGGCCGGCGCGGCTGTCCAACATCGTCTTCATGGGCATGGGCGAGCCGCTCGCCAACTACAAGCGCGTGGTCGGCGCCATCCGACGGCTCACCGACCCCGAGCCCGACGGACTCGGCCTCTCCCAGCGCGGCATCACCGTCTCCACCGTCGGCCTCGTGCCCGCGATGCTCCGCTTCGCCGACGAGGGCTTCAAGTGCCGTCTCGCCGTCTCGCTGCACGCGCCCGACGACGAACTGCGCGACACCCTCGTGCCCGTCAACACGCGCTGGAAGGTCCGCGAGGTCCTCGACGCCGCTTGGGAGTACGCGGAGAAGTCCGGCCGCCGGATCTCCATCGAGTACGCCCTCATCCGGGACATCAACGACCAGGCCTGGCGCGGCGACCTCCTCGGGCGGCTGCTCAAGGGCAAGCGCGTGCACGTGAACCTGATCCCGCTGAACCCGACCCCGGGCTCGAAGTGGACCGCCTCCCGGCCCGAGGACGAGAAGGCCTTCGTCGAGGCCATCGCCTCCCACGGCGTGCCGGTCACCGTCCGTGACACCCGTGGTCAGGAGATCGACGGTGCCTGTGGACAGCTGGCGGCCTCCGAACGCTGACCTTGTACTCTGAGCTCGAACACATCTCCATATTCCGACAGGGGAGCGCCACAGCGCTGAGAGTGCGGTCACCGTAGGACCGCAGACCCTCTGAACCTCGCCCAGGTCATTCTGGGTAGGAAGTTCGGTCGCTACTCGAGCTGTTGCGCCCTGCCCACCCCCGGGTGGGCAGGGCCGCGTCTCTTCCTGGTCACACCCAGGAGGAATTTCAGTGAGCACCAAGAAGATGGCCGCCGTGGGCGTAGCCGCCGCGCTGGGCGTCACCACCCTCGCCGCCTGCGGTACCGAGGAGATCAGGGACGCGGCCGGTAAGTCCGGCGAGCCCGCGCCGAAGACCGTGACCCTCGTCAGCCACGACTCCTTCAACGCCTCCAAGGAGGTGCTCGCGGAGTTCACGGCGCAGACCGGCCTCACGGTCAAGGTCCTCAAGAGCGGCGACGCCGGCGAGGCCGTCAACAAGGAGATCCTCACCAAGGGCTCCCCGCAGGGCGACGTCTTCTTCGGCGTCGACAACACCCTGCTCTCCCGCGCCCTCGACAACGGGATCTTCGTCCCGTACGAGGCGAAGGGCCTGGACCGGGTCCCCGCCGAGCTGCGGCTCGACAAGGAGCACCGGGTCACCCCGGTCGACTCCGGCGACATCTGCGTCAACTACGACAAGAAGTACTTCGCCGACAAGAAGCTCTCGCCCCCGCAGACCTTCGACGACCTGGCGAAGCCGGAGTACAAGAACC
This sequence comes from Streptomyces sp. NPDC015346, assembly GCF_043078785.1. NCBI lineage: Bacteria > Bacillati > Actinomycetota > Actinomycetes > Kitasatosporales > Streptomycetaceae > Streptomyces > Streptomyces sp. NPDC015346. The sequence continues at coordinate 99,364 of NZ_JBIBTW010000005.1, read as the reverse complement.
TGCTCGTGGTGGAGAACCCCGAGCGGTCCTCCCCGGGCCTCGGCTTCCTCCTCGGCACCGCCGCCCGGTACGGCGACGACGGCTGGGTGGACTACTGGAAGAAGCTCAAGGCCAACGGCGTGAAGACCGTCGACAGCTGGGAGCTCGCCTACAACCAGGAGTTCTCCGGCTCCGCCGGCGGCAAGAAGGCCAAGGGGGACCGGCCGCTGGTCGTGTCGTACGCCTCCAGCCCGCCGGTCGAGGTCCTCTACGCCGAGCCGCAGCCCAAGGAGGCCCCCACCGGCGTCTCCACCGGCACCTGCTTCCGGCAGACCGAGTTCGCGGGCCTGCTGAACGGGGCCAAGAACCCCGAGGGCGGCAAGAAGCTGATCGACTTCCTGATCTCCAAGAAGTTCCAGGACGACATGCCGCTGCAGATGTTCGTCAACCCGGTCGTCAAGGACGCCACCCTGCCCGAGCTCTTCACGAAGCACGGTGTCGTCGTCGACAAGCCGCAGACCATGGCACCCGCGAAGATCGCCGAGAAGCGTGACCAGTGGATCCAGCAGTGGTCGTCCCTCGTTCTGAAGTAGGGCGCGACGTCAGGGGAAGCGCGGCGCGGCTCGGCCTCATGGTCGTGCCCGTCGCGTTCTTCGCCGTCTTCTTCGCCTGGCCCGTCGTCTCGATCGTCGAGCGCGGGCTGAGGACGGACGACGGCGCCTGGCGGTTCGGCCGGTTCGGCGAGACGCTGACCCGGCCGGAGATCCTCGACGTCCTGTGGTTCACGCTCTGGCAGGCGCTCGCCTCGACCGCGCTGACGCTGCTGGTCGCACTCCCCGGCGCGTACGTCTTCGCGCGCCTCGACTTCCCCGGCAAGGGACTGCTGCGCGCGGTCGTCACCGTCCCGTTCGTCATGCCGACCGTCATGGTCGGCACCGCCTTCCTCGCGCTCGTCGGCCGCGGCGGGCTCCTCGACGAGCTGTGGGGCGTCCGCCTCGACACCACCGTCTGGGCGATCCTCCTCGCCCACGTCTTCTTCAACTACGCCGTCGTCGTCCGTACGGTCGGCGGACTCTGGGCCCAGCTCGACCCCCGCCAGGAGGAGGCCGCCCGCGTCCTCGGCGCCTCCCGCTGGACCGCCTGGCGGACCGTGACCCTGCCCGCGCTCGCCCCGGCCGTCGCCGCCGCGGCGCTGATGGTCTTCCTCTTCACCGCCGGCTCCTTCGCCGTCGTCCAGATCCTCGGCGGGCCGGCGTACTCCACCCTGGAGACCGAGATCTACCGGCAGACGGTCGACCGCTTCGACCTGACGACGGCCGCCGTGCTCACCCTCGTGCAGTTCACCGCCGTCGGCCTGATCCTCGCCGTGCACGCCCGGACGGTGCGCCGGCGCGAGAGCGCGCTGAAACTCGTCGCGCCCGAACAGACCGCGCACCGCCCCCGGGGAGCGGGCCAGTGGACGCTGTTCGGAGCCGTCCTGCTCTCCGTCGCGCTGCTGATCCTGCTGCCGCTCGGCGTCCTCGTCGAGCGCTCCTTCGCCACCTCCGAGGGATACGGGCTCGCCTACTACCGGGCCCTGCGGTCCGTGGACCCCTCCGGCACCTTCCTCGTGCCCCTCGCCGACACGATCGGCAACTCGCTCCAGTACGCCCTCGTCGCCACCGCCCTCGCCCTCTCCATCGGCGGACTGGCCGCCGCGGCCCTCACCCGGCGGGCCGGGCGGCTGGTACGCGGCTTCGACGCGCTCCTCATGCTGCCGCTCGGGGTCTCCGCCGTCACCGTCGGCTTCGGTTTCCTCATCACGCTCGACGAGCCGCCGCTCGACCTCCGGGCCAGCTGGATCCTCGTGCCCCTCGCCCAGGCGCTGGTCGGCGTCCCCTTCGTCGTACGGACGATGCTGCCCGTGCTGCGGGCCGTCGACGAACGGCTGCGGGAGGCGGCGGCCGTCCTCGGTGCCTCGCCGCTGCGGGCCTGGCGGGAGGTCGACCTGCCGCTCGTCCGGCGGGCCCTGCTCATCGCGGCCGGGTTCGCCTTCGCCGTCTCGCTCGGCGAGTTCGGCGCGACCGTCTTCATCGCCCGGCCCGACAACCCGACCCTGCCGGTCGCCGTGGCCCGCCTCCTCGGACGGCCCGGCGAGCTCAACTACGGCCAGGCCATGGCCCTTTCGACGATTCTGATGGTGGTGTGCGCGGTGTCCCTGCTGCTCCTCGAACGGCTCCGCACCGACCGGACCTCGGGGGAGCTGTAGATGCTGACGATCGAGGACGCGACCGTACGGTTCGGTGAGCGCGCCGCCCTGGACGCGGTGGACCTGGAGGTCGCCGAGCACGAGATCGTGTGTGTGCTCGGACCGAGCGGCAGCGGGAAGTCCACGCTGCTGCGGGCCGTCGCCGGGCTGCAGGCCCTGGACGGCGGCCGGGTGCTGCTCGGCGGCGCCGACCAGGCGGGCGTACCCGTGCACCGGCGGGAGGTCGGGCTGATGTTCCAGGACCATCAGCTCTTCCCGCAGCGGGACGTGGGCGGCAACGTCGCCTTCGGGCTGCGGATGCACGGCGTCGGCCGGGCCGAGCAGAGTGCGCGGATCGCGGAGCTGCTCGACCTCGTCGGGCTGCCGGGGGCCGGGCGCCGGGCCGTGGCCTCCCTCTCCGGCGGCGAACAGCAGCGGGTCGCGCTGGCCCGGGCGCTGGCCCCTAGGCCCCGGCTGCTGATGCTGGACGAGCCGCTCGGTCAGCTCGACCGGGGGCTGCGGGAGCGGCTCGTGGTCGAACTGCGGCAGCTGTTCGGGCGGCTTGGCACGACCGTGCTGGCCGTCACCCACGACCAGGGCGAGGCGTTCGCACTCGCCGACCGGGTGGTGGTCATGCGGGACGGCCGGATCGCCCAGTCGGGAACCCCGCTGGAGGTCTGGCAGCGGCCGGCGTCGGAGTTCGTCGCGCGCTTCCTCGGCTTCGACAACGTCGTACCGGCGACCGTCGACGGCGCCGCCGCCGACACCGTCTGGGGGAAGATCCCGGTCCCCGAGGGCTCGGCGCGGGGCGAGGGGAAGATCCTCGTCCGCCCGGCCGGAGTGCTCCTGGGCGCCCCCGAGGACGGGCTGCCCTGCGTCGTCGAGGCCCGTACGTTCCGCGGCAGCCACGTCGCCGTCCTCCTCCGGCCCGTCGAAGGCCCGCTCCTGGAGGCCGAGTGCACGCTCCGGGACGCGCCGGACGAGGGCGACGAGGTGGGAGTGACGTTCGACGCCGCCGAGGTCGTGGTCCTGCCGGACGAGCGGGGCTGACCACCGGCGTCGGCCCTGGGCCGGCCGCGCGTCCTACGGGACGCGTACGGGCACGGGCTCGGGCTTCTCAGGCTCCGGCTCGGGCGTCACCGGTGTCTCCGCGACCGTCTCGCCCTCCGGCGCGCCGAACCACGCCACCGCCACCGCTCCCGCGACCGCCAGGACGAAGCCGGTCACCGCGAGCCAGGCGAACCCCGGACGGGACGCGTCGCCCAGCCACCACACGCCGATCATGCCCGGCAGCACGGTCTCGCCGACCACGAGCGCCGCCGTCGCCCCGTTCACCGAGCCGATCTGCAGCGCGACCGTGTGCAGATACATCCCGCCGATCCCGGCCACCAGGATCGCGTACAGCGCCGGGTCCGCGAGCAGCGCGCGCAGGTCGAACGGGTCGATGCCGTTCAGCACCCGGACCCCGACGCCGAGCGCGCCGAAGCCGAGCCCCGACAGCAGACCCGCCAGGATCGCCGCCCGGGCGCCCAGGAACCGTACGAGGACGGTGCCGCCCACCATCAGCAGCAGCGAGATCGCGAGCAGCCACCAGTGCGTGGCGATCGGGGTGTGCCCACTGCCCTCCGGGCCCGCCGCGCTCGCCAGGAGCACCAGCGCCGAGCAGACCACGCCGATCGAGGTCCACTCCGCGCGGGTGAGCCGTATCCCCAGCAGCTTGACGCTCAGGACCGCCGTGATGACGAGGTTGGCGCTGATCACCGTCTGGGAGAGGAAGAGCGGAAGCATCCGGGCGGCCAGCGCGCCGAGCCCGAAGCCGACGAAGTCCAGGATCGTGCCGACGACGAACTCCCAGGTCATCGCCGCCTTCGCGGTGGACTGCAGGCTGGGCCCGCCCCGCCCGGTGACCTGTCCGGACGCCGCCGCCTCACGGCGCGCGGACTTGCGGGAGCCGACGGCCTGAAGCACCGAGCCCGTGCCGTAACAGATCGATGCGGCGACGGCGGTCAGCAGTCCAATGAGCACGAGAGGGCTCCGTTTCCGGGTACGCGACGGTGTTCCGACTGCCAGACGTGGGATCGGGCGCCGAAGTTGCCTCGTCCGGACATCCGCGTTGATCAACTGGCCTACGCTGCTGCCCGTGAGCGGAATAGACGTGGGAAACGGAGTGGTCGGCGCCATCCTGGGGGTGGTCTTCGCCGCCCTGTTCCAGCAGTGGACGCAGGACGTCTGGTTCAGGATCAGACGCCGTTCGGCCGGAGTGGTCCGGAGCATCACCTTCCGCGAGCGGCAGGCATTGGCCTGGTCGACCTTCTCGCTCGGTCCGCTGCACACCTCCGCCCTCGTCGTCGAGGGCGACGGGGACCGCCCGATCGCCGCCGAATCGATCCACGTCCAGGTCCTGGACGAGGAGATCGCGCTGCCCGAGGAGATGGCGGCCTGGCGCGACGAGATCGAGGCCGAGGAGCGCCGGGTGGAGGCGACCGGCGAGCGGGCCCCGGTGTGGAACGGGCCGCGGTACGCCGTGGAGAGCCTGGAGGTCTCCAGGACCGCCCTCGACGAGCGGTCCGAGGTTCATCTGCGGCTGCGGCCCACCGACTACTACACCTTCCTCGCCGCCCAGCAGCTGGACCGCCGGCTCCCCGACGGCAGCACGCCCCGCTCCCGCTACCTCGACCCCGAGGACCCGCTGGCCGCGCCGGCGTTCCTCCAGTGCAGCTTCGGGGTCAACATCGCCGTGGTCACCTCCGACCACCTGCTCGTCGTCAGCCGCCGCAGCGACCGGGTCCGGATGGCACCGGGCGTGTGGAGCTCCTCCGTCAACGAAGGACTCTCCCGGCACATCGACTCCGCCGGCCGCAACGCGCCCGACCTGCACGCCGTGGCTCGCCGCGGCATGCGGGAGGAGCTGTCGCTGGAGCCGCACGAGTACACGCTCTCCCTGCTCGCCTTCGTCCTCGACGTCGACAAACGGCAGTGGAGCGCCCACTTCTACGCCCGGCTCGGCGACATGACGGGGGAGCAGCTCCGGGCGCGGCTGAGCAGGGGAGTCGCCGACCGCTGGGAGCACCAGACCATCGAGTACGTCCCCTTCCGCTCCGCCGACGTGGCCCGCTACCTGCTGCGACCCGACCGCATCCACCTCTGGGCGCCCGTCGCCCCCGCCCTGTTCCATCTGGCGCTCGTGCATGTGCACGGCCGGGCCTCGGTGGAGCGCGCGGAGGCGCAGGCGGTGCGCCGGCTGTAGCGGGCTCGACGGCTCTACGGGGGCTCTACGGGGCGCTCGCCAGGCGGCGCAGCGCCTCGGGGGCCTCCTCGACCGTTTCGACGAGGGCGATCCGGGCCGCCATCGGCCGGTCCGCCGCCAGGGCCGACAGCAGCGGCCACGCGGGCAGGCGCTCGGTCCAGTGGGCGCGGTTCACCAGGACCATGAGGGTCGGGCGGCCGCGGGACTCGTAGTAGTTCGGCGTGGTGTTGTCGAAGATCTCCTGGACCGTCCCGGCGGCGCCGGGCAGGAAGACGACACCGCCGTCGCAGCGGGCGAGCAGTCCGTCCTCGCGGGTGGCGTTGGCGAAGTACTTCGCGATGTGGCCGGCGAAGGCGTTCGGCGGCTCGTGGCCGTAGAACCAGGTCGGGACACCGACCGAGTCGCCGCCGCCGGGCCACCGGCCGCGCACCTCGAACGCCACCCGCGCCCACTCGGTGACGGACGGGGTGAAGGAGGGGGCCTTGGCGAGGAGTTCGAGCGCCTCGTCGAGGACGGGGTCGGCGAGCGGCGCGGTGTAGGCGCCGAGGTTCGCGGCCTCCATGGCACCGGGGCCGCCGCCCGTCGCCACGGTGAGGCCGGCGCGGGCCAGCGACCGGCCGAGCCGGGCGGCACCCGCGTACGCGTCGGTGCCCCGGCCCATCGCGTGGCCGCCCATGACGCCGACGACCCGGTGGCCGACGAGGAGTTCGTCGAGGGCATCGGAGATCGCGTCGTCGTGGACCGAGCGGAGCATCGAGGCGAAGACGTCGCCGTCGGCCTTCGTCCGCTGGAACCAGGCGTAGGCGAGGGCGTCGGGGGTCGCCGCGTACCCCTCCTCCCGCATGACGCCGGTGAAGAGTTCCTCGGGGGAGTAGAGCAGGGCGCGGTACGGGTCGAACGGCACGTCCGGTACGGGCGGGAAGACGAGGGCCCCGTCGGCGCGGACCTTGGCGGCGGCCTCGGGCCGCATCGGGCAGCCGAGGAAGACGGCGCCGGTCGTGGCGACGGAGAGCAGCTCGACGCCGCGGTCGGTGAGGTCCACGGACTGGATCCGGTAGCCGACGAGGGAGCCCTGGGCGAGGGCCGCGTCGAACTCGGCGAGGCTGTGGATCTCGCGGTGGTGGGGACGAGGGGGACGGGCCATGGGCTCACGATAGGCCGGACCCGGCGAGACCGTCGCCCACGACGGACGGCGCCGACGGGGCGCGGGTGTCGGACCCGGGCGTCGGCCTCGGGCGTCGGTGTCAGCCTCGGAGGGGGACCGCTGCCAGTTCCGCCACGAGCCACGTCACGGGCAGGAACACCGCGAGCAGGACGCCCGCGCGCATCAGTGCCGCCGTGCGCAGGACCGTCGCCGGGGCGCCGAGACGGAGGAGGGCCTCGGTGGTGTGGGCGCGGCTCTGCTTCGACTCGAGCGCCGCCGTCAGCAGCGTCGCCGTCGTGCAGGCGAGCACCAGGCCCGCCCCCAGACCCGACAGCGGACCGAAGTCACCGGCCCCGGCTCCGGCCCCGGCCCCCGCCCCGGATCCGTACAGGGTGCCCGCCGCCAGGGCGGCCGAGACGACCGCGCAGACCACGCCGAGCGGGCGGCCGATACGGCGGGACTCGCCCATGAGGACCCGGCCGGCCAGCAGCCGGACCGCGCCCGGGCGGGCCGTCTGGAGGAGCCGGCCGCACCAGTGGGTGAGGCCGGGGCCCGCCATCGCGAGGCCGACGGCCGTGAGGATCCAGCCGGCGAGCACGCCGCCGGGGCTGCCCTCGAACCGTCCGGGCAGCGGGAATGTTCCGCCCTCGCCGCCCTGCCCGGCGTACGTCTCCACCGCGAGGCCGACCGCGACCAGCGCCACGCCCCACGGCAGCCCGGTCGGCGCCGGCCCCTCGGCGCCGTCGGCGCTCGTGGCAGCGGTGTTCTTCCTCGGCCGCAGCGCGAGACCGGCCGCCGTGGAGGCGGCCACCGGCAGGATCGCGAGCAGGGTGAGCGCCGCGGCGAGCGGGATCGGCTGGTCGGCGGCGAGCAGCTCGGCGGCCGCCCCGTCGAAGGGCATCCCGGTGATGTCCCCGCGCAGGTGCAGGTAGAACAGCAGCGCGAGCATCGAGCCGAGCGTGCAGGAGACCGCCGTGGAGGCCGCGGCGAGCGCCGTCAGCCGGGCCGGCCCGAGGCCGACCGCGGAGAGCCCGGGACGGGGGCGGATGCTGGGATCCGTACGGGCCACGGCGACCGCGAAGTACACGGTCGCCGCGAGCGGGATCGCGCACCACAGCAGGCGCAGGGACGCGGCGGCCGCGTCGGCGGGGTGCCCGACGGCGTACCCGAGCGTGCACAGCAGCAGGAAGCCGACGCCCGCGGCCGCCGCGGCGACCAGGAGCCGCCGCAGCAGGACGAGGGGGTGGGTTCCGCGGACTAGACGGAGAGCGAGCACTCGGCGACGCCCTCCGCCCCGGTCGTCGGCGCCGCCGTCGTCCCGACCCGCCGCCCGTCGAGCAGGGCGACCGTGCGGTCGGCGTGGGTGGCGACCTCGGTGTCGTGGGTGGCCAGCACCACGGTGATCCGGTGCGAGCGGACCGCGGCCATCAGGGTCCGCAGCACCTGGGCGCCGTCGGCGCGGTGCAGGGAGGCGGTCGGCTCGTCCGCGAAGAGCACCGACGGGGTGGTGACCAGGCCCCGGGCGATGGCGATCCGCTGCCGCTGCGACTGGGTGAGGGCGTGCGGGCGCTTGCGCGCGCACGCGCCGATGTCCAGCCGCTCCAGCCACTCCATGGCGGAGGTCTTCGCGGCCCGGTGGGAGATCCCGCGCAGGAGCAGCGGCAGGGCCGCGTTCTCCCAGGCGGTCAGCTCGGGTACGAGTCCGGGCTCGGGGTCGATCCAGCCGAACCGCTCACGGCGCAGCCGCTCGCGCTGGGCCGGGGTCATGGTGTGGACGGGGCCGCTGTTGAACCAGACCTCGCCCTGCTGGGCGACCGCCTGGCCCGAGAGGCAGTGCATGAGGGCGGTCTTGCCGCTGCCGCGCGGCCCGACCAGGGCGAGGATCTCGGCCTCGCGGACGCCGAGGGAGACGCCGCTGAGCACGGTCGACTTCCCGAGGGAGTAGTGCAGAGAACGCGCCCAGAGCACGTCGTTGTCCGGTGGGGCCATCGCGTACACCTCGAAGTCGGATCTGCTGTGTGGTTCCCCGTGTACCCCCGTACGGGGGAACGAAGAGACGGGCCTTTCGGTCACTGGGCACCGTCTGGGCACCGTAAGGATTCAGATCCGCTTGTAGGGACAGCACACGGCCCGGGCTGCCGCCATCCACTCGGATGGCGGCAGGCCCGGGCCGGAGGTCACGCCGTGAGGGCGGCGTGGTGCGAGGAGATCTTTACAGCTTCGTCCAGGCCTCGGTGAGGGTGGCGCGGAGGATCTGCTCGATCTCGTCGAACGTGGACTGGTCCGCGATCAGCGGCGGAGCCAGCTGGATGACCGGGTCCCCACGGTCGTCGGCGCGGCAGTACAGACCGTTGTCGTACAGCGCCTTGGAGAGGAAGCCGTAGAGCACGCGCTCGGTCTCCTCGTCCGTGAAGGACTCCTTGGTGACCTTGTCCTTGACGAGCTCGATGCCGTAGAAGAAGCCGTTGCCGCGGACGTCGCCGACGATCGGCAGGTCGTGCAGCTTCTTCAGGGTGTCGAAGAAGTTGCCCTCCTGGTCCAGCACGTGCTGGTTCAGGCCTTCCTTGTCGAAGATGTCGAGGTTGGCGATCGCGACCGCCGACGACACCGGGTGGCCACCGAAGGTGTAGCCGTGCAGGAAGGTGTTGTCGCCCTTGTAGAACGGCTCCGCGAGGCGGTCCGAGATGATGCAGGCACCGATCGGGGAGTAACCCGAGGTCATGCCCTTGGCGCAGGTGATCATGTCCGGCACGTAGCCGAACTTGTCACAGGCGAACATCGTGCCGAGGCGGCCGAAGGCGCAGATCGTCTCGTCGGAGACGAGGAGCACGTCGTACTGGTCACAGATCTCGCGGACCCGCTGGAAGTACCCGGGCGGCGGCGGGAAGCAGCCACCGGCGTTCTGCACCGGCTCCAGGAAGACGGCCGCGACGGTCTCGGGGCCCTCGAAGAGGATCTGCTGCTCGATCTGGTCGGCGGCCCAGCGGCCGAAGGCCTCGGGGTCGTCGCCGTAGATCGGGGCGCGGTAGATGTTGGTGTTCGGCACCTTGTGCGCGCCGGGGACCAGCGGCTCGAAGGGGGCCTTCAGGGCCGGCAGGCCGGTGATCGACAGGGCGCCCTGCGGGGTGCCGTGGTAGGCGACCGCGCGGGAGATGACCTTGTACTTGGTGTGCTTGCCCTGCAGCTTGAAGTACTGCTTGGCGAGCTTCCAGGCGGTCTCGACGGCCTCGCCGCCACCGGTGGTGAAGAAGACCTTGTTCAGGTCACCCGGGGCGTACTGCGCCAGCCGCTCGGCCAGCTCGACGGCCTTGGGGTGCGCGTACGACCACACGGGGAAGAACGCGAGCTCCTGCGCCTGCTTGTAGGCGACCTCGGCCAGCTCCTGGCGGCCGTGTCCGGCGTTGACCACGAAGAGGCCCGCGAGACCGTCGAGGTAGCGCTTGCCCTTGTCGTCGAAGATGTAGGTGCCCTCACCACGCACGATGGTGGGAACGGGCGAGTTCTCGTACGACGACATGCGGGTGAAGTGCATCCACAGGTGGTCGTACGCGGTCTTGGAGAGGTCCTTGCTCACGGCTATCGGGTTCCCCACATATAGGTCTGCTTCTTGAGCTTGAGGTAGACGAAGCTCTCGGTGGAGCGCACGCCGGGGAGGGTGCGGATGCGCTTGTTGATCACATCCAGCAGGTGGTCGTCGTCCTCGCAGACGATCTCCACCATCAGGTCGAACGAGCCCGCGGTCATCACCACGTACTCGCACTCGGCCATGGCAGTCAGCGCGTCGGCGACCGGATCGAGGTCACCCTCGACGTTGATGCCGACCATCGCCTGCCGCCGGAATCCCACGGTGAGCGGGTCGGTGACGGCGACGATCTGCATGACGCCCTGGTCGAGCAGCTTCTGGACGCGCTGCCGCACGGCCGCCTCGGAGAGGCCGACGGCCTTGCCGATGGAGGCGTACGGGCGGCGACCGTCCTGCTGGAGCTGCTCGATGATCGCCAGCGAGACGGCATCGATCGTCGGGGACGAACCGGTTCCGGTCCTGGAGTTCGTGCTTTGACTGGCCACAACCCCACTGTGCACCGAGACTCGTCTGTCTTGCAAGCCCGAAGCGATGTAATTCGTTGTTTTCGCTTCGTGATCTCACTGAATCCGAAGTTGGGGGGTGCCAGGCCTGTCGAAAGCGTCCGCCGAGCGACTACTGTGGGGATGTCTCACCCATCGGGACAGAATGAACTCTGAACGACAGGAGGGGTGGCAAGTGACCACCGAGCTGCGCCGGCTGCGTAACTACATCAACGGGGAGTTCCGGGACGCCGCCGACGGGCGGACCATCGAGGTGGTCAACCCGGCCACGGGCGAGGTCTTCGCCACGTCTCCGCTCTCCGGCCAGGCGGACGTCGACGCCGCGATGACGGCCGCCGCGGCCGCCTTCCCGGCCTGGCGCGACACCACGCCGGCCGAGCGCCAGAAGGTCCTGCTGAAGATCGCGGACGCCTTCGAGGAGCGCGCCGAGGACCTGATCGCCGCCGAGGTCGAGAACACCGGCAAGCCGGTCGCTCTCACCGCGAGCGAGGAGATCCCGCCCATGGTGGACCAGATCCGCTTCTTCGCGGGTGCCGCCCGGATGCTCGAGGGCCGCTCGGCCGGCGAGTACATGGAGGGCATGACCTCGATCATCCGCCGCGAGCCGGTGGGTGTCTGCGCCCAGGTCGCGCCGTGGAACTACCCGATGATGATGGCCGTGTGGAAGTTCGCCCCGGCCCTCGCCGCGGGCAACACGGTCGTCCTCAAGCCCTCGGACACGACCCCCGCGTCGACCGTCCTGATGGCCGAGATCATCGGCTCCATCGTCCCCAAGGGCGTCTTCAACGTCCTGTGCGGCGACCGCGAGACGGGCCGCGCGATGGTCGAGCACCCGATCCCGGCGATGGCCTCCATCACCGGTTCGGTACGCGCGGGCATGCAGGTCGCCGAGTCGGCGGCCAAGGACGTCAAGCGCGTCCACCTGGAGCTGGGCGGCAAGGCCCCGGTCGTCGTCTTCGAGGACACCGACATCGACAAGGCCGTCGAGGACATCTCGGTGGCCGGCTTCTTCAACGCGGGCCAGGACTGCACGGCCGCGACCCGGGTCCTCGTCCACGAGTCGATCCACGACCAGTTCGTCTCCGCGCTCGCCAAGGCCGCCGCCGAGACCAAGACCGGTCAGCCGGACGACGAGGACGTGCTCTTCGGCCCGCTGAACAACGCCAACCAGCTGAAGCAGGTCAGCGGCTTCATCGAGCGCCTCCCGGCGCACGCCAAGGTCGAGGCGGGTGGCCACCGGGTCGGCGACAAGGGCTACTTCTACGCCCCGACCGTCGTCTCCGGCCTGAAGCAGGACGACGAGATCATCCAGAACGAGGTCTTCGGCCCGGTCATCACGGTGCAGTCCTTCCGTGACGAGGAGCAGGCCCTGGAGTACGCCAACGGCGTCGAGTTCGCGCTCGCTTCCTCGGTCTGGACGAAGGACCACGGCCGCGCGATGCGGATGTCCAAGGCGCTCGACTTCGGCTGTGTGTGGATCAACACCCACATCCCGCTGGTGGCCGAGATGCCGCACGGCGGCTACAAGAAGTCCGGCTACGGCAAGGACCTCTCGGCGTACGGCTTCGAGGACTACACGCGCATCAAGCACGTGATGACCTCGCTGGGCCAGTAGCCCCGAGAGCGTCGAACGGCGCGGCCCCGGCACCCTGTCGAACAGGGCGCCGGGGCCGCGCCGTTGTGGGGGGGGCACCCGAGGGTGCCCCCCACTTTTTGAACGCGTTCATGAGGGGCGTACGGTGAGGGCATGAGCGACACCGACGGGCCCAGAGCCCTCCTGAAGCGCATCCGTGTCTGGCTGGTCCTCTTCATCGTCTGCCTGGTGCTCAGCGGGCTCACCGCCTTCCCGCTCGTCACCGAACTCCGCCTGGCCGAGGCCGCCCTGACGTCCTGGGCGTCCCCGGTCGCCGACCACTTCCCGGGCCTCATGGAGTGGATCCGGCGGGTCCGCGACGGCCTGGACGCCGCCGACGCGCAGTACCCCTTCGTCCTCTACGGCACCGACTGGCTGGCCTTCGCCCACCTCGTCATCGCCGTCGCCTTCTACGGGCCCTACCGCGACCCGGTCCGCAACATCTGGGTGATCCAGTTCGGCATGATCGCCTGCGCCGGCATCGTGCCGCTCGCGCTGATCTGCGGCCCGATCCGGGGCATCCCCTTCTGGTGGTCGGTCATCGACATGTCGTTCGGCGTCTTCGGTGTGATCCCGCTGCTCGTCGTCCACCGGATGATCAAGCGCCTGGAGGCGCTGGAGGCACAGCAGGCGCTCAGGCCGACGGTGTCCCGTAGGTCGCCAGCATGAGCCTCAGCGCGACCTCGTTCGTCTCCTGGCCCTTCGCGTCCGTGGAGTTGACGCTGTAGACGAGGGTGCGCGCGCCGTCGCGGGTCGAGGCGATCGCCGTGTTGTAGCCCCACCGGCCGCCCGTCTTGCCCCACACCTCGCGCCCGCCCAGCCTCTTCATCGACAGGCCCACCGAGAACGCCGCCGGGTCGCCGCTCCGGAAGTCCGCGACCTTCGGCAGCGTGAACATCTCCTCCAGGAGCGGGCCGCGCACCACCCGTCCCCGGAAGAGGGCCTTCGTGAAACGCTCCAGGTCCGCCGTGGTCGAGATGATGTCGCCCGCCGCCCAGCCGTCCGTCACGCCCCACACCGTCACGTCGCGCAGCCCGGTCGTGCCGTCGTCCAGCGTCATCGCCTGATAGCCGTGGTTGTGCGGGCCCCGGATGCGCGGGTCGGTCCCGGGGAAGTACGTGTCACGCAGACCGAGCGGCCGCAGGACGCGCGCGGCGACCTGGTGCTCGTACGAGTCGCCCGTCACGCGCTCGATCAGCAGGCCCGCGATCGTGTAGCCGATGTTGAGGTAGTGCTGCTTCGTGCCGGGCGCGAACTCGGGCTCCTTCGCCGTCGCCGAGCGCACGATCTCCCGCGGGTCGTGGACGTCGAACCGGTGCGCGTACCACTCCTCGACCGTGTCCCCGGGGAAGTCGGCGGCCGGGATGCCATGGGTGTGGTCGAGGAGCTGACGGACCGTGACCTTCCCGTACCGGCCGGGGATCAGCTCCGGCAGGTACGAGCGGGCCGGGCGGTCCAGGTCGAGGCGGCCCTCGGCGGCCAGCTGGAGCGCGACCGCCGCCGTGAAGACCTTGGTCACCGAGCCGGCCCGGAAGCGGCCCTCCGGATCCGCCGGGCGGTCCGTCTCCAGGTCGTGCACGCCGGAGGTGCCCCGCCAGACGCCCTCGGTGCCCCCGACCCGTACCAGAGCGGCCGTCGCCCGGCCGTCCGGCAGCCCGGCGATCGCCGCCGCCAGGGCGGGGTTCCGCGCCTGGACGGAGGCGGACGCCGGGTTGGACATCGAGGCGGACACCGAGGCGGACGCCGAGGCCGGCGGGGCGGCGGAGGCCGGCAGGGTCGCCGTGCCCGCCGCGACGCCCAGCACGAGCGCGGTGGCGATCAGCGCGCGGGTGGTGCTCTTCATGGTGGTCAACTCCCGTGACGTGAGCGGTTGTTCTCGACTCACATCCTGCTGACCGGCGGGATCGCGCGGATCGCCCGCGCAGGGGGTCTTCGCCGGTCAGCTCCTCGCCCGCACGGGGGAGTCCGGCGCCCCACCCGCCTCGACCAGACCCGTCTCGTACGCGCAGATCACCGCCTGGATCCGGTCACGCAGCCCCAGCTTGGCGAGCACGTTGCCCACGTGCGTCTTGACCGTGTGCTCGCTGACGATCAGCTCCGCCGCGATCTCGGCGTTCGAGAGACCGCGCGCGAGCAGCAGCAGCGTCTCCCGCTCCCGGCCGGTCAGCGCCTCCAGGCGCGGGTCGGGCACGCGCCTGCGGGCCGCCGGCCGCGTGTACTGCTCCACCAGCCGGCGGGCGACGGACGGCGCGAGCAGCGAGTCGCCCCGCGCCACCACCCGTACCCCGTGCACCAGATCGTCCCGGCGCACGTCCTTCAGCAGAAAGGCGCTCGCGCCCGCGTGCAGTGCCTCGTACACGTACTCGTCGGAGTCGAAGGTCGTCAGCATCACCGTCCGGCAGGCCGACTCCGCGCTGATCGCGCGGCACGCCTCGATGCCGTCCATGCGCGGCATCCGGATGTCGAGCAGCGCCACGTCGGGCGCGTGCCGGCGCACGGCCTCGACCGCCTCCGCCCCGTCGCCCGCCTCCGCGACCACCTCGATGTCCGGCCGGGCGTCCAGGATCATCGCGAAGCCGCTGCGGACCAGCTCCTGGTCGTCGGCCACCACCACACGGATCGTCAACGTCCCGCCTCCAGAGGAATCGTGGCCCGGACCCGGAAGCCCCGGCCGTCCGGGCCCGGGCCGGTGCTCGCCGTACCGCCGTGGGCGGCCGCCCGCTCGCGCAGACCGAGCAGTCCGTGGCCGCCGGAGCCCGGCCGCGGGCCGCGACCGTCGTCCGTCACCACGATCTCCAGCACGTCGTCGCCGCGCGTGAGCCGTACGGAGGCGGTGCGGGCGTCCGCGTGCTTCACCACGTTCGTCAGCGCCTCCTGGACGATCCGGTAGACCGTCGCCCCGGTGGCCGTGGGCAGGGCGTGCACCCCGCCCGTCGCCCGGTAGGTGACGTCGAGACCGCCGGCCCGGACCCGCTCCACCAGGCCGGGCAGGCCGGCGAGGTCCGGCTGCGGCTCCCTCGGCGCGGGCGTGCCGCCCGCCGGACCGTCCTCGTCCCGCAGCACGCCCAGCATCCGGCGCAGCTGCGCCATGGCGTCCCGGCCCGTCTCGGAGATCGCGTCGAAGGCGGCCTCGGCTCGCTCCGGAGCCGTACGCACCGCCACCGGTCCCGACTCCGCCTGCACGATCATCAGGCTCACCGCGTGGGAGAGGATGTCGTGCATCTCCCGCGCGATCCGGGCCCGTTCGCGCGCGGCGGCCTGCTCGGCCTCGACGCGGTTGGCCCGCTGCCGGGTGTCGGTCAGCCGGCCGAAGACGTACGCCGCCGCGAACACGAAGAGGGAGAAGGTCAGTTCACGTGCCGACCGGGTGTTGAGCCAGACGGAGACCGGCACCGCGAGCGCGAGCAGGACGACCGTGACGAGCCGGTCGCGGGCCGGCGAGAGCGCGGCGATCGTGTAGGTGATGACCAGACCGGTGTACGGCAGGGGCTGGCCCGGCCCCTCCACGGCGGTCTTGTAGAGCGCGCTCGTCGCCAGGATCGCCAGCAGGACGGCCATCGGTGCGCGCCGCCGCCAGACCAGCGGGACCACGGTGAGGGTGGTCAGCCCGTACGCCGGCCAGGTCGCCGGCTCCAGCTCCGGCCCGCGCGGCACGACGAACGGCATGGTCATCGCCGCCTGCACGAGCAGCGCGACGCCGATGTCGACCGCCCAGGGGTGGGCGCCGCCGAGCGTCCTGGCCCGGTCCCACAAGCCCTGCACGCTTCCGGCTCTGCTCGCCTCCGCCTCAGCCTCCGCCTCCGCCTCCGCCTCCACCCGTGTCTCCGCCCGTATGCCGTGCGGTGTGTCTCTCACGGTGTGCGGCCCCTTCGCAGTTCGGCGGCGAGCGCGTCCACACGGTTGGTGGTGATCGAGTCCACCCCGTGCTCCAGGAGCTTACGCATCGCGCGCCGGGTGTCCGGGGTCCAGACGGAGACGAGATACCCGTCCCGGTGCACCCGGTCCACCAGCTGCCGGCTCACCAGCCCGAAGCGGTAGTTGAGCCAGCGCGGCCGGACCGCGTCCAGGAGCACGGGGCGCGGGGGCGCCAGCGTCGTCCAGGTCAGGGCGATCTCGGCGGACGGGTCGGCGGCCCGGACCTGGAGCATGGCGACCGAGCCCGCGCAGTAGAGGACCCGCTCGGCGGCGCCGCACTCGCGGACCGTGCCGACGACGCGGCGGACCGACGACTCGTCGCCGCCGGGCAGATCGAGCATCAGCCGGTGCGGCCCGGCCGCGATCAGCGCCTCGCGCAGGGTCGGGATCCCGCCGTCCGTCAGTTCTTTCAGCTGCTCCAGGGAGAGCGAGGACAGCGGCCGGTCGTGACCCCACAGCCGTTTCAGCGTGTCGTCGTGGAGGAGGACGGGGACGTCGTCGCGGGTGAGCCGCACGTCCACCTCCACGGCGTCCGCGCCCCCCTCGATCGCCGAGACGATCGAGGGGACCGTGTTCTCGCGGACGCGGTACGGGTCGCCCCGGTGGGCGACGACAGTCACGTGGTCCATGGCCTCATTCTCGGGTCGTCAGGGCCGGGGCGCCGGTCGGCCCGCGAGCCACTGTTCGGTGTACGCGTCGATCTCGGCGGCGATCCGGGCCTTGCCGGCCGGGTCGAGGAAGGAGGCCTCGACGGCGTTCTTGGCGAGGGCGGCGAGCCCGCGCTCGTCGAGCTCCAGGAGGCGGGCGGCGACCGCGTACTCGCTGTTCAGGTCCGTGCCGAACATCGGCGGGTCGTCGCTGTTGATGGTCACGAGGACACCGGCGGCCACCATCTCCTTGATCGGGTGCTCGTCCAGGTGGGCGACCGCCCGGGTCGCGATGTTGGAGGTCGGGCAGACCTCCAGGGCGATCCGGTGCTCGGCGAGGTGGGCGAGGAGCGCGGGGTCCCGCACGGCGCTGGTGCCGTGGCCGATGCGCTCGGCGTGCAGGTCGTTCAGGGCGTCCCAGATCGTCTCCGGGCCCGTCGTCTCGCCCGCGTGCGGCACCGAGTGCAGGCCGGCCGCGACGGCGCGGTCGAAGTACGGCTTGAACTGGGGGCGGGGCACCCCGATCTCCGGGCCGCCGAGACCGAAGGAGACCAGGCCCTCGGGGCGCAGGTCGACGGCGAGCCTGGCCGTCTCCTCGGCGGCCACCAGACCGGCCTCACCGGGAATGTCGAAGCACCAGCGCAGGACGACCCCCAGCTCCGCCTCGGCCTGCTTGCGGGCGTCCTCGATCGCCTCCATGAAGGCCCGCTCGTCGATTCCGCGCCGGGTCGAGCTGTACGGGGTGATCGTCAGCTCGGCGTACCGGATGTTCTGGCGGGCCATGTCGCGGGCGATCTCGAAGGTCAGCAGCCGGACGTCCTCCGGGGTGCGGACGAGGTCCACGACCGAGAGGTAGACCTCGACGAAGTGCGCGAAGTCGGTGAACGTGAAGTAGTCGGCGAGCGCCTCCGGGTCCGTGGGGACCTTGGAGTCCGGGTGGCGGGCGGCCAGTTCGGAGACGATCCGGGGGGAGGCGGAGCCGACGTGGTGGACGTGCAGCTCGGCCTTGGGAAGCCCGGCGATGAAGGGGTGGAGATCGGTCATCGGATCATCGTAGGCCGGGCCGGTCCCCGCCCGGAGGGAGGTCGTAGCATGGCGGGACCACGATGGGGGAGGCCCATGTCTGACAACAGCGAGCAGCAGCGGGGCGGGTACGACCCGGCGGATCCGTGGGCTCCGCCGAACCGCGACGGGGTGGAACTGAGCAAGCCGGCGGCCCCGGAGCCGCAGGACCGGCCGCCGGTGTCGCCGGTGCACGACCAGCCGACGATGACGTCCATGCCGGCGGCGGGGGACGGCACGGGAGAGCTCCCGCCGCCGCCCGTCGCCCCGGGCGGACCGGCGGCGACGCCCGGCGCGTACGGATATCCGCCGGCGCCGCCGGCGGCCGGGGCGACGTCGACGTACGGCTACCCCGGCTACCCGGGGTACAGCGGCTACGGTCAGCAGGGCTGGCAGGGCGGCGGCGGTCAGTCCAACGGCATGGGCACGGCGGCCATGGTGCTCGGCATCCTGGCCGTCTGTCTCTTCTGCCTGTACGGCGTGCTCAGCCTGATCCTGGGCGTGCTGGCCCTGATCTTCGGGATCATGGGCCGCAAGCGGGTCCAGCGCGGCGAGGCGAACAACGGCGGCCAGGCGACGGCCGGTGTCGTCCTGGGATCGATCGGCATCGCGCTCGGAGTGGCGATGATCGGCTTCCTCGTCTGGATCTTCATGAACGCCGAGGAGTTCGAGAACGACGGCGGCCTGAACGATCCGTTCGCGACCAGCCTGGTCGTCGAGAACCGCTGACCGACGCGGTCGACGACGCCCGACGGCGACGACCGGCGAAGGGCCCGGCACCCCGGTGCGGGGCCCTTCGCCGTTCCCCGTCCGCCGTTCCCCGTCCGCCGTTCACCCGCCCCGCAGGCGGGACCTCGCCTCCATCAGGGCGAAGCCCAGCAGATTCAGGCCCCGCCAGCGGGAGGGGTCCTTCGCCCGGGGGTCGTCGGCGGCCAGACCGATGCCCCACACGCGGTCCAGCGGACTCGCCTCCACCAGGACACGGCCGCCCGTGCCCAGCAGGAACCCCCGCAGCGCCTCGTCCGAGGCGAACTTGTGGACGCTGCCCTCGACCACGATCGCGAAGCGCTCCCGCTCCCACACCTTCTCGTCGAAGCCCCGCACCAGCCGCCCGGCCCTCTTCGCCGCCGCCGGCGAGCGGGCCGCGAGGGCCGCCCGCTCGGCCTCCGGGTCGCCGAAGAGCCGTGCCTTCGACGCCATCATCCAGTGCTCCGCCGTCGCGTACCGAACCCCTTCGACCTCGAACGGCGACGGCCACCACTGACTCAGGCAGCTCGCCGAGAGCTGCCCGTCCGGCCTCCCGCGGTGCCCCCAGAAGTGCAGCCACTTGACCTTCTCACCCTTGCTGACCTGCTGTGTCAGCTCTTCAAGATGCCCCATGCACGCGAGTCTGGCAGCCGCCACGGACACTCCGTACGGGGATTTCCCGGCACCCTCGACACATGGTCGACGTATTCCGTCGCGTAACCAAAAGGCAACAACGGAATCACTTGTTGGACCGACATCCCTCTGTCAGGATCGGCACTCAATTCGAGCTGGAACAACGGAGAGCGTCATGGGCAACCGCTTCCAGGTGACCGACCGCTTCGCGGACGGCGCGCAGTACATCGGCGGGCGGCTGCGCCCCGGGACCTCGGGTCAGGAGCACAGCGTCGTCGATCCGGCCACGGGCGAGAGCGTCCACACCTACGAACTGGCCTCCACGGCGGACGTCGACGCGGCCGTCGCCGCCGCCAGGGACGCCTTCCCCGCGTGGGCCGGCGCCACCCCCGGCGAGCGCTCCGACGCCCTGCACCGGTTCGCCGGCGTCCTCGCCGAACAGGCCGAGGAGTTCGCCCGCGTCGAGTCCCTCCAGTGCGGCAAGCCCATCAAGCTGTCGACCGAGTTCGACGTCCCCGGCACGGTCGACAACACGGCCTTCTTCGCCGGGGCCGCCCGCCACCTCCAGGGCCAGTCCGCCGGGGAGTACAGCGGCGACCACACCTCGTACGTCCGCCGTGAACCCATCGGGGTCGTCGGCTCCATCGCCCCCTGGAACTACCCCCTCCAGATGGCCGCCTGGAAGATCCTCCCGGCCATCGCCGCCGGCAACACGATCGTCCTCAAGCCGGCCGAACTCACCCCGCTCACCTCGCTGATGTTCGCGCGGGCGGCCACGGAGGCCGGCATCCCCGACGGCGTCGTCAACATCGTGACCGGCGCGGGCCGGATCGCGGGCGAGCACCTCGTCGGCCACCCCGACGTCGCCATGACCTCCTTCACCGGCTCCACCCCGGTCGGCAAGCGGGTCGCCGAGATCGCCACCTCCACCGTGAAGCGGCTCCACCTCGAACTCGGCGGCAAGGCACCCTTCGTCGTCTTCGACGACGCCGACCTGGAGGCCGCCGCCCACGGCGCCGTCGCCGCCTCCCTCATCAACACCGGGCAGGACTGCACCGCCGCCACCCGCGCCTACGTCCAGCGCCCGCTCTTCGACGCGTTCGTCGCCCGGGTCGCCGAGCTGATGGAGACCGTCCGCCTCGGCGACCCCTTCGACCCCTCCACCGACCTCGGGCCGCTGATCAGCCACGCCCAGCGGGACCGGGTCGCCGCCTTCGTCGAGCGCGCCCGCGGCTACGCCACGGTCGTCACCGGCGGCGAAGCCCCGGGCGGAGAGCTGAAGAACGGCGCGTACTACCGTCCGACCCTGATCACCGGCGCCGCGCAGGACAGCGAGGTCGTGCAGTCGGAGATCTTCGGACCGGTCCTCGTGGCCCTGCCCTTCGACAGCGACGACGAGGGCCTCGGGCTCGCGAACGACACCCCCTACGGCCTCGCCGCCTCCGCCTGGACCCGTGACGTGTTCCGCGCGAACCGCGCCACCCGCGAGATCAAGGCGGGGTGCGTCTGGGTCAACGACCACATCCCGATCATCAGCGAGATGCCGCACGGAGGCTACAAGGCCTCCGGCTTCGGAAAGGACATGTCGGCGTATTCCTTCGAGGAGTACACGCAGGTCAAGCACGTGATGTACGACAACACAGCGGTCGCCGCGAAGGACTGGCACCGCACGATCTTCGGGGACCGATAGCAATCTCGTCGCCCGACCAGCGGCGAAACCATCCCGAAAGGGCACAGCGCATGGAGCAGTACGAGCCCGACAGCCTGTCCGCCGCGCAACTGGCGGCCATGCGGCGCAGCCTGACGAGCGGCCGGGGCGCCCTCACACGCCGTTCGATGCTGCGCGCCGGAGGCGTAGGAGCGCTCACGATCGGCGGCCTCGCGTCCCTGAGCGCCTGCGGCATCCCGCCGGCCAAGCGGGAGGGCCAGGGGCCCGCCTCGACCGACTTCTCGGCCAAGGAGAAACAACTCAGCTTCTCCAACTGGACGCAGTACATCGACATCAGCGAGGACGAGAAGTCCCGCCCGACCCTGGAGGCGTTCACCAAGCGCACCGGGATCAAGGTCAAGTACACCGAGGACATCAACGACAACGTCGAGTTCTTCGGGAAGATCCAGCCCCAGCTCGCCGCCGGCCAGGACACCGGCCGCGACCTCATCTGCGTCACCGACTGGCTCGCCGCCCGCATCATCCGCCTCGGCTGGGCACAGAAGCTCGACCCGGCCAACCTGCCGAACGCCTACGCCAACCTGGCCCCGCAGTTCCGCCGCCCCGACTGGGACCCCGGCCGCTCCTACTCGTACCCGTGGACCGGCATCTCGACCGTCATCGCGTACAACGTGAAGGCCACCGGAGGCCGCAAGGTCGACTCCGTCACCCAGCTGCTCGACGACCCCACCCTCAAGGGCAAGGTCGCCTTCCTCTCCGAGATGCGCGACACGGTCGGCATGACCCTGCTCGACATGGGCAAGGACCCGGGCACCGTCACCGACGCCGACTTCGACGCCGCCCTCGGGCGGGTCCAGAAGGGCGTCGACACCAAGCAGATCCGGCGCTTCACCGGCAACGACTACACCTCGGACCTCAGCAAGGGCGACATCGCGGCCTGTCTCGCCTGGGCCGGAGACCTCATCCAGCTCCAGGTCGACAACCCGGACATCAAGTTCGCGATCCCGGCGGCCGGTTACATGACGTCCACCGACAACCTCCTCGTCCCCGCGAACGCGCGGCACAAGACGAACGCCGAGCGGCTCATCGACTACTACTACGAGCTTCCGGTCGCCGCCCAGCTCGCCGCGTACATCAACTACGTGTGTCCGGTCGACGGGGTGAAGGACGAGCTCACCAAGATCGACCCGGCGCTGGCGAGCAACACGCTGATCCTCCCGGACAAGGCCATGGCCAGGAAGTCGCACGCCTTCCGCTCGCTGACGAGCGAGGAGGAAACGGCGTACGAGGAGAAGTTCGCCAAGCTCATCGGTGCCTGAGCAGTCGTCACCCACCCCTTACGAACCGGGATCGCAACCCATGACTGACACGAACACCGGCGGCGACGTCCGTCTCACCGGCATCAGCAAGACGTACGGCTCCTTCACCGCCGTGCACCCGCTCGACCTGACCGTGCCGCAAGGCTCGTTCTTCGCCCTCCTCGGCGCCTCCGGATGCGGAAAGACCACCACGCTGCGGATGATCGCCGGCCTCGAGGAGCCCACCACCGGCACCGTCTTCCTCGGCGACAAGGACGTCACCGACCTCCCGCCGTACAAGCGGCCGGTCAACACCGTCTTCCAGTCCTACGCGCTCTTCCCGCACCTGGACATCTACGAGAACATCGCCTTCGGCCTGCGCCGCCGGGGCGTCACGTCCGTGAAGAAGCAGGTCGGCGACATGCTCGACCTCGTCCAGCTCGGCGACAAGGCCAAGCACAAGCCGCACCAGCTCTCCGGCGGCCAGCAGCAGCGCGTCGCCGTCGCCCGCGCGCTCATCAACCACCCCCAGGTCCTCCTCCTCGACGAGCCGCTCGGCGCCCTCGACCTCAAGCTGCGCCGCCAGATGCAGCTGGAGCTCAAGCGGATCCAGACCGAGGTCGGCATCACCTTCGTCCACGTCACCCACGACCAGGAGGAGGCCATGACCATGGCCGACCAGGTCGCGGTGATGAACGGCGGCCGGGTCGAGCAGCTCGGCGCGCCCGCCGACCTCTACGAGAACCCCCGCACCACGTTCGTCGCCAACTTCCTCGGCACCTCCAACCTCATCGAGGCGGAGGTCGTCGAGACCGGCTCCACCGACCTGGTCGTGACGGCCGGCGGCGGCAAGCTCACGCTGCCCGCCGACCGCTGTTCCGCGACCGTACGCACCGGCGGCAAGGTCCTCGTCGGTGTCCGGCCCGAGAAGATCTCGCTCGCGCACGCCGACGACGCGAGCTCGATCGCCGACGGCCGCAACAGGGTCACCGGCCGGATCGTCGACTCCTCCTTCATCGGGGTCTCCACGCAGTACGTGGTGAACTCGCCGGCCGGCGCGGAGCTGCAGGTCTACGAGCAGAACATAGAGCGCGACACACGCCTGGTGCCCGGCGCCGAGGTCGTCCTGCACTGGAACCCGGCCCACACCTTCGGCCTGGACGCGACTCAGGACATCGACGCGGGCGTGGAGACGGTGGAGGACGCCTCGTGACCATCACGGAAGCTCCACCGGCGGCGGACCTCCCGGTCCGCAAGGGGTCCACCCGCAGGCGGCTCACGCCGTACTGGCTGCTCCTGCCCGGCATCGTCTGGCTGCTCGTCTTCTTCGCGCTGCCGATGGTCTACCAGGCCTCGACCTCCGTGCAGACCGGCTCCCTGGAGCAGGGCTTCCAGGTCACCTGGCACTTCCAGACCTACTGGGACGCCTTCCAGGAGTACTGGCCGCAGTTCGTCCGGTCCCTGCTGTACGCCGGTACCGCCACGCTGCTCTGTCTGCTCCTCGGCTACCCGCTGGCGTACCTGATCGCGTTCAAGGCCGGCCGCTGGCGCAATCTGCTCCTGGTCCTGGTCATCGCGCCGTTCTTCACCAGCTTCCTCATCCGGACGCTGGCGTGGAAGACGATCCTCGCCGACGGCGGGCCGGTCGTCGACGTCCTCAACACCCTGCACGTCCTGGACGTGACCAGCTGGCTCGGCTGGACCGAGGGCGACCGCGTCCTCGCCACCCCGATGGCCGTGGTCTGCGGTCTGACGTACAACTTCCTGCCGTTCATGATCCTGCCGCTCTACACCTCCCTGGAGCGGATCGACGGCCGGCTGCACGAGGCCGCGCGGGACCTGTACGCGTCCCCGACGACCACCTTCCGGAAGGTGACGTTCCCGCTCTCCATGCCGGGCGTCGTCTCGGGCACCCTGCTCACCTTCATCCCGGCCAGCGGTGACTACGTCAACGCGGAGCTGCTCGGCTCCACCGACACCAAGATGGTCGGCAACGTCATCCAGTCGCAGTTCCTCCGGGTGCTCGACTACCCGACGGCGGCCGCGCTGTCCTTCATCCTCATGGCGATCGTGCTGATCATGGTCACCGTCTACATCCGCCGTGCCGGAACGGAGGACCTGGTCTGATGCGCTGGATACGACGCAACCTCGTCGTCATCGCGGGCCTGCTGACGCTCGCGTACATGATCGTGCCGAACATCGTCGTGATGGTGTTCTCGTTCAACAAGCCGAACGGGCGCTTCAACTACGCCTGGCAGACGTTCTCGCTGGACGCCTGGAAGGACCCGTGCGGCGTCGCCGACCTGTGCGGTTCGCTGACCCTGTCGCTCCAGATCGCCGCCTGGGCGACGGTCGGCGCCACGGTCCTCGGCACGCTGATCGCCTTCGCGCTGGTCCGCTACCGCTTCCGGGCGCGCGGCGCGATCAACTCGCTGATCTTCCTGCCGATGGCGATGCCCGAGGTCGTCATGGCCGCCTCCCTGCTCACGCTCTTCCTCAACATGGGCGCCGAGCTGGGCTTCTGGACGGTCCTGATCGCCCACATCATGTTCTGCCTGTCGTTCGTGGTGACGGCGGTCAAGGCGCGCGTGATGTCGATGGACCCCCGCCTGGAGGAGGCTGCGCGCGATCTCTACGCGGGCCCGGTGCAGACCTTCGTACGGGTCACGCTGCCGATCGCCGCACCCGGTATCGCCGCCGGAGCGCTGCTCGCCTTCGCGCTCTCCTTCGACGACTTCATCATCACCAACTTCAACGCGGGCTCGACCGTCACCTTCCCCATGTTCGTCTGGGGTTCGGCGCAGCGCGGCACGCCCGTGCAGATCAACGTCATCGGCACGGCGATGTTCGTCATCGCCGTCCTGGTGGTGGTCGCCGGTCAGATCGTCAGCACCCGGCGCAAGAAGGCAGCGACAAGCTGAGTACGACACGTACGACCCTGAGCTAAGCCCTGAAGGAGTGGAAACCATGGCCCCAGTCGCCATGCGTAGTGCCGCACGCTCTCTCTCCGACGCCCAGCCCGTCCCCTTCTGGCTGGAAGACCCCGGCAAGCCCGGCGCCCTGCCCGCCCTCACCGGCACCGAGAAGTGCGACCTTCTCGTGGTCGGCGGCGGCTACAGCGGACTGTGGACCGCGCTCCTCGCCAAGGAGCGGGAGCCGGACCGGGATGTCGTACTGATCGAGGGGCGCGAGGTGGGCTGGGCCGCCTCGGGCCGCAACGGCGGCTTCTGCGCCGCCTCCCTCACGCACGGGTTCGGCAACGGGCTCGCCCGCTGGCCGGACGAGCTGGTCACGCTGGAGCGGCTCGGCGAGCGCAACCTCGACGCCATCGAGGCGGCGGTCGCCCGCTACTCCCTCGACTGCGACTTCGAGCGCACCGGAGAGATCGACGTCGCCACCGAGCCGCACCAGGTCGAGGAGCTGCGCGAGATGTACGAGGCGGCCCGCCGGCTCGGCCTCGCGGACGGTCTCGAACTCCTCGACCGGGACGCGGTCCGTGCCGAGGTCGAGTCGCCGACCTTCCTCGGCGGCCTCCACGACCGCCGCGGGGTCGCCATGCTCCACCCCGCCAAGCTCGCCTGGGGCCTGAAGCGGGCCTGTCTGGACCTGGGCGTACGGATCTTCGAGAACACCCCCGGCCTCGCACTGGTCTCCCTCGGCGCGGGGATGGGGGTACGCACCCCCTACGGCCGGGTGGTCGCCCGCCGTGTCGCCCTCGGCACCAACGTCTTCCCCTCGCTGGTCAAGCGGGTGCGGCACTACACGGTCCCGGTCTACGACTACGTCCTGACGACCGAGCCGCTGACCGACGAGCAGCTCGCCTCCGTCGGCTGGAAGAACCGCCAGGGTCTGGGCGACAGCGCCAACCAGTTCCACTACTTCCGCATCACCGCCGACCACCGGATCCTGTGGGGCGGCTACGACGCGATCTACCCCTTCGGGGGCCGCCTCAGCGCCGAGCGGGACCACCGCCCGGAGACGTACCTCAAGCTCGCCGAGCATTTCTTCCGCTGCTTCCCGCAGCTGGAGGGGGTGCGCTTCAGCCACGCCTGGGGCGGCGCGATCGACACCTGCTCGCGCTTCTCCGCCTTCTTCGGCACGGCGCACCAGGGGAAGGTGGCGTACGCGGCGGGGTTCACCGGCCTCGGGGTCGGCGCCACCCGCTTCGGCGCGGACGTGATGCTCGACCTGCTGGCCGGTGAGCACACGGAGCGCACCGAGCTGAAGATGGTCCGCTCCAAGCCGCTGCCGTTCCCGCCCGAGCCGCTTGCCTGGGCGGGCATCGGCCTCACCAAGTGGTCGCTGGCCCGGGCCGACGAGAACGGCGGGCGCCGCAACCTGTGGCTGAAGACGATGGACCGGCTGGGTCTCGGTTTCGACAGCTGACGGCTGACGGCTGACGGCTGAACGACCGACAGGTGAACGGCTGACGGCTTGCGCGGGACGCCGATCGCGCGCCGGGTCCACGCCCCCGGCGCACACCATTCGATCATGGTGTGACCCAGTTCACTCCCGATGTACCGGCCGAACCCGCGTAATGATCGTCGCCAACCCCGCTCTCTGCGTGTGGGCACCGCGTCCGCGTGTCCGCACACGGAATGGAGGCCGTTGGCGATGAGTGGTTCGGGGGCCAGGACCGCAGTGGAATGGCTGGCATCGGTGGCGCCGGATCCCGACGCCTGCCGGTGGGAGTGGGAGCGCAACCCCCTCGGGGTCACGCTGCTGCCCGCCGGCAGGCGTTGGGACGTGCTGATCCTGCCCGGGGAGCTCGGCTGCCCCACGCTCGACGTGCTGGTACGGCTCGTGGACCGGCCGGGTCCCGTCCTGGCCGACTTCGGCGAGGCCAGGACGGGCTTCTTCGTGCCCCCGGGCACGGCGGCGCGCTGGCTCGGCACCGGGGTGCGCGGCGCCGGCCACGGCACCTGGATCGTCGTCCCGTATCCGGGGCGCGTGACCGGCGGAGTGCGGTGGCTGGTGCCGCCGGACGGGAGCGGGACCCTCAACGACGCCTCGCTCCTGGAGCTGGCGATGCACGAGGCGGCGGGCCGTCTGGCCCGCGAGGAGAGGGGACGGGGGACGCGGTAGCCCTCCCCGGCACCGCGGTTCAGCCGGAACGTCGCCGCGTACAGGTGGAGCTGAGCGTCAGGATCAGCAGACCCAGACAGAGACTGGCCAGCACGTCCAGGGGCCAGTGGAAGCCGCGCAGGACCAGGCCGGTGCCCGTCGCCGCCGTCAGGAGGGCGGCGACGGGCAGCAGCCGGCGCGAGAGCAGGAAGGCCGCGCCGAAGTAGGCGACCATCGCGGTCGCGGTGTGGCCCGACGGGTAGTAGCCCGCGGCCCAGGGCTCCAGCGGGCCGGGGCGGGCGGTCCATTCCTTCAAGGGGATGACCAGGAGCGGGACGAGCGCCATCGCCAGACCCGCGTACAGCGCCGCCGCGCGCCGGCCGTGCCACACCGCGTACGCCATCGCGCAGCCGAGGACGGGCAGGGCCACCGTCATGTTGCCGAGGTCGGCGCCGAGTTCGGAGAGGCCGCGCGGGACCGTGTCCACCAGCGCGCGGGAGACCCGCTCGTCGAGGCGGGCCAGCGGGCCTCCGGCCACGACCTGCCAGGTGAAGAGGGAGAAGACGGCGACCGCCGAGAAGAAGACAGCCGTCCTCCCCGGAACAGGGGGGGTGGTTCCGGGGAGGACGGCTTGACCGGGCTGCCGCGCGCCCCGGGGGGTGTGGGGCGGGCGGCCATCCGATCGGTGAGGAGTTCCGGAGCCGGAGGCTCCAGTGGTGTGCGCGAGGGCACGATCAAGGCGGGGCTGGGGAGGCTCCGCCCTGGTGTCGCCCGCAGTCCCCTGCGAGCGGGGTGTTTCTCTCATCTGCAGAAACCGTACGCCACGGAAAGGGGGGCCGACAGCCGGATCTCCATCCCGCCATCGGCCCCCCACACCTTCTTCACACCGGGTGTCGAACGCCTCAGATTCCGGCGAACGCGTTCTCGATGATGTCGAGGCCCTCGTTCAGCAGGTCCTCGCCGATGACCAGCGGCGGCAGGAAGCGCAGCACGTTGCCGTAGGTGCCACAGGTCAGGACCAGCAGGCCCTCGGCGTGGCAGGCCTTCGCCAGCGCGCCGGCGGCCTCCGGGTTCGGCTCCTTGGTCGCGCGGTCCTTGACCAGCTCGATCGCGATCATGGCGCCGCGGCCGCGGATGTCGCCGATGGCGTCGAACTTCTCGGCCATCGCCGACAGGCGGGCCTTCATGACCGACTCGATCTTCTTCGCCTTGGCGTTGAGGTCGAGCTCCTTCATCGTCTCGATGGAGCCCAGCGCGCCGGCGCAGGCCACCGGGTTGCCGCCGTAGGTGCCGCCCAGGCCGCCGCCGTGCACGGAGTCCATGATCTCGGCGCGGCCGGTGACGGCGGCGAGCGGCAGACCGCCCGCGATGCCCTTGGCGGTCGTGATCAGGTCGGGGACGATGCCCTCGTCCTCACAGGCGAACCACTGGCCGGTGCGGCAGAAGCCGGACTGGATCTCGTCGGCGACGAAGACGATGCCGTTATCGTTGGCGAACTTCACGATCGCCGGCAGGAAGCCCTTGGCCGGCTCGATGAAGCCGCCCTCGCCGAGGACCGGCTCGATGATGATCGCGGCGACGTTCTCGGCGCCGATCTGCTTGGTGATGTTGTCGATCGCCTGGGCGGCGGCCTCGGGGCCGCAGTTCTCCGGGCCGGTGGGCCAGCGGTAGCCGTAGGCGACCGGCACGCGGTAGACCTCGGGCGCGAACGGACCGAAGCCCTGCTTGTACGGCATGTTCTTCGCCGTCAGCGCCATGGTGAGGTTGGTACGGCCGTGGTAGCCGTGGTCGAAGACGACGACGGCCTGGCGCTTGGTGTACGAACGGGCGATCTTGACCGCGTTCTCGACCGCCTCGGCGCCCGAGTTGAACAGCGCGGACTTCTTGGCGTGGTCGCCCGGGGTCAGCTCGGCCAGCGCCTCGCAGACCTCGACGTACCCCTCGTACGGCGTCACCATGAAGCAGGTGTGCGTGAAGTCGGCGAGCTGCGCGGCGGCGCGGCGGACCACGGCCTCGGCGGAGGCGCCGACGGAGGTCACGGCGATGCCGGAGCCGAAGTCGATGAGGCGGTTGCCGTCGACGTCCTCGATGATGCCGCCGCCGGCCTTGGCGGTGAAGACGGGCAGCACGGAACCCACGCCGCCGGCCACGGTGTCGAGGCGGCGGGCCTGAAGCTCCTGCGACTTCGGACCGGGGATGGCGGTGACGACGCGCCGCTCCTGCGGGACAGCGTTCATGCGGGGCTCCTGGGGTGTTCTGGACGCACGTGTGGCTTTCTTCCGCAGGCTAGGTGCGCGGGAGGGGTCCGGGCATGCGCCGATCGGGAGTGGTGGGGGGTGTGTCGTTGTCCGTGGTGGACATGGCGTCGCTCCGGGGGTGCCGGAAAGGCGCACGTTCCCACGGGTGAGCGAAACGGCTCCGGGGCCGCCGTCGCCCACTAGATTGACGGTTGCACGGATGCGGCGACCCGGCTGGTCAGGGGGCAGGGGTTCATGGAGACCGAAGGCACGTACGAGTCACGCGACACGCGGGGCACCGGCCGGGGAGCGGGAAACGCGGTCCCGCGCCCCGCCACGCCACCCGGGCCCGTCGCGCCGGGCCCTGGACCCCTCGCGCCTTCCCCCGCAACGCCCCCTGGACCCCCCGCGCCCGCCGTCCCGCCCGGCGTCCTGCCGGCCGCCCCACCCGTACCGTCGCACGCCCCCACCCGTATCGGCGTCGCCGAATGGCTCCGTATCCCCCGCCCGGCGGCCGATCCCGGCGTGTGGCGCCTCGGACACCGCGAGAGGCCGCCGGAGGAGCTGGACCGCGTGCCCGGGCGCCAGCTGTTCACCGGCGCGTTCATCGCCTACCTCTGCGGCTGGCTGCTCTGGTCGCTGCTCTGGAACGGCTACCTCCAGGGATGGTGGATCTTCGTCACCGACTGGTGGCTGCTGCCCATGCTCTGGCTCGTCCCCGACTCCTGGCAGGCGCCCACGAGCCCCCAGTTCGACCTGTACGTCGCCGCGACCTACCTCTGGTACGCCGTCGTCCTCACCCTCTTCGCGATCGGCTTCGGACGGGTCGGCAACTGGCGGGACGTCTGGCTGCGCTACGGCGTCCCGCTGTGGCCGCTCTTCGTCCTCGTGCCGGGCGTCTGGCGCGACATGCCGCGCACCGTCACCTGGCTCGCCTGGGTCTCGAACGCCTACTACCTGCTGTTCGGCCTCGCGGTGCTCGCGGCCGTGGCGCGTGTCGGCACCTGGCCGGCCGTGCGCGCGCGCCTCGGGACGGCCGACCCCGCCGCCCCGGCCGCCCGGCCGCCGGCCGCCGACCCCGTCGAGTGGCCCGAGCTGCGCGAAGCCGGTCTCACCGAGGCCGCCGGTACGCTCGCCGACGCCACCCGCCGGGGTCTGCTCGGCGACGTCGACTACGCCAGGATCCGCCGCGCCTGGCAGGGCGTACGGACCCGGCCCGAGCGGCTCGCCGCCTTCACCGAGGCCGTGCGGACCAGCGGCCCCGCCGCCTGCGCCCACCCCTCCGGCCTGCGCGACCTGCCCGTCCGTACCGCCACCCACGACCTGGCCACCGCCCAGGTCCTCATCGGCACCGCGGCCGACCACCCTCGCAACCCGTACGCCCGCCGCAC
Source organism: Streptomyces sp. NPDC015346 (assembly GCF_043078785.1). Lineage (NCBI taxonomy): Bacteria > Bacillati > Actinomycetota > Actinomycetes > Kitasatosporales > Streptomycetaceae > Streptomyces > Streptomyces sp. NPDC015346. Next base: position 68,385 of record NZ_JBIBTW010000005.1, on the reverse strand, counting down.
CACCGGCGTCGCCCTGGAGCCGGCGCTGCTCGGCACCTCGCTGCTCGCCGTCGGCCCGGCCGGCTCCGGGAAGACCACGCGGCTCGTCCGGCCGGTCGTCGAGTCGCTCTGCCTCCAGGCGCTGGCGAACCGGGCGGCCGTCATCGCCGTCGCCTCCCACGGCACGGTCCTCGGCCCCGACGAGGCCTTCGACGTGGTCGTCTCCGTCGGACGGCCCGAATCCACCCACGACCTCGACCTGTATGGCGGGACGGACGACCCCGACGAGGCCGCCCGGATCCTGGCCGAGGCGCTCGTCGGCGACCTCGTCGCCGACAGCCGCCGGGCCGCCACCGCCCTCGCCCAGCTGATCGGGCCGTTCCGCGCCGCGTACGGGCGCTTCCCGGCCGTCCCCGAGCTGCGCGAGCTGCTCGCCGGGACGCCCGAGGCGCTGGACGCGCTGCGGGCCGCCGTCGCCGGGGACCCCGCCCAGCTGCGCGAGCTCGACGCCCGGCAGCGGCAGGACCGGCGGGGTGACGACACCGCCGTCCTGCTCGCCGAACGGATCGCGTTCCTCGACCGGCCCGCCTTCGCCTCCTTCTTCCACACCGTCCGGACCGAGGGCGAGCGCCGCCCGCAGTTCTCGCTCCGGGCCGTCGAGCACCCCCTGCGTGTCCGCGTCGACCTGCCCGAACGCGGGCACGCCGAGGCCTCCCGGATCGTCTCCCGGCTGCTGCTCGCCCAGTTCGCCGAGGCCGCCCTCGGCCGCCGCGACCGGTCCCTCTTCGCCTGCCTGGTCCTCGACGACGCCACGTACACCGTCACCGGCGAATCGGTACGGGCGATTCAGCGGCTGCGCTCCGTCAACGCCGGTGTCGTCCTCGCCCTGCGCGGACTGGAGGACGTGCCCGAGGCGCTGCGCGGACCGCTGCTCGGGGCCGTCGGCTGCCGGATGGCGTTCGCCGGGATCGCGCCCTGGGACGGCGGACGGTTCGCCGAGACCTGGGGGACCGAATGGGTGCAGACCCGCGACGTCACCAACCGGCAGATCATCTCCGACGAGCCCCTCACCAAGGCCCTGCACTTCATGCGGCGGGTGGTGACCGGCAAGGCGGCGACGGCGGAGGCCGTGACCGTACGGGAGGTGGAGCGCGAGCGCTGGTCGGCCTCCGACCTCGCGCACGCCGTCCCCGCCGGGCACGCCGTGCTCTCCCTCACCCATGTGCGGGGCGAGCACACGCCACCGCTCCTGGTCGACCTGCGGAGCTGACGCGGGCGCCTCGGGGCCCTGGCACAATCGGGGGCGCCGTTCGTCGGATCGGCCTCCCTCCGCTCAAAGGTTACGACGGTCCATGCCGCCCACCCTCGCCTCCCTCGTCCAGCACTCGGCGCTCAAACTCACGGTCCGCGCAGGTGAGGACCGTCTCGACACCCCCGTGCGCTGGGCCCATGTCAGCGAGCTCGCCGACCCCGTTCCGTACATGGAGGGCGGCGAGCTGCTGCTCACCACGGCGCTGACCCTGGACGCCGAGGACGCGGAGGCGATGCGCCGCTACGTGCGGCGGCTGCTCGCCGCCGGGGTGGTCGGCCTCGGCTTCGCCATCGGCGTCAACTACGAGGCCATCCCCGAGCCCCTGGTCGAGGCGGCGCGCGCGGAGGGCCTGCCGCTCCTCGAAGTGCCGCGGCGCACCCCGTTCCTCGCGATCAGCAAGGCGGTGTCGGCGGCGATCGCGGCCGACCAGTACCGGGCGGTCACGGCCGGGTTCGAGGCCCAGCGCGAGATGACCCGGGCGGCGCTCGCGGAGGGCCCGGACGCGGTGGTGGCCCGGCTCGCGGCCCATGTGGACGGCTGGGCGGCGCTGTACGACACCTCCGGCGCCGTCCTCGCCGTGTCCCCCGAGTGGGCGGCGCGTCGGGCCGCCCGGCTGACGCCCGACGTCGAACGGCTCCGCGAGCGGCCCGCCCCGGCGAGCGCGGTGGTCGGCGGCACCGACGACCGGGTGGAGCTGCAGTCGCTCGGCACGGGGCGGCGGGTGCGGGGCGCGCTCGCGGTCGGGACGGGGGCGCCGCTCGGGACGGCGGAACGGTACGCCGTGCACTCCGCGATCGCGCTCCTGACGCTCACGACGGAGCGTTCGCGCTCGCTGCAGGCGGCGGAGGGACGGCTCGGCGCGGCGGTCCTCCGGATGATGCTGTCCGGGCAGCCGGACCACGCGCGGGCGGTGGCGGGCGACCTGTACGGCGGGCTGCTCGACGCCCCCTTCCGTCTCCTGATCGCCGAGACGGCGCCGGGGGAGCGGGAGGGCGAGCCCCCGCTCCCCGCGTTCGCCGACGCCCTGGAGTCGGCCGCGGCCCACGCCGGTGAGACGGTCCTCGTGGTGCCGGAGGGCGAGGACCGGCTCCTGGTCCTGGCCGGCGACGGCGGCGCCGTCGTCACGGCCTGCGAGGGGTACGCGGCGAGGGACGCGGAGGAGGCCGGTGTCGTCGTCGGCCTCTCGGCCCCGGCGGGCCCGATCGCGGCGGCGGCCGCCTACAAGCAGGCCGAGCAGGCGCTGTCGGTGGCCCGGCGCCGCGGCCGGGCGCTCGTCGAGCACGAGGAGCTGGCGGCCGGCTCGGTCCTGCCGCTGCTCGCGGACGACGCGGTCCGCGCCTTCGCGGACGGGATGCTCCGCCCGCTGTACGAGCACGACGCCACGGGCCGCGGCGACCTCGTCGCCTCCCTGCGGGCCTGGCTCTCCCGCCACGGCCAATGGGACGCGGCGGCGGCGGACCTGGGCGTCCACCGCCACACGCTGCGCTACCGCATGCGCCGTGTGGAGGAGATCCTGGGCCGCTCCCTCGACGACGCGGACGTCCGCATGGAACTCTGGCTCGCCCTCAAGGCCACGGGCGCGGAAGCCTCCTCGGACCAGTAGCCCGCCCGCCGGGACGCCCCGCGCGCGGGTACCGGCCCCGGGACCCTGCCGGGCCCACCGCCCGTACCGCTTCCGGCTGCCGGGTGCGTACGAACGCCGCGACCAGTAGCCCGCACGCCCGCCGGGACGCCCCACGCGCGGGCACCGACCCGGGGGCCCTGCCGGGCCCGTGCCCGTACCGGTTCCGGCCGCCGGGTGCGTACCGACGCGGCGGCGAGCCGCTCCCGGGCGCGCGGCCAGGGTTCCGGCTGCCGGGTGCGTACCAACGCGGCGCGAGCCGCCCCCGGGCCCGTGCCCGTACCGGTTCCGGCCGCCGGGTGCGTACCGACGCGGCGGCGAGCCGCTCCCGGGCGCGCGGCCGTCAGCGGCCACCCCCCCCGACGCCCCGCCCGGGCCTGCCCGCCCCCGGCCGCCCCACCCTCCCCGAGAGGGCCTCGTGCTGCCCGATCGCGGGCAAAATTCCTGGTCCTCGGCGCTGGGATTTCATAGCCTCCGGGACATGACAAGCCCCGCCGTCGATCCGGCCTCCTCCGCCCTCCAGGCACCCGTGCCCGCGCCCACCCCGACCCCCTCCCGCACCCCCCGCCGTATCTCCGGCGCCGTCTGGGCCGCGTTGGGCATCGTGTACGTCGTCTGGGGGTCCACGTACCTCGGGATCCGGATCGTCGTCGAGACGATGCCGCCGTTCCTCTCCGCCGGGCTCCGCTTCGTCGTCGCCGGCCTCCTCCTCGCCGCGCTGATCGCCTGGCGGCAGGGGCCCGCCGCCCTCCGCGTCACCCGCGCCCAGCTCCGCTCCGCCGCCCTCGTCGGCCTGCTCCTGCTCCTCGGCGGCAACGGCCTCATCGTCCTCGCCGAGACCTCCGTGCCCTCCGGGCTCGCCGCCCTGCTCGTCGCCGTCGTCCCCGCCTGGGTCGTCGTCCTCAAGGCCGTCTTCGGGCAGCGCCCCACCGGCGGCGGCGTCGCCGGCGTCCTCCTCGGGCTCGCCGGACTCGCCGTCCTCACCCTCCCCGGCCTCAGCGGCGACGTCCGGATCGGCGGCGTCCTCCTCGTCGTCGTGGCCACCCTCCTCTGGTCCGTGGGCTCGTTCTCCTCCTCCCGGATCCCGATGCCCGCCAACCCCTTCACCGCCAGCGCGTACGAGATGGTCGCCGGCGGCCTCGGCTGCGCCGCGCTCGGCCTGATCCGCGGCGAGCAGTACGGCCTCGACCCCGCCGCGATCTCCGCCCGCTCCTGGATCGCCCTCGGCTACCTCGTCGTCTTCGGCTCGATCATCGCCTTCACCGCGTACGCCTGGCTCCTGCAGACCGCCCCGCTGTCGCTCGTCGCCACCTACGCCTACGTCAACCCGGTCGTCGCCGTCCTCCTCGGCGCCCTCGTCCTCGACGAGGCCCTCACCTGGCCGATCGCCCTCGGCGGCGCGGTCGTCGTCGCCGGCGTCTGGCTGATCGTCTCCACGGAGCGAACGACGAAGCCAAGGAGCTGAGCCCTCCGCTTCGGCCAAACCGGCGAGACGGACGCCCCCCACCACTCCACACCGGACAAACGACGCTTCGCCTCCTCGGCCCTACCGTGGCAGTCGGACACCTCACCGCGACACCCGCGCCGAGTCGTCCGTCACAGCGACAGTCACAGCGGCAGTCGCAGCGACAGCCACCGCTACACCAACCGATACGGAAAGGGCCGGGCCGCACATGTCTGACACCCACGCCTTCTGGCTCGCCGGCCGCGAGGCCACCGGCGAGGCCACCTTCGACGTCACCTCCCCGTGGGACGGTCGTCTCGTCGGCAAGGTCAGCGTGCCCACCGAGGCCCAGGTCGAGGAGGCCGTCGCGGCCGCCCACGCCGTCGTCGACGAGTTCGCCGCCACCCCGGCGCACGTCCGCGCCGCCGCCCTCGACCACGTGTCGAAGCGTCTCGCCGAGCGCACCGAGGAGATCGCCCAGCTGATCTCCGCCGAGAACGGCAAGCCCATCAAGTGGGCCCGTGGCGAGGTCGGCCGCGCCGTCTCCGTGTTCCGCTTCGCCGCCGAGGAGGCCCGCCGCTTCAACGGCGGCGAGGCCCAGCGCCTCGACACCGAGGCCGGCGGCGTCGGCCGCCTGGCGCTCACCCGCCGTATCCCCAAGGGCGTCGTCCTCGGCATCGCGCCGTTCAACTTCCCGCTGAACCTCAGCGCCCACAAGGTCGCCCCGGCCATCGCCGTCGGCGCCCCGATCATCCTCAAGCCGGCCCCGGCCACCCCCATCTCCTCCCTCATCCTGGGCGAGCTGCTGGCCGAGACCGACCTGCCGGCCGGTTCCTGGTCCGTCCTGACGGTGCCGAACGACCGCATGCCCGCCCTCGTGCAGGACGAGCGCCTCCCGGTCATCTCCTTCACCGGCTCCGACAAGGTCGGCTTCGCCATCCAGCAGTCCGTGCCCCACAAGCACTGCACCCTGGAGCTCGGCGGCAACGCCGCGGCCGTCGTCCTCGGCGACTGGGCGTCCGAGCAGGACCTGGACTGGGCGGCGACCCGCATCGCCACCTTCTCCAACTACCAGGGCGGCCAGTCCTGCATCTCCGTGCAGCGCGTGATCGCCGACGCCTCGGTCTACGACCGGCTCGTCCCGAAGATCGTCGCCGCCGTCGAGGCCCAGGTCACCGGCGACCCGAACGACTCCGCCACCGACGTCGGCCCGCTGGTCGACGAGAACGCCGCCCGGCGCGTCGAGTCCTGGGTCGACGAGGCCGTCCAGGCCGGTGCCAAGCTGCTCACCGGCGGCAAGCGCGAGGGCGCCAGCTACGCCCCGACCGTCCTCACCGACCTCCCGGCCGACGTCACCCTGGCCCGCGCGGAGGTCTTCGGACCGGTCCTCACGATCGCCCGGGTCGACGGCGAGGCCGAGGCCTTCGCCGCCGTCAACGACTCGGACTTCGGCCTCCAGGCCGGCGTCTTCACCCACGACCTGCAGACCGCCTTCCGCGCCCACCGCGCGCTGGAGGTCGGCGGCGTGATCATCGGCGACGTCCCGTCCTACCGCGCCGACCAGATGCCGTACGGCGGCGCCAAGAAGTCCGGCGTCGGCCGCGAGGGCGTCCGCTACGCGATGGACGACTACACCTACGAGCGCGTCCTGGTCCTCACGGGCCTCGCGCTGTAACCCGTACTCCTGTACGGACCGAGACCGACGGCCGGAGCCCACTGTGCGGGGGCTCCGGCCGTCTCCTCGTCTATCGGAACCTCGCGAAATCGGGTACTACGGACGGGTAGCCCCAGCCCTACGAGAGCCCCCGACGAGTGGCGAGGTGAGCTCCGCATGTCCGCACCCACCCAGCGGCCCAAGGTCACGGAACGAGAAGCACGTCAGGTCGCCGAGGCCGCGCGCGAACAGACCTGGCGCAAACCCAGCTTCGCCAAGGAGCTGTTCCTCGGCCGCTTCCGCCTCGACCTCATCCATCCCCATCCGATGCCCTCCGAGGAGGACGTACGGCGCGGAGAGGCCTTCCTGGCCAAGCTGAGGACCTTCTGCGAGACGGAGATCGACGGCCGGCGCATCGAACGCGAGGCCCGTATCCCCGACGAGGTCGTCGCCGGCCTCAAGGAGCTCGGCGCGCTCGGGATGAAGATCGACCCCAAGTACGGCGGCCTGGGCCTCACCCAGGTGTACTACAACCGCGCCCTGGCCCTCGTCGGCTCCGCGAGCCCCGCGATCGGCGCCCTGCTCTCCGCCCATCAGTCGATCGGCGTACCGCAGCCGCTGAAAATCTTCGGTACCCAGGAGCAGAAGGACGCCTTCCTGCCGCGGCTCGCCCGCACGGACATCTCGGCCTTCCTGCTCACCGAGCCGGACGTGGGCTCCGACCCGGCCCGGCTCGCCACGACGGCGGTGCCGGACGGGGACGACTACGTCCTCGACGGGGTGAAGCTCTGGACGACCAACGGCGTCGTCGCCGACCTGCTGGTCGTCATGGCGCGGGTGCCGAGGTCCGAGGGGCACAAGGGCGGCATCACCGCCTTCGTCGTCGAGGCCGACTCGCCCGGCGTCACCGTCGAGCACCGCAACGCCTTCATGGGGCTGCGCGGCCTGGAGAACGGCGTCACCCGCTTCCACGACGTGCGGGTCCCGGCGGCGAACCGCATCGGCCCCGAGGGCGCGGGCCTCAAGATCGCCCTCACCACCCTGAACACCGGCCGGCTCTCGCTCCCCGCGATGTGCGTCGGCGCCGGCAAGTGGGCCCTCAAGATCGCCCGCGAGTGGTCCGCGGTACGGGAGCAGTGGGGCAAGCCGGTCGCCCGCCACGAGGCCGTCGGCACGAAGATCTCCTTCATCGCCGCGACCACCTTCGCCCTGGAGGCGGTCGTCGACCTCTCCTCGCAGATGGCCGACGAGGACCGCAACGACATCCGCATCGAGGCCGCCCTCGCCAAGCTCTACGGCTCCGAGATGGGCTGCCTCATCGCCGACGAACTGGTCCAGATCCGGGGCGGACGCGGCTACGAGACGGCCGACTCGCTGGCCGCCCGGGGCGAACGGGCCGTACCCGCCGAACAGCTCCTGCGCGACCTGCGGATCAACCGGATCTTCGAGGGCTCGACCGAGATCATGCACCTGCTCATCGCCCGCGAGGCGGTGGACGCCCACCTCGCCGTCGCCGGCGACATCATCGACCCCGAGAAGTCGCTGGGCGACAAGGCGAGGGCGGGGGCGCGGGCCGGCGGCTTCTACGCCCGCTGGCTGCCCAAGCTCGTCGCCGGACAGGGCCAGGTCCCGGGCGCCTATCGGGAGTTCGGCGTCCTCGCCACGCATCTTCGGTACGTCGAGCGGACCTCGCGCAAGCTCGCCCGTTCGACCTTCTACGCGATGTCGCGGTGGCAGGGCCGGATGGAGCTGAAGCAGGCCTTCCTCGGCCGGATCGTGGACATCGGCGCGGAGCTGTTCGCGATGAGCGCGGCGTGCGTACGGGCTGAGCTCATGCGGTCGACGGGGGACCACGGCAAGGAGGCCTACGCGCTGGCGGACGTGTTCTGCCGGCAGTCGCGGCTGCGGGTGGAGGAGCTCTTCGGGCGCCTCTGGGCCAACACGGACGACCTGGACCGGCGGGTGGTGGACGGGGTCCTCGCGGGCCGCTTCGAGTGGCTGGAGGCGGGCGTGGTGGACGCGAGCGACGACGGCCCCTGGATCGCCGAAACACCCCCCGGCCCCTCAACCACCGAAAACGTCCACCGCAAAATCCCCTGACGCACGGGCACCCGTGTGGGCAACCGTCCCGCCCCGTTGTGGGCAATCGTCCCGCGGGGCGGGACGGGTGGGCACAACCCACGACGGCGCCGCACCCGAGGTGACCGTACGGACTGGGAGCCTGGGCCCGGCAAGGGCGCCGTCCGTTGTGCCCACCCGTTCCGCCCCAGCGGAACGAATGCCCACAACGGGTGGTGGAGACGCGCCGTGGCCGTCCACGGTGCGGACGCGTCACGCCGGGCGCCCGAGCCCACGGCACCATGACCCCCGTGCCCGCCATCGAAATCCCCGGTTCCAAGTCCGTCACCGCCCGCGCGCTCTTCCTCGCCGCCGCCGCCGACGGGACCACCACCCTCCTCCGGCCGCTCCTCTCCGACGACACCGAGGGCTTCGCCGAAGGGCTGAAGTCCCTCGGGTACGAGGTGCGGCAGGAGCCGGGGGCCTGGCACATCGACGGCCGGCCCGCCGGGCCGGCCGTCGACGACGCCGACGTGTACTGCCGCGACGGCGCCACCACCGCCCGCTTCCTCCCCACCCTCGCCGCCGCCGGCCACGGCACCTTCCGCTTCGACGCCTCCCCCCAGATGCGCCGCCGCCCCCTCGCCCCCCTCACCACCGCCCTGCGCCGGCTCGGCGTCGACCTCCACCACGACGGAGCCGAGGGCCACCACCCCCTCACCGTCACCGCCCACGGCATCAAGGGCGGGGCGCTCACCCTCGACGCCGGCCAGTCCTCCCAGTACCTGACCGCGCTGCTCATGCTCGGCCCGCTCACCGCCGAGGGCCTCGCCATCACCGTCACCGACCTGGTCTCGGAGCCGTACGTCGAGATCACCCTCGCGATGATGCGGGCCTTCGGCGCGCACATCACCCGGGACGGCCGGACGTACACCGTCGCCCCCACCGGCTACCGGGCGACCACCTACGCCATCGAGCCCGACGCCTCCACCTCCAGCTACTTCTTCGCCGCCGCCGCCCTCGACCCCGGCCGCACCGTCACCGTCCCCGGCCTCGGCACCGGCGCCCTCCAGGGCGACCTCCGCTTCGTCGACGTCCTGCGCCGCATGGGCGCGGAGGTGGAGATCACCGACGCGGCCACCACCGTCCGCGGCACCGGCACCCTGCGCGGCCTCACCGTCAACATGCGGGACATCTCCGACACCATGCCGACCCTCGCCGCCCTCGCCCCGTTCGCCGACGCACCGGTCCGTATCGAGGACGTCGCCAACACCCGGGTCAAGGAGTGCGACCGCCTCGACGCCTGCGCCGAGAACCTCCGCCGCCTCAGCATCACCGTCACCACCGGCCCCGACTGGATCGAGATCCACCCCGGCACCCCGTCGGCGGCCGGCGTCGAGATCGCCACCCACGGCGACCACCGGATCGTCATGTCCTTCGCCGTCACCGGCCTGCGCACCCCCGGCATCACCTTCGACGACCCCGGCTGCGTACGGAAGACCTTCCCCGACTTCCACCACGTGTTCGAGGCGTTCACCCGAACCCCGTGAAGGCCGCCCCGTCTTTGCGGCAAGAATGGGGGGCATGAGCGACAGCCCCTCTCCTCTCGCCGACCCGCACATCGCCTTCGACGCGGCCGAAGGCCGCCGGGACATCGTCGTCCTCGGCTCCACCGGGTCCATCGGCACCCAGGCCATCGACCTGGTCCTGCGCAACCCCGACCGCTTCCGGGTCACCGGCCTCGCCGCCTCCGGCGGCCGGATCGGGCTGCTCGCCGAGCAGGCGCACCGGCTGCGGGTCACCACGGTCGCCGTCGCCCGCGAGGACGCCGTCCCGGAGCTCCGGGACGCGCTGACGCGGTTGTACGGCTCCGAGCCGCTGCCCGAGATCCTCGCGGGTCCCGACGCCGCTACCGAGCTGGCCGCCTCCCCGTGTCACACGGTGCTCAACGGCATCACCGGCTCCATCGGCCTCGCGCCCACGCTCGCCGCCCTCGAAGCCGGCCGCACTCTCGCCCTCGCCAACAAGGAGTCGCTGATCGTCGGCGGCCCGCTGGTCAAGGCGGTGGCCAAGCCCGGCCAGATCATCCCGGTCGACTCCGAGCACGCCGCCCTCTTCCAGGCGCTCGCCGCCGGCACCCGCGCCGACGTCCGCAAGCTGGTCGTCACCGCCTCCGGCGGCCCCTTCCGCGGCCGTACCCGCGAGGAGCTGGCCCACGTCACCCGCGAGGACGCGCTCTCCCACCCCACCTGGGCCATGGGACCGGTCATCACGGTCAACAGCGCCACCCTCGTGAACAAGGGCCTGGAGGTCATCGAGGCGCACCTGCTCTACGACATCCCCTTCGACCGCATCGAGGTCGTCGTCCACCCCCAGTCCTACGTCCACTCGATGGTCGAGTTCACCGACGGCTCCACCCTCGCCCAGGCCACCCCGCCCGACATGCGGGGCCCGATCGCCATCGGCATCGGCTGGCCCGAGCGGGTCCCGGACGCGGCCCCCGCCTTCGACTGGTCGAAGGCCTCCACGTGGGAGTTCTTCCCGCTCGACACCGAGGCCTTCCCGGCCGTCGCCCTCGCCCGCCACGTCGGCGAGCGGGGCGGCACCGCGCCCGCCGTCTTCAACGCGGCCAACGAGGAGTGCGTGGCCGCCTTCCTCGCCGGACGGCTGCCGTTCAACGGAATCATGGACACGGTCACGGCGGTCGTCACGGAGCACGGCAACCTCACCGAAACCGCCGCCGAGGGAACCTCGCTCACGGTGTCGGACGTCCTGGAAGCGGAGACCTGGGCCCGCGCCCGGGCCCGTGAACTGGCAGAACTGGCAGAAATCGCAGCGAAGGCGACCGCGGAGGCGCGCGCATGACCGTACTTCTCACGCTCCTCGGCATCGTGCTCTTCGCGGTGGGGCTGCTCGTCTCCATCGCCTGGCACGAACTCGGCCACCTGTCCACGGCCAAGCTCTTCGGCATCCGGGTCCCGCAGTACATGGTCGGCTTCGGCCCGACCCTGTGGTCGAAGCGGAAGGGCGAGACCGAGTACGGCATCAAGGCCATCCCGGCCGGCGGCTACATCCGCATGATCGGCATGTTCCCGCCGGGCAAGGACGGCCGCGTCGAGGCCCGCTCCACCTCGCCCTGGCGCTCGATGATCGAGGACGCCCGCGAGGCCTCCTTCGAGGAGCTTCAGCCCGGCGACGAGAAGCGGCTCTTCTACACGCGCAAGCCGTGGAAGCGCGTCATCGTGATGTTCGCCGGCCCGTTCATGAACCTGATCCTCGCCGTCCTGCTCTTCTTCGGCAGCGCCATGGCGGTCGGCTTCGAGACCCAGACCACCAAGGTCGCCGGCGTCACCAACTGCGTCATCGACCAGAGCGAGAAGCGCGACACCTGCGAGCCCACCGACCGCCCGTCGCCCGCGAAGGCCGCGGGCCTGCTCAAGGGCGACCGGATCGTCGCCTTCAACGGCGAACGGGTCTCCGACTGGAACACCCTCTCCGAGCGCATCCGCGCCACCACCGGCCCGGCCACCGTCACCGTCCAGCGCGGCGGCGAGGAGCTCCAGCTGCGCGCCACGCTCCTGGAGAACAAGGTCCCCAAGAAGGACGCCGAAGGAAACGTCGTCCAGCCCGTCCAGTACGTCACCGCCGGCTATCTGGGCTTCGAGTCCGGCCGTGAGGTGGTCCCGCTCACCTTCGGCCAGTCCGCCTCCCGCATGACCGACCAGCTCCAGGCCGGCGCCGAGGCCGTCCTCGCCCTCCCCGGCAAGATCCCGGACCTCTGGGACGCCACCTTCGGCGACGGCGAGCGCAAGCAGGACTCCCCGGTCGGCGTCGTCGGCGCGGCCCGGATCAGCGGCGAGCTGATGAACATCGACGCCCCGCCGCAGACCATCCTGGTCTTCTTCCTCCAGCTGGTCGTGATGTTCAACGTCTCGCTGTTCCTGTTCAACATGCTGCCGCTGCTCCCGCTCGACGGCGGGCACATCGCGGGCGCCCTGTGGGAGTCCGTACGCCGCCACACCGCGCGGATCTTCAAGCGCCCGGACCCGGGCCCGTTCGACGTCGCCAAGCTGATGCCGGTGGCCTATGTGGTGGCGGGCGTCTTCGTCTGCTTCACCCTGCTCGTCCTCGCCGCCGACATCGTCAACCCGGTGAAACTGACGTGACGGATGGGCGGCCGGACCCCCGTGGTGTCCGGCCGCCCGCCACCGGGGCGGTAATCTCGAAGACCTGAGCCCGATGAACCACACCTTGGGGTTGTACAGCTGATGACCGCGATTTCTCTCGGAATCCCGACCGTTCCGACCAAGCTCGCAGAGCGGCGCAAGAGCCGCCAGATCCAGGTCGGATCGGTGGCTGTCGGCGGCGACGCCCCCGTCTCGGTGCAGTCGATGACGACCACCCGTACGTCCGACATCGGCGCCACGCTCCAGCAGATCGCCGAGCTGACCGCCTCCGGCTGCCAGATCGTGCGCGTCGCCTGTCCGACGCAGGACGACGCCGACGCGCTCGCGATCATCGCGAAGAAGTCGCAGATCCCGGTCATCGCCGACATCCACTTCCAGCCGAAGTACGTCTTCGCCGCCATCGACGCCGGCTGCGCCGCGGTCCGCGTCAACCCGGGCAACATCAAGCAGTTCGACGACAAGGTCAAGGAGATCGCCAAGGCGGCCTCCGCGGCCGGCACCCCGATCCGGATCGGCGTCAACGCCGGATCGCTCGACGCCCGCCTGCTGAAGAAGTACGGCAAGGCGACCCCCGAGGCGCTCGTCGAGTCCGCCCTCTGGGAGGCCTCCCTCTTCGAGGAGCACGGCTTCCAGGACATCAAGATCTCGGTCAAGCACAACGACCCCGTGGTGATGATCGCGGCGTACCGGCAGCTCGCCGCCCAGTGCGACTACCCGCTGCACCTCGGCGTCACCGAGGCCGGCCCCGCCTTCCAGGGCACCATCAAGTCCGCCGTCGCCTTCGGCGCCCTGCTCTCCGAGGGCATCGGCGACACCATCCGCGTCTCCCTTTCGGCTCCGCCGGCCGAGGAGATCAAGGTCGGCATCCAGATCCTGGAGTCGCTGAACCTCCGCCAGCGCCGCCTGGAGATCGTCTCCTGCCCGTCCTGCGGCCGCGCCCAGGTCGACGTCTACAAGCTCGCCGAAGAGGTCACCGCCGGCCTGGAGGGCATGGAGGTCCCGCTGCGCGTCGCCGTCATGGGCTGCGTCGTCAACGGCCCCGGCGAGGCCCGCGAGGCCGACCTCGGCGTCGCCTCCGGCAACGGCAAGGGTCAGATCTTCGTCAAGGGCGAGGTCATCAAGACCGTCCCCGAGTCGAAGATCGTTGAGACCCTCATCGAGGAGGCGATGAAGATCGCCGAGCAGATGGAGAAGGACGGCGTGATGTCGGGCGAGCCGACGGTCGCCATCGGCGTCTGACCGCGTTCGTACGTCACGAGGCCCCGGCGCCCCCGGCACCGGGGCCTCGCGCTGTCCCGCCGTCGCCCGCGGGCCTCGGACAGGGTTGCGCGCACCACCCGACACCCCGGCGGTGAGCCAGGTAAAGTGCGGAGATCAGCAGACCGCACCGTGAGGCGCCCCCGTGTTGACGCAGACCACCACCCGGGTCCTCGAACCCGCCGACCTCGGCGCCGCGCTCGCCGTCCTGGAGAGCGCCCCCGTCGAGAACGCCTTCGTCGCCGCCCGCGTCCAGGCCGCCGGGCTCGATCCCTGGCGCCTCGGCGGCGAGATGTGGGGCTGGTACGCCGACGGACACCTGCGCTCCCTGTGCTACTCCGGCGCCAACCTCGTCCCCCTCTGCGCCACGCCCGAGGCCGTCCGCGCCTTCGCCGACCGGGCCCGCAGGGCCGGCCGCCGCTGCTCCTCCATCGTCGGCCCCGTCGAGCCCACCGCCCAGCTCTGGCGGCTCCTGGAACCCAGCTGGGGCCCCGCCCGCGACGTCCGCGCCCACCAGCCGCTGATGGTCACGGAGCAGCCCTCCGCCACCGTCGAGCCCGACCCGCTCGTCCGCCGCATCCGCAAGGACGAGCTGGAGGTGATCATGCCCGCCTGCGTGGCCATGTTCACCGAAGAGGTCGGCATCTCGCCGATGGCGGGCGACGGCGGACTGCTCTACCAGGCCCGCGTCGCCGAGCTGGTCGGCTCCGGACGCTCCTTCGCCCGGATCGAGGACGGCAAGGTCGTCTTCAAGGCGGAGATCGGCGCCGCGACCCGCCAGGCCTGCCAGATCCAGGGCGTCTGGGTCGCCCCCGAACACCGCGGCAAGGGCCTCTCCGAGACCGGCATGGCCGCCGTGCTGCGCTACGCCCTCAGCGACGTCGCCCCCGTCGTCAGCCTGTACGTGAACGACTACAACACCCCCGCCCGCGCCGCGTACCGCCGCGTCGGCTTCCGCGAGGTCGGCGCCTTCATGAGCGTGCTGTTCTGAGGCACCGGACCGACTTGTAGGGTGCGGCCATGGACGACGCTGACGTCACGATCGGACCGGTCAACCTCGCCGCGCGGGTGGACGAAGCCCTCGCCGTGCAGGCGCTCGCCTTCGGACTGAGCGAGGACGAGATCGTCGTACGACGGCACATCGTGCTCCGCCATCTGCTGAACCCCGGCGCCTGCGCGTACGGCGCGACCACCGCCGGCGGACGCCTCGTCGGCTTCGTGTACGGCATGCCCAACGACCGCTCCCACTGGTGGTCCGGCATCGTCGAGCCGTACCTCCGCGCCGCGCACACCGTGGAGTGGCTCGACGACTCCTTCGTGATCACCGAACTCCACGTCCACCCCGCGTACCAGGGCCGGGGCGTCGGCCGGGGACTGATCACCACCATCACCGACCGGGCCGAACAGCCCCGCTCCATCCTCTCCGCCATCGACACCGAGAGCCCGGCCCGCACCCTCTACCGCGCCCTCGGCTACCAGGACCTCGCGCGCCAGGTCCACTTCCCCAGCGCGCCGCGGCCGTACGCCGTGATGGGCGCCCCGCTGCCGCTGCGCAGGAAGCCCGCCACGCGGCCCTCGACGGGACCCTCGGCGGGGAACTGATTTCCGCCCGCGCGGGCCCCCCGGCTAACCTCGGGAGCCTCACACTTTTCACCGCAGGAGAGTTCCCCATGGCCCAGGTCCAGCGCATGTCCCGGTTGATGGTCAAGACACTGCGCGACGACCCGGCGGACGCCGAGACGCTCAGCCACAAACTGCTCGTCCGCGCCGGATACGTGCGCCGCAACGCCGCGGGGATCTGGTCCTGGCTGCCGCTCGGCATGAAGGTCCTGGAGAACGTCGCCCGCGTGGTGCGCGAGGAGATGGACGAGATGGGCGGGCAGGAGGTGCTGCTTCCCGCGCTGCTGCCCAAGGAGCCCTACGAGGCCTCCGGCCGCTGGGAGGAGTACGGCCCCGAGCTGTTCCGCCTCCAGGACCGCAAGGGCGGCGACTACCTCCTCGGTCCCACCCACGAGGAGATCTTCACCCAGCTGGTCAAGGACCAGTGCACGTCCTACAAGGACCTGCCGGTGATCCTCTACCAGATCCAGACGAAGTACCGCGACGAGGCGCGTCCGCGCTCGGGCATCCTGCGCGGCCGCGAGTTCCAGATGAAGGACTCGTACTCCTTCGACACCACGGACGAGGGCCTGGCCGAGTCGTACGCGCTGCACCGCGAGGCGTACATCAAGATCTTCAACCGGCTCGGCCTCGAGCACAAGATCGTCTCGGCGATCTCCGGCGCCATGGGCGGCTCGGCGTCCGAGGAGTTCCTCGCCCCGGCCGCGGCCGGCGAGGACACCTTCGTGTACTGCCCGAACTGCGAGTACGCCGCGAACACCGAGGCCGTCACCTTCAAGGCCGAGGCCGTCGACGCGTCCGCGGTCGGCCCGGTCGAGGAGCTGGACACCCCCGATACCCCGACCATCGAGACCCTCGCCCGGCACCTCGGCGTCCCGGCCTCCGCCACCCTGAAGAACCTGCTGGTCAAGGTCGACGGCGAGATCGTCGCCGTCGGTGTGCCCGGCGACCGCGAGGTGGACCTCGGCAAGCTGGAGGACCACCTGGCCCCGGCCGTCGTCGAGATGGTCACCGCCGAGGACTTCGAGGGCCGCTCCGACCTGGTACGCGGCTACGTCGGCCCGCAGGGCCTCGACAAGGTCCGCTACATCGCCGACCCGCGCGTCGCCGCCGGCACCTCCTGGATCACCGGCGCCAACAAGGACGGCAAGCACGCGAAGAACGTCGTCGCGGGCCGTGACTTCGAGGTCGACGACTACCTCGACGTCGTCGTCGTCGAGGAGGGCGACCCCTGCCCGAAGTGCGGCACCGGCCTGAAGATGGACCGCGCGATCGAGATCGGCCACATCTTCCAGCTCGGCCGCAAGTACGCCGACGCCTTCCAGCTCGACGTCCTCGGCCAGAACGGCAAGCCCGTCCGGGTCACCATGGGCTCGTACGGCATCGGTGTCTCGCGCGCGGTCGCGGCCCTGGCCGAGCAGCACGCCGACGACAAGGGCCTGTGCTGGCCCGCCGAGGTCGCCCCGGCCGACGTCCATGTCGTCGCCGCCGGCAAGGCCCTCCAGACCGAGCTGGCGCTCGACGTCTCCGAGCAGCTCAAGGACGCCGGCCTGCGGGTCCTGGTCGACGACCGCGCGGGCGTCTCCCCGGGCGTGAAGTTCACCGACGCCGAGCTCATCGGCGTCCCGAAGATCCTGGTCGCCGGCCGCCGCTCGGCCGAGGGCGTCCTGGAGCTGAAGGACCGCCGCACGGGCGAGCGCGAGGAGCTGACGGTGGCCGAGGCGATCGCCCGCCTCAGCGCGTAACACACGTGGAGGAGCGGGTGGCGGGTCCCACGAAGGGACCGCCACCCGCTCCTTTCGCCTTTCGGGTCAGGGCTCGTCCAGAGCGGACCGGGACGACCGGGACGAGGGCCCGGGGGACGGGTCGACCGGGGGGCCGACGACGGTGTCGTCGGTCTCCTCCTCCTCCGGCTCCTCGTAGTCCCCCAGGTCGGGCAGCGGCGGCTCGTAGCCGTCCCGCGCGCCCGGCTCGCCGGGGAGGGTGGGGGAGAGGTCCGTGAAGGTCTCGGGCAGGGCGACCGGCGGCGCCGCGGCAGCCGGGGGAGTCACGGGCGCCCGCGCCCCGGTCTCGTGACCCGCCTCCCCGCCGCCCTGGGCCTGCGCCGCGCGCTCCAGGAACCGCAGCAGCTCCACCGGGAACGGCAGCACCAGCGTCGAATTCTTCTCCGCCGCCACCGCCACCACCGTCTGCAACAGCCGCAGCTGCAGCGCGGCCGGCTGGTCCGACATCACCGCCGCCGCCTCGGCGAGCTTCTTGGACGCCTGCAGCTCCGCGTCCGCGTTGATCACCCGCGCCCGCCGCTCACGGTCCGCCTCGGCCTGCCGCGCCATCGAGCGCTTCATCGTCTCCGGCAGCGAGACGTCCTTGATCTCGACCCGGTCGATGGCGACCCCCCACCCCATCGCCGGGCTGTCGAGCATCAGCTCAAGACCCTGGTTGAGCTTCTCCCGGTTGGAGAGCAGGTCGTCCAGGTCGCTCTTGCCGATGATCGACCGGAGCGACGTCTGCGCCATCTGCGAGACCGCGAACCGGTAGTCCTCCACCCGCACCAGCGCGTCCGCCGCGTCGACCACCTTGAAGTACACGACGGCGTCCACCCGCACCGTCACGTTGTCCCGCGTGATGCCCTCCTGCGCGGGCACGGGCAACGTCACGATCTGCAGGTTCACCTTGTGCAACCGGTCGATGACGGGAACGATCATCGTGAAGCCGGGCCTGCGCACCTCGGGCAGCAGCCGGCCGAAGCGGAAGACCACGCCCCGCTCGTACTGCTTCACCACGCGCGCGGCCGCCGCCACGTACACCACCGCGGCCGTTCCCACGCCCGCCGCCGCCGTCAACAGCTCCTCGAGCATCACGGCCCCCAGAGGTCCGAGCCGAGTATTACAGCAAGGGTATGCCTCTCGGGGCTGGCCGGCGGATCAAGGCCGGGGCCGCGACGCCTGGCACGGCACCTCGCGGCGTTGCCGAAACGCCCGAATAGCTCCGCTATTAAGGCGCTCCGGCGCCTTGCGATGCACCGCACCAGACGCCGCGTCCTGTCCGACCCTGATCCGCCGGCCAGCCCCCGGAGCCCTCTTGCCCCTACAGCCAGCCGGCGAACTCCAGCAACAGCTCCGCGTCCTGGCGACGCCCCGCCGCCAGGGCGCGGGTGGCCGACTCGACCGCACGGAACAGCGTCCAGGCGCGCAACCGCTCCCGGTCCACTTCCAGGGAGTCCGCCAGCTTGTTGATCCGCCTGCGGGCCACCGACGCCCCCGCCGAGGCGGCCACCAGGTCCTCGACACGGTCCCGCACCAGGCGGGCCAGGTCGTAGGCCCGCTCGCCGACCAGCGGCTCCGGCCCCACGGCGAGCCACGGGCCACGCTCGCCGGACAGGACCTTGCCCTGCCGGAAGCAGCCGTGCAGCAGTAGCGTCTCGGGGGAGTGGGCCACCAGCTCCTCGCGCGCCGCGAGGGCGGCGGCGGTCAGCGCACCGGCCTCGGCGTCGGCGCCGTACTCCGCCATCGCGCCCGCCTGGCGGGCCGTGCGCGCGGCGACCGACTCGAAGCCGTGCTCCGCCGGCGGCTCGACCCACAGCTTCCGCACCGTCCCGGCCGCCTCCAGCAGGGCCTTCGCCTCCGGGAGGGACCGCAGCGACACCTCCGGCTGCAGCCGTTCGAGCACCAGCGGACCGTCCTCGCCCCCCTCGAGCAGCCGCACCGCCCCCCAGCCGTTCCAGTGCGCCAGCGCGTCCCGTTCCAGATCGGGCCGGGTGAACGCGGGGGCGATCTTCAGTGCGGCCGGGGAGCCGTCCGAGCGCCGCACGAGCAGCACCAGGCTGCTCCGGCCGCCGGGGGCCACCACCCGTTCGGTCGTCAGGGCGGCGTGGTCCAGCGCGTCCTGGGTCAGCTCGGGGAGCTTCCCCAGCCACTCGGCCGCGATCGCGTCCCCGTACGTCTCGCCGAGCGCCCGCACCAGTCGCTGCGGCGGTTCGAAACCCATGCGTGCGTTGTTCCTTCCGCGGTACCGGTGCCTGGTCAGGGCCGGACTGGGACCCGCTCGGCGAGCCCAGGAAAGGTTACGCCGGTGCCACGCCAGCGGACGGCCCGTACCGCCGCCTCGCGCAACGCGGCGGCCGCCTCCCGCCGCAGCGGCCCCTCCGAAGCCCGTACGAGATCGGAGTAGACCCCGGCGAGCCGGTCCTCCAGGACCGCCGCCAGGCGGACGGCCGCGGCCGTGTCCGGCACCGCGAACGGCAGCTCGTAGCCGGCCGCCGACGCCGCCGGTTCGCCGCCCAGGTCCCGCACGGTCCTGCGCAGCGCGTCCCGCCGGGCCCGGTGCCCCTCGTACGCCGCCGTGGCCTCCGGGCGCCGCTCCGGGCCGATCCGGCCGCCGACGACCCCGTACCCGTACACCGCCGCGTGTTCGGCGGCGAGGGCCGCCTGGGCCGCTTCGAGGGCGCTCATCCCCGGCCTCCTTCGGTCAGCAGATAGGCGTGGACCGCCGCCGCGGCAGCCACCGAGGCGAGCAGCCGCGCGTACTCGGGCGAGGCTTCCAGGAGCGCGGCCGTGTGCGCGTCGGCGGTCTTCCTGGCCGCCGCGGCCAGCTCCTTCAGGGCGACCGCCGGATCGGCGGACACCGAGGCCGCGGGCGGCGTGGGGGCGGCGGAGACCGCGGCCGTCGGCGGGGCGCTCTTCGCGCCCACGGGGGTCACGGGCGCCGCCGTACCCCCTTCGCCCAGGGCCGTCGCGTGCGCCGCCGCGGCGGCCCGCAGGGGGCTCAGCCGGGCGGAGAGCGAAGGGTGCGCGGCGAGCACCGCGTCGTAACGTTCCCGCAGGGCCTCGGCCGTCGACACCGACCGCCGGCGCCGCAGCGCCTCGGCGCGGGCCGCCCGTTCGGCGGCGCTCGGCCCCTTCGGCCGCTCACCGTCGGCCTCGGAGGTGCAGCCGGCCAGCGCCACCGCGCCGGCCGTCAGGAGCGCGCGTCTGCCTACGGTCCCCGTGCGCCCCACGTCCACTCCCTCGGCCTCCGTCGAAGATCACCGCAGGCGAGCGTACCCGCGCCCCTCGGGCCGGTGGACGGCAACACCCCCCGGGACCGGATACCCTTTGGTCTGACACGCGACGAACCCACAACAGCACACGCGGCCGAGGAGTCACCCGGATGAGCACGACCCAGAGCGACAGGCTGCGCGGACTCCTGGAGCCGCTCGTCCACGCGAAGGACCTCGATCTCGAGGAGATCGAAGTGTCCCGGGCCGGCCGCCGCGGACTGCTGAGGGTCATCGTCGACTCGGACGAGGGCGTCGAACTCGACGCCTGCGCCGAGCTGAGCCGCGCCATCTCCGAGAAGCTCGACGAGACGGACGCGATGGGCGAGGGCGAGTACGTCCTCGAAGTCAGCTCCCCCGGCGCCGACCGTCCGCTCTCCCAGCACCGCCACTACGTGCGGGCCACCGGCCGACTGGTCAAGCTCCAGCTGACCGAGGCCGCGGGCGGCGACGAGGTGATCGCCCGGATCCTGACCGTGGACGACGACGGCCTCGACCTCGAAGTGCCGGGCGTGAAGGGGCGCAAGCCCACCGCCCGCCGGGTCGCGTTCGCCGACATCGCCAAGGCGCGTGTCGAGATCGAGTTCAACCGCAAGGACAAGAAGGAAGAGGAGGCGTAGCCGTGGACATCGACGTGAAGCTCCTGAAGGGCTTGGCACAAGAGAAGGAGATCTCCTTCGACCTGTTGGTCGAGGCGATCGAGTCGGCCCTCCTCATCGCCTACCACCGCACGCCCGACGCCCGCCGCCACGCGCGCGCGCAGCTGGACAAGAACACCGGTCATGTGACGGTGTGGGCGAAGGAAGACCCCTCCGAGCTGGAGGAGGGCCAGGAGCCCAAGGAGTTCGACGACACCCCGTCGGACTTCGGCCGGATCGCGGCGAGCACCGCCCGCCAGGTCATCCAGCAGCGACTGCGGGACGCCGAGAACGACGTCACCTTCGGCGAGTACGCCCGCCGCGAGGGCGACATCGTCGCCGGTCAGGTGCAGCAGGGCAAGGACCCGAAGAACGTCCTGGTCAGGCTGGACGACAAGCTGGAAGCCATCCTTCCGGTCCAGGAGCAGGTGCCGGGCGAGGAGTACACGCACGGTCTTCGGCTGCGTACGTACGTCGTCCGGGTGGCCAAGGGTGTCCGCGGTCCGTCCGTCACCCTGTCGCGCACCCACCCCAATCTGGTGAAGAAGCTCTTCGCGCTGGAGGTCCCCGAGATCGCGGACGGTTCCGTGGAGATCGCGGCGATCGCCCGTGAGGCCGGTCACCGCACCAAGATCGCCGTCCGGTCCACCCGTTCGGGCCTGAACGCCAAGGGCGCCTGCATCGGCCCGATGGGCAGCCGCGTGCGCAATGTCATGGCCGAGCTGCTCGGCGAGAAGATCGACATCGTCGACTGGTCCGACGACCCGGCCGAGATGGTGGCCAACGCGCTGTCCCCGGCGCGGGTCTCCAGGGTCGAGATCGTCGACCTGGCCGCCCGCTCCGCCCGGGTGACCGTGCCGGACTACCAGCTCTCGCTGGCGATCGGCAAGGAGGGGCAGAACGCCCGCCTGGCCGCCCGTCTCACCGGCTGGCGCATCGACATCCGCCCGGACACCGAGCAGTCGTCCGACGGCGAGCGCGACGAGCGTGACGAGCGCGACCACCGCTGAGCAGCTGAGCGGCTGAGCCGCCCAGGGAATGGATCGCGCCGTGGTGACGTTGTGCTACGGCGAGATCACGACAAACGACCGTTCGATTCTTGCCCCGCACGGGTGAGGTCGTTACGGGGAGGTAGACTTAAGCGTGTCTGGCCGGACGCAAGCCCGAGCGTGCCCTGAGCGAACCTGTGTGGGATGCCGGGAGCGAGCGGCCAAGAGCGATCTGCTGCGCATCGTGGCGGTCGAGGGTGCATGTGTCCCCGATCATCGCGGTACGCTGCCCGGCCGGGGTGCGTATCTGCACCCCGCCTCGGTCTGTCTCGACCTGGCGGTCCGCCGCCGGGCGTTCCCCCGGGCCTTCAAGGCCCAGGGACCGCTCGAAACGGCGTCGGTACGACAGTTCGTCGAGCAGGCGGCACCGTAAGAAGAAGTACGGCACGGATTACCAGACCGTGCGGTCAGGTACCTCGCGAGTTGGAAGTAGGTCGAGATTGCGATGAGCACTCGATGAGTACGCGATGAGTACGCCCATGAAGTAGCGACGGTCCGGCGGTAACCGGACCTAAAAGGAGCGAAGTGGCTAAGGTCCGGGTATACGAACTCGCCAAGGAGTTCGGTGTGGAGAGCAAGGTCGTCATGGCCAAGCTCCAAGAACTCGGTGAATTCGTCCGTTCGGCGTCCTCGACGATCGAGGCGCCGGTCGTGCGCAAGTTGACTGATGCACTGCAGGGGCCCGGCGGCAACGCCGGCAAGTCCGCTGCCAAGCCGGGCGCGCCTCGCAAGGCCGCCCCCTCGAAGCCCTCGGCGCCGTCTCCGGCCGCCGCGGCACGTCCCGCTGCCCCCAAGCCCGGCGCACCGGCCCCCAAGCCGGCCCCCGCCGCGCCCGCGGCGCCGGCCCCGGTCACTCCGGCCGCGCCCACGAGCAGCACCCCCTCTCCGGCTCCGGCCGCCTCGGGCCCCCGCCCGGGCCCGAAGCCCGCGCCCAAGCCGGTCACGCCGGCCCCGGCCGCCCCCGAGTTCACCGCGCCCCCGTCGGCCCCGGCCGCCGGCCCGCGTGCCGGTGGCGGCACCCCGGGACCGCGCCCCGCCGGCGAGCGTCCCGCCCGTCCGGGTCAGGGCGCGCCGCGTCCGCAGGGCCAGGGTGCCCCGCGCCCCCAGGGCCAGGGCGCCCCGCGTCCCGGTGGCGCACGTCCGGCCGGTCCCCGTCCGGGCAACAACCCCTTCACCTCGGGTGGCTCCACCGGAATGGCGCGCCCCCAGGCGCCCCGTCCCGGCGGCGGCGCTCCCCGTCCCGGCGGCGGCCCCGGTGCCGTTCCGGGCGCCCCGCGTCCGCAGGGCGGCCCCGGCGGCGCCCCGCGTCCGCAGGGTCAGGGCGGTGCCCGTCCCACCCCCGGTGGCATGCCTCGTCCGCAGGCTCCCCGTCCGGGCGGCGCGCCCGGCGGTAACCGTCCCAACCCGGGCATGATGCCGCAGCGTCCCGCTGCCGGCCCGCGTCCCGGTGGTGGCCCCGGCGGCCGTGGCCCCGGCGGCCCCGGTGGTCGTCCGGCAGGCGGCGGCGGTCGTCCCGGTGGCGGCGGCGGCTTCGCCGGCCGTCCGGCCGGTCCCGGCGGTGGCGGCGGCGGCTTCGCCGGTCGTCCCGGTGGTCCCGGTGGTGGCGGCGGCGGTCGTCCGGGTGGTCCCGGCGGCGGTGGCGGCGGCTTCGGCGGTCGTCCCGGCGGCTTCGGTGGCCGTCCCGGCGGTCCGGGTGGCCGTGGTGGCACGCAGGGCGCCTTCGGTCGCCCCGGCGGTCCCGCGCGTCGCGGTCGCAAGTCGAAGCGTCAGAGGCGCCAGGAGTACGAGGCCATGCAGGCCCCGTCGGTCGGCGGCGTGATGCTGCCTCGCGGCAACGGCGAGACCATTCGCCTGTCGCGCGGTGCGTCCCTCACCGACTTCGCCGAGAAGATCAACGCCAACCCGGCGTCGCTCGTCGCGGTGATGATGAACCTCGGCGAGATGGTGACGGCCACGCAGTCCGTCTCCGACGAGACGCTGCAGCTGCTCGGCGACGAGATGAACTACACCGTCCAGATCGTCAGCCCGGAGGAGGAGGACCGCGAGCTGCTCGAGTCCTTCGACATCGAGTTCGGCGAGGACGAGGGCGGCGAAGAGGCCCTGGTCTCCCGTCCGCCGGTCGTGACCGTCATGGGTCACGTCGACCACGGTAAGACCCGACTGCTCGACGCCATCCGCAAGACGAACGTCGTCGCGGGCGAGGCCGGCGGCATCACCCAGCACATCGGTGCCTACCAGGTGGGCACCGAGGTCAACGGTGAAGAGCGCCGGATCACCTTCATCGACACCCCGGGTCACGAGGCGTTCACCGCCATGCGTGCCCGTGGTGCGAAGTCGACCGACATCGCGATCCTCGTGGTCGCGGCCAACGACGGCGTGATGCCGCAGACGATCGAGGCGCTCAACCACGCCAAGGCCGCCGGTGTCCCGATCGTCGTCGCGGTCAACAAGATCGACGTCGAGGGTGCGGACCCGACCAAGGTCCGCGGTCAGCTGACCGAGTTCGGTCTGGTGGCCGAGGAGTACGGCGGCGACACCATGTTCGTCGACATCTCCGCCAAGCAGGGTCTGCACATCGACTCCCTGCTGGAGGCCGTGGTCCTCACCGCGGACGCCTCGCTCGACCTGCGGGCCAACCCGAACCAGGACGCGCAGGGTATTGCGATCGAGTCCCACCTGGACAAGGGCCGCGGTGCCGTCTCGACCGTCCTGGTCCAGCGCGGAACGCTGCGCATCGGCGACACGATGGTCGTCGGCGACGCGTACGGCCGTGTCCGGGCGATGCTCGACGACAAGGGCAACAACGTCGAGGAGGCGACCCCGTCGACTCCCGTCCTGGTGCTCGGTCTCACCAACGTCCCGGGCGCCGGCGACAACTTCTTGGTCGTCGACGAGGACCGTACGGCCCGTCAGATCGCCGAGAAGCGCGCCGCGCGTGAGCGCAACGCCGCCTTCGCCAAGCGCGTCCGCCGGGTGTCCCTCGAGGACCTCGACAAGGTGCTCAAGGCCGGTCTGGTCCAGGAACTCAACCTCATCATCAAGGGCGACGCGTCCGGTGCGGTCGAGGCTCTCGAGTCCTCGCTGCTCCAGCTCGACGTCGGTGAAGAGGTCGACATCCGGGTCCTGCACCGCGGTGTGGGTGCGGTCACCGAGTCCGACATCGACCTGGCGATGGGCTCCGACGCCATCGTCATCGGCTACAACGTCCGTGCGGCCGGCCGTGCCGCGCAGATGGCGGAGCGCGAGGGCGTCGACGTCCGGTACTACTCGGTGATCTACCAGGCCATCGAGGAGATCGAGGCGGCGCTCAAGGGCCTCCTCAAGCCGGAGTACGAAGAGGTCGAGCTCGGTACGGCGGAGATCCGCGAGGTCTTCCGCTCGTCCAAGCTGGGCAACATCGCCGGTGTCCTCATCCGCTCCGGCGAGGTCAAGCGCAACACCAAGGCGCGCCTCATCCGCGACGGCAAGGTCATCGCGGAGAACCTCAACATCGAGGGTCTGCGCCGCTTCAAGGACGACGTCACCGAGATCCGCGAAGGCTTCGAGGGTGGTATCAACCTCGGAAACTTCAACGACATCAAGGTCGACGACGTCATCGCGACGTACGAGATGCGCGAGAAGCCGCGCGCCTGATCGCGTCCGATCACCGCAGTGAGTCGGGGCCGGTCGGCGGAACTTATTCCGTCGATCGGCCCCGGCCGTTGCGTGTACGGTTCTGGTGTCCCTGCCAAGCCCTTGGCGGGGCCACTGACCCCGAACCGGCGGGACATCCGGACATACATGTATGTGGGGACTCTGTCCTTCGATCTGCTCCTCGGCGACGTCCATTCGCTGAAGGAGAAACGCTCCGTCGTCCGGCCCATCGTCGCCGAGCTCCAGCGCAAGTTCTACGTGAGCGCGGCCGAGGTGGGCGACCAGGACCTCCACCGCAGGGCCCGGCTGGGCGTCGCGCTGGTGGCCGGGGACCAACGGTTCGTATCGGACGTGCTCGACCGCTGTGAGCGGCTGGTCGCGGCCCGGCCCGAGGTGGAGCTGCTGTCGGTGCGACGCAGGCTCCACACTGATGAAGACTGATTGAGCAAGGCAAAGAAGGAGAAGGACCAGTGGCCGACAACGCGCGGGCGAAGAAGCTGGCGGACCTCATCCGGGAGGTGGTCGCCGAGAAGCTGCAGCGCGGCATCAAGGACCCGCGCCTGGGTACGCACGTGACCATCACGGACACCCGCGTCACCGGCGACCTGCGGGAGGCCACGGTCTTCTACACGGTCTACGGCGACGACGAGGACCGGGCCAGCGCCGCGGCGGGCCTGGAGAGCGCCAAGGGCGTGCTGCGTTCCGCGGTGGGCCGGGCGGCGGGCACCAAGTTCACGCCCACCCTGACCTTCGTCGCGGACGCCCTCCCGGAGACCGCCAAGACCATCGAGGACCTCCTCGACAAGGCGCGCGCCTCCGACGCCCAGGTGCGCGAGGTGTCCTCGGGCGCGAAGTACGCCGGCGAGGCCGACCCGTACCGCAAGCCCGGTGACGAGGACGAAGAGGGCACCACCGCCGAATGAGCAACGCAGGAAAGAAGACGCCCGACGGGCTTGTCGTCGTCGACAAGCCGTCGGGCTTCACTTCGCACGACGTCGTGGCCAAGATGCGCGGGATCGCCAGAACCCGGCGCGTCGGCCACGCCGGCACGCTCGACCCCATGGCCACCGGCGTCCTCGTCCTCGGCGTGGAGCGGGCGACCAAGCTGCTCGGCCACCTCGCGCTGACCGAGAAGGAGTACCTCGGCACGATCCGGCTCGGGCAGACGACGATCACCGACGACGCCGAGGGCGAGATCACGGCCTCCGTGGACGCCTCCAAGGTGACCCGCGAGGGCATCGACGCGGGCGTGGCGGAGCTGACCGGCGCCATCATGCAGGTGCCGTCGAAGGTCTCCGCCATCAAGATCGACGGCAAGCGCTCGTACGCCCGGGTGCGCGGCGGCGAGGAGTTCGAGATCCCGGCCCGTCCGGTGACGGTCTCGTCCTTCCAGGTCTACGACGTGCGGGAAGCGGTCGCCGAGGACGGTACGGCCGTCGTCGACCTCGTCGTCTCGGTCGTCTGCTCCTCCGGTACGTACATCAGGGCGCTCGCCCGGGACCTCGGCGCCGGACTCGGCGTGGGCGGTCACCTGACCGCGCTGCGCCGCACCCGGGTCGGCCCCTACAAGCTGGACTCCGCCCGGACCCTCGACCAGCTCCAGGAGGAGCTCACGGTCATGCCGGTCGCCGAGGCGGCCGCGGCGGCGTTCCCCCGGTGGGACGTCGACGAGAGGCGGGCCAAGCTGCTGCTCAACGGCGTCCGCCTGGAGATGCCGTCGTACCCGGCGGGGCCGGTGGCCGTCTTCGGGCCGGAGGGCCGCCTTCTCGCGCTCGTGGAGGACCAGAGGGGCAAGGCCAAGAGCCTGGCCGTCTTCGGCTGAGGCGCGGCCTCGGCGGTCCTATCGTGGGGCGGGCACGCGCGCGTGCCCGGCCCACGATCCCCCCTCGGGACTGTCTCCCCACCCAGGTGCGTCCCTTCACCCTTTCGGGCGGGCGCTCGGAGTGAACCGGGGAGCGCTCGGGGGCGCGTTGGCCCGGTGTGGTGCCCGGGGTGATCACCCCGACCTAACGTCGACACCATGGCACGCGGTGACCTGGGAACGCTGGTACGGATCTGCGATCCGGCGGGCCGACCGCGCGGAACGGGGTTCGTCGCCGACGACCGGGGGACGGTCGTCACCAGCCACGAGGCCGTCGACGGCCTCGCGAGCCTCGTCCTGCACCCGATGGCGGACCCGCACGACTCCGACGGGCGACGCTTCCGCGCCGGGGCCGACGCCGTCACCGCCCTGCCGGAGTCCGGCCTCGCACTCGTGCGGACCGAAGGGCTCGGTGAGGGGCTCGGCGCGCGTCCGCTGCCCATCACCGCCCGGACGGAGATCGAGCCGGGTACGTACGTACGGATCGCCGCGCACGGCTGGCGGGAGGCGCGGGTCCTGGGCCCCGCGCCGGTCACGTACATCGCCGTCGACCGTCTCCACCCGATCGGCGACGCCCTGGAGCTGGCCATCGGCACCGAGGGGGCCGAGGCGCTGCGGCTCGGCGGGCAGGCTGCGGGCGGGCCCGTCGTGGACCCCGCCACCGGAGCCGTGGTCGCCGTCCTCGCCACCGCGCTGCGGGGCGCGCGCCACGCCGCCGGTTATGCCGTCCCCCTCGCGTCCGTCGGTGCGCTGGACGCCCTGCTGCGGCGCAACGCCGCCACCGTTCCCTGCTACGGGCCGGATCTCAACCTCGCGGGTGTGCTGGAGCTGACCGCCACCTCCACCGGATCGGCCGGCGCCCCCCGCGCCTGGGCCGATCCCGTCGAACGGGACGCGGTCGTACGGGAGTTCGCCGCGTTCGCCGCCGGTGAGGCCAGGGTCCTGGCGCTCGTCGGCGCCCCCGGCACCGGCCGTACGACCGCGCTCGCCGCGCACTGCGCCCGCCGGGCCCTCGGCTCGGCTCCGGCCCCCACGGTCTGGCTGCGCGGCGCCGATCTGCGCGCCGACGACGCATCGGTCGCCGACGCCGTGGGCCGCGCCCTCGGCCAGGCCGGCCGGATCGTCGCCGCTTCCGGGGCGCGCGGTGACGTCACCGCCGCCACGCCGGAACGGGCGGCGGCTCTCGCCCGGGCGGCGGGCCGCCCGCTGCTCGTGATCCTGGACGGCCCGGAGGAGATGCCCCCGCGGCTCGCCCACCGGCTCGCCGCGTGGACGAGGGGAACCGAGCGCTGGCTGGGGGCCCATGGGGTCCGCCTCGTGCTCGGCTGCCGCCCGGAGCACTGGGAGCAGGCGGCCCCGCTCTACAGCCCGGCAGCGCTGCACCGCGGTGCTGAGGTCACGCTCGGGGATCTCTCCGAGGACGAGGCACGGGTGGCGCGCGAGCGGTACGGCCTCGCCGCCACCGACCTGGCCGCCGCCGACGCCCGGCACCCGCTCGCGCTGCGGCTGCTGGCCGAGGTACGGGAGGCGCTACCCGGACAGGTGCCCGGCCGCCCCTCCCGGGAGGAGATCTTCCAGGCGTACGTCGATCTGATGTGTCTGCGGATCGCGGTACGGATCGCCGCCGGCACCCGCCCCCTCGTCCGGGGCCCCGCCGTCCGCCGCCTCGCGGCGCGGGTCGCGGGCCGGGTCCACGAGGCCGCCCGCCGCTGCCTCGGCCCCGGCCAGGGCGAACTGGACCGCGAGTCCTTCGAGGAGATCTTCCCCTGGAGAACGGGCTGGGCCTCCGCCGTCCTGACCGAGGGCCTCATCGCCCCCGCCGGCTCCGGCTACCGCTTCCCCCACGAGGAACTCGCCGACTGGCTCCAGGCCGCCCACCTGGACGTCGACGAGGCCCTGCGCGCCTTGATCCCCCACTGGCCCGGGCCACGCCCGCTGCCGGCCGACCGTTCCGACGAGGGGGCCCCGCGCCGAGCGGCCGGGCTCTCCCGGCTGGAGCCCGGGCGGTCCGGTGACGGCCGGTCCGGTGGCGGGGCCCGACGCCTTGACGCCGAGGCCCCGGCGCACCTGCCCGTGCCCCGGCATCGGATCGGACCGGTGCTGCAAGCCCTGCTCCTCCTGGAGCGGGAGCAGGGGCCCGGTGGGCTCGCGCCGCGGCTCGGGGGACTGGTCGAGGCGCTCGGGGCCGGTGGCACGGACGGCGCGTGGTGGGGCGGGCGCCTGCTCGCCGGGGTGCTGCTGCGGGTCCCCGAGCCGCGGGCCTACCTCCCCGTCCTGCGGCTCCTCGCCGACCGCGTCGCCGCCGAGCCCCGACCGGGGGACGGTGACCCCTTCGCGCCCTTCGGCCCACCCTTCTGGGAGGCCCTCCGCATCGGCGAGGACGAGCGGTTCGATCTGCTGCGGCGGCTGGTGCCCGCCCACGCCACCCCCCGGTTCCTGGACGCCGCCGCCGCCCGGCTCGTCGCCGAGCCCCGTGGCGTACAACCGCTGCTCTGCCGCTGGTTCGGCGACGAGCGGCCACTCGCCGACGCGCCCCACGCGACCGTCGCCACCGCCGCGCAGGCCCTCCTGCACACGCACCGGAACCTGGCCGTCGACGATCTCTGCGAGGCCCTCGTCGCCACCGCCCACCCCCTCGCCGACGGACTCCTCGGCGCCCTCGCCGAGGACGAGCCGTCGGCCGTGTGCCGGGCCGTCGACCGGTGGGCGCACGACGACGGCCGGCCCGAGCGCCGGGCCGCGGCGGTCACCTACGGATGCCTGGTCGCCGGGCACGTGACGACCGGCTCCGACCGCGCCCTCCTGCACTACGCGGCCCTCGCCCTGCTGGCCCGCCCCGGCGACACCGCCCTGCACGGCCCCGCCCTCGACCTCCTGGTGCGCGACCCCCTCACCGGCTCCGAGCACCTCGCCGACCCCCGCGTGCCCACGAGCGCGCTCGCCGCCGCCCTCGCCACCCACCCCGAACCGGTGCTCGCCGCCTTCCGGACCCGGCTCCACGGCGGGCCGGGGGAGGAGGAGGCGGCCGCCATCCTGCGGGCGCTCGCCGAGGTCACCACACCCGCCCTCGCCCGCCGGGCCGCCGCCCTCGTCCGCGCGTACGTCGACCGCCACCCCGAGGGCGCGGCACACGCCGCCGCCTACGTCGACCGCCGCCTCGAAGACGGCCCGGCCGCGCGGGCCGTCCTCTTCCCGCTGGTCACCGCCCTGATCCACGGCCCCTCGCAGGTCCGCACGGCGCTCGCCCCGGTCCTCGCGGCGCCCGGCACCGGCGCCTCCCGGTACCTGCGCGGCGAACTGCTCGACGTACTCCTCGCGTACGAACGTGACGAACGCGATGAGTACGACGAACAGCGTGAGCCGGCCGTCCTCGACGCGCTGCTGCGGGCCGCCGCCCTCGACTGCGAGCGGCGCCCCGAGGTCCGCACCCGGGACGTCGTCCGCCGCACCGGACTCCTCCTCGTCCGCACCCCCGAGGGCGCGACCTGGTTCGACCGACGGCTCGTCGACCTCGCGCGCGAACTCCCCGCGTTCGCCGCCCAGCTGACCGGCTGGCTCGCCGCCGACCCGGACGAATGGGCCGTCGTCGTCGGGCCCAGCACGCTCCGTACCCTTCGGACTCTCGGGAGTTCCATGCCGATGCGAACCGAGCGGCGTGAGCATGGCAGTCTTAGACCTGCGTAATCAGGCGGACAGGCGTACAGACGTACAGGCGGACGAGGAGCGGTCACAGTGCAGCGCTGGCGTGGCTTGGAGGACATCCCCCAGGACTGGGGGCGCAGTGTTGTCACCATCGGCTCCTACGACGGTGTGCACCGCGGGCACCAGCTGATCATCGGACGAGCGGTCGAGCGCGCCCGTGAGCTGGGCGTTCCCGCGGTCGTGGTCACCTTCGACCCACACCCCTCCGAGGTCGTGCGGCCCGGCAGCCACCCGCCGCTGCTCGCCCCGCACCACCGGCGCGCGGAGCTGATGGCGGAGCTGGGCGTGGACGCGGTGCTCGTCCTGCCGTTCACGGCCGAGTTCTCGCAGCTCTCCCCGGCGGAGTTCATCGTGAAGGTGCTCGTCGACAAGCTGCACGCGAAGGTCGTCATCGAGGGCCCCAACTTCCGCTTCGGCCACCGGGCGGCCGGCAATGTCGACTTCCTCGCGGAGCTCGGCGCCACCTACGACTACGAGGTCGAGGTCGTCGACCTCTATGTGAGCGGTACGGCGGGCGGCGGCGAGCCCTTCTCCTCCACGCTCACCCGCCGGCTGGTCGCCGAGGGCGACGTGGAGGGCGCCGCCGAGATCCTCGGCCGGCCGCACCGCGTCGAGGGAATCGTCGTCCGCGGCGCCCAGCGCGGCCGCGAGCTCGGCTTCCCGACGGCCAACGTCGAGACGCTGCCGCACACCGCCATCCCGGCCGACGGCGTGTACGCGGGCTGGCTGACCGCCGCGGGCGAGCGCATGCCCGCCGCGATCTCGGTCGGCACCAACCCGCAGTTCAACGGCACGGAGCGGACGGTCGAGGCGTACGCGATCGACCGCGAGGGGCTCGATCTGTACGGCCTGCACGTCGCCGTCGACTTTCTGGCCTACGTCCGGGGGATGCTGAAGTTCGCCACTCTGGACGACCTTCTCGTGGCGATGGCCGGAGACGTGAAGCGCTGCCGCGAGCTGACCGAGGCGTACGACCGGGAGCACGAGAACCGGGCGCACTAGATCCGACGAGAACCGGGAGCACGAGAACCGGGAGCACGAGAGCCGGGAGTACCACGACCCCCGGAGCTCCGGAACGATCGAGCCCGCCGCGCGGACCGGGGTGGAACCGGCCCACACGGCGGGCTCTCGCCGCTGTCGCCGTCACCAGGTGACGACCAGCTCCTTCGGGCCCCGGATGAGGCCCTTCGACTGGAAGACCACGTCCTCGGGCCGCCCCGCCAGGCGCAGCTCCGGATAGCGGCGCAGCAGGGTCGAGATCATCACCTCGGACTCCATCCGGGTGAGCATCGCCCCCATGCAGTGGTGCGGCCCGTGGCCGAAGGAGACGTGCCCCGTGCCCGTACGGTCGAAGTCGATCTCGTGCGGGTTCTCGAAGACCGACGGGTCCCGGTTGGCCGCGAGGTAGGACGCGTACACCGCCTCACCCGCTCGGATCAACACACCGCCGATCTCGACGTCCTCGGTCGCGATCCGAGGCAGCCCGACGCCGTTGCGGTGCGGGATCCAGCGCAGGAGCTCGTCCACCGCCTGCGGCAGGAGCTCCGGCTCGGACCGGAGCCGGGCCGTCAGATCCGGCCGGGTGAGCAGCAGATACACCATGTTGGCGCTGTTGTTGCGGACCGCGTGCGCGCCGCTGATCAGGATCGCCATGGCCAGTGAGACGGCCTCGTCGATGCTGATCCTGCCCTCGGCCAGGGACTCGGCGAGTTCTCCGGCGAGGTCGTCGCGCGGCTCCGCGCGCCGCTGGTCGAGCAACCGGGTGATGTACCCGTGAATCTGCGCCTTGGCCGCCTTGCTGCTCTCCGGCCCCGGGCCCGAGGACAGGATCAGATCGGGCCAGGAGGCCAGCTCGGCACGGTCCTCCTCGGGGATGCCGAGCAGGTCGCAGACCACCGCCATCGGCAGCGGCCCATGCAGATGCCTCATCAGGTCGGCGGGCCGGCCGGCCTCCTCCATCGCGTCGAGCAGTCGCTCCGTGGTCGCCTGCGCCAACGGACGCAGCCGTTTGGTGCCCTGGCCCGTGAACGCCTTCGTCACGGCCTTGCGCAGCTGGGTGTGGTACGGCGGATCGGCGTAGTTCAGGGCCGCCTTCGAGGCGACCATGTGGCCGGTCATCTTCGTGACCATGCGATCGAGCAGGGCCGTTCGGCTGAATCGCGGATCGGAGGTGACGGCGCGGACGTCCTCGTACCGCGTCACCAGCCACGCCTCGTTCTCGGCGGCGAACGGCAGCCGGATCCGGGCCACCGGCTCTTCGGCGAGAAGCTCGGTCAGCAGAGGGTCGAATTCCAGCGCGGGCAGGTCGTCGACGGCCCAGGTGCGCACGGACCGCGGGGCGTCCGGGGCGTTCGGAGCCGCTGGGGCATCGGGGGCGTTCGGGGCCGCCGGGGCGTCCGGGGCTTCTGGGGCGGAGGTGATCTCGGAGGTCATGAGAGGGCTGTTCCCGGACGGGGGCGGCCCCGATACGCCGGGGGCTCACTGCCCCCTGAACGGAGGACGGCCGCGGGCCGTCCGCGACGACCCTCCGTAGGCCCTTCGTGACGCTCGCGGTTGCGGGCTCCGGTTCACCGGGTGAGTGTGGGCCGCAGTTCACGGTGAACGAGAACGAAGGAGCGCGTGTCGTGGTCACTCTGTGCAAACCCGCGGTGTCCGTACCCGAGTACGTGATCACGAGGGAGGAGACGCTTGCCCTCGCCCGCTCCCTTCATGCCGATCACCCTCAACTTCCGCTGGCGCTGCGGCTGATCGAGAACACCGGGGTCACCCAGCGGCACATCGTCCAGCCCATCGAGGACACGCTGAGACACCCCGGCTTCGAGGAACGCAACGCCCTCTACGAGACCGAGGCGAAGGCCAGGGTCCCGAAGGTCGTCGAGGAGGCCCTGGGCTACGCCGAGCTGCGACCCGCGGACATCGACATGATCGTCTACGTGTCGTGCACGGGGTTCATGATGCCCTCGCTCACCGCGTGGCTCATCAACACCATGGGCTTCCCGAGCCACACCCGGCAGCTGCCGATCGCCCAGCTGGGCTGCGCGGCCGGCGGAGCGGCCATCAACCGGGCGCACGACTTCTGCGTCGCCTACCCCGACGCCAACGTCCTCATCGTCGCCTGCGAGTTCTGCTCCCTCTGCTACCAGCCCACCGACCTCGGCGTCGGCTCCCTGCTCTCCAACGGCCTCTTCGGCGACGCGGTGGCCGCCGCGGTCGTCCGGGGCAGGGGCGGCACCGGCATCGCCCTGGAGCGCAACAACTCCCACCTGGTCCCCGACACCGAGGACTGGATCGCCTACAGCGTCCGGGCCACCGGCTTCCACTTCCTGCTCGACAAGCGGGTGCCGACCACCATGGAGCCGCTGGCTCCGGCGCTCCGCGAGATCGCGGGGTCGCACGGCTGGGACGCCGGTGACCTCGACTTCTACATCATCCACGCCGGCGGCCCCCGCATCCTGGACGACCTCAGCCGCTTCCTGGAGGTGGAGCCGGAGTCCTTCCGGTTCAGCCGCGCCACCCTGACGGAGTACGGGAACATCGCCAGCGCCGTCGTCCTGGACGCGGTGCGCAGGCTCTTCGAGGCGGGCGGACTGCCCGAGGGGGCCCGCGGCATCATCGCCGGCTTCGGCCCCGGCATCACCGCCGAGATGTGCCTGGGGAGATGGACCGCGGCACCCGTCCCCTCCCTGGAATCCGACCTGAACGCCCGTCGGATCGTCGGCTACTCGCCCGCGGCGCACCCCGCGCGCGCCGCCCACTGACCGCTCGTCCCCCTGGCATTTCTCGCCATTTCGCAAAGGAGACCCGCATGTCCGTCACCCCGCCGTCCTTCCGCAGATCCGTGCGTGGCCCGGCCGCGCTCACCGCGCTGCTCGCCGGTGTCGCCGCCGTCACCGTGGCCGGCGCACCCGCCCAGGCGGTGGCCCCGCACAAGGCCCGCGTCCCCATGCACCAGTGCTGGGTCAACGACGTCCCCGCCCCGCCCGGCAACCAGGTCAACGGCACGGCGAAGGACGACCACATCTTCTGCGACAGCGACCTCGAAGGGGTCACCGTCTCGGGAGGCAACGGAAACGACATGATCGAGATCAGGGGACTGGTCATCGACTCCGCCGTGATGGGCGGCGAGGGCGACGACGTCATCCGCGCCAAGCACCTGGTGCCGCAGACCGGCTTCAGCATGGTCCGGGGCAACCGGGGCAACGACGTCATCAAGGTGGCCACCGTGCGCGGCGAGGGGGCGAAGCTGGGCGCCGTCGTCCACGGCGACGACGGCAACGACAAGATCACCACCGGTTCGGTGTCCGGGGCACCCGGACAGTTCAACCGGGGCGGCGGAATCGTCACCGGCAACGACGGCGCCGACACCATCAAGACCGGTGTCATCGACTTCTCCGGCCGGGTCCTCGGCGGCAGCGAGGCCGACACCATCGAGGCCGCCGGGCTCGGCCCCGAGTCCGGCGGACTGATCCAGGCCGGTCCCGGCGACGACAAGATCAGCGGACCGGGCGGATCGATCCTGACGGTCGGCGAGCACTGGGGGAGCGTGGACGCCGGAGTCGGCCGGGACGACTGCAAGGTGAAGTCGGTCTCGACGCGGACGTCCATCAGCTCCTGCGAGATCCTTCCCCCGGCGGACCCCGCAGGCCCGGGAGCCAAGCCCGGCAAGCCCGCCGAACCGGCCCAGGCGTCCGATGCCGCCGAGCCCGCTCAGGCGCCCGACGCCGCACAGCCCGCACAGCCCGCCCAGGCCCCCGGAGCCGCCGAGGTCACCATGCCCGCCGGGGCCGCCCAGGCGATCGAGGCCGCCAAGGCCGCGGCGGCGAAGCACCGGGGCTAGGACCCCACCAGTCCCTGCCCCACCACCCCTTCCCCCACCATCCCTTGGCCCGCCACCCAGTGGCAGGCCGCGTCCCGTGCGCCGCTGCCGCCGGCGAGGATCGGAAGGTCCTCGCCCCGGCAGCGGTCCGCGACCGCCGCCGCCTCGCCCGAGGCGAGAACCTGGCAGCGGGCGTGGAAGCGGCAGCCGGACGGGACGCGGGACGGGTCCGGGGGCTCGCCGGTCAGCACCACCGGCTCGCCCCCGGACTCGGGAAGAACCGACAGCAGCGCCCGCGTGTACGGGTGCTGAGGAGACGTCAGTACGGACTCCACCGTCCCGGTCTCCACGATCCGCCCCAGGTACATCACCGCCACCCGGTCCGCGATGTTCCAGGCGAGACCCAGATCGTGCGTCACGACCAGCGCGGACAACCCCAGTTCGTCCCGCAGACGCAGCAGCAGCGCCAGGATCTCCCCCCGTACCGACGCGTCCAGCGAGGCCACCGGCTCGTCCGCCACGATCAGTTCCGGCTGGAGGACCAGGGCCCCCGCGATCACGACCCGCTGGCGCTGCCCGCCGGACAGCTCGTGCGGATAGCGGAGGAAGAAACGCTCCGGCGGACGCAGACCGGCGCGGGACAGCGCCTCCGCGACCGCCGCCCGCTCGTCCCCGTCGTACCCGTGGATCCGCAGCCCCTCCGCCACCGCGTCGTAAACCGTGTGACGCGGGTTCAGGGAGCCGCTCGGGTCCTGGAGGACCAGCTGGGCCCGCTTCCGGTACGCCTTCAGGGCGCGGGAGCTGTACGAGAGCGGCTCACCGGCGAAGGTGATGCCTCCGGACGTGGGCGGCACCAGGCCGAGCAGCGCACGGGCCAGCGTCGTCTTGCCGCACCCCGACTCGCCGACCAGCGCCACGATCTCGCCCGCGCCGATGTCCAGGTCGACCCCGTCCACCGCCCGCGCGGGCGGCGCGCCCCGCCGCCCCGGGAAGGTGACGCGCAGACCGGTCGCCGACAACAGCGGCCCGGCCGGCTCGCCGACAGTGGACGACGCCGCGGAAGCCGCCGCGACAGCACCCTCCCGCGGGGCCGCGCCCGACCCGGACGTGCCAGAAGGAGCCGCTCCCGACGGAGAACCGGCCGGTGCGGACCCTCCTGACGCGGACCCTCCTGACGCGGACGCTCCCGACGGAGACGCGCCCGACCCGGACGCGTCCGGCTGCAACGGGTTCATGAGCCACTCCCGACGTGTACGCAGGCCGCGCGGCGCCCCGCGCCCGCCTCCCGCAGTTCCTGGTCCTGCTCGCCGCAGACCTCCACCGCCACCGGGCAGCGCGGGTGGAACGCACAGCCGCCCGGCAGATCCGCCGGATCCGGCGGATCACCCGGCAGCCCCCGCGGCGCCCGCCGGGACGCCGGATCGCCGATCCTCGGGAACGCCGAGGACAGCGCCCGCCCGTACGGATGCTCGGCCGCGTCGTACACCTCCCGCGCCGGCCCCTCCTCCACCACCCGCCCCGCGTACATCACCGCGAGCCGGTCGCAGGTGTCGGCGAGGACGGCCAGGTCGTGGCTGATCATCAGCAGGCTGATGTCGTCGTCGGCCACAAGCCGCTCGATCAGCCGAAGGATCTGCGCCTGGATCATCACGTCGAGCGCGGTGGTCGGCTCGTCCGCCACGATCAGCCGCGGATCGCAGGCGAGCGCCATCGCGATCATCACCCGCTGGCGCTGGCCGCCGGACAGTTCGTGCGGATACGCGGCCGCCCGCGCCGCCGGCAGACCGACCTGCTCCAGGAGCTCCCCGACCCGTCGCCGCGCGGCCGCCGGAGTCACCCGCCCGTGCACGAGCAGCGGCTCGGCGATCTGGTCGCCGATCCGGTGCACCGCGTTGAGCGAGTGCATCGCGCCCTGGAAGACGATCGACGCCCCCGCCCACCGCACCGCCCGCAGCCGCCCCCACTTCATGGTGAGGACGTCCTCCCCGTCGAGCAGGATCTCGCCGGTCAGCCGAGCGGACGCCGGAAGGAGCCGCAGCAGCGCCAGGGCCATCGTCGACTTCCCGCACCCCGACTCGCCCGCCACCCCGAGCTTCTGCCCCGCGCGCAGGGTCAGATCGACGCCCCGTACGGCGGGGACGGCGGACGCCCCCGACCCGTAGGTCACCGTCAGATCGCGGATCTCGAGGAGGCTCACCGCCCCACCCCCAGCTTCGGGTTGAGCACGGACTCGATCGCCCGCCCGCACAGCGTGAACGCGAGCGCGACCAGCGCGATCGCGATCCCGGGCGGCGCCAGGTACCACCAGTGGCCGGAGGAGACCGCGCCCGCCTCCCGGGCGTCCTGGAGCATGCCGCCCCAGGAGACCACCGTCGGGTCGCCGAGGCCCAGGAAGGCGAGCGTCGCCTCGGTCAGGATGGCGGTGGAGATGCCGAGCGTGGTCTGCGCGAGCACCAGCGGCATCACGTTCGGCAGTACGTGCCGGCTCATGATGTGCCCGTGCCCGCCGCCCAGCGCGGTGGCGCGTTCGATGTACGGGCGGGACTCCACCGCGATCGTCTGGGCGCGCACGAGCCGGGCCGTGGTCGGCCAGCTGGTGACGCCGATGGCCAGGATCACCGTCCACATCGACCGGGACATGACGGTCGCGAGGACGATCGCGAGGACCAGCGCGGGCATCACCAGGAACCAGTCGGTGATCCGCATGACGACGGTCGAGAACCAGCCGCCGTAATGGCCCGCGACGATGCCGACGAGTGTGCCGATGGCGACCGAGAGCGCCGCCGCGAGCAGCCCGACGAGCAGCGAGATCCGGGCGCCCCAGATGAGCAGGCCGAGCAGCGAACGCCCGAACTGGTCGGTCCCGAGCGGGAACGTGGCGCTCGGCGACTCCAGGGCCGTGCCGGGCGCGTTCGTCACCGACTGCACGTCGGCGCCGACGAGCAGCGGGGCGGCGAGCGCCAGCAGCGCGATCAGGGCGAGGCCCGCCAGGCCGTAGAGACCGGCACGGTGAGTGCGGTACTGGCGCCAGAAGCGGGTCACCGTACCGCGTCGGCGTTGCCAGGCCAGCGAGGTCGTCATCGGCCCACCCGGGGATCGAGCAGCGGATAGAGAAGGTCGGCGATCAGGTTCATCACGATCATCGCGCCGGCGAAGACCACGAAAAGACCCTGAACGAGCGGCAGGTCGGGCACGCTGAGCGCCTGGTAGAACAGCCCGCCGAGCCCCGGCCAGGAGAACACCGTCTCCACCAGGATCGAACCGGCCGCCACATGCCCCAGGTTGATGAAGACCATGGTCACGGTCGGCAGGAGCGCGTTCGGTACGGCATGCCGGCGCCGTACGACGTCGTCGCGCAGCCCCTTCGCGCGCGCCGTCGTCAGATAGTCGCCGCCCATCTCGTCGAGGAGCGAGGAGCGCATCACGAGCAGGGTCTGCGCGTACCCGACGGCGACCAGGGTGAGGACCGGCAGCACCATGTGATGGGCGACGTCGAGGACGTACGCGAAACCGGTCTCGCCCGCGCCCGACTCCATGCCACCGGTCGGGAAGAGGCCGGGCACCGGTCCGATGCCGACCGCGAAGACGATGATCAGCAGCAGGCCGAGCCAGAAGGAGGGCACCGACCAGAGCGTCAGCGCGACGCCGGTGTTCAGCCGGTCGCCGAGACCGCCGTGGTTCCAGGCCGAGCGGGTGCCGAGCCACAGCCCGAGCGCGGAGTAGAGCAGCACCGCGACGCCGGTCAGCAGCAGCGTCGCGGGCAGCTTCGCCGCGATGAGCTCGCCGACCGGCGCACGGAACTGGTACGACATGCCGAGATCGCCGGTCAGCGCCTTGCCGCAGTAGTCGGTGAACTGCTGCCACATCGGCAGGTCGAGGCCGAACTGCCTGCGCAGTGTGGCCAGTTGCTCGGCCGAGGTCGGGACGCCGTGCGTCATCGCCTTGACCGGGTCGCCGGGGATGATCCGGAAGAGGAAGAAGCTGGTCACGAGCACGGCGAAGAGCGAGACGGCCGCGCCGCCCAGCTTGCCCGCGACATGGCGGAGGTAGGCGGCGGCGGTACCGGTGCGGGAGGCGCCGTCCGTGGCACGGACCGGTGCGGTCCGCGCCACGTCGGCGGTCGTGCTTGCGGTCGTCACGTCACTACTCGCGGTCGTCGGCGGTGGAACGGCGGCGCATGCCGAGGAAGATCCCGAGCCCGACCACGACCACCACGGCCGCTCCGATGCCCACGATCACCCCGGTGGACGATCCGCCGTCCGAGTCGTCGGACGCGGACGCGGCGGGCACGGCCGACCACCAGCTCCAGTAGCCGTCCTGGCCGTAGAGATTGCCGGCCGCGGCCGGCATCGTGGTGATGGACTTGATCTGGTCCGTGCGGTACGCCTCCAGGGCGTTCGGGTAGGCCATGATGTTCATGTACCCGGTGTCGTACAGCCTGGACTGCATCTGCTTGACCAGATCCGCCCGCTTGGCGGCGTCGTACTCCACCGACTGCCGCGCGTAGAGCGCGTCGAACTGCCGGTCGCAGATGAAGTTGTCGGTGGCCCCGGTGTCCTTCGGGGTGGCCGGCAGGGTGCCGCAGGTGTGGATCGACAGGACGTAGTCGGGGTCGGGGTTGACCGACCAGCCGTCGAAGGCGAGGTCGTAGTCGCCCTTCGTCCACGGGTCGCCGACGTTGTCGAGGCACTCGACCTTCAGCCCGATGCCGAGCTTGCCCCACCACTCCTGGAGGTACTTGCCGACGGCCTTGTCGTTCGGGTCGGTGGCGTGGCACAGGATCCGGAAGTCGAGCGGCCTGCCGTCCTTGCCGACCCGCTTGCCGTCGCCGTTCTTCTTGTATCCGGCCTGGTCCAGGAGCTGCGCGGCCTTCGCCGGGTCGTAGCCGAGCTTCTGCCCGGCGCCCGGCTTCCAGAAGTACGCGCCGAAGCGCGGCGGGATGTACCCCTCGCCCTCGACGGCGTGGCCCTGGAAGACCTTCTCCACGATCGTCGTACGGTCCACGGCCAGGAAGAGCGCCTTGCGGACGGCCGGGTCGAGCAGCGCCTTGTGGCCGTTGCCGAAGGCCTTGCCGTCCTTGGCGCGGGCGCCCGGGTTGGTGGCGAGGGCGAAGAAGCGGCGGCCGGGAGCGTCGTTGACCTTGATGTTCTTCGCCGTCTTCAGGGACGCCGCCTGAGCGGGCGTCAGGTTCGGTACGAAGGAGACCTCACCCTTCCGTAGCGCGGCGACGGCGGCGTCACCGTCCTTGTAGTACTTGAAGACCAGCTCGTCGAACTTGGGCGCGCCGCGCCAGAAGTTCTTGTTCGGCTTCAGCTTGATGTACTGGTCGACCTTGAAGTCCGTGACGATGAACGGGCCGTTCCCGACGATCGGGAACTGCTTGTCGTTGTTGAACTTCGAGAAGTCGCCGACCTTCTCCCAGACGTGCTTGGGCACGATCGGCACGTCGAGCGCCGTCATCGTCGCCTGAGGCTTCTTCAGCTCGATGACCAGGGTCCGCGGGTCGGGCGCGGTGACCTTCTTGAAATTGGAGGTGAAGCTGCCGTTGGCGGTGGCGGCGTTCTCGTCCGTCATCATCTTGTTGAAGGTCCAGGCGGCGTCCTCGGCGGTCGCCTGCTTCCCGTCGGACCACTTCGAGTCCGTACGGATGGTGTACGTCCAGGTCAGCTTGTCGGCCGAGGACTTCCACTCGGTCGCGAAGCCCGGGATGGGCCTGGCGTCCCTCGCGTCGTAGTTCGTGAGGTACTCGTAGGCCAACCGGTGGATGCTGGTGGAGACGAGCTTCTGGGCGAGGAAGGGGCTCAGCGAGTCGACGCTCTGCGAGACGGCGACGGTGAGGGTGGTGCCGCCGCCGGACTTGGCGTCGCCCTCGGCGGGCGGGGCCGCCTGGGCGGCCTGCGGGACGGCCACCATGGTGGTGGCGGTGACGCCGGCGGCGAGGAGGAGTCGGAGGAGTCCGCGGGGGGCGACCGGGCGGGGTGGAACCTTCGTGACCATGACCATGGGACGTGACCTCGCGTCGTGGATCTTGGGGCGCCAACTGGTGAAGCGAAGGTTTATCAGCGGTGGCCGAGCGCGTCAACGATGTCACAAACCCCTTGTGGGCTGCGGGAATGCGATGAGGCTCCGCATCGGAGAGCCGATACGGAGCCTCATTGGTCTATTCCTCTGACGCCTTACTGCTGAGGGGCTGGCGGAGGCTGCGGGGGCGCCTGCGGAGGCTGCTGGGGCCATCCGGCCTGAGGAGCGGGAGCCTGCGGATCCGCT
The DNA here is from genome assembly GCF_043078785.1 of Streptomyces sp. NPDC015346. Taxonomy (NCBI): domain Bacteria; kingdom Bacillati; phylum Actinomycetota; class Actinomycetes; order Kitasatosporales; family Streptomycetaceae; genus Streptomyces; species Streptomyces sp. NPDC015346. The sequence continues at coordinate 26,252 of NZ_JBIBTW010000005.1, read as the reverse complement.
TGCGGCGGAACTGGCTGTCCCTGCTGATGCGGCTGCTGGGCGGCCGGCTGCTGCTGCCAGCCCTGCGGCATGCCGGGCTGTCCCGCCTGCTGCGCGTACCCCTGCTGCGGGGGATACGGCTGCGCCTGCGGATACGGCTGCTGTCCGGGCTGCCCGGGCTGTCCGGGCTGGGTGCCGTACGGCTGACCGGGCTGCGGGGCCTGGGGCGCGTAGGGCTGACCCTGCTGTGGCGCGTACGGCTGTCCGGGCTGCGGTGCGTACGGCTGTCCCGGCATGGGCTGTCCGGGGGTCGCCTGGCCGGGCATCGGCGGGGCCATGTGCGGCGGGAGGCCGCCCTGGCCATCACCCGTCCACAGGCCCTGCGCCTGCTGGGCCCGGACGAAGTCCTCGGCGACCATCGCCGACAGGTTGAAGTACGCCTCGCGCGTCTTCGGCCGCATCATGTCGAGGTCGACCTCGGCGCCCGCCGACAGGTGCTCGTCGAACGGCACCACCACGACACCGCGGCAGCGGGTCTGGAAGTGCTGCACGATGTCGTCGACCTTGATCATCTTTCCGGTCTCGCGGACGCCGGAGATGACGGTGATCGAACGCTGCACCAACTCGGCGTACCCGTGGGCGGAGAGCCAGTCGAGCGTCGTCGAAGCGCTGGAGGCGCCGTCCACCGACGGGGTGGAGATGATGATCAGTTGATCGGCGAGATCGAGCACTCCACGCATCGCGCTGTAGAGCAGACCGGTGCCGGAGTCGGTGAGGATGATCGGGTACTGCTTGCCCAGGACGTCGATCGCCCGGCGGTAGTCCTCGTCGTTGAACGTCGTCGAGACGGCCGGGTCCACGTCGTTGGCGATGATCTCCAGACCGGAGGGCGCCTGCGAGGTGAAGCGGCGGATGTCCATGTACGAGTTGAGGTACGGGATCGCCTGGACGAGGTCACGGATGGTGGCCCCGGTCTCGCGCCGCACCCGGCGGCCGAGGGTGCCGGCGTCCGGGTTGGCGTCGATCGCGAGGATCTTGTCCTGACGCTCGGTGGCCAGCGTCGAGCCCAGCGCGGTGGTGGTCGTGGTCTTGCCGACACCGCCCTTGAGGGAGATGACCGCGATCCGGTAGCAGGACAGGACCGGCGTACGGATGAGCTCGAGCTTGCGCTGCCGCTCGGCCTCCTCCTTCTTGCCGCCGAGCTTGAAGCGGGCGGAGGCGCCCGGGTTCCGGCTGGACTTGGCCTTCTGCTTGTTGTTGCGCAGCAGCCGGTCGGAGGAGAGCTCCACGGCCGCGGTGTAACCGAGCGGGGCGCCCGGCACGGAACGCTCACGCTGGTCGTGCGTGACCGCCGTGGGCCAGGCGGCCCCGGTGCGCGGATCGACCGGATGCTGAGGCTGCCCGCCCTGCGGCGGCAGCGGCGCCTGAGGGGGCTGCGCCTGGTGACCGGGGTGCGACGCCTGCCCCGGCACCTGAGCCTGCGGCGTCCCGGGGTGCGGGAAGCCGTACCCGCCCTGGGGCGAACTCTGCGCCGGAGGCTGCGGGAAGCCGTAGCCACCCTGGGGGGCGGGCGCCTGGGGCGCCTGCGGCGTGCCCGGGTGCGGGAAGCCGTACCCGCCATGGGCGGCGGGGGAGTTGGCGTCGGGCGCCTGAGGAGCCTGAGGAGCGGGCGCCGGGGCCTGGGGCGCCCCGGGGTGCGGGAATCCGTAGCCCTGCGCCTGGGCCTGCGCCTGCGGGGGCAGGGGTGCGGGCATCGGCTGTCCCGGCTGCCCCGGCTGGGGGAAGCCGTAACCGCCGGGAGCGGGCTGCGGCGGCACGGGCGCCTGGGCGTCCGGTGTCGCCTGGGCCGGCCACGAGGCGGCGGCGGGGAGCGGCTGGCCCCCCGTCGGCGCAGGGGCGGGCCACTGCGGCGCGGCGGCGGGCGCCGCCGGCTGGAAGGACGGCGGTAGCGGGGGAAGCCCGGCGCCGGCCTGCGGCGCGGCGGGGGCCCATGGCGCGGAGGCGGGAGGCAGGGCCTGCGCCGGTGAGGTCGGCGGAGTGTCCTGGGACGCGGGGGAGGAGGGCTGGGCCTGCGCCGGTGCGGCCGGCGGAGTGTCCTCGGGCGCGGGGGTGGGGACGGCGTCCTCGGGCGCGTCGCCCGAGTCTGCCTCGGTCTCGGCCTGGGCCGAGCCGTCGTCCTCGCCGTCGTCCTCGCTGTCGGTCGCCGAAGGCTCATCCGAGGGATCCGTGGCGGAGGTGTCCGCCACCGTGGACTGCTCGGGCGAGCCGTCGTCCGAAGCGGCCGCGTCATGCGGGTCCTGCTCGGCCACGGCGGGCGTCGCGCTGTCGTCGCCGGAGTCCGTCGAGGTCGTGACCCCGTCGCCCACCGGAGCCTCCCCGGCCGCCGCGGGCGCGCCGTCGGTGCCGGAGTCCACGTCCGTCGAGGACGACGCCGAGGGGAGGGACCCGTCGGCCGGAGCCTCGGGAGCCGCGCCGGAGGCGTCCGCCACCGGAGGCAGTTCCGGCGCGTGTCCGGCACCGGTCGCCGTGAACGTGCCCGCTTCCTGACCGGCGTTCTCCGCCGCCCGCTCCGAGACCTCCGCCATCTCGCGCTTCAGCGTGGCCGGGGAGAAGCGCATGGTCGCGCCGCTCTCCAGGTCGCCGCCCCCGAGCGACCCACCGTCAGCGGGCGCGGCGGCGGCAGCCGACATGGGAGCCGGCGCGGTCGGTACGGCCGGGGCCGGGGCCGGAGCCGACGGCACGGCCGGAGCCGGAGCCCACTCGGGTTCGTAGCCGCTGCCGGCCGGAAGCCCCGGAACGGCGACCGGCGCGCCGCTCGGCGGCGGCGGGGTGGCACCCCCGGCGCTCCCCGAGCCGGACGCGTTCTGCGTGTACCAGGCCGGAGGGGTGTAGTCGATGGTGAACTCACCCGTCATCTCGGCGGGATCCGCGTCGGACTGATCATCGACGGGTGGATTCCAACCCCCGCGGATCTCGTCCCGATCGCCGTTCACTTTGCCTCCTGGTGTGGTCGCGCACCCTTGTGCTGTCGTGGGCGGGCCCTTCCCACCCTAAACGCCAACGGTGTCGGTGGGGCAGGCCCGAGGGTCCGCCCGCGCCTGTCTGCCCGGTCACGTCCCGCCCCCAAGTGACCTACCCGCACCACAGAGTGATCCCCCTGGCCATACGGTGACGATTCCCCCGCGTTCAAATCCGTACATAAATGGACGGACTTGAAAATCTCCGCGCCGCTCAGTCCATCCGGCGCGCGCTGCCCAACAATCCGGTCTCGGCGTCCGTCGCCTGTGTCATCACGAACTGCCGGTCACCCGGCGTGCACCACAGGGTCACCCCGTCGGCCAGCGTCGACAACGCCTCCGACTCCGCGCGCGGAATCCCCATGATGCGGCCGATCTGCGCCGCCTCGTCCGGGGACACCCGCTGCACACCGACGAGGGAGGACTTCTCCAGGAGCCGCGGCGCCACCGGGCTCAGATACGGCAGCAGGGTCACCACCGACTGCCAGGGGCCCGACACGACCCGGCCGCGCGGGGGACGCATGCCGCAGTCCCGCACCACGACCACCGGGCTGCCCGCCGACGCTCCCTGGGGCGGGACCCGGCCGACGTCGTGCAGCGTGATGCACGGCTGCCCGCCGCCCGCGGCCTGCGCGAGCGCAGTCCAGGCCTGCGCCCGGCCGGTCTCGACGGCCACCCGTGCTCCGGTCGCGGCCGCGCGCAGCGCCATGATCTGGGCCGTCCACAACCCGCCGATCAGCGTGACGTCGTACGGCGTCGGGCGGTTGATGCCGAGGACCGCCGGCCGGCCCTCGGCGTCCACGCCGATGACCATGCCGTCGTCGCCCACCGGCAGGCTGAGGGCGCCCAGTTGCTCCAGCGGTACGGAGTGGCGGTCGCGGCGCGGACCGATGAGCCCGAAGCCGAACCGGGGCCGTACGCCCCGCCCCGCACCCCGTCCCGTACCCCGGCCGGAGCCGCCGTGTCGCCCGCCGCCCGCGCCGGACCCGGCACCGGGCGCACCCGCACCAGGGGCCGTATTCGTCCCAGGCCCCACACCAGTCCCGGGCCCCATACCCGTACCCGCGCCCGGACCCGTAGAAGAGAAGGACATCAGCGCGCGCCTCCCAGCGGCAGCGAAGCCAGCATTCCCGGCACCTGTTCGCGGTCCAGCCGCACCAGACCCGTCTTCACCCCGCGTGCCGCGCGCTCCAGTTCGTGCCGCGCCGCGACCAGCTCCTCGTCGCTGCGTCCGGTGATGCGCACATGCCCGGCCACGGTCACCTCCTGACGGTCACCGCCGCTCAGCGTGAGACTGAAGGTCGTCGCGAGCGCCGGGAGCGAGGTGAGCAGCGCGATCAGCTGCGGCATCGACGCCCCGGCCCCGCCCGCGCCGCCCAGCTGCGGCCAGCGCCCCACCCAGTACGTCGTGTGCCGCCGGTCGTCGACCCGCCAGGTCCGCGCGGTCTCCTGCGTCCGCCGGGCCTGCGCCTGGCCGCGGCCCGCCTGCGCGATCGCCATCGGGCTGGCGCAGGTCGAGGTGGCGAGCGCCGCCGTCAGCTCCTGCTCCGTGAGGACGGTCGCCTTGAACCCGGCACCGGCCAGCCGGCTCGCCAACTGGTCCGCCGCCCGCACCACACACTTCTGCGCGCCCTCAAGGCCTCCGCCGCGTGCGGCGACCGCCTCCGGGCACAGCTCCGGGTCCAGCTTCAGCGCCACCCAGGTGATCCGCAGCGCCGGCGAACCCGTCTGCGCCTGCAGCGGCGCGTAGTTGCGCGCGGCCATCGACTGCTCCGGCAGATGCGGGGCGGGCGCGGGCTGCGTGTGCTGCACGATCTGCGCGGACTCCAGGCGGATCCCGTCGACTTCGAGCACGTCCCGCACCAGCGCCACGGGCAGCGGCCGCGCCGAGCGGTCCGGCCGCAGCGCGGTGCTCTCCGACTCGACCCGCACCACCGCCGTCAGGAAGGTGCCGTCGCCGATCATCCCGACCGGGCGGCGGTCGCGGTCGCTGTACGCGTAGGTCCGCAGCGCCGGGTCGCACTCCACGACCGGCGCGAGTCCCGGCTCCGTGCCTTCCGGCAGGACGAGCGAGGCGGCCCGCCGCGTCCGGGCGCGCAGCGCGAAGAACGTCGTGAGCCACTCGGGCATCGAACGACGGTGGCGGCGCACCAGCGCGAGCAGGACGAGCAGGGCCGCGACCACACCGGCCGGAACCAGCAGCAACGGCTCGATGACCCACGCCACGAGCAGCAGCGCGGCCGCGACCTCGATCAGTACGAGCTGTTGCAATCGGAACGATCCGAAGTGCCCCGGACGCGCCTGCAGGCGCGGTGAGACGGCGGACGGAACGGCCGTCGCGGAGTGCGCCGAGGGCGCGGAGGAGGGTGCGGCCGCCGCGGGCCGCGTCCGCGTCGCGGATGCCATCATGGAGAATCCCCCCAATTCGTCCCGATCACCCTGGCCCGCCAGGGCTTTGGCGGCTGGTTCACCCTACCCGCCCCACACACACCACCGGACAGCAGGCATAGTAGGGGGCCGGTCCGACAGCCGGAGCCCGGGTGCCATGCTCCCCGGGCTCATCGGTGAAGACTGCGCCTGACGAAAATGGGGACTCATGGCATCACGGCGGGATGAGCTCAACGCGTACACCTTTGCGAAGAAGCGCACGGTGGCCGCATTCCTCCAACCTTCACCCTCGGGTACGGAGGAGGGAGCGCCGAGGCCGCTGCGCGCGGTCATCCCCGGCCTCATCGTCGGCGCGCTGGTGCTCGCCGGCTTCGGCGCCTGGGGCATGTTCAGCCCCAAGGCCCCCAAGGGCTGGGACAAGCCGGGCACCAAGGTGATCGTCGGCAAGCAGTCGACCACCCGCTACGTGGTGCTCACCACCGGCAAGGGCAAGGACAAGAAGACGCTGCTCCACCCCGTCCTCAACCTCGCCTCGGCCCGGCTCCTGCTCACGCCCCAGGAGTTCTCGGTCATCCAGGTCGACGACAAGATGCTCGACGCGGGCAAACCGCCCCGCGGACCCATCCTCGGCATCCCCTACGCCCCCGACCGCCTCCCGAACGAGGGCGAGGCCGGCAAGGCCAAGCGCTGGGCCGTGTGCGAACAGCCCGGCGGCGGAAAGGGATCGAGCGTCCAGAAGGCCACCTTCGTCTTCGCCGAACGGGACTTCCACCGCACCGAGGGCGCCGGACAGCTGAAGCCCGGCCAGGTCCTCTACGTCAAGGGGCAGAAGGACAGCGCCCAGTACGTCGTCGACCACACCGGTACGAAGTACCTGGTGCACGACAAGGTGCCGGGGCTCACCACGGCGCTCTTCGGCCTCCACGCGCAGCCGCAGCCCGTCACGGACGACTGGCTCGCCACGATGCACACCGGCAGCCCCGTCGACTTCCCGCGGATCCCCGGCCAGGTCGGCACCCCCGCCGGCGTCGGCGGCGGTCTCAGCCCGACCGAGGACCGCGTCGGCATGGTCCTGCTCGCCCAGACCGGCGCCGGACCGCAGCACTACGTCGTGCTGCCCGGCAAGGTGCAGCCGGTCTCCGACTTCACGGCCTGGCTGCTCATCAACTCCAAGCAGACCGACTCCCTCGACATGGACGGCAGGGCGACCGCCGTCGACCAGCAGTCGCTCTCCCCGGACGCGGCCACCTTCGGCGCCGAGTACCGCTGGCCCTCCCGTAAGTCCTCCCAGGTCAACGCCGTCAGCGGCGCGGGCGCCCGGGACACGGTGTGCAGCGTCCTCAACAAGGTCGACGACAAGGGCCGCACCACGCTGACCACCTGGGCCGGACCCAAGTACCCGGCCGACATCACCGCCGGCGGCACCAGCACGTACGTCACCCCCGGCAGCGGCCTGCTCTACACCCAGATCCAGGGCAACCAGACCAAGCCCGACGGCTCGCTCTTCCTGGTCACCGACACCGGCCTGCGGTACGCGGTGCAGGCCAACGGGGACAGCGACGCGGCCCGTTCCGAGATCGGCACCGGAGACCAGGACAAGCAGACCGACGGCCGCCCGGAACCGAGCGAGGCCCAGACCCGTCTCGGCTACGAGAAGGTCACACCGGTCCTCGTCCCGATCACGTGGTCGGAGTTCCTGTCCAAGGGGCCGAGGCTCGACACCAACAGCGCGCGCCAGCCGCAGGGTTCCTGAGGAGGTGGCAGTGGTGACGTACCGGAAGGCGGCCCTGCTCACCGCCACGGCCCTCACAGGGCTGCTCGTCGCGCCCCTCCCCGCCGCGCACGCGGACTCCGGGGCCGAACGGCCGACGCCGGGCAGCAGCCTCTCCCTCGACGGCAGCGGCGAGTGCACCTTCCCCATGAAGAAGCAGATCGAGGGCATCCCCTGGTCGCTCCAGCGGGTGCTCCTCGACGAACTCTGGCAGGACACCAAGGGGAAGGGCGTCCGGGTCGCGGTCATCGACACCGGCGTCGACGACGTCAACCCGCAGCTGAAACCGGCGGTCGACGCCAAGGCCGGCAAGGACTACCTGAAGCCCGACAAGGAGAACCCGGGCCCCGGCGACGAGATGCGCGGCAAGACGGACGGCACGGTCGACGAGGTGGGCCACGGCACCAAGGTCGCCGGCATCATCGCCGCGCGCCCCCGCGCCGGCACCGGCTTCGTCGGCCTCGCCCCCGAGGCGACGATCATCCCGATCCGGCAGAACGACGAGAAGAACAGCGGCAAGTCCGACACGATGGCGCAGGCGATCGACCACGCCATCGCCAAGGGCGCCCACGTCATCAACATCTCGCAGGACACCACCCAGCCGCTCAGCACCGAGTCCGCCATGGGCAAGGCGGTGGCCCGCGCCCTGCGGAAGAACATCGTGGTCGTCGCCTCCGCCGGCAACGACGGCATGGACGGCAAACTCAAGAACACCTACCCCGCCGCCTTCCCCGGGGTGCTCGCCGTCGCCTCCTCCGACCGCAACAACGAGCGGGCCGTGTTCTCCCAGTCCGGCACGTTCGTGGGCGTCGCGGCCCCCGGCGTCGACATGGTCTCCACCGTTCCCGGCGGGGGGCAGTGCGTCGACAACGGCACCAGCTTCTCGGCCCCGTACGTCGCCGGTGTCGCCGCCCTGCTGCGCGCCAAGTACCCGGCGTGGACCGCACCCCAGATCGTGGCCCGGATCGAGCAGACCGCCGTACGCTCCATCAACGGCCGTGACAATCACGTCGGTTGGGGCGTAGTCGACCCGGTACGGGCCCTCGCCGACGGAGCCGTACCGCAGGACGCGCCCACGGCGGACCCCGGTCCGCCCAAGCCGCCCGCACCCGAACCGGCCCACCTGGCGGTGGCCGAGACACCGCAGGAACGCACCGAACGACTCGCCACCTACGCGCTGGGCATCGGTGGCGTCCTGGTCGCCGTGGTGGCCGGTACGGCCATCGTGATCCGTGACAGCCGACGCCGCCACGGAGCCGCCGCCGGATGAGCCGGTCCCGTCAAGTACTAGTTCAGTCCTTTGCAGTTGGAACTGTCGTACCAAATGGCTAGAGTGACGGTCGGGGGCACGGCAGTGCAGTGACCCAGCACGGGGGCGGCATCAGAAGATTCCCGTCCGAATCACGACCGGAGGGCCCGACAGCAGGACCGTCGGAACGCCACCGAAGGAAGAAGGGGCAAGATGTCGAAAGACCTGAACGTAACCAGTGCCGAACAGACCAAGCTCGCCGGCCGGATCCAGGACTTCCACGACGAGCTGCAGGCCCGCGTCACGTCGCTGAACGGCGTCGTGGACCGCATCCAGGCCGGCTGGCAGGGCGCGGCGAGCAAGGAGTACGACCGGGTCCAGAACGACCTGAACCTGCGTCTGAAGAACATGCGCGTCGAGCTGATCAAGCTCGAGGAGATGATGCGGATGAGCGCCGACGGCTTCACGCGCGAGGAGGAGGACCGCATCCGCGGCTTCCGGAAGATGGACGACACCTCGTCCGGCCAGAGCGCCATCCTCGGCATGGCCTGAGCCCGAGGGCTCGGCAACTCCTCCACGTCCCTCCCACTCCAGGAGTCAAGAACATGACCACTGCCGTCAATTACGACACCGTGACTCAGGCGGCCGGCGACGTCCGTCTCACCTCCACCCAGCTCACCCAGAAGCTGGAGGACCTCATGTCCGAGGTCAACCGCGTCGCCTCCAACTGGGAAGGTGAGGCGAAGGTCGCGTACCGCGAGACCCAGGACCGCCTCACCCGCGACATGGCGGGCATGAACCAGGACCTGATGCGCATCGCGCAGCTGCTCGACGAGTCGGTCATCGGCTACCAGGACACCGACAAGGGCAACGCGGCCCGGTTCCGCATGATGATGTGAGACCACGCGTGACCACGTGAGGGGGTGGCCCGCCGACCGGCGGGCCACCCCCTCACGCACGTCCGGCGGCGCGCCTAGCGCAGATCGAACTCCCCGTCACGCGCGCCGAGTACAAACGCGTCCCACTCGGCCTTCGTGTACCGCAGCACGGTCTCCTTGTCGAGCGACGACCGCATCGCCACCGCCCCGTCGGGCAGATACGCGATCTCCACCCGCTCCTCGTCCGGCGACGTCCCGGGCGCGCCGTGCCACTCGACCCCCGAGATGTCGAGCGCGTAGAGCTCTTCCTTCTGACGTTCCTTCTCGCTGGCGTCGGCCATCGGCGCGATCCTTATCTGTGCTGTGCACGAGCCCGGTGCGGTGAACAAGCCTGTGGATCAGCCTAGTGGCCGAGCCGCTCCGCCGCGGCCCGTACGTCGGATACGGAAACCCGCACGGAGACCCGACCGCCCGGGCCCCGTTGAAGGCCGACCGGCCACAGCCCCCTAGTGCTGGTCCGGCATCCAGCCGAGCTGCACCAGCGGCGTCCCCCGCTTGCGGGAGACGAACGTGCCACGGCCCGGAGGCATCGGCCGTGCGCGGACGTTGCCGAGGATGTCGCCCTCGCCCGGGTCGCCGGAGAGGATGACGCCCTGGGCGCCCAGCTCCTTGGCACGCTGCATGAACGGCTCGTACATCGCCCGCGACGCGCCCGCGGCGCTGCGCGCCACGATGAAGCGGATGCCGACGTCCCGCGCGAACGGCAGGTTGTCCACCAGGACCTGCAGCGGGTTGCCCGAGTTCGTCGCCACCAGCTCGAAGTCGTCGATCAGCACGAACAGCTGCGGTCCCGTCCACCAGCTGCGGTCCCGCAGCTGCTGCGGGGTGATGTCCGGCTTCGGGGCCCGCTTCGTCATCACCGTGTTGATCGCGTCCATGTGCATCTGCATGGCGGACGCCATCGGCGCGTACTCCAGCAGGTGCGAGGGCGCGACCGCCTCCAGCATCGTGCGCCGGTAGTCGCCGACCACGATCCGCGCCTGCTCCGGCGTGTACCGCTCGCACAGCTGCTTGGCGATCAGCCGCAGCAGCGCCGTCTTGCCGGACTCGCTCTCACCGAAGATCAGGAAGAACGGGTCGGTCTCGAAGTCGACGAACACCGGCTCCAGGTTCGTCTCGTCGATGCCGATCGCGATGCCGTGCTGCGGGTACTCGAAGCCCTTCGGGAGCTGCTCCGCCGGCAGCCGCCGCGGCAGGAGCCGCACCGCCGGAGCGGGCGCCCCGGTCCAGGCGCTCTTCGCCGCCTGCACGAACGCCGCCGTGCCCTCCGAGAGGTCCACCGCCGAGCTCGACCCGTCGATCCTCGGCAGCGCGCCCATGAAGTGCAGCTTCTCCGGCACCTGGCCACGGCCCGGAACGCCCGGCGGGACGTTCGCCGCGACCTTCCGGTCGAACTCGGAGTCCATCACGTCACCGAGCCGCAGCTCGAGACGCCCCAGCATCTGGTCCTTAAGAGCGGCCCGCACCTCCATGTACCGGGCCGCGGTGATCACCACGTGGATGCCGTAGCCCAGACCGCGTGCCGCGATGTCCGAGACGACCGGCTCCAGCATGTCGTAGTCGTTGCGGAAACCGCCCCAGCCGTCGATGACCAGGAAGACGTCGCCCCAGGCCTCGCCCGGCAGTTCGCCCGCGGCGCGCTTGCGCCGGTAGGTGGCGATCGAGTCGATGGAGTGCGACCGGAAGAACTCCTCGCGCCGGTTCAGCACACCGAGGACCTCGGCGACCGTCCGCCGCACCCGCTCGGGGTCAAGCCGGGACGCCACCCCGCCCACGTGCGGCAGGTCGGCCAGCGACACCATGCCGCCGCCGCCGAAGTCCAGCGCGTAGAACTGCACCTCGGCCGGGGTGTGGGTGAGCGCGAACGACGAGATCAGCGTCCGCATCAGCGTCGACTTGCCGGACTGCGGACCGCCGACCACCATCATGTGGCCCGCCGCGCCGGAGAAGTCCCGGTACAGCACCTCACGCCGCTGCTCGAAGGGCTTGTCGATCAGGCCGAGCGGGACCGTCAGACCGCCCGGACGCGTGTACTCCGTCGCCGTCAGACCGCGGTCCGCGGTCTGCGCGAGACCCGGCAACAGCTGGTCGAGCGAGGGCGCCTGGTCCAGCGGCGGCAGCCACACCTGGTGGGCCGGTACGCCCTGCCCCTCCAGGCGCCGCACGATCACGTCGAGGACGGTGTCCGCGAGCGCGTCGTCCTCCTCCTCGCGCTGGGCCGTCAGATACGCCGGGTCGGGCGCCGCGTACACCACCGGCACCGGCGAGGCCGTGAAGAGCGCCGGACGCCGCTCGATCGGGATCTGCCCGGCCGTCAGGCGCGGCCCGCCCGTCCGGTACGTCCCCGAGACGTACGCCGCCTTGAAGCGGGTCATCTCGTCCGTACCGAACTTCAGATAGCCCGAGCCCGGCACCGACGGCAGGTGGTACGCGTCCGGCACACCGATCGCCGTACGCGACTCGGCCGCCGAGAACGTCCGCAGACCGATCCGGTACGAGAGGTACGTGTCGAGGCCGCGGAGCTTGCCCTCTTCCAGGCGCTGCGAGGCGAGCAGCAGATGCACACCCAGGGAGCGGCCGATGCGGCCGATCTGGATGAACATGTCGATGAAGTCCGGCTTGGCGGTGAGGAGTTCGGAGAACTCGTCGATGACGAGGACGAGCGAGGCCAGCGGCTCGAGCGGCGCACCCGCCGCCCGCGCCTTCTCGTAGTCGTGGATGTTGGCGTAGTTGCCCGCCGAGCGCAGCAGCTCCTGACGGCGCTGCAGCTCACCGCGGATCGCGTCGCCCATGCGGTCGACGAGGGTGAGGTCGTCGGCGAGGTTGGTGATGACGGCCGCCACGTGCGGCATCTGGGACATGCCCGCGAACGTCGCACCGCCCTTGAAGTCCGCGAGGACGAAGTTCAGCGTCTCGGAGGAGTGCGTCACCGCCAGACCGAGCACCAGGGTGCGCAGCAGCTCCGACTTGCCGGAACCGGTCGCGCCCACGCACAGACCGTGCGGGCCCATGCCCTCCTGTGCGGCCTCCTTGAGGTCCAGCATGACCGGCTGGCCGTCCTCGCCGACACCGATCGGCACCCGCAGCCGCTCGGCCACCGAACGGGGTCGCCAGGTCCGCGCCACGTCCACCGACGCGGCGTCGCCCAGGTTCAGCAGGTCCGTGAAGTCCAGGTTGGCCAGCAGCGGTTCGTCGTCGTCCCCGCCGCCCATCCGCAGCGGCGCCAGCTGCCGCGCCAGCGCCTCGGCGGCCGGCAGTGAGATCCCGTCCGGCACACCCTCGTAGGCGAAACCGCCGCCCGATTCCAGGCGCAGCCGGCCCGGCCGTACCACCACCGACAGGCCGCCGCGCGGCTCGTCCAGCTCACCGGAGACCACCTCGACGATGGTCACACCCTGGAGCCCCTCGGGCGCCGCGAGCAGCGAGTCCGGCGGCACCATCCCGCCGTCCAGGACGACCACGACATGCGGCTGGTCCAGGACCGGCTGGTTGTCCCGGCTGAAGCGGGGACGGCCGTCGAGCCGCGAGCGGATCAGCGACTCCAGCTCACCGAGGTCGTCGCCGAACAGCCGCTTCGTGCCCGCCCCGTCGACCTGCCCTGGCACCTGCGTGTGCGGCAGCCACTTCGTCCAGTCCCAGCGCTCCTGGGCACCCCGGGCCGCCACCACCGCGACCATCATGTCCTCGGGGGAGTGCAGCGTCACCAGCTGGGAGACCAGGGCGCGCGCCGCTGCCTGCGCCGCCTCCGGGTCACCGGAGACCGTCACGTGGTAGAAGGCGCGCATCGAGACCGCCATCGGCAGCCCGTCCAACGAGCCGTGCACCGCGAGGAACTGCTGCATCGCGCCCGCGCACAGCGGCTCCAGCTCGTCCACCGGGGCCGTGTCCGGCGCCACCAGCGGCGTCGCCAACTGCTGGGCGCCGAGCCCGATCCGTACCTGACCGAAGTCCTTGTCGCCCACCCGGCGTTCCCACACCCGCGAGCCCTCGGCCACCACCGACCACAACTGCTCGGGGGAGGGGTGCAGGTACAGCTGCGCGTCGCGCTGCCTGCGTGCCGTCCGCCGGACCGTACGCCGGGTCTGCGCGAGGTATTTGAGGTAGTCGCGCCGGACATCGGCAATTTGCCCCTGCGTACCCTTGCGGAACCGCACGAGCTGGGCGATCACCATGCCGACCGTCGAGACCAGCATCAGAATGCCCATGATGCGCATGAACGGATGCGCGCCCGGCATGAAGAAGAACACCACCGACGAACCCATGCCGAGCATCGGCAGGAGCTGCATGAGAATGCCCTCCTGCTGACCCCGCGGCAGCTCCGGCGGGGACTCCAGGACCAGTTCCTCGCTGGGTACTTCCGGAGGAAGGGACCTCGGCGGGCGTTTGACGACGATCTGGCTCACCGGCGCATCAATCCCTCGTTACGGGCCGACTTCGTGCGGGAGTTCCGCACCGGCGCCCCCGTCGGCGACGGCCTCCCCCGAGACCGCGATCCTACTTGCAGCGACCGACACCCGTCCCCGGTAGGGTGGCGCGCGCACTGTGCGCAACCGCGAATCAGGGGGTCCAGACACGTGAGTACGACCGCAGCGACCGGCTTCTGCCGCGTCACCGTCGTGGCGCCGGACAGTCGTATCGACGTCGCACTCCCCGAGGACATCGCCGTCGCCGACGTCTATCCGGAGATCCTGCGGCTCACCGGCCAGACCCAGTCGGCGGGCGAGCCGACCGGCTACCACCTCGTCCGGCGCGACGGTTCGGTCCTCGACGGCGCCCGCACGCTCGCCGCCCAGCAGGTGCTCGACGGTGAGGTCCTCTCGCTGCGCCCGTTCGCCCAGTCGCTGCCGCCCGCCGTCTTCGACGACGTCTCCGACGCCGTCGCCTCCGCCGTCACCCGCGACCGGCACCTGTGGAGCGACGACCTCCTGCGCGGCGCCGGCCTCCTCGGCGGCGTCCTGCTGCTCGTCCTGATGGGCTTCGTGCTCTGGTTCGCCGACCCGGTCCGCCACGACATGAACAGCCTCCCCGGCGTCGTCGCGGGCGCCGCCGGCGTCCTGCTCACCGCCTTCGCCGGAGTGCGCGCCCGGGTCTACAAGGACCGCGCCACCGCCGTCGCCCTCGGTCTCGGCGCCCTCCCGCTCCTGCTGATCGCGGGCTCCGGGATCGTCGGCCCCGACGCCGGCCAGGGCCCCGGCCGGCTCCAGTTCCTCCTCGGCTGCGTGACCGTCCTGGTCGCCTCCGTCACCCTCGTCGCGCTCACCCCCAGCGGTGACGCCCCCTTCGTCGCCGCGACCTTCCTCGCCACGGTCGGCACCCTCGCCACCTTCCTGGCGATCGTCACCGAGTCCTCCGCCACCGAGACCGCCGCCGTCTGCGCCCCCGTCGCCATCGGCCTCGTCGCCTTCCTCCCCGGCCTTTCCGCCCGCTTCGCCCGGCTGCCCATCGGCTACGCCTCCCCGCGCAGCGCCACCGACGACGAGTTCCACGCCGACCCGAACCAGCCCGCCCCCGAGGAGGGCCGCCCCGTCGACGGCGAGCGCATCGCGCTCCAGGCCCGCCGCGGCCACGAGATGCTCCTCGGCCTGGTCGGCGGCTGCGCCGCGGTCGTCGTCGGCTCCGCGGCCGTCCTCGGCTTCGCCGGCAACGTCTGGGGTCAGCTCCTCGCCTTCGCCGCGGGCCTCGCGATGCTGCTGCGCGCCCGGCTCTTCCGCTACACCTCACAGGTCGCCTGCGTCCTGGTCGCCGGCATCGCCGCGATCGCGCTGCTGATCCTCGGCCTCTCCCTGAACCCGCCGGCCGACCTGGTCAAGGACCTCCTGATGTACGGGGACCGCGGCGGCCTGGACATCCGTACGATCTGGCTCACCGCGGCCGTCGCGGCGGGCGCCGCCCTGCTCACGGCCATCGGCCTGATCATCCCGAGGAAGGGCCTCTCGCCCTTCTGGGGCCGCCTGCTCGACCTGGCCGAGGGCTTCGTCCTGCTCTCCCTGGTCCCGCTCTGCCTCGCCGTCCTCGACGTCTTCATGGCGGCCCGGTCCCTCACCAGCAAGTAAAGAGGGCCGGGCGGGGCCGCTCCCCGGGGCTGGTACGCTGTGTGACGGCCGTTTGTGTACGCGCTCCCGGAAGCTCGAAGCTCTGGAAGCTGCGCCCATCGGACCTTCGCCCGCCGAGTCACGGAAGCTCCCCTGAGAACCAGACCAGGGGCACTCGCGGACGCACGAACACCAAGAGGAGTACCGAGTGTCTCTCGACGCCGCTACGAAGAAGCAGATCATGGCCGAGTTCGGCACCAAGGAGGGCGACACCGGCTCCCCCGAGGTCCAGGTCGCGATGCTCTCCCGCCGCATCTCGGACCTGACCGAGCACCTCAAGCAGCACAAGCACGACCACCACTCCCGTCGTGGTCTGCTGATCCTGGTCGGCCAGCGTCGCCGCCTCCTGCAGTACCTGGCCAAGAAGGACATCCAGCGCTTCCGCGCCCTGGTCGACCGCCTCGGCATCCGCCGCGGTGCGGCCGGCGGTGCCAAGTAAGACGCCGTGAAGGGAGCGGTTCCCACTTTTAGGGGGCCGCTCCCTTTGCTGTACGTGCGCGATGTGCCGACCGGCACTTAGTCTGGACGCACAACGCCACATTTCCACGAGCGAGAAGCCACCGGCAGGCCGCCGGTCCTCGGTAGTGGCCCCCGGACCACTGATCCCGGGTGCTTCGATCGAAGACCGGCCCGCACCCGAAGGTGCGCTTCTCCTCCGCCACCGTCCCCGGCCACACGGGCCGACGGACGAAAAGACGAACACGTAGGAGAAACCCATAGTGGAGAACGAGACCCACTACGCCGAGGCCGTCATCGACAACGGCGCCTTCGGCACCCGCACCATCCGCTTCGAGACGGGCCGCCTCGCCAAGCAGGCCGCCGGCTCCGCCGTCGCGTACCTCGACGACGACACGATGGTCCTCTCGGCCACCACCGCGTCGAAGAAGCCCAAGGACCAGCTCGACTTCTTCCCCCTCACGGTGGACGTCGAGGAGCGGATGTACGCGGCCGGCAAGATCCCCGGCTCCTTCTTCCGCCGGGAGGGCCGCCCCTCCGAGGACGCGGTCCTCACCTGCCGCCTGATCGACCGGCCGCTGCGCCCCTCCTTCAAGAAGGGCCTGCGCAACGAGATCCAGATCGTCGAGACGATCATGGCGCTCAACCCCGACCACCTCTACGACGTGGTCGCGATCAACGCCGCCTCCTGCTCCACGCAGCTGGCCGGCCTGCCCTTCTCCGGCCCGATCGGCGGCACCCGTGTCGCCCTGATCAAGGGCCAGTGGGTCGCGTTCCCGACGCACACCGAGCTCGAGGACGCCGTCTTCGACATGGTCGTCGCCGGTCGCGTCCTCGAGGACGGCGACGTCGCGATCATGATGGTCGAGGCCGAGGCAACCGAGAAGACGATCGAGCTCGTCAAGGGCGGCGCCGAGGCGCCGACCGAGGAGGTCGTCGCCGCCGGTCTCGAGGCCGCGAAGCCCTTCATCAAGGTCCTCTGCAAGGCCCAGTCGGACCTCGCCGCCAAGGCCGCCAAGCCGGTCGGCGAGTTCCCGGTCTTCCTCGACTACCAGGACGACGTCCTGGAGGCGCTCACCGCCGCGGTCAAGAGCGAGCTCGCCCAGGCGCTCACCATCGCCGGCAAGCAGGAGCGCGAGACCGAGCTCGACCGCATCAAGGAGCTCGCCGCCGAGAAGCTCCTCCCGGCCTTCGAAGGCCGCGAGAAGGAGATCTCGGGCGCCTATCGCGCGCTGACCAAGAAGCTGGTCCGCGAGCGGATCATCAAGGACAAGGTCCGCATCGACGGCCGCGGCATCACGGACATCCGTACGCTCGCCGCCGAGGTCGAGGCCATCCCGCGCGTGCACGGCTCGGCGCTCTTCGAGCGTGGCGAGACCCAGATCCTGGGCGTCACCACCCTCAACATGCTCCGCATGGAGCAGCAGCTGGACACCCTCTCCCCGGTGACCCGCAAGCGCTACATGCACAACTACAACTTCCCGCCGTACTCCGTCGGTGAGACCGGCCGCGTGGGCTCGCCCAAGCGCCGCGAGATCGGCCACGGCGCGCTCGCCGAGCGCGCCATCGTGCCGGTGCTGCCGACGCGCGAGGAGTTCCCCTACGCGATCCGCCAGGTGTCCGAGGCCCTCGGCTCCAACGGCTCGACGTCCATGGGCTCGGTCTGCGCCTCCACCATGTCGCTGCTGAACGCCGGTGTGCCGCTCAAGGCCCCCGTCGCCGGTATCGCCATGGGCCTGATCTCCGAGGAGATCGACGGCAAGACCCACTACGTCGCCCTCACCGACATCCTCGGTGCCGAGGACGCGTTCGGTGACATGGACTTCAAGGTCGCCGGTACGAAGACCTTCGTCACCGCGCTCCAGCTCGACACCAAGCTCGACGGCATCCCCGCCTCGGTCCTGGCCGCCGCGCTGAAGCAGGCCCGTGACGCGCGTCTGCACATCCTCGACGTGATGAACGAGGCGATCGACGTTCCGGACGAGATGTCCCCGAACGCGCCGCGCATCATCACCGTCAAGATCCCGGTGGACAAGATCGGTGAGGTCATCGGCCCCAAGGGCAAGATGATCAACCAGATCCAGGAGGACACCGGCGCCGACATCACGATCGAGGACGACGGCACCATCTACATCGGTGCCGCCCAGGGCTCGCAGGCCGAGGCCGCCCGCGCCACGATCAACGGCATCGCCAACCCGACCATGCCGGAGGTCGGCGAGCGCTACCTGGGTACGGTCGTCAAGACCACCACCTTCGGTGCGTTCGTCTCCCTGATGCCCGGCAAGGACGGTCTGCTGCACATCTCGCAGATCCGCAAGCTCGCCGGTGGCAAGCGCGTGGAGAACGTCGAGGACGTGCTCGCGGTCGGCTCCAAGGTCCAGGTCGAGATCGCCGAGATCGACCAGCGCGGCAAGCTCTCCCTCGTCCCCGTCATGGCGGACGAGGACGGCGCCGCCGACGACGCGAAGGACGACACCGACCAGTGACGTCCCGTAGTTCCGCGACGACGGCCCGCCCCTCCTCGGAGGGGCGGGCCGTCGCCCGTACCCAAACGCTTCTCCCGGGCAAGGACGGCATCGGCACGGTCCGCCGCACGACCCTCCCCGGCGGCCTGCGCGTCGTCACCGAGACGCTGCCCTCCGTACGCTCCGCAACCTTCGGCATCTGGGCGCACGTCGGCTCCCGCGACGAGACGCCCACCCTCAACGGCGCCACGCACTACCTGGAACACCTCCTCTTCAAGGGCACCAAGAAGCGCAGCGCCCTCGACATCTCCGCCGCGCTCGACGCGGTCGGCGGCGAGATGAACGCCTTCACGGCGAAGGAGTACACCTGCTACTACGCGCGGGTCCTCGACACCGACCTGCCGCTGGCGATCGACGTCGTCTGCGACATGCTGACCGGCTCGCTGATCCTCCAGGAGGACGTGGACGCCGAGCGCGGCGTCATCCTCGAAGAGATCGCGATGACCGAGGACGACCCGGGCGACGTCGTGCACGACCTGTTCGCGCACACCATGTTCGGCGACACCCCGCTCGGCCGCCCGGTCCTGGGCACCGTCGACACCATCAACGACCTCGACCGCGGCCGGATCGCCCGCTTCTACAAGAAGCACTACGACCCGACCCACCTGGTCGTCGCGGCCGCGGGCAACGTCGACCACGCCACGGTGGTACGCCAGGTCCGCCGCGCCTTCGAGAAGGCCGGCGCCCTCACCCGTACCGACGCGCTGCCGGTCGGTCCCCGCGAGGGCCGGCGCACCATCCGCACCGCGGGCCGCGTCGAGGTCCTCGGCCGTAAGACCGAACAGGCCCACGTGGTCCTCGGCATGCCGGGCCTCGCCCGTACCGACGAGCGCCGCTGGGCGCTCGGCGTGCTGAACACCGCGCTCGGCGGCGGCATGTCCTCCCGCCTCTTCCAGGAGGTCCGCGAGAAGCGCGGCCTGGCCTACAGCGTGTACTCGTACACCTCCGGCTTCGCCGACTGCGGCCTCTTCGGCGTGTACGCGGGCTGCCGCCCGGGCCAGGTCCACGACGTGCTGAAGATCTGCCGGGACGAGCTCGACAAGGTGGCCGCGGACGGCCTGTCCGACGACGAGATCGCCCGCGCCATCGGCCAGCTCTCCGGCTCGACCGTCCTCGGCCTGGAGGACACCGGCGCGCTGATGAACCGCATCGGCAAGAGCGAGCTGTGCTGGGGCAGCCAGATGTCGGTCGACGACATGCTCGCCCGCATCGCGGCGGTCACCCCGGACGAGATCCGGGAGGTCGCCCGTGATGTGCTCGGACAGCGGCCCTCGCTGTCCGTCATAGGGCCGATGAAGGACAAGCAGGCGGCACGCCTGCACGAATCCGTCTCCTAGAGAGAGTTCAGAGCAATGAGCAAGCTGCGCGTGGCGGTCCTCGGAGCCCAGGGCCGCATCGGCTCCGAGGCCGTACGGGCCGTCGAGGCCGCCGAGGACATGGAACTGGTCGCGGCGCTCGGCCGCGGCGACAAGCTGGAGACGCTCGCCGAGACGGGCGCCCAGGTCGCGGTCGAGCTGACCACCCCCGCCTCGGTGATGGACAACCTCGACTTCTGCGTACGCCACGGCATCCACGCGGTCGTCGGCACCACCGGCTGGACCGAGGACCGCCTCGCGCGGCTGAACACCTGGCTCGCCGCCTCCCCGGAGACCGGCGTCCTGATCGCCCCGAACTTCTCCATCGGCGCCGTCCTGACCATGAAGTTCGCCCAGATCGCGGCCCCGTACTTCGAGTCGGTCGAGGTCGTGGAGCTGCACCACCCGAACAAGGTCGACGCCCCCAGCGGCACCGCCACCCGCACGGCCCAGCTGATCGCCGCCGCCCGCGCCGAGGCCGGCCTCGGCGCCCAGCCGGACGCCACCGCGACCGCCCTGGACGGGGCCCGCGGCGCGAACGTGGACGGCGTCCCGGTCCACGCCGTCCGCCTGAGGGGCCTGCTGGCCCACCAGGAGGTGCTGCTCGGCGGCGAGGGCGAGACCCTGACCGTCCGCCACGACTCGCTGCACCACTCCAGCTTCATGCCGGGCATCCTCCTGGGCGCCCGCCGCGTGGTCACGACTCCGGGCCTCACCTTCGGCCTGGAGCACTTCCTGGACCTGGGCTGACGGCCATGGGCGGAAAGATCACGTACTTCTTCCTCGCCACCATCCTCGTGCTCGTCTTCGCGGTGGTGGCGATGGAGGGCGTACTCCTCCTGCTGACCGGCGAACCGGCCGCCATGGGCATGGGCGCGGTCGCGTTCCTGCTGCCCGGCGTCGGCGGCTGGTTCCTCTGGAAGAACACCCGCTTCGCCCGCGGCGCGCAGCGGCTCGCCCGCGAGCTGGAGGCCGAGGGCGGCCTGCCCGTGGACGAGCTGAAGCGCACACCGGGCGGCCGGATCGACCGCGACTCGGCCGACGAGGTGTTCGCCCGGCGGCGCGCGGAGACCGAGGAGTCACCCGAGGACTGGCGCTGCTGGTTCCGGCTGGCGGTCGCCTATCACGACGCCCGCGACACCCCGCGCGCCCGCAAGGCGATGCAGCGCGCGATCGCCCTGCACGCGGGCCGTACGGTCAGCGCGTAGCGGCGACCGCGACGGGCGGCACGACGCCGTACTCGGCGGTCCAGGCCTCGACCGTGTCGGCCGCGCGGTCGAACGCCTCGACGCGGGAGAGGAAGTCGGCATTGTGGTCGGTGAGCAGAGTGATCTGCTCACCACCCTGCCGTACGAGGATCAGGGCCTGGCCCTGCACGGTGCGGGGCAGCCCCAGCCAGCGCACCGGCTGCTGCGCGGTGCGCACCTCGGCCACCTGCCCCCAGGCCACCGTCGTGTTCGCGAGGAACCCCACGCGCCGCACGCCGTGGCGGCTCACCCAGACACCCACCCGCAGCATGCGCAGCGCGGAGGCGATGATCAGCGCCGCCAGACCGAACGTGACGACCGCGCCGGGCGCCGCCCCCGCGGCCGCGATGATGACCGCCGCGAGGAGCACGAACGAGGCGAAGAGCAGCGCGAGCGCCGCCGCACCGACCCGCCAGGAGCCGGGCCGGTAGGGACGACGCCACTGGTCGTGGTCGTCGAACGGCAGCGCGACGTCGTCGGACGCGTCAAAAGCGCGGTCGGCCGTCAGAAAAGGCAGGGGCACGACAGGTCCTCACTCACAAGCACGCTCGAAGGGGCTGTGCCCGGTGAGGCTACCCAGGGGGTCTCGACCGGGCCACCCCAGGGGGCCGTACTGAATCAACGGGCGTCGGAGGCCTCGGACTGCTGTCGGTGGCTCTCGGCGGCGCCCGACTGGAGCGAGGGCATTCCGAAGAGCAGCGACCCGACGAGACCGGCCACGACGGTCAGCCCGACCAGCGTACGGCCCGCGAGCTGGGAGACGCTGAGGCGCTCCCGAGGCGGCGGAGTGACGTTACTGCGGAAGCGGTCGGCCTCGGCGACGAACGCGAACGGGACGGCTTCTCGCCGGCTGAACATGGAAAACACTCCTTGAGCTCGTGGTGTTCGGTGTCACAGGGAGAGACGATCAAAGTCGCCGTTCGGTGCCCGATTTCCACGGATTGACCGAAGAAAGCCCCTCGGGTGGGTGCACGGGTCCGCTGTCGGTGGCTCCCCGTAAAGTGGGCGCCGCCCGAGCGACGCAATGGGAAGGACCCGCCGGTGAGCACCACCCCCGCAGAAGATCTCAAGCCCAGTTTCCGCAGTGATGTGACCGTCGAGCTGGTGAAGCACAGCGCCGCCGACTCGGACGTGCTGTGGGCGGCCCGCGTCTCCACCGCGGGCGAGCAGTCGCTCGAGGAGCTGCAGAAGGACCCCGAGCGGTCCAAGGGGCTCATCAACTACCTCATGCGGGATCGGCACGGCAGCCCCTTCGAGCACAACTCGATGACGTTCTTCATCAGCGCCCCGATCTTCGTCTTCCGCGAGTTCATGCGGCACCGCGTCGGCTGGTCGTACAACGAGGAGTCGGGCCGCTACCGGGAGCTGGAGCCGGTCTTCTACGTCCCGGACGCCTCCCGCAAGCTGGTCCAGGAGGGCCGCCCCGGCAAGTACGTCTTCGTCGAGGGCACGGAGGCCCAGCAGGAGCTGGTCGGCCGCACCATGGAGACGTCGTACCTCCAGGCGTACGAGGCGTACCAGGAGATGCTGGCCGCCGGTGTCGCCCGCGAGGTCGCCCGCGCGGTCCTGCCCGTCGGTCTCTTCTCCTCGATGTACGCCACGTGCAACGCACGCTCGCTGATGCACTTCCTCGGTCTGCGCACCCAGCACGAGCTCGCCAAGGTCCCCTCCTTCCCACAGCGTGAGATCGAGATGGTCGGCGAGAAGATGGAAGAGCACTGGTCGCGCCTCATGCCGCTGACCCACGCAGCCTTCAACAAGAACGGCCGTGTGGCCCCATAGCGCACAGATGTACGATCCCGTCGCGCGAAGTGTCCGTATTGCGACGTTTCACGAAGTTCATCTAGGCTGATCAAACGGACCCGGCACTGCTTGAACCCCCGAGCAGGCAGTGCCGGGCTCCTCTTCTCACGTCCCCCTAGGGGACACCCGGCGTTGAGCAGCGAGTAGCGTGTTACCCATGGCTCCGATCTCCACTCCGCAGACCCCCTTCGGGCGGGTCCTCACCGCCATGGTCACGCCCTTCACGGCGGACGGCGCACTCGACCTCGACGGTGCCCAGCGACTCGCCGCCCATCTGGTGGACGCAGGCAACGACGGCCTCGTCATCAACGGCACCACCGGCGAGTCCCCGACCACCAGCGACGCGGAGAAATCGGAGCTGGTACGAGCGGTCCTCGAGGCGGTCGGAGACCGCGCCCACGTCGTCGCCGGCATCGGCACCAACGACACCCACCACTCCATCGAGCTCGCCCGCACCGCCGAACGTGACGGCGCTCATGGCCTGCTCGCCGTCACCCCGTACTACAACAAGCCCCCGCAAGAGGGCCTGTACCGGCACTTCTCGGCCATCGCCGACGCCACCGGCCTGCCCGTGATGCTCTACGACATCCCCGGCCGCAGCGGCGTCCCCATCGACACCGAGACGATCGTCCGCCTCGCCGAGCACCCCCGGATCGTCGCCAACAAGGACGCCAAGGGCGACCTCGGCCGCGCCAGCTGGGCCATCGCCCGGTCCGGCCTCGCCTGGTACTCCGGCGACGACATGCTCAACCTGCCGCTGCTCTCCGTGGGCGCCTGCGGCTTCGTCTCCGTCGTCGGCCACGTCGTCACACCGGAACTCCGCGCCCTCCTGGACGCCCACCTCAACGGCGACGTCCAGAAGGCCACCGAGATCCACCAGCAGCTGCTCCCGGTCTTCACCGGCATGTTCCGCACCCAGGGCGTGATCACCACCAAGGCGGCCCTTGAACTCCAGGGCCTCCCGGCCGGCCCCCTGCGCCTCCCGCTCGTGGAGCTTTCCCCCGAGGAAACCGCCCAGCTCAAGCTCGATCTCGCCGCCGGCGGGGTAGAGCTCTAGCAAAAGACTTCACAACTGAATATCCGATCTGCGGACGCCCGCGACCCGAGCGGTCCGACGTCCGACGAGATCTCCGAAAACACACAACAGCAAGTGCACGAATGTCATGCGCGCCACGTGCCCACGCGGTACGTGGCGTGTGTGGTGAGGAGAGTCTTTTGAGTCATCCGCATCCTGAACTCGGCGCCCCGCCGAAGCTGCCCAAGGGCGGCCTGCGCGTCACCCCGCTCGGCGGGCTCGGTGAGATCGGCCGCAACATGACGGTCTTCGAGTTCGACGGCCGGCTGCTGATCGTCGACTGCGGCGTCCTCTTCCCCGAGGAGGAGCAGCCGGGCATCGACCTGATCCTGCCCGATTTCACCACCATCCGGGACCGCCTCGACCAGGTCGAGGGCATCGTGCTCACGCACGGCCACGAGGACCACATCGGTGCCGTCCCGTACCTGCTCCGGCTCAAGCCGGACATCCCGCTCATCGGCTCCAAGCTGACCCTCGCCCTGATCGAGGCCAAGCTCCAGGAGCACCGCATCCGCCCCTACACCCTCGAGGTCGTCGAGGGGCAGCGCGAGCAGCTGGGACCCTTCGACTGCGAGTTCATCGCGGTCAACCACTCCATCCCGGACGCGCTGGCCGTCGCCATCCGCACCCCCGCGGGCATGGTGGTGCACACCGGCGACTTCAAGATGGACCAGCTCCCGCTGGACGGCCGGCTCACCGACCTGCACGCGTTCGCGCGCCTGAGCGAGGAAGGCATCGACCTTCTCCTCTCGGACTCGACGAACGCCGAGGTCCCGGGCTTCGTCCCGCCGGAGAAGGACATCTCCAACGTCCTGCGGAACGTCTTCGCGAACGCCCAGAAGCGCATCATCGTGGCGAGCTTCGCCAGCCATGTGCACCGCATCCAGCAGATCCTCGACGCCGCCCACGAGTACGGACGCCGGGTGGCCTTCGTCGGCCGCTCGATGGTCCGGAACATGGGCATCGCCCGTGACCTCGGCTATCTGCGGGTCCCGGCCGGCCTGGTCGTCGACGTCAAGACGCTGGACGACCTCCCGGACGACGAGGTCGTGTTGGTCTGCACCGGCTCCCAGGGCGAGCCCATGGCCGCCCTGTCCCGGATGGCCAACCGCGATCACCAGATCCGGATCGTCCCCGGCGACACCGTGATCCTGGCTTCCTCGCTCATCCCCGGCAACGAGAACGCGGTCTACCGCGTGATCAACGGCCTGACCCGATGGGGCGCCCACGTCGTCCACAAGGGCAACGCCAAGGTCCACGTCTCGGGCCACGCCTCGGCGGGCGAGCTGCTGTACTTCTACAACATCTGCAAGCCGAAGAACCTGATGCCGGTCCACGGCGAATGGCGCCACCTGCGCGCCAACGCCGAGCTGGGCGCGATGACGGGTGTCCCCAAGGACCACATCGTCATCGCCGAGGACGGCGTCGTCGTCGACCTGGTCGACGGCAAGGCGAGGATCGTCGGCAAGGTCCAGGCCGGTTACGTGTACGTCGACGGCCTCTCGGTCGGCGACGTCACGGAAGTCCACCTCAAGGACCGCCGCATCCTCGGCGACGAGGGCATCATCTCGGTCTTCGTCGTCGTCGACTCGTCGAGCGGCAAGATCGTCGGCGGGCCCTACATCCACGCCCGCGGCTCCGGCATCGAGGACACGGCCTTCGACGCCGTGATCCCGAAGGTCGAGCAGGCCCTGAACAAGTCGGCCCAGGACGGCGTGATGGAGCCCCACCAGCTCCAGCAGCTGATCCGGCGCACCATCGGCAAGTGGGTCTCGGACACCTACCGCCGGCGCCCGATGATCCTCCCGGTGGTCGTCGAAGTCTGACCCTCGAACCCCCCAACCAGGAGCGGGGCGCCTCGATTTGCATCGGGGCGCCCCGCTCCAGTACGTTTACGGCTCCGCCAGATCGGGAACCCCGGCACCTCTGTGTGCCACGAACGGGTGAACGAGAGGGGCGGGAAATCCGACTCAGAACTTCTGATAAAGTCGGAGCCGCCGGAAAGGGAAAGCGCGAAAGCGAATACCCGGAACGGCAAGCCCGCTCCAGCGGGTGGCGGAAACGGAAAACGGGTCTGCTAAGCTGGAAACACGAAAGACCGAAGGGAAAAGCCCGGAGGAAAGCCCGAGAGGGTGAGTACGAAGGAAGCGTCCGTTCCTTGAGAACTCAACAGCGTGCCAAAAATCAACGCCAGATTAGTTGATACCCCGTCCATCTTCGGATGGCGAGGTTCCTTTGAAAGTCCTTCCTTCGGGAAGGCGAAACACAGCGAGGACGCTGTGAACGACCGGTCCTATTCCGACCGATCGTTCCGCTCTCGTGTGTGCGCACCCGATTACGGGTAAACATTCACGGAG
>NZ_JBIBTW010000004.1:130049-839203 GCF_043078785.1 Streptomyces sp. NPDC015346 | reverse complement strand
CTGCAGGGGGGACCCTGTGGGAGAGTAGGACGCCGCCGAACAATCATTGTGGGAAAGCCCCGCACCTTATGGTGCGGGGCTTTTCTGCGTTCAGGACCTATTTCCTCGTCAGCCGTTCTGGGACGGCGAGACGAGGCCCGTGTCGTAGGCCAGGATGACCGCCTGGACGCGGTCGCCGGCGCCCGGATGCCCCCGAGGAGCTCCTCGGGCTGGGCGTCCTTGACCAGGAAGCCGCTGGAACCGGCGCGCAGGCCGTCGTAGGCGTACTCGTCGAGGTCGAAGGTGGTGACGATCAGGACGCGCGTGCGGGCGCCCGTGGCGATGATGCCGCGGGTGGCCTCGATGCCGTCGAGGCCGGGCATCCGGATGTCCATTAGGACCACGTCCGGGCGGGCTGCTTCTTGCACGACCCGGTAGAGCGTGAGTTGGGCGCCCGCTGGAAGAGGCGGCGGCCCGTACTCGGGGTCGTCGGGGATCTCCATCCGTATCGGCAGGCCCGCCGACCGTACGCCTTCGATCAGCGACTCCATGTCGACCAGGGACGGCTGCGGGTCGCGCACCGCCTCGGTGGAGTCGTCGCGCAGGATCCCGAGGAGGCGGCGGAGTTCGGCGAGGGCCTGGCGGCTCGTCGTACCGATGGCGTCGAGGGCCTGAGCGGCACGTTCGGGGCTCTTGGCCGCCGCGTACCTGCCGCCGTCCGCGAGACCGGTGATGACGGAGAGGTTGTGACCGATGATGTCGTGCATCTCCCGGGCGATCCGGGTCCGTTCGGCCGCCGCCGCCAGCTGGGCCTGCTGGTCGCGCTCGACTTCGAGGCGGCGGGCACGGTCGACGAGTGCGGCGGTGTAGTCCTTGCGGGAGCGGACCGCGATGCCGAGCAGGGCGACCATCGCGTACGCCCACAGGGTGGGGACGACCTGCTGGTCCCAACTCCCCTGGGGGTGGCGGACCGCGCCCACCACCAGCGGTGGGGCGAGTAGTGCGAGCGTCCACAGGAGGGTGCGCGGGCGTAACCGCAGGGCGATGCCGAAGACGGTGATGGACTGGAGGAAGCCGGCCTGGAGGAAGGCCCCGGTCCAGTTGTTGACGAGTGAGGCGCAGGCCATCACGGCGAGGACGGCGACGGGGTGGCGGCGGCGCCGGGCATCGGGTCGGCGGAGCCGAGGGCGCCGGCGGCCTGGGTGGGGAAGTACCGGACGGCAGTCTCCATGGCTTCGTACGGCAGCATTCCGAGGATCTCGGGCAGCACATCACACCGCCGATGAAGGCGCCGATACCGCCGGGGACGGATCGCAGCGCGGCGCCGAGGCCGAGGGCGATGACGCCGAGGAGGGTGACACCGGCGGCGTTGCCCCGATGGCGGTCAGGACGCCGTCGTCCGTGAGGGAAGCGGCCTGGTCGGTGCCGGAGAAGAAGAGCTGGGCGGTGAGGAAGGTGATCAGGGCAGTCGCGAAGGAGACGGTGAAGACGACCGCGGTGAAGACCGCGCCCTTGGCGCCCAGGACGGGCAGACGGCGCGGGACGGCGGTCATCGAGGGGGAGTGAGGGCGGGGGGGGCGTAGTACCGGGGTACGACTGTGGGTGCCCTCTCCCTCCCTCTCGGCCTCCCCTCCCCTCCCGCGTGAAAATGCCTTGTCGGTGGGGTGGGCGGTGGGGAGTATCGGCGCATGGACTACCTGATACGAACCGTTCGCGCCGACGAGTGGGAGAAGACCCGCGAGATCCGGCTGGCCGCGCTGCGCGATCCGGTGGCGCACATCGCCTTCCTGGACACGTACGAGGCCGCCGTCGAGCGTCCTGACTCGTTCTGGCGGGAGCGGGCGGAGGGCGCGAGCGAGAGCGGCGACGGGGGTGTCCGTCAGTTCGTGGCGGAGGCGCCGGACGGGAGTTGGGCGGGCACGATTTCGGTGCTGGTGGAGCGGCCCGCGGCGGAGGTGCGCTTCGGGGAGGTGGCGACGGTCGACCAGACGCACCTCGTGGGCGTGTACGTACGGCCGGAGGCGCGCGGGAGCGGGCTGGCGGAGGAGCTGTTCCGGGCGGGCGTGGAGTGGTCCTGGTCGCTGCCGGAGCCGGCGATCCAGCGGGTGCGGCTGTATGTGCACGAGGAGAACGAGCGGGCGGCGGCGTTCTACCGGCGGTTCGGGTTCGTGGCGACGGGGGAGCGGGTGGCGTTGCCGGGGGACACGGGGGGCGCGGGGGGCGCGGGGGCGTGGGAGGTGGAGTACGAGATCCGGAGGCCGGGGGGCCTCTAGCTTGGGTTCAGCGCGGACTGGCTTGGTGCACAGGGGCTTGAAGCCGTCGAACGTCCTGGTCACGGCGGACGGTCCCCGACCAGACCGGGCGGCAGCGGATCCTGCGCCTGCACCGGGCGCTCCAGGAGTGCGCAGGGAACGCCTACACGCCGGACCGGGAGGTCCTCAAGAGATGAGGCTCTCCTCCGGCCAGCGGGCGCGGGCCTGTTCCGGGGAGCGGAGGAGGGCCAGGGTCGGGAGGCCCTGGTCCTGGCCGGTTGTCAGGAGGTCCGGGAGCCGGGGGAGGGGGGCCACGGCGGCGATGTCGTCGAGGACGAGCGTCATTGGTGGGTCGAGCCGACCGTCGGATGACCGTGCGGCCATGCGGCGGCCGTGCTCGACCACGCTTGCGGTGAGAGCGGTGAGCAGAGGCATCGCGCCGGGTCGGGTGCGGGGGTCCTCGATCGGTTCACCCACCACATAGAGCGTGCCCCCTTCGGCGACGAAAGATTCCAGCGTGAGCGAATCCGTTCGATTCGGGGTGCACGCCTCCCTGATGTGGATCGAGGAGAGCGCGGACAGTGCCCGGGCGGTCAACTCCTGTGCGATCTCCCGCCGTTCCGGGTAGCCGGTCAGCGCGGACTCCAGGAGCCCGGCGTGGCCCGCGGCGGCCTTGGGGTGGGTGCGGAGGATTCGTACGGGCTCGTGGGCGCCCGTGCCCTGGGCCCAGCGGTGGACCTGCTTGAAGGGCCGGTCGTCGAGGGCGGCGGCGTGCAGCCAGCAGCGCAGGAGCGTTTCCGCGGTGTCGGCGACGGCGGCGTCCAGGCGGGACGGCGGGCGTACGGGGGCGAGGAGCGCGGCCGCGCGTTCCTGGGCCGTGGCCGGGTCCTCACAGCGGTCGGAAGGGGACCAGTGGAGGCGGGCGGGGGTGTCGCAGAGGTGCCCTGGGTCGTAGACGAGGACGGGGCCGAGCTTGCCGCGGGCGTCCTTGGTGTCCGCCCAGACGGTGGGGTCGGAGGTGACGACGAGGACCGGGCCCTCGGCGTCCCGGACGGCCTGGAGGGCGGCGGGGCGGCGGGTGGTGGGGGTGCCGTAGAGGACGCGGGGTGTACGGGGGGAGGGGAGGACCGGGTCCGGGGCGAGGCTGGGGGCGGGGGCGAGGCTGGGGGCCTTCGGCGGCTCGACAGGTGCGGGGACCTGTTCCACGGGGGTCGGGGCCGGAGGCTGCTTCAGAGGTACCGAGGCCGTGGCCGTGGCTGTGACCGTGGCCGGGGTCTCGGCGGCGAGCGGTCGTCGGGCCCGTACCGCTCTCCATCGAGCCAGCGTCCCCACCACGAACACCGCGAGGACCACCAGCACCATCAGCTCGCCGATGAGCAGACCCCAGAACAGCCCGTACCCCGACAGTTCGCCCGCCGGGGTGTCCGGCCACGCGCCCGCCAGATCCTGGGGCCGGCCGATCAGGGCGCGGACGGCCATCGGGGTCCTGGTGAAGGTGACCCCGTCCGGCCAGGCGCCCTTCGCGAAGAGCGCGGCCAGGCCGGTCGCCGTCCACACCAGCACGGTCAGGCCGAGGACGAAGCCGACGAGCGCCACCACCAGGCCGTCGGGGATGCCCCCTTGCTGCCGGCCCCGCGAGTCGTGCGACATCTCACGCCACCGTCGACTGGGTGGGGTCGTTCAGGTGCTGCTCGATGAGGGCGGCGCGCTGTTCCGTCTCCCACTCCAGCTCCGGGTCGACGGACGACTCCGTCATGGCGCGGTCGGTGTAGACGAGCGGCCGTTCCTTCTCGGTGATGAGGTGCTTGACCACCTGGACATTGCCGTTGACGTCCCAGACGGCGATACCGGGGGTGAGGGTCGGGATGATCTCGACCGCCCACCGGGGCAGGCCGAGGACCCGTCCCGTGGCCCGGGCCTCGTCGGCTTTCTGGGCATAAATGGTCCTGGTCGAGGCCATTTTGAGGATCGCCGCTGCCTCTCGGGCCGCCGCGCCGTCGACGACGTCGGAGAGGTGGTGCACGACCGCGACGAACGACAGGCCGAGCCGGCGGCCGAACTTCAGCAGCCGCTGGAACAGCTGGGCGACGAAGGGACTGTTGATGATGTGCCAGGCTTCCTCGACGAGGAAGATGCGCTTCTTCCGGTCGGGGCGGATCCAGGTGTGTTCCAGCCACACGCCGACGATCGCCATCAGGATGGGCATGGCGATCGAGTTCCGGTCGATGTGGGACAGGTCGAAGACGATGAGCGGCGCGTCGAGGTCGATGCCGACGGTCGTCGGGCCGTCGAACATGCCGCGCAGGTCGCCGTCGACCAGCCGGTCCAGGACCAGCGCGACGTCCAGGCCCCAGGCCCGTACATCGTCTATGTCGACGTTCATCGCCTCCGCGGACTCCGGTTTGGGGTGGCGGAGCTGTTCCACGATGTCGGTGAGGATCGGCTGGCGGTCGGTGACGTGTTCGTTGACGTAGGCGTGGGCGACCTTGAGCGCGAAGCCGGCGCGCTCGTCGAGGCTGTGCCCCATCGCGACCTCGATGATCGTGCGGAGCAGCGCCAGCTGCCCCGTCGTGGTGATCGAGGGGTCGAGCGGGTTGAGCCGGATGCCGGCGTCGACGGCGACCATCGGGTCGAGGCGGATGGGGGTTATTCCCAGCTCCTGGGCGATGAGGTTCCATTCGCCGACGCCGTCCTCGCCCTGGGCGTCGAGGACGACGACCTGCCGGTCGCGGAAGCGCAACTGCCTCAGGACGTACGTCTTCTCCAGCGCGGACTTGCCGTTGCCGGACTCGCCGAGGACGAGCCAGTGGGGGGCCGGGAGCTGCTGTCCGTACAGCTGGAAGGGGTCGTAGATGTAGCCCTTGCCGCTGTAGACCTCGCGGCCGATGATGACGCCGGAGTCGCCGAGACCGGGGGCGGCGGTCGGGAGGTAGACGGCCTGGGCCTGTCCGGTCGAGGTGCGTACGGGCAGCCGCGTGGTCTCCACCTTCCCGAAGAGGAAGGAGGTGAAGGCTTCGGTGAGGGCGGAGAGTGGATCTCGCATGTGCACGGGCCCCTTAGCGGCTAGCGGCGGATGCCGGTCGCGAACGGCAACGTGTTCACAAAGGCCCGGTGGTGCTCGCGGTCGCACCACTCCAGCTTCAGATACGACTTGCCGGCGGAGGCCCTGATCGTGCGCTTGTCCCTGGCCAGGGCCTCGGGCGAGCGCGACGACACAGTGATGTACCCGACGAGGTTGACCCCCGCCGCGCCACTGGCGAGATCTTCACCCCGCTGGTCGAGCCGGCCGTGGGCGGCGATGTCGCGCGGGTCGACGGTGCGGTTCATCTTGGCCTGGCGGGACGCCTCGGCCTCGTCGTTGGTCTTCTCGGTGAGCATGCGCTCGATGGCGACCTCGGTGGGTTCGAGGTCCATGGTCACGGCGACGGTGCGGATGACGTCCGGGGTGTGGACGAGGAGCGGGGCGAGGAAGTTGACGCCGACGGGGGTCATCGGCCACTCCTTCACCCAGGCGGTGGCGTGGCACCAGGGGGCGCGGGTGGAGGACTCGCGGGTCTTGGCCTGGAGGTAGGTGGGCTCCATGGCGTCGAGTTCGGCGGGCCAGGCGTTCCGCTTCGTCATGGCCTGGATGTGGTCGATCGGGTGGTCCGGGTCGTACATGGAGTGCACGAGGGAGGCGAGCCGGGACTGTCCGAGCGGCTGGCGGACCCTGATGTCGGCCTCGGCGAGGCGGGCGCAGATGTCGGTGAGTTCGCGGGCCATGACGACGGCGAGTCCGGCGTCGCGGTCGAGCTTGCGGGCGCCGGAGGTGTGGCGGGCGGCGCGCGCCATCGCGTTGGCCTCGGCGGCCAGTTCGCGGGTGTAGTGCATGCAGGCCACGAGGTAGGCGCGGTGCTGCTCGCTGGAGGTGGAGACCATCGACTGGAGCTGTTCGTACGACTCCTGGAGCCAGAGCGGGGCGTGCGGGTCGCCGCGCTGGCCGACGTCCTTGGCGTGCGCGTCGGGGTCCGCGGGGAGGGTACGGGCGAGCATCTGGAGGCGAGTGACGAAGCCGTCCCCGTTGGCGACGTGCTTGAGCAGCGTGCCGAAACGGTCCACCAGCGCTTCCTGGTCCTCGCTGTCGCGCAGTCCGACGCCGGGGCCCTCGATCTCGATGGCGGCGGTGACGGTGCGGCGGTCGGCGTGGAGGAGGACGGCGATCTCGTCGGGCCCGAAGGGGGCGGACATCCAGTTGATCCGGCCGATGCCGGGGGGCGGGCCGACCTCGACCTCACGTCCGTCGAGCCGGGTGCCGGCCTCGATGGCGGCGGAGCGGTAGGCGGTGCCCCGCTTCAGGCTCCGCTTGTAGCTGCGGTTGATCTCGAACCATTTGTAGAACGTGCGGTGCTTGTACGGGACGTAGACGGCGGCGAGCGCGAGCAGCGGGAAGCCCATCAGCAGGACGATCCGCAGGGACAGGACGGGGACGATCAGTCCGCTCATCATGCCCAGGAACGCTCCGGCGATGATCAGCGCGATCTCGCCGGTCTCGCGGTTCTTGCCGACGATCGCGTTCGGCCGGGCGCGGCCGATCAGATACGTACGGCGGGGCGTGACCGGCTGGGACTGGGTCGTCAACGCCCTCCACCTCCAGAGTTCTTTCGGTTGCTGTGCGGGGTGCCTGATGTGGGGCTGCCGCTACGCGGCGGGGGTGCGGCGGAGGGGACAGTTCCGCCGCCTCCCGCACCCGCGCCCGAGCCGACGCCCGAGCCGCCGCGGCTGCTGTGGGCGGCGACGCCGCCGGCGAGGGGGTTCGCGGACCGGGCGGGTGCGTTGCCGCCTCCGCCTCCTTGGCCTTGGCCGCCGTCGCCGCGGGTGCTGTGGGTCTTGATGCCCTGGGAGACGAGGGAGGCGGGGGAGGAGATGACGGCGGCGGCGGCGTTCTCACCGGCGCGGTGGAGCCGGTTGTTGCGGGAGGCGACGATCTCGTCGCCGAAGCCGGGTACGAAGCGGTAGATCATCGCGGAGGCGAAGATGGCCAGCAGGATGATCGCGAGGCCGGAGACGACGGCGGAGAACGAGTCGGGCCCGGTACCGGAGGAGAGCGCGCCGGCGAGTCCGAGGACGATGACGATGACCGGCTTGACGAGGATGACCGCGATCATGATGCCGGCCCAGCGGCGGACGTGGCCCCACATGTTCTTGTCGACGAGCCCGGAGTAGACGACGACACCGAGCAGGGCGCCGACGTAGAGCAGGACGGCGCGGAGGAACAGCTCGAGGTAGAGCACACCGGCGGCGAGGACGGTCACCAGCGACACGATGATCAGCATGATCGGCCCGCCGCCGATGTCGTCGCCCTTCTGCAGGGCTTCCTTGAAGCTGCCGAAGAAGACGTCGGTCTGCTGGCCGGTACCGGAGGCGATGACTTCGGTGACGGCGTCGGTGGCGTTCACGACGGTGTAGAGGATGAGGGGCGTGAACGCGGAGGCGAGGACGGTGAGCCAGAGGAAGCCGATGGCCTCGGAGATGGCGGTGGTGAGGGGGACGCCGCGGATGGCGCGCTTGGCGACGGCGAGCAGCCAGAGGAGGAGGGTGAGGACGGTGGCGGCGGCGAAGACGATGGCGTAGCGGCTGAGGAACTCGAGGTTGGTGAAGTCGACGTCGGCGGTGTCTTTCACGGCCTTGGAGAGCGCGTCGACGATGGAGATGGCGGCGTCGGCGCAGCCGCGGGCGAGGGAGGAGAGGGGGTCGAGGGCGGTGGTGGGGTCGGTGACGTTGGGGCGGGAGCTGCCGGGTTCGCCGTTCTCGCAGTACTGGCGTGCGGGGCCGCGAATGAGGTCACACGGGTTGTTGCTCGGGCTGGGTGTGGGCGTCGGCGCCGCGGCGGCACGGCCGGCCAGCAGCACGACCGACGTTTGAACGGCTGTGGCGGCAACCGCGATCGCGAGGGCCCGAGGAGGGCGCTTACCGGGCATACGTGAACCCCCCGAACTGGTGCACAGCGTCGGCCATCTCTTCCGCGCTTGAGGCAGCCTGATCGCGACCGACTGGCACCGGACCTTCCTTCTGGTCGAAGTCGGTCACTTTCCAGTCGCCGCTGACCCAATCCAGCTGGTAGGTGGTGGTGTACCAGCTCTCGGACACAGGGTTTTGAGAACCCTCGCCCGCAAGGCCGAAAAGGGACGAATACCAGACGGCGACGGTGGCTCGGTCGCCGCTGTAGCTCTCGATCTTCGATCCCACGGGGATGACCCGTGAGATGAACGTCAGCCCGCTGGGGGCCGTGCCGTCCTCCTTCAGGCCAATGCGTGCGAGGAAGCCCTTGTCCGAGTAGACCCTGTCGAGGTCGTCCCGGCGCGCGGCGGCAACTGCGGGGGCATAGACCGAGTCAACGATCTCGTGACGGCGGGAGGCCGTGAACATTTCGGCGGAACCGAGAGGTACCGCGTAGTTGACCGCCGCGCTCTGGGCGCCTTGGGCGTCTTGGGGGAAGCCGGAGGGGATCGTGCCTGTTTTGCCTGTCACCGGGGGGACGCCCGTGGCCGCCGTGGGGGCGCCGGAGGTGGTGCCGCGGGGTTTGGACTGGTCCGTGGACGGGGTGTCGCCGTCGCCTCTGTTGGCGAAGGCGATCGCGGCCAGCAGGAGGACCACGACGCCGACCACCGTGATGAGCGAGCGCGAGCTGCGCGCGGGGGTGCGGCGGGGGGCGTCGCCCTCGGGGAGGCGGGTGCGGGTCTGGCCGGAGCCGCCGAAGCCGTCGTCGTCGTGGTCGTCGCCGAGGCTCATGACGGGTACGCCCCCTCAACTGGTTGCCGCGCTGGCACGGTGTGGTGACTGGACATCAGGGAACGTGACCTCGGTGGTTAGACGGCCATCCCGTACACGATCGTGAACAGCGTCCCCAGTGATCCGATGATGAAGACCCCGGTCAGACCGGCGACGATCAGGCCCTTGCCCTGCTCGGCGCTGAACGTGTCCCGGAGGGCGGTCGCGCCGATGCGCTGCTTGGCCGCTCCCCAGATGGCGATGCCGAGGCAGAGCAGGATGGCCACGGCCATCACGACCTCGATCATCACCTTGGCCTCATTGCCCAGGCTCCCGAAAGGACCCCAGTTCGGGGCGATTCCACCGATGATGGTGGTGATGTCGCCCTTCTCGTCCGCCAGGTACATGTAACTCACCGCCCCTGTTGGGTAGTTCGTCGCCCTTGCCTCATGGCATGGGTCATCGCCCTATCTTCGCTGATGAAACCGCTCGCGTGTGACGGCTTGACGGCTCTCTTTACCCGATTCCCGCACACGTGGCCGATCCGACCGTCTTGACCTGCGGCGGTGTGGCTGGTCTCCATGCGAAGAAGCGTATGGTCACTCTGTGTATCACGGAGGGTGACTCCGGGCAATGACTGTCGTTGTTGCACTCTTGGGGGGGCGTCAGGCGTAGGAGGCGACCAGGCGGGAGAGGTGGCGGCCGGCCAGGAGGAGCGGGGTCTCCGAGCGGGTGACCTGGGCGGTGACTTCGGCGCCTTCCAGGGTGTTGATGACCGTCGCCGCGAGGTCGCGTGCCTCGGGGTCCGGGAAGCCGCAGCCGAGGAGCTTGTCGGCGACCAGCTTCTGCCAGGCCAGCAAGGCTTCGGCGCAGGCGCGTTGGATGGGGTTGTCCGTGCCGAGCGTCTCCAGGGCGGCGGCGGTGACCGGGCAGCCGTCGGTCCAGCCGGAGGCGCGGAGCTCCCTCGCCAGGAGCCGGGCGCAGGCGTCCACGGCCTCCGCGGGGTCGTCCTCGCCGTCCAGGGCGGTGCGCAGGACCTCGGCGAACTCCTCGCGGCCGTACTCCATCGCCGCGACCGCCACGGCCTCCTTCCCGCCGGGGAAGAAGTGGTAGACGGAGCCGAGGGTGGCCTCCGCCTCGGTGGCGATCTGCTTGATGCCCGTGCCGACATAGCCCTGGCGCTGGATGAGGCGGGAGGCGGCGACGACGATCCGGTCCCGAGTGGAGCCTGTCTGCATGGGATGAGTGTAGCGAGGCATTGAGTAGAGCGTTCGCTTTAGAGCTGTGCTACGTTCTTGGCCTGGCACTAAATAGAGCGTTCGTTTTAGGAGAGGACACCGCTGTGAGCAACTCCAACTCCGTCACCGTCATCGGGCTCGGCCCCATGGGCCACGCCATGGCCGGCGCCTATCTCGACCAGGGCTACCGCGTCACCCTGTGGAACCGCACCGCCTCCCGCGCCGACGACCTCGTGCGGCGCGGCGCGGTCCTCGCCCCCACACCGGCCGAGGCGGTCGCCGCCAACGAGGTCGTGGTGGTCAGCCTCACCGACTACGCGGCCCTGTACGCCGTACTGGACGGGGTCGACCCCGCCGTCCTCGCGGGCAGGGTCCTCGTCAACCTCAGCTCCGACACCCCGCACCGGGCGCGGGAAGCGGCCGACTGGGCGCGGGAGCGTGGAGCGGTCCAGCTCACCGGTGGGGTGCTCGTGCCGCCCTCCGGCATCGGCGCCGCCGGCTCCTCGGCGTTCTACAGCGGCCCGCGCGAGGTCTTCGAGGCCCACCGGCCCACCCTCGAAGTCCTCACCGGCACCGACTACCGCGGCGAGGACCCCGGCCTCGCCGCGCTCTTCTACCAGCTCAACATGGTCATGTTCTGGACGGCCCTGAGCGGCCACTGGCAAGCGCTCGCCCTCGCCGACGCGTACGGGATCAAGGCGGCCGACCTCCTGCCGTACGCCGTCAACGCCCTGGACATGAAGCAGTTCCTGGAGTTCTACGCGCCCCGCGTCGACGCCGGCGACCACTCCGGCGACGTCGACCGTCTCGCGATGGGCCTGGCCAGCGCCGAACACGTCCTGCACACCGTCACGGACGCGGGCGTCGACGGAGCCCTGCCCGCCGCCGTCGTCGAACTCTTCCGCCGTGGGGTCGAGGCCGGGCACGGGCAGGACAGCTCCTCGAGCCTGGTGGAGGTGCTCAAGCGGAGGTGAGGAGGGGGCGGCGAGGCCACCGGGCGGCGAGGGCGGGACACCTCCGATGCGCCCCCTTCGTCCACCCCCGCGATCCCGGGTCCGCCGCTTAGACTGGCCGCTGGACTGCCAAGAGCCGAGGGGTGGTTGACGGTGCGTAAGGCGGGCGCTGGGGGCAAGGCGTGGCTGATGGCCGGTGGGGTCTTCGGCGTGTGCCTGAGCTTCGTCGCGCTGCTCGTCGTCGGGACGTACTCCGCCGCCGCCGGGCTCTTCGGCGGCGCGGGCGACGCCAAGAACGGCACCGTGGGCCTTGCCAAGGGGGCCGTGCCGGCCGCGTACCAGGGGCTGGTGCAGCGGTGGGGGAACCTCTGCCCCGCCATCAACCCCGCCCTGCTCGCCGCGCAGCTCTACCAGGAGAGCGGCTGGAACCCGAGGGTCGTCTCGCCCGCCAACGCCATGGGCATCGCCCAGTTCATCCCCGGCACATGGGCCGGGCACGGCATCGACGGCGACAAGGACGGGGACCGGGACGTCTGGGACCCGGCGGACGCGATCCCGTCGGCGGCGTCGTACGACTGCGAACTCGCCGGCTATGTGAAGGACGTGCCCGGCGATCCGACGAACAACATGCTCGCCGCGTACAACGCCGGGGCGTACCGCGTCATCAAGTCCGGCGGGGTGCCGCGGATCAGCGAGACGCAGAACTACGTGCGGATCATCCGCTCCCTGGAGAAGAGCTTCGCCCGCCCCCTCGGCCGGGTCGAGCCCTCGAAGCAGGCCGCGGGGGCGATCTACTTCGCCCAGCAGAAGCTCGGTACGCCGTACCTCTGGGGCGGCACGGGAACAGCCGCGCAGAATGGCCGATTCGATTGCTCCGGGCTGACCCAGGCCGCGTACCGGACCGTCGGGATCGAGCTGCCGCGCGTGGCCAACGACCAGTACAACGCGGGGCCGCATCCCTCCCGCGGCGAACTGCTCCCCGGCGACCTGGTGTTCTTCTCCGACGATCTGACCAATTCCCGTGCCATCAGGCATGTCGGCATCTACGTCGGCGGCGGATACATGATCGACGCCCCGCGCACCGGGGCCGTGATCCGCTTCACCAAGATCGACACACCGGACTACTTCGGGGCGACGCGGGTCACCCAGGAGGGCGCGGCGGCGCTGCCGACCCACCCGGCACAAGCCTGACCATTGGCCGGAACTCTCCGTAA
Organism: Streptomyces sp. NPDC015346; assembly: GCF_043078785.1. Taxonomy (NCBI): domain Bacteria; kingdom Bacillati; phylum Actinomycetota; class Actinomycetes; order Kitasatosporales; family Streptomycetaceae; genus Streptomyces; species Streptomyces sp. NPDC015346. The sequence goes on along the minus strand of NZ_JBIBTW010000004.1, from coordinate 826,820 downwards.
ACCGTAGGCCCTGAGCTGCGACGACGTGTCACTCTTCGGTAACGTCAGGGTGATCTTCAGGGAAGAGCGGAACGCACGCCTCAGGCGGTTCGTTCCCTGAACCGACCGCCCAGGTCGACACACGCGACAAGGCAAGGGGCCGCAGCAGATGTCTGGACTCGCATCGGACGGTTCGAACCCCGATGTCAGCCTGCTCTACGACATCAACGGGCTGGCGAAGGACGCCCCGCCGTGGTTCGACCGCGTCATGGGGTTCGTCGGCGAGTACGGGGTCATGCTCGGGCTCGTGCTCGTCGCGCTCTGGTGCTGGTGGAGCGTCCGCCGCCGCGGCACCCTCGGTGACTCCGTCTCCGCGCTCGCGGGTCTCGTCTGGGCGCCGCTCGCCGCCGGTGTGGCGCTGCTGGTCAACATCCCCATCCGCGGATTCGTCGAGCGGCCGCGGCCGTTCAAGGATCATCGGGGGCTCGAGGTCCTCGTCGACGGCAAGACCGACTTCTCCTTCGTCAGCGACCACGCCACCATGGCGATGGCCATCGCCGTCGGAGTCTTCGTCGCCCACCGCAAGTTCGGCCTCGCCGCCATCGGGCTCGCCTTCACCGAGGCCTTCTGCCGGGTCTACATGGGCGTGCACTACCCGACCGACGTCATCGGCGGTCTGGCTCTCGGTACGGCGGTGGCGCTGCTGCTCGCCCCGCTCGCCCACGCCCTGCTGACCCCGCTGGTCTCCGCGATCGCCCGCTCGAAGCATGGCGCCCGGCTCGTCCGTTCCCGGCGCGTCGCCGAGCGCTGCCCGCTGCCCGAGACGCTCGACATCCCCGAGCCCCGGCTCGGCTCCGGCAACGGCGAGAACGAGAACGGCCTCGCGGCCTAGTCGCCATCGGCCAGGCCCGGATCGGCCAGCCCCGGCCCCGGCCGCGCTGTCCGGCCGCCGCCTGGGGCGCTGCGTGCGCCGCGTGCGCCCCGTGCGTCTAGTGCGTCGGTGCCCGCTGGGCGGTGGCCTCGTGCGCCGCCGCGTCCGTACGGGCCCGCTCGCGCGATCTTCGCGCCGGGCCCGACCAACCACAGCTGCACCGGGCGATCGCGAACGAACCGCGTTCCATGGTCGTCGTGTGATGGGGGGACTGCTCGTGCACGGAACCACGGTACTGCGCGTGACGGGCCGCCGACGCCGTCGTTATCCGTAGGGGTCTCCCCAGGACCTCCGGACCGGGGGAAGGGCGGGCCCCGGCAAGCGGTGGTACGGCGTTGGGGGTTGGCAGGCGATGGTGGTGCGGAGCGGACGCACGGGCGGGGCGTGGGCCGCCGCCGCGGCTCTGATGGTCGGCGCGTGCGCGGCCCCCGAGGCCGCCGAGCCGGGCGGTGATCCGGGCGGCGACCCGGCGACGAGCGTGCGGCAGGCGGCCGAGGTGCTGAGCCGGGCGGGGACCTCCAAGGCGAGCACGAGCATGGAGATGGCGGCCGGCGGGACCCGGGTGACCATCCGCGGCGAGGGGGGTTACGACTTCCGCCGGCGCACCGGGCACCTGGAGGTGGTCCTGCCCAAGGACGCCGCCGGGGCCGACGAGCACCGGCCCATCACCGAACTCCTCACCCCGGGCGCGCTGTACATGAAGAACCGCGGCGGCGGAGTCCCCGCCGACAAGTGGGTCCGGGTGGACACCGCCGCCCTCGACGACGGCAATCTCGTCACCAACGGGGCCACCGACCCCGCCGTCGCGGCCGAACTGCTGCGGGGCGCTCAGAAGGTCGCCTACGTCGGCGAGGTCGACCTCGCCGGGGTGCGGGTCCGCCACTACCGCGGCGTCGCGGACCTCGCGGTGGCCGCCCGGGTCGCGTCCCCGCAGGTGCGCGGGGCGCTGGCCGCCGCGGCGAAAGGGTTCGCCAAGGACGCCGTCCCGTTCGACGCGTATCTCGACGCCGAGGGCCGGCTGCGCAAGGTGCGGCACCAGTTCAGCTTCGCCAACCAGGGCCGTACGGTCGCGGTCGCGTCGACGACGCTGCTCTACGGATTCGGCACCCCCGTCGACGTACGCCTGCCGAGCCGGAAGGACCTCTACGCCGGGAAGATCAAGGCGTAGGAGGAGCCTTCCGCGACCAGACCCAAATGGTCCGGACGTGTCATGCGCGGTGTGTGGGCCGCTCCCTACGCTGGGAGACCGACGTCGGCAGGAAGAGGTGAATGCGCGTGGCTCCGCCCAGTACCGCGACAGTGCCCACCGAACAGGACCGCGTCGCTCTCGCCGAGATCGAGCTGTGCGGTGAGCTGATCATCGCGGCGTCGGCGGCCGACGAGGAGCGCCTCAGCGCGGACCGGATCGACGAGGTCCTGAGGGTGGCCGCCGAGCGCGAGACCCCCGGCGCCGGCCCCGGCCGCGGTCGCTGACCGGACGGCCGGGACGGGGCGCTCGTAAGGCGAAAGACGAACGGAAGGCGAGAGGCGAGAGGCGCACGCGTCACGCTCAGGTGCGCATCATCCGCGCGATGGCCTTCGTGGCCTCCTCGACCTTCGCGTCGATCTCGTCGCCGCCCTTCGTCGCCGCGTCGGCGACGCAGTGCCGCAGGTGCTCCTCCAGGAGCTGGAGCGCGAACGACTGCAGGGCCTTCGTGGACGCGGAGACCTGAGTGAGTATGTCGATGCAGTACGTGTCCTCGTCGACCATCCGCTGCAGGCCGCGGATCTGGCCCTCGATGCGCCGGAGCCGCTTGAGGTGCTCGTCCTTCTGCTTGTGGTAGCCGTGCACGCCGTGGTCGTGGTCGGCCGGCTCGACGGTGTCGGGGGTGACCTCGGCCGCCTCGGTGGTCGTCATCGCGTCCTCCCGCTGTCCAGAAAGGGGTTGTATACCCCTCGTGGGTATATGGTACCGATCCCCGCCGATCCCGGCCGGGGGCCCGTGCATGCCACTGTGCCTGATGGGCGACACTGAGGGGACGCCGGTTAGCCGTGGCCGGATGATGCGCCTAGCATCAGCCTGACCGAAACCCAGCACCCCGAGGACCCCACGTGCGATTTCGTCTGACCCCCAGGGAGACGAGCTTCTACGACATGTTCGCCGCGTCCGCGGACAACATCGTCACGGGCTCGAAGCTCCTCATGGAACTGCTCGGAGCGGACATGTCCGCCCGGGCCGAGATCGCGGAGCGGATGCGGGCAGCGGAACACGCCGGTGACGACGCGACCCACGCGATCTTCCACCAGCTGAACTCCTCTTTCATCACGCCCTTCGACCGCGAGGACATCTACAAGCTCGCGTCCTCCCTCGACGACATCATGGACTTCATGGAGGAGGCCGTCGACCTGGTCGTCCTCTACAACGTCGAAGAGCTCCCCAAGGGTGTCGAGCAGCAGATCGAGGTGCTGGCCCGCGCCGCCGAGCTGACCGCCGAGGCGATGCCGCACCTGCGGACGATGGACAACCTCACCGAGTACTGGATCGAGGTCAACCGGCTCGAGAACCAGGCCGACCAGATCCACCGCAAGCTGCTCGCCCACCTCTTCAACGGCAAGTACGACGCCATCGAGGTGCTCAAGCTCAAGCAGATCGTCGATGTGCTGGAAGAGGCGGCCGACGCCTTCGAGCACGTGGCGAACACGGTGGAGACCATCGCGGTCAAGGAGTCCTGAGCTTCGTGGACACCTTCGCCCTGATCGTGACCATCGGTGTCGCGCTCGGCTTCACGTATACGAACGGCTTCCACGACTCGGCCAACGCCATCGCCACCTCCGTGTCGACCCGGGCGCTGACGCCGCGGGCGGCGCTGGCGATGGCGGCCGTGATGAACCTCGCCGGAGCGTTCCTCGGCAGCGGGGTCGCCAAGACGGTCAGCAAGGGCCTGATCGAGACGCCGTCGGGCAGCAAGGGAATGGGCATTCTCTTCGCCGCGCTGGTCGGCGCGATCGTGTGGAACCTGGTCACCTGGTACTTCGGTCTGCCCTCGTCCTCCTCGCACGCTCTGTTCGGCGGCATGGTGGGCGCGGCGCTGGCCGGCGGGATCGACGTCATCTGGTCCGGGGTCGTCGAGAAGATCGTCATCCCGATGTTCATCTCGCCGGTCGTCGGTCTGCTCCTCGGCTATCTGGTCATGTGCGTGATCCTGTGGATCTTCCGCAGGTCCAACCCGCACAAGGCCAAGCGCGGCTTCCGCATCGCCCAGACGGTGTCGGCGGCGGGTATGGCCCTCGGTCACGGTCTCCAGGACGCCCAGAAGACGATGGGCATCGTGGTGATGGCCCTGGTCATCGCCGACGTCGAGCAGGCCGGTGACACGATCCCGGTCTGGGTCAAGATCGCCTGTGCGGTGATGCTGTCGCTCGGTACGTACGCCGGTGGCTGGCGCATCATGCGAACCCTGGGCCGTCGGATCATCGAGCTGGACCCGCCGCAGGGGTTCGCGGCGGAGACGACGGCGGCGTCCGTGATGTACACGGCCTCGTTCATGTTCCACGCGCCGATCTCGACGACGCACGTGATCACCTCGGCGATCATGGGTGTCGGCGCGACGAAGCGGGTGAACGCGGTGCGGTGGGGCGTCGCGAAGAACATCATTCTGGGGTGGTTCATCACGATGCCGGCCGCCGCGCTGGTGGCGGCGGTGAGCTACTACGTGGTGAAGCTCTTCTTCGGCTAGCCGCGGGCACCCGGAACGCATACGGGCCCGGCTCCCCTGTAGGGGGGCCGGGCCCTTCGTCATGCGGTGGCACCGCCATGCAGCACCGCACAACGGTCTCGGGGTTATCCGAAGCGGCCGGAGATGTAGTCCTCGGTCGCCTGGACGCTCGGGTTGGAGAAGATGCGCTCGGTGTCGTCCAGTTCGATCAGCTTGCCCGGCTGGCCCACGGCCGCCAGGTTGAAGAAGGCCGTACGGTCCGAGACGCGGGCCGCCTGCTGCATGTTGTGCGTCACGATGACGATCGTGAAGCGCTCCTTCAGCTCGCCGATCAGGTCCTCGATCGCCAGCGTCGAGATCGGGTCGAGGGCCGAGCAGGGCTCGTCCATGAGCAGGACGTCCGGCTCGACCGCGATCGCGCGGGCGATGCACAGGCGCTGCTGCTGACCACCGGAGAGGCCGGAGCCCGGCTTGTTCAGGCGGTCCTTGACCTCGTTCCAGAGGTTCGCTCCCTTGAGGGAGCGCTCGACGATGTCGTTGAGCTCGGACTTCTTGTAGCGGCCGTTCAGCCGGAGGCCCGCCGCGACGTTGTCGAAGATCGACATGGTCGGGAAGGGGTTCGGGCGCTGGAAGACCATGCCGACCGTACGGCGCACGGCGACCGGGTCGACGTGGGAGCCGTACAGGTTCTCGTCGTCCAGCATCACCTTGCCCTCGACGCGGCCACCGGGGGTGACCTCGTGCATCCGGTTCAGGGTGCGCAGGAAGGTGGACTTGCCGCAGCCGGAGGGGCCGATGAAGGCCGTCACCGAGCGGGGCTCGACCGTCATGGAGATGTCGTCGATCGCCTTGTGGGCGCCGTAGTACGCGGAGAGGCCGCTGACGTCGATTCGCTTGGCCATATCAATTCACTTCCAGAGGTGACCGCTCAGCGGCCGGTCTTGGGGGCCTTCCAGCGGGCGATGCCGCGGGCCACCAGGTTGAGGATCATGACGAAGGCGATCAGGACGAGCGCGGCGGCCCAGGCGCGGGCCACGGCGGCGTCGGTGCCGACCGCGTACTGCTCGTACACGTACAGCGGCAGCGAGGACTGGGCGCCTTCGAAGGGGTTCGGGTTGATGAGCTTCGTACCGAACACGAGGAGCAGCACGGGGGCCGTCTCACCGGTGATGCGGGCGACCGCGAGCATGACGCCCGTGGTGATGCCGCCGATCGCGGTGGGCAGGACCACCTTCAGGATCGTGCGCCACTTCGGGATGCCGAGGGCCAGGGAGGCCTCGCGCAGCTCGTTGGGGACGAGCTTGAGCATCTCCTCGGTGGAGCGGACCACGACCGGCATCATCAGGATGGCGAGGGCCATCGCGCCGGCGAATCCGGAGGGCCCGAAGCCCAGCATCAGATTCCAGGTGGCGAGGATGAACAGGCCCGCGACGATCGAGGGGATGCCCGTCATGACGTCGACGAAGAAGGTGACGGCCTGGGAGAGCTTCCCGCCGCCGTACTCGACCAGGTAGACCGCGGTCAGCAGGCCGATCGGCGCGGCGATCAGGGTGGCGATGCCGACCTGCTCGATGGTGCCGAGCAGCGCGTGGTAGACGCCGCCGCCGGCCTCGGCGTCGAGGACGCCGTTCATCGAGTGGGTGAGGAAGTACGGGTCGAGGACCTCGAGGCCCTTGCTGATCGTGACCCAGGCGAGGGAGAGCAGCGGGACGACGGCCAGGATGAAGCAGACCCAGACGAGGCTGGTCGCGACCCGGTCCTTGGCCTGCCGGGAGCCCTCCACCTTGGTGGTGATCGCGTAGGTGGCGAGGACGAAGAACAGGGCGGCGATCATGCCCCACTGGACGCGGCTGTGCCAGCCGGCGGCGAGTCCGAGGCCGACGGCAGCGGCGATCGAGCCGGCGGCGCTGGCGAACGGCGTCCAGCGGGGGAGCCGGGCGTGCCGCAGCGGGTCGTGCTTCACGGCGGTGGTCGTCACCGGCGGACGGTCCTGGATGGTGTTCTGGCTCATGCCGCGGCCCCCGAGTACTCCTTGCGGCGGGCGATGATCCAGCGGGCCGCGCCGTTGACCAGCAGGGTGATGGCGAAGAGGACGAGGCCGGAGGCGATCAGCGCGTCACGGCCGAACTCGTTGGCCTCGTTGAACTTCGCCGCGATGTTCTGGGCGAAGGTGCCGCCGCCCGGGTCGAGGAGGCGGCCCGAGATGACGAAGCTGGGGGAGAGGACGACGGCGACGGCCATGGTCTCGCCGAGCGCTCGGCCGAGGCCCAGCATCGAGGCGGAGATGATGCCCGAGCGGCCGAAGGGGAGGACCGACATCCGGATGACCTCCCAGCGCGTGGCGCCGAGGGCGAGCGCGGCCTCTTCGTGCATCTTCGGGACCTGGAGGAAGACCTCGCGGGTCACGTTGGTGATGATCGGCAGGATCATGATCGCCAGCAGGATGCCCACGGTGAACAAGGACCGGGCGACGCCGTCGCTGGACTTGTCGAAGATGTACGTCCAGCCCATGTAGTCGTCGAGCCACTGGTTCAGGCCGGCCAGGTACGGGACCAGGAAGATCGCGCCCCACAGGCCGTAGATGATGCTGGGGACGGCGGCGAGCAGGTCGACGACGTACGCGAGCGGCTTGGCCAGCTTGCGCGGGGCGTAGTGCGAGATGAACAGCGCGATGCCGATCGCGACCGGCACGGCGATGACCATGGCGATGATCGACGAGACGACCGTGCCGAAGGCGAGGACCGCGATGCCGAAGACCGGGGGCTGGCCGGCCGGGTTCCACTCGGAGGTGGTGAGGAAGTTCGTGGAGTCCTGGGAGATCGCGAGGACGGCGCGGTAGGTGAGGAAGACCGCGATGGCGGCCATGATCACCAGCAGGGTGATGCCGGAGCCGCGGGACAGGCCGACGAAGACCTTGTCGCCGGGGCGGGACGCGCCGTTGGCGCGCCGGCTGTTGCGTATGGGTGGTGTCGTTGTCACCATCGGTCTCTCCGGTCTGCGGGGCGGGTACGGAGGTACGGGCCCCTGGCGGCGGTGCACCGGATGCCGGTGCCGGTCCGTCGGGTTCGGGTGAGTGACGGACCGGCTCCGGCCGGGGGTCAGGACAGGGTGGGGACGATCTCGCGGACCTTGGTCGCGATCTCGGCCGGGAGCGGGGCGTAGCCGGCGTCGGCGAGGACCTTCTGGCCCTCCTCGCTGACGGTGTAGTTCAGGAACGCCTTCAGGGTCGGCAGGGTCTCCGCCTTGTTGCCCTTGTCGCAGGCGATCTCGTACGTCACGAGGATGAGCGGGTAGGCGCCCTCGGCCTTGGTGGCGTAGTCGAGGGAGAGGGCCAGGTCGCTGCCGGTGCCCTTGACCTTGGCGGCGGCGATGGCCTTGGAGGCGTTCTCCGTGGTGGCGTCGACCGGGGCGGCGGCACCGGTGTTGACCTTGACCGTGGAGATCTTGTTGGCGGTCGCGTAGGAGAGCTCGAAGTAGCCGATGGAGCCCTCGGCGTCCTTCACCGCGGTGGCGACACCGGAGGAGCCGTTGGCGGCCTGGCCGCCGGGGGCGGGCCACGACTTCGCCTTCGGGTCGTGCTTCCAGTCGGCCGGGGCGGCGGTGGAGAGGTACTTGCCCAGGTTCTGGGTGGTGCCCGACTCGTCGGAGCGGTGGAAGGCCTGGATCGTGGAGTCCGGCAGCTTGGCGCCCGGGTTGAGCTTGGCGATCGCCGGGTCGTTCCACTTGGTGATCTTCGTGTCGAAGATCTTGGCGATGGTGGAGGCGTCCAGGACCAGGTTGTCCACGCCGTCCAGCTTGTAGCCGATGGCGATGGGGCCGCCGACCATCGGCAGGTTGATGCCCTTGCCGCCCTTGCAGATCTTCTGCGACTCGGCGACCTCTTCCTCCTTCAGGGCGGAGTCGGAGCCGGCGAAGGCGACCTGGCCCTGGTTGAACTTGGTGATGCCGCCGCCGGAGCCGATGGCCTGGTAGTTGACCTCGACACCCTCACAGGCGGCCTGGAAGTTCTTGACCCACAGGTCCATGGCGTTCTTCTGCGCGCTGGAGCCGGCGGCGAGCAGCTGGCCCTTGGCACCGTCGCACTTGATGTTCGACGCGGCGGCGGAGGTCTTGTCGCCGTTCGGGGCAGCGGTGTTGTCGTCCGAACCACACGCCGTGAGGACCAGGGCGCCGGAGACGGCGAGGGCGCCGAGCGCGGTGGCGCGAAGCCCGTTCTTGCGCGAAAGCTTCACTTTCGGGTGTTCCTTCCAGAAGCCGCCTGCCGCGGACCTTGGTGTCCTGAACGTTCTACGGCGGCGCGTGTCGGGGTTATGCGTGCGTCGCTGTGCTTGTGCACCTTGTACGGCCGAAATTAGGCAGATCAGGTGAAGCGGTCTGCCGGGGAGAGTGAACGGCAGGTGAACCGTGCCGGAAGGCCGGGTGCGGGGTCCGCGGGCGGTCGCCGTCAGTGGCGGGTCGTCGACAGCAGGGCGTCGAGGAGGTCACGGTCCCTGGGCTGGGTCAGGCGGGTACGGGCCGCCGCCGGCGGGAGCCAGAGGAGGCGGTCGACCTCGCCGGTGGGGGTGAACGTGCCGCCCAGGGCCTCGGCCGCCCAGTACGTGACCTCCTTCGGGCGGCCGTTCGCCACGTAGCGGACCGTCGGCAGACGGGGCCCGAGGAGGCAGTTCTGGCCGGTTTCCTCCCTGACCTCGCGCACGGCGCACGCCCGCGGCGTCTCGTCCCGTTTCAGCTTGCCCTTGGGCAGGGACCAGTCGTCGTACTTCGGCCGGTGTACGAGGGCGATCTCGATGCCCTCGCCGCCGCCGCCGGGCGCCCGGCGCCACAGGACGCAGCCGGCCGCCCGTACCGGCTCCTGCGGTGTCATGGGACGGCCGCCGTCGCTCTGCGCCAGGCGTGCTGGAAGGCGAAGCGGGCCGCCTCGACCTCATGGCGCTGGTCCGCGTGGAGGACGCCGAGGGCGTAGGCGGTGGCCGGGGCGATCCGCGGGGTGCGGGCCGCCGTGGCCGCGGCGGTGGCCGCCTCCGCGGCGTCGCGGTGGCGGTCCAGGGCGCGCCCCGCCTCGTAGAGGACGGGGTCGGGGGTGGTACGGGTGTGCAGGACCTCGGAGGCGTAACGGTGCAGGCGCAGCAGGAGCCGGGTCTGGTGCCAGGGCGCGTCCTGGGCCTCGCCGGCGGCGAGGCCGAGGGCCTCGGCGTTGTACGGGTGGGCCGCGCGGGCCAGGGGCAGGCCGGCCACCGCGTCCAGGAGCCGGCGCTCGACGGCCTCGGCGGGCGCGTCGAGGACCTCGACGGCCGGGGCCGCCCCGGCCGGGCCGAGCGGGACCTCGGAGGCGAGGAGGGCGACGGCGTCGGCGACCGCGTGGAAGCGGGAGGAGCCGAGGGCCTGGAGCGCCGCCGAGTGGGCTCGGGTACGGGCCAGGGTGAGCTGGCGTTCGAGGAGGGCGCCGGCCCGGGCGGCGCCGACGGTGAGGCCGGCGCCGCCCGCGCCCCGGGGGGCCGGCACCGGGCCGCTGCCGCTCGACAGGCGGGACAGCGCGTCCACCAGGCGGACGAGCCGCGAGGTGCAGGCGTGCTCCAGGGCCAGGGTCCCGGACAGCCAGGCCAGCTCCGTGCGCAGCTGGTCGGCCCAGGCGGCGTCCAGGAGGGGCCGGAAGGTGTGCAGGGTCCCGCCGATGCGGCGGGCGGCCGCGCGCAGGGAGCGGGCCGCCTCCTCCGCGCCGGCGGTGTCCGCGCCGCTCTCGGCGTGCAGGCGCAGGCCGCGCAGGAAGTCGCCGGCCCGGGCCTGCAGGTAGGGGGTGAGGACCTCGCCCGCGGTGACCCCTCTCCCGGATTCCCCGGTGAATGATCTGGGGGATCCGGGGGATCCGGCCGGGACTCTCGCCGTGAGGTCCGCGGAGGCTTCCGTGGGGAGGTCGTGGTCAGGGTTGTGCACGCCGGCGCCTCCGCGCGTCGATGAGCATCTCCTGGACGTGCCGCAGCGGCTGGCCTTCGGGATCGGTCGCGTGGCGCGTCCAGTTCCCGTCCGGGCCAAGGTGCCAGGAGGAGGTGGTGTCGGACATTCCGGTCTCCAGGAGCCGGGTCAGGGCCGCCCGGTGGGCCGGGTCGGAGACCCGCACCAGCGCCTCTATGCGCCGGTCCAGGTTCCGGTGCATCATGTCGGCGCTGCCCAGCCAGACCTCCGGCTCGCCGCCGTTGCCGAAGGCGAAGACCCGGGAGTGCTCCAGGAAGCGGCCGAGGATCGAGCGGACCCGGATGTTCTCGGACAGGCCGGTGACGCCGGGGCGCACGGCGCAGATGCCGCGGACCCAGATGTCCACCGGGACGCCCGCCTGCGCGGCCCGGTAGCAGGCGTCGATGACGGCCTCGTCGACCAGCGAGTTGACCTTGATCCGGACGTAGGCGGGCCGGCCGGCCCGGTGGTGGGCGATCTCCTTGTGGATCCGGGAGACCAAACCGTCCCGCAGGGACTTCGGGGCGGTGAGCAGCCGCCGGTAGGTCTCGCGGCGGGAGTAGCCGGAGAGCCGGTTGAACAGGTCGGAGAGGTCGGCGCCGACCTGCGGGTCGGCGGTGAGCAGGCCGAGGTCCTCGTAGAGCCGGGCGGTCTTGGGGTGGTAGTTGCCGGTGCCGACGTGCGAGTAACGGCGCAGCACGTCGCCCTCCTGCCGGACCACGAGCGACAGCTTGCAGTGCGTCTTGAGGCCGACGAGGCCGTAGACGACGTGGCAGCCGGCCTCCTCCAGCTTGCGGGCCCACTTGATGTTGGCCTGCTCGTCGAAGCGGGCCTTGATCTCGACGAGGACGAGGACCTGCTTGCCGCTCTCGGCGGCGTCGATGAGCGCGTCGACTATGGGGGACTTGCCGGAGGTCCGGTACAGCGTCTGCTTGATGGCGAGGACGTCCGGGTCGGCCGCCGCCTGCTCCAGGAAGGCCTGGACGGAGGTGGAGAAGGAGTCGTACGGGTGGTGCAGCAGCACGTCCCGCTCGCGCAGCGCCATGAAGATGTCGGGCGCGGAGGCCGACTCGACCTCGGCCAGGTCGCGGTGGGTGCCGGCGACGAACTTGGGGTACTTCAGCTCTGGCCGGTCCAGGGACGCGATGCCGAAGAGTCCGGTCAGGTCGAGCGGGCCGGGCAGCGGGTAGACCTCGGCGTCGGAGACCTTCAGCTCGCGGACGAGCAGATCGAGGACGTACGGGTCGATGGACTCCTCGACCTCCAGGCGGACCGGCGGTCCGAAGCGGCGCCGGAGCAGCTCCTTCTCCAGCGCCTGGAGCAGGTTCTCCGTGTCGTCCTCCTCGACCTCCAGGTCCTCGTTCCGGGTCACCCGGAACATGTGGTGGGCCAGCACCTCCATGCCGGGGAAGAGCTCCTCCAGGTGCGCCGCGATGACGTCCTCCAGGGGGACGTAACGCTGCGGGGAAGCCTCCAGGAAGCGGGTGAGGAGCGGCGGCACCTTGACGCGGGCGAAGTGCCGGTGGCCGCTGACCGGGTTGCGTACGACCACGGCGAGGTTCAGCGAGAGTCCCGAGATGTACGGGAAGGGGTGCGCGGGGTCGACGGCGAGCGGGGTGAGGACCGGGAAGATCTGCTGCCGGAACAGGGTGAAGAGCCGCGCCTGCTCCTTCTCCGTGAGCTCGGGCCAGCGGATGAGGTGGACGCCCTCGTCCGCGAGGGCCGGGGCCACGTCCTGCTGGAAGCAGGCGGCGTGCCGGGCCATGAGCTCGCGCGAGCGGGTCCAGATCAGGTCGAGCACCTCGCGCGGCTGGAGACCGGAGGCGGAGCGGGTGGCGACACCCGTGGCGATGCGGCGCTTGAGGCCGGCGACGCGGACCATGAAGAACTCGTCGAGGTTCGACGCGAAGATGGCGAGGAAGTTCGCTCGCTCCAGCAGGGGAGTGGCGGGGTCCTCGGCCAGTTCGAGCACGCGCTCGTTGAACGCGAGCCAGCTGCGCTCCCGGTCGAGGAAGCGGCCTTGGGGAAGCTCGCCGGCGGTGCCGTCGTCCTCGTACGCGTCCAGATCGGCGTCGAGGTCGGGCTCCAGGTCCGAGACCGGGCCGGAGGAGACCGTGTGGGGGCGGTGTGCGGCTATGGAACCGACGGTGGGCTGGCCGTTCGAGCCGTTCTGCGCGGACTCGGGGGCGGACGGCGTGGCGGAGGACTGGACCGGGACCTCGGCGGGCTGCTGGCTCATGGCCCCATTCTTCCGCGCGAAGGGGTGGTCGGGCGCGTCGGAGCGGGCCGTGGTGGAGGGAAGTCTCCCTTTGGGGAGCGCCTTGTGGGGCGCGTGCACGGCGGGCTTCATTGCGTGAGCGTCGCAAGCGCGTCTGAATGGCCGGTAACGGTGACGTGTCGTACGGGCGACCGTGGGCGATGGTGTGCGGTGGAACCGGGGCGAGCGGCGCGGGACGGGAACGGGGAAGGGCCGGGCGACCGCCCGGCCCTTCCCCGTTCCCGTGGTCCGTCAGACGGCCGACTCCCGCGCCGCCGGCGACCGTCGCTTCGTCCGGTGCACGACGAACGCGAAGGCGAGCAGGCCGGCCGGGTAGAGCAGGACCCAGCCGAAGCCGACGAGCATGGCGAGGACGGGAAGACCGGCCACCAGCGCGAGCAGCCGCTGCCCGGGGCGGGTGTAGAGCTTGGCGTAGCTGAGCACCGAGATCGCGTACCCCAGCACGAAGTTCACCGTCGACAGCTCGACCACCCGCGTCAGGCTGATCAGGCCCAGCGCGTGGACGAGGACGACGCCGCCGAACATGAGCACCGAGAGCAGCACGGCCGGCCGGGGCGCGCCCGAGCGGGCGTCGACCTTGGCCAGGGTCGCCGGCAGCAGGCCGTCCCGGGCGGTCGCGAAGACGATCCGGGAGGTCGCCCAGGTGCCGCCCATGAGCGTCGCGAAGATGATCGCGGCGCCGAGGGCCGCCGCGACCCGGCCGCTGGCGTCGCCGAGGACCTGCTGGAGGACGGCGACCACCGGCGCCTCGGAGAGCAGCGGGTCGTCCGGGGCGACGACGAGCTGCACGGCCAGGGATATGCCGAGGTAGAGCGCGACGACGATGACGAACGTGATGCCGATGACGAGCGGGAAGTCGCGCCGCGGGTTGCGGTACTCCTCGGCGGTGGAGGAGACCAGCTCCCAGCCGGTGTACGCGAAGAACACCAGGCCCACGGCCGGCAGCGAGGCGAGCCACTGCGTCGGCGGCGCCAGCTCCCCGTGCAGGGAGCCGGAGTCGACCATCGCCGGGGCGAAGGCGACGAGCGCGAGGAGCAGCAGCAGGCCGATGGTGACCGCCGACTGGATGCCGCCGGCCAGCCGGGAGCCGGCGGCCTGGAGCAGGCCGATGACGACGAGGTAGCCGAGGGCCACCCAGCCACCCGCACCGCTGTTGCCGAGGAGCGCGGCGACGTAGTTGCCGCCGCTGATCGCCATGACCGCCCCGCCGAACGCGCAGGCACCGATGAGGATCACCGCCGCGGCGGTGGAGCCCGGCGCTCCGAACGCCGCCTGGGCGAAACCCTGGACGCCGCCGGCGGTCGGGTAGCGGGCGCCGAGCCGGGCGAAGACGATCAGGAGCGGGAGGACCACGACGGCGGCCGCCAGCCAGGCGTAGACGGCGCTGGAGCCGACCTGGGCGTAGGCGAGACCGGGCAGCACGAGCAGACCGCTGCCGATGATCATCCCGGTCGCGACGCCGACGCCCCTGGGGACGGTCAGTGTCTTGTGGAGCTCCGAACCCTCCTGGCGCGAACTCTCCTTCCGACCCTCGGACTTCTGTCCCTCATTCGTGACTGTCATTACCTCACCCGGGTGTGTGGGGCCGCGTGTGCGGGACCGACCAGAACGCGCTGCCCATCATGAGCGGCCCGGAAGCCGAGGGGTGAGTCCTTCTCCAGCCTCCAGGGCTCGGGAAGGGTCTGAATGGCTTGTTTCCAGTGGGAGCCGGTGTCCGAAGGGCTGTTGGAGAGGGTCACGCCCTCGGCGAGGTCGAGCTCGAACCACATCACCACCGCGTGGGCGCGGCCGCTCTCCCGGGGGGTGATCTCCACGTGGTGCGCGGCCGGTTCGATGTCCTCGGCGAAGTCGAAGCGGAAGATCTCCACCGGTTCGGTGAGCGGGCGGTGCCGGTAGTTGCCGAGGGTGGTGGAGAAGTACTCCAGCGAGGTCAGCGAGGAGAACGGGCTGAAGTCGAAGCCGTCGACCTCGCCGACGTGGTTGAGCGAGTGGAGTTCGGGGCTCTCCACGAACTGGGCGAACAGGCGCCCCGAGCGGGGCAGGATGACGGCGTCGGGGGTGAGCAGTTCCCGGCGGGCGTGCGCGAGGGCGGGGACGACGAACTCGCCGAGGAGCGCGCAGTCGAAGATCTCGGTGACCAGGACGTCCGCCCGGCGGGGCAGGTCGACCCCGACGCGGAGGTCGGTGGAGAGGCTGGAGACGACGGTGACGACGTCGGCGTACCCGTTCTGCTTGACGATCTCGCGGGCGGTGGCGGCGACGACGTCGACCGCTTCGCAGGTGACGACCCGGCTCGCGCCCGAGCGGGCGGCGAGCAGCGCGAGGAGACCGGCGCCGGTGCCGATGTCGAGCACCAACCGGTCCTCGCCGACGACCTGCGCGATCGCCTTGGCATAGGCCTGGTTGCGTTCGGTGTCGTTCATCATGCCGAAGTGCCAGCGCGGTACGAGGGCGCGTACGGCGCGGTTGATCTCGCGGCGGAAGCGGTGGGAGCCGGCGTCGAACCGGGCCGCGGAGCTGAACAGGTCGTAGGCGCGTTCGTACTGGCGCTGGGCCATCGCCTCCTCACCGAGCGCCAGGAGGGTCTGGCAGGGGTCGGACGAGTCCGCCGGGCCCCGGGGGGTGAGGAGGTCCAGGTGGGTGCTTTCCGTGGCGGTCAGGTTCATGCCGCGTGGACTCCTGCTCGGACCATGGTGTGGACGGGGATGGGGTCGTGCTCTCCGGCGGGCAGGTACACGGTGACGGTGTCCCCGACCCGTACGGAGGGGTGCGAGCGGTCGCAGAGGCGGCCGACCGGGAACATGCCGCCGTGCCAGGGGCAGCGCAGCCTGTCCCCCTCGACGTCCCCGAGGTGGAGCGGGCCGCCCCGGTGGGGGCAGCTGCTGCTGATGACGTGGACGGCCTTGTCACGTTCCATGACGAAGTAGAGGTCGTCGCCGGCCACGAGCGCGTTGTGCCGGGAGCGGCTGAACTCCGCGCGCACGCGCGGCTGAGCGGGAGCCTGGGCTCCCTTGCGGCCCTTCACGCGGCCGGTCCGGTCGCGAGCTGCGTGCGGCCCTCGGCCCGTACGCCGTAGAGCCGGCCGGCCGGTACGACGACGGACCTGCCGCTCGGCACGCGCAGGGGGTCGCCGGTCGCGGAGGTGTAGAGCAGCGCCTCGCCGCCCAGGACGTGGAGGCGGGTGGCGGCCGGGGCGACCTGGGTGTCGAACGCGCTGTCGGCGTCGAGCTCCACGACGGTGCCGGCCGGGCCGTCGGCGGGGGCGTCGGAGAGCGCCGGGTCCCAGGTGAGCTGGGCGAGCAGGTCGGCGCCGGCCAGCCGGTCGAGCAGCTGGATCTCCTCGACGCCCTGCAGCAGGCCCTTGACGGCGACGGGGCCGTGCTTGCGGGCGAGCGGGATGAGCAGGTCGTCGATGGCCATCCGGCCGTGGTGCTGGTCGATGTGGGCGTGCTCGTCGCAGTAGCGGGTGTCGACCGCGTCGCCGTACACGTCCCGGAAGACCTTGGTGAGGTCGCCGAACCAGGAGGCGAAGGTGGCCTCCAGGAAGGCCATGGCGCCGATGTAGCGGAAGAAGCCGGTGCGGTTGCGGGTCGCCCAGTAGAAGTAGTTGTTGATCGCGATCGAGCTGGGCAGGTAGAAGAACCAGTAGTGGTGCGAGGTCGTGGCCATGCCGACGCTGGAGCACAGCTCCATGAAGAGGGTGCTGTGCTTGGCGGGGAAGACGCCGTAGCCGAACTCGTCGACGAAGATCTTGAAGAGTTCGCTCTGCTCGGGGCCGAAGGCGCCGCCGAGGTTCTGCGACATGGCGGTGGCCTCGGTCAGACCGTCGAGCGCCATCTGGACGATCTGGGTGCCGGCCGCGGTCTTGGGCGACTTCGCGGCGCGGATGGCGTCGAAGACCGGGCGGGCGCCGGGGCTGTTGGCCTGGTCGACTGAGTGCCGCAGGTGGGCGCGGAGGGTGTCCTCGTCCCACTGGCCCGAGACGCCGACGGAGTCGTCGAGGAAACCGAAGGCGAATCGCTCCATCTGGGGGCGGATACGCTCGCCCGCCAGTCGGCTCTCGGAGTCGTAGAAGGCGTTGAAGTCGTCCTCGAAGGCGCGCAGTCCGGCGGCGGGCAGGAACAGCGCGTCGCTCTCGTACACGTTCATGAGGAGACGGTTCGCCAGCAGGCTCCGATCGGAGGCGAAGGTCTCCTCGTCGAGGGGGCGGCTCCAGTCGAGCGCGGCGATGCGGTCGGGGTTCAAGGGGCGGTGGTAGGGGTTGTCCGGGATGAACGGTTCGCTGGTCGAGCGGAACGGTGACAAGCGGCTGTACCGGACGCTCTCCTCGGTCAGGTTGCCGAGGGAGCTGTCCGGGCTGGTGCTCGTGGTCATCGTGATCGTGCCCCTCCGTTACTTCACCGGCCCGAGCGGGTGCTCGTGGGCGGCTTTTGCACAGTGACGGTCGTGTGACGCACGCGATTGTGCGCAGGGGGGTCTGAAGAAGGACTGAAGAGTGTCCGGTCCATGTTCTTCAGTGGCCGTGTGGTGGCCGTGTGGTGGCCGTGTGGTGGTCTGGAGCGGCGGTCGGCGGCGGTCAGCGGCGGGCGAGTGCCTCCGGCCGGCAGAAGCCCTGGAACCCGTCGCTCCGGATGGCGGTGAGCAGCTGCGTCGGGCGGGCACCGGCCTGGCCGGCCGCCGTCACGCGGTCGGCGGTCACGCGGTCGGCGGTCATGCGCTCCGCCGTCGCCCGCTCCGCCGCGTAGATGGCGACGAGTTCGTTGAAGCGGTACGTGTCGGATCCGCTGCGCTCCAGCAGGCCGACGTCGGCCAGGGCCTCGAGCCGGCGGCGGGCCGTCACCGCGTCGCCGCCGGTGAACGCGGCGGCGGCCGCGGGCCGGATCACCCCTGTCCCGGCCCCGGCCCCTGGGCCGGCCCCCGCCCCGCCGCTGCCCAGCGCGCGGAAGAAGCGCGCCTCCTCGTCCCCGAGGGCGAGGTAGCTCGCCGCCAGGGCGCGGCGCACGCTGGAGGCGCCGTCGTCCTCGACGCTCAGCTGGTCCAGCCGGGTGCGCGGGTCCGCGTACCGCTCGGCCAGCTCCCGCGGGGACAGGTACGGGTTGGCGGCCATGGCCCCGACGGCGATCCGGATGCCGAGCGGGAGCCGCCCGCAGTACTCGGCGATCAGCTCCACCGCGTCGCGCTGTCCGGCGCAGCGCTCGGGGCCGGCCAGGGAGACGAAGAGGTCGCCGGCGGCCCGCGGGTCCAGCGGGCGCAGCCCGATCCGCCGCGCGCCTTCGCGGGCGACGAGTCCGCGCTGGAGCCGGCGGCTGGTGACGATCACGGCCGACGGGCCGGAGGGCACGAGCGGCCGCAGCTGGCCCGCGTGGTCCGCGTCGTCGAGGAGGAGCAGCATCCGCCGTCCGCGCGTCAGGCCGCGGTAGAGGGCGATGCGTCCTTCGAGGTCGTGCGGGAGCCGGTCCGCCTCGACGCCGAGACCCTGGAGGAGCCGGCCGAGTGCGTCGCCGGGGGAGCGGGGCCCGTCGTCGTCGGTCGCGCGCAGGTCGACGTACAGCTGACCGTCGGGGAACACGTCCGCGTATTCATGCGCGAGTTCGAGGGCGAACGCGGTCTTGCCGACTCCGGCCGGTCCGTCGACGGTGAGGATCGCGGCCGTGCTGCCGCGCGGGGAATTCTCCCGGGCGAGTCCCCGCCGGGCGAGCTGGAGTTCCGATTCCCTGCCGACGAAGACGCGGGCCGTGGCCGGCAGCTGATAGAGCGGTGATTCCGACACCCGGGGAAGAGGATTCCGATTCCCCGTGAGGGGCGGTGTCGCCGGATACGTTCCCGGATATGTGCCCGGACGCGTGACGGGCGGTGGGGTGTCGATGGCGATGTCGCCCGCGAGGATCCGCTCGTGCAGATCGCGCAGTTCGGGGCCGGGGTCGATGCCCAGCTCCTCGCGCAGGTGTCTCCTGGCGTCGTCGTACGCCTGGATCGCGTGGGCCTGCCGGCCGCTGCGGGCGAGCGCCAGCATGTGCAGGTGGCGCAGCCGTTCGTGCAGCGGTTCCTGGGCGATGGCCTCGGAGCAGGCGACGACGGCGGCCTCGTGGCGGCCGGCGGCGATCAGTCCGGCGATCCATCCCTCGGTCGCGGAGACGCGCATCTCGCGCAGCCGGGTGCGCTCCAGGGCCGCGTACGGTCCCGGGATGCCGCTGAGCGCCTCGCCGCGCCACAGTCCGAGCGCCGACGCGAAGCGCTCGAAGGCGGCCGTGGCCCGGCCGGCCGACGCCAGGGCCCGCGCCTCCTCGTAGCGGCGGACGAAGGTCAGGGAGTCCACGGCCTCGGCGGGCACGCGCAGTTCGTAGCCGCCGGCGCGCGAGACGATGAAGGCGCCGGACTCCCGGCTGCCGCGCTCCGGTTCGAGGATCCGGCGCAGTCCGGCGACGTACGTGTGCACGGCGTTGGCGGCGGAGGCCGGGGCGTCGGCGCCCCAGAGCGCGTCCACGATCTGCTCGCGGCTGACGACGGTGCCCCGGTGGCCGGCGAGGAGCGCGAGGACGGCGCGCTGTTTGGGCGGGCCCACGGCGAGTTCGCGGTCGTCGTGCCAGATGCGGAGCGGTCCGAGCAGATGCAGGGCGAGGCGGTGCTGCGGGTCGGACATGGGCCATCACTCCAGGACCGGACGTCGACGAAGAGGAACGTTGACCGTGGTTCAGGAGGTGGTGCGTGCGGGACCGGACGCCCGTGGGGATGCCCAGGACGGCCGGCGACCTCGCATACGACAGAAACCGCACGACTGCGTGACGCAGCCCCTCCCCCGTGCCGCGTTCGCCGCATATGCCAGGAGGCGCATGCACCGGACGCGCCATTCAGGCTAGGCGGGCCGGGGCACCGGCCGAAAGTTCACACTCGGCCGTGGTGTTTTGCCGCCGAATATCCCGTCAAGGGGCGGCGGAATGGTGAACGCGCCACCGTGAGGGGTGGCGCGTTCTTTATGGCATCTCGCCATCAAACAAGACATTGGGGAATCGCGGCCGGGTGGCCGGACCCACGGCGTCGCTCCGGCCCCTCGCCTTCCGCACCGGGCGGGCGGGCCCCGCCGCCCCTCGGAGGGCCCGACGGGTGGCTCAATCCTGCCCCTTGGCCCGAAGAATTCGCTCTTGTGCTCGGTCCGCGCGGACCGTCCGCCGGGCTCAGGAAGGGTGGCGGCGGCTCAGCAGGCGGAAGGCGGCCAGAAGGGCGAGCGCGGCGAGGGCGAGGACGATGCCGGTCTCGATGAGCTGGGTGGGCCAGAAGACGGAGGCCGGGTGGTAGTCGATGTACTGGGCGGCGATGTCCGCGTCGGCCCGGCATATTCCGCCCTCGTCGAGCGGCTCGGGGCAGTACCAGCCGGGCAGCCGCTGCCCCGTGGTGCTGATGAGTCCGGAGTCCACGTACATGGCCGTCTCCGGTATGAGGAGGGTCGGGCCGTACGGGCCGGTGATCGTCCGTACCGGCAGGAAGTCCCAGCGGAGCACGGTGAGCACGAGCTGGACCACGCCGAGGACCACCCCGGTCGCCGCCATGGCCACCACGGTGCGCCGGACGAGCTGGCCCACGAGCGCGCCGACGGCGACGGCGAGCAGGCCGTACGCCACGAGGACGGTGCCGGTCGCCTCGTACGTACCCCGCTCGTCCCAGGTGAACTGGTAGTCGCCCGCGACGCGGGACAGTCCCAGTGCGTAGACCGCCATCAGCGCGAGCGTGGCGGCGACCGTGACCGTGCCCGCCGTCACCAGCTTCGAGGCGAGCCAGCGGCCGGGGGTGATGGACTGGGTCAGGGCCAGCTTGTACGTCCCCGATTCCAGCTCGCGGGCGACCATCGGGCCCGCGACGAACACGCCGGCGAGGAGCGGGAGGTAGATCACGCCCTGGGAGAAGAACTCCATGCCCCACCGCAGGAGCGTGTAGCCGTTGTCCTGGTTGGTGCCGGGGATGCCGGCGTCCCACAGCCCCAGGCCTCCGACACACGCCAGGCTCAGGGCGACGACCGCCCCCACCGACCACAGCGCCCGCCGGTGCTGGCGGACCGTCACCCAGTACGGGCCCTTCAACGCGAGGCCGCTCATGCCGAGGCTCCTTCGGGGGTCGTGTCCGCGGCGCTGCCCGCGGTCCTGTCCATGGTTCTGTCCGCGCTCTTCGAGGCGCGGAGGTGGGCGAGGAGGAGCTCCTCCAGGGACGGGGACGCGGTGTCCCAGGGGCCCTCGACCGGGCCACCCTCGTTCCGCACGAGCGCCGTGAGCTGGCGGCCCGTCGTACGGGATTCGACGACCGTGTGCGGGGCGAGGTCACCGACCGGGCCGGTGACCAGGGTGTGCGCGGCGAGGAGGTCGTCGATGGCGCCGTCGAGGCGGATCCGGCCGCCGTCGAGGAGGAGCAGGTGGTCGCAGGCGCCCTCCAGCTCGGTGAGGATGTGCGAGGACACGACGACCGTGGTGCCGCGCTCGGCGGCGTCGGCCATCAGAACCCCCATCAGTTCGTGCCGGGCGAGCGGGTCCAGGTCGGCCATCGGCTCGTCGAGCAGGAGCAGTTCCGGCCGCTTGCCCAGCGCGAGCGCGAGGGCGACCCGGGTGCGCTGGCCGCCGGAGAGGCTACGGACGCGGGCGCCGGGGTCCAGGGTGTCCACGATCCGGCCGGCGATCTCGCCGTCCCACCGCCCGGGGTTGAGCTCCCGGCCCATCGCGAGGGTGTCGGCGACGGTGAGCTGCGGGTGGAGCGGCTTCTCCTGGGCCACGTACGCGAGGTCGGTGCGGGCCGGGCCGCGGACCGCGCCCTCGGTGGGCCTGAGCAGCCCGGCGGCGAGGGCGAGGAGGGTGGACTTGCCGGCGCCGTTGGGGCCGACGAGCGCGCAGACGCGGCCGGCGGGGAGCGCGAAGGAGCAGTCCTTCAGCGCCCAGCCGCGGCTCCTTCCGTACCGCTTGGCGAGGCCCTGTGCCTCGATGGCCGTCTCGCTCACGTGTCGTCCCCCTTGAAGTGTTCGTCCAGTACGGAAGTGAAGAGCGCCGCCACGTCGTCCCGCGTCAGGCCGGTCTCCCGGGCCCGGCGGGCCCAGTCGGCGAGTTCGCCCCGCAGGGGCGACGCGGCCGGGGCGGCCCCGAGCGTCGCGCGGACGAAGGTGCCGAGGCCACGGCGGGCCTCGACGAGTCCTTCGCGTTCGAGCTCTCGGTAGGCCTTGAGGACCGTGTTCGGGTTGATGGCCGTGGCCTCCACGACCTCACGTGCGGTGGGCAGCCTGTCGCCGGGTTCCAGTACGCCCATGCGCAGAGCCTGTTTGGTCTGCTGGACGATCTGGAGGTAGGTGGCGACGCCGCTGCGCCGGTCGATCCGGTATTCGAGCACGTTCCTTCCACCACCCTTTCACTAATCAAGTAGTGAAAGGGTGGTGCAAGAGAGGGGGCGGTGTCAACCGCCCCCTGCTTCTCGGGGTCTTCAGGACGAGTCCGTGCGGGCCGCCGGGCTCACGACTCGGTGCGGGCCGCCGGGCTCACGACTCCGTGCGGTACATCAGGTCCACCTCGTGGGTGACGAAGCCGAGCCGCTCGTACACCGTCACCGCCGCCGTGTTGTCCGCGTCCACGTACAGCATCGCCGTCGGCAGCCCCTGCGCCGCCAGATGCCGCAGCCCGATCGCCGTGAGCGCCTTGCCCAGACCGCCGCCCTGCGCCTCCGGCAGGATGCCGACCACGTAGACCTCGCCGAGCTGCTCCTCGGCGTGCGTCTTGGTCCAGTGGTACCCGATCAGCCGCCCCTCCCGCTCCGCGAGGAAGAAGCCCTTGGGGTCGAACCAGGGCTCCTCCATGCGGTCGTCGAGATCGCGCTGGGTGAGCGAACCCTGCTCGGGGTGGTGCGCGAAGGCGGCCGCGTTGGCGGCCAGCCAGGCCGCGTCGTCCTGCCCCGGCACGAAGGTGCGGACGGTGACGCCTTCCGGCAGGACCGGCTCGGGGATGTCGAGCGGCACCAACGAACGGCGCATCTGGCGCAGTTCCCGGAAGAGCGTCAGACCGAGCACCTGGGCCAGGTGCCGCGCCGCCGACTTGCCGCCGTGCGCCCACACCCGCAGCCGCTTGCCGGAGGCCGCGAGCAGCGCGGTGCCGAGCGCCCGCCCGTGCCCGCGACCGCGGTGCGAGGGGTGGACGACCAGCTCGGCCGCCGGGGCCTCCACCGGGTCGGTGTCCTCCAGCTGGGCGTACCCGTAGAGGTGCGGGCCGACGGTGAGCAGGAAGTGCCGTACGCCCTCGCGCCTGCCGTGACGCAGATACAGCCGGCCCTGCTCGGACACGGCGTGCATGCCGTCGGCGCGGTCGGCCGCCTCCAGCAGGTCCAGGACGTCCTGGACCTGGTCGGGGGAGAGCTCGTCGAGGGTGTGGATCTGCCGGCCGGGTTCGAGGGCCGGTGCCGCGTCAGAAGTCATGTCTCCGAGCCTACGGCGGAAGAGGACCGGCAAAGGCAACCAGCTCGTAACCCGCCACCCCCTGTTGCGCTACGCGCGTTGACTCTAGGCTGCGCTGGCAGAGACCAGGAGTCGATCACCGCCACAAAAGGGGCGAGGGGACAAGGGGAGCGATGTCAGCGACACCGAAGAAGAACAGGGCGGGGCGGCGGATACTCGCCGTCGGCGCGGGACTTGCGACCGTCGGCGCACTCGTCGCGGCGCTGCCGGCCGGCGCGGCCCAGGACAAGGGCCAAGACAAGGGCCAGGGCCAGGGTTACGGCTGGGGCCGGACCGTGGACGTCCAGCTGCTCTCCTTCAACGACCTGCATGGCAACCTGGAGCCGCCGGCCGGCTCCTCCGGCCAGGTCAGCCACACGCACGAGGACGGCAGGGTCGAGAAGATCGACGCGGGCGGCGTCGAGTACCTGGCCACCCACCTGCGCCAGGCGCGCCAGGGGAACCATTACTCCGTCACGGCCGCCGCCGGCGACATGATCGGCGGCTCGCCCCTCCTCTCCGGCCTGTTCCACGACGAGCCGACCATCGACGCGCTGAACAAGCTGAAGCTCGACGTCAGCTCGGTCGGCAACCACGAGTTCGACGAGGGGGCCAAGGAGCTGGCCCGCATGCAGAACGGCGGCTGCCACCCGACCGCCGGCTGTTTCGTCGAGGGCAAGACCTTCGAGGGCGCCGACTTCCCGTACCTCGCGGCCAACGTGACGGACGAGAAGACGGGCAAGCCGATGCTCGACCCGTACTTCGTCTGGGAGAAGGACGGCGTCAGGATCGGCTTCATCGGCGTGACCCTGGAGGGCACTCCGGGCATCGTCACGGCCGAGGGCGTCAAGGGCCTGAAGTTCGGCGACGAGGTCGAGACGATCGACAAGTACACGAAGATCCTGGAGCGCAAGGGCGTCAAGTCCATCGTCGCCCTGGTCCACGAGGGCGGCGCCCCGGCCTCCTCCTCGTACAACTACGACTGCGACAGCCCCGGCCCGGGCGACGGCATCTCCGGCCCGATCACCGAGATCGCCAAGAAGGTGAACCCGCAGGTCGACGCGCTGGTCACCGGCCACACCCACCAGGCGTACGTGTGCACCGTGCCGGACCCGGCCGGCAAGCCGCGCCTGGTCACCTCGGCGTCGTCGTTCGGCAAGCTCTACACCGACACGACGCTGACATACGACCGCCGCACCAAGGACATCGTGCGCGCCTCGGTCGACTCGGCCAACCACGTCGTGACGCGTGACGTGCCCAAGGCCCAGGACATGACGGACCTGATCCGCGACTGGAACACCCTGGCCGCCCCGATCGCCAACCGCCCGCAGGGCTTCATCTCCGCCGACATCAACGGCCGCGGCTCGACGGCGTACGAGAAGCCGCTCGGCGACCTGATCGCGGACGCGCAGCTGGAGGGACTGGCCCCGGCGGACAAGGGCGGCGCGCAGCTGGCCCTGATGAACCCGGGCGGCATCCGCTCGGACCTGGTGTGGGCCGAGTCCGCGGCCAAGGAGGGCAACGGCGTGGTGACGTACGGCGAGGCGTTCACCGTCCAGCCGTTCACGAACATGATGCACGTCGTCGACCTGTCCGGCGAGAACCTGCTGGCCGCGCTGAAGCAGCAGGTCAGCGGCTCGAACGCGGCCTCGGTGAAGATCCTTCAGGTCTCGAAGGGCCTCACCTACACCCTCGACATGACGAAGACGGGTGCCGACCGGGTCGTGGACGGCACGGTCAAGCTGAACGGTGAGCCGATCGACCCGGCGAAGACCTACCGGGTCGCGATGAACGAGTTCCTCGCGGGCGGCGGCGACGGCTTCCCGGCGCTGGCCAAGGGCACGAACAAGCTGGTCGGCGCCTCGGACCTGGACCTCTTCAACGCGTACCTGGGGGCCCACTCCTCGGCCGCGTCCCCGCTGGCCCCGCCGGCGGCGGACCGGATCACGGTCGTCGGGTAGGAGTCGAGCAGGAACGGTGAAGAGGGGCGCCGGACCACGGTCCGGCGCCCCTCTTCCGTGACGCCCCCCTGGGCTTCTTGACGCGTACGCGTCATAATCCGCGCCATGGACCGACGAAGCTTTCTCGCGGGAGCCGCGGCGACCACCGCCACCGTCCTCATCGGAGCCCCGCCCGCCCGGGCACGCACCCGGGCCGCCCTCGGGCTCCAGGACTGGATGGCCGCCCACGGCGACCCCACCCCGCTCCAGAAGCTCACCATCCCCGGCACCCACGACTCCGGCGCCCGCTTCGGCGGCCTCTGGTCCGAGTGCCAGAACACCACCATCGCGCAGCAGCTCGCCTCCGGGATCCGGTTCCTCGACATACGCTGCCGGGTCACCGGCGGCTCCTTCGCCATCCACCACGGCGCCTCGTACCAGCGCATGATGTTCGGCGACGTCCTCATCGCCTGCCGCGACTTCCTGGCCGCCCACCCCTCCGAGACCGTCCTCATGCGGGTCAAGCAGGAGTACTCGTCGGACTCCGACGCGACCTTCGGCGCGATCTTCACCGACTACCTCGACAACCGCGGCTGGCGTTCCCTCTTCCGTATCGGGGACGCGCTCCCCACCCTGGGTGAGGCCCGCGGCAAGGTCGTTCTCATCGCCGACAACGGCGGACTGCCCGGCCTCAAGTGGTGGGACGGCGGGGCCATCGCGCTCCAGGACGACTGGAACGCCCTGCCCAACGCCAAGTACCCCAAGATCGAAGCCCACTTCCGCACGGCCGTCGAGCAGCCCGGCAAGCTGTACATCAACTTCGTCAGCACATCGGCCTCCCTGCCGCCGCGCTGGAACTCCGACAACCTCAACCCGCGCGTCCACGGCTTCCTGGACTCCACGGCGAGCGGCTGGAAGGGGCTCGGCATCGTCCCGATGGACTTCCCGAACACCCGCTCAGGCCTCGTCGAGTCCCTCGTCCGCCACAACTGACGTACTGGGCCCCGCCCCTGACCCCGTCCCGGGCCCCGGCCCTGACGGTGGCGGGGTCGGCGCCCCCGGCAGGCGGATCACCGCCGCCGTGCCGCCGCCCTCCGCCGCCGTCAGGGTCACCTTGCCGCCCGCCTGCTGGACCGTGCGCGCCACGATCGACAGACCGAGGCCCGAACCGGGCAGGCTGCGCGCCGACGGCGAGCGCCAGAAGCGGTCGAAGACATGGGGCAGCTCCTCCGGCGCGATGCCGGGGCCGTGGTCGCGGACCGTCAGCTCGCCCCGCATCAGGGTCACCTCGACCGTGCCCCGTGGCGGCGAGAACTTCACCGCGTTGTCCAGCACGTTCACCAGCGCGCGCTCCAGACCGGCCGGCTCCGCCCGTACGTACCAGGGAGCCAGGTCGGTACGGAAGGTCAGCTCCGGTCCGCGCAGCCGCGCCCGGTCCAGCGCCGAACGCAGGATGCCGTGCAGCGGGACCACCTCCAGCGGCCCGGGCTGCGCCGCGTCCGGCCGGGCCAGCTCCTGCAGGTCGCCGATGAGCGCGGCCAGCTCCGTCATCTGCGCCTTCACAGAGGCCAGCAGCGCCCGCCGGTCCTCGGGCGGCAACGCCCGGCCCGTCTCCTCGCTCCGTACGAGCAGCTCGACGTTGGTACGGAGGGAGGTCAGCGGCGTCCGCAGCTCGTGCCCGGCGTCCGCGATCAGCTGCGCCTGGAGATCCCGGGAGGTGGCGAGAGCCGCCGTCATCGCGTTGAAGGAGCGCGAGAGCCGGGCGACCTCGTCCTCACCCTCGACCGGGATCCGGACCGTCAGGTCCTCGGTCCGCGCCACATGCTCCACCGCCCCGGTCAGCCGGTCCACCGGCTTCAGACCCGCCCGCGCCACCCACAGACCGGCCGCCCCGGCCCCGACCACACCGATCCCGGAGACCAGCAGCAGCACCCAGCCCAGCGTGGACATCGAATTGTCGATCTCGGACAGCGGGCGGGCGACGGAGACGCCGACCACATCCTGGAAGGCGGGCTGCGGATAGGTGTAGACCCGCATCGCGCTGCCGTTCCCGGCCTTCGTCGTGTGCAGGGCGTACGGCAGCTGCCCGCGCGCCACCGCCAGATCGTCCGCCTCCACGGGGATCGGCGAGGAACCGTACGTACAGACCTTGCCGTTGCTCAGCACGATCTGCACGGTGTACGAGCCCGCCGAAGGCACCGTCGACTCGCCGCTCCGCGCGCAGGTGAGGGCCAGGTTCCCGACCGCGCCGGCGTCCAGCCTGCTGCTGCGCAGCGACGAGTCCAGCTCCGCCTCCAGTTGCGCCCGCGTCACGAACCAGCACGCCGCCGACACCGCCGCCACCGCGAGCGCCACCGCGACCGCCGTGAGCAGCGCCAGCCTGGAGCGCAGCGGACGCGAGCGGAACCACGTCACCGGACCGCTCACTCCGGGCCTCCGCCGCTCACTCCGGGCCTCCGCCGCGCAGGACGTATCCCACGCCCCGCACCGTGTGCACCAGGCGCGGCTCGCCGCCCGCCTCCGTCTTGCGCCGCAGATACATCACGTACACGTCCAGCGAGTTCGAGCTCGGCTCGAAGTCGAAGCCCCACACGGCCTTCAGGATCTGCTCGCGCGTCAGCACCTGGCGTGGGTGCGCCAGGAACATCTCCAGGAGCGTGAACTCCGTCCGGGTCAGCTCCACCGGCCGGCCGGCGCGCGTGACCTCGCGGGTCGCCAGGTCCATCCGCAGATCGGCGAAGGAGAGCACGTCCCCCTCGGCCGGCGCCTCGACCGTGGCCGCGTACGAGCTGCGGCGCAGCAGTGCCCGGATGCGGGCGAAGAGCTCGTCCAGCTCGAAGGGCTTCACCAGGTAGTCGTCGGCGCCCGCGTCGAGCCCCGTCACCCGGTCGCCGACCGTGTCCCGCGCCGTCAGCATGAGGATCGGCACGGTGGAGCCGGCCGCCCGGATGCGGCGGGCGGCCGTGAGTCCGTCCATGCGGGGCATCTGGATGTCGAGGACGACGAGGTCGGGGGCGTACGACTCCATCCGGGCGAGGGCGTCGACACCGTCGACGGCCTCCTCGGTGCCGTACCCCTCGAAGGCGAGGCTGCGCCGCAGCGCCTCCCGTACGGCGGGCTCGTCGTCGACGATGAGGATGCGGTCGCCTTCGTTCACCGGGCCGCTCGTGCCAGTCATGGGGTCAGCCTCGCACGTGCTCAGTTGCCGTCACCGGACCGGAGCTCGTCGAGGTCGGCCTTGAGGGTGTTGACCGGGATGGCGAATCCGAGGCCGACGCTGCCGGCCGCGGAACCGCTCGACGCGCTCGGCGCGTACATGGCCGAATTGATCCCGATGATCTCGCCGTTCATATTGATCAGCGCGCCGCCGGAATTCCCGGGGTTCAGCGAGGCGTCGGTCTGGATCGCCTTGTACGTCGTCTTCGACGAGCCGGTGTCCCCGTTGAACTGCTGCCCGCCGAACTCGAAGGGCCAGCCCTGTCGCGGGTCGTACTGCTGCTGCTGGCGCCGCTGGTCCTGGCCGTCGTCCTTGGCCACGGTCACATCGCGGTCGAGGGCGGAGACGATGCCGCTGGTGACCGTGCCGGTCAGCCCCTCGGGGGAGCCGATCGCGACGACCTCGTCGCCGACCCTGACCCGGTCGGAGTCGCCGAGCGTGGCCGCCTTGAGGCCGGACGCGCCGCTGAGCTTGATCAGCGCCAGGTCCTTGTCGGGGGCCGTGCCGACGACCTCGGCGTCGTACGTCTTGCCGTTCGAGAGCCGCACCGTGATCGAGGAGGCGCCGGAGATGACGTGGTTGTTGGTGACGATCTCGCCGTCACCGGTGATGATCACACCGGAGCCGGTGGACTTCCCGGAGGCCGAGGCCGCGGAGATCTCCACGATGGAGGGGGAGACGGCCTCGGCGACCCCGGCCACCGTGCCCTTGCTGCTCGCGGAGACGGTCGTGCCGTTCACGCCGGTCGCGGTGGGCGCGCCGTCCGCGGTGAGCTGCTGGACGAGCGTCGCCGTGCCGCCGCCGACCGCCGCCGCGGCGATCGCCACGGCCGCGAGGAGCCCGACTCCGCGCCGGGCCCGGCGGTGCGGCACGGGAGCGGGGACCGGAGCCGGGCCGGGGGCGTACGGCGGCTGCGGAGGCTGCGGCGGGTAGTACGGCTGCTGCTGCGACTGCTGCTGGTGGTCCGTCATGGGTACGACTCTCGGAGCCGTACATGAGAGGTGTCTGAAGACCTCCTGAGAAGCCCGACAGAACCCCGTATGCCCTGAATAAGGGGCTCCCGTCCTACCCGCAGCCGCAGGAGCGGCGGACGATCAGAGCCGAGGGGAACTGCTTCACCCGCTCGCGCTTCGACCCCGCCACCCTCAGCGAGTCGTCGAGCACCAGATCCACCGCCGCCCGCGCCATCGCCGGACGGTCCGAGGAGACCGTCGTGAGCGGCGGGTCCGTGAGAGCCGCCTCCTTCACGTCGTCGAAGCCCGCCACCGCCAGCTCGCCCGGCACGTCGATGCGCAGCTCGCGCGCCGCGCGCAGCACACCGAAGGCCTGGTCGTCGGTGGAGCAGAAGATCGCCGGCGGCCTCTCCGGGCCGGAGAGGATCTTCAGGGCGATCTGATAGGCGTCGTAGCGGTTGTACGGGGCCTGGAACAGCCGGCCCTCGATCGAGAGCCCGGCGTCCAGCATCGCGCGCCGCCAGCCCTCCTCGTGGTCCGCGACCGGGTCGCCGACCGCCGGGGTGTTCGGGACGCCGCCGAGACAGGCCACATAGGGGTGGCCGTGGTCCAGAAGATGCCGGGTGGCGAGCTGGGCGCCGCCGATGTCGTCCGTGACGACGGCGACGTCGTCCAGCGCCTCGGGCCGCTCGTGCAGCAGCACCACCCGGGCGTCCCAGGCCTCGATCTCGGTCGCGGCCCGCTCGCTCATGCCCTGGCTGACCAGGATCAGACCGGAGACCCGCATGCCGAGGAACGCACGGAGGTAGTGGACCTCCCGCTCGTCGCGGTAGTCCGAATTGCCGACGAGGACCATCTTCCCGCGCTCGGCCGCGGCCTGTTCGACCGCGTGCGCCATCTCCGCGAAGAACGGCTGGCGCGCGTCCGGCACGATCATGCCTATGAGGTCCGTACGGCGGGACGCCATCGCCTGTGCCACCCGGTCGGGCCGGTAGCCCAGCTCCTTGATGGCGGCGAGGACACGCTCGCGCGTGGCCGGGGCGACCGGCCGGGGTCCGTTGTTGATGACGTAACTCACGACCGCGGTCGAAGTACCCGCCAGTCGCGCTACGTCATCCCGCGTCACCTTGGCCACGCGCGGCAGTCTACGCGGGGTGACCTACCTACCGGCAGGTCGCACTGTGGCGTCCACCACGTCCGCCCTGTCGCCCGTAGGAGTGACATCCCGGGCGCTGTCCTTGACGCGGGCCTGTTCCTTGGCGCGCGCCTCCTCCTTCGCCCGCGCCTCCTCGGCCGCCCGCTCCACCTTCTCCGGGGTGACGAAGCGGTAGCCGACGTTGCGGACGGTGCCGATCAGCGACTCGTGCTCGGGGCCGAGCTTCGCCCGCAGCCGCCGCACGTGGACGTCCACCGTACGGGTGCCGCCGAAGTAGTCGTACCCCCAGACCTCCTGGAGGAGCTGGGCCCGGGTGAAGACCCGGCCCGGGTGCTGGGCGAGGTATTTCAGGAGCTCGAACTCCTTGAAGGTCAGGTCCAGGACCCGGCCCTTGAGCTTGGCGCTGTACGTCGCCTCGTCCACCGACAGGTCACCGTTGCGGATCTCCATCGGGGAGTCGTCGGAGACGATCTGCTGACGTCCCATGGCAAGGCGCAGCCGGGCCTCGACCTCCGCCGGGCCTGCCGTGTCGAGCAGCACGTCGTCGATGCCCCAGTCGGCGGTGACGGCCGCGAGACCGCCCTCCGTGACGACGAGGAGCAGCGGGCAGCCGGGGCCGGTGGAGCGGAGCAGCTGGCACAGGCTGCGCACCTGCGGCAGGTCGCGGCGGCCGTCGATCAGTATGACGTCGGCGCCCGGGGTGTCGACGAGGGCCGGGCCCTCGGCGGGAGCCACCCGCACGTTGTGCAGCAGCAGGCCGAGTGCCGGAAGCACCTCGGTCGACGGCTGGAGGGCGTTGGTCAGGAGCAGCAGTGAGCTCATCGCGCCCCACCTGCCTGGGTCGTCTGTCCGTGGTGCTTCGTTCGCTCGTCCATGACGTCGGTTCCTCCTCGGTCCCTGCGAGGACGTCTGCGGCACTTACTCACTGCTGGTCACACATCACACTCGGCTCTCGCGCCCTGAGAGCTTTCGTTCATCCGGCCGTAACAACGGTCGGAAAACACAAAAGGACCCGGGGGCTGCGTTGCCCGGATCCTCTGGCAAGCAGAATAGCCCACATGAGTTCCGAGGCAGAGGGGCGATTTCACATGGTGGATGTCTCCCCGATCACGTCCGGCCTCCGGCGCGCCACTTTGCTCACCGATGACGGTGTCCGTATCGAGGCGGTTTACGAGCCGTGTAGGGCAAGTGTCACCGATACGGCGATTGTCGTCGCACACGGCTTCACCGGCTCGGCCGGCCGGCCCTCGGTCCGGCGAGCGGCCGGCGTCCTCGCCGAGCGCGCCGCCGTCGTCACCTTCTCCTTCCGGGGCCACGGCAGGTCCGAGGGCCGCTCCACCGTGGGGGACCGGGAGGTCCTCGACCTCGCGGCCGCGGTGCGCTGGGCCCGCGAACAGGGCCACGCGCGCGTGGTGACGGTCGGCTTCTCCATGGGCGGCTCCGTGGCCCTGCGCCACGCCGCCCTCTTCCCGAAGGGAAGCGAGGGGCGCACCACGGGAGCGCATACCGACGCCGTGGCCGCCGTGAGTGCCCCCGCGCGCTGGTACTACCGGGGTACGCCGTCGATGCGACGCGTCCACTGGGTGATCACCCGCCCGATGGGCCGCCTCGTCGGCCGCTACGGCCTGCGCACCCGGATCGACCACCGCGGCTGGGACCCCGTCCCCCTCTCGCCCGTGGAGGCGGCCCCGCTGATCGCCCCGACGCCGCTGCTGATCGTGCACGGCGACCGCGACCCGTACTTCCCGGTCGATCATCCGCGCACGCTGGCGGACGCGGCCCCGCAGGCCGAATTCTGGCTGGAGCGCGGCATGGGCCACGCCGAGAACGCGGCCGACGACGCACTGCTGCGCCGTCTGGGGGACTGGCTCACGCGCCGATAGCCCATCATGGGGAGCGGCGCGCACACGAACGAAGGGAGCGCCGCTATGGCAGCGGGAACCATCCGCTACTGGGCCGCGGCCAAGGCCGCCGCCGGAGTCGCCGAGGAGCCGTACAGCGCGGAGAATCTGGCGCAGGCGCTCGAGGCGGCCCGCGAGAGGCACCCGGGCGAGCTCGTCCGCGTACTCCAGCGGTGTTCGTTCCTCGTCGACGGTGACCCCGTCGGGACGCGCGCGCATGAGACCGTACGGCTTGCCGAGGGCGGCACGGTCGAGGTGCTCCCGCCGTTCGCAGGAGGGTGAACCGCACAGCATGAGCAGCGATCAGCAGCACCCGTACGGTGAGCAGCCGTACGACCCGTACGGCCCGCATGACTCGTACGACCCGTACGCCGGGCAGCAGCCGTACGGGTACCAGGACCAGGACCCCCACGTCACGCAGACGTGGGAGGGCCAGACCTGGGACACCCAGTACCAGCCGGTGGTCCAGCAGGCCGCCCAGCCCGCCTCCTACCCGCCGCAGGCGCCGACCCCGGCCCCGGACTACGTGACGTACGAGCCGGCGCACCAGTCGGCGTACGAACCGGCGTACGAGCCGGCGCCGACGGTGGAACCCGCCCCCGCCTACTCCGCGCCCACCACCTCCGGCGGCACCCCCCTGACCGCCGCCCAGCGCGCCCGCGCCGAGGGCCGCTCGCCCGTGATCGAACCCGGGCTGCGGCCGGCCGCGCTCACCGCGGCCCTCGGCGTCCTGCTCGCCGGCGGCGCCGCCCTCGGCTCGTACGCGCTCCTCGTGCCGCTCGTCCTGCTCCAGGCCGTCACCGCGGCCGGCTGGTTCCGGCTCAACGGCATGTGGCCCGCCCGCCAGGGCATCGCCCTCGCCTTCGCCGGCGGAGTCACCGCCGACATCGCCCTGCTCGCCGCCGGCCGCGCGAACGCGCCCGCCGCGATCATCGGCACCCTCGGCGTCTGGGTGCTGCTCACCCTCGTCCTCCAGCTCCGCAGCCACGCCGACCCGGACGAGCGCATGTACGGCCTGATGGCCACCGTCGCCTCCGCGGCCCTGGCGATCGTGGCCGCCGGGCACCTCGGCGCCGACCCGGACGCCGTGGTCGTCGGCGGGCTCGCGGTCGCCGCCACCGTCCTGGCCCGCGCGCTCCCGCTGCCGGGCCCGGCCTCCCTCGTCGTCGCGCTGCTGGCCGCCGCGGGCGCGGGGATCGCGGCCGGCGGAGTCACCGGCCTGGGCGCCTCCGGAGCGCTGCTCGGCCTCGCGGCCGGTGTGTGCGCGCTGGTCGGACTGCGGGTCGCGAGCTACGACTATCCGTCGACGTTCGTGCACATGACGGCCGGCGTCGCGCTGCCGCTGGCCGCCGCCGCGCCCGCCGTCTACCTCCTGGGCCGCGCGCTCGGCTGACCGCGCCGCGGGACCCGACGGGAACCAACCGGCCCTCCGACACGTCGATCTTGGTGTCGGGGGGCCGGAGACTTATGGGGGGCGTGCGGGCCATGCGAGCACTGCGCATACTGCTGATCGTGGCTGTCGTGCTCGGCGGAATCTTCGTGGGAGCCGACCGTCTCGCGGTCGGCTACGCGGAGTCGGAGGCCGCCGACCGCGTCCGGCTCGGCCCCGCCCGGGCCGGCTCGACGGACGTCGACATCAAGGGCTTCCCTTTCCTGACCCAGTTCATGGACAAGCGGTTCGACGAGGTCGACGTGGTGCTGACCGGTGTCGAGGCCACCGCCGGCAAGCGGAAGATCCGGATCAGCGAGATGTCCGCCACCCTCCACGACGTGACCGTGAACGGCGACAACACCGGCGCCCGGGCGGCCACGGCCGACGGCACCGCGCTCATCTCGTACGCGGACCTCACCGCGGCCGCCGAGCGCGACGTGCGGATCGCCTACGGCGGCGACGGCAAGGTGAAGGTCACCGGCGGCATCCGGATCCTGGGGCGCACGGTCACCCGCAGCGTCCTGTCGACGGTGACCCTCGTCGACGGGCACACGATCCGGGTACGGGCCGACGAGGTGCCCGGCGAGGGCATCCCCGGGGTGGAGCGGCTGGTCCGGCAGCGCACCGACTTCGACCGGCGGATCGGCGGCCTGCCGGCGGGCATGAAGCTGGAGAAGGTCGAGGCCCGCGAGGACGGCGTCGCCATCGCGGTGACCGGCGAGGACGTCGTCCTGTCCGGCTGAGAATCAGCCCCTCGCCACATGGTGAGACGCCGCCGTCCGGTCCGTAGATGCGGCACCGCGGCGGGCGGGTGCGGAGGCGGCCGGAGCCACCCTTCCGAGTGATCGCGTCCCACATCTCGGACGATCGCGTCTCAAAATACGACACACCGGTGACACGGCCGCCTGTCCGTCCCTACGATCGTGGGCATGAAGCGACAGGCGGATCTCACGAAGCGGCGGGCAGTAGACCTGTGCCGCGTCGCCGCCATGCTCTGTCGCTCCGTCTGAGCGGAACCCTCGAGGCCCGCATTCCCAGGCCCTTCGACCGACGCGGTCGGGGCCACCCCGTGTAGCCGTACGCACGCGATGACGCGTACCCGCACCTCTCGCACCACCTTGCGCCACACCGCCGAACACTGCCCCGGAGGAGAACAGCATGAGCCGCAGCGACGTCCTGGTAGACGCCGACTGGGTCGAGGCCCACATCGACGACCCGAAGGTCGCCATCGTCGAGGTCGACGAGGACACCTCGGCCTACGAGAAGAACCACATCCGCAACGCGATCCGGATCGACTGGACCCAGGACCTGCAGGACCCGGTCCGCCGCGACTTCATCGACCAGGAGGGCTTCGAGAAGCTCCTCTCGGCCAAGGGCATCGCGAACGACACCACCGTGGTCCTCTACGGCGGCAACAACAACTGGTTCGCCTCCTACGCCTACTGGTACTTCAAGCTCTACGGCCACCAGGACGTCAAGCTCCTCGACGGCGGCCGCAAGAAGTGGGAGCTCGACTCCCGCGACCTGGTCGACGGCTCCGAGGTCCCGAACCGCCCCGCCACGTCCTACAAGGCGCAGCCGCAGAACACCGCGATCCGCGCGTTCCGCGACGACGTCGTCAAGGCGATCAACACCGAGAACCTGGTCGACGTCCGCTCGCCCGACGAGTTCTCCGGCAAGCTGCTCGCCCCGGCCCACCTCCCGCAGGAGCAGTCGCAGCGCCCCGGCCACGTGCCGAGCGCCCGCAACATCCCGTGGTCGAAGAACGCCAACGACGACGGCACCTTCAAGTCGGACGACGAGCTCAAGGCCCTCTACGAGGCCGAGCAGGTCGACCTGGCGAAGGACACCATCGCCTACTGCCGCATCGGTGAGCGCTCCGCGCTGACCTGGTTCGTGCTGCACGAGCTGCTCGGCGTCGAGAACGTCAAGAACTACGACGGCTCGTGGACCGAGTACGGCTCCCTCGTCGGCGTGCCGATCGAGCTCGGCGCCAACAAGTAAGACCGGCCCCGGACCTCCCCTCCTCCGGACCCCTCGACGTTAAGGACAGAACATCATGTGTGGAGCGCAGCCCGGCGGCCCCGACGCCTCGACGATCAAGCCCGGTGAGACCACCATCCAGGGCTTCGTGACCAAGGACGGCGAGCCCGTCACCGGTTACGTCCGCCTCCTGGACTCGACCGGCGAGTTCACCGCGGAGGTCCCCACCTCCGCCACCGGCCAGTTCCGCTTCTACGCGGCCGAGGGCACCTGGACCGTCCGCGCCCTGGTCCCCGGCGGCACCGCCGACCGCAAGGTCGTCGCCCAGAAGGGCGGCCTGGCGGAGGTCGCCATCGCGGTGTGACCCCGCGGCCCGCACCGCACCACTGAACGGCCGAAGGGCCGCACCTTTCTGGGGGGTTGGACGCCCACAAGCCAGAAGCCGAGGTGCGGCCCTTCGGTCTCTCTCCCTCCATATGAAGATTCGGCCGACTGTGTGACCTTCGCTCGCCCGGCTCGTTGGCCTGTTCGACGGGCTGGTGATCGGAGGTGGGGTGTGGTCGAACGTTCGGCGTCGGGGCTGAGGGTGCTGGCCCCTCCTCGGTTGGTCGAGCCGACGGGGGCGATCACCGTGCGGACACGGTTGCGCCTCTCGGACCGTGACGAGCTGATCCTGCGCGAGCTGGCGGAGTACTTGTCCCGGCTCGCGGCGCGCGACCTGGCCGAGCGCGTGGCGCTCGGGACTCGGCACACGACGGCCGACTTCGCCCGCCGCAAGCGTGAGCTGACAGCGCTCAGTTCCTCCCGTTGGGCCGGCACGATCACACGCCGGTCGAACGACCAGTGGCAGCTGGCCCGGCGTGCGCAGGCGGATCACTTGAGGAGTCTTCGCGCCGAGATCGCGGCGATCGAGGCCCGGCTGGTTGTGCTGGTCGGGGAGCGTGACGCGGTCTCCCGGGTCAAGGGGTACCCGTCGCAGGTGGTGCGTGCGGCCAAGCAGAGGCGCCTTCAGGGGCTTCGGGCACGTGCGGCTCAGGTGTCCGCGGACATCGCCGCAGGACGAGTCCACGTGGTGCGCGGCGGCAAAGGTCTTCTCCGTAATCGGCTGCACCTGGACCAGTCGCAGCGCACGCTCGACGAGTGGCGGGCGCGTTGGTGGGAGGCGCGGACCCGTATCGAGGCCGATGGCGAGGCCGGGAAGACGTACGGCAACCAGTCGCTGGGCGTCAGCCCCGACGGAGTCGTGGTGATCAAGCTTCCACCGGTGATCAGGGAGCGCCACCAGGAGCACTGCGATCGTTTCGGCCGCTACACGCTGGACGCCCGGTGCAGATTCGCGTACCGGGCTGTCGAGTGGAGGTCACAGGTCTCGGCGAACCGTGCGGTGGGGTACACGGTTCGTTTCGATGCCGGGCGGTGCTACCTGGTGGCGTCGTTCACTCCTACGCGTGCCCTCCTCCACCGAGGCGCGGATGACTCCGCGGTGATCAGCGCGGCTCTGGCCGGCGGGGTGCTGGGCGTCGACCACAACGCCGATCACCTGGCGGTGTGGCGGCTGGACGTCCATGGGAACCCGGTCGGTCGCCCAGGCCGGGTGGATGTCGACTACAGCGGCTCGACGTCCCGTCGTGACGCCCAGGTACGGCAGGCATGCAGTGCTCTGATCCGTCATGCCCAGGGGCATGGTGCGACGGCGCTCGTGGTCGAGGGCCTGGCCTTCGACACCGGGCGGGAGCAGTGCGGGTGGGCAGGGTTGCTGGGCAGGAGATTCCGTGCGGTCGTGGCGGGGATGCCAGTGGCGGGGTTCATGTCCCGGCTCGTCGTGATGGCGCACCGGGCAGGGCTCGTAGTGATCGTGGTGGACCCGGCGTACACCAGTCGGTGGGGTGCGCAGCACTGGCTGCGGAGTACGAGTACGACACGTGTGAAGACGTCCCGTCATGAGGCCTCGGCCGTCGTGATCGGGCGGCGCGGTCAGGGGCTGGGCGCGCGGCGCAGGGCAGAGAAGTCCGTATCCCGCAGGCAGACGGAAGAGGCTGGGCTTGCGCGTGTCGCGCGCGACCCGGCTGGTACGGAGACCCATCGCCCGCCCGTGCAGTGCAGCAGGCCCCGCTTCGGCCGCGCACCGAGGACCGGCGACCCTCCGGAGGACGGCGTACGTGATGCGCCCCGCCGACGGAAGGTGACCCTGGTCCAGGCCGCTCAGGACCGTTCGGAGCGGCCCGCCGGTGTGGGGGCCTGGGTTCAGGATCCCCTGACACTCGGCGTGTGAGGGACGGTTGGACGCCATTCCAGGGTCAGGGGTGCGGGCATACGCTTGAGGTATGTACGCGCGGCGGCGGCATGTGTATTTCTGGATGATGGGCGTCTGTTTGGTTCTCTTCGTGGGCGCCTGGGCCGTCGTGCGGTTGTTCTCGATGCCGGTGGCGATCGGGATGTGTGTCGTCGCCATGCTCATCCCGCCGGTCGCCGCGATGATCGCGAACCGGCGGGGGCCCGACGACCGGTGGTGGGACGACCCCTCGGGCGATCCGACGTCCGACGAGTGGTGGGACGAGCTCGACGGCAAGAAGCGCCCGGAGCGTTGAGCCGCCGGGGCCGCGTCGGCCAGGTGTGTCGGGTCAGTAGACCAGGGCCTGGGTGCCCTCGGACATGGCCTCCTGGACGAAGACCTGGGCGCCCGCGATGCGTACGCCCTTCAGGACGTCCTGCTCCGTGATCTCCCGGCGCGCCGCGCACTGCGTGCAGAGCGTGATGCGGCCGGCCGCCAGGATCGAGTCGATCAGGTCCGGCAGCGGGGCCGCGTGCGGCAGTTCGAACTCGGCGGCGCGCCCCGGGAGCGCGAACCAGGAGGACTCGCCGGTCAGCCAGAGCGAGACCTCGACCCCGCTGGCCACGGCGACGGCGGCCACGGTGAAGGCCTGGGAGCAGCGTTCGGGGGCGTCGGCCCCGGCGGTCACCTTGATCACGAGCTTCTTCGCCATATACCGAACTGTAATGCGGAGTTCCGCAACCTCATGCATCACTCACGGGTCAGTGGGGTGCGTGGATGACGGAATCCTCGCCTCCAGGTCTCGTGGGGGGACTTTTGAGCAGTGAAGAAAGTATCCAATATCCGATATCACCGTCGGCGCCGAAGCCGCGACGGCGGATCGGCCGTACGGTCGGGCTGATCGCCGTCGCCGCCGTGTTCGGCGTCGTGGGCGGTACGGCGGTGGGCTACGGCATCCAGGCCGAACGCGCGCCGACGCCGCTGCCGGCCCTCAACCAGGTCGATCTGCCGTACCCGAGCCCGCTGCCCAAGGGACAGGAGCCGAAGCCGCTGAGCGCCGCCGAGGACCGCAAGGTCAAGACGGACGGGGACCTGCGCAAACTGCTGCTTCCCAAGCCGGCCGGGGCGAAGAAGGCGGAGTTCGCGGACGCCGACGGCTGGATGTCGCTGGCGGCGTACGCCGACGAATACGACCACCCCGACAGGGCGCTGAGTTACCAGCTGGGCAATGGGTTCCGGCGCGTGGCGACCACCTCGTGGAAGACCGGCGCGTACCGGACGACGGAGATCCGGCTCGTCCAGTACCGCTCCAGCGATCTGCTCAGCGCACAGGACCACGTCGAGGACCAGATGGACTACATGCCCCAGGAGGACTACGCCCGGAGCGAGGGCGAGCCGGTCAAGGGCTCCACCAACGGCCGTTATTACGTCTTCCCCGTGCGGCAGAAGCCGGGCTACCTCGACCACTACCAGGCGCGGGCCTACCTCTACCGGGGCGACATCGCCGTGGAGATCTTCATGCACGACACGAAGAAAATCTCCGCGAAGGACATCTCCTCGGTGGCCGAGCGACAGTTGGGGCGCCTGTGAGCGAGGACCGGAAGAACATGACCGACGAGACCGACGGGACCGGCGTGTTCGCCGCGACCGTCCCGGCGGACGGGCCGACGAAGCCGCGGCGCCGTCGCACCCTGCTGACCGTGGTCCTGCCCGCTGCGCTCGTCCTCGGCGCGGTCGGCGGTGGCCTGACGTACACCGGGGTCACCGTCAACGCCGCGGACCGTTCGGCACCCACGGTCGTCTGGGAGGAGCAGGAGGCGACGCAGCGCGGCGGCGAGGACCCGGCGGTACTCGGCGCGACCCGGGGCAAGGCCTCGGCACCGCTCAGCAAGCTGCTGCTGCCGGCTCCGTACGGCTTCGAACTCGGCCCCGACGTCGAGACGTACGGGAACGACGGGGAGCTCGACGCGAAGGCCGCCGCCGCCCTCCTCAAGGAGGAGGGCAAGGGGCTTTCCGGCAAGAAGCGCCGCGACTACGAGAAGCGGGTCGACCGCCTCGGCGTCCAGGGCTTCGCCGTCCGCTCCTTCCAGTCGGTCGACGAGGATCTCGTCGTGACGGTGCATCTCACGCAGATGAAGGACAAGAAGCGGATCCGCGAGATGTTCGAGCTCCGGAAGGAGCTGTCCGGTCTTCTGGACTTCCCGAAGGGGCCGAAGATCGGCGGGCACAAGAACTCCGCCTGCTTCATGGTTCCGCAGGACCCGGACCTCGACAAGGAGGAGCAGGAGGACCAGCTGGCAGGGATGGTCTGCTCGGCGTACGACGCCGGTGTCTCCGTCACGGTCACCGCCTGGGGCACCAAGCCGTTCGAGGAGGCCGTGGTGGCGGAGATCGTGAAGAAGCAGCTGGACCACATCACGTCGCCGGGGGAGTACGTATGAGTGAGCAGACGGACACGACGACGCTCCCTGAAGCCCCTCAGGCCTCAGAGGCCCCCGTCACCTCCGCCCCCGGGCCCAAGCGCTCCCGGCGGGTCCTGTGGGCCGTCGCCCGGTGGACCGTCGCCGTGGCGGTGTGCGGTGGGGCCGGGGTCGGGACCGCGGCCGGGATCACGTCCATGGAGCGCACCGACGTGCCCGGTCTCGCGACCGAGCACGACGGCCGCTGGGCGTACCCCAAGCTCAGCCTCCCGGCCCTGCCGCAGGGCTCCCCGCGCCCCTTCTCGCGGGGCAACGACGGGGAGATCCACCACGCCGACCTGCGCGCACTGCTCCTGCCCGCCCCGGCCGGCGCCACCGTGGACCCGAAGCTGAACGGCGGCTGGGTCTCCCTGGACCGGTTCCTCTCGCTGTACCGGCAGGACGACCGGCCGGCGCTGAAGGAGGCCCTGGCCGACTCCGCGCTGCGCCACGTCGCCGCCCGCGGCTGGACGACGCCGGACGGCACGACGACCCGTATCCATCTGCTCCGGTTCAACTCGGTGGCCTTCGCCGAGGCCTTCAAGGACGACGGCCTGAAGGCCGGCTCGGTCGACGGCGCGCTCCTGAACGGGGTGGACGGCGTCGACATGGAGAGCAGCCTGGCAGGCGCGGTCGACGTGCCGTACACCGCCCTGTACGCCTTCGTGGAGAAGCCCGCGGGGGCCGAGCAGAGCCGCTGGGCGTACATCCAGGCCGGTGACACGGTCGCGGTGGTCACCCAGTCCCGCAAGGGGGAGGCGCTCCTGGTCCCGTTCCAGCAGACGGTCACCCTCCAGAACCAGCTCCTGGGCTAGCCGACGCGTTGAC
Organism: Streptomyces sp. NPDC015346; assembly: GCF_043078785.1. Classification (NCBI taxonomy): domain Bacteria; kingdom Bacillati; phylum Actinomycetota; class Actinomycetes; order Kitasatosporales; family Streptomycetaceae; genus Streptomyces; species Streptomyces sp. NPDC015346. The sequence continues at coordinate 785,400 of NZ_JBIBTW010000004.1, read as the reverse complement.
CCACCTCACAGACAGGGCCGGACCCCCGCCGACTAAGCTGGGGACCGGCCCGTTCTGCCTTCACGCTCATTCGAGGAGCACCCAGTGATCGTTTTCTTCGAAGCTCTGCTGATTCTGGTCTGCGTCGGCGTGCTCGCCTTCGCCGGTCTGACCGTGAAGAAGCTGTACCAGGGCCAGCGTTAACCACCCCCCAACAGATCGCCAAGAGCTGCCATGATCGAGATCCCGTCCGACCTCAATCCGGACCTCGTCCCCCTCGCGTTCCTCCTCGGCACGTGGGAAGGCGCGGGCGTCTCCGACTTCCCCGGTGCCGAGAAGTGCAACTTCGGCCAGTCCGTGACCTTCACCCACGACGGCCGTGACTTCATCGAGTACGTCTCGCGCTCCTGGGTCCTGGACGACGAGGGCAAGCAGATCCGTCCGCTGGAGAGCGAGAGCGGCTACTGGCGGATCGACAAGGACCGCAAGGTCGAGATCGTCATGGTCCGCGACCAGGGCATCGTGGAGATCTGGTACGGCGAGCTCGCCGACAAGAAGCCGCAGATCGACCTCGTGACCGACGCCGTCGCGCGCACCGCCGCCTCCGGGCCGTACAGCGGTGGCAAGCGGCTGTACGGCTACGTCAAGGGCGACCTGATGTGGGTGGGCGAGAAGGCCACCCCCGAGGTCCCGCTGCGGCCGTACATGTCGGCGCACCTGAAGAAGGTCGTCACGCCGGAGGAGGTCGCGGAGATGGCGCGCGGCCTCGGTGACCTGCCCGACGACGGCATCGCCTTCTTCAAGTAGGTCAAGCAGGTCAAGTAGGTCGAGCAGGCCCCTGGAGGCCTTCGGGCCCTCGGCCCCTCGGTTTTCCGCCACGCCCTCCTACACTGGGGGGCGTGGTGAGCACCGACTGGAAAAGCGACCTGCGGCAGCGCGGCTACCGGCTGACGCCTCAGCGTCAGCTCGTCCTGGAGGCGGTGGACACGCTCGAGCACGCGACCCCCGACGACATCCTCGTCGAGGTCCGCAAGACCGCCTCCGGCGTGAACATCTCGACGGTCTACCGGACCCTGGAGCTCCTGGAGGAGCTCGGCCTGGTCAGCCACGCCCATCTGGGCCACGGAGCCCCGACGTACCACCTCGCCGACCGGCACCACCATCTGCACCTGGTCTGCCGGGACTGTACGAACGTCATCGAGGCGGACGTCGACATCGCCGCCGAGTTCACCGGGAAGCTCCGCGAGACCTTCGGTTTCGAGACGGACATGAAGCATTTCGCGATCTTCGGCCGGTGCGAGGACTGCTCCCGCAAGGCCGCCGCCGCCGAGTCGTAGGCTTACGGCATGCAGCGATCACCGCACAGCCCCCTGCTGTCCCTGCCCGGCGCCGTCCCCGCCGAGGGTCGTGACGAAGGCGTCGCCGCGCACTACGGCGAGCTCTTCCGCGAGCAGCGCTCCCTCGCCGCGGGCAACGGCTTCGTCGACCTCTCGCACCGCGGAGTCGTGACCGTCTCCGGTGACGACCGGCTGAGCTGGCTGCACCTGCTGCTCACCCAGCACGTGAGCGAGCTCCCGGCCGGTCAGGCGACCGAGGCCCTGATCCTCTCCGCGAACGGGCACATCGAGCACGCCCTGTATCTCGTCGACGACGGCGAGACGGTCTGGGCGCACGTCGAGCCCGGTACGCAGGGTGAGCTGATCGCGTACCTGGAGTCGATGAAGTTCTTCTACCGGGTCGAGGTCGCCGACCGTACGGACGACATCGCCCTCGTCCACCTGCCGGCCGGTTCCATCGCCGAGGTGCCCGAGGGTGTGGTGGTACGGGAGACCCCGCACGGCCGCGACCTGTTCCTGCCCCGGGCCGACCTGGAGTCCTTCGCGGCCTCCCACGGCCCTGTCGCGGGCGTCCTCGCGTACGAGGCGCTGCGGATCGAGGCGCACCGGCCGCGGGTCGGTTTCGAGACCGACCACCGGACCATCCCGCACGAGCTGGGGTGGATCGGCAGCGCGGTGCATCTGCAGAAGGGCTGCTACCGCGGGCAGGAGACCGTCGCCCGCGTCCAGAACCTGGGGAAGCCGCCCCGGCGGCTCGTCTTCCTGCACCTGGACGGCAGCGAGGTCCATCTGCCGGGCCACGGCACCCCGATCCGGCTCGCGGCGGACGGCGCCGAGGGCCGCCAGCTCGGCTTCATCACCACCTCCGGCCGCCACCACGAGCTCGGGCCGATCGCGCTGGCGATGGTGAAGCGGAACCTGCCGGTGGACGCGGAGCTGCTCGCCGGGGAGACGGCGGCGGCGCAGGAGACGATCGTCGAGCCGTAGCGGCGCGCGCGGGGAGGGCTTTCAGACCCCCACCGCGATCACACCTCAACGAGGATCGTGAACGGGCCGTGATTCGTGAGCGAGACGCGCATCTCCGCTCCGAACCGGCCCGTTTCCACGCGCGCGCCCAGCGCCCGCAGCTGGGTCACCACCTCGTCGACGAGCGGTTCGGCGACCGGGCCGGGCGCGGCGGCGTTCCAGGTGGGCCGGCGGCCCTTGCGGGCGTCCCCGTAGAGGGTGAACTGAGAAATCACCAACAAGGGCGCATTGATGTCCGAACAGGATTTCTCACCCTCCAGAATGCGGACGGACCAGAGCTTTCTGGCCAGCTGGGCCGCCTTCTCCGGCGTGTCCTCGTGGGTGACTCCCACCAGCACACACAGTCCTTCGCCGACGATCTCGCCGACGGTCTCTCCCGCGACGACGACGCTCGCGCCGTCCACCCGCTGTACCACTGCTCGCATACGGACCAACCTACAGACCGACTCAACTGGGGCCGAACGGGTGCAGAGCACCTGCACGCGCACGTGTGGGAGTGGCACCATGCCTGGAGGCGGTGCGGTTCCGCACCGGTCGAGGGGACGATTCACATGAGTGCACCTGGCGCCGGGCAGACGCCGTCCGGTCCCGTACCGCTGAGCAGTGTCGGCGCGGCGGTACGTCCACCCCTGCAGCGGTCGGGCGAGGCGGCGCTGCCGGAGCGACCACAGCCGGACATCGCGGCCCTGCGGCTCCCGGAGTTGCGCGCGCTGCGCCGCGACGCGCAGGGCGACGAGGCGGACCTCAGCTACGTACGGCGGATGCTGCAGGGCCGGATCGACATCCTGCGGGCCGAGCTGGCCCGGCGGACGGATCCGGAGACGCCGGTTCTCGACCGGCTCTCGGAGATCCTCGCGGACGCTCCGTCGCGGCTGCGGACCTCGGCGCGGCACGTGACGCTGTCGACGCCGCGCAGCGAGGAGTACCGGCGGCTCGCGACGGAGATGCTGTCGGAGGTCGAGCTGTCGGACCTCGGCGCGCGGACGGACGACGAGCTCCACACGGCGATGGGCCGCCTCGCGGGGTACGAACAGCAGGTCTCGCGCCGTCGGCAGCAGCTCCAGCGGACGGCCGACGACTGCAGCGCGGAGATCGCCCGCCGTTACCGCGAGGGCGAGGCGCAGGTGGACGACCTGCTGACCTGAAGGGACCGGGTGACCTGCGGGACCGGGTGACCTGCAGGACCTGCTGACCTGGAGGGCTGGGGTCATGGCCGGAAAAAGCCGGGTGCGGGGGGCCTGACGTCCGGCATAGCCTCGGAGGATGAGCCTTGAGGTGCGTACCGTCGCCGAGTCCGAGTACCCCGACTGGCTGCGGGCGTTCTACGCCGGGTTCCTCAATCCGCCCGTCGTGACGGACGAGGAGGTCGCGGACCGGCGGCCGCACGTCGACTTCTCCCGGGCGCTCGGCGTCTTCGAGGGTGGCCGGATCGTCGCCACCTTCCGGTCGTTCACCCAGGAGTTGACCGCGGTCGGCGGCGGCACGCTCGTCGCCGACGCCGTCAGCGCGGTCACGGTCTCCGCGACCCACCGCCGGCGCGGTCTGCTCAGCCGGATGATGGCCCGCGACCTCGCCGCCGCGAAGGAGCGGGGCGACGCCGTCGCCACCCTCATCGCCGCCGAGTATCCGATCTACGGCCGGTTCGGCTTCGGCCCCGCGACCTGGACCACGGAGTGGACCGTCGACGTCCGCCGCGCCGGTCTGGACCCGCGCCGTTCCGGTCGCCCCGAGGACGGCGGCCGGATCGACTTCGCCGACGCCGAGGAGATCCGCAAGGTCGCCCCCGAGCTGCACCGTCGGCTCGGCGGGGTCCTGGCCGGGATGGTCGAGCGGGACGCCCGCCGCTGGGACGTCCTCACGGGACGCTCCCACCACAGCGGCCCCTGGACCGAGCCCTTCTACGCCGTCTACCGCGACGAGGCCGACCAGCCCCAGGGTTATGTCTCCTACACCTGCGACGACAAGTGGGAGGACGGCAAGCAGCCGCTGAACACGGCCACGGTCAAGGACCTGATCGCGGTCACCCCGGCCGCCGAGCGGGCGCTGTGGCTCTTCCTCTGCTCGATCGACTGGGTCACCTCGGTCAAGTCCGGCATGCGCGCGCCCGACGACCTGCTGCCGCTGCTGCTCCCCGACCCGCGCGCCGCCCGTGTCACCACGCAGGCGGACATGCTCTGGGTGCGGGTCCTGGACGTGGCCAAGGTGCTGGAGGGCCGTACGTACGCCGGATCCGGCACGCTCGTCCTGGATCTGCGGGACGCCGCCGGTCTGGCCGGCGGTCGCTACCGGCTCGACGCCTCTCCGGAGGGCGCCACCTGCTCCCGTACCACCGAGCCCGCCGATCTCGCCTTCGACATCGGCGAGTTGGGCACGCTGTCGCTGGGGGACGAGTCGGCGGTGCGGCTGGCCGCGCTCGGCCGGATCGAGGAGGTCACCCCGGGCGCAGCGGCCCGCGCGGACGTCCTGCTGCGGACCTCCCGCCGGCCCTGGTGCCCCGACGTCTTCTGAGTCCCGAGTGAGTCCCGAGCCCTACTTCGTACGCCGGGAGAAGAGGCCGCCCGAGGCGGCCAGCGCCACCGCGAGGATGCCCGCGCACCAGGCCAGGGCGATCCACGGCGTGCTGCCGACGGGCTGGTCGAGGAGGAGTCCGCGCAGCGACTCGATCACCGGGGTGACCGGCTGGTGCTGGGCGAAGCCGTGCAGCCAGCCGGGCATGGTGTCGATCGGTACGAACGCGCTGCTCGGGTAGGGCAGGAACATCATGAAGAAGGTCGCCCCGCCGGCCGCCTCGGGGCTTCGGGTGAGCAGCCCGACCGCCGCCGCGAGCCAGGAGATCGCCGTGATGAAGGCGACGAGCAGTCCGAGCGCGGCGAGCCACCCGAAAGCGGTGGCCGAGGGGCGGAAGCCGATGAGGAAGGCGACCCCGAACACGAGCGCGGTGGCGAGGAGGTTACGGGCCACGCTGGCGCCGACGTGACCGGCGAGGATCGGTGTCCCGCCGACGTCGAGCGTGCGGAAGCGGTCGATGATCCCGCCCTTCATGTCCTCGCTGACGGAGACGGCGGTGCTCGCCGAGCCGAATCCGGCGCAGAGGAGGAGGACGCCGGGGACGACGTACGTCACGTACCGCGTGCCGGTGTCGATGGCGCCGCCGAAGAAGTAGACGAAGATCAGCATCAGCATGACCGGCAGCATCATCGAGGTGATGACGGCGTCGATGTTGCGGCGGCTGAGGCGGATGCCGCGGCCTGCCATCGTGCCCGTCACGGTGAGGGCGCCGGTCGCGGCGCGGGTGTCAGACATGGCTGGGCTCCTTCGCGGCGGTGAGGGTGAGGAAGACGTCGTCGAGCGTCGCCGTGTGGAGGGTGAAGCGGACGACGTCGGTGCGGTCGGGGTCGAGGGTGTCGAGCAGGGCGCGGACCTCGCGGGCGCTGCCGTCGGTCGGGATGCCGAGGGTGAGGGACTCGGGGGAGTGGTGGACGGCCCGGCCGGCGAGCCGCAGATAGCTCTCGCGGTCGCGCAGGACGAGGTCGAGGCGGTGGCCGGCGACGCGGGACTTGAGCTCCTGGGCCGTGCCCTCGGCGAGGATCCGGCCGTGGTCCATGACGGCGACGCGGTCGGCGAGCCGGTCGGCTTCCTCCAGGTACTGGGTGGTGAGGAAGACGGTCGTACCGCTGTCGGAGAGGTCGCGGACGATTCCCCAGAGCTCCTGGCGGCTGCGCGGGTCGAGTCCGGTGGTCGGTTCGTCGAGGAAGACGACGGCCGTTTCGCCAGGGTCGCGGACCAGGCCGGCCGCAAGGTCGAGGCGTCGGCGCATGCCTCCCGAGTACGTCTTGACCAGGCGCCCGCCGGCGTCGGCGAGGCCGAAGCGCTCCAGGAGTTCGGCGGCGCGCCGGCCGGCGGCCGGGCGGGAGAGGCCGGAGAGCCGGGCGGTCATGCGCAGGTTCTCGGCACCGGTCTGCATCTCGTCGACGGCGGCGAACTGTCCTGTGAGGGTGATGGCGCGGCGGACCCGGGACCGTTCGGCGACGACGTCGTACCCGGCCACGCGCGCGTGGCCGGCGTCGGGGCGGGTGAGGGTGGCGAGGACGCGGACGGTGGTGGTCTTTCCGGCGCCGTTGGGGCCGAGGAGGGCGAAGACGGTGCCCTCTTCGACGCGGAGGTCGAGGGAGTCGAGGACGGGGAGGTCCCCGTAGGCCTTGCGCAGGCCAGTGGTTTCGACGGCGGGTGGCATGGGTGCGCTCCTTGGGCGTGGCCTTGGCCTTGGGCAGACATCGGCGGTACTGCGTATGGTATACGCGTTACTGCGTAAGGGTTACGCATTACTAGGATGGGCGTCAAGGGCGAGGTGTGGAGGCGGCGACTCATGGCGGACGGCAAGGGCGACAAGGCTGACAAGCGGGAGGGTGGTGGCGGGGGCTTCCTGCCGGCGAGCGTCGAGGCCGCCTGGGGGCTGCGGGAACGCCCCTCCAAGGGGCCCAAGCCCGGCCTCACCCTCGACCGCATCGTCGACACGGCCGTGCGCGTCGCCGCGGCCGAAGGGCTGGACGCCGTCTCCATGGGGCGGATCGCCAAGGAGCTCGGTGTCTCCACCATGTCCCTCTACCGCTACGTGGGCGCGAAGCGCGAGCTGTACATCCTGATGCAGGACGTGGCCACGGGCCCGCCCCCGCCGCTACCCGAGCCCGGCACCGACTGGCGCGAGGCCCTGGAGCAGTGGGCCGGGGCGATGCGCGAGGTCTACCACCGCAACCTCTGGATGCTCCGCGCCCCGCTCTCGGGCCCGCCCGCGACCCCGAACACGGTCGCCTGGTGGGAGTGGGCCATGGTCGCCCTCGCGGACAGCGGCCTCGACGAGGGCACGAAGGTGTCGGTGGTGATGCTGCTCGGCGGGTTCGTCCGCAACGAGGCCCTGATGATGGCCGATCTCGCCGCCGTGATCGCCGCGAGCGGCGACGCTCCGGAGGAGGTCCTCTCCCGCTACGGCCACACCCTGCGGCGCCTGGCCGACCCGGAGCGCTTCCCGGCGGTGGCGCGGATGCTGGACTCGGGCGTGATGGACGCGCAGGACGAGCCGGACCACGAATTCCGCTTCGGCCTGGAGCGGATCCTCGACGGCATCGCACCGCTGGTGGAGGCCGCGAAGTGAGCGGGGCGCGTGGGGCGGGCGGCGGTCGCGATGTGAGCGGGGCGCGTGGGGCGGGCGGCGAAGTGCCCGGAGAACTGGGCCTTCGGGAGCGGAAGAAGCGGCGGACCCGTGAGCTGATCTCCGAGACCGCCATCGGCCTCTTCCTGGAGAAGGGCTTCGACGCCGTCTCCGTCGCCGAGATCGCCGCCGCCGCCGACGTCTCCAAGCCGACCCTGTTCCGCTACTTCCCCGCCAAGGAGGACCTCGCGCTCCACCGGTTCGCCGACCACGAGGACGAGGCGGCCAGGACCGTCGCCGCCGCCCGCCGAGGCGGCGTCGCGCCGCTCGACGCCCTGCGCGCCCACTTCCTGGAAGGCCTGGCGCGCCGCGACCCGGTGACCGGCCTCTGCGACCACCCGGCCGTCCTCGCCTTCCAGCGGCTGCTCTACGGCACCCCCGCCCTCGCCGCCCGGCTGTACGGACATCAGCGCGGGTCGGAGGCGGCGCTGGCCGCCGAACTCGGCGGCGCCCCGCTGATGGCGCGGCTCGCCGCCGGCCAGATCGTCGCCGTCACGCGGATCCTCGCCGAGGAGAACGCCCGCCGCATGGCGGCGGGAGAGGCAGCCGACGCCGTTCACCCGGAGGCGGTCGCGGCGGCCGAGCGCGCCTTCCGCGGTCTGCGGGACGGGCTTCGGGAGCTCGGGATCTCGTGTGCTCACGCCTCCTGAAGGGCGGTCAGGAGCGCCCGTACGGCAGGCAGGGCCAGGGAGGACTCCCGTACCGCCGCGTGGATCGAGCGGACCGGCTCCGGGCCGCGCACCCGGCGGACGATCACGTTCGGGTGGCGGCTGCCCAGCCCCATCAGGGGGATCAGGCTGATGCCGAGCCCGGCCGCGACGAAACCCTGCGCCGTGGCGTACTCCTCGCACTCCACCGCGATGTCCGGCGTGAACCCGGCCGCCGCGCACGCCTCCAGGACGGCGTCGAGGCAGGGGCCGGGGCGCTCGCTGCCCACCCACGGCTCGTCGGCGAGCTCGGTCAGGTCCAGGACCCGGCGGTCGGCGAGCGGGTGGCTCCTGGGGAGGACGGCGCGGTAGGGGTCGTCGACGAGGTGGACGAGGCGTAGGCCGTCGACGGGCGCGTTCCGGGGGCCGACCACGAGCGTGAGGTCCGCCTCCTCGTCCCGGGCGCCTTCCGCGTCGGCGATCCTCAGGTCGACGCGTACACCGGGGTGTTCGGTACGGAAGCGGGCCAGGGCGGGGGCGACGAGATCGGCCCCCGCGGTGGGGAAGTAGCGGATCGCGACCCGGCCGGTGCGGCCCGCCCGCAGATCGGCCAGCGCCGTCTCCGCCTCGGCGACCTGGCGGCCGATCAGGGCGGCGTGCTCGGTGAGCAGCCGGCCGGCGGCGGTCGGGCGCACGCCCCGGCCGAAGCGTTCGAGCAGCTCGATGCCGGCCTCCTTCTCCAGGGCGGCGATCTGCTGGCTCACCGCGGAGGGGGTGTAGCCGAGGTTCGCGGCGGCCGCGGTGACCGAGCCGCTGGTGACGACGGCCCGGAGCACCTGCATGCGTCTCACGTCCAGCATGTAGTACAGCTTAACGCTGGATGCACGATTCTTCGCTTGTCCTGTCGTGAGGGGTCGGGGACGGTGGGGCCATGGCATCGGCGACGGCTCCGAAGGAACGTTCAGCGACGGCTTCGGCGACACGGATGGGCCTCCTGGCCCTGCTCTGGGGCTCCGGCTTCCTGTGGATCAAGATCGCGCTCGACCACGGCCTCACCCCCGGCTGGATCACTTTCCTGCGCTGTCTGCTCGGGGCGGGGGTGCTGCTGGCGCTGGCGTACGGGGCGGGGCAGCGGCTGCCGGGGCTCGGTGACCGGCGCACCTGGGGGCGGCTGGCCGTCGCCGCCTTCTTCTGCAACGCCCTGCCGTTCCTGTTGTTCGGCATCGGCGAGCGGACGGTGGACAGCGGGGTGGCGGGTGTCCTGAACGCCACCACTCCCCTCTGGTCCCTGCTCCTCGGCCTCGGCCTCGGGACGGACCGGCCGCTGAGCGCCGCCCGGCTCGGCGGCCTGCTCCTCGGCTTCACCGGCGTCCTGCTGATCTTCGCGCCCTGGAGCGAGGGCTCCGGCCTGCTGAGCGGGGGCGCCCTCGCCCTGCTCGCGGCGGGCGCGAGCTACGCGGTGGCCTTCGCGTACATGGCGCGCCGCCTCACCGGAAGCGGCACCGCGCCCCTCGCGCTCTCCGCCGCGCAGATGCTGACGGCGACCGCCCTGAGCGTCCCGGTGCTGGCCGTGCCCGCCCTGAGCGGGCCTCACCCGGCCGCTGGGGCCTGGACGTGGACGGGGGTGCTCGCGGTCGTCGTCCTCGGGATCTTCGCGACCGGTCTGACCTTCCACCTCAACTACCGGATGATCGCGGAGGAGGGCCCGACCAGCGCGGCGACGGTCGGCTACCTGCTGCCGGTGGTCTCGGTGACACTGGGAGCGCTGGTCCTCGACGAGCCGCTGACGGCGCGGGTGGTGGTGGGGATGGCGGTGGTGCTGGTGGGCGTCTGGCTCACGCGCGGCTCGGTGGGGCGCGGTTCGGCGGGGCGCGGCTGGTTGCGGCGCGGGTCGGCGGTGCGTGGCTCCGTGCGGCGCGGCATCGTGAAGGCGACGGCCAGGGCGGCGAGGAGGAGGCCGGCGCCGACGGCGAAGGCCAGGCGGTAGCCGCCGGTCAGGGCCTCGGCCGCGGGGACGCCGGCCGCGGTGAGGGTCTCGGTGCGGGAGGCGGCCAGCGTGGAGAGGACCGCGATGCCGAGGGCCATGCCGATCTGCTGGGTGGTGTTGAAGAGCCCTGAGGCGAGGCCCGCGTCCTCCTCCTTCGCGCCGGACATGCCGAGCGAGGTCAGGGCCGGGAGTGCGAGACCGAAGCCGGCGGCGAGGAGCATGACGGGCAGCAGGTCGGTGACGTACGAGGCGTTCACGGGCACCCGGGTCAGCAGTCCGAGGACCCCGACGAGGAGGACGAGGCCCGTCAGGAGGACATTGCGCTCCCCGAAGCGGGCGTTGAGACGGGCCGAGACGCCCAGGGAGACGGCTCCGATGACGGCGGCGGCCGGCAGCATCGCGAGGCCGGTCCTGGCGGCGCCGTAACCGAGCACCTTCTGGAGGTAGAGCGCGACGAGGATCTGGAAGGAGAAGAGCGCGGCGACCATCAGCATCTGGACCAGGTTCGCGCCGGCCACGCTCCGCGAGCGGAGGATCCGCAGCGGCATGAGCGGGTTACGGGCCGTCGCCTGGCGGACGACGAAGCCCGCGAGGAGGGCGAGCGCGAGGCCGCCGAGGCCCAGGGTGTGGGCCGAACCGGCTCCGTACTCCTCGATCTTGACGACGGCGTAGATGCCGAGCATCAGGCCGGAGGTGACGAGCAGCGCGCCGACGACGTCGGCGCCGGCCTTCAGGCCGAGGCCGCGGTCGCCGGGGAGGGCGGAGAGCGCGACGAGCAGGGTCGCGGCGCCGATCGGCAGGTTGATGAAGAAGATCCAGTTCCAGGTGAGGACGTCGGTCAGGACCCCGCCGAGGACCTGCCCGATGGAGGCTCCGGCCGCGCCGGTGAAGCTGAACACGGCGATGGCCTTGGCCCGTTCGCGGGGTGCGGTGAAGAGCGTGACGAGGATGCCGAGGCTCACGGCCGAGGCCATCGCGCTGCCGACGCCCTGGAGGAAGCGGGCGGCGATCAGGACGCCGGGGGAGGTGGCGACGCCGGCCAGGAGCGAGGCGGCGGTGAACACCGCCGTGCCCGCCAGGAACATCCGCTTGCGGCCGATCAGGTCGCCGAGGCGGCCGGCGAGGAGGAGCAGGGAGCCGAAGGCGATGAGGTAGGCGTTGACGATCCAGCTCAGTCCGACCGGGGTGAAGCCGAGGTCGCTCTGGATGGCCGGCATGGCGACGGTGACGATGCTGCCGTCGAGGATCGTCATCAGCATCCCGGTGGCCAGGACGCCGAGGGCGAGCCAGCGGGAACGGGAGGGGGCTTCGGGCGAGGGGGCCCCGGCGAGGGGGCCGTGGGCGTGGGCGGATGTGGAAGACATCGCGGTCTCTCCTGTCGTCTGGAGGCAACATGAGAGACCGTAGCAGATAGTTTTGTTGCAGACTATCTTTTACGGATCGAGAGGCGCGGGGCCGCCCGGGGCCCTCACCCCTTCTGGCGCGCTCGCCTGGCCGGCCTCGCTCCCTCCACCGGCGTCTCCAGATGGCCCGTGACCAGGCGGTTCAACGCCCGCAGCAGCACCTCGCGCTCGTCGTCGGGCAGGGAGGCCAGGGCGCTCTCGTGGACGCTGTCGACGATCTTCTGGCTCTCCATGGCGACCTTCGCCCCCTCGTCCGTCACGGCGATGATCCGCGCCCGCCGGTCGGTGCTCGACGGTCGCCGCTCGGCAAGACCGGCCTTCTCCAGGGCGTCCACGGTCACCACCATCGTGGTCTTGTCCATGTCGCCGATCTCGGCGAGCTGCGCCTGCGTCCGCTCCTCCTCCAGGGCGTGGACGAGGACGCAGTGCATGCGCGGGGTGAGCCCGATCTCCGCGAGCCGCGCGCTCATCTGGGTCCGCAACACGTGGCTGGTGTGGTCCAGGAGAAAGGACAGGTCCGGTTCGGTGCGCGTGGGTGCCATGGCTGTCATGGAGCCCAGGGTAACGAAAGTCGATCCGTCGCGGATTATCAGGAAGTGGACGACTGTCCTCGGCCGGTCGCCGCGACACTATTGCAAGCAGGTGCTTGCAATAGTTAGCGCGCCGTGGCATCGTCGAGGCATGGCATCGCTCAACGTCGGCAATCTTGGCGAGTACCTCCGCGACCAGCGGCGCACCGCGCAGCTGTCGCTGCGGCAGCTCGCCGAAGCCGCCGGAGTGTCCAATCCGTACCTGAGTCAGATCGAGCGCGGCCTGCGCAAGCCCAGCGCCGAGGTGCTGCAGCAGGTCGCCAAGGCTCTGCGGATCTCCGCCGAGACGCTGTACGTGCGGGCCGGGATCCTCGACGAGAAGGAGCGGGACGAGCTGGAGACGCGGGCCGTCATCCTGGCCGATCCCTCGATCAACGAGCGGCAGAAGCAGGTGCTGCTCCAGATCTACGACTCCTTCCGCAAGGAGAACGCCGCCGAGTCCGCTCCGGACGCGGCCGACGCCCCCGACGCCCCTCTTACCGACGAAGCCGCCGACGCTTCGAGCGATCCTTCGGCCGACCCTTCGGCTGATCCTTCGGCCGATCCTTCGACCGACAACGCCTCCGATGCCGAACGACCCTCGAGCTAGTACGTACACATCCGGGAGGACCACACCCATGGCCATGATCGAAGAACTGCGTACCCCCCTGTACTTCGCGGCCGGCACCGCCGACCTCGCCGTCCAGCAGGCGAAGAAGGTCCCCGGCCTGATCGAGCAGATCGCCGCCGAGGCGCCCGCCCGGATCGACGCCGTGCGCAAGACGGACCCCAAGGTCGTCCAGGAGAAGGTCAGCGACCGGGCCAAGGTGGCGCAGGCCACCGTGCAGTCGAAGCTCGCCGAGGTCGTGGGCAGCCTCGACACGGACCTGAAGAAGCTCGGCGAGACCGCCCAGGACCTGGCCCTGCGCAGCGTCGGCGTGGCCGCCGAGTACGCGGTCAAGGCGCGCGAGAAGTACGAGGAGGTCGCCGCGCACGGCGAGGAGGCCGTCAGGGCGTGGCGCGGTGAGGCCGCCGAGGAGCTCACCGAGATCGCCGTCGTCGTCGAGCCCGAGCCGGCGCCGAAGGCCGCGGACGAGAAGAAGGCCGAGGCCGACGACGAGGCGCCGGGCTCCCGCAAGGCGTCGGCGTCGGCCCGCAAGCCCGCCGCCAAGAAGCCCGCCTCCGCCACCGAGAAGTAACCGGAGGCACTAATCAAGGTGCCCGGTGCGTTGTACCGGGTACCTTGACCGCGAGGCGCTCCATCCACTCACGAGGCGGTTCAGACATGCTGCGCGACGGATTCGACTCCATCATCTGGCTGGTGATCGGCCTGGTCTTCATCGGCTTCGCCGTCACCGCGCTGGTCTTCGCGGCCATGGCGCGCGAGGACGCCTATCGCGCGGCCGACAAGCAGACCAAGAAGTTCTGGCTGATCCTGCTGGGCATCAACCTGGCCCTGAATCTGCTGCTGCCGATGCTCTTCCTGCAGATCGCGGGGCTCATCGCGGCCATCGTCTTCATGGTCGACGTCCGGCCTGCCATCCGTCAGGTCTCCGGCGGTGGCGGCGGTCGTCGCGGCGGCGGCTCCAGCAGCGACGGACCGTACGGCCCCTACAACGGCGGCCGGTGAGGCGCCCGCGGTCACGCGTGGGCGGTACGGGAGGGCGAGCGAGAAGCGGTAAGCGCTGAGCGAGCGAGCGGATGAGGGCCCGGGGGAGTCAACCCCGGGCCCTTTCCAGTGCCAGGACCGCCACGTCGTCCGTCAGCTCCCCGCCGTTCAGCGACCGGACCTCCGTCACCGCCGCCTCCAGGAGCTCCTCGCCCCGCAGGCCCTCGGCCAGCTGCCGGTTGATCATCTCGACCATCCCGTCCTGGCCGAGCCGCGGCGAGCCCGGACCTGCCGAGCGGCCCTCGATGAGCCCGTCCGTGTACATCAGCAGGCTCCACGAGCCGCCGAGCTCCACCTGGCGCCGCGGCCAGCGGGCGCGCGGCAGCAGGCCGAGGGCCGGGCCGCCGTCCTCGTACGGCAGCAGCCGCGCCGCCGTGCCGTGCCGGGCGATCAGCGGCGAGGGGTGTCCGGCCAGGCAGAGGCCCGCCCGGCGCCCGTCCGGGGCGATGTCGACCGTGCAGAGCGTCGCGAAGATCTCCTCGCTCTCCCGCTCGTGCTCCAGGACCTGCTGCAACGTCGAGAGCAGTTCGTCCCCGCACAGGCCGGCGAAGGTCAGCGCCCGCCACGCGATCCGCAGCTCGACGCCCAGCGCCGCCTCGTCCGGGCCGTGGCCGCAGACGTCGCCGATCATCGCGTGGACCGTGCCGTCGGGGGTGCGGACCGTGTCGTAGAAGTCGCCGCCGAGCAGCGCGCGCGAGCGGCCGGGGCGGTAGCGGGCCGCGAACCGCAGGTCGGAGCCCTCCAGGAGCGGGGTGGGGAGCAGACCGCGTTCCAGCCGGGCGTTCTCCTGCGCCCGCAGCCGTGACTCGGTCAGCTTCACCTGGACCGCGTCGGCCCGCTTGCGCTCGACCGCGTACCGGATCGCCCGGCTCAGCAGCCGGCCGTCGAGCTCCTCGCGGAAGAGGTGGTCCTGTGCCCCGACCCGTACCGCCTCCGCCGCCAGCTCCGCGTCGGCCGAGGCCGCGAGCGCCAGGACGGCGTGGTGCGGGGCGAGCCGCAGCACGTGCCGCAGCGGCGCCAGCGGGTCGTCACCGGCGGCCCGGGGCCCGGGCAGGGCCAGGTCGACCAGGACGCAGTGCACGTCGTCGGTGAGCAGCCGCTCCGCCTCGGTGAGGTTGCGGGCGGTACGGATCCGGACGCGCGTGCCGTCCGCGTCGAGCATTTCGGGTACGGCGAGGGCACCTGCCGGGTCGTCCTCGACGACGAGCAGGGTGAGATCGGTGCCTGTCGCGGTCGCGGCAGTCGCGGCGGTCGCCGCCGTCGCGGCGCTCACGGCGGTGGCAGCGCCGGGCGCCGCCGCAGAGACGATTCTCTGGCGCGGTACGGGTACGGGCATCGGTCCTGGTTTCCTTCCCTCCCCCCGAGGGCGCGGCAGGGCGACGAACGACGTCCCGCCAGACGGGGACCATAGCGTCACCCCGCCGGGCAACGGAATGGTGATCACGACATGGGCGGTGCGGAGGAGTTGGCATATGCCGCGCATGGGGAGGATGTTGCCTGCCGGGCCATGACGAACATCACGCCGGCCCTCCCGCGACGGGCGTCGTGCCGGCCGTGAGCGGGGTCACTCCAGCCGTCGGCGGGGTCGGTCACTCCGGCCGTCAGCGGGGTGGGTCACTCCGGCCGTACGACTCCGAGGATCTCCATCGAGCCCGCCCCCGCGATCGTCACGTTCCGGCCTGGGCGCGGTGCGTGCACCATCGCGCCGTCGCCGATGTACATCCCGATGTGGCTCGCGTCCTTGTAGTAGACGATCAGGTCGCCCGGACGCATGTCCTTGATGTCCACCCGCGGCAGCAGTCGCCACTGCTCCTGCGACGTGCGGGGGATGGCGCGCCCCGCCGCGCCCCAGGCGCTCTGCGTCAGCCCCGAGCAGTCGAACGAGCCCGGTCCCTCCGCGCCCCAGACGTACGGCTTGCCGATCTGCGCCGTGGCGAACTCCACCGCGCGCTTGCCCCGCGCGGTCGCCGTGCCGTCGAGGCCCTTGAGGACGCCGGTGCCCAGCCAGGCGGTCTGCGCCTCGTACCGCTCCTGCTCCTCCAGCCTCAGCAGCCGCGCCCGCTCCTCGGCCGCCAGCTCGGACTCGAGCTTCCTGGCCGCGGCGATCTTGTCGTTGATGTCCTTCTTCGCCTTGGCCTGCTTGACGCGGTTGGCCTCCAACTTGGTCCAGTTGGTGCCGGCGTCCTTCGCGTAGACCGTCAACTCCGCCTGCGTACGGGTCATCTCGGCGAGGAGGTCCTTGGTGGCCTTCTGGCCCTCCTGCAGCCGGCCTGCGTTGTCCAGGAAGAGCTGCGGGTCGTTGGTGAGGACGAACTGGGCGTCGTCGGGCAGACCGCCGTTGCGGTACTGGGCGCGGGCCGCCGCGCCCGCCTGCGCCTTGAGCCGGTCGATCTTCTCGCGGCCGGCCACGACCATCTGGGCCAGCCGCACGATCTCGGCCGACTGCTCCTTGGTCTGCTCCTCGGCGAGGTTGTACGCGTCGGTGGCGACGGCGGCCTGCCGGTACAGGCCGTCTATCTCCTTGCGGACCTCTTCGAGGCTCTTCTTCGGCAGCGTGGGGGGCGCGGGCGGAAGGGGCGCGGCCATGGCCGTCCCGGCGAGTACGGGTGAGGCGAGCACCGTCAGGGCGCAGACCACGATGATCGCGGCGGTGGCACAGCGGCGTCGGTTCACAAGCTCCCCCTCGGACAGTCCGCACCGGCATGTCATGGATCTGACCTGATTTACCGTCAGTAACTTACTGGTGACCTTGGCGATAGTGCCATGCGAAACGTGAAAGCGACAGGGGAAACCGGGGCCTGTCGGGCCGGTACCCCTCACAGGGGACGAGCGATACGCCGGGTGCGTTCCCGAGCGCCGGGAATCCGCGTTCCCGAGCGCAGGGAATCCACCGGCAGTTGGGGAAAGGCAGGACCGTCAGCGGGGGGCCAGTGCCTCCCAGCGGACCGTCACCTCGCCCTGCCGCCAGCGCCGGTTCCCGTCCGTCAGTGGCCAGTCCGTCGCCAGATCGCGTACCGCCCGGATCCAGCGCTGGCGCGCGCCGAGCGAGGCGTACGGAGCCGCCGCCGCCCACGCCCGGTCGAAGTCCCGCAGGAACGCGTGCACCGGCTCGCCCGGCACATTGCGGTGGATCAGCGCCTTCGGCAGCCGCTCGGCGAGGTCGGACGGGCGCTCCAGCGAGCCGAGCCGGGTGGCGAAGGTCACTGTCCGGGGCCCGGAGCGGTCGAGCGCCACCCACACGTGCCGCCGCCCGATCTCGTCGCACGTTCCCTCCACCAGCAGGCCGCCCGGGGCGAGGCGGGCGCACAGCCGCGTCCACACCGCGGCGACCTCGCCCTCGTCGTACTGGCGCAGCACGTTCGCGGCCCGGATCAGCGCGACCTCGCCGGCCACCGGGACCTCGAAGCCGCCGTGCAGGAAGGTGAGGCCCGCCCGCTCGTAGGGGCGGGCGGCGGCGACCCGGGCCGGCTCGATCTCGATGCCGACGACCTCGGCGCGCGGGTCGGCCGTACGCAGCCTGGTGAGCAGCTCGACGGCGGTCCAGGGGGCGGCGCCGTAGCCCAGGTCGACGGCGAGCGGGGGCGCGTCGGACCGCCGCAGGGCGCTGCCGTGGGTGGCGGCGATCCAGCGGTCCATGCGGCGCAGTCGATTGGGGTTGGTGGTCCCGCGGGTCGTCGTGCCGACGGGGCGGGTCCCGACGGGAGGGGTGCGCGGGGCCATGGGATGAGGGTACGGGGGCGCGACGCGCCGTATGGAGTGGGCAATGAATTGGCAAAACGGAAATGGATGCCGTCATTCCGGTGTTGTCCCGCGTGAAAGGGCGCAGGCCGCCCGTTCACCGTGCCCGCACGACCGCCGTACCGCATGACCCGCACGACCGCCGTACCCGCACCACCGCCGTACCCGCTATGCCCTCGCTCCGAGCGGAAGGACCGTCGACGTGAGCCAGTACGTGTCCCGGCTCGCCGGCTCCCTGGCGACGCCGCCCAGGCTCCGGCTCCCCGGACGTCACCGGACCCCGCGCCGGGTGGCCATGCTCAGCGTCCACACCTCGCCCCTCCACCAGCCGGGCACCGGCGACGCGGGCGGCATGAACGTCTACATAGTGGAGCTGGCCAAGCGGCTGGCCGCGATCAACATCGAGGTCGAGATCTTCACCCGGGCCACCACCGGCGGCCTCGCCCCGGCCGTCGAGCTCGCCCCGGGTGTTCTCGTACGGCATGTGGACGCCGGCCCGTACGAGGGCCTGGCCAAGGAGGAGCTGCCGGCCCAGCTCTGCGCCTTCACGCACGGCGTGATGCGGGCCTGGGCGGGCCACCGACCCGGCCACTACGACCTGGTCCACTCCCACTACTGGCTCTCCGGCCATGTCGGCTGGCTCGCCGCCGAACGCTGGGGCGTCCCGCTCGTGCACGCCATGCACACCATGGCGAAGGTCAAGAACGCGGCGCTCGCCGAGGGCGACACCCCCGAGCCCGCGGCCCGGGTGATCGGCGAGACCCAGATCGTCCGCGCCGCCGACCGGCTGATCGCCAACACCGCGGAGGAGGCCGACGAGCTCGTCCGCTTCTACGAGGCCGAGCCGTCGAAGGTCGCCGTCGTTCACCCCGGGGTGAACCTGGACCACTTCCGCCCGGCGGACGGCCGCGCCGCCGCGCGGGCCCGCCTCGGGCTGCCCGCCGACGCCTTCATCCCGGTCTTCGCGGGCCGTATCCAGCCGCTGAAGGCCCCCGACATCCTGCTGCGCGCGGCGGCCCTGCTGCTGGAGCGGGACCCCTCCCTCCGCTCCCGCATGGTCGTCCCCGTCGTCGGCGGGCCGAGCGGCAGCGGTCTGGCGAAGCCGGAGGGGCTGCAGAAGCTCGCCGCCCGGCTCGGCATCGCGGATGTCGTCCGCTTCCATCCGCCGGTCGGCCAGGAACGGCTCGCGGACTGGTTCCGCGCCGCGTCGGTGCTGGTCATGCCCTCGTACAGCGAGTCCTTCGGTCT
This sequence comes from Streptomyces sp. NPDC015346, assembly GCF_043078785.1. Lineage (NCBI taxonomy): Bacteria > Bacillati > Actinomycetota > Actinomycetes > Kitasatosporales > Streptomycetaceae > Streptomyces > Streptomyces sp. NPDC015346. Next base: position 766,591 of record NZ_JBIBTW010000004.1, on the reverse strand, counting down.
GGTCGCCATCGAGGCGCAGGCGGCCGGCACCCCGGTCGTCGCGGCGGCGGTCGGTGGCCTTCCGGTCGCGGTACGGGACGACGTCACCGGCTTCCTCGTCCAGGGCCACGACCCGGCCGACTACGCCCGGGCGCTCGCCCGCTTCGTGGACGATCCGGCCCTCTCCGCCCGGATGGGGGCGGCGGCGGCCCGGCACGCCGGCTCCTTCGGCTGGGACACGGCGGCCTCCGGCACGGCGGACGTCTACACGGCCGCGATGCACGATCACCGCCGTCGCGTACGCTCGCACCATGGCTGACGTCACCCCCCGTGTCCGGCAGATCATCGAGGACACCTTCAAGGACGCCGAGCTGGAGTGGGAGTCCCCCGAGCCCGGCTCGTACGTCGTCAAACTCCCCGGCACGCGCAAGCTCTTCACGACGCTCTCGCTGCGGGTGGGCCGCCACTCCCTCTCGCTCAACGCGTTCGTCATCCGCCACCCCGACGAGAACGAGACGGGCGTCCACCGCTGGCTCCTGGAGCGCAATCTCAAGCTGTACGGCGTGAGTTACGCGGTCGACGGCCTCGGGGACATCTATCTGACCGGCAAGCTGCCGCTGGCCGCCGTCACCCCGGAGGAGCTGGACCGGCTGCTCGGCTCGGTCCTCGAAGCGGCCGACGGCTCCTTCAACACGCTGCTTGAGCTCGGCTTCGCGAGCGCGATCAAGCGCGAGTACGAGTGGCGGGTCTCGCGGGGCGAGTCGACGCGGAACCTCGACGCGTTCACGCACCTGACCCAGAAGCCGTAGGCGCGCACGACCCCTTCCGTACCTCCCGTGGCCGTGCCATGCTCGCGGCCGTCGCACATCTGAATGTCGTTCACATTCATGAAAGGCGGGGCGGGCTCATGGTCACGGGAATCAGCAGAAGGCAGTTCGTGGGCGGTGCGGTGGCGGTCGGAGTGGCCGCCACGACCTCCGGATTCGCTCCGGCACCCGCCGCCCGCCTCTGGGAGGAGTTCGCCGACTCCCCGTACACCCACCCCCAGATCCCCTACGTCGGCCGTGCGGGCGCCCGGCGGGGTGCGACCCGGCTGCCCCACCCGCCCGTCGCCGCGAACGTCCTCGCCCATGGGGCCGTGCCGGACGGCTCCGCGGACTCCGCCCCCGCCATCAATCGGGCCCTCGCGGAGGCGGGGGAGCGGGGCGGCGGCACGGTGGTCGTGCCGCCGGGGACGTACCGGATCGACGATTACCTCCGCATCGGCCACAGCGGTGTCGTCCTGCGCGGCGCCGGTTCGGGGCGTACGAAGCTGGTGGCGACACGGCACCTCACCGAGCTGATCGGCCCGTACGGCTCGCGCTATGGCGGCGACAAGTCCTCGTGGTCGTGGGCGGGCGGCCTGATCTGGGTGGCCCCGCACGCCCGGCACGCCTCCCTCGTCGCCGCGATCCGCGCCCGCGCGTGGCCCTTCGAGGGCTGGACCGGCAATCGCCGCGACGAGTGGCGGACGCTGACCACCGTCCGCCCCGCGCGCCGCGGCGACTGGTCGGTGACGGTCGACGACCCGTCAGCCCTGCGTCGGGGGGCGGTCGTTCTCCTCCGGCTGGCCGACGACGCCGACCACACGCTCCTGGAGCACATGGCGGGCGGCGGCCCGGGCCCGGAGGCCTACGCCTGGGACGACAAGACGAAGCTGACGAGCTACGTGCCCTACGAATGGCCGGTCCGTATCGCGTCGGTGCGCGGCCGCCGGGTCACGTTCGAGCGCCCGCTGCCGCTCGACGCCCGCCCGGAGTGGGATCCGAGGATCGTCACCCTCGCCGAGCCGCTGACGGACTCGGGCGTCGTGGGCCTCACGCTCGAAGCCGTGGAGACCCCCCAGTCCCCGCACTTGCTCGACAAGGGCTACAACGGCGTCACCTTCCAGTGCGCCTACGACTGCTGGGCGGAGGACGTCGTCGTCCGCCACGTCGACAACGGCTTCGGCCTCGTCGCCGCCTCCGCCTGCACCCTGCGCCGCACGCGCGTCGAGGGACGGGGCGCCCACCACCCGTACTTCTGCCGCGAGGGCTCGCACGACAACCTCGTGGAGGACTTCCGTATCGCGGCCCGTACGGTCCCGGCGCCGGCCGGGACGCAGCTGCACGGCATCAACGTGGAGGGCCTGTCCAGCCACAACGTCTGGAGCCGCGGGGTGATGGAGGCGGGAACTTTCGACACCCACCGCGGGATGCCGTTCGCCAACGTACGGACGGAGATCACGGTCGAGAACAACGGCCGGCACGGCGGCGACGCCTCGGCGGGCCCGCTGTACGGCGCCCGCTTCACCCACTGGAACGTGACGGTCACCAACGGGCGGGCGGGCCTGGTCAAGATCGACACGATCGCCCCGTACAGCGCGACGGTCGGCATCAGCGAGGTCCGGGAGTTCGACCAGATCGACGTACCGGACTTCACCGGCGAACTCCACGCGCGCGTGGAGGCGTACGGGAGCCCGGGGGCGGTGCGCCCCCGGAACCTGTACCAGGCACAGCGCTCGCTCAGGCGCTGACCGAGCCGCGCTCGGTCCTGCCTTCGGCGGCGGGGTGGTCGGCGGGGTGGTCGGCGACGGCGGGGTGGTCGGCGGGCTCGACGGCGACGGCGGGGTGGTCGGCGGGCTCGACGGCGACGGCGGGGTGGTCGGCGGGCTCGACGGCGACGGTCTCGATGGCGACGGCCTTGTGGGCGACGGGCGCGCTCTCCGCCGGCTCGTCGTTGAGGGCCTTGCGGAGGCGGGTGGTGTACCCGAGGGCGGCGACGCAGCCGATGACCCCGCAGGCGATCCACAGCACGTCCGTTCCCGGACCGTCGACGACCCAGCCCGCGAGGATCGGGGCGAGGAAGCCGGACAGCGCCCAGGACATGCCCATCACGCCCTGGTAGCGGCCGCGGGCGTGCTCGGGCGCGAGCTTGGCGGTGGCGGCGGCGTTGGTGGGGACGTGGACCATCTCGCCGATGGTCCACACGATCACGGTGGCGGCGAACACCAGCGGGGTGCCGGCCAGCGCGGTGGCACCCGTGCCGAGGGCGAAGAGCAGCGAGGAGACGGTGAGCAGCATGGCCGGCGAGCGCTTGTCGGTCATCTTGTTGACCAGCAGCTGGAAGCCGACGATGACGACACCGTTGACGGCGATGACCGCTCCGTACGCGCCCGGTTCGAGGCCCGCCTCCGCCATGGAGAGCGGCAGACCGACCCAGGGGGCGGTGAAGACGAGGCAGACGAGAAGGTTGAGGAGGACGAGGGTGCGGAAGGGGGCGTCGCGCAGGACGTCGAGGACGCTGACGCGGTCCTTCTCGACGACCTCGCCGGCCGGGTTCCGGCGGGCCTCGGGGCGGGTCTCCGGCAGCCGCAGGAAGACGATCAGGGCGCAGAGGGTGACCGCGACGGCCTCGACGAGGAAGAGGACGCGGTAGCCGAGGAAGACGGCGGCGCCACCGCCGAAGGCGGCGACGGCGAAGCCGAGGTTGAGGGCCCAGTAGTTGAGGGCGAAGGCCCGCCGGCGGTCGGGCTCGGGGACCATGTCGGAGATGGTGGCCTGGATGGAGGGGCGCACGGCCTGCATGGAGACGCCCATCAGCAGGACGACGCCGGCGATGCCCCAGGCCGTGGTGACCACGGAGAGGGCGGCGGCGCAGACGGCCGTCATCAGGTGCATCGTCACCATGGTCGGGCGTCGGCCCCACTTGTCGGCGAGCGTCCCGCCGAGCGGGGACCCGGCGACACCGCCGAGGCCGTGGAGGGCGATGACGAGCCCGGCGTACCAGGCCGAGTGTCCGAGCTCCTGGGTCAGGTAGAGCGAGAGGAAGGTGAGGACGAAGGCGCCGGTGCGGTTGACGAGGGTCGAGAGCCAGAGCCACCAGAAGCCGCCGGGGAGACCGGAGACGGTCGCGCGTGCTGATCGTCTGAGCGAGTCGATGGACATGGGTGGCCGTCCCCCTGGCGTGTGTAAGTCCCTCTGGCGGTGCTCGTAACTTACGCATCTCTTATGCCGGACGCCAGTGAATTGACGGGGAGCGTCAAGCGTCGGGCGTGGATTAGGCTCGGACGCATGGCCGACGCACCGTACAAGCTGATCCTCCTCCGCCACGGCGAGAGCGAGTGGAACGCGAAGAACCTGTTCACCGGCTGGGTGGACGTCAACCTCACCGAGAAGGGCGAGAAGGAGGCGGTACGCGGCGGTGAGCTGCTGAAGGACGCCGGCCTGCTCCCCGACGTACTGCACACCTCGCTCCAGAAGCGCGCCATCCGCACGGCGCAGCTCGCGCTGGAGTCCGCCGAGCGCCACTGGATCCCGGTCCACCGCTCCTGGCGCCTGAACGAGCGCCACTACGGCGCGCTGCAGGGCAAGGACAAGGCGCAGACGCTCGCGGAGTTCGGCGAGGAGCAGTTCATGCTCTGGCGCCGCTCGTACGACACCCCGCCGCCGGTCCTGGCCGACGACAGCGAGTTCTCCCAGGCGAACGACGCCCGCTACGCGACGATCCCGCCGGAGCTGCGCCCCCGGACGGAGTGCCTGAAGGACGTCGTCGAGCGGATGCTGCCGTACTGGTACGACGGCATCGTCCCGGACCTCCTGGCCGGCCGCACGGTCCTGATCGCCGCCCACGGCAACAGCCTGCGCGCCCTGGTCAAGCACCTGGACGGCATCTCGGACGAGGCCATCGCGGGCCTGAACATCCCGACGGGCATCCCCCTCGCCTACGAACTCGACGAGAACTTCAAGCCCCTCACCCCGGGCGGCACCTACCTGGACCCGGAAGCGGCGGCGGCGGCCATCGAGGCCGTGAAGAACCAGGGCAAGAAGTAGCCTTCACCCACGAAAGAGCCCCCGACCTGCCGGTTCTCGGCGGGGAGGGGGCTTCTTCGTGCCCTGGTGCCGCCGGCGGCCCCGTCATCAGAAGTGGTCGCAGGCCGTCCTGCGGAAGTCCTCGATCGAGGAGATGGAGACCGTGTCGCCGATCTCGTACCGCACCTGGCCGGGCGTCAGGGCCGCCAAGTCCGCCGTCGTGAAGGAGACGGACGCGGCGGCCCAGGAGTTGTCGGTGGTCCACCCGTACATGCGGTAGGTCTGCTTCGGGTCCAGCGTGCCCATGGGTTTCTCGGCGGTCCAGCCGTCGGCCGCGTCGCCGGCAACCATGGCCAGGGGCCAGGTCGTGAACCCGGTCACGGCCTGGTCCCGCTTCCAGCGGCCCGTGTGCAGCCTCTTCGGATCGTCGTCGTCGGGATGGAGGGTCGCGCCATCGATGTGGTCGTGGCACATGAGGATGACCCCGAGCGGCTGCCCGTCTGCCGTCACCGAGATGCCGGTCGCTCCGGCGGAGGGAACGGTGCAGCCCGCGACGGCGGGGATCGCCGCGAAGGCGGCGGTGATCGCGATCAGGCGGCGGGTCCATGTCAGCACGCACACATCCTGGCGTCCCTGCCCGGGCGGCGGCCAGGGGGGCGGGGAAATTCGCGGGCGATGATCACGGGCGGCCGGTAGCCTCCGCGCCATGCCTGCATCGCTCCGCCTCGAGAAGATCACCCCCGCCAACGTCGACGCCGCGCTCGCGCTGCGCGTGCGTCCGCATCAGGAGAAGAACGTCGCGCCCGTCTCGACCTCGCTCGCCGAGGCGTACGCCTTCGGGGACACCGCCTGGCCGCGGCTGATCTTCGACGGGGATCAGCTGGTCGGCTTCCTGATGGCCTTCATCGACATCCAGTGGGCGCCGGAGAAGGACCCGGACGACCGGCGCAGCGGGCTGTGGCGCCTCAACATCGCGGCCGACAGGCAGGGCAGCGGATACGGGCGCTTCGCCGTCGAGGCCGTCCGTGAGGAGATACGGCGTCGTGGCGGCAGTCTGATGTACGTGTCGTGGGAGCCGGGCGAGGACGGGCCCGGCGACTTCTACCGCAAGCTCGGCTTCCGCGAGACCGGCGAGACCAGCGGCGGCCAGACCGTCGCCTTCCTCGACGTATGACGTCGACGGATGACGTACGACGGATGACGTACGACTACGGCGCGTGCGTCTCGACATGGAGGATGGGCGGGCCCCCACCGGGGCCCCGCCCACCTCACCTCGCCTAGCCCGAGCAGCCCCCGCACTGGCACGGCCCGCCGGACTGGCAGCCGCAGCCGCAGCCCGAGCCGCACCCGCAGGCGCCGAGGACGGGCAGGAAGACCGCGTCGCGCGGCGCCTCCTGCTGGGGGTCGGTGGTGGCGGATTCGGCCATGGAGTCCCTCCCTCGAAGGCGTACGTCGCCTTTCCCCATTGCATGCCCACCCCGCCGGGCGCATCAACGGCGCACAGAAGTGCGAAGAACGCCCGCCCCCGACCTACGCCCCTTCCACCGGCGCGTCCGCGTGCTGCAGCTCGTCCGCGTGCTCACCCGTCACCAGGTACACCACGCGCTTCGCCACCGACACCGCGTGGTCCGCGAACCGCTCGTAGTACCGGCCCAGCAGCGTCACGTCGACCGCCGTCTCGATGCCGTGCTTCCAGCGGTCGTCCATCAGGTGCTGGAAGAGCGTCCGGTGCAGCAGGTCCATCTCGTCGTCGTCCTGCTCCAGCTGGAGCGCCAGGTCGACGTCCTTGGTGATGATGACCTCCGCCGCCTTCGCCATCAGGCGCTGCGCCAGCTGACCCATCTCCAGGATCGTCGCGTGCAGGTCCCGGGGCACCGCGGTGTCCGGGAACCGCAGCCGCGCCAGCTTCGCCACGTGCTGAGCCAGGTCGCCCGAGCGCTCCAGGTCCGCGCTCATACGGAGCGAGGTCACGACGATCCGCAGATCCGTCGCCACCGGCTGCTGCCGCGCGAGCAGGGCTATCGCCCGGGCCTCCAGATCGTGCTGCAGATCGTCGACCTTCTGGTCCGCCGCGATCACGCTCTCCGCGAGCTTCAGATCGGCGTCGAGCATGGCCGTCGTGGCGCGTCCGACCGCCGACCCGACAAGGCGGGCCATCTCGACCAGGCCCTCGCCGATCGAGTCAAGTTCCTCGTGGTACGCGTCCCGCATCGATGTCCCTCTCTCACAAACGTCCGGGGTCCGGGTGGGGCTCGGACCCCCACGCTCCCACGGTCGGCCGTCCAGAAGTCAGGCGCCTCCACCCCATATGAATCAACCCTTTCTCCTTGGTGAACTCTGGGCGACGCGGCCCGTCCTCCCGGACGGGGCAAATGAACCACCACCGTCCCCACGGTGAACTCTGGGCGACGACTGTTCGAGCAGCCACTCGGACGGCTGGGAGAGTGTCCGCCACCCCGCATAACCTGGATGGCATGGACGTGAACGCGGCGGTCGCCGCATTGGCCGCGCTCGCCGGGGTGTGCACCGGCGTGATCGCCATGCTGGCGTTCCGCTGGAGCGAACGCGACCAGGCGCGACCCACCCGCACCTCCCTGCACACCGACCCCGTGCTCCCGCCCGGCGTCGACACCGTGCTGTCGGTACTGCGCTCCTCCGCGGTCGTCCTCGACGAGAGCGACTCGGTGGTCAAGGCCAGCTCGGCGGCGTACGCCCTCGGCCTGGTCCGCGGCGGGAAGCTGGCCATCGAGCCCATGCTCAACATGGCCCGCGACACCCGCCGCGACGGAGAGATACGGCAGGTCGAGCTCGACCTGCCACGGCGCGGTACGGGACGCGGCGAGGCCCTCGCGGTCTCCGCCCGGGTCGCTCCGCTCGGCTCCCGCCTGGTGCTGCTCCTGGTCGAGGACCTGACCGAGGCCCGCCGTATCGAAGCGGTACGGCGCGACTTCGTCGCCAACGTGAGTCACGAGCTCAAGACTCCTACGGGGGCGCTCTCCCTGCTCTCCGAAGCCGTCATGGACGCCTCGGACGACCCCGAGGCGGTCACCCGCTTCGCCGGTCGGATGCAGATCGAGGCGACCCGGCTCACCAATCTCGTACAGGAGCTCATCGACCTCTCCCGCGTGCAGAACGACGACCCGCTGGAGGACTCCGAGCCCGTACGGGTGGACGAACTGGTCGCCGAGGCCATCGACCGGTCCCGGCACACCGCCTCGACCAAGCAGATCACGATGGCCTCCGGAGGCAATCCCGACCTGTTCGTCTGGGGCAGCCGCGGCCAGCTCGCCGCCGCTCTCGGCAACCTCGTCGAGAACGCCGTCAACTACTCACCGGCCCGCACCCGCGTCGGCATCGCCGCCCGTAAGATCACCGCGCCCGGCGGCGATCTCATCGAGATAGCCGTCACCGACCAGGGCATCGGCATCCCCGACAAGGACAAGGAGCGCATCTTCGAGCGCTTCTACCGCGTCGACCCCGCCCGCTCCCGCGCCACCGGCGGTACGGGCCTGGGCCTGGCCATCGTCAAGCACGTGGCCGCCTCGCACGGCGGGGAGGTCACCGTCTGGAGCACCGAGGGTCAGGGCTCCACCTTCACCCTGCGGCTGCCCGAGGCGGGCGCCGTACGGGACCGCAGCCGACCCGCCTCCCCCACCCCCGATCTCATGACCGAACCGCTCCCTGCCCCGGAGGTCCTTCCGTGACCCGAGTGCTCGTCGTCGAGGATGAGGAATCCTTCAGCGACGCCCTGTCGTACATGCTCCGCAAGGAAGGCTTCGAGGTCGCGGTCGCCGCGACCGGGCCCGACGGTCTCGACGAGTTCGAGCGCAACGGAGCGGATCTCGTCCTCCTCGACCTGATGCTGCCCGGCCTGCCCGGCACCGAGGTCTGCCGCCAGCTGCGCGGCCGTTCGAACGTCCCGGTCATCATGGTGACCGCCAAGGACAGCGAGATCGACAAGGTCGTCGGCCTGGAAATAGGAGCCGACGACTACGTGACCAAGCCCTTCTCCTCGCGGGAGCTGGTGGCCCGCATCCGCGCGGTCCTGCGCCGCCGCGGCGAGCCGGAGGAGGTCACCCCCGCGGCCCTGGAGGCCGGCCCGGTCCGGATGGACGTGGACCGCCACGTCGTCACCGTCTCGGGCGGCAAGGTCGACCTTCCGCTGAAGGAGTTCGACCTCCTGGAGATGCTGCTGCGGAACGCGGGCCGGGTGCTGACCCGTATGCAGCTGATCGACCGGGTCTGGGGCGCGGACTACGTCGGCGACACCAAGACCCTCGACGTCCACGTCAAGCGCCTGCGCGCCAAGATCGAGCCGGACCCGGGTGCGCCGCGCTACCTGGTGACGGTCCGCGGCCTGGGCTACAAGTTCGAGCCGTAAGCCGTAAGACCCATGCGGTGAGCCGTAAGCCGTAAGCGCCGTGCGGTGAGCCGTACGGACACGAGAAGGGCGCCCCACCGGAGTGATCCGGTGGGGCGCCCCTTCATGCGTCGCGTCAGTGACCGGCCGCGTGGCTCGCCTCGCCCGACGGGGTCGAGCCGTGGCCCGCCTCACCCGTCGGCGTCGCGGCCGGGGAGCCCGTCGGGCTCGCCGCCGGCGGCTTGACGATCTCGGTCGGGCCGAAGTCCTGGTAGTAGCCGGTCGCCGGGACGACGAACGCCTCCAGCTCGACCTCGCCGGTCTGGCTCAGCTTGAAGACGACCTCCTGCGCGTCGCCGGCCTTCGCGGCCTCGTGGCCGTTGGCGATCGTCGCGGTGGCGTTGCCCTTGCCGCCGATGATGACCGAACCGTTCGCGGGCACGGTGATCGGACCGCTGCCCTCGGCGGCCTTCAGCTCCACCTTCGCCTTCGTGCCCGGCAGGGTGATCGCTTCGAGCGTCTGCGGCGTACGGCTGTTGTTGAAGATCGTGGCCGACACGACGGCCGGGCCCTGCGCGGCGGCGTCCGGCTGGGTGATCACGACGGCGTTCTGGATCTTGACGTCGTCCACCGTGACGGCGGCGTTGTCCGGCCGCACGCCGAGCGTCTGAGCGTCATTGCCCGCGCCACAGGCGGCCAGCGAGGCGATCGAGATCACGAGGGCGGAGGCGGCGAGGGCGCCGCGTCGAAGGCTGCGGCTCACGGCGGCGGCAACTCCTAGGACGTACGGACGGACGATGGACGCGCTTAGGTTACCGAGCCGCACTCTCCGTCCCGCACCCGACCCGCCCCTACGCCCACCTGGGCACTCGCTGGGCACTCGACGGTGCCACCGGTGCCGCCGGTGCGATCCTCGGGGAGAGCGCCGCGATGGCCGGATCGCGACGCATTGACCCGCCGTTCACATAACCGCCTTGATCAATTCGACGGCCGTCCCCGCATTCCGCCGCCCGATCGGCGGAAAAACGCACGCCGGCCCGCTCGGTGATCAATTCAGGATTCGGTCCGAGATGCATCCGTACGGGTGATCGATCCTCGAACGGAGCACATGAAGACGCGCGCCTGGAACTCGACAAAACGGGGCATAAGTCCTTCTTCTCGGGTCTCCCGCCAGGTGTGACGTGGGTGTTTCTCTCCGTCCGCGCAGCCGCTCCGACCTGCGAATACCGCCTTCCAGAAGCCCTCCGCAGCACGTTCGCGTTGCTGTTGTCAAGCCCTGAGATATGCCCTGACCTGCGAAAACGTCATTCAGAAGAAGCCGTATCCGTGTTACCCTGGATAGCCACGGAAGGGGTACCTGTCACATGACGTTCAAGGTTGGCGACACCGTGGTCTATCCCCATCACGGGGCCGCGCTGATCGAGGCCATTGAGACTCGCCAGATCAAAGGCGTGGACAAGACCTACTTGGTGCTCAAGGTCGCCCAGGGCGACCTGACGGTTCGTGTGCCGGCGGACAATGCGGAGTTCGTCGGTGTTCGCGACGTGGTCGGTCAGGATGGGCTGGACCGGGTCTTCGAGGTGCTGCGTGCGCCGTACGCCGAAGAGCCGACGAACTGGTCCCGTCGCTACAAGGCAAATCTCGAGAAGCTCGCCTCCGGCGATGTCATCAAGGTCGCCGAAGTAGTCCGCGACCTGTGGCGTCGGGAGCGCGAGCGCGGTCTTTCCGCAGGCGAGAAGCGCATGCTCGCCAAGGCTCGGCAGATTCTGGTGAGCGAGCTGGCCCTCGCGGAGAACACGAACGAGGACAAGGCCGAGGCCCTTCTCGACGAGGTCCTCGCGTCCTGACTCGCGCCTGATGCGAAGCGATGCCGTGGTGCCCGTTGACACGCTGTGAATGAACAGCGTTGTCGCCGGGCGCTGCGGCATGTCCGCCTTCCGCCGGGCCTTCAGTCGGCGGCGCAGCCGCCTCTGTGCCCCGGAGTCGCGCCTGGTGCCGTACCCCGGTGTCCTGTCGCGCGTCCCGCTCTCTGTGGTGCGCGAACCGCCGTGCCGTACGGCGGTGGCACCGACGAACCCGACGAACCCCACCCTTCGTGCCCTCGTGGACCGCATCCCCTGTGCCCCTGTGCCGCGCGATACGCCCGACCGACGTTCACGGAAAGGGCCCGGTCAAGGCGTCGCGTCCGGCACGCTGAGGCCATACCCATGTCGGCCGCGGAAACAAACCTGCCGGAGTGCAACCGATGACAGACGAAACGCGTCCCGCGCGCACCGCCGCGGTGATCCCCGCGGCGGGCCGGGGCGTACGACTCGGCCCGGGCGCCCCCAAGGCGCTCCGGGCGCTGAACGGCACGCCCATGCTCATCCACGCCGTCCGGGCGATGGCGGCCTCCCGCGCCGTCTCCCTCGTCGTCGTGGTCGCCCCTTCCGACGGCGCCGGCGAGGTCAAGAACCTCCTCGACGCCCACGCGCTGCCCGAGCGCACGGACTATCTGGTCGTCCCCGGCGGGGAGACCCGCCAGGAGTCCGTACGGCTCGGCCTCGAAGCCCTCCCCGAGGGCATCACGACCGTCCTCGTCCACGACGCCGCCCGCCCGCTCGTCCCGGTCGACACCGTCGACGCGGTGATCGAGGCGGTACGGGACGGGGCCGTGGCCGTCGTCCCCGCCCTGCCGCTCGCGGACACCGTCAAGGAGGTCGAGCCCGCCGAGCGCAAGGGCGATCCCGAACAGGTCGTCGCCACCCCCGAGCGCTCCCGGCTGCGCGCCGTGCAGACGCCGCAGGGCTTCGACCACGACACCCTCGTCAACGCGCACGCCACCATCGCCCTCACGGGCGACGGCGCCACCGACGACGCCGGCATGGTCGAACGCCTCGGCGCGCCGGTCGTGGTCGTCCCCGGCCACGAGGAGGCGTTCAAGGTGACCCGCCCGCTCGATCTCGTACTGGCCGAGGCCGTACTCGCCCGCAGGAGGGCCAACGATGGCTTCTGACCGCCCCGCGACGCCGCACCCCGTGACGCCGCACCCCGCGACGCCCACGTCCATGGCGATGCCGCAGGTCGGCATCGGCACCGACGTCCACGCCTTCGAGAAGGGCCGCGAACTGTGGTGCGCCGGCCTCCTCTGGGACGAGGCCGCCAGTGACGGCTACGGACTCGCCGGGCACTCCGACGGCGACGTCGCCGCCCACGCCGCCTGCGACGCCCTCTTCTCCGCCGCCGGCGTCGGCGACCTCGGCGCCCACTTCGGCACCTCCCGACCTGAGTGGTCCGGCGCCTCCGGCGTCACCCTGCTCGCCGAGGCCGCCCGTATCGTCCGGGCCGAGGGATACGAGATCGGCAACGTCGCCGTCCAGGTCATCGGCGTCCGCCCGAAGGTCGGCAAGCGCCGCGACGAGGCGCAGAAAGCGCTGAGCGAAGCGGTCGGCGCGCCCGTCTCCGTCTCCGGCACCACGACCGACGGCCTCGGCCTGACCGGCCGCGCCGAAGGCCTCGCCGCCGTCGCCACCGCCCTCGTGGTCCGTACCACCCCGTGAAAAAGTCCCCCGCGACCGGGAATCGGTCGCGGGGCACTACCACACGCCCACTACCCTGGAGTGGTGACCATTCGCCTGTACGACACCAGCGCCCGGCAGATCCGTGACTTCACCCCGCTCACACCGGGCCACGTCTCGATCTACCTCTGTGGCGCCACCGTCCAGGCCGCCCCGCACATCGGCCACATCCGATCGGGGCTGAACTTCGACATCATGCGCCGCTGGTTCGAGTACCGCGGCTACGACGTCACGTTCATCCGGAACGTCACCGACATCGATGACAAGATCATCGCCAAGGCGACCGACCAGGGCCGCCCCTGGTGGTCCATCGGCTACGAGAACGAGCGCGCCTTCAACTCCGGCTACCAGGCCCTCGGTTGCCTCCCGCCCACCTACGAGCCCCGCGCCACCGGCCATGTCACCGAGATGGTCGAGATGATGCGCGGCCTCATCGAGCGCGGACACGCCTACGAGGCCGACGGCAGCGTCTACTTCGACGTGCGCTCCTTCCCGGGCTATCTGTCCCTGTCCAACCAGGACCTCGACGACCTGCGCCAGCCCGCCGAGGAGGGCATCACCGGCAAGCGCGACCCCCGCGACTTCGCCATGTGGAAGGCGACCAAGCCCGGCGAGCCCGACTGGGAGACGCCCTGGGGCCGCGGCCGTCCCGGCTGGCACCTGGAGTGCTCGGCGATGGCCCACAAGTACCTGGGCTCCGCCTTCGACATCCACGGCGGCGGCCTCGACCTGATCTTCCCCCACCACGAGAACGAGATCGCCCAGGCCAAGGCCTACGGCGACGACTTCGCCTCGTACTGGGTGCACAACGCCTGGGTCACCATGAGCGGCGAGAAGATGTCGAAGTCGCTCGGCAACTCGGTGCTCGTCTCCGAGATGGTGAAGAACTGGCGCCCCATCGTCCTGCGCTACTACCTGGGCACCCCCCACTACCGCTCGATGATCGAGTACAGCGAGGAGTCCCTGCGCGAGGCCGAGTCCGCGTTCGCGCGCATCGAGGGCTTCGTCCAGCGCGTCACCGAGAAGGCGGGCAAGACCGTCCCGCCCGCCACCGAGGTGCCGCCCGCCTTCGCCGACGCCATGGACGACGACCTCGGCGTCCCGCAGGCGCTCGCGATCATCCACACCACCGTCCGGCAGGGCAACGCGGCCCTCGCCGCCGACGACAAGGACGACGCCATCGCCCGCCTCGCCGAGGTCCGCGCCATGCTCGGCGTCCTCGGCCTGGACCCCCTCGACCCGCACTGGGCCGAGGAGACCGACCGCGGCGAGGAACTCCACGGCGTCGTCGACACACTCGTACGGCTCGTGCTCCAGCAGCGCGAGTCGGCGCGCGAGCGCAAGGACTGGGCGACGGCGGACGCGATCCGCGACCAGCTCACCCAGTCCGGCCTCTCCATCGAGGACAGCCCGGACGGCCCCCGCTGGACGCTCGGCACCCGCTGAGCTCCCGCGGCAGACCGCACGGATGTGCCGCTCGGCGAGCCGGGCGGCACACTTCACATACAGACTTGTGTACGAGATCTACAGCTACAGGTAGATCGGAGATCGACAGGAATAGGTAGTCATGGCCGGGAACAGCCAGCGCAGGAACCGTCGTACGTCCAACAAGAAGGGCGCGACGGTCGGCAGCGGTGGCCAGCGGCGCAAGGGCCTCGAGGGCAAGGGCCCCACGCCGCCCGCCTCCGCCCGCAAGGGTCACAAGAAGAACCGCATCGCCGCCGCGCAGGCCAAGCACGCCGCCGCCCGCCGCCCCGCGCCCCGCCGCGGCGGCCCCAAGGGCACGTCCGAGATGGTCGTCGGCCGCAACCCGGTCTTCGAGGCCCTGCGCGACGGCGTCCCGGCGACCACGCTCTACGTGCAGCAGTTCATCGACAACGACGAGCGGGTACGCGACGTCCTCAAGCTCGCCGGCGACCGGGGCAACATCAACCTGATGGAGGCTCCGCGCCAGGAGCTCGACCGGATGACCAACGGGCTCAACCACCAGGGCCTCGTCCTCCAGGTCCCGCCCTACGAGTACGCCCACCCCGAGGACCTCACGGCCGCCGCCTACGACGCCCACGAGGACCCGCTGATCGTCGCCCTCGACGGCGTCACCGACCCCCGCAACCTCGGCGCGATCGTCCGCTCCGTCTCCGCCTTCGGCGGCCACGGCGTCGTCGTCCCCGAGCGCCGCGCGGCCGGCATGACCGCCGGCGCCTGGAAGTCCTCGGCCGGCACCGCCGCCCGTACGCCCGTCTCCCGCGTCACCAACCTGACCCGCGCCCTGGAGGGCTTCCAGAAGGAAGGCCTCACGGTCGTCGGCCTCGCCGCCGACGGCGAGCACACGGTCGAGGACCTGGAGGCGCTCGACGGCCCGGTCGTCATCGTCATCGGCAGCGAGGGCAAGGGCCTGGGCCGCCTCGTCGGCGAGACCTGCGACTACCGCGTCCGCATTTCCATGCCGGGCGGCGCCGAGTCGCTGAACGCCGGCGTCGCCGCCGGCATCGTCCTCTACGAGGTCGCCCGCCGCCGCACCAGGCGCTGACCCTCGGCAGTACGAAGAGCCGACCCCTCGGCAGTACAAGGAGAAGGGCCCACCTCGCTGAGCTGGGCCCTTTCCCTTATCACGCGATCTTGACGGGTCTCGGACATTCCGAGCCCGTCAAGGCAGTGTCCTAACCCCGCGTCACTCGGTTAGATGAGTGTGGACACCAGAACGCCCCGGCCGGGGTTCGACGAGCAGCCCGCGCTGAGCATGGTCAAAGTGGATTCCGACCCCGCGCAGGTCATCGTGAACCACGCCAGCTTCCGTGTGCGGCTCGCGCCGGCCCAGCAGCCGAAGTTCGCCGCCGCCCCCCGCGGCTCCGCCCTCGCCGGAGCCGCCGCGGGCGCGACCGCGGGGCGCCGCCGCCCCGTCGTATGGACCGGACGGTCGGCGCCCGGCGACCCCGGTGCCACCGGGCTCCTCCAGGCCGTACGGGAGTCCTCCGTCTCCACCCTCGAACCCCCGGCGCACCTCTCGCCCCTCGACGCCGGCGCCACCCAGGCGATCCCGCGCATCGACGACACGATGCCGACCCCGGTCGTCCCCTCCGACGTACCGCTGCTGCCCCCGATGCGGCGCGCCGAAGGCGCCTACGACCACCAGCCGCACGAGGAGCCGTACGACGGGCGCTACGGCGGTCCGTACGACGAGCCGTACGGAAGCGGAGACGGGGACGGAGACGGCGAGGACGACCGTGCCAGGGCGCACCGCCACGGCGCCGACCCGGTCCGGCACGCCTACTATCCCGGCCGCCGGATGAACCTCGGCGTGGTGCTTCTCCCGCTCCGCGTCTTCCTCGGCTTCATCTCCATCTACGCCGGCATGGGCAAGCTCTGCGACCCCGTCTACTTCGACGGCGGCGAGCGCGGCTCCATGGTCAAGTGGCTCAACTCGCTGCACCCGTGGGCGCTCGCCGAGCCCCTGCGCGACTTCGCCCTCCAGCACCCCGTCGGCGCCGGCCTGACCGTCGCCTTCCTCCAGGTCGTCGTCGGCGTCCTCACCGTCCTCGGACTCTGGCAGCGGGTCGCCGCCGTCATCGGCGCCATGCTCTCCGCCGCGCTGATCCTGACCGTCAGCTGGAAGACCGTCCCGGTCTACGACGCCCCCGACATCATCTTCCTCGCCGCCTGGTCCCCGCTGATCATCGCCGGCGCCCCCGTCTACTCCCTCGACGGCCGCCTCGCCGGCGAGGCCTGGCGGACCCTCGGGCCCCGCTCCGAGCTGTGGGAGCTGCGCCGCCGCGTCCTGCGCCGCGGCACGCTCCTCACCTCCGTCGTCGTCGGCCTCACGCTGCTCGTCGGCTCCATGCTCGGCGGGGCCGTACGGTCCACCGAGATGGTCACCGTGCCCGGCCCCAACGACGACCCGATCAACCACCTGCCCGGCCGTACGCTCCCGCGGGAGCCCGGCTCGCAGAGCCCGTCCCGCTCCGCGTCCATCGCGCCCAAGCCGTCGGCGACGACCGGCGCGAGCGGCGAACGGGAGGACGACAGCACGGCCTCGCCGCGCGAGAGCGCCCGGGAGACCGGCCGGACCGAGGAGACCCGCCCCACCGCCACCCAGGGCACCGGCACCAGCCGCACCCCGGCCGAGTCCCGGCCCGCGCCCCCGCCGTCCACCAGCTCGGGCCCGACCAGCACGGGCGGCACGACCGGCGGGTCCGGCGGCTCGGGCTCGACCGGCGGCGGCTCCACGGACGGCGGCTCGACCGGCGGCAACCGGAACCCGATCGGCGGCCTGCTGGGCTGACACCCGTACACCGGTGACAAGGGAGGGCCGCACCCCGCGGGGTGCGGCCCTTCCCCATGTCGGCGTCTGAAGTCCCTACCGCCGTACGAGGGGCTGTCAGGCCGCCTGAGCCGCCAGCTCCTTGGCCGCCTCGGTCAGGTCCTTCGCCGTGTCGATCGCCCGCCAGTAGGCCCCTTGGGGCAGCGGGAAGCCCGCCAGGCGGCGGTCCCTGGCCAACTGGGGGAAGGTGGTGCGCTCGTGGTCGCCCAGGTCCGGCAGCAGCGTCGTGAACTCGGCGGAGAAGACGTACACGCCGGCGTTGATGAGGTACGGCGACGGCGGCGACTCGATGAAGTCGGTGATGTGCCCGAAGGTGTCGGTCTCGACGGCGCCCCACGGGATCCGGGGGCGGGCGAGGGCGAGGGTGGCGGTGGCGGCCCGCTCCGCGTGGAACGCGGCCATCTCCCGCAGGGAGAAACGGGTCCAGATGTCGCCGTTGGTGGCGTACCAGGGCTGAGCGGGCTCAGGCAGGTGCGCGGCGGCGTACTTGAGGCCGCCGCCACGGCCGAGCGGCTCCGACTCGACGACGGTGGTCACGCGCAGCGGCAGGTCGGCGCCCGCCAGCCAGTCCTGGAGCACCTCGGCGAGATGGCCGCAGGACACGACGGCGTCCGTGACGCCCTCGGCGGCGAGCCAGGAAAGCTGATGGCCGATGATCGGGGTCCCGGTGCCCGGGATCTCGACCATCGGCTTGGGGCGGTCGTCGGTGTACGGGCGCAGGCGCGAGCCCTGGCCGCCCGCCAGGACCACGGCCTGCGTCGGGAAGGTATGCATAGCGCGAACGATATGCGTACCCCGCGATGCGGGCGCTCAGTGTCGTGAGTCCGCTCGTGAATTCGGCGGGGGAGTCGGCTCGGGACTCAGCTCGCGTACATCACGCCGGTCGCGAACGAGGTGTCGCAGACGGGCCGGGAGTAGGACTGGGCGCGGGTGGGGCCGTAGTACTGCACGGCGGCGCGGCCGAGGGCGCGCGCGATGGACATGCAGTGCTTGGCGAGCGACGGGCGGTTCTCGACCTCGCGCTGGAGGTGGGTGAGAGCCGTCCCGGGGTCCTTCTCCTGAAGTTCTGCGAGGAGCCGGTCGCGCAGAATATCCTGCGGGGCACGGGACTTGGCGGGGGCGGAGACGTCCTTGGAGGATGCGGTGAGCATCTGGGTCCCGGAGGCCTGGCCGGCCCACGGCACCGCGGACACCGCGAGCGTGCCGGAGAGCACCAGGACGACGGGCAGGACGAGAGCGAGAGAGCGGCCGATACGGCGGGCAGTATGCGTCACGCAGGCGAGCGTAGCGGTCAGTGAAGATATGGCGACATTTAGTCACTCTCGCGGGGGATGGTTCGAGGCGACTTTTCGAATCCCGTGTTGACGCCGGGCCTCGGGCGATGTCCGAATTGGCTGGTCTGCCGGGGTATTTGTCGACATGGGCGTGGGCCTACGCGAACGGCCCCGCGTCTGCGAGAGACGCGGGGCCGTACGGAGGCGGTGCGGGCGTGTGCCTGGTCAGTCGGTGAGGCGCTCGCCCGTCGAGGTGGAGAAGACGTGCAGCTCGTCCGCGCGCGGCACGACGTGCAGGGTGGAGCCCTTCTCCGGGACGGCGCGGCCGCCGACGCGGACGACCAGGTCCTTGTCCTTGCCGTCGATGCGGGAGGAGCCGTAGACGTAACCGTCGGCGCCGAGCTCCTCGACGACGTTCACGGAGACGGCCAGGCCCTCCTTGCTGGTGGCGCCCGAGACGTCGAAGTGCTCGGGGCGGATGCCGACCGTGACGGTGGTGTCGCCCTTGGCGGAGGCGGCGGACAGCGCGTCACGGGAGACCGGGACGACGCTGTTGCCGAACTTCACGCCGCCGTCGGTGATCGGGACCTCGACCAGGTTCATGGCGGGGGAGCCGATGAAGCCGGCGACGAAGAGGTTGGCCGGCCGGTCGTACATGTTGCGCGGCGAGTCGACCTGCTGGAGCAGCCCGTCCTTGAGCACGGCCACGCGGTCGCCCATGGTGAGGGCCTCGACCTGGTCGTGGGTGACGTACACGGTGGTGATGCCGAGCCGGCGCTGCAGGCTCGCGATCTGCGTACGGGTCGAGACACGCAGCTTGGCGTCGAGGTTCGACAGCGGCTCGTCCATGAGGAAGACCTGCGGCTCACGCACGATGGCGCGCCCCATGGCGACACGCTGACGCTGACCGCCGGAGAGCGCCTTGGGCTTGCGGTCGAGGTACGGGGTGAGGTCGAGGATCTTCGCGGCCTCTTCGACCTTGGCGCGGATCTCGGCCTTGTTGACGCCGGCGATCTTGAGGGCGAAGCCCATGTTGTCGGCGACGGTCATGTGCGGGTACAGCGCGTAGTTCTGGAACACCATGGCGATGTCCCGGTCCTTCGGCGGCAGGTGCGTGACGTCGCGGTCACCGATGCGGATGGAGCCGCCGTTGACGTCCTCGAGCCCGGCGAGCATGCGCAGGGAGGTCGACTTTCCGCAGCCGGAGGGCCCGACGAGGACGAGGAACTCGCCGTCCTCGATCTCGATCTCGAGCTGGTCGACGGCGGGCTTTTCGGAACCCGGGTAGAGCCGGGTCGCTTTGTCGAACGTGACAGAAGCCATGGTGATGTGTCCCTTCACCGGCAGGAACGTGCCGGACGATCCGAGTAAAGGAAGGATTGAGGTCTAGTCCACCTGGGTGAACTCCCCGTGACGCTACCTGGCGAGCGGGGATCTGTCAGCAGTCCCGGGCCGGTGAGATTCCCGACCATGGCGGTCGGGGCGTTGGTTACACTGCACTCGCTGCCTCCTTAGCTCAGCTGGCCAGAGCACCGCTCTTGTAAAGCGGGGGTCGTCGGTTCGAACCCGACAGGGGGCTCAAGAAGAAGGGCCAGCTCGCGGGGTGATCTCCCCGGTGCTGGCCCTTCTGCATGATCGCGGCCGTGCCACTTACGTGCCAGAAGGCGGCGGATCACTGTCCTTCCGTGCCTGGCGGATCATCTCGCCGAGCTTCCCCGCGATGTGCTGATCACGGTCGCTCGTCATGTGCTGGTAGATCAGCGCGGCCCGGGTCGTGCTGTGCCCCATCCGCGTCATCAGCTCACGCGTGCTGGCCCCGGCGCTCGACGCCAGGGTGTTCCCGGTGTGGCGCAGGTCGTGGAAGTGCACGTCCCCGGAGATGCCGGCCTTGGTGCGGGCGGTCGTCCAGTCGTCCCGGAAGTTGCTGCGGCGCAGGAGCCCGCCGCGGGGACCTTGGAAGAGGTGACCGTCCTGCCCGGATCCGGCGAAGCGCTCCAGGTGGTGCGCGAGCTCGGGGACGAGTTCGGCCGGGAAGGCGACCGGTCGGACGCCGGCGGCGGACTTCGGGGCCTTGTCGGCCAGCTTGCCGTTCTGCAGCTCGGACTGGGCACGGCGGACCAGGACCACGCAGCGGTTCAGGTCGAGGTCCCGGCGACGGAGCGAGGCCAGTTCGCCGAAGCGGAGCGTGGTGAAGGCGGCGAGCAGGATGAGCACCCGGTAGTGCGGCTGGATGGCGTCGGCCACCGCGTACACCTCGGCGACGGTGAGGACGGGCCGCTCCGGGACGTCGTAGCGGTCGGCGCCCTTGATGCGGCACGGGTTGCGGCGGATCAGCTCGTCGTCCACGGCGGTGTTCAGGATTGCTCGGAGAAGCTGGTACGCCTTGACGGCGGTCGGCTCACCTACGCCGCTTTCCAGCAGGGCGGTGCGCCACGCTCGGACGCGAGGTGTGGTGATCGCGGCCAACGTCCCGGCGCCGAAGGTCGGCTTGATGTGCAGCCGGATCACGCTCTCGTTCCGCTCCCGGGTGCGGTCCTCCAGCTTGCGGTGCTTGAGCCAGTCGTCGGCGTACGGCCCGAAGGTGACCTTGCCCGCGTCGGGCGCCTGGTAGCTGCCTCGGACGATCTCCGCCTCGATGGTGGTCAGCCAGACGTCGGCGTCTGTCTTGGTGTCGAAGGTGTGCGGCGCGGACTTCACCTCGCCCGACAGCGGATCGCGGTAGCGCGCCTGCCAGCGGCCGGACGCGAGCTGTCGCACACTGCCGAAGCGGCGACGCCTGCCCTTGCGGTTCGCCATCAGGCCACCGCCCCGAAGCGACGCGCGACGGGCTGCACGGTGTGGGTCTCGATGTACGCCTCCACGGCGGGCTCCGGGATGCGGACATGCCGGCCGACCTTGACGAAGGTGATGCGCCGTTCCTCGATCAGGCGCCGGGGGAACCGGACTGAGGTGCCGAGGAGATCGGCGACCTGGTCGACGGTGAGCAGACGGGTGGACATGGTCACCACTTCCCTTCGGTGGAGGCTTCGAGGTGGTCGTGCAGGGCTTCGCGAGCGGTCTCGCGATTGAGCGCGATGTCCCGGGCGATGGACGCGGCGAGGACGGCCTCACCGGAGCTGTGGCCCTGGCCGGCGTACTGCCAGGAGGCGAGGACGAGGACGGTGTCCGGCTCGATGTCGTCCAGCCCCCGTGCGGCGCGTTCCTGGGCGACGCGGTACTCGGCGCGGGTCTGGCGGAGGTCGCCCAAGGTGGTCGAGTACTGCCGGGACTTGGTGGAGAAGTGGCCCCGGAAGCCGAGCATGTGGGCCCAGGCAAGGAGGCGTCGGTCCGGGTAGAGCGGGTCGAGGTCGAAGCAGGCTTCGACCAGGCGCCGGGTGTGGCCGGGGACGCCGAGGAGGACCAGGGCCTCGCGGTTGCCGATGCGGCGGTCGAGGCTGCCGGTGGTCTCGGCTGCCTTGGTGGAGTACTTGGCGATGTAGGAGGCGACGGCCTGTTCGGTGATGTCGGAGCCGTCGCCGAATGCCTTGACGGGTCGGATGTCGAGCTGGGTGCCCCAGCGGAGACGGCGGGCGGGCTGCTCGCCGGCGGCGGGGACGGCGACGGTGGTGTACGCGTGCACGGCAGCAGCCCGTAGCGAATTCGTCAGCAGCTCGGTTGTGGCCCAGGACGGCGGAGGGCTGTCGGGGCCTTCCGGGCCGTCGAGGCGGACGACGGCGTGAAAGTGGACGGCGCCACGCTTCTGGAACTCGGCCACCTTCCCGTAAGAGATCCGGGCGGCCTCCTTCAACTCCCGCTGCGAGAGGCCCGCGGAGGCGGCGATCTCGCGGCGGAGTCGGTTCGTGAACCTCTGCCAGAGCTGCCCGGCGTGGTTGTTGAACAGGACGGCGGCGGCGTAGTCGTACGTGTCGGGGTCGAGTGGAGTGCCGAGCGCGGGATCGTCCTCGGCGTGCTGGGTGCCGCAGCGGCAGGAGCGGTTGCCGGGCCGGTTGTGGACGGGGCCGAAGGACGGCGCGGTGAGGGTCAGGAAAACGCGAGGGTGGTCGCGGACGGCGGCGGGGATGTCACGGCGGTCGTCCCCGGCGAGGCCCGCGCGGATGAGGTGGAAGGTGTCTCCGGCGTACGTCCAGGCGCAGGCGGGGCAGCGGGAGGCCCGCCGGTTGCCGCAGGCGACCCGGAGCCGTCCGCCGGGTTCGGTGTCGGTGGAGTAGCGGTGCAGGATTTCGCCGGTGGTCTTGTCCTGGGTGAGGGTCCAGCCCTGGAGGTGGACGGGGTTGGAGCAGCCACCGGTTCGCTGGATCTGCTCCTTCCAGCGGTCGAAGCCGGGGGACCCGGCCACCCGGAGCATGTCGCCCAGGGTGGCCGAGTCCAGGCCCGCCGCAGTGAGGGCGGTGTCGTTCAACAGGGTCACTTCCCGGCGCCGACGAGGGTGGTCAGGACGGTGTGGCCGAGGCTCCGGCAGACGGGGCAGGTGGCGGGGAGCGTCTGGCGCTGGCCGTCCGCGGTGGTGGTGCCGGTGGTGATGTGGACGACGGGGAAGCCGTCGCAGTGGGAGCAGACGCGCGTGGTCGGGGTCTGGGGCATCATGAGCTTTCCCTTTCGGGTCCGGTGGATCTGGAGGGGGTTCAGGCGCCCGGGGCGGCGATGTTTGGCGACAGAGGCCGTCCCGGGGGCTGCTTAGCGGGTGTTGCGCCTGCCGTGGCCCTTGACCGCGTACATCGAGGCGTCGGCGGCCGAGAGGGCGTCGGTGAGGATCGGGACCGTGAGGTCCGTGCGGTGGCAGTAGCCGACCGAGGCCGAGACGCGTAGGACGTGGCCGTTGTGCGTGACCGGCTGGGCCAGGGCGATCCGGAGCGGCAGGAGCCCCGGAGTGCGGTCGGGGTCGGTGACGATGGCGGCGAACTCGTCTCCGCCGAGGCGGGCGGCGATGCCGTGGCGTCCGCACCAGTCGGTCAGGCGGCGGGCGGTCGCGATGAGGACCGCGTCTCCGGCGGCGTGGCCGTGGGTGTCGTTGACGGCTTTGAAGTCGTCCAGGTCGACCAGGAGCACGAGGGCGTCCGCGTTCTTGGTCATCAGGTGTTCGGCGCGAGTGGTCCATCCGGCGCGGGTGTGCAGGCCGGTCAGGGGGTCGCGGCGAGCGGTGGTCAGGCGGCGCAGAAGCAGCCCGCCGTGCAGGGCCCAGCCCAGGGCCGGTAAGCCCGCGGCCGCGATCGTCTGGGCGTCCATGCCGGTCACCGGCCCTTCTGGAGGTCGCGGACGAGCAGCCGCACGACCACGGCGCTCACTGCGACGGACGCGCCGGTGATGGCGACGGCGAGCAGCAGCGAGACGAGAACCGTGCCCACCAGGAGGACGAGTCCGGCGCCGCCGGCGACGACGGTGACGAGGCCGGTCGGGGTGAGGCGGATGGCAGGCACCTGGACGCGAGGCGTGGCCCGGGCGGGCGCCGGGGCGTGGTTGTGGTCGCAGGGCGTCGGCTCGATCGAGGTCGAGTCGGTCGACTGGACAAGCGGGGTGACGATGCCGGTCGGCAGCGGGTTGACCGGGATGCGCGGACGGAACATGACGGGTCTCCCTACTTGATCGTGCTGTCGATGAGCGGGGCGAGGACGCTGTCGGCCAGGAGGTAGCCGCCGAGGAGGATCACGGCGACCAGCCACCAGGGCGGGCGGATCAACTTGATGCCGAGGCCGCCGACGACGATCAGGGCGAGCCAGAGCGGGACGTCCATGACGTGGTTCTCCTTCGGGTCAGCGAACGGTGCAGCGGTGGGTGCGGGCGGCGAGCTGGGCGGCGGAGGAGCTGGAGTAGTCGGCGGACCAGCCGCAGCGGTCGGCGGTGCAGACGGCGGCGTACTTGGTGCGGCCGTTGCGATCGCGGTAGGTGCCGATCTGGACAGGGCCGATCCGCATCAGGGAGTGGAAGCGGTCGCGGGCGGGCATCGCGTTCTCCTTTCAGGCGAGTTGGGCGGCGATGGCGGTGGCCAGCGGGGGTGGGACGCCGAGGCGGGCGCGCAGGGTGTCGGCGTCGATCGGGTAGCCGGTGCGGGCGCGGTGGTCGTCGGCGACCTTGCGGGCGTGAGCGACCAGCGCCGGCGGTACGGACACGGGCGCGGCGTCCGGCACCGGGGCGGCTTCCGAGGCAGGCTTCGGCCCCGGGGAGGGGATGGCATGGGCGGAAGCGAGCTCCGGCTGCGGCTCGGCCACTTCGTCCCGCTCGATGACCGCTTCCACGGCCGGGGAGTGCTCGGGCTCTCTGTTCGGCTCGGCAGCGGACGGGTCGGACGCCGCATGGCCAGGGGCGTGGACGAGGAGCGTGCCGCCGAGGAAGGCCAGAGCGGGCCACCCTGCAACGAGGATGCGCAGCCAGTCCGGTACGTCGTCGAGGTCGAGGAGCCCGGCGGTGGCGACGTTCGCGCCGAGGGACGCGGCCAGGGCCACGGTGAACCAGGTCCAGGCCGAGCGGGCCGAGGTGCCTGCGGCCCGGAGGCTCCGGAGTCGGTTCCAGGCGGCGACGAGGAGGAGATCGACGGAGACCGGGTAGGCCCATGCCTTCCATCCGGTCTGTCCGGCGGCCTGGGCGAGGTCGTGCAGGTGGGCGAAAGACAGGGCACCGGCGATCACGGCTTGCACGAGGACGGCGTCCGGCCGGAGCGTGGGGCGCATCGCGGTTCCTCCTTTCCGGCTTCAGGCAAGGGAGGGGTAGGGACGTGGCGTGAGACGGTCACGCCGGCCGTGTGGGCGGGAGCGGTCAGGCGGTCGCGGGGGCCGTCGCGACGGCGGGTGCCGAGGGCTTCGCCAAGGGCGGCAGGACGGGCCGGAAGGCATCCAGCGCGGGGAGTTCCGGGGTCCGGTTGGCGTGGGCGTTGCAGATGTTCACGGCCCGCCGCAGGGTGAGGTGCGCGGTGCGGATGCGGACCCAGCCGCCGGAGGAGTCGCCGACGACGGCGGTGCCGGGTCGGTCGGTGGGGATCTGGACGGTGGCGAGCACGGCATCCGGGGAGATGTCGCCGAAGGCCATGTTGGCGGACGTTTCGTCGTTGACGCGGTGGGCGGTGCGGCCTGTGAGCTGGGCGCGGAGCATGGTGATCCCCTTGCCGAGTTCGGAGCCGAAGCGCTGCCCGCAGATCTCCAGGTAGATGCCGGCGGCGCGGCCGAGCTGAGAGAGCCGGACGAGTGAGGTGATGATCCGGTCCCGGCGCTTCTCCTCGTCCTTCGTGGCGAAGAGCGCGAGCTCGGCGACCTCATCAACCAGCAGGACGATCGGAGTCGGGCGGAGGCCGGCGGGGAGGTCCCAGATGTCGGCGGTGATTTCCGCGTCCGGGATGTCCGCGCTCAGCCTCTGCTCGCGCCGGATGAGCTGATAGACGTCCTGCATGTGCCCGACGAGTGTGTCGAGGAGGTCGGCGGCAGTGTCGGGGTTGTCGGCCAGGGCCGTGAACCTCCGCGCCAGCGGGGCGAGTTCGACACCTTGCTTGCAGTCGATGCCGACGAGGGCCACGTCGAGAGGCGCGAGGGCGGCAACGAGGTTTCGTTGGTAGACGGACTTGCCGGACTGAGTGGCGCCGACGTTCAGCGCGTGTGGGATCTGGCGGTAGTCGCGGTAGTAGACCTCTCCGTCCTCCCGCAGAGCGACCGGTACACGCATCGTCCCGCCGCCGGGCAGTGCCGGCATCTGTACGCGCTTGAGGACGTCGTAGCCGGTCATCCGCAGTTCGACCACACCCGAGCGGATCTCGCGGGTGGTGACGTTCCGCATCACGAACGAGTGCCGTAGGCGGTCGGAGGCGGCCGAGAAGTCGAACGCGTCCTGGCCCGGGCGGAGCTTCACCCGAAGAACCAGCCCCGTACGCGTCGGCCGCAGCCGCAGAATCCGGGGGGAACGTGCCTCGGGAATCGGCCGTCCGGTTAGACGGGCCAGGGTGAGGCGCCAGCGCGAGGGTGGGACGGTCAGCCCGCACGCGTCCATCACGGACGAGTACCGGACCAGGACCCGCACGATCGCGAGACCGATGCCGAAGCTCAGCCAGTACCAGGCCGGACGCTGCCACCGCAGCAGCAGCGCGATCCCAGCGACCAGGACGACGGCGACCGTTAAGGCGGTCATCGTTAGGCCGCCTTCGCGGCGGTGAGGGAGGTGACGGCCACCGCGCGGAAGCTGATGCCGTGGCGCTTCTGGCCGTTGAACTCGTTCTCCCACGGCCGGGCGACGACGCCGGTCAGGGCGACCGGGGTGCCCATGGTCAGCTCACCGGAGATGCCCGTCTCGGGGACGGTCAGGTTCAGGATCTCGGCGTTCCCGTCCATGACGAACATGACGTCGATCGTCATCAGGGTCGCACCGGTCTCACGGTCGGTGGCGAGCTCTCCGGTCTGGCGGTTCGCGATCTTGGGAGTCGGGGGCTGAGCCACCATCACCATGGCCGTGGAAGTGTCGACGGGGATCTGACGCATAGCGGAACACTCCTCTATAGAGGCTTGGCTCGTGCACTCCTGTACAGGAGTGCCATGAAGGAGAGTGCAGCACTCCTGTACATGAGTCAACCCGCCGCGTAGAAGAAATCGCGGCGGGCTGCTGGAAGTTGAGCGGACGTCAGTCCGTGGCGGGGATGCGGTACTGGAAGACGAACTGGTCAGCGGCCATGAGGGTGTCGCAGACCTCGACCACGAGCCCTTCCTCGGTGACCGCGTTCCGGAGGAGGTGGATCACAGGAGCGCCAGGGCTCAGCGCAAGTTCCGATGCCTCCGCCTTGGTGGCCGGCCGGGCCTGGAGCGTCTCGACGAACTCGGCGAAGACGTGGCCGTGGTCTTCGAGTCGGGCGTAGATCCCGCCGGGGCCCGGGTTCTCCTCGAACAGCTCGGGGATGTCCTTGACCACGTCCCACGGCAGGTAGGAGGAGGCCGTCTCGACCGGGGTGCCGTTCCGGAAGTACAGGCGGCGACGAGCGAGAACCTTCGTGCCAGCGTCGAGGCCCAGACGCTCGGCGACCTCGGCCGGTGCTTCCATGGGGCCGATGTAGAGGACGCTCACCTTCGCCGTGGCACCGGACTGCTCGGACTCGGCGAGGTACGCGGCCTTGCCCCCGCGGCGGTGCGAGGCCCGGAACCGGTCCGACGAGCGGAGCCGCACGGGCGGCCGATCCTTCACGATCGAACCCTTGCCGTGCCGGGTCTCGACCAGGCCGCTCGCCCTGACCTCCACCATGGCCTTGCGGATCGTCCCGCCGGCGACGCCGTAGCGGTCGACGAGCTCCGACTCGCTCGGCACCATGTCGCCCGGCTTCAGGACGCCTTCGCGGATCTGCTGAACGATCTCATCGGCGATCTGAACGTACCGAGGTACCGCTCGACCACCTCCTACTGGAGTTCCCACGGTCCTCTTCACTCTCCTATGCTCCTGTACATGAGTAACAGCGCCCGCGAAGGCCAGTCAACGCCACTGCACTCCGTATCCGTGGCGGGGGCGGTCGTCCGGGAGGACGGGCGTCTCCTGGCGATCCGGCGAGCGGACAACGGGACGTGGGAGCTTCCGGGCGGCGTCCTCGAACTTACAGAGGCCCCGGAGGAGGGCGTCGTCCGCGAGGTCTGGGAAGAGACCGGCGTCCGCGTCGAGGTGGACGAGCTGACTGGGGTCTACAAGAACACGACGCGGGGCATCGTCGCTCTCGTCTTCCGATGTAAGCCCGCGGGCGGCGCCGAGCGGACCTCGGACGAGTCGACGGCGGTCGAGTGGCTGACGCCGGAGGAGATCACCGACCGAATGGCCGAGGTCTACGCGATCCGCCTCCTGGATGCCTTGGATGACGCGGGCCCGCACGTCCGCAGTCACGATGGCCGGCAGTTCTTGGAGAAGTCCGCGTGATGACGCCAAAGCCACAGGATGAGTTCGAGAACGTCTTCGACTTGTTGGACCAGGTGCGCCTCCGGCCTGGCATGTGGGTCCCCGGCGCCTCTCTGCTGCACCTGGACTCCCTGCTCACCGGCTATCGGGTGGCCATGACGGTGCATAACGCCGAAGAGGACTTCCCCTTCTGGACACCGGGCGGGGTCTCCCCCTTCGACGACTGGCTCAACAATCGCAACGGTTCTGAGAGCTCTCTGCGTTGGTCTACACAGATCGAACGCGAAGCTGTGACCACCAACACCCCGCCCATCGAGCTGTTCTTCGCCCTGCTCGACCAGTTCCGATCCGAGCGCCAGCAGCCACCGCGGTAAGAGTTTCTCTACTTCATCAAGCACCCGGCTCCGCGTTCCGCTCCGCCGGGCGGGCTTCCCGGCTCCGCTCCGCGCGACGCTCCTGCCTTCGGCCCGCTCCGCGCGCGCTGCGCCGACGCCCGCCCCTCCTGGCGGGATAGGCCCAAGGGCATGAGTCGAGCCCCAACGGCCGCGGTTGCCTCTGTCACCGATATGCCTCCGGCGGGGGCGCTCCGGCTCCGGGATGGCGGGGGCGCCGTACGCGGGTGCCGGCCGGTAGGGGGCGGAGGCGGGGAACTCCCATCCCGTCCGCCATCGACCCAGGACAAGCCGAGCAGACACGGCACCGGGCGTCCAGGTCGTTCGTACAGTGGCGCGCTCCACCTGGACGCCCGGCACCGTGCCCGCTCCACATACGTGTGGGCCGACGGCAGACGGGATGGGAGTTAGGGCAGTCCGTGGCTGGAGCAGAGTCCATGGAAAGGTCGCATGTCAGTACCTTCTGCCACCATGTTGACCATGGATGCCCATGAGAGGCTGATTCGCTCAACACACGATCAGCTGACTGATGTTGGCTTCGTGCGGGTCTGCAGCGAGGACCACGCTGAAACCCCGCAGCTCCTGCAGCGGTACGAAGCCTGCCTCAGTGCCGCTGAAGACGAGAGGCCACTACAAGAGTTCCTCAGCAACAACCCATCCATGCTCACTCAGCAACTAGGGGGAAGTTGCCGCTGGGTCCGTCCGCAAGTACCCCTTGGTGACGCGTATGTTCCCGACTTCCTCGTCGCCCGGATCGACAGCGTTGCTCTGCACTGGACGTTGATCGAGCTGGAAAGCCCCAACGCTCCCCTCTTCCTGAAGAGCAAGGGAAAGCAGAACCGGCCCGCTGAGAAGCTCCGTGAGGGGCTTGATCAGGTTGCAGAGTGGCGACGCTGGCTGGCTAAGAACATCGACTATGCCCAACGGCCCCGACGAGGGAACAAAGAAGGTCTGGGCCTGGTGGAGATCGATGACCACGCTCGGGGACTCGTTGTGATCGGGCGGCGCGCAGACATGTCCGCCAACGATCGCGTGAACCGCGATCACTTGTCCCTGGAACGGAATACCCTGATCCGCACCTATGACTGGTTGGCCGACGAGGCCCGGCGGGGACGCCGAAACTCCTTGGCCGCCGATGAGCCCTGCTACGAATGCGCCTTCCTCGCATAGCGCGTCAGCGCGTGCCAGTCTCGTGCCAGACCGGGCGAGGAACCGCAGTCAACGGCGGGTGCCGCCGGGAGCCTCACGGTGGACCCTGACATCCGTATACGCTGGTCAGAGGCCTGTGAGCGGCTGGAAGATTGGTGATTCCCAAGCTCAGGGCTTCGGCCACCGGATACGCGGTGGCCACCTGACCCGCGGTTCTGTAGCTTGCCCCCATGACCGACAAGCTAAGGGGCAATGCCGCGTAGGCGCCCGTCAGCCCTGCGGGGCGACCTCCCTATCCGTCCCTGGAGGCGGCGACGGTATCCGCTCATTGATCGCCTTTCAGGATCTTGCACAGCTGACCTGCGTCGACTAGAGCGGACCCGCTTCTGGCCCGAAGCCACAGAAGAGGCGTTCTGGCACTGGCAGGCTTATGCCCATGGCCCTCTCAGGCACCTTGTAGACCCCCTCACAGGTCCCGACTGCGGCATCCCCGAGTGCGGGTGTTACGGCGCTGGCTTCCGCGAACACCTCGAAGCCGTGCTCCACGCGCTGCCCAGGAAAAGCGCGCGTGAGTTGCGGGCCCTCGTGTGGCCCCTCGACAGGAAGATCCTGGCAAGGGCTAAGGTCATTCCTGCTGACAGCCTGGACGTGCCATGGTGGCGAGGTCAGCCCTAGGACGATGGGCGGCCGTCTCAGTTTCCGTCTCATTCAGCCCCGTTCACGGTCGTTCAGGCGAGACTCAGAGCCGTCCCCGCATCGGCAGTCAGCCGCTCCTGAACGCAGGTGAACGCCCCTACACACCTCCACTCAGCCCACCAACAGATTTGGAAAGAGTGCTGTTCGCGGGCTATACGTGGCTACCAATGGCGGGCGTCCGGGCTGAGGATGGCTGGATCTTCGGATCGCAGCCGGAACTTTGCATGGACGCCGAGGCTGTTGCGTGCGGCAATATAGAACTCATCACGCTTCTCCTGAAACTCCCGGAACGCCCTCATCCAGTCGTCTGACGTACCTGGGCGCATGTCTCGAACGAACTGTTCCAGTACCCAGGCGTGCCGCTGTAGCGATCTGGCCGCCGAGATTGATTCCGCGTCTCCCATAAGGAGCACGGCTTCGAACGCATAGCCACGCTCAAGCTCAGCTTCGGCCAGCAGCTCCAGGCCGGCCTCCCTGGCGAGTGGCTGAGGCAGGTCGAAGAGTCCCTTGCCTGCGGCCAGACGACCTGCCAGCGAGGTGAACCTCTTGACCGCGTCGGCAAACCGGAGATAGCACTCCAGGCGACGTTCGTCCCACCGTGTGGAAAGTTGGCGCCGCCACCGAGATCTCTCCATCAGGGCTCCACCGACGTACGACGCAACCGCGCCGACGAGCACACCGATCAAAGTGAACAATTGTCCTGACATGCCCCCGCCTATCATGTATCTGTCAGGAAGAAACATACGGCCGGAGGCTCTGACGCGTAAGGGCCTCAGGCTGGTATGAGAGCTGAGCGGCCTCTCAGCGGAGCCGGGATCAACGGCCGGATGCCACTACATCTCCGGAGCCCTCGGGCAGTTGCTGTACCGCAGCGAAGTACAGCAACCCCAGCAACCGGCAGCGCCCAGTACAGGCCCTCAGGGACTTCCGGGCGGCCTGTATGACCTCAAGTGACCGATCTTGGTAGAGCTACGGATCAGAACGTTGTTCACGGCCAGCGCTCAGTGATGTGTTCCCACGTCGAGCAGTCGGACGCCGGCAGACCGCCGCAGAGACGTGGCGACAACTCCCCTCATTCCGCCTATGGCGCTCTTCCGAGACGCGTTATTCGGCCAAGAGCTGGCGCCTGATTTGAGGCTTATGGGCGGTAAATGGGGGGCTCTGATGCGGCAGCGCAACTTCCAGCTGTGGAAGCAGATGGACGCTACGTTTCACTCGTGAAATGAGGGCGGGAAAGATGCTGGTCAGAGCTCCGCTAGTCGACTAGCGGAGCAGTTGCCAAGCCTCTCGCTGCGAGTTGCGCAAGCGCCTCGTGACAGTGCCAGACTGGGGCGCTTTTCTTCCCGTGCAGGGTTGGCCCGCTGCTACGTTCCTGGCCGAAAGAAGGCCCCGTCCAGGTCCGCCAAGACAGCAGGACGGGGCCCAACCGCCTCCCGATTGGGAGGCGCACTGGAAAGGATCAACATGGTTGAACCCGCCGACCCTCTCGGCAGTCAGCCTAGAGACCGCCGGGGCGAAATCGCCACCCTGATCACACACCTCATGGTCGGCGTAGGGTCCCTGCTCGCAGGACTTGGGGGACTCATTGTGGCGCTTCGTTGAACTGGCGGGACAGGTACGAAGCACCACAACCCCAGCCGGTGACGCTCGGCATGACCGGCGCTGACTGGTTGTGCCACATCCGTGCCAGATCTAGCGGGGATTCACGGGGAGCGAGGGACCTTGACGGGCTCTGAGCCGAGGGCCAGCGTTCCACCCAACGCCGCAGGTCAGGCCTGGCCTCGCCCTCCCTCTCTTGTAAAGCGGGGGTCGTCGGTTCGAACCCGACAGGGGGCTCCAGGCAGGACACGGCGAAGACCCCCGACCGATCATGGTCGGGGGTCTTTGACATCTACGGGTGACATCAACGGCGACGGTCAGGGACGGTCGGGCCTGGGATGCCGTCGTGTGAGGGGCCGCTCCATCGAGCGAGCTCAGCGGCCAACCCGCGGTTCGTTCACTCCGCGATCCGGGAGGCGGCCATCTCCCACGGGGTCGGCTCCGCGACGTCTTCGTACTCGTCGGCGTCTTCCCGGTACCACCCTGTCCCGGCGAGCCAGGTCTCGAGCCACTCGGCCAGACTCCCGGCGTCGACGAACCAGGCGGCGGCTCCGTCGTCCGTCATGGCGTTCGGGTCGAAGAGGAGGACCGTGGCGGTCTCGCTGAGGCAGTCCACCGCGGCGTACATGGCGCAACCCCAGTCGAGGATCGGCAGCACGCCCGCCGGCCAATACGGTGTCTCGTCCTCGGCCGAGGCGGATCGTTCGGACTGGTACTCGCTCAGCGCCGTACGTCCTGGTCCGACCAGCGGAAGAAGCTGGTAATCGGGGCCGTAGCCACCGTTGGCCACCTCCCGGTACAGGCTCGCCAGCAGGGGTGGGACGGCGAAGCCGAGAACTGCCTCTGCCTCGGCAACCTCCTAGGCAGTGGCGGCAGGAGGCAAGGCCGTAGAAGTGGCCTTGGCCTTCGCCGCTACGCGGGGAATGAGATCTTCGATGGCTATCACGTTCGGGATCCTGTCAGGCATCTACGACAGAGAGCGCTGTCCTGTCGGGTCTCCCCTTGCAGGTGCCGTCAGACGCACAACGCCCTGATCAGGTAGGGGCGCCAGGGGGGACGCGAAGACCGCTGACCAGTCCATACCGGCCGCTTTAAACGTTTCCTTCTGACGCATCCGGTGCAGCGCACGGAGCCAGGCACATGGCGGGGAGCGGGATCGCGCGGGAGCGACGTCCCTTGGTCTCGTCGTTGTAGAGCACTCCGCGGCGCGTCGTCAGCTACTGCACGGACGCCCTGGCCGACTTGCTGAATGCCGTGACGGGACTTTACGGGGACTCGACTGACCAATGCGTCTCGTTCGACCTCGAACCCGCCGAGCTGAGGTGGCGACTCCGGCGCCGGGAAGGGGACGTGACCATCGCCATCTACCGGTTCCCGGACATGGCGACGAGCTGGGACGCGTCCGACGACACGGGAACGCTTTCCTGGAGCTCAACGCAGCCCCGCAGTGTGGTGGGCCACCTGGTGATGGAAGCTGCTGAGATGGTGTTGCGGGTTCATGGCGAGGCGGGGTACCTGCAGAAGTGGGCGCAGCATCCCTCCCTGTTGCCGCACTACAGGACCTTCGACGGCTGCACCGGCGAGGCGACGATTGCCGACACGAGCAATGCTGGGACAGCTCTGAGGACTGACATCGGCCAGCGGCATGGATGAGTGCGAAGGGTGACGTAGGAATGTGTACCTTGAGCGGCTCGACGGGCGGCTGTCTGATGAGGAACTGAACGACGGCGGTCGATCGCGACCGGGACAGCTCCTCAGCAGCCGATTCATGTGACTCACGGCTTCCCAGTGCGTTCGGCCCGAGCGGGCATTCACGGAAGGTTCTGTTCTTGGGTGGCAACACGCCGATCGTCAGGCGCCGACGTGTTCCACCAGGCAGACGTATGCCGGCGGCACCTCGGCGTCGAGACGGCTGTAGTCGAGGATCGCCGGGTAAGTCAGACGTGTTCCGGGGTAGGAGGGTGTGCACTCTTGGGGGGAGTCATAGAAAACAACCGACTCGCCGTCCAGATGCACAGCTTGTCCGTCGATGGCGCCCACGAGAGTGGCGCCGCACTGATAGCCAGGGGCGTTCAAGAGAAGTGCACCATTGCGGTCGGCTTCCGTTCCTTCGTCAGTCCAAGCAATACAGAACGCCGTACCGGGATCGCCGCCGGTTTCCGGCTGGGAAACGAGGTGGACAACCCGGGTGGAAGGCCGCTCGCCACACAGAGTGTTGATATCGGAGACGTACCACGGCGCACCATCTGTGCAGATGGTTTCCTTGGATTCACAGCTTGGCTCGCCGTCGGGAAACTTGTAAGTGACGGGCAGGCATGTGGCCGACGGCTTGGCACCTGGCAGAGCGCTGGCTGACGACGAATTCGAAGCCGGGGCGGACCGGTCGCCGCTGCGCATTGTCGTGGGAGACGCTGGGGCGACCGGGTGTTGCCCGCGGACCGCGTAGGTGGCTCCCAGCGCCACGGCGAATGCCATCACGCCGGCGGTGGCGAGGAGCCCGGCGCGACGTCGGAGGGGGCGTCGGGCAGGCGTCCATGCAGGGTCGTCCTGAGTGGGCATGTCCCAGTGGGCGGCCACCATGTCCCCGATGATGGTGGGCGTGTCCGCGTTCGAGGACAGGGCACTGGTGGTCTGGGCGGCGAGCAGAGCGGTGCATTTCTCCGCCAGAATGGCGGGTGTGGGTCGGTCGCCAGGTTCTTTGGCCAACGACGACGTCACCACCGTGAGCAAGTCATCAGGCACGCCAGCGATATCGGGTTCACCAGACATCACGCGGAGAGCCACCACGTCTGGGGCTCCGGTGCCGAACGGCAGGCGTCCTGTCGCGGCATACGCGATCAGAGCTCCCCACGCGAATACATCGCCGGGGGTGCCAGCCAAGCCGGTTCGGTAGTACTCGGGGCTGATCCATCCAGCGGTGCCTGTCATCACACCCGTGCGGGTCACAGAGGTGCCGTCAAGAGCATGGGCGATACCGAAATCGAGCACGCGTGGGCCGGATGGCGACAAGATCACGTTGGCCGGTTTGACGTCGCGGTGAACCACCCCTGCCTCGTGTATGGCCGCCAGTGCCGCCGCGGTTCCGGCCGCGAAGGCGTACAAATGGGCCCCGGTCAGCGGACCGTTTGCAGTGACTTGCTGACCAAGGGTGGGTCCGGGGATGTACTCGGTGGCCAGCCAGGGGTGGTCGGCGTCGGTGTCGGCATCGAGCAGCGCTACCAGACACGGACCGGAGACCCGTCGGGACAGTGCGACTTCTCGCTTGAACCGTGCACGGAACTCGCCGTCGTCGGCCTGCGCCGGATGAATGAGCTTAAGCGCGACTCGGCGCCCCGCGGAGTCCAGAGCGGCATGGACGGTTCCCATCCCGCCTGCACCCAGGCGGCCAAGTAGCCGGTAAGGGCCTACGCGGCTGGGATCACCAGGGCGGGCGGGCTGGACACGCGTGGGCAACGAACCTCCAAGGGCACAGATCGGGAGAGCCAGCACCGTAGCCGTCCTGGCTGACGTGCCGGGCGCCTTAAGGGTTTTCGCGGCTCAACCGTTGCGCGGTCTGGCGGGCTGAGGTTCGCCGACCCGGTCGCAGCTTCTGGAACCGTTGCCGGACAGCAGCGGTTTGACTCAGCCCTGTAGGTGCGGCCACCCGTCCCTGTTGGAGTAACTCTCGAAGCAGTACCGGGTCGAGCGGTCCCACTCCTCGCCGGTGGCCAGCTCGTACGCCTTGTCCGGCACGTACAGCAGCCATTCGCCGTCACGCTCGCTTGAGGTGTACGGCGCGAACTTGTCGACGTTGAAGAAGACGCTCTCCCATACGGCCTGACCCGCGGCCACCACCGCGCAGCGCGCGTAGAGGAACACGTCGGACGACTGAGGGAACGGCCTACCGTCTCGGGCCGTCAGGTCGACCACCGGCAGAGTGCCGAACTTCTCCTGATCCAGGCGGTAGAGCGCCTCGGCATGCCGTTCCGCGAAGCCGACGATGTCGGAGACGGGGCGGCGGCTCAGCTCGTCGGCGAGACGCTGGCAGCTCTCTTCAGTTGCTTCGCCGTTCAGGGTGGCTATCAGTGCCCAGAAGTCGGCCCATGTCATTCTCACCGGGGCAGGATGTCAGGGCGGTCTGACATCCACAGCTGACATCAACGACGGGGGACGGCGACAGTTGCGCCCGGTCAGTCGCAGCAGGCGTGAGCAGTGCCCCTCCCCAGCCCAGCGGGGGTCGGGTCGTCGGTTCGAACCCGACAGGGGGCTCAACGCGAAGGGCCAGCGCAGGGGGACGTTTCCCGGGCGTTGGCCCTTTCGCATGATCACGGGCGTGCTGTGCGGCCCGGGTCGGGTCAGGAATGTGGGGGCGGGGGGTGGATCATGTGGGATACGTTGCGCACGCGCCCAGGGGGGAGCTGTACCTGGCGTCGCCGTGGCGGTGGACGACCGTTCGCGTGCTGTCTCGTTTCTTTCGTCCCTTTCATCACGCATTGTCATGCGCAAATCACAGAGGACTGATTTCGTGCGAAGAATCGTCGCTCTCGGGGGGACGGCCGCCCTGCTGGTGGCCGGCATCGTCACCGGTACGGCCGGTACGGCCGTCGCCGAGGAGCTCCACTTCACCGTCGAGGACCGGGTGCTCAAGCCCGGCGAGGGCTGGGCCGAGCTGAGCCCGACCGGCATCGGCGGGACCCCCGACGGAACCCTCGTCTACGCCCTCAGCAAGGCCCCGCTGACCGACCCGTCCTGGACCCAGGCCGGCCTGCCCAGCGGGATGACACTGGAGACGTACGACTCCTGCGCGCCCCGGGCGGGCGTGACCGGGGTGTACACCTGCCCCATCGACGAGAACAGCCCCTTCCCGGGGATCAACGTCGAGGCCGCCGCGTCGGCCGCCCACGGCACCACGCTCCACTACGGCGTTGTATACGCCCCGCGCGGCGCGGACCTCGCCAAGGCCGTCAAGGCGGCCCAGACCGTCGGCAGCGTCGCCGAGGACGGCACGCATGCCGCCCGTACGGCGATCGTGAAGTCGCCGGAGCACGTCGCGCAGAACACGCTCGCCCTCAACACCCCGGCGCTCCCGGCGGGTGGCACGGTCACCCACTCGGTCACCCTCCACGCGGTGGACAAGGGCCGTCTCGACATCGCCTTCTCGCCGGCCGAGGGCCAGCGTTACTGGGAGGAGGACGAGCTCCAGGTCGAGATCACCGACACCATCGTCGACTCGGGGGCCGCGTCCTGCGACCACAGCACCGGGGACATCGGGTACGGCGGCGTCTACTGCGACGTCGACCCGGGCGCGGCCCCGACCGATGTCACCGTCCACTACACCCTGAAGGCCGGCGCCTCGGCGGCCGCGTGGAAGATCGACTCCACCGCCGTCTACGAGGTGTACAGCTTCGGCACCGGCAACCCCGAGAAGAGCAGCACCTTCTCGATCCAGAGCTCCCGTCCGGTGCCGACCCACCACGCGATGATCGCCCGGGACAAGAGCGGCGCCCTGTACTGGCACCACGGCACCGGCAAGGCCGCCGCGCCGTTCGCCGACTGGGCCGAGACCGTCGGCCGCGGCTGGCACGTCTACAACGCCCTCACCAAGCTCTCGCCGATCACGGTCCAGGCCACCGGCGGTGGCCTGGTCGCCCGGGACGGCGCCGGCGCCCTCTGGTACTACCGGACGACCGGTGAGGAGTACGAGCCGTTCACGCCGCGCACCCGGATCGGCACGGGCTGGGGCATCTACAACTCCCTCACCGGCCTCGGGGACATGACGGGGGACGGCAAGGCGGATCTGATCGGCCGGGACGCCTCCGGCGGGCTGTGGCTGTACAAGGGCACGGGGAGCACGACGGCCCCCTTCGGGCCCCGCGTCAAGGTCGGTACCGGCTGGCAGATCTACAACCAGATGACCGGGACCGGCGACCTCACCGGTGACCGCAGGTCCGATCTGATCGCCCGGGACGCCTCCGGCGGGCTGTGGCTGTACAAGGGCACGGGCAGTGCGACGGCGCCCTTCGGCCCGCGGGTCAAGGTCGGCACCGGCTGGGGCGTCTACCCGCTCGTGACCGCGCCCGGCGACCTCACCGACGACGGCAGGTCCGATCTGGTCGCCCGGGACGGCGCCGGCGTGTTCTGGCTCTACAAGGGCACGGGCAGCGCCACGGCGCCGTACGGCTCCCGCGTCAGGCTCGGCACGGGCTGGGGCGGCACCGAGGGCGCCACGTTCGACAACCTGCTCTGATCGGCGCCGCCGCGTCGCGTTGAACGCAAGGAAGGGCCCCGGGTGCGACCACCCGGGGCCTTCGTCATGTGGAGGAGCGTTGGGGTCAGCGGCCCGCGAGGCGGTTCGCGAGGGTGGCGATGCGGGCTGTGGTGGGCGTGTGGGTGGTGGACTCGTGGTGGTCGGCGGTGCGGTAGGCCGCGTACAGCGTCTGGACGCCGAGCCAGCGCAGCGGCTCCGGTTCCCATGTGCGGACCTTGTGGTTGACCCAGGGGAGGCCGGTCAGGTCGGTCGGGCCCGACTGGCCGGAGTCCTGTTGGATCAGGTCGCGCAGGGTGCGGGCGGCGAGGTTGGCGGTGGCGACGCCGGAGCCGACGTAGCCGCCGGCCCAGCCGAGGCCGGTGGAGCGGTCGAGGGTGACGGTGGCGCACCAGTCGCGGGGGACGCCGAGGACGCCGGACCAGGCGTGGGCGATGGAGACGCCGGCCAGGGTCGGGAAGAAGCGGACGAGGATCTCGCGGAGGGCCTCGACGGTCCGCGGCTGGGTGCGGCCGTCGTTGTCGGTGCGGGAGCCGTAGCGGTACGGGACGCCACGGCCGCCGAGGGCGATACGGCCGTCGGCGGTGCGCTGGGCGTACATGTAGGCGTGGGCCATGTCGCCGAGCGTTTCGAGGCCGTTCCAGCCGATGGTCTCCCATTGGGCGTCGGTGAGGGGCTCGGTGGCGATCATGGAGGAGTTCATGGGGAGCCAGGTGCGGCGCTGGCCGGCGAGGGAGGCGGTGAAGCCCTCGGTGCAGCGCAGGACGTACGGGGCCCGGACGGTGCCGTAGGGGGTGACCGCGTGCTTGGGCTTGATCTCGGTGACGGGGGTCGACTCGTGGATGGTGACGCCGAGAGCCTCGACGGCCGCCGCGAGGCCCTTGACGAGTTTGACGGGGTGCAGGCGGGCGCCGTGGGGGGTCCAGCTGGAGGCGACGGCGCCGGTGACGCGGATGCGGTCGGCGGTTTCGCGGGCGCCGAAGAGTTCGCGCTCCTTCTCGCCGAAGGCGATCTCGGCGGCGTGGAACTGCTTGAGGCGGGCGAGTTGGGCGGGGGAGTGGGCGATCTCGAGGACGCCGCCCTGGTGGATGTCGGCGTCGATGCCTTCGTCGGCCGCGACCCGGACCACTTCGCCGACGGTGTCGTTCATGGCCTGCTGGAGGCGGACGGCCGCGTCGTGGCCGTGCAGTTTGGCGTAGCGGTCGCGGCCGGCGATGCCGTTGTAGAGCCAGCCGCCGTTGCGGCCGGAGGCACCGTAGCCGCAGAACTTCGCTTCGAGGACGGTGATGTTGAGGAAGGGGACGGCCTTCTTGAGGTAGTAGGCGGTCCACAGGCCGGTGTAGCCGGCGCCGACGATGCAGACGTCGGCGGTGGTGTCCCCGGGCAGCGGCTCGCGGGCGGCGGGGGTGCCTTCCTGCGCGTACCAGAACGATATGCCGCCGTTGACCGTGCTGCTCATGTGTCCTCTGTCCCTCTGATCACTCCGGGGTGCGTGGGCGGGAGGGTACTGGATGTCTGGAAGTCTTGATGTCTCATAGCGGTGTGGAGGGCGCGATGGATGTCGAGGTGGATGCCGAGGCGGTCCGGGTTCCGGAGGAACTCGTCGAGTCGCAGGCGCGGTTCAACGGTGACGCGGGCCGTGCGTTCGTCGCCGCGCTGCCCGGCCTCGCCGCACGCTTCCTGGACCGCTGGGGGCTGCGGCGGACCGGGCCCTCGATGTACGGGGTGGCGTCGCTGGTGCTGCCGGTGATCCGGACCTCGGACGGTACGCGCGCCGCGTTGAAGATGCAGCTCCTGGACGAGGAGAGCGCGGGCGAGGCGGCCGGCCTGCGGGCGTGGGACGGACGGGGAGCCGTACGCCTCCTGGACGAGGACCCGGAGACGGGGACGCTGCTCCTCGAGCGTCTCGACGAGACCCGGCATCTGTCGACGCTGGGGGACTCGCGGGAGGCGACGCGGATTCTCGCGGAACTGCTGGCACGGCTGGTGGCGGTTCCGGCACCGGAGGGCCTGCGGCGCCTTGGTGACATCGCGGCCGGGATGCTGGAGGGCGTACCGGACGCGGTGGTACGCCTCGGCGCGCGGGACGCGGCGCTGCTGAGGGACTGCGCGGCGGCGGTACGGGAGGTGGCGGGCGAGCCGGGGGACCGGCTGCTCCACTGGGACCTGCATGTCGACAACGTCCTGGCGGCCGAACGGGAGCCGTGGCTGGCGATCGACCCGAAGCCGCTGGCGGGGGACCCCGGGTTCGATCTGCTGCCGGCGCTGACGAGCGACTTCGATCCGGATCCGGCGGAGACGCTGTGGCGCTTCGACCTGATGACGGAGGTGCTGGGGATCGACCGGGGGCGGGCGGTGGCCTGGACGCTGGGGCGGGTCCTTCAGAACGGTCTGTGGGACGTGGAGGACGGCGAGGACGCCTTGGACGAGGAACAGGTGTCCATCGCCCGGACCCTGCTGGCACGCGCGTCCTGAGCGGGTGCAGGCTGGTCCCATGATTCGTACCGCCACACCTGACGATGTCCCTGTCATTCACGCGATGGTCCGCGAGCTCGCCGAGTACGAGAAGGCGCTGGACGAGGCGCGCGCGACCGAGGAGCAGCTCCGCGAGGCCCTCTTCGGCGAGCACCCGGCGGCGTTCGCGCACATCGCGGAGACGGACGAGGGCGAGGTGGCGGGCTTCGCGCTGTGGTTCCTGAACTTCTCGACGTGGCGCGGGGTCCACGGGATCTACCTGGAGGACCTGTATGTACGCCCGTCGATGCGGGGCGGCGGGCACGGGAAGGCGCTGTTGAGGGAGCTGGCGCGGATCTGCGTGGAGCGGGGGTACGAGCGCCTGGAATGGTCCGTCCTGGACTGGAACACCCCGTCGATCAACTTCTACAAGTCGTTGGGCGCGCGGCCGCAGGACGAGTGGACGGTGTATCGGCTGACCGACGAGGCGTTGGCGTCGCTGGGGGGCTGAGCCAGGAGCCAGGAGCCAGGAGCCAGGACACGTCTTAGGACACGACCTAGGGGATCAGGACGACCTTGCCGGTCGTGCCGCGCGTTTCGAGGGCGTGGTGGGCCCGGGCGGCTTCCTTGAGGGGGAAGCGGTGGACCGCGGGGCGGAGGCTGCCCTCGGTGGCGGCGGCGAGGGAGGCCAGTTCGAGGTTACGGACGTCGCCGCCGGCCTTCTGGAGCATGACCGGGCCGAGGACGCTCTCGGAGACGATGCCCCGGGTGGCGAGTTCCTCGTCGGTGAAGGTGAGCGGTTCGCCGTCGTGGGGTCCCTTGCCGGACCAGCCGAAGACGATGTGCTGCCCGCCCTTGCCGAGGAGGTC
Organism: Streptomyces sp. NPDC015346; assembly: GCF_043078785.1. Lineage (NCBI taxonomy): Bacteria > Bacillati > Actinomycetota > Actinomycetes > Kitasatosporales > Streptomycetaceae > Streptomyces > Streptomyces sp. NPDC015346. The sequence continues at coordinate 725,034 of NZ_JBIBTW010000004.1, read as the reverse complement.
GACCGCCGCGCGGCCGGTGTCGCCGCCGACCGAGTCGAAGACCACGGTGGCCGTCCGCCCGCCGAGGTAGGCGCGGACCTGTTCCGGCCAGTCCGGGAGCTTGTAGTCGACGGCGAGGTCTGCGCCGTTCGCCTTCACCAGGGCGACCTTCGCGGGGCCGCCGGCCAGGCCGATGACGGTGGCGCCCGCGTTCTTCGCGTACTGGACGAGGAGGGTGCCGATGCCGCCGGCGGCGGCCGGGACGATCGCGACCGAGTCGGGGCCGAGTTCGGTGAACTGGAGGATGCCGAGGGTGGTGCGGCCCGTGCCGATCATGGCGACGGCCTCGGCGTCGCCCAGGGCGTCGGGGAGTTCGTGCAGCTTGGCGGCGTCGACGACCGCGAGTTCGGCGTACCCCCCGGGGGCGAGGCCGAGGTGGGCGACGACCCGCTTGCCGAGCCAGGCCGGGTCGGTGCCCTCGCCGAGCGCGTCCACGGTGCCGGCGACCTCGCGGCCGGGGATCGTGGGCAGTTCGGCGGGGGCGGGGAACGGGCCGGTCTCGCCCCTGCGCAGCGCGGTGTCGAGGAGGTGGACGCCCGCCGCGGTGACCGCGATCCGGACCTGGCCGGGGCCGGGGACGGGGTCCTCGGTCTCCTCGTACGTGAGGTTCTCGGCGGGGCCGAAGGCGTGGAGGCGGATGGCGTGCATGGTGGCTCCCCTGGTCCTTGTCGTGGTGCGCTCGGCGGTGCGGTCCGGCGGTGCAGGTCCGGCCGAGCGGTCCGGCCGTGCGGTCCGGCCGTGCGGTCCGGCCGAGCGGTCCGGTCGTGCGGTCGTTGACGTGGACCAGCTTTCAACCTCAAGCGTGCTTGAGGTCAAGGCGTGAGGTGCGGAGCGCCAGGGACACCGCTTCCACGGCGCTGGTGAAGGAGACTTCCGACAACACTCCGGGGGCCGCGACCTGGTCCCCCACCAGATAGACGCCGTCGCCGCGGTCGATCGCCGGGCGGTCCCGCCAGGTGGTGCCCGGCCGGTCGACCGCTCCCGTACGACCGCCGCATACCGCCTCGCGGCGCCAGACCGTACGCTCGCGCCAGCCCGGGAACCCGAGGTCCAGCAGGCGTTCGGCGTGGGCGACACCGTCGGCCTTCGAGCCGTTCGGGCCGATCGGCAGCTGCGCCTGGATCAGCTGCTCGCCGGCCGGGGCGAGGGTGGGGTCCTGGGCGGTGAAGCGCTCGATCCAGCCGGGCGCGTCCAGATCCGAGATGACGAACGGGTCGCCCTTACGGGTGCGCAGCGCCAGGTCGAACAGGACCGTGCGGCCGCTCTCCCAGGTAAGGCCTGGCTCGCCGAGGAGCCGGGCGGCCGCCGGGAGGGAGGTGGCGACGACGACCGGCCCTTCGGCGAGCGGCAGTTCGTCGAGCCGGGAGGACGTCTCGATCCGTACCCCCAGCTCCCACGCGCGGGCGGCCATCCGGTCGATCAGCTGGCCCCAGCCGCCGCGGATGTAGTGGGCCTCGGGCGGCAGCGCGGCGGCCCGGTGCAGGCGTTCCTGGACGAAGCGGGCGGAGAGCGCGCCCGGGTCGTGGTGGAAGAGGGCGACGCCGCTGTAGGCGGCGGCCGTCCGTGCGGCGTCGGGCCCGGCGACGCGGGTGGCCCAGGTGAGGAAGTCGGTGTCGACGGGCGCCTGCTCGGCCGTGCGGAGGGTGTGGCGCAGGAAGCCGAGGGGCGGGGTGCGGCGCAGTGCGCCGGCCCGGTGGAAGCGGAAGCGGGCGCCCTCCAGCGGCGGCAGGGGCGCCAGCGGGCCGAGGAGGCCGCGCTGCTCGAGCCAGGTCCAGTGGGGGCCCTTGCGGTAGATCGCGTGCGGGCCCTCGTTGGTGCGGTACGGGCCCTCGGCGGTGCGGGCGCGGCCGCCGAGGGTGTGGTGGGCCTCGTGGAGGGTGACCTTGGCTCCGGCCTCGGCGGCGGTGACGGCTGCGGTGAGTCCGGCGAATCCGCCGCCGATGACGGTGATGTGCCTGGTGGTGCCGGATGCGTTCCGTCGCATGTGTCTCTCCCTCGTGTCCTTCGAGTCCCTCGTGTCCGAGTCCCTCGTGTCGGGCTCACGGATGGGACGGGCGAGGGGGCGGGAGGTGTGACATCGGGGCGTTGTCAGTGGCGCACGTCACCATGGGGGCATGGCGACACGGAACGGCGGGAGAGCGGTGGCGGCGGCACGGCGGGCGGAGGCGCGGCTGCCACCGCTGACGGCGTACGAAGGGGGGCTCGAGCCGGACGGGGACTACGACGGCCTCGCGTTCACGGGGCTCGATCTGGCGGCGCAGGACGGGGCGGGGGCCCGGTTCCTGGACTGCGCGCTGCGGGAGTGCGTGGTGGACGGGACGCGGCTGACCGGGGCGCGGGTGCTGGACTCCGTCCTGAGCGGGGTACGGGGAGTGGGCACGGACCTGGCGGGGGCGTCGCTGCGGGACGTGGAGATCGTGGACGCGCGGCTCGGCGGGACGCAGCTGCACGGGGCGGCGCTGATGAGTGTGGTGGTGAAGGGAGGGAAGATCGACTATCTGAATCTGCGGTCGGCGAAGCTGAAGGACGTCGTCTTCGAGGGGTGTGTGCTGAGCGAGCCCGACTTCGGGGGCGCGGTCATGGAGAGAGTCGAGTTCCGCGACTGCGTACTGACGGGCGCGGACTTCACCGGGGCCCGGATGAAGGACGTGGATCTACGGACGGTGGAGCGTCTGGAGATCGTGCGAGGGGTGGACGCCCTGTCGGGGGCGGTGATCAGCACGGGGCAGCTGTTCGATCTGGCGCCGGTCTTCGCCGCGCAGCTGGGGGTGCGGGTGGAGGACTGACCCGATCTTCGCGACGCGTGACGGGACGTGTGGCGGGAGGCGTGACGGGGCGCGTCACACGAGGGCGTTACGCGAGGGCGTTACGGGACGCGGGGGAAGCGGGCCTGGAGGTCCCAGATCACCGGGTTGTCGCCGAGGCCCTCGTGCATGTCGGTGAGGTCGGCGATCAGGTCGTGCAGGAAGTCGCGGGCCTCGCGGCGCAGTTCGCGATGGTTGAAGGTGAGCGGGGGCTCGTCGCCCGGCATCCAGTCGGCCTCCACGTCCACCCAGCCGAAGCGGCGCTCGAAGAGCATGCGGTCGGAGGACTCGGTGAAGTCCAGCTCGGCGTACTGGGGCTTCGAAGCCCGGTTGCCGCGCGGGTCCTGGTCGATCTGCTCGACGATGTCGCACAGCGCCCAGGCGAAGTCGAGCACCGGCACCCATCCCCAGGATGTGGACACCTCGCGGTCCGCCTTGGGGTCGGCGAGGTAGACGTCCCCGCAGAAGAGGTCGTGGCGCAGGGCGTGGACGTCCGCGCGGCGGTAGTCGGTCTGCGGGGGGTCGGGGAAGCGACGGGAGAGGGAGTAGCCGATGTCGAGCACGGGTCGATGGTCCCACGGTCGACGGGGGCCGGTCTCCGCCCCTCAGGCCCGGGTGCGCGAGTGGAGGGTGCGGGCGAGGCGGGGGCCCAGCCAGCGCTTGAGGCGGCGCAGTGGTTCCAGCTGCCCGGCGGCCCTGTCGAGCCGGTAGTAGAGCTGGGGCGGGATGTGCGGCAGCAGGGGGGAGTGGCGCTGGCCGAGGAGCGCGAACATCTGGACCGGGTCGAGAGTCATGTAACGGGGGAGGTTCTCGTACCACTGCGCGCTGTAGCGGGCGGCGCTCTGGACGGACAGCAGCTCCGCGCGCCGCCGCCGGCCGTAACGGTTCAGGGCGGAGTCGAGCTCCCCGCCGAGCCCCCCGCCGACGTCCTTCAGGGCGGCCGCCAGTGCCAGGGCGTCCTCCAGGGCGAGGGTGGTGCCGGCGCCGATCGAGTAGTGCGTGGTGTGGGCGGCGTCGCCGAGCAGGACCAGGTTGCCCCGGTGCCAGGTGCGGTTGGTCAGGGTCCGGAACGTCAGCCACTGAGCGGCGTCGTCGGCCTGGGCCCGGCCGATCAGGGCGTGGCCGTCGAGGAGGTCGGCGAAGGTCTTCTCCAGCTGGTTCAGGGTGTCCGCCTCGGACATCGCGTCCAGGCCGAGACCCCGCCACGTCTCCGGAGAGCATTCGACGACACACGTGGACCGCTCGCCGCTGAATCCGTAGGCGTAGCACCAGATCCAGCCGTGCTCGGTCTCCTTGAAGGCGAAGCTGAAGGAGTCGAAGACCTTGGTCGTGCCCAGCCAGATGTAGTGGTTGCGGCCGGTGGTCACCTCGGTGCCGAAGTGGCCGGTGTGGGCCTCGCGCAGCACGCTGTTGACCCCGTCGGCGGCGACGACCAGGTCGGCGTCGGCCAGTTCGGGGCAGGTCTCGTCGGAGATGCCGTGCTCGAACTCGATCCGTACGCCCAGGGCTTCGGCTCGCTCGGCGAGGAGGCCGAGCATCCGGCGCCGGCCGATGCCGAAGCCCTCGTCGCCACGGTGGACGGTCCGCTCGTCGCGGACGATGGCGACGCCGTCGGTCCACCGCACGGACGCCTCGCTGATGGCGTCGGCCGACTCCGGGTCGCCGGCCCGGAGCTTGTCGAGCAGTCCGGCCCAGTAGGTCACGCCCCAGCCGTACGTGGAGCCGGCCGGGTTCCGCTCGTAGACGGTGATCTCGTGGGACGGGTCCTGCCGCTTCATCAGGATCGAGAAGTACAGGCCGCCGGGCCCGCCGCCGACGCAGGCGATCTTCACGCGCGCTCCCACATATCTCACACTTTGTGATGGAATGGCAACGCAGGGTAGCAGGGTGTGGGGCTTCGGCGTGGGATGTGGAGGCCGGGGGCCGGAGCGGCCCGGAGCGGGACGGCCCCGGGGGCTCGAGCGGCCCCGGCGCCCGGAGCGCTACGACAGCAGGCGTTGTTCCTTCGCCACGGCCACCGCGCCCGCCCGGGTGTCGACGCCGAGCTTGGCGTAGATCCTGCCGAGGTGCGTCTTCACGGTCGCCTCGCTGATGAAGAGCGCGCGGGCGATCTCCCGGTTGCCGAGGCCGTGTGCCAACTGACCGAGGATGTCCCGTTCCCGGTCGGTGAGGGTGGGGCCTGCCGCGCCCCGCATCCGGTCCATGACGCGGCTGGCGACGGGCGGGGAGAGAGTCGTACGGCCCTGGGCGGCGGAGTGGATCGCGGCGAACAGCTCCTCGGGGCGCTCGGCCTTCAGCAGGTAGCCGGTCGCGCCGGCCTCGATGGCGCGGGTGATGTCCGCGTCCGTGTCGTACGTCGTCAGGACCAGCACGTGCACGTCGGGGGTGGCGATCCGGCGGGTTGCCTCGACGCCGTCGATGCCCGGCCCGAGCTGGAGGTCCATCAGGACCACGTCCGGCGTCAGCTTCGCGGCCATCGCCACGGCCTCCTCGCCGCTGCCCGCCTCGCCGACGACCTCGATGTCGGGGGCGCTGCCGAGCAGCGCGAGCAGCCCGGCCCGGACGACGGCGTGGTCGTCGCAGAGCAGGATCCGTACGGTCATGGACCGGCCTCCAGGGGGGTCGAGAGCGGGATCGCGGCCGAGAGCACCGTGCCCTCGCCCGGCGTGGACTCGATGGTCAGCGTGCCGCCGAGCTGCTCGGCGCGCACCCGCATGGCGGGCAGGCCGTGCCCGCGCACGCCCGGTTCCCGGGCCGAAGAGGGTTCAAAGCCGCGGCCGTCGTCGGCGATGTCGAGGACGACCTGGTCGTCGAGGTAGGTCAGGGTCAGCGCGGCGGAGGTGGCCACGGCGTGCTCGCGGACGTTGGCGAGGGCGCCCTGCGCGATGCGCAGCAGCGCCGACTGCACCCGGTCGGGCAGCGGGACCGGTGTTCCGTCGACCCGGAAGGCGGCGGACTCGCGGCCGGCGAGGGTGCGCAGCGCCTCTTCCAGGCCGCCGCCCTCGGCGAGGTCGGCGGGGGCGAGGTCGTGGACGAAGCGGCGGGCCTCGGCGAGGTTGCGTTCGGCGATGGACTCGGCGGTACGGACGTGGCGGCGGGCGGTCGCCGGATCGCTGTCCCAGACGCGGTCGGCGGCCTGGAGCAGCATCTGCTGGCTGGACAGGCCCTGGGCCAGCGTGTCGTGGATCTCCATCGACAGGCGCTGCCGCTCGGCGAGGGTGCCCTCGCGGCGCTCGATGGCGGCCAGCTCCCGCCGGGTGCGGATGAGGTCGTCGATCAGCGCGCGCTGGCGTTCGGCCTGGCGCTGCGCGTGGACGAAGACGGCGGTGGCGATGGCGGCGACGGCCGGCGGGGCGACGACGAGGTTGGGATCCCAGCCGCCGTTCGAGAGCTGCACCTGCGCGGTGACCACGAAGACGGTGAGCAGGGTGACCAGGACGAGCGCGGCGCGCGGCGGGAGGGTGCGCAGGCCGGTGTAGAAGAGCGGCACCGCGCACCACGCGAAGCTGGGCGCGAGGACCACCAGGACCATCCAGACCGCGACGACCGTGAAGAGCCAGGCGATACGGCGGGGGGTGGCGCGGGTCCCGAGCACGGGGCCGAGGAGGTAGAGGGAGGCCAGGGCGCCGGAGAGGGCGACGATCCAGGGGCTGCGGTCCTCCCACGGGTGCCGCAGCAGGAAGCGGACCAGCGACGCGCCGAGGAGCAGGAAGAAGGCGATGTGCATGACCCGCGCCAGCCAGCGGGCGTCCGGGTCCTGCTCCATCGCGCGGGTGCCTTTCGTGATGCCGCTGCCCAGGGCCTGACCGGCAGGCGAGGGCGACTGAACTGGGTTCTGACCTGGGTGTACGTATCCATGGTGACCCCGGGGGACCACACCGGCATCAACCGATCGGCTGACCCGCGTGTCGTCCGTACCGCGCGGCGGAGGCAGCCGCTCCGTGGACCGTACGGGACCGGATCCGGCCGGAGGATCGATGGCAGAGCGAAGGAAACACCGCCGCCCGCCCAAACTTTCCTCAAGGAGCCCACCATGAAGAAGATCCTGATCGGTGCCGCCACCGCCGCCGTCGTCGCCGCCGGTACCTTCGGCGCCGTCTCCGCCAACGCCTCCGCCCCGGCCGCCGCGCCCGCCGTCGCCCTCAAGGCCGACGCGGCGAACGAGAACCTCCAGCAGTCCACGCACCTGACGATCGAGGCCGCCACCAAGGCCGCGCAGGCCACCCTGGACGCCGCGGAGGACGAGAACCAGCGCGTCTCGGTCGCCGTCGTCGACCGCAACGGCAACACCATCGTCACCCTGCGCGGCGACGGCGCCGGCCCGCAGTCCTACGAGTCCGCCGAGCGCAAGGCGTTCACCGCGGTCTCCTGGAACGCCCCGACCTCCGAGCTGGCCAAGCGCCTTGCCACCGCGCCGAACCTGAAGGACATCCCCGGCACCCTCTTCCTCGGCGGTGGCGTCCCGGTGACCGTCAAGGGCGCTCCGATCGCCGGCATCGGCGTGGCCGGTGCCCCGAGCGGCGACCTGGACGAGAAGTTCGCCCGCGCCGGCGTCGAGGCCCTCGACAAGTAACCACTCTGTCCACGTGGCGCCCGGACCCCCGCCGGGCGCCACCGACGCATACGAGCAGGAGAGTCGTACGAGGAGGAGAACCGTACGGGGAGGAGAGCCGTACGAGAAGCCGTACGAGAGCCGTACGGGAGCCGTGCGCGGCCCGTGGAAAGCCGCCGCATAGGATCGCCATGTGACCACGCGTAGCCGAGCCCGCACCGCCCCGGCCGCCGCGGCGGTCGCCGCCCTCCTCCTGCTCGCGGGCTGCACCGGTGACACGGACGGCGCCGTGCGGGGGACCCCTGGCGCCGCCGGGCTGCGCGACCCGTACTTTCCCAAGCTCGGCAACGGCGGTTACGACGTACGCCACTACGCCCTCACCCTCGCCTACGACCCCGCGAGCGGGCGCCTCGACGCCACGGCCGAGATCACCGCCCGCGCCACCCAGGACCTCAGCGCCCTCAACCTCGACCTCACCGGTCTCACCGTCGACCGTGCCACCGTCGACGGTGCCCCGGCCGCCGTCAACCGTGCCGGGAACGAACTGACGCTGCGGCCGCGCGAGGACATCGACCGGGGCAACGAGTTCCGGGCCACCGTCAGCTACTCCGGCGTCCCGGAGAAGATCACCGACGCGGACGGTGCGGGCGAGGGCTGGCTGCGGACGAAGGACGGGGCGCTCGCGCTCGGCGAACCGGTCGGCTCCATGGCCTGGTTCCCCGGCAACCACCACCCCTCCGACAAGGCGGCGTACGACATCACCGTCACCGTCCCGCGGGGGCTGCGCGCCTTCGCCAACGGCACGCGGACGTCCGAGCGGACCGAGAACGGCCGGACGACCGCGGTCTGGCACTCCCCGGAGCCGATGGCGAGCTATCTCGCGACGATCGCCATCGGACGGTACGAGACGAGGACCGCGACCACTCCCTCGAAGGTCACCGTCCTCAGCGCCGCCGACCCGTCCGTGGCCGCCGCGAGCACGCCGCTGCTCGACCGGATCCCCGAACTGCTGGAGTGGGCCGAGGGGAACTTCGGGCCCTATCCCTTCTCCGCCGCCGGCGCGATCGTCGAGCCGACCGGCGACGTCGGCTACGCCCTTGAGACCCAGACACGGCCGGTCTTCCCGCAGAACTCCTTCAACCTCCCGACCCTCGTCCACGAGTTGGCGCACCAGTGGTACGGAAACTCGGTCTCGCCCGCGACCTGGCGGGACATGTGGCTGAACGAGAGCTTCGCGACGTACGCGGAGTGGCTGTACGCGGAGGACTTCGAGGACACCCCGGCGCAGGAGAGCTTCCAGGAGGCCTTCGACGCCGACGTCAACTGGGCCTTCCCGCCCGCCGAACCGCCCACGGCGGAGAACCTGTTCGACCCGCCGGTGTACCAGCGCGGCGCGATGGTGCTGCACAAGATCCGGCAGAAGGTCGGCGACGACACTTTCTACGAGATCCTGGCCGGCTGGCCAGCGAAGCACCGTCACGGGAACGCCTCCACCGAGGACTTCACGGCCTATGTGGAGGACGTGGCGGGGGAGGACCTGAGCGGTCTGTGGGACGTGTGGTTGTACGGAGACGGCCGGCCGACCACCCCGTGAGCCGCGTGAGCCCGTGAGCCACAGGGGGCGACCTCGGCGGGCAACGCCAGGGCCCCGGCGCGTGCACACGCACCGGGGCCCTGGCGGCCGAGGCCGTACGTCAGAAGCCGTACGTCAGAGGCTGACGCCGAAGTCGCGGGCGATGCCCTCGAGGCCGGAGGCGTAACCCTGGCCGACCGCGCGGAACTTCCACTCCGCGCCGTTGCGGTACAGCTCGCCGAAGACCATGGCGGTCTCGACGGCCGCGTCCTCGGAGAGGTCGTAGCGGGCGAGCTCGGCGCCGCCGGCCTGGTTGACGATGCGGATGTAGGCGTTGCGGACCTGGCCGAAGTTCTGCGAGCGGTTGACCGCGTCGTAGATGGAGACCGGGAAGACGATCTTGTCCACGTTCGGGGGCAGGGCGGCGAGGTTCACGTTGATCTGCTCGTCGTCGCCGCCGCCCTCGCCGGTGCGGTTGTCACCGGTGTGGACGATGGTCTGGTCCGGCGTCGCCTTGTTGTTGAAGAAGACGAAGTGGGCGTCGGAGGCGACCTTGCCGGCGGCGTCGACGCCGATGGCGGAGGCGTCGAGGTCGAAGTCGGTGCCGGTGGTGGTACGGACGTCCCAGCCGAGGCCCACGGTGACGGCGGTGAGGCCCGGAGCCTCCTTGGTCAGGGAGACGTTGCCGCCCTTGGACAGGCTTACAGCCATGGGATGTCCCTTTCTTCGTACTTGTCGTCACTCGTGGCGCGTCACGCGTCACACGGGATAACGCCGGGGGTGCCCCGTCGGTTCCAGGACGGGAAAAGAGGATGACGCGGAGGAGCCGCTGCGGGGAACATGGATGACATGTCCGGTCCGTATCTGATCCGCGGCTCCGTCTCACTGCCCGAGGCCGAGCTCATGTGGCGTTTCTCGCGGTCGTCGGGGCCGGGCGGGCAGCACGTCAACACCAGCGACTCGCAGGTGGAGCTCCGTTTCGACCTGGCGTCGACGGAGGCGCTGCCGGAGGTCTGGAAGGCGCGCGCCCTGGAGCGGCTGGCCTCGCGGCTGGTCAACGGGGTGGTGACGGTCCGCGCCTCGGAGCACCGCTCGCAGTGGCGCAACCGTGAGACGGCGGCGGTCCGGCTCACCGCCCTCCTCGCCGAGGCGACGGCTCCGCCCCCGAAGCCGCGCCGTGCGACGAAGATCCCGCGGGGCATCAACGAACGGCGCCTGCGGGTGAAGAAGCAGCGCTCGGAGACGAAGCGGGGCCGCCAGGGCCGGGACTGGTCCTGACCCGACTGGTCCTGACCCGACTGGTCCTGACCCGCCGCGAGGGCCCGCACCGCCCCAAGAGGCCCCGGAGCCCGGAGCGTCAGCTCAGATGGCGGTACTTGCCCTTGAAGTACGTCAGCGGTGCGCCCTCCGGGGAGGGGAACGACGCCGTCAGGACGCGGCCGATCACCAGGGTGTGGTCGCCGGCGACGACGCGGCTCTCGGTGCGGCATTCGAGGGTGGCCAGCGCGCCGCCCACCAGCGGCGCGCCGCTCTCCTCGCCCCGGGTGTACGGAATGTCCGCGAAGAGCAGACGGTCGCTGACCCGGCCCTTCATCGCGAAGCGGCCCGCGACATGACGCTGGCTCTCGGAGAGGACCGACACCGCCCAGACCGGGACCTCGCCGAGCAGGTCGTCCATCCGCGAGCCGTTGCGGAGGCTGACCAGGACCAGGGGCGGGTCCAGGGAGACCGACATGAACGCGGTCGCCGTCATGCCGACGTCCTCGCCGCGCGGGCCGTCGTCGGGGTCATGTGCCGTCACCAGCACCACGCCCGCCGCGAGGCGGGACATCGCCGCCCGGAACTCGTCGTTGCTCACCCCCTCAGCATGAGGGATCGCCAGATCCGAGGCGGGGGGCGGGGCGGGGGTCGTCGTCAGCACACCTCGCACGCTAGTCCCGGCCCGCGCGCGGCGCATCGGGCCCGGGGACCAGACCACCCACCCCCGCCGGTCCTAGGACCAGAGCCGGAACAGAGCCGGACCAGAACCGACCGGCCCCGCCCCACCGGCCCCCTCCCGGCCCCGCACTGTTCAGTTTGCGTTCAAAAAAACACGGGAGCGCTTTCCGCACCCCCTTGCAACCCTTCATCACCGCTTGTGACTTGAGTCACAGAGCCCAGTTATTGTTGACCCTGTGTACCGGGTGCGCAGCTCGCTGTGATTCAGTGGCGGGGACAGTGCAGTACGAGAGCCGATGAGAACCCTGGAGTTGCTGTCGAGGTCTCGGGGAGAGCGAGCGATGGAGACCGAGTCGGAGCCGTACGTCCGTCTTGCGACCCTGCGGCAGCTGCATCAGGTCGTGGCCGACCTCAATACAGCCCGCAGCCTGGCGGACACCCTGCAGACCGTCGCCGACGGCGTCGTCGCAGGTCTCAACTATGAGCTGGCCTGCGTCAACCTCGTCCGACCCGACGGAGACCTCGTCGTCGCCGCCTTCGCCGGCAGCACCGCCGCCGAAGCCCTGATCACCGGCCGGGTCGGCTCCCGCGAGTCCTGGGAGCGCCGGCTCTCCATGGGCGTCGCCTGGGGTGACCTGCGGTTCATCCCGCACACCGAGGGCTGGGTCCTCATAGAGGACGACGTGCCGCAGTGGCACACCGAAGGCCCCGCCCCCCGCTTCGAGGACGAGTGGCACCCGCACGACCGGCTCTACGCCCCCATGTACGCCTCCGGCTCCAAGCGCGAACTGCTCGGCGTGATCTCCGTCGACCGGCCGCGCAACGGCCGCCACCCCGGCCCGTGGGGCCAGGAAGCCCTGCAGATGTACGCCTCCCAGTCGGCGATTGCGATCAGCAACGCCCGGCTGCGAGCAAACATGCAGCGCGCCCTCGTCCGCCTGGAGCGCGAGCAGCAGGCCCTGCGCGCCAGCGAGGAGTCCTTCCGGCAGGCCTTCGAGTACGCCCCCTCCGGCATGGCCATCGCCGAGATGGGCGGCGACCAGCACGGCCGGCTGCTGCGGACCAACGACGCCCTGTGCCGCCTCCTCGGCCGCCCGGCCTCCGTCATGCGGCGCTATTCGTTCGCCGACCTGGTCCACCCCGAGGACATAGGGACACTGCTGCGGACCTCCGCCGAGGGCGGCCGCGCCGAGCTGCGGCTCGGCCGCCGCGACGGGACCTACGTCTGGGTCTCGCTGCGCAACTCCGTCGTCGCCGACACCGCCGACGGCCCCCGCTTCCTCCTCACCCACGTCGAGGACATCGAGGAGCGCAAGCGCCACGAACTCCAGCTCGCCCACCGTGCCTCGCACGACGCCCTCACCGGCCTGCCCAACAGCGCCGAGCTCCGCTCCCGGCTCAGCGCCCGGATCTGCGAGCGCCCCTACGCCGCGCAGGGCGAGGACGACACCCCGTACCCCTCGCCGTACGGCCACGAGCACGGCTTCGGCTTCGACACGGCGCCGCCCGTGGGTGGGCCGTACGACCATCACGTCCACAGCGTCGCGCCCCCCGGGGGTGATGTCGACGACGGTACGAAGGGTCTCGCCGTCCTCTTCTGCGACCTGGACGGCTTCAAGTCGATCAACGACCGCTTCGGGCACCACACCGGCGACGCCGTTCTCATCGAGGTCGCCCGCCGGCTGACCACCGGTGTGCGGGACGGGGACACCGTCGCCCGGCTCGGGGGTGACGAATTCGTCGTCCTCGCCGACGGCCTCGGCGCCGCCGACGCCGCTGACCTGGCCGTACGCCTGCGGAACGCCATCATTCCGCCGATCCGGGTCGACGGCAGGGCGGTCCGGGTCGGGGCGAGTTTCGGCATCGGCTGGGCCGAGTGCGGCATGTCCGTCGAAGAGGTCCTGAACTCCGCCGACCAGCGGATGTACATCGAGAAGCGGTCCCGCGCGAAGGTCCACCGGCGCGCCGGATAGCCCGCGAAGCCACCTGTGGGCCACTTCACGGTCGGTTCGCGGTCGGTCAAGGGCCGGATCGCCGGGTGGTCCGTTCGGGGTAGGCTCGGCCGGTCGGCGACGGCTGGCGAGCATGGATAGGAGTGACCAGGGATGGCTGCCGGTAACGACGGCGCGAACACGCCCGAGGACGACGATCCGTTCGGCTACCTGTACGCGGACGGCCAGGCGGCGGGCGCCCAGCCGCCCGGCCAGGCCGGTGGCTACGGCTACCCGGGTCCGGCCGCGCAGCCGGGCGTCCCCAGAACCTCGTACAACCAGGTCAGGACGGTCGGCGAGCGCCAGTACGGCGGTCACGGCCACGGGCACGTACCGCAGCAGCAGACGTACGGCGGGCAGCAGCAGTACGGGCAGCCGAACCAGCAGTACGGCCAGCCGAACGCGCAGTACGCGGCGCCCGAGACCTACCCCGGCGAGCGGACCCGGCAGGCGCCGATTCCGCAGCAGCGCGGTGGCGGCGGTCGCGGGCCCAACACCAAGGGCCTCCTCATCGGCGCGATCGCGGTCGTCGCCGTGGTGGTGATCGGCATCGCCGCCGCCCTGATCAGCAACACCGGGAACGAGAAGTCCGACGGCGGCACGGCCGGCGGCAAGCCGACCGGTGACTCCACGCAGGTCCAGGAGACCCCGTCCACCCAGCCGAGCCCGGACGAGACCCCGGCCGAGCTGCCGCAGCAGGACGCGGCGACGCTCAAGCTGGGCGGCACGGCCCTGCTCGCCAAGGACATCAAGGGCGCGGAGGGTGTGGACGGCGCCTATGTGACCGGGTTCAACGCCATCGGCTCGTCCGTCACCTGGCAGACCGAGGTGCCCGAGGCCGGCACGTACAAGATGTCCGTGCGGTACGCGATCCCGGCGAAGGACGCCAACGCCACGGTGACCGTCAACGGCAAGGCGAACGTCAATCCGATGAACCTGAAGAACTTCATCGGATCCTCGGACCCCAACTACGAGAAGAACTGGCAGACCACCTGGTCCCAGGTCTCGCTCGCCAAGGGTCAGAACACCATCAAGCTCTCCTGCGAGCAGGGCAACCAGTGCGACGTGATCTTCGACTGGGTGAAGATCAGCAACCTCTGAGCCGTACGGCAGGCGTACGGTGCGGGAAAAGCTCCGGAGAAGCCCCGCGGAACCACACGTTCCGCGGGGTTTTCCTATGCCGCCTCGGCCTGTTCCGTGACCTTGACCCGCGGCAGCAGTTCGTCGTACGCGCCCCGGTCGAACTCGCCCGCGACCGGTGACAGCACCGTGGCCGCCGAGAGCGCCACCGCGCGGGCCAGCCGGTCCGGCCAGGGCAGCCCGTCGACCAGGCCGGAGAGCAGGCCCGCGACGGCCGAGTCGCCGGCGCCGGTCGGATTGCCCTTCATCGCGGCCGGCGGGGCGGCCTGCCAGACCCCGTCCGGGGTGGCGGCCAGCATGCCCTCGGGGCCGAGCGAGGAGACGACCGCGTGCGCGCCGCGGCGGCGGGCGTCGCGGGTGGCGCGGTGGGGTTCGCGGGAGCCGGTGAGCTGGGCGAGTTCGTCGGCGTTGGGCTTGACCAGGTCCGGGCGGGCCGCGATGCCGCGTCGCAGGGGCTCGCCGCTGGTGTCGAGGAGGACCGGGACCCCGGCGGCCCTGGCGAGGCGGATGAGCTCCGCGTACGCCCCGACGTGGATGCCGGGCGGGAGGCTGCCGCAGAGCGCCACCGCGTCGGCGCCGTCGGCGAGCAGGCCGGCGTAGTGGCCGGTGAAGGCGGACCACTCGGCGGGGGTGAGGGCCGGGCCCGGTTCGTTGAGCTGGGTGGTGTCGCCGGTCGAGGTGTCGACGACGGCGACGGTACGGCGGGTGGGCCCGGTGCTCGTGAGGAGCGCGTCGGTCAGGGGCAGGCCCGCGAGATGGCCGCGCAGGACCTCACCGGTGGCGCCGCCCGCGAAGCCGGTGACGACCGTCTCGTGACCGAGGGCGGCGAGGACGCGGGCGACGTTGAGGCCCTTGCCGCCGGGACGCTCGATCACCTGGGTGACGCGGTGGGAGGCGTGCGGGGTGAGGGCGGGGACGCGGTAGGTGAGGTCCAGTGCCGTGTTGAGGGTGACCGTGAGAATCACCTGCCCACCCCCTCCGTAACCCCGGTGGCCCTGTCGCGCCGGTGAAGCGCTTGCCGTTCGCGCCCCGATCATGCCAAAGAGACGGCGGTTGGCCCAGACCCGGGACCGACCGCCGTACGCACGTCCTGCCGAAATCAGGCCACTTGGGGGGCAACCACCCAGGTGCCCTTGCGCATGACGCCCTTGAGGTCGAAGTTCTCGTCGAGGACGACGAGGTCGGCGTCCTTGCCCGGCTCCAGCGAGCCGACCCGGTCGTCGATGCCGAGGAGCCGGGCGGGGTTGGCGGAGATGGCGCGGACGACGGACTCGACCGGCAGCCGGTCGATGGTCACGGCGCGCTTGAAGGCGCGGTCCAGGGTGAGGGTGGAGCCCGCGATGGAGCCGCCCTCGACCAGCCGGGCCACGCCGTCCTTGACCTCGACGGCGAGCGTGCCGAGGTCGTACATGCCGTCGCCGAAGCCGGCCGCGTCCATGGCGTCGGTGATGAAGGCGACCCGGTCGGCGCCCTTGTGGTGGAAGGCGAGTTCGAGGGCGGCGGGGTGCAGATGCGTTCCGTCGTTGATCAGCTCGACGGTGATCCGCTCGTCCTCCAGGAGGGCGGCGATCGGGCCGGGGGCGCGGTGGCCGAGGCCGGGCATCGCGTTGTAGAGGTGGGTGGCGACGGTGGCGCCCGCGTCGATCGCCTCGACGGTCTGCTCGTAGCTGGCGTCGGTGTGGCCGATGGCGGCGATCACGCCGTGCTCGGCGAGCAGCCGTACGGAGTCGATGCCGCCGGGCAGCTCGGTCGCGAGGGTCACCATCTTGGCCTGGCCGCGGGCGGCGTCGATCAGCTTGCGGACCTCGGCCGGGTCGGGGTCGCGCAGCAGCGTCTCGTCGTGAGCGCCCTTGCGGCAGGGGGAGATGAACGGGCCCTCGAAGTGGATGCCGGCGATCTCGCCCTGTTCGGCCAGCTCGGAGAGGAGGCCCGCGCGGCGGCCGAGGAAGTCCATGTCGCCGGTGACGAAGGAGGCTACGGCGGTGGTGGTGCCGTGCAGACGGTGGGTGTGGACGCCGTGGAGGACCTCGTCGACGGTCCCGGAGGTGAAGGAGGCCCCGCCGCCGCCGTGGTTGTGCATGTCGACGAAGCCAGGGACGACCCAGTGGCCCGACAGGTCGAGGGAGGGCGCATGGGGGGCGTCGGGGGCATCGGCGCCGGCGCTGCCGGAGATGCGGCCGCCTTCGACGATCACGCGTCCGTTCTCGACGGTCCCGCTCGGCATCACCACACGGGCGCCGGCGAGAACTGTGGAAACGGCCATCAGGCGGATACCTCCGAATCGGCGGGGCGCTGGTCGGCGAGCAGGTCCCAGGCGAGGAGGCCCGCGCCCAGACATCCGGCGGTGTCCCCGAGGGCCGCCGGGACGATGGTGGGCAGCTTCTGGAACGTCACGCGTTCCTCGACCGCGGCCCTCAGGGGTGTGAACAAGGTTTCCCCGGCCTCGGCGAGACCGCCACCGATGATGAGCGTGCGCGGGTCCAGCAGGGTGAGCGCGGTGACGAGGCCGTCGGCGAGGGCGTCGACGGCGTGCTGCCAGACCTGTACGGCCCTGGTGTCGCCGGACTCGACGGCCTTGGCGCAGTCGGCGGCGTCCGCGTCCGGGTCGCCGGAGGCCGCGGCCCAGGCGAGGGAGACGGCGGAGGCGGAGGCGTACCGCTCCAGGCAGCCGCGCTGGCCGCAGCCGCACTCCGTGCCGCCGGGGCGGACGACGATGTGGCCGATCTCGCCCGCGTAGCCGTGGGCGCCGGCCTCGATGGCTCCGCCGATGCCGATGGCGCCGGCGATGCCGGTGCCGAGGGGCACGAAGAGGAAGCGGTCGGCGCCGTTGCCGGCGCCGATCCGGCCTTCGGCGAGGCCGCCGGTGCGGACGTCGTGGCCGAGGGCGACGGGTGCGCCGGCGAGGCGTTCGCTGAGCAGGGCCCGCATCGGCACGTCGCGCCAGCCGAGGTTGGCGGCGTAGACGGCGATGCCGTTCTCCGCGTCGACGATGCCGGGGACGGCGACTCCCGCGGCCGCGGCGGGCTTTCCGTACCGCTCCAGGCCGTAGGCGCGCAGCTCGGCGGCGAAGTCGAGGATCGTCTCGACGACGGCCTCGGGGCCGCGCTCGCGCGCGGTGGCGCGGCGTGCCTCGTGGAGCAGGGTGCCGTCCGCCCCGACCAGGGCGGCCTTCATACCGGTGCCGCCCACATCGAGGGCGATGACGTGTTTCACGGGGGACAGTGTCCCGTGAGAACGGCCGAAAGGTCTAGTCCACTGGGCGATATTGTTGCGCGGTCATACAAATGGCCCCTTCGGCGCGCGGGGAGGTCGCGCACGGTGGCGGGGCGCCCCGCCCAGCGCCCGCCCCGAAGAGGCCGAAGTGATACCCAAGTGGTGTAGACCTTATGCTTCCTCCCGAGTGAAAATCGCAGCTCGACGACGAGCAGGACGACGAGCAAGAGGGTGGGGCGACGCTGTGCAGCGGCGAATTCTTGGACTGACCGCGACCATCGCCGCGCTCGGCCTGACCGGAGTGATCTCCGGCTGCGGCCTCACCGGCGCCGACTCCGGCGACGTGACCCTCAAGCTGGTCGCCGCCGACTACGACCTCACCGGTGGCGACACCACGCAGAAGTACTGGGACGATCTCACCGCCGCCTACGAGGCCGAGCACCCCGGCGTCGACGTCCAGGTCCAGATCGAGTCCTGGAACGACGTCGACCGCAAGGTCGCCGAGATGGTCAAGGCCGGCCAGGCCCCCGACATCGCCCAGATCGGCGCCTACGCCGACTACGCGGCCGCCGGCCAGCTCTACTCCGCCGACGAACTGCTCTCCATACCCGTCCAGGCCAACTTCCTCACGCCGCTCGCCTCCGCCGGCGAGATGAAGCGCACCCAGTACGGCCTGCCCTTCGCCGCCTCCACCCGGCTGCTCTTCTTCAACCAGAAGCTCTTCGACCGGGCCGGCATCACCAAGGCCCCGACGACCTGGGCCGAGCTGACCGCCGCCGCGGAGAAGCTGAAGGACGACGACGTCCCGTACCCCTTCGCGCTGCCGCTCGGCCCGGAGGAGGCACAGGCCGAGACGATGATGTGGCTGCTCAGCGGCGGTGACGGCTACACCGACGCCACCGACCGCTACCGCATCGACTCCGACCAGAACGTGGCCACCTTCGACTGGCTGAAGAAGAACCTGGTCGAGAAGGAGCTCACCGGACCCGTCGCCCCCGGCAAGCTCAACCGCAAGGACGCCTTCGCCGCCTTCACACGCGGCGAGGTCGGCATGCTCAACGGCCACCCGTCCCTCATGCAGGAGGCCGAGAAGAAGGGCATCACCGTCGGCAAGGTCGCGCTGCCGGGCCCCGACGGCAAGGCCAAGGCCGCCATGGGCGTCGCCGACTGGATCATGGGCTTCAAGCAGAACGGGCACCGCCAGGAGATCGGCGACTTCCTCGACTTCGTCTTCAGCGACAAGAACGTGCTGGCGTTCGCGGGCGGCAACGACCTGCTGCCGGTCACCGTCAGCGCCTACTCCCGCATGGAGAGCGAGGAGGAGCACAAGAACCTCCGCGCGTTCCTGAAGGAGCTGCCCGGCTCGCAGCTGCCGCCGGTCGGCAAGACGTCCTGGGCCCAGGTCAGCGAGAACATCAAGCAGAACATCGGCAAGGCCGTCGCACCGGGCAACCGGCCCGTGGACGTCCTCGGCAAGATCGGGCGCGAGGCGACGGCGGCGGAGAGCGCGGAGTAGGAGCAGCACCCGCGACAGTGCGGAGTGACGACAGTGCGGAGTAATAGGTTGTTCGTATGACCGACGCGAGCGACCCCCGACCCGGGGAGGACGGCCTCGGCGAACGGGAGCGGGCCGTCCTCGCCCTCGAACGCCGCTCCTGGCCGGGACCCGGCGCCAAGGAGCGGGCCGTCCGCGAGCGGCTCGGCCTCTCGCCCACCCGCTACTACCAGCTCCTCAACGCCCTCCTCGACGACCCCCGGGCCCTCGCCCACGACCCGGTGACCGTCAACCGGCTGCGACGGGTCCGTGCGGAGAAGGAGCAGCGCCGCTGAGCCCACCTCGGTAGGGTCGTGGCATGGTCAGCAGCCTTCCGCACCCGACCACGTCCGCCGGCCGAGACGGCCTTGCCGCGCTGCTCGCGCGGCCCGACAAGGCCGTCGTCGCCCTCGACTTCGACGGGACGCTCGCCGAGATCGTCCCCGACCCCGAACAGGCCCGCGCCCACCCCGGCGCCGTCCCCGCCCTCGCCGCCCTCGCGCCCAGGATCGCCTCGGTCGCGGTGGTGACCGGACGCCCGGCGGGCGTGGCGGTGCGGTACGGCGGCTTCGCCGGGGTCCCGGGCCTGGAACACCTCGTCGTCCTCGGCCACTACGGCGCCGAGCGCTGGGACGCGGTCACCGGCACCGTCCAGGCCGCGGCCCCGCACCCGGGCGTGGCGGCCGTCCGCGCCGAGCTTCCCGGCTACCTCGACCGCATCGGCGCCTGGCCGGGCACCTGGATCGAGGAGAAGGGCCGCGCGGTCGCGGTCCACACCCGTCGCTCCACCGACCCGCAGGCGGCCTTCGAGGCCCTCAAGGAACCGCTCGCCGACCTCGCCACCCGGCACGGTCTGGTCCTCGAACCCGGCCGCATGGTCCTGGAGCTGCGCCCGCCGGGCATGGACAAGGGCGTGGCCCTCGCCGAGTACGTACGGGAGGTGGGCGCCGGGTCCGTGCTGTACGCGGGCGACGACCTGGGCGACCTGCCGGCCTTCGCGGCCGTGGAGAAACTGCGCTCGAACGGAACCCCGGGCCTGCTGGTGTGCAGCGGCTCGGCCGAAGTCCCGGAGCTGTCGGAACGGGCCGACCTGTCGGTCCCGGGCCCGCGGGCGGTGGTGGAGTTCCTCGCGGGCCTGGCGAAGGCGGTACGGGAGGGCTGAGCGCCGGGCGGGGGAGTACGGACAGGGGGGCGGCCCCCGGGGGTTCCCGGGGGGCCCCCCCCGGCCGGGGGGGCGCCGGGGGCCGGGGGGGGGGGGGGGCCCCGGGGGGGGGGGGGGGGGCCCCGGGCGGCCGGGGCCTGCCCGTCCGGGGTGGGCGGGGGGGGGGGGGGGGGCGGCGGGGGGGGGGGCCCCCCGGGGGCGCGCGGGGGCCCCCCCCCCTGTCCGTAGGGCTCGCCGTGGCCGGCGTGGGCGATGCGCCCGGGCGGCTTGGGGGGTGCCGCCGGGACGGTCTGGCGGACCTGGGGTGTGTCGCCGGTGCGCCGGGGCGGCCTGACAGGCCCGGGATGGGGCGCCGGTGCGCCCGGGCGGCCTGGCGCACCTCGGGCCTGGCGCGGCCTGGGGTCCCGTGTCGCCGGGGCGGGTGTCAGCCGCGCAGGGCTTCCAGCTGGTCCAGGAACCAGCGCTGCGGCGGGAGTGCGGTCGCCGTCGCCGCCAGGCGCTTCGTGCGCTCGGCGCGTTCGCCCGGTGGCATCGTCAGAGCCTCGTGCAGGGCCCGTGCCGTCTCGGACACGTCGTACGGGCTGACCGTCAGGGCGTCCTCGCGCAGCTCGCGGTACGCCCCCGCCCCCGTCGAGAGGACCAGCACGCACCCCGCCTCCGAGACCACCGGGATCTCCTTGGCCACCAGGTTCATGCCGTCCCGCACGGGGTTGATCAGGGCCACGTCCGCCATCCGGTAGGCCGCGAGGGAGCGCGTGAAGTCGTCCTTCACCGAGAGCAGGACCGGCTGCCAGCCCTCCGTACCGAACTCGGCGTTGATCTCCTCCGCGAGCTCCGCCACCGACGCCGTGTACGCGCGGTACACCGCCAGGTCCTGACGGGACGGATACGCGGAGGCCAGGTGGACGACCCGGTCGTGCCACTCGGGCCGCTCGCGCAGCAGCTCGCGGTAGGCCAGCAGGCCGCGCAGCACGTTCTTCGACAGCTCGGTGCGGTCCACCCGCACGATCGTCTTACGGTCGCCGACCTCGGCCCGCAGCTGCGCGAGCCGCTCGTCCACCTCGGGCCGGTGCGCCAACGTCCGCAGTTCGTCGGCGTCCACGCCCAAGGGGTACGCCCGCACCCGCGTGGAGCGCTTGGGCCCGCGCCCGCCCTCCCGGCGGTGGTGCACCCCGCGCCAGGGGTCGCCGCTCGGCGAGAAGCCCTGCGCGATCCCCTCGGCGCTGTCGATGTCCGCGCCGCCGATGAACGTCGACGCCCAGTCCCAGGTGTGGAAGCCGAGCTCGTCCGCGCCCAGCATTCCCCACAGCAGCTCCTCGCGGATGTCGTCCGGGAGCATCCGCAGGTACTCGGACGACGCCCACGGCGTGTGCGTGAAGTGGGCGATCCGCAGATCGGGCCGGAGCTCCCGCAACTGCCCCGGCACCAGCGCCAGGTGGTAGTCCTGCACCAGGACCTCCGCGCCGTCGGCCGCCTGCTCCGCCAGCGCCTCCGCGAAGGAGCGGTTGTAGGCGCGGTACGACTCCCAGCGGCGCCGGAACTCCGCGTCGAAGACCGGCTCGCGCGGCACGTCCCACAGGTGGTGGTGGAGGAACCACAGCACCGAGTTCGCGATGCCGTTGTACGCGTCGTCGTAGACCCCCGGGTCGAGGGCGAGCATCCGGACACCGGGCTCGGAGACACCCCGGCGCACGGCCTCCCGGTCGCCCTCCGACAGCGCGGCGCAGACCCACAGCGCCTCGGGCTGCTCGGCGAGGGCGGCGGACAGGCCGGAGACGAGACCGCCCCCGCCGCGCCGGGCGCTGAGCGTGCCGTCGTCGGCGAGGGCGTACGAAAGGGGGCCCCGATTGGAGGCAACGAGCACAGAAGCCATGTGGCGAACCTAGCCCGTCCCGTAAACGCTCAAACGTACGTATACGAGTGGGGTACGAGTGTGGCGACTTCCCGCCTCAGTTCTCGGGCCGGCCGCGCATCGCCGCCTTCGCCACCGCGCCCGTCGCCGCCAGGGCGAGTGCCAGTCCGCCGAGCAGCCACAGCCGCTCGGTGTGGGATCCGGTCTCGGCCATCGAGCCGCCCGGTCCGTGCGGGACGGGGCGCGGCCGGTGCGTCGCCGGGACCGGCGTCGGGACCGATGTCGGGACCGATGTCGGGAAGGCCGAGGGCTTGGGCGGGGGCTTGGGCGAGGGGACGTCGAAGGCGACCACGCCGCCGAGGGAGACCGGCGTCTCGGGCTCCGCTCCGGCGGCGAGGCCGGCGGTGAGGAGGGCAACGAGGCCGACAAGCCCGAGGGCGGCCGTCTGAGATCCCCACCGGTGCATTCGCTTCACAAACCGCATGAAACGGAAATGTAGGCAAAGCGCATCATCATGGGGAGTTACGCCACGCGGCGGTGCGCGTACTCCTCGACATCCGCCATCGGCGGCCGCTCCTCCGTGTCCACGTCGTACGTCCGGGGCGCGAACCGCCTCCCGTCGCCCGTCTCGTCCCGCTCGAACTGCGTCAGCCGGGGCCGCACCAGATGGCCGCGGGACAGCCGCAGCTGCGCCGTCCGGTAGATCGCCGCCGCCATCCGGCCCAGCGCCTGTCCGTCCTGGTGACGGTGTTTGCGGACCCCGACGTCGACCTGCGCGAGCGCGTCGAGACCCACGGTGTGCAGCGCGTCGACGAGCAGGCCCAGCTCCACCCCGTAACCGACGGGGAAGGGCAGCCGTTCGAGGAGCGAGCGCCGCGCCGCGTACTCGCCGCCCAGCGGCTGCACGAAGCCGGCCAGCTGCGGCCAGTGCAGATTGAGCAGCGGGCGCGCCACCAGCTCGGTCACCCGGCCGCCCTGACCCGGGGCGTCACCCAGCGGGCGGTCGTACATCGCCTTGACGAAGTCGACGTCGGGGTCGGTGAGGAGCGGGCCCACGATGCCGGAGACGAAGTCCGCCGAGAAGTCCCTCAGGTCCGCGTCGACGAAGCAGACCACGTCCCCGTGCGTCACGAAGAGCGACCGCCACAGGACCTCGCCCTTGCCGGGCACGGCCGGGAGCCGGGGGAGTATCGCGTCCCGCGCCACGACCCGGGCCCCGGCCGCCGCCGCCACCTCGGCCGTACGGTCGGTCGAACCGGAGTCGATCACCACCAGCTCGTCCACGAGCGGCACCGCCTCGGACATCAGCTCGCGCCGGATCACCGAGACGATGTCGCCGACCGTCGCCTCCTCGTTGAGCGCGGGCAGCACGACGCTGACCGTGGTGGCGTGCTTCGCCGCCAGGATCCGGTCGAGCGAACGGTCCGCCACGGACCAGGACCGCCGTTCGAGCCAGCGCTCCACTTCATCCAGCACGTGATCTCCATCTCGCGGTTCGGACGACCATCTCAACCGTCCGTGCCTTCGGTTACAGTCTTGAACAACGCGGATGCCCGATGCATGTCGGGGTGCCGCCCGCGTCCTACAACCGAATACCGCTCATCCAGAGGGGCAGAGGGAAACGGCCCGTTGAAGCCCCGGCAACCCTCCAGTCGGTCACTCGTCCTCCAGCGAGGTCCCCGGCTAGGGAAGGTGCCAAATCCGTCTCATGGCGAAATTCGTCATGGGAAAGATGAGGAGAAAGGGCCTCGCCTCCATGGCTGTACAGACTGTTTCCACTGCCTCCGCCGCCTCGACCGCGTCGACCGCCTCGACCGTCGATCTCGGTCCCGCCGCAGGGCTCTCCTGCCGTGAATGCGGTGAAGTCTTCGCTCTTGGTCCGATCTTCGCCTGCGAGCTCTGTTTCGGGCCGCTCGAAGTCGCCTACGACCTCCCCACCGGTGACCCCGAGGCGCTGCGCAAGCAGATCGAGGCCGGCCCCGCCAACATCTGGCGCTACGCCCCGCTGCTGCCCGTCCCCGCCGACGTCGCCGAGAAGCCGAACCTGAACCCGGGCTGGACCAAGCTCGTCCAGGCCGACAACCTCGGCCGCGAGCTGGGCGTCGAGCCGGGCAAGCTCTTCGTCAAGGACGACTCCGGCAACCCGACGCACTCCTTCAAGGACCGCGTCGTCGCCCAGGCCCTCGAAGCCGCCCGCGCCTTCGGCTTCACCACGCTCTCCTGCTCCTCCACCGGCAACCTGGCCGGCGCCGTCGGCGCCGCCGCCGCCCGCGCCGGCTTCCGCTCCTGCGTGTTCATCCCGCACGACCTGGAACAGGGCAAGGTCGTCATGGCCGCCGTCTACGGCGGCGAGCTCGTCGGCATCGAGGGCAACTACGACGACGTCAACCGCTTCTGCTCGGAGCTCATCGGCGACCCGCTCGGCGAGGGCTGGGGCTTCGTCAACGTCAACCTGCGCCCGTACTACGGCGAGGGCTCCAAGACGCTCGCGTACGAGATCTGCGAGCAGCTCGGCTGGGTCATCCCCGACCAGCTCGTGATCCCGATCGCCTCCGGCTCGCAGCTCACCAAGATCGACAAGGGCCTGCAGGAGCTCATCAAGCTGGGCCTCGTCGAGGACAAGCCGTACAAGATCTTCGGCGCCCAGGCCGAGGGCTGCTCCCCGGTGTCGGCGGCCTTCAAGGCCGGCCACGACGTCGTACGGCCCCAGAAGCCGAACACCATCGCCAAGTCCCTGGCGATCGGCAACCCGGCCGACGGCCCGTACGTCCTGGACATCGCGCGCCGGACGGGCGGCGCGGTGGAGGACGTCAACGACGAGCAGGTCGTCGAGGCGATCAAGATCCTGGCCCGTACCGAGGGCATCTTCGCCGAGACGGCGGGCGGTGTGACGGTCGGCGTGACGAAGAAGCTGATCGAGGCCGGCCTCATCGACCCGAGCCTGACCACGGTCGTCCTCAACACGGGCGACGGTCTCAAGACCCTGGACGCGGTGGCCGAGACCTCGCAGGCCACCGCCACCATCCGCCCGAGCCTGGACGCGTTCCGCGACGCCGGCCTGGCCAACTGAAGCCCCCTGGCCAACTGAGCCCTCTGAAAGGTTAGTGACATGAGCGTCAAGGTCCGCATCCCCACCATCCTGCGTACGTACACCGGCGGCCAGGCCGAGGTCGCGGCGGAGGGTGCGACCCTCGCCGAGGTCATCGCCGACCTGGAGAAGAACCACACGGGCATCGCCGCCCGCGTCCTGGACGACCAGGGCAAGCTGCGCCGCTTCGTGAACGTGTACGTCAACGACGACGACGTGCGCTTCGAGCAGGGCCTGGAGACGGCGACCCCGGAGGGCTCGGGCGTCTCGATCATCCCGGCCGTCGCCGGCGGCTGCTGACCCCTGCTGACCCCTCGCCTTTCCCTGAATTGCCCCTTCCGCTTCAAAAGCGGAGGGGGCAATTCTGCATGGTTGGGCGCGGTAGAGTTGGGGAAGCCCCCTCCGCTGCTCATGCCAGACGCATATGAGAATGCGTCCGTGCGCGACAAGATGCAGCCAAAGTGTTCGAGTGTTGTGTACCTTCTGCGCACTTTGACGGGCCCGACTTGCCCCGGAACTCATGGAATCCTCCGCATTCCTCCTTTCTGGCGTGCCCAGAATTCTCGTCCGATTGACCTGTTGCAGAGGGCAGTTGGGCAGATACATTCAGCCGCGGTCGACGCGTTCCGGCGCAGGGTCTGACCCGGGTCCGCGAAGTGCGGTCCCGCGCAAGGGCCAGTAATAGGGGAGTTAGGCATGGCTCAGGGCACCGTCAAGTGGTTCAACGCGGAGAAGGGGTACGGCTTCATCGCGGTCGACGGTGGTGCGGATGTTTTCGTCCACTACAGCGCGATCCAGATGGACGGTTACCGCACCCTTGAAGAGGGTCAGCGAGTCGAGTTCGAGATCTCGCAGGGCCAGAAGGGTCCGCAGGCGGACATGGTCAAGCTCGCCGTCTGAGTACGGCGCGATCGGCCACCACGTACGCACTCACGCCGAGGGGTCCGCATCCTGACCAGGATGCGGACCCCTCGTGCGTCCCCGGGCGCCCCCTCGCGGACTCCACGAACCCGGTCCCGATCGTCGAGAGGCGCTTGCACTCGCATGGGTCGAGTGCTAATCATTGCGTTAGCACTCTGAAGGTGAGAGTGCTTACGAGGATCGAGCAGATGAGGTCCGCGGCCAGGTGGGGCAAGGAACCGCCGGGCTCGCAGACCGTCCGTCGCGGGCGTCGGCGCGGTCCTGGAGCGTTATCCACCCCCTGTCCGGGAGGACCACTTCACATGGCCAAGATCATCGCGTTCGACGAGGAGGCCCGGCGCGGTCTCGAGCGCGGCATGAACCAGCTCGCTGACGCCGTCAAGGTCACCCTTGGCCCCAAGGGCCGGAACGTCGTCCTCGAGAAGAAGTGGGGTGCCCCCACGATCACCAACGATGGTGTCTCCATCGCCAAGGAGATCGAGCTCGAGGACCCGTACGAGAAGATCGGCGCCGAGCTGGTCAAGGAAGTCGCCAAGAAGACGGACGACGTCGCCGGTGACGGTACGACCACCGCGACCGTCCTCGCCCAGGCGCTCGTCCGCGAGGGCCTGCGCAACGTGGCGGCCGGCGCCAACCCGATGGCCCTCAAGCGCGGCATCGAGAAGGCCGTCGAGGCCGTCTCCGGCGCCCTCCTTGAGCAGGCGAAGGATGTCGAGACCAAGGAGCAGATCGCCTCCACGGCCTCCATCTCCGCCGCCGACACCCAGATCGGCGAGCTCATCGCCGAGGCCATGGACAAGGTCGGCAAGGAAGGCGTCATCACCGTCGAGGAGTCCCAGACCTTCGGTCTGGAGCTGGAGCTCACCGAGGGTATGCGCTTCGACAAGGGCTACATCTCGGCGTACTTCGCCACCGACATGGAGCGTATGGAGGCGTCCCTGGACGACCCGTACATCCTGATCGTCAACTCCAAGATCTCTTCCGTGAAGGACCTGCTCCCGCTCCTGGAGAAGGTCATGCAGTCGGGCAAGCCGCTGCTGATCATCGCCGAGGACGTCGAGGGCGAGGCCCTGTCGACCCTGGTCGTCAACAAGATCCGCGGCACCTTCAAGTCCGTCGCGGTCAAGGCCCCGGGCTTCGGCGACCGTCGCAAGGCCATGCTGAACGACATCGCCATCCTCACGGGCGGCACGGTCATCTCCGAGGAGGTCGGCCTCAAGCTCGAGAACGCCGGCCTGGACCTGCTGGGCCGCGCCCGCAAGGTCGTCATCACCAAGGACGAGACCACGATCGTCGACGGTGCCGGTGAGAGCGACCAGGTCGCCGGCCGCGTCAACCAGATCCGCGCCGAGATCGAGAACTCGGACAGCGACTACGACCGCGAGAAGCTGCAGGAGCGCCTGGCGAAGCTCGCCGGCGGTGTTGCGGTCATCAAGGCCGGTGCCGCGACCGAGGTCGAGCTCAAGGAGCGCAAGCACCGCATCGAGGACGCCGTTCGCAACGCGAAGGCGGCCGTCGAGGAGGGCATCGTCGCCGGTGGTGGCGTCGCGCTCATCCAGGCCTCGCACGTCTTCGAGAAGCTCGAGCTCGAGCTCTCCGGTGACGAGGCGACCGGTGCCGCGATCGTGAAGCTGGCCCTTGAGGCCCCGCTGAAGCAGATCGCCGTCAACGCCGGCCTCGAGGGCGGCGTCGTGGCGGAGAAGGTCCGCAACCTGCCCGTCGGCCACGGCCTGAACGCCGCGACCAACGAGTACGTCGACCTCATCGCCGAGGGCATCATCGACCCGGCGAAGGTGACGCGTTCCGCCCTGCAGAACGCCGCCTCCATCGCCGCGCTGTTCCTGACCACCGAGGCCGTCATCGCCGACAAGCCGGAGAAGGCCTCCGCGGCCGCTCCGGGCGGCATGCCGGGCGGTGACATGGACTTCTGATCCTTCGGATCGGCTGTTCACCGAGGGCGGCACCCCCTGTTGGGGGTGCCGCCCTCGGGCGTTCAGGGGGATGCTGGTGGGAGGAGCCCCACGGCGGGAGAGCGGATCATGATCACGCTGCTGACGACACCGGCGGACCGCGAGCTGGTCATCACCCGGACCTTCGAGGCACCGCCCGCCCGCGTCTGGGAGGCGTGGACGCGGCCCGAGCACGTCCGGCAGTGGTACGGCGTGGCAGCCCTGCCCACGGTCGTCTGCGAGATCGACCTGCGCGTGGGCGGCGCGTGGCGCTGGGGACAGAAGGCGCCGGACGGCCGGGAGATCGTGTTCTCGGGAACGTATGAGGAGATCGTCCCGGGCGAGCGGCTGGTCTACACGGAGACCTTCGAGCTGATGCCGGGCCCGCCGGTCCATGTGACCCTCACCTTCGACGCGACCCCGGACGGGGGCACGGCCCTGACGAGCAAGTCGATCTGGCCGTCCTCTGAGGTCCGGGACCAGGCGCTGGCGACGGGGATGGAGGACGGGGTGAAGGAGGAGTACGACCGCCTGGCGGAGTACCTCCGCACGATGTGAGCGGAAGTCCGGTGATCCCGCGCCTGACGGCGGGCGCCCATGAGCCGCGTCCCTGGGAGATGTCCGACCTCCCCTGGTGCCCGGTGCGTTGAATGCGGTTGAGCGTGGTGCGCACGGCGCCCTGCCTGTACGGCAGGTGCTTGGCCGGCGTTTTCGCGGAGATGTCGCTGCCCTCGGCCGGGGCATCCACTGACGCCTGTTTCCATGTCACGCCAAGCACCTTTCCAGCCGATAAAAAACTACTGATCTGGATGAATCGCGGGCTCTTTCTTGCCTCCCGTGGCGAGTAGGCGCCATCGATCGGCACGACGCGAGGTATCAGTGAATCCCGGTGGCTCGCCGCACGGATCAACGGCAGCCACTCGGCCCAGCATTTGAACATGCAATCGTTGATGCATATTGATTGATTCGGGCAACACCACCGGCTGAGTCACCGCCCGAGTTTGGGCCCCTGCGTAATATGCCGCCGAAAAAGAGGCGATTCCGTTCGACGAGGAACGCCGGACGTCACCATCCCCAGGAGTTGACTCCTCGATGAGACTGAATATCGCCGGTGCATCGCATCGGCGCATGATGACGGCCTGGATCGCGGGGGTGCTCACCCTGCTGGTCGCGTTGGCCCTTGTGGCAGTGACGCCTACGCGGGCAAGTGCCGTCGCAACGGAAGTTGAGCTGGGAACGGCGGAAAGCTTCGCGGTGCTGGGCGGCTCCGCCGTGACCAACACCGGCGACTCGGTGATCAACGGAGACCTCGGAGTGAGTCCGGGGACGTCCGTCACCGGATTCCCTCCCGGAATCGTGAACGGGGCTGTCCACGTCGCGGATGCTGTGGCTGCTCAAGCCCAGAGTGACCTGACGACGGCGTACAACGATGCGGCCGGCCAGGCACCGGACGTAGTTTTCCCCGACGATCCTCCGGTGGAGCTCGGTGGCAGGACGCTGACTCCAGGCGTCTACAACGCCCCTGTCAGTGCCGCCATCACCGGTACGCTCACCCTGAACGCCGAGGGGGACCCCGACGCTGTCTGGGTGTTCCAGATCGGTTCGACGCTGACGACGGCGGCCGGCAGCGACGTGTCCCTCATCAACGGCGCATCGCCGTGCAATGTGTTCTGGCAGATCGGGAGTTCGGCCACCCTCGGAACCAACTCCACTTTCGTGGGCACCATCATGGCCCTGACCTCTATCAGTGTCACCACGGGAACGGACATCGAGGGCCGCGCGCTGGCCCGTAACGGCGCCGTGACGCTTGACACCAACGTGATCACCCGACCTCTGTGTGAGGACGACACCACCTCCACCACGACGACCGGTGAGACCACCGGCACGACCACGGGTGAGACCACCGGCACGACGACTGGTGAGACGACCGGGACGACCACGGGTGAGACCACCGGTACCACGACTGGTGAGACGACCGGGACGACCACGGGTGAGACCACCGGCACGACGACTGGTGAGACGACCGGGACGACCACGGGTGAGACCACCGGTGCCACGACGGGTGAGACCACCGGCACGACGACTGGTGAGACCACCGGCACCACGACGGGTGAGACCACCGGGACCACGACTGGTGGCCACACGACCGGTGACCACACGGGTGGTCACGACACGGGTGGTCACCACACAGGCGGTCACACGGGCGGTCACGACGACTGCGACCACCCGGACCACCACGGCAAGCCCTGGAAGCCGGGCAAGCCGGGCAAGCCCTGGAAGCCTGGCAAGCCCTGGAAGCCCGGCCCCTACGACGTGAAGCCCCAGGGGCACGACGTGTACATGCCCCACTGAGTGAGTAAGGGGTGGCGCGCGGTGGATCGTCGTCGATTCCGCCGCGCGCCACCCGTGGAAGCAGGCGAAGCAGGAGCGATGGAAGGACCGGGTGGGGCCGTGCTGGGCGGCGTTGAGTCGACACATGCGAAGGATTCACAGCAGGACGATGGCGAAGGGCCGCGTCGGAGTCGTGGCAATTCAGAGCCGCCCCGCCTACTGATCGCTGGAACGGGAGTCGCGGTGGCCCTGTGCCTCGCAGTGACTCTGGTCCATGTGCTCTTGGTGTTTCTTTACGTGGCGCCCTCGAACGCCATTTCCAAGGCGTACGGCCAGCACATCAACGCGTGGGTCCAGCCCCTCTTTTCGCAGAACTGGCGGCTCTTCGCGCCGGAACCGCAGTCTGTCAATCGGCAGATCTCGGCGAGGGTCGGAAAAACAACGCCGAACGGCACCACGCACGTGAGCGACTGGATCGATGTAAGCTCCATGGACGATTCCGCCGTCAAGCACAACGTCTTCCCGAGCCACACGGCACAGAACATGCTGCGCCGCGCCTGGAATTCCTACGCCGAAACGCACGACAGCAACGACCGGCCGCACTCGGAGCGAGCCGCTCTGATCCAGGAGTACCTCCGCAACATCGCGGTGGACCGCGTCACCGCTCAACGGGGCGGCACCTTCGACTCCATCCAGCTACGGGTGACCACGCTGCATATCGCCCCTCCCCGTCCGGCGAACGGATCCCGTCCGGCCGCCGCGGCACCTGCGCCGGCCGCGACCCGGCACCTGCCCTGGTGGAAGGCGGACTCGCGTGAAGCGCAGTGACAGGACACCGACCACGGCGCCCACAGCGCTCACAGCGCCCACAGCGCCCCGAGGAACCACTGAACAGGCCGCCGTACACATGCTCCAGCGCGTGTTCGACCGAATCCACGCTCTCCTCGTCCTTCTGACCGAGCAGCCGGTCTCCCTGTACGCGGCGGCGGTGTTGCGCATCGGGTACGGATCGCTCTATCTCGCCTTCCTGCTCCGCGAGTTTCCCCACCGTGAGGAGATGTGGGGCCCGGGTTCGCCATGGACGCCCGAACTGGCCCGGCTCATGTACGACCAGAGCGGATGGGCCAGCGTCCTCCTCCTGTCCGACAGTCGGGCGTACTTCGAGGTCTGCTACGCCGTTGCGCTCGTCACGTGTGCGCTGTTCGCGCTGGGCTGGCGCACGCGTGCGGTGTCCGTGCTGTTCGCGGTCGTGGTGGTGTCGTTCCACGCCAGGGCGATCTACATGGCGGACGGCGGGGACAACCTGATGGTCCTCATGGCCGTCTACCTGGCCTTCACCGCATGTGGTCGCCGCTGGTCCCTCGACGCGCGCAGGACCCGGCTCAAGGCTGACGAGAGTCGCGGGGAGGGTCTGCGGACACAACTGGGGGAGGCGCGCTCCCTCCTGACCACCGTGCTGCACAACTGCGGCATGTTCGTCATCGCAGCCCAGGTCTGCTTCCTCTACGGATGTGCGGGCCTGTACAAGGTGCAGGGGCAGAAGTGGGCCGACGGCACCGCCCTCCACTACGTCCTGAACCTCGACCTGTTCCGTCCCTGGCCCGAGCTGTCCCAGGTGGTCGACGATCACCATGTACTGCTCACGGCCATCGGCTATGTGACGGTGCTGGCGCAGGTCGCCTTTCCGTTCGCCCTCTTCAGCAGGCTCAAGTACCCGGTCCTGATCCTGCTGCTGGGCATGCACGTGAATATCGCCGTGCTCATGGGACTGCCGCTGTTCTCCGGCGCGATGATCGTCGCCGATGCCGTGTTCCTGCCGGACCGCTTCTACCGCGCCGCGGGACGGCTGTGGCGGCGTACCGTCCGACGAACAGGCGTCACGGCAGCGGAAGCCTGTCCCCGGACGGTATCTGCCGCAGTGCCGCCGCAGCCGGGACCGGCAGGCGACGCCTCCGCCGTGCGGTAAGCCCGCACCGAGAGCACCGGGTCAGGGTGTGAGTGCGGCGCGGAGGTGGCCGCGGGTGGTGGTGAGGCGGGCTGCCGCCGTCTTGGCGTCGATGTCGGCGAGGATCATCAGGATCGCCGTCTTCACCTCGCCGTCCGCCTCGGCCAGCGCGGCCTCGATCCGCTCGTCCGGCGCGTCGGTGGCGAGGGCGACGATCCGCCTCGACCTGGCCTGGAGCTT
Source organism: Streptomyces sp. NPDC015346 (assembly GCF_043078785.1). Taxonomy (NCBI): domain Bacteria; kingdom Bacillati; phylum Actinomycetota; class Actinomycetes; order Kitasatosporales; family Streptomycetaceae; genus Streptomyces; species Streptomyces sp. NPDC015346. The sequence goes on along the minus strand of NZ_JBIBTW010000004.1, from coordinate 692,762 downwards.
CTCGTTGGAGGCGCGGACGTCGACCATGAGGTTTCCGTACGTCTTGCCGAGCCGGATCATCGTGATCGTGGAGATCATGTTGAGGACGAGCTTCTGGGCGGTGCCCGCCTTCAACCGGGTGGAGCCGGTGAGGAGTTCGGGACCTGTGACGACCTCGATGCCGTGTTCGGCGGCGGCCGCCAGCGCGCTGCCGGCGTTGCAGGACAGGCCGATGGTCAACGCCCCGGCCACCCGGGCGTGTTCGACCGCGCCGACGGCATACGGGGTACGGCCGGAGGCGGAGACGCCGACCACCGTGTCGTCGGGGGTCAGGCCGAGCGCGTCCAGGTCCTCGGCCGCGAGCGCGCGCGAGTCCTCGGCGCCCTCGACCGCCTCGACCATCGCCGCGGGCCCGCCCGCGATCAGGCCGACGACCTGGCTCGGGTCGGTGTTGAAGGTGGGCGGGCACTCGCTCGCGTCGAGGACGCCGAGCCGGCCGGCCGTGCCCGCGCCGGCGTAGACGAGGCGGCCGCCCCGCCCCATCCGTACGGCGGCGGCGTCGATCGCTGCGGCGATCCGCGGCAGCTGCGCGGCGACGGCGGTCGGGACGGTCCGGTCCTCCTCGTTCATGGTGCGGGCGATGTCGAGCGTCGGGAGCTGGTCGATCCGCGCGAGCTCGGGGCGGAACGCCTCGGTGGTGAGGGTGGCCAGTTGCGCCTGGAGCTGGGAGTACGTAGAGGACACGTGCGGCTCTTTCGGTGCTTCGTCGGCGTCGTCGTCGACGGTGATCAGCGGGTGCGGGGGGAGTGGCGGTGGGCGAGGGCTTCGTACGAGGCCGCGAGGGCCGGCGCCGCCGTCTCGTACGTACGCTGTGTGACGCACGTGAACAGGCAGTCCACGACGAGGAGTTGGCTGGTACGGGACGACATGGCGGCGGGGCGCAGTTCGCTCTCGCGGGCGGTCGAGGTGGTGAGGATGTGGTCGGCGTACTGCGTCACCGGCCCGTCCGGGCGGCCGGTGATCGCGACCGTGGTCGCGCCGTGGTCGAAGGCGACGCGCAGGGGTTCTATGACGTCGCCGGTCGAGCCGGAGTGGGTGATGGCGATGGCGACGTCGCCGGAGCGGAGCTGCACGGCGTTGGTGACGGCGAGGTGCGGGTCGCTGTGCGCGTGCGCGAGCAGGCCGATGCGGAGCAGTTTCTGGCCGAGGTCCTGGGCGACGAGGCCGGAGGCGCCGACACCGTAGATGTCGATGCGGCGGGCGCCCGCGAGGGCGGCGACGGCGGCACCGAGCTGGACGGTGTCGAGTCCGGCGGCGGTGTCGGCGAGGGTCTGCTGCTCGTCGTAGGCGAGCTTGGCGACGACGTCGGCCACGGGGTCGTCCACGGCGATGTCGGCGGTGACGGACGGGGCGCGGCCGGACTGCTGCTGGGCGGCGAGGCCGGCGAGGGCGAGGCGCAGGTCGCGGTAGCCGGGGTAGCCGAGGAGGCGGGCGGTGCGGACGACGGTGGCCTCGCTGGTGCCGGTGAGCTCGGCGAGCCCGGTGACGGTGAGGGCGGCGCAGCCGGCCGGATCGCCGGCGACGGCTTCGGCGACGCGCTGCATGGAGCGGGTCATGGACGGCGCGAGGGTACGGACCTTGGCGGCGAGGGCGGCGGGCGCGGGCGGGGCCTCACCCCCAGAGGCTGGTGTGGGGCCGGAGCCGGACCCGGCGGTCCGGCCGGCCGGGGGTCTGAAACTTTCCTTCACGTTATTGGTCACATGTGAAAGCTATTTTCGGGCACCGGGTGCGTCAAGACCCCGGGCGCCCGGATGCGGAACACCTTCGCCGCCCCCAGGCTTGTCGGGTGACAATGAGCTCATGGACGACATCGACCCCCTGGAACAGGCGCTGCACGCCGCCCGCGCGCTCGTCCTCGCCGATCTGGCGGCGCGGGACGTGGCCGCCGCGGAGGTCGTCTCGATGGTCGAGGAGGCGGTCACGCACCGGCGCTGGTGGGTCGAGCAGTGGCCCGAGGGCATCTCGTACGTCGCCGGTCTCGTGGCCCAGGACGTGCAGGACGCGCTCCTGGAGCGCTACGGCCGCTGGCCGCTCTGTCCCGTCTGTTCCTCGGGCGACCCGCACGCCCTGGACGTCGAGCCCGAACTCGGTCCGGACCCGCACTGGGTCTGCGGCAAGGCGGGCGTGGTCGTCGCCCCGGTCGGGGGCCTGAAGTGACGGGGGCCGCGCGGTGACTCTCTACATCGACCCGCCGACCTGGGCCGGCCACGGCCGCATGTGGTCGCACCTGGTCAGCGACGTCTCCCACGAGGAGCTCCACGCCTTCGCCGCCTCGATCGGGGCCCCGCCGCGCGCTTTCGAGCGCGACCACTACGACATCCCGTCGGAGCGGTACGCCGACGCGGTGGCGGCGGGCGCGGTCGAGGTCGGCTCCAAGGAACTCGTCCGGCGGATCACGGAGGCGGGCCTGCGACGTCCGAAGGGGCGGCCCGCGCCGGATCCTTCCGGCTGACCGCCCCGCGCCGGACCCTTCCGGCTGACCGCCCGCGCCGGGTCCGTCCGGCTGACGCGCCTACTTGGGGTCGCGATCGAACTGTGCCTTCGACCAGAAGTAGCCGAGGACGGTGAGGCCCAGGCACCACGCGATGCTGATCCAGCCGTTGCTGCCGATCTCGGTGCCGAGGAGGAGTCCGCGGAGCGTCTCGATGGCGGGGGTGAAGGGCTGGTACTGCGCGATCGGCTGGAACCAGCCGGGCATGGCGTCCAGCGGGACGAAGGCGCTGGAGATGAGCGGCAGGAGGATCAGCGGCATGGCGTTGTTGCTGGCGGCTTCCGCGTTGGGGCTGCCCATGCCCATGCCGACCGCGATCCAGGTGAACGCCAGGGCGACCAGCGCGAGCAATCCGAACGCCGCGAGCCATTCCAGGATGGTCGCGTCGGTGGAGCGGAAGCCGATGGCCGCGGCGACGGCGCCGACGAGGGCCACGCTCATGATCGCCTGCAGGACGCTGCCGACGACGTGCCCGAAGAGCACCGACCCGCGGTGGATCGCCATGGTGCGGAAGCGGGCGATGATGCCCTCGTTCATGTCGGTGGAGACCGACACGGCGGTGCCGACCACGGTCGAGCCGATGGTCATCAACAGGATGCCGGGGACGATGTAGGCGATGTACGCGGAGCGGCCTCCGCCGCCGCTGATGCCGGCGCTCATCGCGTCGCCGAAGATGTAGACGAAGAGCAGCAGCAGCATGACGGGCGTGAGCAGCAGATTGAGCGTCAGGGACGGGTAGCGGCGCGCGTGGAGCAGGTTGCGGCGCAGCATGGTGGACGAGTCACGGACGGCGAGGGAGAGAGCACTCATCGGACAGCCTCCTTCGGCTGGGTGGGCTGGGCGGGCTGGGCCTGGGCGGGCCGGCTGGGCTGAGTGGGCACGGTGGTGGGGCCGGTCAGGGCGAAGAAGACGTCGTCGAGGTCGGGGGTGTGGACGGTCAGTTCGTCCGCCTCGATGCCGGCGGAGTCCAGCCGGTCGAGGATGGAGCGCAGTTCACGCTGGCTGCCGTCGCTGGGGATCTGCAGCGCGAGCGCCTCGTCGTCCCGGGTGACGTCGCGGAGCGCGGTGGTGGCGTTCTGGTACGAGGCCGGGTCGGCGAACCGGAGCCGTACATGTCCTCCGGGGATGAGCCGCTTCAGCTCGTCGGCGGTGCCCTCGGCGGCGATCCTGCCGTCGTTGAGCACGGCGATGCGGTCGGCGAGCTGGTCGGCCTCCTCCAGGTACTGGGTGGTGAGGAAGACGGTGACGCCGCCGGTGACCAGTTCGCGGATGATGCCCCACATGTTGTGGCGGGAGCGGGGGTCGAGGCCGGTGGTGGGCTCGTCGAGGAAGATGATCCTGGGGCCCCCGACCAGGGTCATCGCGATGTCGAGGCGGCGCTTCATGCCACCGGAGTAGCTCTGGGCCGGCTTCTTGGCGGCCTCCACCAGGTCGAAGCGTTCGAGGAGTTCGGCGGCGACCCGCCGTCCCTCGCGGCGCGACAGGTGGTGCAGGTCGGCCATGAGGAGCATGTTCTCCTCGCCGGTGATCAGTCCGTCGACGGCGGAGAACTGGCCGGTGACACCGATCGCGGCCCGGACCGCCTGCGGGTCGGTGGCGAGGTCGTGGCCGCCGACGCGGATCTCGCCGGAGGCGGGGTCGGGGGTGATGAGGGTGGAGAGGATCTTGACGGCGGTGGTCTTGCCGGCGCCGTTCGGGCCGAGCAGGGAGAAGACCGTTCCTTGGGGGACGGTCAGGTCGACGCCGTCGAGGACGGTCTTGTCGCCGTAGGACTTGCGCAGCCCGTTCGCGGCGATGGCGGGGGTGGTCATGAGGGGTGCTCCTCGGGGGATGCGGGTCGGAGGCCGTGGGGCAGGGGCCGTGGGTCAGAGGCTGCGGGCGGTGATGTCGCCGTGGGAGGTGGTGGCGCGGATGTCGAGTCCGTGCGTGCCGTCGTTCTTGAGGGCGTTGTCGACGCGGCCGTAGTCGGTACCGGCGTCGAGAGCGGCGGAGACGCCGGCGGCGGCGTTGACCGCGATGTCGCCGGACTGGGTGCGCAGGTCGACCGTGCCGCGCACGGCCTCGGCGATCCGGATGTCGCCCCGTGCGGTGCTGATCTGGGCGGGGCCGTTCAGGCGGCCGACCTCGACGTCGCCGTCGAGCGCGGTGAGGTGGACGCTCGCGGCCTCGTCGATCTTGATGTGGCGGTACGCGCCGTCGAAGGCGACGTCGCCGAGCCGCCCGACGGCCCGGAATTCGGCGGCGGCCGCCTTCCCGTCGACGCGGGAGCCGGCGGGCAGCTGGACGGTCACCTCGAGGGATCCGGAGGCGCCGAGGATCCGGTTCTTCGCCGGCGGGGTCTCGATGCGCAGGACGCCGTCGCTGTAGGTGACCTCGGTCTGCTCAGCCGTCTTCACGTCGCGGCTCTTCGAGGCGTCGGCGGGCAGGACCTCGACGGTGGTGTCGGCCCGGTCGGCGGCGATGAACCGGATGCGTCCGGCGGGGATGTGGAGGACGGCGGAGACGGGGGCGGGGGTGGCGAACTTCTGCATCGTGCTGCTCCTTCTCGTGGGGCGGGCTCGCTGTCGGCCCGCCGTTTCCGACAAGAGAAACGCTACGTTGCGTTCAAGGATCGAGCAACAGTTTCGTTGCGAGGAATGGCCATCATTGCAGGTCAGCCATGCGATTTCATTGCAATGGGCTGAGATTTAACGCAACGGCGGAGGGTTCGAGCGTTGCAATGAAATGAGAGTGAACGCTATAGTGGGGTCACCACGGACCATGTAAGGAGACCGCGATGCCGGGCGGCAGACTCACTCAGCAGGAACGCCAGCAGATCGCGCTGGGACTGGCCGACGGCCTCGCCTACGCGGAGATCGCCAGACGCCTCGACCGTCCGACCTCGACGATCACACGCGAGGTCATGCGCAACGGCGGCCCCACCGCCTACCGCGCCGACCTCGCCCACCGCGCCACCGAGCACCGCGCCCACCGTCGCAGGCAGACCGCGCCCCGAGGCGCGCAGGCGCCCGCGCAGGCCCACGGGCGGGACGCCGAGGCCGTCCGCGCGTACGAGGAGACGTTCACGACCGTCCTGATGGCCTCGGGCATGCCGAAGATGATGTCCCGGGTGATGGCCTGCCTCACCCTCACCGACACCGGCAGTCTCACCGCTTCCGAACTCGTCCAGCACCTCCAGGTCAGCCCCGCGTCCATCTCCAAAGCGGTCACGTTCCTGGAGAGCCAGAGTTTCGTCCGCCGGGAACGCGACGAACGCCGTCGCGAGCGCTACGTCGTCGACGACGACGTCTGGTACCAGTCGATGATGGCCAGCGCCCGGTCCACCGCCCAGGTCGTCGAAACCGCACGTCAGGGCGTCGGCGTCCTCGGCGCCGGCACCCCGGCCGGGGCCCGCCTCGAGAACGTCGCCCGTTTCCTCGACTTCGTCACCGAGAGCATCACCCGCGCGGCGGAGCAGGCCCGCGAGGTCCTCCACACGAAACCCGAAACGGAAGCCGAAACGACCCCGGTCGGCAGCGCCGAGCCGGGGTCAGAGGGCCCCTAGGGGGCGATCGAGCGGGGAGGGGGTGGTCAGCGGATCGCGCGTTGGTCAGCGGATCGCCGCGTCGTCCGTCGTCCTGTCCGCGGCGTGCTCGTCGGGGCCTGTGCCTGTGGCCGTCCCCCTGGCCACCACGTGGCCCCGGGACGTGCGCACGTTCAGGCGGAGGGAGAGGGCGACCGTCGCCAGGGCGACCACGGTCATCGCCGCTCCCGCCCAGGCCGTCGCCGCGAAGCCGAAGTCGGCGTCGATGACCGTGCCGCCGAGCCAGGGGCCCGCGGTGTTGCCGAGGTTGAACGCGGCCGTGGTCGTGGCGCCCGCGAGGGTCGGGGCGGCGCCGGCCACGTTGAACATCCGGGCGTTGAGCGCGGGGGCCGTGTAGAAGGCCGAGACGCCGAGGAGGAAGGAGAGGGCGACCACGGCGACCGGGCTGGAGGCGAAGAGGGCCAGGGCGACCAGGAAGACGGTCGAGGCCGTGACGCCGCTGAGCAGCACGCCGAAGATGTGGGCGTCGGCGACCCGGCCGCCGATCGTCGTACCGATCAGGGCGCCGATGCCGAAGAGGCCGAGGATCGCGGAGACCCAGCGGGTGTCGATCCCGGCGACGTCGGTGATCACCGGCGCCAGGTACGAGAAGGCGCAGAAGACGCCGCCCGCCGCGAGAGCGGTGATCGCGACCGAGAGCAGCACCTGGCGGTCGCGGTAGATCACCAGCTCCCGCTTGAGGCGGGGCCTCTCGTCGGGCAGGGGGAGGTGGGGGATGCGGGTGACCACGCCGACGAGCGCGATCGCGGAGGCCGCGCCGACCGCCCAGAAGGCGGAACGCCAGCCGAGGTGCTCGCCGAGGAAGGCGCCCGCCGGGACGCCGAGGACGTTGGCGATGGAGAGGCCGCCGATCATGACGGCCATCGCACGCGCGCGGGAGCCCACGGGGACCATGGCGATGGCGACGGCGGCGCCGACGGCCCAGAAGCCGGCGCAGGCGAGCGCGCTCACGACGCGGGAGGCGAAGAGGATCCCGTAGTTCGGCGCGAGCGCTCCGGCGACCTGGCCCAGGCCGAAGACGGTGATCAGGGTGATCAGGGTCGTCTTGCGGGGGAGCCGCAGGGTCGCGACCGCGAGCAGGGGGGCTCCGACGACCATGCCGATGGCGAAGGCGGAGATGAGCAGGCCGGCGCGGGGGATGGAGACGTTCATGTCGTCGGCGATGGGCGGCAGCAGGCCGGACAGCATGAATTCGCTCGTGCCGAGCGCGAAGACGGAGAGGCCGAGGATGTAGACGGCCAGGGGCATGCGGGTCCGGCCTGGTGCGGTCGGGGTGGGTGTGGTGCGGCCGGGTGCGGTCGGGCTGGGCGTGGTGCGGGCAGGCGTGGGGCGCTCGGGTGACGTCGACGGCATGACATGCGTCAACGGGGTGTTTGTGCCTGACATTCCTCCGCGGACGGAGTGTCTTGGCATGTGGACCGGTTCGTAGGGTCCGCCGCTGAGCTCACCCGCTCACCTCCGCCTTCACCCGCTCAGATCCGCCAGCTCCCGTTCCAGGTTCTCGCGTGCCCGGGCCTCCCAGTGTTCCGTGCCGTACGGCGTGCGGAACAGGCGGGGCAGGGCGAGGAGTTGGCGCAGGATCGCCGCCCGGCCCTCGCGGAAGGCGTCGTCCGGGACGAAGCCGTACTCCTCGCGGACCGCCGCCGTATACCCCGTATAGGTATCCGGGTCGCTCGCGAGGATCGCGAGGTCGGCGTCGCAGAGGATCTCGCCGTTGCGGTCGCCCGGTGCGGGGTCGTGGGTGATCGTCAGGCGGACGAGGCGGGCCACCTCCGCCACCTCGCGCTCGGCCAGGCCGGCCTCCGTCAGGGCCTTCTCGGCCAGGGCCGCCGAGCGTTCCTCGTTCTCGGAGCGGTCCGGGCGGTAGACCGCGTCGTGGAACCAGGCACCCAGCCGGACCAGCTCCCACTCGCCGCTCGGCTCCGACCGGCCGCTCGGCCCCAAGTCGCCACCCTGTGAAGCCAGTTCGTCGATGCGGTCGAGGACCGCCCGCAGGTGGTCGACCGTGTGGTACCTGCGCTGCGGCTCGGCCCAGCGGGTGAGCAGGTTCCGGCCGTACGGGGCGGGGTCCGGCCCCTCGCGGCCGGCGCGGGCGGCGAGCAGGGTCGACGTCCAGCGCCGGAGCAGCTCCCGCTCCCGCTCCCCCTCCCCCTGCCCGTCCTGCCCGTGGTCGTGGTCGTGGTCCCCGGTGGTGGTCATGGGGGCATTCTGCCGCCCGCCGCCCGGAGCGCCCCCTTCCGGGGCCGTCCTCATCTCACCCTTACATACCCCCTACGGGTATGCTACGGTGCTGCGCGTAGGTACCCCCTAGGGGTATGTGGCCGCGAGAAGGAGCAGGGCAATGTCAACCGTCAACCCCCGGCGCTGGTGGGCACTTGCTGTGCTTGCCGCCGCCCAGTTCATGGTCATCATGGACACCTCGATCATCGGGGTCGCGCTCCCCGAGATGCAGAAGGACCTCGGCTTCACGCAGAGCGAGCTCTCGTGGATCTTCAACGCCTACGTCATCGTCTTCGGCGGTCTCCTGCTCCTCGGCGGCCGCCTCTCCGACCTCGTCGGAGCCCGCAAGATCTTCGTCTCCGGCTGGGCGATCATGATCGCCGGCTCGGTCGTCGCCGCCGCCGCGCAGACCGCCTGGGTCGAGATCGTCGGCCGCGCCGTGCAGGGCGTCGGCGGTGCGCTGATCGCGCCCTCCGCCATGACCCTGCTGATGATGCTCTTCATGCACGACCCGAAGGAGCTCGGCAAGGCGATGGCGCTCTACGGCGCCGCCGCCCCCGCCGGCGGAACCGCGGGCGTCTTCCTCGGCGGTGTCTTCACCGAGTGGATGAGCTGGCAGTGGGTCTTCATCATCTACATCCCGATCGGCCTCGCCACCCTGGCCGCGACCAAGCTGCTCCCGGCCGTCGAGGCCCGCCGCGGCTCCGTCGACATCCTCGGCGCCGTCGCCGTCACCGCCGGTCTCGCGCTCGCCGTCTTCGCCGTGGTCCGGGCCCCCGAGGTCGGCTGGGGCGCCACCGCCACGATCCTGGAGCTGGCCGGCGCCGCCGCCCTTCTCATCCTCTTCTTCGTGATCCAGAAGTCGATCCGCGAGCCGCTCATGCCGCTCAGCGTGTGGCGGGTCCCGCGCCTCGGCTCGGCCAACCTGGCCATGACGCTGCTCGGCGCCGCCTGGATCCCGATGTGGTACTTCCTCAACCTCTACCTCCAGCAGGTCCTCGGCTACGGAGCCTTCGCCTCCGGCGCCGCCCTGCTCCCGATGACCGTCCTGCTGATGATCTTCATGACGGCCATCACCGCCCGCCTCATGGGCAAGTTCGGCGCCAAGCCGCTGATCGCCGGCGGTCTGCTGGTCCTCGCGGCCGGTCTGGTCTGGCTGGCGGCCGTCCCGCCGACCGGCACCTTCCTGGTCGACGTCCTGCCCGCCTCGCTGGTCGCCGCGCTCGGCATGTCCCTCGCCTACATCCCGGCGATGATCGCCGCCATGTCCGGCGCCCCGCAGGAGCAGGCCGGTCTCGCCTCCGGCATCGTCAACACCACCTATAACGTCGGTTCCGCCCTTGGCCTGGCCGCGCTGACCGCGCTCGCCATGTCGCAGGGAGCCGACCAGCTGGGCAACCTGCCCGCCCTCACCGACGGTTTCTCCGCCGCCTTCGTCGGCGCCGCGATCGTCGCCGCCGCCGGCGGTGTCATCACGCTCCTCGTCATGAAGAGCGACAAGGCCCTCGCGGCCAACGCCGGTTCGCCCGCCGTCTCCGCCCCGCAGGGCGAGAAGGCCGCTGTGTGAGTCGCCCCGCCCAGGGGCCGCCCGATGTCCGCCCCGGACATCGGGCGGCCCCTTTTCCATGCACGCGAAGTCATGCCCGCATCCAGGAGGACACAGATGGACATCCGCACTCGGGCCGTTCACGTCGTCGACGAGACGCCCCCGCCCGCCGGCCGGCCCCTCTCCGTCCCGCTCGTGCAGTCCTCGGCGTTCGCCTTCGACTCGGCCGACGGGCTCGCCGAGGCGATGGCGGGACCGGACGGCCCGTACGTCTACAGCAGGCGCGGCAATCCCACCGTACGAGCGCTGGAGAAGACCCTCGCCGGTCTGGAGGGCGGGGCGTCCGCGCTCGCGTTCGCCTCGGGCATGGGGGCGATCAGCGGCGTCCTGCTCGCCCTGCTGCGGCCCGGTGACCGGGTGGTGGCGCAGCGGTGCCTGTACGGGGGGACGTACGCGGTCCTCTCCGACCTGTCCGAGCGGTACGGGATCCAGGTCGTGTACGTCTCCGGTGACGACCCGGCCGAGTTCGAAATGGCTGCCGGCCGGAGCGCGCGTACTCGCCTTCTGGTCCTGGAGACCATCGCCAACCCCACCGGCCAGGTGCCGGACCTGCCCGGGCTGCTGGGCGCGGCCCGCCGGCTCGGGGTCACGAGCGTCGTCGACAACTCGCTCGCCTCGCCCGTCCTCTGCCGTCCGCTGGAGCTGGGCGCCGACATCGTCGTGCACTCCACCACCAAGTACCTCGCCGGCCACTCCGACGTCCTGGGCGGCGCCGCCGTCTTCGCCGACGACGGGCTGCGGCAGGCGGTGTGGCCCCGGACGGTCGAACTGGGCGCCTGCGCCGACCCGTTCGCGGCCTGGCTGACCCTCCGCGGGATCGCGACGCTGCCGCTGCGGATGCGTGAGCACTGTGCCGGCGCGGCCGTGCTCGCCGAACGGCTCGCGGCCCGCCCGGACGTGACGGCCGTCCACTACCCGTGGCTCGCGGGCCACCCCTCGTACCCCCTCGCGCGCAAGGTTCTGTCGGGGGGCGGCGGACTGCTCTCCTTCGAGCTGGCGGGCGGGCGGGAGGCCGGGCGGGCCTTCATCGAGCGTGTACGGGTCGCGAAGCTCGCGCTCTCCCTCGGCGGGGTCGAGACCCTCGTGACCCATCCGGCGTCCACCTCCCACCGGGAACTGGGTGCCGACGCGCTGGCGGCGGCCGGCATCGCCGCGGGTCTGGTGCGCATGTCGGTCGGCATAGAGGCGGTCGACGACCTGTGGAGCGACATCGAGCAGGCCCTCGACCGCGCCGCCTGACCACCACCGCCCCGCCCAGCCCCCTCCAGCCCCCTCCAGCCCCCTCCAGCTCCCTCCAGCCCCGTCCAGCCCCCTCCTCTCTTCTTTTGGGTTGACAAAATAAATGAGTCATTCGTAGATTGGGAGCTGCCAGGAAACGACCACTCCTAGGTCAAGGGGGGCGCGCCATGCGCTACTTCGAGGACTTCCGGCCCGGCGATGTCCACGAGCTGGGCACCGTCACCGTCACGACGGAGGAGGTGCTGGAGTTCGGCCGGCGCTACGACCCGCAGCCCTTCCACACCGACCGGGAACTCGCCGAGCGCTCGTCGTTCGGCGGACTGATCGCCAGCGGCTTCCACACGCAGGCGATGTTCATGCGCCGCTATGTGGACGGACTGCTCGCCTACAGCGCCTGCATGGGCTCGCCCGGCATCGACGAGGTCCGCTATCTGCGGCCCGTGCGGCCGGGGGACGTCCTCACCGCCCGCGTGGAGATCCTGGGCGCCACCCCGTCGCCGTTCAATCCCGCCACCGGCACCGTCAAACCGCGGTGCACGCTCGTGGCCGCCGACGGGACGGCCGTGTTCAGCATGATCCTGCACAGCATCTTCCGGCGCCGTCCCGCCGGATCCGAGGCCGAGCATCTGTCGTCGATGCCCGCGGCCGAGGACCCCGTCGCCTGTGCACGGGTCATGGTCTGAGCACGGCCGTCCGCATTTCTTCCCATCTCCTCCCACCAAGTGAAGGGGGACCTCCTGTGGAGGCCGTATCCCGCACCGCCCAGTGGACCGCCGCCGCGCGCGCCCTGGAGACCGAGCGCGAGGACCGGCTGTTCGCCGATCCCTACGCGCGCACCGTCGCCGACACGATCGGCTTCGAGCTGCTCGAGCGTTACGCCGGGGCCGGCACCGTGCCGTTCCTCGCCATCCGCACCACCTACCTGGACCGGGCGATCGTCAAGGCGGTGGAGGAGCGGGGCATCCGCCAGGTCGTCTTCCTCGCCGCCGGCATGGACACCCGCTTCTTCCGCCTCCCGTGGCCCGACGGCGTCACCGTCTACGAGCTGGACCGCCCGGCCCTCCTGGAGGCCAAGGCGAAGATGCTCAGCGACGAGCCCGCCCCCGCGGGACGCACCCGGATCACCGTCCCGGTCGACCTGACCCAGGACTGGACCGGCCCTCTGAAGGAGGCCGGCTGGAAGAGCGACGAACCCGTCCTGTGGGTGGTCGAGGGCCTGCTGTTCTTCCTGCCCGAGCAGGCCGTACGGACCCTCATGTCGACGCTCTCCGCGCACGCCGCGCCCGGCTCCGTCCTGCTCGGCGACGTCATCTCCCGGGCCGCCCTGGAGAACCCGCTCTCCCGCCCCTTCCTCAACGCCCTGCGGGAGGACGGCAACCCGTGGCTCTTCGGCACCGAGGAGCCCGAGGCGCTGCTCGCCGCCTGCGGATGGGACGTACGGGAGGTCAAGCAGCCCGGTGAGGACGGCGCCGACTTCGACCGGTGGCCCTACCCGGTCCCGCCGCGCTCCGTCCCGCGCGTGCCGCGCTCCTTCCTGTTCACCTGCGAGGTGCCGACCGCCCCCGGCGCGGCCGCGGACACGGCCGCGTGAGCCCCGCGATCCGCCGGGCCCGCCCCGCGATCCAGCGCGCCCCGGGCGACCGCGGTGCCCGGGACGCCCGGGACGCAAGGGGCGCGAGCGTCCCCCCGATCCGAGAGGAGATACCCGCATGAGCACCAGCGCCCACGACTTCCACCAGAAGGTCATCACCGACGCCGGTGCGGCCGTCCGCGGCCTGACCGTCGCCCTCGGCGAGCGGCTCGGGCTCTACAAGTGCCTCGCCGAGCACGGCCCGCTCACCGCCGCCCAGCTCGCGGAGCGCACCGGCACGAACGAGCGGTACATCGAGGAGTGGCTGCACGCCCAGCTCTCCGCCGGCTACGTCGAGCGCCACCCGAGCGCCGCCACCTACACGCTGCCGGCCGACCACGTCGCCGTCCTCGCCGACCCGAAGGCCGTCACCTTCGCCGCCGGGTTCTTCACCGCCCTCAAGGCGCTGTACGCCACCGAGGACCTGCTCGTCGAGGCGTACCGCACCGGCGACGGCGTCGGCTGGGCCGAGCACGACGCGGCCCTCGACACCGGCATGGGCTCCTTCTTCCAGCCCACGTACGAGCACAAGCTCGTCCCGGACTGGCTGCCCGCCCTCCACGAGGTCACCGACAAGCTCGCCGCCGGCGGCACCGTCGCCGACGTCGGCTGCGGCGTCGGCCACACCACGCTGCTGATCGCCAAGGCGTTCCCCCAGGCCACCGTCCACGGCTTCGACTACTCCGAAGAGGCCATCTCCATCGCCCGGCAGCTCGCCGAGGAGGCCGGCCTGTCCGACCGGGTCGTCTTCGAGGTCGCCTCCGCCGACGACTACCCCGGCACCGGCTACGACCTGGTCTGCTTCTTCAACGCCCTGCACGACATGGGTGACCCGGTCGCCGCCGCCCAGCACGTCCACAAGTCCCTGGACGCGGACGGCACCTGGATGCTCGTCGAGTCGAACGTCTCGCCCGCCGACATCGACACCAACACCCCGGCCGCCCGGATGTTCATGGCCCTGTCCGCCGTGATGTGCCTGCCCGTCGCGGTCGCGCAGCGCGGCCCGCACGCGCTCGGCAACCACTCCGGCGAGAAGGCCTTCCGCGCCATCGCCGAGGAGGCCGGCTTCACCCGCTGGCGCCGCGCCACCGAGACCCCGGTCAACGCGGTCTACGAAGTCCGGCCGTAACCACCCGTCACGAGGAGCGAGATCATGGGCGTCACCGCCCCCCTGCCCGTCACCGACCGGTTCATGGAAGTCCTGGAGCGGCTCAGCTCCCGGTCCATCGAGGAGTACTACAACCCGTACCAGCAGTTCGACTGGCCCGAGAAACTGGAGGAGAAGCAGCTCTGGATGACCCCCGAACTGCTCACCGTGTACGGCACCCCGTACTACGACGAGCTGGGCGAGGAAACCATTCAGCGCCTCTCCAAGTGGGAGAGCGTCAACTTCTACAGCCTCAACGTGCACGGCATCCGCGAGCTCCTCATCGAGGTCGTCGGCCGCATCCACATGCCCGGCTTCGAGGTTCCCTCGGACTTCTTCCACCACTTCATCGGTGAGGAGAACGAGCACATGTGGTTCTTCGCCGAGTTCTGCCGCCGCTACGGCAACAAGATCTACGGCTCCACCGCGATGCGCGCCGACTCCGCCTGGGAGCCGGAGGTCGAGAACTTCCTGGTCTTCGCCCGCATCCTCTTCTTCGAGGAGCTGGTCGACCACTACAACATGCGGATGGCGCAGGACGACTCCCTGTGCCACACCATCCGCGAGGTCAACCGCATCCACCACCAGGACGAGTCCCGCCACATCGCCTTCGGCCGCGAACTCGTCTCGCTGCTCTTCACCCGGATGCGGGAGGCCGTCCCCGCCGAGCGGGTCGCCGAAGTGGAGGCGTACCTCAAGCGGTACGTCGTCTACAGCGTCAACTCCCTCTACAACCCGCACGTCTACCGCGACGCCGGCATCGCCGACCCGCTCGGCCTGCGCAACGCGCTGGTCGCCGACGAGCGCCGCCGCCCCCACGAGCGCAAGGCGATCCGCAAGCCGCTCGCCTTCTTCCTGAAGACCGGGATCTTCTCCGACGACACCCTGCCCGTCGTCTGAGCGTCGACGCGTCGCAGGAGGACCGCCCACCCGAGAGGTGAAGAGACCATGACCGTGACGACCCCCGCGAACGCCGGGGAGACGAGGGGCCTGCCGTCCCTCGGACCCGAGGCGACCGCCCTGCTGCGGCTCCTCGACGACACCTTCGAGAGCTGGGGAGTGGCCGCGGGCGCCCGCCCGATGACCATGCCCCCGCTCCTGCCGGCCGCCGACCTGGCGCGGCTCGACTACTACGACAACTTCCCCCACCAGGCCGTCGTCGCCGCCCCGCTCGACCTGGAGCGCCGCGAGACGCACACCTTCTGTTCCGACACCGGCTGCTTTCCGTGCGACGCGCTCGAACCCGCCGCGCTCGGACTGCCCTCGGCGTCCTGCTACGCCGTCTACCTCGACCACCAGGGCCGAGAGGTCGCCGACGACACCCTGGTGACCGTCTGCTCCTGGTGTTTCCGCAAGGAGACCCACTACGAAGGCATGCGGCGCCAACTCGGCTTCCGTATGCGGGAGATCGTCGCCATCGGCGCGCGTGAACACGCCGAGACGCACCTGGCCGACTTCACCGCCCGCGTGGAGTCCTTCGCCGCGGCGCTGGACCTGCCGCTGCGCAGGGAGGCCGCCTGCGATCCGTTCTTCGACAAGGGCGGCTCCAAGGCGGTGCTGCAGCGCCTCACCCCGGTGAAGTACGAGTTCCTCTACGAGGATCTGGCGATCGGCTCCGTCAACACGCACCGCAACTTCTTCGGTGAGCGCTGCGACATCACGCTCGCCTCCACCGGAGGCCCCGCCTTCACCAGCTGTGTCGCCTTCGGCCTGGAGCGCTGGCTGTCCGCGCTGACCCGGCGCCACGGCGGCTGGGAGGCGGCCACGCGGGCGGTCCTCGACGCGAACGCCCGCACGCGGGCCGACGTGAGCGTGGCGGCAGGGCCGGTGATCTGACGTGCCGGCCCGACCCGTCGCCCCGCCGGCGGGCGGCCTGGGCTGGGCGAATCTCGGCATGGACATCGTGTCCGTCAACCGTGTCCGCCGACTCCTCGCCGAGTACGGCGAGACGTTCTTCGAGCGGATGCTCACCCCCGGCGAACTCGCCGACTGCCGCACCTCCTCCGGGCTCGACGTGCTGAGCCTGTGCGGGCGGATCGCGGCCAAGGAGGCGGCCTTCAAGACCCTGCGGGTCAGGGGCAGGTTCCTGCCCTGGCCGGACATCGTCGTACGGCGCTCCGAAGGCGGCTGGCCGCTGGTGGAGCTGCACCGGTCTGCCGCCGAGATGGCCGCCGAGTCCGGCATCACCGAGATCACCGTGTCCATCAGCCACGACGTGGACTACGCGGTCGCGGTGGCCGCCCCGATCATCGTCGCGCCCCCCACCCCTTCCGTACCCAGCGTAGACAGCAACTAAGGAGAGCAACCATGGCCGACGGCCTGCAGCAGGTGAAGAGCTGGATCCTCGACCGTCACCCGGAGCGCGACGACATCGCGCCCGACCTCGACCTGATCGAGAACCGGCTCATCGACTCGCTGTCCTTCGTCGAGTTCGTCTTCCTGCTGGAGCAGGAGAGCGGGCAGTCCATCCAGATGGAGACCCTGGAGGTCGACGCCATCCGGACCCTCGCCGCGATCGACACCCACTTCTTCGCGAAGACGCGGGCGGAGGTGGGCCAGGCATGAGCAGCCGCCGCCTGTTCACGTCGGAGTCGGTGACCGAGGGCCACCCCGACAAGATCGCCGACCGGATCAGCGACACCGTCCTCGACGCGCTGCTCGCCGAGGACCCGAACGCGCGGGTGGCGGTGGAGACCCTCCTCACCACGGGCCTGGTGCACGTGGCCGGCGAGGTCACCACCACCGCGTACGCCCCGATAGCGAAGCTGGTGCGGGAGGCGATCCTCGACATCGGCTACGACTCCTCCACCAAGGGGTTCGACGGTGCCTCCTGCGGGGTGTCGGTGTCCATCGGCGCGCAGTCCCCGGACATCGCGCAGGGTGTGGACACGGCGTACGAGAGCCGCGTCGAGGGCGGTGCCGACATCCTCGACGCGCAGGGCGCCGGCGACCAGGGCCTGATGTTCGGCTACGCCTGCGACGACACGGCCGAGCTGATGCCGCTGCCGATCGCGCTCGCCCACCGGCTCTCGCGCCGGCTGACCGAGGTCCGCAAGAACGGGACCGTGCCCTATCTGCGGCCGGACGGGAAGACCCAGGTCACCATCGAGTACGACGGCGACCGCGCGGTCCGTCTCGACACGGTGGTGGTGTCCTCGCAGCACGCCTCGGACATCAGCGTCGAGGGCCTGCTGACGCCCGACATCCGGGAGTTCGTCGTCGAGGCCGAGCTGAAGGCGCTCGCCGAGGAGGGCGTCAACCTGGAGTCCGACGGCTACCGGCTGCTCGTCAACCCGACCGGCCGCTTCGAGGTCGGCGGCCCGATGGGCGACGCCGGGCTCACCGGCCGCAAGATCATCATCGATACGTACGGCGGCATGGCCCGCCACGGCGGCGGTGCCTTCTCCGGCAAGGACCCGTCCAAGGTGGACCGCAGCGCCGCCTACGCGATGCGGTGGGTGGCGAAGAACGTCGTCGCGGCCGGCCTCGCGCGGCGGTGCGAGGTGCAGGTGGCGTACGCGATCGGCAAGGCGGAGCCGGTCGGCCTGTTCGTGGAGACCTTCGGCACGGGCACCCTCTCCGACGAGGCCATCCAGGACGCCGTCAGCCGGGTCTTCGACCTGCGGCCGGCCGCGATCATCCGCGACCTGGACCTCAAGCGGCCCATCTACGCGCAGACCTCGGCGTACGGCCACTTCGGCCGCGAGCTCCCGGACTTCACCTGGGAGCGCACGGACCGCGTGGACGCCCTGAAGAAGGCAGCGGGGGTTTAGGAAAATGCGTATCGCTGTCACGGGATCCATCGCGACCGACCATCTGATGACCTTCCCCGGCTGGTTCACCGAGCAGCTGCTCGCGGACCGGCTGGACCGGGTCTCCCTGTCGTTCCTCGCCGACAACCTGGAGGTCAGGCGCGGCGGAGTGGCAGCGAACATCGCCTTCGGGCTCGGCGTACTCGGGCTGCGCCCGGTCCTCGTGGGCGCGGTCGGCTCCGACTTCGAGCCGTACCGGATCTGGCTGAAGGACCACGGTGTGGACACCGACTCGGTGCGGGTCAGCGAGTCGCTCCACACCGCCCGGTTCGTCTGTACCACCGACCGGGCGCAGAACCAGATCGCCACCTTCTACGCCGGAGCGATGTCGGAGGCCCGCGAGATCGACCTGCGGGACGTCGCCGCCCGGGCCGGCCGTCTGGATCTGGTCCTGGTCTCCCCGGACGACCCCGAGGCCATGCTCCGGCACACCCGCACCTGCCGCGAGCTCGGGATCCCGTTCGCCGCCGACCCCTCGCAGCAGCTGGCGCGGCTCGGCAGGGACGAGGTGCGGGAGCTGGTGGACGGCGCGCGCCGGCTGTTCACCAACGAGTACGAGGCGGCCCTGCTCGTCGAGCGGTCCGGGTGGTCGGAGGCGGAGCTCCTGCGCCGCGTCGGCTCCTGGGTCACCACGCACGGCGCGGCGGGCGTCCGGATCCACGGCGAGGGCCGCGAGCCGCTGGCGGTGCCGGCGGTGGAGGTCGCGGGGGTCGTCGACCCGACGGGTGTCGGCGACGCGTTCCGGGCCGGGTTCCTCGCCGGGACGGCGTGGGGAGTGCCGGAGCGGTGCGCGGCCCAGCTGGGCTGCGCGGTGGCCGCGACCGTCCTCGACTACGTGGGGACGCAGGAGTACCGCCTGCACCGGGACCCGCTGCTTGACCGGATCAGGACGACGTACGGGGTCGGGTGCACGGCCTCGCTGGTGACCCATCTGAGGGGACTGTCATGAGGGAACTGTCATGAGGGGGCTCACATGAGGCGTTCACTGCGCGAGGAGTTCGCCACCCGGGTCGTGGTGGCCGACGGGGCGATGGGCACGATGCTCCAGGCCGCCGACCCGTCGATGGACGACTTCCAGAACCTTGAGGGCTGCAACGAGATCCTGAACCTGACACGGCCGGACATCGTCGCCTCCGTCCACGACGCCTACTTCTCCGTCGGCGTGGACTGCGTCGAGACCAACACCTTCGGCGCGAACCTGGTGGCGCTGGCCGAGTACGGCATCGAGAACCAGGTGTACGAGCTGTCCGAGGCCGGCGCCCGGATCGCCCGTACCACCGCCGACGCCCACACGGCCGCCGACGGCCGCCCGCGCTGGGTCCTCGGCTCCATGGGTCCGGGTACGAAGCTGCCGACGCTCGGCCACATCACGTACGAGCCGCTGCGGGAGGCGTACCGGCAGAACGCCGAGGGACTGATCCGCGGCGGCGCGGACGCCCTGCTGATCGAGACCTCGCAGGACCTGCTGCAGACGAAGGCGGCCGTCGTCGGCGCCCGCCGGGCCCTGGAGTGGTGCGGGCTCGATCTGCCGCTGATCGTCCAGGTGACGGTGGAGACCACCGGCACGATGCTGCTGGGGTCCGAGATCGGGGCGGCGCTGACCGCCCTGGAGCCGCTGGGCATCGACATGATCGGCCTGAACTGCGCCACCGGCCCGGCCGAGATGGCCGAGCACCTGCGGTATCTGTCGAAGCACGCCCGTATCCCGCTCTCCGTCATGCCGAACGCCGGGCTGCCCGTGCTCGGCAAGGACGGGGCGCACTATCCGCTCTCGCCGGCCGAACTGGCCGACGCCCAGGAGCGTTTCGTACGGGAGTACGGCCCGGCGCTCGTCGGGGGCTGTTGCGGTACCACCCCGGAGCACCTGCGGGCGATCGTGGAACGGGTCCGGGGCGCGGCGGTACCGGCACGCACCCCGGTGGCGGAGCCGGGAGCTTCCTCGCTGTACTCGCATGTGCCGTTCCGGCAGGACACGGCGTATTTGGCGATCGGGGAGCGGACGAACGCCAACGGTTCGAAGAAGTTCCGTGAGGCGATGCTGGAGGGCCGCTGGGACGACTGTGTGGAGATGGCGCGCGACCAGATCCGTGAGGGCGCGCACATGCTGGATCTGTGCGTGGACTATGTGGGGCGTGACGGTGTCGCGGACATGGCGGAGCTGGCGGGCCGTTTCGCGACTGCCTCGACGCTGCCGATCGTGCTGGACTCCACCGAGGTCGAGGTATTGCGGGCCGGTCTGGAGAAGCTCGGCGGCCGGGCGGTCATCAACTCCGTCAACTACGAGGACGGAGACGGGCTGGAGTCCCGGTTCGCGAAGGTCACGGCGCTCGCGAAGGAGCACGGGGCGGCGCTGATGGCCCTGACGATCGACGAGGAGGGCCAGGCCAGGACGGTCGAGGCGAAGGTCGCGATCGCCGAGCGGATCATCGCCGATCTGACGGGAAAGTGGGGGATCAGGGAGTCGGACATCCTGATCGACACGCTCACCTTCACGATCTGCACCGGGCAGGAGGAGTCCCGCAAGGACGGGCTCCACACCATCGGGGCGATCCGCGAGCTCAAGCGCCGCCACCCGGACGTGCAGACGACGCTTGGCCTGTCGAACATCTCCTTCGGTCTCAACCCGGCCGCGCGGATCGTCCTGAACTCGGTCTTCCTCGACGAGTGCGTGAAGGCGGGCCTGGACTCGGCGATCGTGCACGCGAGCAAGATCCTTCCGATCGCCCGCCTGGAGCCGGAGCAGGTCGAGGTGGCCCTCGATCTCATCTACGACCGGCGGCGGGAGGGCTACGACCCGTTGCAGCGGCTCCTCGAACTCTTCGAGGGCGCTACGGCGAAGTCCCTGAAGGCCGGCAAGGCGCAGGAGTTGCTCGCGCTGCCGCTGGAGGAGCGGCTGCGGGCGCGGATCGTGGACGGGGAGAAGAACGGTCTGGAGGCCGACCTCGACGAGGCCCTGGCCGAGCGTCCGGCTCTGCAGATCGTCAACGACACGCTGCTGGAGGGCATGAAGACGGTCGGGGAGCTGTTCGGCTCCGGTCAGATGCAGCTGCCGTTCGTGCTCCAGTCCGCCGAGGTCATGAAGACCGCCGTGGCCTACCTGGAGCCGCACATGGAGAAGACCGACGACGACGGCAAGGGCACGATCGTGCTCGCCACCGTCCGGGGCGATGTCCACGACATCGGGAAGAACCTCGTCGACATCATTCTCTCCAACAACGGCTACAACGTCGTGAACCTGGGCATCAAGCAGCCGGTCTCCGCGATCCTGGAAGCGGCCGAGGAGCACCGGGCCGATGTGATCGGCATGTCCGGTCTGCTGGTCAAGTCCACGGTGATCATGAAGGAGAACCTGGAAGAGCTCAACGGCCGCGGTCTCGCCGGCCGCTTCCCCGTCATCCTCGGCGGCGCCGCCCTGACCAGAGCCTACGTCGAACAGGATCTCCACGAGATCTATCAGGGCGAGGTCCGCTACGCCCGGGACGCCTTCGAGGGCCTGCGCCTCATGGACGCCCTGATGGGAATCAAGCGCGGGGTGCCCGGAGCCGTACTCCCCGAGCTGAAACAGCGCCGAGTACCGAAACGCGACACCGCGGCCGTACTGGAAGTACGCGAGCCGGAGCCCGCCGGCCGCTCGGACGTGGCAGCGGACAACCTCGTACCGGAACCGCCGTTCCTCGGCACGCGTGTCACGAAGGGTATCCAGCTGAAGGAGTATGCGTCCTGGCTGGATGAGACGGCGCTGTTCAAGGGGCAGTGGGGTCTGAAGGACGCGGCCACGATCGAGGCGGAGGGCAGGCCTCGGCTGCGGGGTCTGCTGGAGCGGCTCCAGACCGGCCGCCTTCTGGAGGCGGCCGTGGTCCACGGCTACTTCCCGTGCGTCTCCAAGGGTGACGATCTGATCGTCCTGGACGAGGACGGCGGCGAGCGGACCCGTTTCTCCTTCCCCCGCCAGCAGCGGGGCCGCCGCCTGTGTCTGGCCGACTTCTTCCGCCCGGAGGACTCCGGAGAGGTCGACGTCCTCGCCCTGCAGGTCGTCACGGTCGGCTCCCGGATCGGCGAGGAGACCGCGAAGCTCTTCGCCGCCGACCACTACCGCGACTACCTCGAACTCCATGGCCTGTCCGTGCAGTTGGCCGAAGCACTGGCCGAGTACTGGCACGCACGGGTACGCGCCGAGTGGGGCATCGCGGGCGCCATGGAACCGGCCGGCATCGAGGGAATGCTCCGCACCGAATACCAGGGCTGCCGGTACTCCCTCGGCTACCCCGCCTGCCCCGACCTCGAAGACCGCGCGAAGATCGCCGACCTGCTACGGCCCGAACGCATCGGGGTCCAGCTGTCGGAGGAGTACCAGCTCCACCCCGAGCAGTCCACGGACGCGATCGTCGTCCACCACCCCGAGGCCAGCTACTTCAACGCCGGCGGGCGCAGGTGAGCGACCGGCGTCGCCCGGACACCGATACCGATCTGACGATTCAAGGAGCTTCACCCATGCCTGACGTTCCCCTCGACGGTTTCACGGACTTCAAGGTCGCGGACATCTCGCTGGCGGAGTTCGGCCGCAAGGAGATCACGCTGGCCGAGCACGAAATGCCCGGCCTGATGTCGATCCGCCGCGAGTACGCCGCCACCCAGCCGCTGGCCGGCGCGCGGATCACCGGCTCCCTGCACATGACCGTGCAGACGGCCGTCCTGATCGAGACCCTGGTCGCCCTCGGCGCCCAGGTCCGCTGGGTGTCCTGCAACATCTACTCCACCCAGGACCACGCCGCCGCCGCCATCGCCGCCGCGGGCATCCCCGTCTTCGCCTGGAAAGGCGAAACCCTCGACGAGTACTGGTGGTGCACCGAACAAGCCCTGACCTGGCCCGACGCCCCCGGCCCCAACATGATCCTCGACGACGGCGGCGACGCCACCCTCCTCGTCCACAAGGGCGTCGAATACCAGAAGGCAGGCGCCGTCCCCGACCCGGCGACGGCCGACAACGACGAACTGCGGGTGGTGCTGGAGCTGTTGGGCCGATCGACCCTGGACTGGACGGCGATGGCCGCCGACATCCGCGGCGTCACCGAAGAGACCACCACCGGCGTCCACCGCCTCTACGAAATGCACCGCGAAGGCCGCCTCCTCTTCCCCGCCATCAACGTCAACGACGCCGTCACCAAGTCCAAGTTCGACAACAAATACGGCTGCCGCCACTCCCTGATCGACGGCATCAACCGCGCCACCGACGTCCTCATCGGCGGCAAGACCGCCGTCGTCTTCGGCTACGGCGACGTCGGCAAGGGCTGCGCGGAGTCGCTGCGCGGCCAGGGCGCCCGCGTCATCATCACGGAGATCGACCCGATCTGCGCGCTGCAGGCGGCGATGGACGGCTACCAGGTCGCCACCCTCGACGATGTTGTCGAGACGGCCGACATCTTCATCACCACGACCGGTAACAAGGACATCATCATGGCGTCGGACATCGCCAGGATGAAGCACCAGGCCATCGTGGGGAACATCGGCCACTTCGACAACGAGATCGACATGGCCGGCCTCGCCCAGATCCCCGGCATCGTCAAGGACGAGGTCAAGCCGCAGGTCCACACCTGGACCTTCCCGGACGGCAAGGTGATCATCGTGCTGTCCGAGGGCCGCCTGCTCAACCTGGGCAACGCCACCGGCCACCCCTCGTTCGTGATGTCGAACTCGTTCGCGGACCAGACGCTGGCCCAGATCGAGCTGTTCACCAAGCCCGAGCAGTACCCGACCGACGTCTACGTCCTGCCCAAGCACCTCGACGAGAAGGTCGCCCGCCTCCACCTCGACGCACTCGGCGTGAAGCTGACGACCCTGCGCCCCGAGCAGGCCGCCTACATCGGCGTCCCCGTCGAAGGCCCGTACAAGCCGGACCACTACCGCTACTGATGTGTACCGCCGACGCGCGTGATCCGTGGCTGCCCGACCGGCTGCTGCGGACGGAACGTGACGCGCTGATGCCGCTGCTGCGCCGCACGCCGGAGACTTCCTTCGAGCTGCGGACCGCGTGCCCGGGGTGGACGGCGCGCCAGGTGCTCGCCCACTGCGCGGCGGCCCTCGTCAGGATCGTCGAGGGCCGCCTGGAGGAAGGCGTCTTCCTGCCGGAGGCGAACGCGGCCGATGTCGCCGAGCGCGAGTCCTGGCCGCTCGGCCGGATCCTCGACGAGCTGGAGCGCGGCTTCTCGGAGGCCGGTCCGGCGATCGCGGAGCGGACCGACGGGACGCTGGACGCGGTGGCGCTGGGCGAGTGGGTGCACGCCGGGGACGTACGGGAGGCCTTCGGCGAACCGGGGGCGTACTGCGGCGCGAGCCTGGAGCTCGCGCTGCCGCTCCTGTCGGTCACCAGCCGCAGGCGCGAGACGCCGGCCCTGGTCGGCTTCCTGCCGGACCGCCCCGCTCCCGTGAGCCTGGGCAACCCCGTGGACGGCCGCCCGCCGGCCCGCTACCACGGCGACGCGGCGACCTTGATCCGTATCTACTCCGGCCGCCCGCTGGTGCGTACCCGCTACGAGCTGACGGGCGCGACGGAGCAGGAACTTCTCATCTACCGCTGAGGGCGGCGGCCCCGGCCGGGGCCCCGGGGCCGCCGCACTCGGACGAAGCGCATGAAGCGCATGAAGCGCATGAAGCGCATGAAGCGCATGAAGCGCACAGTCACGAAGGGCACTGTCATGCAGAGAACCCTCGACCGGTTGCTCCGGGTCCAGGTGGCCGAACGCCCCGACGACACCGCCGTCGTGTACGGGGACGAGACGCTCACCTTCCGCGAGCTGCACGAGGGCGCGACCGTCCTCGCCACCCACCTCCGCGCCCTCGGCGTCACCGCCGACGACAGCGTCGGCGTCCACGTCGAACCCTCGCTCGAGCTGGTGATCGGCGCCTGGGGTGTCGTCCACTCCGGCGGGGCGTACGTCCCGCTCTCCCCGGAGTACCCCGAGGAGCGCCTGCGCTACATGATCGAGGACAGCGGCGCCCGGATCGTCTTCACCCAGGAGCGCTTCCGCGACCGCGTCACCGAACTCGCGCCGCCGGGCACCACCGTCGTCACCCTCGAGGACGCCGTCCGGCACGCCTGGCGCACGGCCACGCCCGGCGACGAAGAGACCGCCCTCGGAGCCCCGGTCGACGGCGCCGGGTGGGACGAACGACAGCTGGCGTACGTCATCTACACCTCCGGCTCCACCGGCCGGCCGAAGGGCGTGATGGTCGAGCACCGATCCATCGTTGCCCAGATGCGCTGGATGGCCGCCGAACACGGTCTGGGACCCGGCGCCGTCGTCCTGCAGAAGACCCCGATGAGCTTCGACGCCGCCCAGTGGGAGATCCTCGCCCCGGCCGTCGGCGCCCGGGCGGCCATGGGCCCGCCCGGGGTCTACCGCGACCCGGAGCGGCTGATCGACGCCGTACGCGCCCATGGCGTGACGATGCTGCAGTGCGTCCCCACGCTCCTCCAGGCGCTGCTCGACACCGAGCGGTTCGCCACCTGCACGACCCTCCGCCGCGTCTACTCGGGCGGCGAGATCCTCTCCCGGAACCTCGCCGTCCAGCTGCTCGCCGAGCTGCCGTCCGAGGCGGAGCTCGTCAACCTGTACGGCCCCACCGAGTGCACCATCAACGCCTCCTCCCACACCGTGGACCGGGCCACCGTCGCCGAGGGACCGGCCGCGATACCCATCGGCAGACCGGCGTACGACACGGCCTTCCACATACGCGACGGCGAGCTGTGCATCGGTGGAGTCCAGGTGGCGCGGGGGTACCTGGACCGGCCCGAACTGACGGCGGAACGATTCATCACCACCGAGACCGGTGAACGCCTCTACCGCACCGGCGACCTCGCGCACTGGAACGAGGACGGCACCGTCCAGTTCGCGGGCCGCGCCGACAACCAGATCAAGCTCCGCGGCTTCCGCGTCGAACTGGACGAGATCGCCCTCGCCATCGAGCAGCACGACTGGGTGAGGAACGCGGCCGTCATCGTCAAGAACGAGCCCCGCACCGGCTTCCAGAACCTCGTGGCCTGCGTCGAGCTCTCGCCGAAGGAAGCCGCCCTGATGGACCAGGGCGACCACGGCGCCCACCACCAGTCCAAGGAGTCCAAGCTCCAGGTCAAGGCCCAGCTCTCCAACGCCGGCACCCGCGACGCCGCCGACCTCGCCGGCCGCCCGGTGGTCGAACTGCCCGGCCGGATCCCGCCGCAGGGGGTGCGCCGCACGGTCTTCGCCCGTAAGACGTACCGCTTCTACGAAGGTGGCGCGACGACCGCGGCGGACATCCTCGCCGCTCTCGACCGCCGCCCCGAGGGCATCGGCTCCCGCGCCGTCGGCACCCTCACCGCCGCCGATCTCGGCGCCGTACTGCGCTGGTTCGGGCAGTTCGGCAGCGAGGAACGGCTCCTGCCGAAGTACGGATACGCCTCACCCGGAGCCCTCTACGCGACGCAGCTGTACGTGGAGACGCGCGGGATCGCCGGCGTGGAGCCGGGGACGTACTACTACCACCCCGTCCACCACCGGCTCCATCTGACCGAACCGGTCGCGGACGGGGACGGGGACGTGGACGTGGAGGGCGAGCCCTTCCTCCGGGTCCGCTTCGTCGGCAAGAACTCCGCCGTGGAGCCGGTCTACAAGAACAACATCCGCGAGGTCCTGGAGATCGAGACGGGCCACATGGTCGGCCTCTTCGAGGAGATCCTGCCGAGGTACGGACTCGACATCAGGATCAGGCCCTCGGGCGACTCCTTCGAGATCGTCCCGTACGACGCGGAGAGCCGCACCGAACCGGAAGTGGACCTCTACGTCCAGGCGCACCCCGGCCGGATCGCGGACCTCCCGGCGGGCCAGTACCGGTACCGCGACGGCGTCCTGTGGCCCGTCTGCGCCGACCTGGTCGAGAAGAAACACGTCATCGCCATCAACCAGGCGGTCTACGAGCGCGCGAGCCTCGGCGTCACCGTCGTCAGCCGCACCGCCGACGCCCGGCTCGCGTACATCGACCTCGGACGCACCCTCCAGCGCCTCCAACTGGGCGACCACGGCCTCGGGTTCATGTCCTCGGGCTACAGCTCGATGTCCGGGCACCCCCTTCCGGCCGCCCGCCGCATGGACGCGATCCTGGACGCGGCCGGGCTGCCGACCGGTCCCTCGTACTTCTTCGTCGGCGGCAGGGTCAGCGAGGAGCAGCGGCTGAGCGAGGGGATGTACGAGGACACGGTCCACATGAAGGGCCCGGCGGAGATGATCCGCGACGACCTCGCCCAGCAGCTGCCCGACTACATGATCCCGAACCGGGTCGTGGTCCTGGACCGGCTGCCGCTCTCGGCCAACGGCAAGGTCGACGTGAAGGCGCTCGGCGAGCTGGCCGTCGTCAACGCCGGTCTGCACGGCCGGCCGCGGGTCGCCCCCCGGACCCGTACGGAGACCCGGCTGGCCGGGATCTGGGCGGCGGCGCTGAAGTACGAGGACGCCGAGGACCCGGCGGCGACCGTCTCCGTACAGGACGACTTCTTCGAGGCGGGCGGCAACTCGCTCATCGCGGTGGCCCTGATCACGAGGATCAACCGGGAGTTCGGCGCCTCGCTGCCGCTCCAGATCCTCTTCGAGTGCCCGACGATCGAGAAGCTCGCCCACCGGGTGGACGGTGCGGCCGCGACCCCTGCGTCACGACTCGTCCGCCTGCACGCGGAGGGCGCGCGGTCGCCGGTCCACTGCTGGCCGGGGCTCGGCGGCTACACGATGAACCTGCGGGTGCTGGCCGAGGAGGTCGGCATCGACCGGCCCTTCTACGGGGTGCAGGCCCACGGCGTCAACCGGGGCGAGACGCCGTACGCGACGATCCGTGAGATGGCGGCGGCCGACGTGGCGGCGATCCGGCGCCGGCAGCCGACGGGTCCGTACACGCTGTGGGGGTACTCCTTCGGCGCGCGGGTGGCCTTCGAGTCGGCGCATCTGCTGGAGGCCGCGGGGGAGCAGGTCGAGCACCTCTTCCTCATCGCGCCGGGCTCGCCGAAGGTGCGCTCGGAGTCGGCGGCGGGCGGCGCGTCGTACGCGAATCCCGCGTTCGTGACGATCCTGTACTCGGTCTTCGCGGGCGCGCTGGAGGAGCTGCCCGGGGTCGCGGACCGGGAGTCCTTCACGGCGTACGTCGCGGAGCGCTTCCCCTCCCTCGACCCGGAGCTGATCGGGCGGATCGTCGCGATCGTGGAGCGGACCTTCGAGTTCACGTACACCTTCCGCGAGCTGACGGAACGGCGGGTGGGCTGCCCGGTGACGATCTTCAAGGCGCGGGGCGACGACTACTCCTTCCTGGAGACGGCGGAGGGCTGGTCGGCCCGCCCGCCGACGGTGGTGGAGCTGGACGCGGACCACTACAGCCTGCTGCGGCGGCCGGACGTGCGGGAGCTGGTGAAGAAGATCAGGTACCGGCTGGGCCAGTAGGGGCTCATGGGGAGGGGAAAACCCTTTGCCGGGGCGGGGCGCCCCGCGCCAGGCTTCCCCGCATGACTTCCCCTTCCCCTTCCCCCTCGCCTTCCCTGCCCCGCCCGGTGGCGGACCTCTTCTCCGCGGACGGGCGCCTGACGGCGATCCCGCGCAAGGCCCCGCGCCGTGAGCAGCTCCTCGACCACCTGGCCGAGACGCTCTTCGCCCCGGGCCGCTCCTACAGCGAGCGCGAGGTCAACGAAGCGCTGCTCACCGTCCACGAGGACTTCCCGGCCCTGCGCCGCTATCTGGTGACCGGCGGCTTCCTGTCCCGTACGGCCGACGGCGCCTCCTACCGCCGACAGCAGCAGCTCGGCCCCACCGGAGGCGCGATCCCGTCCGTAGCGTGACCGCCGCGGTGGTGGCCGGCCTGCTGGCCGGCTACGGCATCGCGATCCCGGTCGGCGCGGTCGGCGCCTATCTGGTGGCGGTCACGGCACGCACCGGCTGGCGTACGGGAGCGGGCGCGGCGCTCGGTGTCGCGACGGCGGACGGTCTCTACGCCCTGCTCGCGGTCCTCGGCGGCTCGGCGCTCGTCCCGCTGCTCGCCCCGGTGATGGTCCCGCTGCGCTGGGCGTCGGCGTGCGTCCTGGTGGCCCTGGCGGCCCGCGCCGCGTGGACGGCGCTCCGTGCGTACCGAGCGCGGACGCTCGCGGGGAGGGCGAGCGACGAGAGCCCTCTCACCCCCCTGCGCGCCTACCTGACCTTCCTCGGCATCACGGTCCTGAACCCGATGACCGTGATCTACTTCGCGGCCCTGATCCTGGCGACGGGCCCCGAGGGCCCGTCGACCCCCCTGGACCGAACGGCCTTCGTCCTGGCAGCCCTTGTCGCCTCCGCGAGCTGGCAACTCCTCCTGACCACCGGCGGCGCCCTGCTCGGCAGGAGCCTGACGGGCCCGAAGGGCCGCCTGGTGACAGCCCTGACGTCGAGCGCGCTGATCACGGGCCTCGCGGTGCACTTGGTGGTGTAGCGGCTGGTGCGGTCGGCGGCACCTGTCCGCGCGCCACCCGCCCGGGCCGTGGATCGCCGATATGGCGTCGGAGGAGCCGCCGGACCGCTGAGGTGTCGGCGAGGTAGTTCACAGCCCTGACCGCTCCCGTTCCTCCAGGACCTCGAAGTCGAGGAAGTTCTCGGCGTTGCCCTGGAGCCAGCGCAGCGCCCTTGCGCGGTCATCCGAACTGATCGCCGCCGCTACGGTCAGTGCTCGGGTGATGGTGTCGCGCTTCGTCTTGGTCCCGAGCTGCCGCTGGGCGAGGGCGAGCATGTCGTCGTCGATGTCGACCAGGGTCTTGGACATGAGGCCTCCACGCCGCGATCGTACTGAGGCGCCCGGTGCCGGGACGCAGGGTCGGGCGCCATGAACCGCAGGCGCCTCGGAGTGCTAACGGGCACGGACTGACGCGCCGGTTCGGCTACGGCGGCCGCTACGACGCCGAAGCCTTGACGGCGTCGACGAAGGGGGTCCAGGCGGCGGCGGGGAGGAGGAGGACGGGGCCGTGGGGGCGCTTGGAGTCCCGGACGGGGACGAGATCGGGGTGCCCGTCGGCGACTTCGAGGCAGTCGCCGCCGGACGTGTTGCTGTAGCTGCTCCTACGCCAGGTGGCGGCGCTCAAGTCGATCTGGCTGCGCACCATTTCGGTATCCCTCTGCCGCTTCCTCGATCATGGCGAGGGACGCCTCCGGCGGCAAAGCGGCGGCCCTCAAGAGATCGTACGACCTCCGATACTGCTTCACGAGGGCCGGATCGTCGATCGTGTTTCCGTGGTGCTGACCCTCCATGTAGACGAGCGGCGGCGCGTCGGCGAAGTCCAGGATTATCGCGTTGCCCAGCATGAAGGCGTGCGCGCCGGAGTTCCACGGAAGGATCTGCGTAAAGATCCGGCTCCGCTTGATGAGGGCGGCGATGTGGTCGAGCTGCGCGGTCATTTGCTGTGGCGGCAGGATCGGTAGCCGCAGCAGGGACTCATGCAGGATGACCCAGTACTCCGGGGTCTTGTGGTTCGCCTCGAAGAGCTGGGCCCGGGCCAGACGGCCGTTGATCTTCTCGTCGATCTCCTCGGGAAGTCCCTGTGTCCATTCGCCGCGGAACAGCGCCCGCATGTACGGGCCCGTCTGCAGAAGGCCCGGGAACACGGTCGGTGACCACTGCTCGATTGACCGGGCGTACTTCTCCGCCTCCAGTACACGCTCGAAGTACGGGGCATGGCCCTTCCGCCTCGCCTTGCGGACGTCCTCGCAACGGCGCTGGAAGAAGCCGTCCGTCCCCAGGACGCGGTCCACGTGCTGGGCCAGATCGAGGGGCATCCGGCGCTTGCCGTGTTCGATCTCGCTCAGATAGGTCGCTCCGTAGAAGCTGCCCTCGACCAGGCCCTCCAGCGTGAGGCCCGCCTGGTCCCTCTTGAAGCGGAGCTCCTTTCCGTAGAACTGGGGGACGCTCGCCGAGCCGTCGATCTCCTTGCGTGCAGCCACGGTTGACCGCCTTTCGCACCTTGCGCTGTGGAGCGGGAAACGCTTCCACCGTAGGGCCCGGCGCGGCAGCGTGTGACCTGTTCGTCACAGCACGCAACCAAAGGTGGTCCCTCATGGATGACGACATCCGCCCCGACATCGACGCCCTGCGCGCCGCGCTCGCGGCCCACGGCATCACACTGCTCGCCGCCGTCCTGCGTCGTCAGGCGGCCGAGGGATGACCCCGCCGTCGCTCCGGCTGGAGCTGCTGGCCCTGCCGAAAGCGGTGCCGGAGCTGCGGCATGTGCTGCGGGAGCGGTACGGGGGTGAAGGGTGCGCCGATCTTCAGCTCTGTGTCAGCGAGTTGCTCGCCAACGTCATCACGCACGTGGGGGAGGGGACCCCGGTCACCCTCCACGTACGCGCGACCGCCGACGGCCGCACCCGCGTCGAGGTGACCGACCCGGACCCGAGGGTCTGGCCGGTACTCCGGGACGCGACGGGTGGCGACGAGTCGGGGCGGGGCCTGGCGCTGCTGGACGCCGTGTCGGTGCGGTGGGGCGTGGAGGCGGGGCCGGGGCCGGGCAGCAAGACGGTGTGGTGCGAGCTGTTGGGGTGAACGCGATCAGAGTGGTGCGGATGGCACCATGGCGGGATGGATGACACCCGACAGACCGTCAGTTCAGGATCCCCACTGGAGCCGCAGATCGGTTTCTCCCGCGCGGTGCGAGTGGGGCGGCACGTCGCCGTCGCGGGGACCGCGCCCATCGGGGAGGACGGCTCCACCGTCGGGCCCGGCGATGTCCACGCGCAGACCGTGCGCTGTCTGGACATCGCCGAGCAGGCGCTGCGGGACGCGGGGGCCTCGGTCGCGGACGTGACGCGGACGCGCGTCATGCTGACCGACATCACGCTGTGGAAGGAAGCCGCACGGGCGCACGGCGAACGCTTCGCCGCCGTCCGGCCCGTCACCACGTTCGTCGAGGTCTCTCGCTTCATCGACCCCGACTGGCTCGTCGAGGTCGAGGTCGACGCGGTGATCGGCTGATCGGCTGCTCGGCTGATCGGGGAAGCCGACGCGACGCATGGCGGGGCTGTCCGAGTGGCAGGACAGGCCCGGGTGGGTGATGGTGGTGTCAGTGCGTCCGTGATCGTGGGGCGTCCGGCCAATAGGCCCGCAGCGCGACCAGATCCACGTCGCCGGGACCCGAGCCCCTCGTGAGCACCCTTACCTCCGGAGGTGTCGCATGGTGTCTCTTCGCTTGCTCGCCGGCGCAGCCGGTACCGCCTTGGTCCTCGCTTTCCCCTCAGGGGTTCACGCCACGCCACCTGGCGTGTCGGCCGACTGCGCCAAGGCGATAGCGGTCGCCGAGAAGACGCAGAAGGACTTCGAGTCCTGGGTGAAGTGGTACAAGGAACGCATCGCCGAAGGCGGGCACCCTGGTGCCGCCGAGCGACAGGCCGTGGCCGACGCGAAGGCCGACCGCGACAGGACGGCGTCCCAGGCGCAGCGCATCTGCGGCCCGTGACCCCCTGCCGGTGACCCCCTGCCGGTGACCCCATGCCAAAAGGCCGGTGCCCCCCGAGGGCACCGGCCTTTCGGTGTCGGTTCATCACCTGTGTGACGAGATGCCGTTGGGGACATTCGGGTGGTGTGCGGCGCGGACCGGAACTGCCACGCACCTCCGCGCGCTCTTCCTTCCCAGTCGCACCACAACTGAGGAGGCACTCATGAATGGTCTGCAGGCTTTCCCCACGGCCACGACCTCGCTGACGGAGTTCGACGCCTACCGGTACCCCGGCGTCCTGGTGTCCGGCGACTACGAGCTTCCCGCCCCGGCCCCCGCTCCCGACCCCGCCAGCCGGCTGTCCGTCCCCCTGGAGCCGGCGGACCGCCGCCGACTGGAGCTGCACGCCGCCCTCACCACGGCGGGCATCGCGCCGCTGCCGGGCGATCTCGCCGCCATCGAGGCGCTGTGCGCGCTGGACGACACCACCCACATCGCGCTCCAGCGGTGGATCAGCCGTACGCCCTAGGGCTTTCCCGCGGTCAGTCGATGTGCACGATCTGGAACGCCTCCGCCATCCGGCCCGGCGGCAGGCCCCCCGCCGTCGCGTGCTCGCTCAGCCACTCCCGTAGCAGCCCCGCCAGGTCGTCGAAGTGGGCCGTCTGCGAGGTGTGGATCCGCAGGGCCTCGACCTTGCGGTCGAAGACGCCGGTGACGTCGACGTACTGATTGGGCGTCGGGCCCGTCATCAGCCACAGCTCGTGGACGATCCACGGCTCCAGGCCCTCCTCCTTGAGCAGCGAGGGGTGGGCGAAGGGGTTGCGGGCCTCCGGGTAGATCGCGCGCAGGCAGGCGTCGCCGACCGCGCGGTGGTCGGGGTGGAGGTCGGCGACGCGGGCCCAGTTGATCTCGGGCGAGGGGATGATCGCCCGCTGCGGGCGCACCTCGCGGATCACGCGGCACAGGTCGCGGCGGAGCTCGACGCTCGGTTCCACGAAGCTGTCCGGGTAGCCGAGGAAGCGGACGTCCGCGACGCCGCTGAGCTTGGCCGAGTGGACCTGCTCGGCGCGGCGCAGGTCCGCCATCGCCTGGCGCGGGAGCCGGTCGTCGTAACCGCCGGCGCCGCCGTCCGTGACGATGCAGTACGTGACGCGGGTGCCGCGTTCGATCCACTGCATGACCGTGCCGCTGACGCAGAACTCGATGTCGTCCGGGTGCGCGGCCACCACCAGCAGGGATGCCGGGGCGCTGCGGTCTCTGAGGTCGGTCGCCAATTCCTCCATGAGGTCAGCCTGTTGGCGGGCCGGGGGCGTCGCAAGGCCATGTCGTGGCGTGAACTGGACATGGCACTTACGCGCCATTCAAAAACTTGGTAGATTCAAATCACTGGGAGCGACATGAGATAGGCGGCCGCCCGGGGACGTGGTGGTCGCAGACGAACCGGAGGCGACCGGCAATGTGCAGGATTTTCGGCTCCTTCGCCGCCGGGGCGGCCCGCCCCGAGCCGGCCGAACTCTCGGCGGTGTCGGCCCGCCAGCGACACGGCGGCCCCGACGAGCACCAGGTGCTCAGCGGGGCCGGCTGGTCCCTGGGCTGCGACCGGCTCGCCGTCACCGACCCGTGCGGCGGACAGCAGCCCTACCGGCTGCCGCACCTGCCCGGCGTCCTCGCCGTCCTCAACGGCGAGATCTACAACCACACCGAGCTGCGCCGGCACCTCGCCGCCCGCGGCCACCGCTTCCCCGACCGCTGCGACGGCACGGTGCTGCCCGCGCTCTACGCGGAGTACGGCCCCGCCTTCGCCGAGCACCTCGACGGCATGTTCGCCGTCGCGATCCTCGACCTCAGGACCGGCGGACCCGCCGGCCCCCAACTGGTCCTCGCCGTCGACGACATGGGCATGAAGCCGGTCCACGTCCACCACGACCCGTCCGACGGCTCCACCCGCTTCGCCTCCGAGATCCCCGCGCTCCTCGCCTTCGACAGCGTACGGATCTCCCCCCGCGAGGACTCCCTGGACACCGTCCTCGCCACCCGTACCTCCTTCTCCACCCACACCGCGCTCGACGGCATCGACGTGCTGCCGCCCGGTGCCACCGCCGTCGTACGGCCCGGCTGCCGGCCGGTCGTCCGGCGCAGGCCCCCGCATCACCCCGCTGAAGCCTCCGCGCCGGTCGGCGACGCGCAGGACGTGCTGCGGCACGAGGTGCGGCGGCTCGCCCGCTCCGAGATGCCCGTCTGCGCGATCACCAGCGGCGGTCTCGACTCCGGGCTCGTCACCGCGCTCGTCGCCGAGTACGCCCGCGAGAGCGACGCGCCGCCGCCGCACACCTTCCACCTCACCTACCGCGGCAAGTGGCCCGACTCCGAGGCCGCGTACGCCCGCGCCGTCGCCCGCCGCGCCCGGACCGTCCACCACGAGGTCGCGCTCGACCCCGACGAGCTCGGCTCGCTGCTGACCCGTACGGTCCGCCATCTCGGCCAGCCCAACGCCGACCCCATCGCCCTCTCCACGTACGCCCTCTTCCGCGCCGTACGGCAGGCGGGCTTCACGGTCGCGCTGGCGGGGGACGGCGCCGACGAGCTCTTCGGCGGGTACGAGCGGATGCGCGCCGCGCTCGACGCGCCGGCGGGCGCGGACTGGGCGGGGGCGTACGCGGACGCGCTGTCGGCGGCCCCCCGGATGCTGCGCGAGCACCTCTACACCCCGGCGTACCGCGCGTACCTCGCCGACGAGGGCTCGGCGGCCGACCGGATCGAACAGGAGCTGCGCTCGGCGGAGGCCGTGGGGGCCGACCGGCTGACGGCGATGACCGCGTTCGAGACACGGTGGCGGCTGCCCGCCTACCACCTGCGGCGCGTGGACCATCTGTCGATGGCGTGGGCGGTCGAGGCGCGGATGCCGTTCTGCCAGCCCGGTGTGGTGGCGTACGCGCGCTCGCTGCCGCCGTCCGCCCGGCGGGGCAAGCGGGCGCTGTACGAGGCCGGGCGCGAGCTGCTGCCGACGTCGGTCCTGAACCGTCCCAAGCAGCCGTTCACCCTGCCGATCGCGGCCATGCTGGCGCCGGGCGGCCCGCTGCTCGACACGGTCCGCGACCTCCTCTCGCCGGCCCGGCTCGTCCTCGGCGGCAAGGTCCGCGCCGACCGCGTCCAGAAACTCCTCACCCGCCACCTGGAGCGGCCCTCGCACCAGAACGCCCTGGCCCTGTGGGGCCTCGCCGTCCACGAACTCTGGTCGGACGTGGTCCAGGGCATGCGGATCCCGGTGGGCTGTGCGGCCTGAGACCCCGCGGGGGCGGGGGCCGGGTGGGGGTGCGGGGGCGTGATCGCCACCGTCGTACGGGCCGAGGACGCACCGGGGCCGACGCTCGTCGTGCAACGGGCCCAACTACCCGTCGGCGCCCTGGGGTTGCGCGGCGAGCTGACGGCGCTGCGCCGGGCGCTCGCCGGGACGCCGTACGCGCGGGTCGGCAAGATCGCGCTGTACGGGCCCTCCGCCCGGCCCGGACGCGATCTCGACTACCGCTTCGTCCAGGCCATGCCCGACGGCGGCTTCGACTTCCGCACCGGCTGCGGCCACTCGCTGCTCGCCTGCGTGGTGGCCGACGGGCCCCCGGGACCGGTCACCGTCCACGCCGTCACGACGGGCGACGCCATCCGCTGCGAGCCGGAGCCGGAGCCGCACCCGGGGCCGCACCCGGAGCCGGAGCCCGGGGTCGCCCACACCCTCCGCTTCCTGCGGGCCCCCGACGCCCCCGGGATCCTCCCCACCGGGCGGCCCGTCGACGTCATCGACAAGATCCCCGTCTCCCTCGTCCGGTACGGCAATCCGTACGTCCTCGTCGACGCCGCGCACGTCGGCCTCCGCACCGCCGACGAGCTGTTCCGGGCCGGGGACGTCACCCTGCGCCGGCTGCTCGGTCTGCGTGCGGAGGCCGCCCGCCGGCTCGGGCACCCGCCCCACTCCGCCCTGCCCAAGATCGCCGCGTTCGTGGCGGACCCGGCGGACCCGGCGGACGCGGCCGGACGCACCGCCGTCCGCGCCCTCACGGTCGGCGGCTGGCACCCCCGGCTCGCCCTCACCGGAGCCGCCGCCCTCGCCGCCGCCGCGCACCTCGAAGGGACCGTCGTGCCGCCCCTCGACGGCCCCCTGCGCACCCCCGGCGGCCCCGTCACCGTCTCCGCGGACCGCCTCGGAGTGGCCGTCCACCACAAGCGGGCGACCGTCCTCGACCGGCTCGAACTGCCCTGGCGTATCCACGCAACGGCGTGAACGCGCACCCCTCCCACCGGGCCTGGACCCCGATTCCTCTGCCACGCTGAATTCGACCGCATTCGCCCGCCGGGCAGGGGAGAGCAGACGAGCATGAAATTCGAGAATCTGCGTGTCGTCGTGACCGGA
The DNA here is from genome assembly GCF_043078785.1 of Streptomyces sp. NPDC015346. Lineage (NCBI taxonomy): Bacteria > Bacillati > Actinomycetota > Actinomycetes > Kitasatosporales > Streptomycetaceae > Streptomyces > Streptomyces sp. NPDC015346. Next base: position 656,138 of record NZ_JBIBTW010000004.1, on the reverse strand, counting down.
GCGTCCCGCTATTTCGGTCGCGCACTCGCCGTCGGATTCGCACATCTCGGCGCCGAAGTGTATGTCTCGGCCCGCACCGTCGAGGCCGCCGAGCGCACCCGTACCGAAGTCATGGGCTCCGCCCGCGACCGTATCCACGCCTTCGGCTGCGACCTCAGCAGGCCGGCCGAGATCCGGGAGTTCGCCGCCCGGGTCGGCGAACGCACCGACCGCGTCGACCTGTTGGTCAACAACGGCGCCCGCTGGCTCGACGGCATGGACCTGGAGGCGGCCAGCGACGACCAGATCGTGGAGACCATCGAGTCGACCGCGGGCGGCACCGTCCTGATGGTCAAGCACTTCCTGCCGCTGCTGCGCGGCTCGCTGCGCCCGGACATCGTCAACATGGTCGCGGTCCGGGACGCCGAGGGCGCCTCCGCGGGCGCCGCCCACGAGGCCTTCTGGGCGGCGAAGAGCGCCCAGGCCGGTTTCGCCGACATTCTCTCGCGCCGCCTGCGGCCCTCCGGCGTACGCGTCTTCTCCCTCTATCCGCCGGATTTCTCCACCTCCGATCCGCGGTTCGCGGAATGGGACGGATCGAATCCGGACGGAATAGCACCGGACGAGAAGCTGACCACCCAGGCCCTTTTCGAATGCATCGTCTACGCGGTCGAGCAGCCTCGCGATTGCTTCATCCGTTCCTTCCACTTCGAACCTCGCTGAGCTCACCGCACCACAGCGTCAAGGAGGTCCCATGAGCACCCCTGTCTGGATCACCGCGACCCCTCCGGCCACCCACGGCGAACTCCACATCGGTCACCTCGCGGGGCCGTACGTCGCCGCCGACGTCCTGACCCGCTTCCTGCGCGCCGAGGGCGAGCCCGTGCGGTTCACCACCGGCACCGCCGACCACGCCAGCTCCGTCGAGGTCCGGGCCCTGCGCCACCACCGCAAGCCCGAGGAGGTCGCCGAGGGCTACCGCGCGGCGATCACCGCCGACTGGCTGCGCTCCGGCGTGGAGTTCGACCACATCGTCCGGCCGCGCCGCGACCGCGGCTACGGCCGCTGGGTGCAGGACCTCTTCAGCCGGCTGTACGCGGACGGCGTCATCGCCCCCCGCACCCGCCTGCTGCCCTACTGCGAGCCGTGCGAGCGCTGGCTGTACGGCGCCCACGTCACCGGCGGCTGCCCGCACTGCGGCGCGGTCAGCGATGGCGGAATGTGCCACGAGTGCGCCCGGCCCAACGACGGCGGCGACCTGATCGCGCCGCGCTGCTCGCTGTGCGACACGCCGGCGCTCCCCAAGCGGTGCCGCCGCCTCTACGTCCCGCTCGAACCGTTCCGCGAGACGCTCGCCGACTACTGGGCCGCGGCCGGGCTCCCGCCCCGCCTCGCCGCGCTGTGCGAGTCGCTCGTCGAGGACGGGCTGCCGGACATCGCGGTCGGCCACCCGGCCGCCTGGGGGCTGCCGGTGCCGGTCGAGGGCTTCCCCGACCACCGTATCGACGGCTGCTTCGAGGCCGCCGCGATGCACCTCTTCGGCTACGACACCAAGGGCCCGCTGCCTCGCCGCGCCATCCACTTCTGCGGCTTCGGGCACGCCTTCTGCCACGCTGTGCTGCTGCCGGTGCTGCTCCTCGCGCAGGACATCAAGCTGCCGCAGGACTTCTGCGTCAACGAGTCGTACGTCGTCCAGGAGGGCGTCCAGGAGGGCAACGTCTGGGCGCTCGACCTGCTCACCGAGTACGGCTCCGACACCCTGCGCCGGCACGTCCTGCAGGCCCGCCCGACCGGCCGCCGGACCGTCTTCCACCGCGACCGGCTCGCCACGGCCCGCCAGGAGCTGGACGAGAGCTGGAACAGCTGGCTCTCCCGGCTCTTCGCCTCCGTACGCGAGGAGTGCGCGGGCCTGGCCCCGCAGGCGCTGCCCGGCGGCACCGGCTGGGAGACCCTGGAGCGGCGGCTCGGCCGGGCAGTGGAGGATCTCCGGGACGCGTACGGGCCCGACGCCTTCGATCCGCGCCGGGCGGTCGCCGTCCTGGACGAGATGGTCCGCTCGGTGGCCGACTTCGGGCACGTCAACGCCCATGAACGCTGCCGGCCGACCACCGCCTGCCGGCATCTGCCCGCCCTCGCGGCCCAGTTGGCCGTGGCGTCGGCGCTCTCCGCGTGGGCGCGGCCGGTGATGCCGGAGGGCGCCGACCGGTTGGCGGCCGCGCTCAAGGTCGAGCCGGGACGGGCCGTCGACGTGTCGGCGCTGAACGGACCCGTGCCGGGGACCCGGCTGGCTCCGCCGTCCGGCCCGGTCTTCGGCTTCTGAGCCGCCGTCCCCGGCCGCCCGGGCGCGCGCGAACGCCCGGATCCCGCAGGCCGCCCGGGCAGGCGCGAACGCCCGGATCCCGCCGACCGCCCGGGCACGCCCGAACGCCCTGGCACCGCTGAACGTCCGCCTCAGTGCCCGCCTGACAATCCGCCTGACCGTCCGTCTGGACGTCCGCCTGAACGTCCGCCCGGACGTCCGTCGTCCACCGCCCGACAGTTCATCCTCACCGCCGCGTGGCCGTGCGCGACGCAGGGACACGTGGCCCACCCTCACAGGAGCCCCACGTGTCCCTGCGCGTCGCCATGCTCAGCGTCCACACCTCCCCGCTCCACCAGCCCGGTACCGGGGACGCCGGCGGGATGAACGTCTACATGGTCGAGCTCTCCCGCGCCCTCGCCGAACAGGGCGCCGAGGTCGACCTGTTCACCCGCTGCCGGGGCGAGGGCAATCCCGCGCTCGTCGATCTCGCCCCGGGGGTACGGGTCCGCCATCTGCACGCGGGCCCGCGCCGGGCCCTCCCCAAGGAGGCCATGCCCGACCTGGTCGTGCCGTTCTCGCTCGCGCTGCTCAAGGAGCGGCGCCGCTACGACCTGGTCCACTCCCACTACTGGCTCTCCGGGCAGGCCGGCCGGATCGCCTCCGTCGGCTGGCGGATACCGCTGGTCCACACCGCCCACACCCTGGCCAGGGTCAAGAACGCGGCCCTGGCGGCGGGCGACACCCCCGAGCCCGAGCTCCGCATCCGGGGCGAGCACCAAGTCGTCGGCGCCGCCGACCGGTTGATCGCCAACACCGCCGACGAGGCCGAGGCGCTGCGCTCGCTCTACGGGGCCCAGACGCCGCGCACGGAGGTCGTCCGGCCCGGGGTGGACCTGCGCACCTTCGGCCCCGGTGACGGGCGGGCGGCGGCCCGCGCCCGGCTCGGGCTGCCGCCCGACGCCTTCGTCCCCCTCTACGCGGGCCGCATCCAGCCCCTCAAGGGTCCTGACGTGCTCGTACGGGCCGTGGCGGAGCTCCTCGCCCTGGCACCGGACCTGCGCCGCCGGCTGCTCGTGCCGGTGATCGGCGGCCACTCGGGGGTGACCCGGGAGGGCACGGCCTGGCGGCTGGCGCGCGAGCTGGGCGTCACCGACGTGCTGCGGCCCTGTCCTCCCGTCCCGCAGGCGCTGCTGGCGGACTGGTACCGGGCGGCGGACGTGCTCGTGGTGCCGTCGCGGAGCGAGTCGTTCGGCCTGGTGGCGCTGGAGGCGCAGGCGTGCGGGACGCCGGTGCTCGCGGCGGCGGTCGGCGGGCTGCCGACGGCGGTGTGGGACGGGGTGACGGGGATGCTCGTGCGCGGTCACGACCCGGTGGAGTACGCCCGCCGGCTGCTGTGGCTCGCGGCGCATCCGCGGGCGCGGACCACCATGGGGGAGGCGGCGGTCCGGCACGCCCGGGGGATGAGCTGGCGGGACTCCGCCGTGCGGACGATCGAGGTGTACGAGGCCGCCGCACGAGGTGGGGCAGGAGCGGCGGCACGCTCCTGCCCCGGCGGCCTCTCTCTCCTGGAGGAACGAGAAGGCCGTACCACAAGCCTAGCATCTCTTTTGGTCTAACCAAAGGTATGGGGAGTCCCGGATCTCTCAATTCCGTTCTCCGGATGGCACATTGACGCATCCACGCCATGGCGAGTCCACGCATGGAGAAACTCTGGATCGGTTTCCCGGGGCGGGCCAATATGGAGATGTCTTCAGGGAGCGCCCGGCGGCACGGGCCCCCGGAAGGCGGAAGAAGACCGAATTCGCATTCCCACTCCTGGAGGAATCATGTCTGCTGCGCGTAACGCCGGTATCCGCAAGACCGTCCGCCAGTTCGCGATCGCCATGGTGGCCTGTACGGCCGTCGCCGGCGGCGCCTCGCTGGCCGCCGGCGGCACCGCGCCCGCCCCCGCCCAGCTGCACCAGCAGGCGGACGGCACCAACGACGACTGGCCGGCGCCCTCCCCGGCGCCCACCAACTGAACCGGCACAGGCTGAATTCGGCTGGGGAGTCAGCGGTAATCAGCTGAAGACGGAGGAGAGCCCCGCAATCGCCCGAAGCGATTGCGGGGCTCTTTTCGCTCCCGGTGGAGAACGGAGAGGGACAACGGGAGAGGGGCGATCTCAGTCGAGCCAGCCCATGCGCAGCGCGCGGACGCCCGCCTCGAATCGGCTCGTCGCCCCCAATTCCTGCATGAGTTCCGAGAGCATGCGGCTGACCGTCCGCAACGAGACCCCGAGGTTCCGGGCGATCTTCTCGTCCTTCATCCCCGACGCGAGCATCTGCAGCGCCGCCCGCTGCTGCTCCGAGAGGCCGTCGCCGCCCCGGTCGGCCGCCGTCTCGTCGCCGTAAGGGGAGGCGGTGTGCCAGCAGTGCTCGTACAGGCTCAGGTACGAGCGGACGAGGACGCGGCCACGGGCCAGGATCGCGCCCTCGCGCGGGGCCTCCGGGCGGAGCGGCACCACGGCGTACTGCTCGTCGGCGATGACCATGTTCATCGGCACGACGGACGCGATGCGCACCTCCACGCCCAGCTCGACCCGGCGGTTGAGCAGCTCCGCGTGCTCGGGCCGGGCAGCGTCCCGGCTGTGGTAGATGGCGCGGACCCGCACCCCGTGGTCGATCTTCCGGCGGTCGCGGTCGAGGATCCGCTCCGGGATCGCCCGGGTGGGCCCGCTCGGATACATCGAGCAGGAACTCTCCTGCACGACGTCGACGATGTCCTCCAGCGCCTGCTGGATCCGCCGGTAGTCGGTGATCGCCTCCACCGCGATCCCCGAGCGCGTCAGCGACCCGGCCCGCAGGAAGGTTCCCGCCAGCGTCTCCAGCGTGCTGTACGCCTTGTCCGCCTCGGCCAGGTGCTCCCGCAGCCGCTCGCGCTCCCGGTCGAGCAGCCGCAGCAGCGCGATCTCGGGATCCACCGCGGCCACCGTGTCCGTGTCCGGCTGCCAGTTGGCGTCCCGTACGTCGGAGATCGTGGCGTGGGCCCTGGTCGTCGGCACGATGAGGCCGAGGGAGGTCAGCTCCTCACGACATCGTTCGTACTCCTCCGGCGCGAGCCGCACACTCGCGCAGGCCTCCCGGAAACTGGACACACCGCGTCGGCGCAGTTCCTGATAGAGGGTCAGGGCCGCTCCGACGGTCCGCTCGTTCGTGCCGTCGCCCACCGTGGCCATGGCGAAGTGACCCCCCTCGTCGCTCCGAGTCGCCCCCCACCTCACCCTGTCACACGGCGCGGCGAGCGGTCATCGGTCGATCTTGTCCGTGCCGTCGTCACCCTAACTCCGCGTCCCGTTCGCGTGGTTCCCCGTCCAGCAGGCCGAGCCGGGCGGCCTTCACGCCCGCCTCGAAGCGGCTCGCCGCGTCCAGCTCCTGCATCACTTCGGAGATCAGCCGGCTGACCGTCCGCAGCGACACCCCCAGGTTCTTCGCGATCTGGTCGTCCTTGATGCCCGAGGCGAGCATCTGGAGCGCGACCCGCTGCTGCTCGGAGAGGCCGTCGCCCCCGTGCGCGTCCGACTCCTCGTCGCCGTAGGCGGTGGCCGCGTGCCAGCAGTACTCGAAGAGCGCGCGGTAGGAGCGGACCAGGCCGGGCCCGCGGGCCAGGATCGCGGCCGAGTCCGGATCGTGCGGATCGGTCGGCAGCAGGGCGAAGTTCTCGTCCGCGAGCACCATGTTCATCGGGACGACAGGGGAGAAGCGGAGTTCCACGCCGAGCGCGGCCCGTTCCGCCAGGTGCTGCGCCATCTCCGGTACGGAGCTGATGCGGCGGCTGTACATGGCGCGGACGCGCACCCCCCGGGCGATCCTGCGCCGGTCGCGCTCCAGCTCCTCGGCCATGTCCTCGCGCCGCACGGAACCGGTGTGCATCACGTGCAGGGAGTGCTCCACGGTGTCGGTGAGCCCGGCCAGTTCGCGGCGCACGCGCTCGGCGTCGGCGACGATCTCGACCTCGACCTCGGAGCGCGGGGCGTCGGAGGTGCGGAGGAAGGGGCCGGCCAGGGTGGCCAGGGCGGTCTGCGCGCGGCTGGTCTCGGCGAGCCGGCTCTCCAGCCGGTCGCGCTCGTACTGCAGGAGGCGGACCAGGGCCACGTCGGGGTCGACGACCGCGGGCGCGGCCGACTCGGCCGGTTCGATCAGGCCCAGGGTGGCGAGTTCGCCCCGACATCGCTCCCGCTCGTCGGCGGAGAGGTCGAGCCCGTCGGCGACCTCGTCGAAGGCGTGGTCGGAGGCGGGGCGGGCCCGGAGTTCGAGATAGACGGCGAGAGCCTGGTCGCTTCCCGTACGCGTCCCGGTGGCGTTTTTGGACACTGCGCAGCAGACTCCCCTCGGATCCCTGTGGATCCCGTTGAATCGCCCCGCTAGACCCTGCCACAGAATCGAACGCCACGCATGGTGTTCAACGGGTCTCAGCTGGTCGGAGGGGGTCTTCCGGCCATGGCTGGTGCCGATCCGGCCACCCTGGCGGGGGTCAGTCGGACGCGGCCTCGCGGGCGCAGTCCGGGCACAGGCCCTTGAAGACGATCTCGGCCTCGCTCATGCTCCAGCCGGACAGGCCGCGGCGTGGCGGCTCGGGGGCGTCCGCCGCCACGTTCTCCACGCGCCCGCACCGTACGCACAGGGCGTGCTGGTGCGGCGGTCCCGAGATCTCGAAGACGGCCGGGAGCCCGGGCCGGTCGAACTTGCTGACCAGACCGGTCTCCTGGAAGTGCCGGAGCATTTCGTACACGGCCTGGCTGGTGAGGGTGCCGAGGCGCTCGCGAGCGGTAGCGGTGATCGCCTCCACGTCGAGGTGGCCGGCCGAGGCGAGCACCGTGAGCACCTCGAGACGCGGGCCCGTGACCCGCAGCCCGACGTCGCGCAGGCGCTGGATCACCGCCTCGCGGCCCGTCAGCTCATCCACGACTGCCATCTTCTCCGCCCGCCCGCCACCTGGTCGGCTCAAACATTTGTGGGCATCGTACCTCTTGCCCTTTCGGAATGGGGGTCAGCCGTCCGGTCAGCCCCTCCGGTCAGCCCTCCGGTCACCCGTCCGTACGACAGACGAGCAGCACGCTCTCGGTACGTTCGTCGATACGGTGCCGGCGCCGGCCCTCGATGTGCAGGCCCGCGGAGTGCAGCTCGGCCGCGAGGTGCTCGGGGTCGATGATCCACTTGTCGGTGGTCAGGACGACCCGCTCGGTGGAGAGCTTGCCGGTCCTTGCCGCGTAGTACGTGATCCGCTCGCTCATCGCGCGCAGGTCGAAGACCTGCCGGGCCACCACCCATTCGTCGATCCCGTCGAACCGGGGGACCTGGAAGGCCCAGGTCCGCTGGGGTTCGGCGATCAGGCCGGGCAGCAGGTGCGAGGTGTAGTCCAGGGCGAGGGCGCCGCCGGTGTCCAGGTGCGAGGCGATCTCGCGCAGCAGACCGGGGCGGGCCCTCGGGGGGACGGCGGACACCATGGCGCCGGCGAGCAGCGCGAGCCGGTACGTACGGTCCAGGCGGAGTTCGGTGAGGTCCGCCCGGGTCGTCCCGATCAGCTCGGCGACCTGCGGCCCGATGCGCCGGGCCCAGGTCTCGATCCGCGCGAGGGCGGTGGCGTCCCGGTCGACGGCCTCGACGGCGAAGCCGTGCCGTGCGAAGGGGACGGTGAGCCGGCCCGCGCCGGAACCGAGGTCGAGCACGGGGCCGCCGGTGGCGCGGGCGAGGCCGAGGTAGCGGACGATGTCCGCGCTGTGCGGGCCGAGGAGCGCGTCGTACAGCCAGATCGAGTCGGGGTCGCCTGGGGCGACGGACTCCAGACCGGGGAGGCTGTCGGAGGTGACGCGGATGCCGGCGCCGGGGCCGGGAACGACGCCGCTGTCGTATCGGGACGGCAGGACCGGCGCGAGCGCTGCGGGCACGACGGGCAGTGATGTGCCGCTCGGTGTGTGCATCGCTCCTCCAGGGGCTCGCTCGGTCCATGCCGTCCGGGCGGGGCGCCCGTGCCGCCGGGGCCGCGCCGCTGGGTCAATCCTGGCGGGGGCGGGGGGACGGGATCCAGTGGATCGGGCGGCGTGAACACGCGATGGCGTACTTCGGCCACGCACGAGCCGCGTTTCGTGGAGGGGGCGAGGGAGGGGCGGGAGGTGTCGGTGGCCTTTAGAGGGCGAGGCTCCAGCGCGTGGGCGTCAGCGGGGCGAAGCCCTGCTTCTCGTAGAACGGCAGGGCCGGGTCCTGCGGCGCGGGCAGGGTCACGCGCATCTCCCGTGCCCCGAACCGCCGCATGCGGTCCGTCGTCGCCGTCAGGAGCGCGGAGCCCGCGCCACGCCGGCGTGCGCCCTCCGCGACGCAGAGCGCGTACAGCTCGCCCTCGCCCGGGACCGGCACCCCGCCCGCCACCGCGCCGATGATCGCGCCGTCCGTGTCGGTGGCCACCAGCCAGCCCAGCCAGCCGGGTGCGCCGCCCGGAATTTCAATTTCCGCGCGGATGCGGGGAAGAGCGCATTGAGTGGCGGCCAGGCGTCGGGCGGGGATTTCGCCGAGTATTCCGTCGTAACTGCCCCGAATGACATCGGCAAGGAGCCTGGATATCGTGGTCGCGTCCGCGGCGGCCGCCGTCCGCACGTCAGCCAGCTGCATTGGTTCGTACCTCTCGACGTGCCGAGCCTGAGCGCCAACATACCCACAATAGCCGGGAATTCAGGCCGATGTGACCGATGCGAAATCTACGAATTCACTTAGTAAATACGTACTGGCCGGTCGCTGAACCGAGTCAATTATCCGGGGATGGAACAACACGCGACGATCAACGGCGCCACCGCCGCCGCGGCCGCCGCGATCGTCGACAGCCCCCGCAGCACGGGGTGTCCCGCACGGTGCGGGGTGAGGATCCGCCGCATCCGCAGCGCCGCCGAGGGCCCGCCCGCCGCGAACGCCTCGCGCGGCGCCTGGCCGGAGGCGAGCGCGTACAGCGCCGTGGCCAGGGCGTCCCGTGAACAGCGCCGCAACGCCCGGTCGTCGGCGGTCATCTCCAGCAGCAGCGGTACGGCGGTCCCGCCGTGCCGCGCGAGCGGGAGCCGGGGGAACACGGCGGCGAAGGCCTCCGCCGCCGCGACCAGCAGGTGGTGCCGGCCGGCGATGTGCGCCCGCTCGTGCGCGAGGGCCGCCGCCAGTTGGGCCGTGGTGAGCGTGTCCACGGCGCCCGAGGAGACGACGACGCTGCGTGAGCGGCCGGGAAGGCAGTACACGGCGGGCCGGTCGTGATCGAGCACGGTCGCCCGCAGAGCCGGGTCGTACCGCCCGACCAGGCGCAGGACACCCGCGTGCCGCATGCGGGCCCGCCGGGCACGCAGCAGTTCGCGGACGAATCCGGCGGTGGGGAGGGCGAGAACGGCGAGCGCGAGAGAAAAGGCGAGACATTCGCGCCCGGTCATTTCCAGAACCCGGGTGGGGGTGGGGAATTGGAGCGTGAGCGCCCGGTCGGCCAGCCGGTGACTGCTGTCTCCGGAGAGCACGAGTTGCGCGGGCAGTAAGGCGGCGGAGGCGGCGAAGACCGCGCCGCTGACCGCCCAGACGGCGAGACCCAGGCGTGGCACCTGCTGGGCCCAGCGGGCCCGCACGAGGAGCCAGGGGATGAGAAGCCCGGAGAGCAGGGCGAGCCCGAGCGGCGGCAGCGCGTGATGGTTCACGCGGCGCCGCCACGGGGACGCGCGTCGGCGGCGGCACCACGCCGGCCGGGGCGCGGAGCGCCTTCGGCGACACTCGCGTGTGCGGCGGTGCCGGTGTGTCCGGCGGCGTTCGCGTGTGCGGCGGCGTTCGCGTGCACGGCGGCGTCCGCGTGTGAGACGTGCGCGTGTCCGGCGTGCGCGGCGGCGCTCGTGTGTCCGGTGGCGCCGCCATGTCCGGCGGTGTCGGCGTGTCCCGCGCCGCTCGGGTGTCCGGCGGCTCCCGCGTGTCCGGCGGCTCCCGCGTGTGCCGCGGCGTCCGTGTGCCCGGCCGTACCCGAAGCCCCCGCCCGGACCGCGCCCCCGGGCGGTCCCCCTGCCCCCCGTGCCGTGCGGAGGGCCGCGTCCAGCGCCTCCATGTCCTCGTGGGAGATGGTCTCCACGAAGCGCAGGAGGGCGGCCGGGCGGTCCGCGCTGTCGCCGAGGGCGTCCTGCATCAGGGCCGCGGTGTACTCCTCGCGGCTGCGGACCGGTTCGTACAGCCAGGCCCGGCCCGCCTTCTCGCGGCGGAGCCAGCCCTTGCGGTGGAGGATGTCCGCCACCGTCATCACCGTCGTGTAGGCGACCCGGCGCCCCAGATTGATGTCGTCGACGATCTCGCGGACCGTCGCGGGCCGTTGCCAGGCCCACAGCCGGTCCATGATCTCGGCCTCCAGCTCACCCAGCCGACGCACGCGCGTCCCCTCCCCCTCAGGTCCTGCGGGCCGCTCATCGTACGGGCCGCTCACCCGGCATAGATATACCCCCTAGGGGTACGATGGCGGGATGTCGACCCTGATGACGAACCGCCCCTGCGTGAAGGTCTGCGGCCCCGGGCTGCCCGGTTCGGCGGAGCTGGTGCTCCTCCGGCGGGTGCTCGGGCTCTGTCTTCGCCTGAGCATCACGCCGGCCGTCGACTGTCCTTCACGCAAGGGCGGTTGACTTCCTCGATCGAGGAGGCTTACGTCCTGATCAGCCGGGCGATGGCCTTGGACGCCTCGCCCACCTTCACCTTCGCCTGGTCCCCGCCCTGGGCGATCGCCTCGGTGACGCAGCAGCTGAGGTGCTCGTCCAGGAGGGCCACGGCGCAGGACTGGAGGGCCGCGTTGATGGCGGAGACCTGGGTCAGGACGTCGATGCAGTAGACGTCCTCGTCGACCATCCGCTGCACCCCCCGCACCTGCCCCTCGATGCGCCTCAGGCGTCTGATGATGTCTTCCTTGTGCTGTACGTAACCGGCCACGGCGGCCTCCTGTCAGCGGTCGGTGTTCAGCGGTCGGTGTTCAGCGGCCGGGGTCGGCGGCGGTGTTCAGCGGTCGGCGGCCTGGAAGCCGCGCAGGCGCAGGCTGTTGCCGACGACGAAGACCGAGGAGAAGGCCATGGCGGCCCCGGCGATCATCGGGTTGAGCAGTCCGGCCGCGGCGAGCGGCAGGGCGGCGACGTTGTAGGCGAAGGCCCAGAAGAGGTTGGAGCGGATGGTGCCGAGCGTCTTGCGCGAGAGCCGGATGGCGTCGGCGGCGGCCCGCAGGTCCCCTCGTACGAGGGTCAGGTCGCCGGCCTCGATGGCGGCGTCCGTGCCGGTGCCCATCGCCAGGCCCAGGTCGGCCTGGGCGAGGGCGGCGGCGTCGTTGACACCGTCGCCGACCATGGCGACCGAACGCCCTTCGCCCTGGAGGCGCTTGACGACGTCGACCTTGTCCTGGGGCATGACCTCGGCGATGACCTCGTCGATGCCGACCTCGGCGGCGACGGCCTCGGCGACGGCCTTGTTGTCCCCGGTGAGCAGGATCGGGGTCAGACCGAGCGCGCGCAGCCGCCTGATGGCCTCGGGGCTGGTCTCCTTGACGGCGTCGGCGACCTCCAGGACCGCGCGGGCCCTGCCGTCCCAGGCGACCGCGATGGCCGTCTTGCCGGTCTTCTCGGCCTCGTCCTTGGCGGACTTGAGGCTCTCGGGGAGCTCCATGGCCCACTCCTGGAGGAGCTTCTCGCGGCCGACGAGGACGGCGTGGCCGTCGACGACGCCCTGGACGCCGAGGCCGGGGATGTTGGCGAAGTCCTCGGGGGCGGGGAGGGTGCCGACCTTGGCGGCGGCGCCGGTGGCGACGGCCTGGGCGAGGGGGTGCTCGGAGGAGTGCTCCAGGGCGCCCGCGAGGCGCAGGACGTCGGTCTCGGCCACGCCGTCGGCGGTGTGGACCTTGATGAGGGTCATCCGGCCGGTGGTGACGGTGCCGGTCTTGTCCAGGACGATGGTGTCGACCTTGCGGGTGGTCTCCAGGACCTCGGGGCCCTTGATGAGGATGCCGAGCTGGGCGCCGCGGCCGGTGCCGACCATGAGGGCGGTCGGGGTGGCCAGGCCCAGCGCGCAGGGGCAGGCGATGATCAGGACGGCGACGGCGGCGGTGAACGCGGCCGTCAGTCCGGAGCCGGTGCCCAGCCAGAAGCCAAGCGTGCCGAGGGCGAGCGCGATCACGATGGGCACGAAGACGGCGGAGATCTTGTCGGCCAGGCGCTGGGCGGCGGCCTTGCCGTTCTGGGCGTCCTCGACGAGCTTGGCCATCCGGGCGAGCTGGGTGTCGGCGCCGATCCGGGTGGCCTCGACGACCAGGCGGCCGCCGGCGTTGAGCGTGGCACCGGTCACGCTGTCGCCGACGCCCACCTCGACGGGGACGGACTCACCGGTGAGCATGGAGGCGTCGACGGCGGAGGAGCCCTCGACGACGGTGCCGTCGGTGGCGATCTTCTCGCCCGGGCGGACCAGGAAGCGGTCCCCGACGGCGAGTTCGGCGGTCGGTACGGTGACCTCCCGGCCGCCCCGCAGGACGGTGACCTCCTTGGCGCCCAGCTGCATCAACGCCTTGAGCGCCGCGCCCGCCTTGCGCTTGGAGCGGGCCTCGAAGTACCGGCCGGCCAGGATGAACGCGGTGACACCGGCCGCGGCCTCCAGGTAGATGTTCCCGGCGCCGTCCGTGCGGGCGATGGTGAACTCGAAGGGGTGCGTCATCCCGGGCGTACCGGCGGTGCCGAAGAACAGCGCCCACAGCGACCACAGGAACGCGGCGATCGTGCCGACCGAGATCAGGGTGTCCATCGTGGCCGCGCCGTGCTTGGCGTTGGTCCAGGCGGCGCGGTGGAAGGGCCAGGCGGCGTAGACGACGACGGGGGCGGCGAGCGTGAGGCTCAGCCACTGCCAGTACTCGATCTGCAGGGCGGGGATCATCGCCATCGCGATGACGGGGACGGCGAGGGCGGTGGCCGTGATCAGCCGCTGCCTGAGCGGCCGCAGCTCGTCGTCGGCCTTCTCGTCATCACTCGGCCCTTCGTCGCCGGCGGACTCCGCCTTCGGCGGGGTGGGCTCGGCGGCGGTGTAGCCGGTGGCCTCGACGGTGGCGATCAGGTCGGCGACCGAGATGTCGGCGTCCGCGTCGAAGGTGACCTTCGCCTTCTCGGTGGCGTAGTTGACGGTGGCCTCGACCCCGTCCATGCGGTTGAGCTTCTTCTCGATACGGGCCGCGCACGAGGCGCAGGTCATGCCGCCGATGGCGAGCTCGACCTGGGCGGCGCCGGGTGTCGTCGTGGTGGACAAGGTGCACCTCTTTCTGTGGAGACTCGTGGCGGCCGGCCCTGAAGTCGGGAACTCGGGGGCCGGGGCCCATGGACGGACGGGCCCCGGCGGCCGGGATGGGGCTCGGCCGGACGGTCAGGCCCGGCCGGTCAGCTCGTAGCCGGCGTCGTCGACGGCGGCGGCGATCGCGGCGTCGTCGGGCGCTCCGCCGGTCGTCACGGTCACCAGGCCGCCGGCGACGTCGACGTCCACGGAGATGACTCCGTCGAGCGCGCCGACCGAGGTGGTGATCGCGGTCTTGCAGTGTCCGCAGGTCATGCCGGACACGGCGTAGACGGTGGCCGTGCTGTCGGCGACGGCGGTGGTGGTGCCCTCCGCGCCGGTCGAGCAGCTGTTGTCAGGAGTACAGCAGGAACCCATGTCTTCCTCCTCGCTGGGTTGGATACCCTCGGGGGGTATCCGTCTGGGTCCATGTATACCCCCCTGCCGTATGGCGACGCAAGCGATTCCCCGGCTTGACTTGATACCCCCCAGGGGTATGGTGAGGTGCATCGAACGGTTACTCACGTACGGGAGAGCTGCCATGAACACCGGAGTGAAGATCACGGCCTTCGCCGCCGCCCTCGCCGCGACCTTCGGGACCGCGTACGGGGTCGGCAGGGGCGTCGGACCCGTGGACGAGCCGCGGAAGGCCGTGCACGGTGAGCACGCGGCGTCATCGGAGCACGGCGCGGGCGCGGGCCACGGCGGGGACCACGCGGCGGCGGCCCAGGCATCACCCGCCGGGGGCCTGCAGGTCTCGGAGGGCGGCTACACGCTGGCCATGGAGACGCCGAGGCCGGCCGTCGGCAAGAGCGTGCTGAGGTTCTCGGTCAAGGACGCGAGCGGCAGGAAGGTCACCGCGTTCACGACCGAGCACGGCAAGGAACTGCACTTCATCGTGGCCTCGCGCGATCTCACGGTCTACCGCCACCTCCACCCCGTGCGGGCGGCCGACGGGACCTGGTCGACGCCGGTCGACCTGCCCGCGGCCGGTGGCTACAAGGCCTTCGCGGACTTCAAGCCGGCGGTCGCGGGAGCCAAGGGCGTGACCCTCGGCGTGGACCTGTCCGTACCCGGTGCGTACGCGCCGCAGCCGCTCCCGGCCGCCGCGCCGACCGCCGCCGTCGACGGTTACCAGGTCACGCTCGGCGGGACGCTCGACCCGGGCAAGGCCGGCGAGCTGAAGCTCACGGTCACCAAGGCGGGCAAGCCGGTCACCGACCTGGAGCCCTACCTCGGGGCGTACGGCCACCTGGTCGCGCTGCGCGACGGCGACCTCGCCTACCTCCACGTCCACCCCAACGAGGGCGGGCCCGGTCCGGACGTCTCCTTCACGGCGACGGCGCCGAGCGCGGGGACGTACCGGCTCTTCCTCGACTTCCAGCACGGCGGGAAGGTGCGGACGGCGGCGTTCACGGTCCACGCGGGGCCGGGGCACGCGACGACGCCCG
Organism: Streptomyces sp. NPDC015346; assembly: GCF_043078785.1. Classification (NCBI taxonomy): domain Bacteria; kingdom Bacillati; phylum Actinomycetota; class Actinomycetes; order Kitasatosporales; family Streptomycetaceae; genus Streptomyces; species Streptomyces sp. NPDC015346. The sequence continues at coordinate 641,096 of NZ_JBIBTW010000004.1, read as the reverse complement.
CGCCGAGTGGGAACGCCACGCACGATGCGGACGGCCACTCGCACGGCTAGTCTGGTCATTGGACTAGACCTGTAGCCGTCATTCATGGAGGAATGGGCTCGATGAGCAACCGTGCAGTCCTTGAGGTGATCGCCCTCGACGAGCGGGACGCCGTCGCCGCCCAGGCCGGAGGGGCGGACCGCCTCGAACTGGTCACCGACATGGCGGCGGACGGCCTCTCCCCGTCCCGGACCGGTTTCACGGCGGTTCGCGCCGCCGTGGACATCCCGTTGCGCGTGATGCTCCGACTGACCGACGGATTCGCGGCGGGGGACCCCGGCCAGCTCGACGCGCTGGTGGCACGGGCCTCGGAGCTTCGGGAGGCGGGCGCGGACGAGTTCGTCCTCGGCTTCCTCACGGCTCACGGCGACCCGGACCTGGTGGCGGTCGAGCGGCTGATCGCCGTCCTGGACGGCTGCCGCTGGACCTTCCACCGGGCCATCGACCGCGCCGCCGACCGCGACGCCCTGCGCAAGCAGCTCGCGGACCTGCCGGGCCTCGACACCTACCTCACCGCGGGCGCGCCGACCGGCGTCGACGACGGCCTCCCCGTCCTCAAGTCCGAGGCCGCCCGCGCCGCTTCGGGCGAGCCGGGCTACGAGCCGCAGATCCTCGTCGGCGGCGGCCTGCGCCTCGACCACCTCCCCGAACTCCGCGCGGCCGGCCTCACCGCCTTCCACATCGGCGGCGCGGCCCGCCCGCAGGGCTGGACCCAGCCGGTCTCCTTGGAGGCGGTTCGCACCTGGCGCGAGGCGCTGGACGCCTAGGTCGTGTCCGGAAGGTCTCGCTTGGCGCTACTTTCCGGACACCCCTAGGGAGTGTCCGGCGGATGTCAGCGGCCGCCCGCCACGCGGAGGATCGTGCCCGTCGTGTACGAGGCGTCCTCGGAGAGCAGCCAGGCGACAGCGGCCGCGATCTCGTCCGGGCGGCCCGCGCGGCCGAGAGGGGTGACGAGGGCGACCTTGGCCGGGCGGTCCGGGTCGCCCATCGTCGCGTGCATGTCCGTCTCGATCGTGCCCGGCGCGACGGCGTTGACGCGGATGTGCTGCGGGCCCAACTCCTTGGCGAGGCCCACGGTCAGCGCGTCCGTCGCCGCCTTCGTCGCCGCGTAGTGGACGTACTCGCCGGGGCTGCCCAGCGTCGCCGCCGCTGAGGAGATGTTCACGATCGCGCCGCCGCCCCGCGCGCTCATGTCACGGGCCGCGCGGCGGCAGCACAGCAGGTAGCCGAGGAGGTTGACGTCCACCACCCGGCGCAGGTTCTCCGTCGTGGCGTCCGTCAGGCGCCCCAGCGGGCCCGTCACGCCCGCGTTGTTGACCAGGCCCGTCACCGGGCCCAGTTCGGCCTCCGCCGTGTCGAAGAGCCGCTCCACGTCCGCCTCGACGGCCGTGTCCGCCCGTACGACGACACAGCGCGCGCCGGCCTTCCGTACGGCGGCGGCCGTCTCCTCGGCGGCGGCGGAGTCCCTGACGTACCCGAGGACGAGGTCATGCCCCTCGTCGGCGAGCCGTACGCAGGTCGCCGCGCCGATCCCCCGGCTGCCGCCCGTGACGACGGTCACCGGCCGCTTCTCCGTGTCGGTCATCGTGTGCACCCTTCTCGTGGTCGCGCCGCCCACACCGTAATTCCCTGGCCGCCCGGTCCGCCCCTCGTTACCCTCCCGCCATGCCCGCCCCCAAGACGCACCCGCGCCCCGACGAAGTCGACATCGACGAGGACCTCGTACGCCGGCTCGTCGGAGGGCAGTTCCCCCGGTGGGCGGGGCTCCCGGTCCGCGCGGTCCCCTCCGCCGGCACCGACAACGCCATGTACCGCCTCGGCGACGCCATGGCCGTCCGGCTGCCCCGGCTCCCGTCCGCGGCCCGGCAGGTCGACAAGGAGCAGCGCTGGCTGCCCCGCCTCGCCCCGCACCTCCCGCTGCCCGTCCCCGTGCCGCTCGCCAAGGGGGTGCCCGCGGAGGGCTACGACCTGCCCTGGTCGGTGTACGGCTGGCTCGACGGCGAGAACGCCTTCGACGCCCCGATCGGCGATCTGGCGCACGCGGCGGTCGAGTTGGGCCGGTTCGGCGCCGCCCTGCGGCGCGTCGACGCGTCCGGCGGCCCTCGCTCCCTCCGGGGCGGGCACGTCACCGAGTGGGGCGGGGCGCACATGGCGGGCGCCGTCCGCGACCTCGGCTCCGACGGCACCCTGGACGCGACCGCGGTGACCGAGGCGTGGGAGTCCGTCCTGCGGCTCCCGCAGTGGGAGCGCGACCCGGTCTGGGTCCACGGCGACCTGCTCCCCGGCAACGTGCTGGCCCGCGACGGCCGGCTGAGCGCCGTCATCGACTTCGGCGGCCTCGGTACGGGCGACCCGGCCTGCGACATGATGGCCGCCTGGACCCTCTTCACCGCCGACACCCGCCCCCTCTTCCGGGAGGCCGCCGAGGTCGACGACGCCACCTGGGCGCGGGGGCGGGGATGGGCGCTGTGCTGGGGCGTGGTCACGGAGCACCACTACCGGCTCACGAACCCGCCCCTGGCGGCCGTCGCCCGCCGCGCCTTCACGGAGGCGCTGCCCGAGTACGAAGCGGGTGCTTGAGGCGGCCGCGCGTGAGGCGGCCGTGCGTGAGACGGGGGGCGCGTGAGGCGCTGGCCGCCCCCAACTCCCGGCCCGCACAGGGCTGTTCTTCTTGGCTCGCAGGCCTCACCATGCCCCTGACTACTCGTGCGTAACACCGCAGAGGGGGAAGCGTGTTGAGGCTCCGCGCCAGGATCGTTCCACTGTTCGCCGTCGTCGCGTCCCTGCTCATCCCGCTCACGACCGCCCACGCGGCCCACGCGGCCGAGGCGGCGGAAGCGACCGCCCGTACCCCCGTCGTCTTCGTCCACGGCTACAACGCCGACCCCGGTGTCTGGGGCGGCCTGCGCGAGGACCTCAAGGCCGACGGCTACACAGACGCCGAGCTGTTCTCCTTCGGCTACGACACCCACCGGTCCGTCAACGAAGTCCTCTCCGGCGAACTCGCCGCGTACATCGAGACCGTGAAGCGGCAGACCGGCGCGGCCCGGGTCGACCTCGTCGCCCACTCCTTCGGCAGCCTCGTCACCCGCTGGTACGTCAAGTTCGACGCCGCCGGCCAGTCCTCCGTCGCCCACTGGGCCTCGCTCGCCGGCCCCAACCACGGCACCAGCACGGCCTGGGCCTGCGCCCTGTGGGACCAGGCCTGCCGTGACATGACCCCCGGCTCCTACGTGCAGAAACGGCTCGCGGAGGGCGACGAGACACCCGGCGCCGTGCGGTACGCCACCTGGTGGTCGAACTGCGACGAGGTCATCAACCCCGACAGCAGCGTCCCGCTGACCGGCGCCGTCAACCACGCCGCCGGCTGCCTCGACCACAACGCGCTCCTCGGCGACGACACCGTCTCCCAGAGCGTCCGCGCCTTCCTCCGGAGCTAGCCGACCCAGAGAGCTAGCGGGCCAACTGCTCCGGGAGCGGCGAGGAGTGGAGGACCGTCAGGCCGGACACCGCGCGGGTCAGTGCCACATACAGCCGCCGCAGGCCCGTGCGTTCGTCCGGTTCGCCGTCGACGACGGCCGCCGGGTCGTCCAAGACCACGTAGTCGTACTCCAGGCCCTTCGCGAGCGACGCCGGGACCAGCGTCAGTCGGGACGCGGCCGTTGTCTCCTCGCCGGGGGAGAGGTACGTGAGGCCGGCGGCGGTCAGCGCCTCCGCCAGCGGTGCGATCCGCGCGTCGGCGGCGATCAGGCCGATCGAGCCCTCGTGGCCGAGGGACTCGACGCAGGCCGCGACGACCGCCGCGTCCAGTTCCTCCGGCGCGGCGTGCCGGATCTCCAGCGAGCCCGGGTTCTCCCGGACCGACTCGACGGCCGCGAGCCCCGGCGACATGTGCGGCAGCAGACGGGAGGCGTACGCGATGACCTCGCGCGGCACACGGAAGCCCGCCGTCAGCTCCTCCACCACGGCGTCCGGCTTCCCCAGGTGCCCGAGCGCCTGCGCCCAGCTCTCGGTCGCCCACGGGGTGGTGCCCTGCGCCAGGTCGCCGAGGATCGTCGCCGATCCGGTCGTACAGCGGCGGCCGACCGCGCGGTACTGCATCGGGGACAGGTCCTGGGCCTCGTCGAGGACCACATGGCCGAGCGAGTGCGTGCGCTCCACCAGGTCCTTCGCCTCGTCGATCAGGACCGCGTCCGCCGCCGACCACTTCGCCGACTTCACCGACCGGGCGGGCTTCGCCCAGAGCAGCAGCTTCTGCTCGTCGTCGGTCAGCACACCGGCCGCGTGCTCCGCGAGGAACTCGGCGTCGCTCAGCAGCCGCAGCACCAGCTTCGCCGGGTCCACCGGCGGCCAGACCGCCTTGACGACCGCCTTCACCGCCGCGTTCCTGGCCACCGCGTCCTGCACGCGGTCGTCCGGAGCCTCGCCCGCCTGCTCCATCCGCACCAGGACCGCGTGCGCGATCCGCTGCGGCAGCGCGTCCCGGGCCGCCCCGTAACGGATGTCCCGGTCCAGCAACTCGGCGACGATCTCCTCCAGTTCGTACGCCGGTACGCGCCAGCGGCGCGAGCCGCGCACCACCATCAGCGGCTCCGTGGGGAGCGTGACGTGCGAGCGGACCGCCCGCCGCAGCACCTCCGCCATCCGGGCGTCACCCTTGACGACGGCCGTCGCCGCCTCGTCCGTCCCGCGCACCTCCACATGGGCGACGAGGTCGTCGACCGTCGCCTGCCGCACCTCCAGCTCGCCGAGCGCCGGGAGCACCTGCTCGATGTAGTGGAGGAAGGACCGGTTCGGCCCGATGACGAGGGTGCCGGTGCGGGCCAGCCGCTCCCGGTGCGCGTAGAGGAGGTACGCGACACGGTGCAGGCCCACGGCCGTCTTTCCGGTGCCCGGGCCGCCCTGCACGCAGACGGATCCGGCGAGACCCGACCGTACGATCTCGTCCTGCTCCGGCTGGATGGTCGCGACGATGTCCCGCATCGGGCCCACGCGGGGGCGCTCGATCTCCGCCTGGAGCAGCTTGCTGGTCTGCTCCAGCTCCGCCGGGTCGGAGAGGTGCTCGTCCTCGTACGCGGTGAGCTCGCCGCCCGTGTAACCGAAGCGGCGCCGCAGGCCCACGTCCTGCGGGTCCTTCCGCGACGCCCGGTAGAAGGGCTGGGAGACCGGCGCGCGCCAGTCGATCACCATCGGGTCGCCGTCGGCGTCGTGGACGTGCCGGCGGCCGATGTAGAAGCGCTGCCCCTCCTGCGTGGTGTGCAGGTAGTCGAGCCGGCCGAAGAAGAGCGGGGTGTGGGAGAGGTCGGCGAGCGCCTTGATCCGTTCCTCGATCTGCGCGCCGAGGACGACGGCGTTGACCCAGTTCGCGGTGACGTCCTTGATGTCGAGCGCCTCGACGTCCTCGCGCATCGCGCGCAGGGCGGCGCGGGAGTCGGCGAGATGGGCGCGCTCGCGCGCGAGCGGGTCGTCCGAAGCGGACATGGCGGTGCCTCCGAGTGCGCGGACATGCGAGTCCGATGCGGGCATGACTGGGCGGCCGCCGGTTTCCGACCGGACGGCGGCGCTCCACTCGGGGAGGGAGGCGGGGAAGTCGGAGAGCATAGCTTCCGTGCGCGCGGCGCGCGAACGACTTTTTCCAGGAGGAACGGGAAGGGGGGCGGGGGTCGGCAACCCCCGCCCCCCTCTACCGCCCGCCGCCCGCCGCCTGCCTCAGTCGTCCGCCAGCAGCTGGTCCGCGTCCATGATCCGGTACGCGTACCCCTGCTCCGCCAGGAACCGCTGCCGGTGCGCGGCGAAGTCCTGGTCGATCGTGTCGCGCGCCACCACCGAGTAGAAGTGCGCCTGGTGCCCGTCCGCCTTCGGCCGCAGCACACGCCCCAGGCGCTGTGCCTCCTCCTGGCGGGAGCCGAAGGTGCCCGACACCTGGATTGCGACCGTCGCCTCCGGCAGGTCGATGGAGAAGTTCGCGACCTTCGAGACGACCAGCACGCTGATCTCGCCGTTGCGGAACGCGTCGAAGAGCTTCTCGCGCTGCGCGTTCGACGTCTCGCCCTTGATGACCGGCGCGTCCAGATGCTCACCCAGCTCGTCGAGCTGGTCGATGTACTGGCCGATGACGAGGATCTGCTGCCCGGCGAACTTCCGTACCAGCGCCTCCGTCACCTTCCGCTTCGTCGCGGTCGTCGCGCAGTAGCGGTACTTCTCCTCCGTCTCGGCGGTCGCGTACGCGAGCCGCTCGGAGTCGGTGAGATTGACCCGGACCTCGACACAGTCGGCCGGCGCGATGTAGCCCTGCGCCTCGATCTCCTTCCACGGCGCGTCGAACCGCTTCGGTCCGATCAGCGAGAACACGTCCGACTCCCGCCCGTCCTCCCGGACCAGCGTCGCCGTCAGACCCAGCCGCCGCCGCGCCTGGAGGTCGGCCGTGAACTTGAAGACGGGCGCCGGCAGCAGGTGCACCTCGTCGTAGACGATCAGGCCCCAGTCCCGGGAGTCGAAGAGCTCCAGGTGCGGATAGATGCCCTTCCGCTTCGTCGTGAGGACCTGGTACGTGGCGATGGTGACCGGCCGGATCTCCTTGCGCGTACCGCTGTACTCGCCGATCTCGTCCTCGGTGAGCGAGGTCCGCTTGACCAGCTCGTGCTTCCACTGCCGGGCCGAGACGGTGTTGGTGACCAGGATCAGCGTCGTCGCCTTCGCCTCCGCCATCGCACCGGCCCCGACCAGCGTCTTGCCCGCTCCACAGGGCAGCACGACGACCCCGGAGCCGCCGTGCCAGAAGCCCTCGACGGCCTGTTTCTGGTACGGGCGCAGGGCCCAGCCGTCCTCGGCGAGATCGATCTTGTGCGCCTCGCCGTCGACGTACCCGGCGAGGTCCTCGGCCGGCCAGCCGAGCTTCAGCAGCGTCTGCTTGATCTGCCCGCGCTCGGACGGGTGCACGGCGACCGTGTCGGGGTCGATGCGCTCGCCGACCAGCGGCTGCACCTTCCGCGACCGGAGGATCTCCTCCAGGACGGGCCGGTCGGTGCTGGTGAGGACGAGGCCGTGGGTGGGGTGCTTGGAGAGGGTGAGCCTGCCGTAGCGGGCCATGGTCTCGGCGACGTCCACGAGCAGCGCGTGCGGGACGGGGTAGCGGGAGAACTCGACCAGCGCGTCGACGACCTGCTCGGCGTCGTGACCGGCCGCGCGGGCGTTCCACAGCCCGAGCGGCGTGACGCGGTAGGTGTGGATGTGCTCGGGCGCCCGCTCCAGCTCGGCGAAGGGCGCGATGGCACGGCGACAGGCTTCCGCCAGCTCGTGGTCGACCTCCAGGAGCAGCGTCTTGTCGCTCTGGACGATGAGTGGTCCGTTCAACGCCTTCAGGTCCTTCCCGTGCCGTTCCGGTGACGGCCAAACATCCAGTGTCCCGCATCGCGCGGGAGTACGGGGTGGCGTGGCGCACGAGGATCCGCACGGTGGCCTGCGGGGGCGGGGCCGGGGCCGGGCCGGGGCGGGGGCGAGGGATGAGAGGTATGACGAACGACACCGTCGGGGGCGGCCTACCCCTGGTCGTCCGCCAGCTCCGCGACCCCGGTGATGCGGTGCAGCGGATACGTGCGGACCTCGTCCGCCGTGTGGTCGTAGCCCGTCACGAAACCGCCCTCCACCCGCACCGGCGCGATCACCCGCTGGCTGGCCGCGCCCTCCGCGTTGACGTAGCCGATCCAGACGGCCGAGCCGGTCATCGCCGCGGCCTGGACGGTCGCCAGGGTCTCGGCGGGCGAGGTGCGCGGCAGGCCGCCGTCGGCCGGCCGGGCGGTCTCGGGGCGTTCCTTCCGTACGGCCGTCGAGGCGAGGTCGCCGGCCCGGATCGCGCGGACCGCCGCGGCCAGCAGGGTCGTGTCGGGCGCGGGCGGGCCGTCGGGGACGGGGGCCGGCGCGGTCCTGGCGGGGGTGCGGACGGCGTCGGTACGGGTGACCAGGACGTCGCCCTCGGCCGACTCGGCGGCCGGGGCGTACCCCATCGCCCGCAGCCCGTCGAGGAGCGACGCCGGATCGGTCTGCGCGGCCAGGACCGTCGGCGCGAGGCGGCGCAGCCGCAGGGACGCGGACCGCTTGTCGGCCAGGATCTCGCCGAGGAGCGCGTCGTCGTCGCAACGCACGTACGCCGACGCGGCCCCGATCCGCAGATGGCCGTGTCTGCGCGCCACGTCGTCGATCAGGTACGCGAGGGGCTGCGGGACCGGCGTACGGGAGTGGGCGGTCAGGAAGTCGTGCAGGTCGGAGGCGGTGCTTCCGGCGTCGAGGGCGCGGCGGACCGAGCCGGGCGTAAACCGGAAGACGGTCGCGCCACCCTTCGATTCCACGTCCGCGAGCACCCCGAGCATGTCGGCGAGCGGTCGCTTGAGCGGGCCGGGTGCGACGGCCGTCAGGTCGGCCTGGAGCAGGACGTGGTCGACGGGCTCGGGGAGGAGCGGGGCGAGCAGGGTCGCGGCCCGGGAGGCGGCGACGGACAGCTCGACCCCGCCGCCGACGCCGGTGGGGGTGTCGGGCGCGGCCTCGGCGAGGGGCAGGTTGAGCAGCGCGCGGGCGGGGGAGGAGAGGGCGCCGCGGCCGGTGACGCCGAGCATCTCGGCCTCGGTGAGGGTCCAGACGGCGATCCGGGAGCGCAGGTCGGCGGAGGTGGTGGCGGTGGGGGCGCCGGTTCCGTAAGCGGCGCTTCGGCCGCCGCCGTAGCCGGTGGTGCCGGTGGCCCCGGAGGTGCCGGTTCCGTAGCCGCCACTCCGGCCGCCGCCGTAGCCCGTGGTGCCGGTGGTGCCGCCGGCTTCTGTGCCCGTACGGGCGGCGGACGCCTGGCCTTGGCCCTGGCCCGCGCGTCCCGCGGCGGTGCCTCGCAGCGGGCGCTCCCACCGCAGCCGGGCAAGGAGCGTCTCGGGGTCCGCCGCCGAGCCCGGCGGCAGCGTCGCCTGGAGGGTGAGCACCCGGCGCCGGACCTCCGGCGCCGCGCCCCGGTCCAGGTCGGGGCCCAGGGCGGACAGGGTGCGGCCCTTCGCGTCCTGGCCGCCGATCAGGCCGGGCGTACGGGTCGCGGTCAGCCAGGCCGTGACGAGACGGGCCCAGCGCTCGGCCGCCGGCAGGTCCAGCCAGTCGTCGTACGCCGGCGTCGGCGCGTACCGCTCGTCCGCCTCGCCGTCCGGGGCCAGCAGCCCCGCCCAGTAACAGAGTTCCAGCCAGAAGGCCGCGACCTGCTCCGTGACGTCGAGCGTGGCCGCGATCCGCTTGAGCTCCCGTACCGAGATCCCGCCCGCGCGCAGCACCGGCGGGCCGCCCCGGTCCCACGACTTCAGCAGTTCCTCGACGGTGGCGAGCGCGGTGTACGCCTGGCCCGCCGCCGCGCTGTCCACAACCTGTGGGCGGTACTCGCGCAGCACGGACAGGGCCGGCGGCCGCGGCTCCGGCGTCCGGTGCGCCCGCCCGCCGCGCAGGTGCAGCGCCGCCTCCCGGGGCAGCACCACGGTCCGCGTCGAGACCGGAAGCAGCAGGCCGCGGTCGCGCAGCCAGCGCACGGGCGGCGCCGGGTCCGCCGTGACCTCTCCGTACGGCGGGCCCCACACCAGCCGGTCGAGCACGGCCAGCGCATCCGATGGCGCCGTGTCCAGGAGCGCGCCCATCCGCTCGCGGTCGGTGAACAGCTCCGTCAGGGCCGCCACGGCGGAGACCGGGTCGTGCGTCGCGGGCAGCCCGGCGGCCGCGATGATCTCCTGGATCCGGCCCGGCGACATCCCGGCCGTGGCCTCGGCGACGGACGGCCCGAGGCCCGTCGGCGACGGGTGCTGCGGTGACGGCGCGAGCAGCTCCCGCGCGGTCCGCACCAGCCGCAGCCGGTCCTCCTCGCCCCAGACGAGCGCCTGCTCGCGCAGTGTCTCCACCGCGCGCGGCAGCGCCGCCTCGATGTCCGGGTCGCCGTCGTCGCCGGTGAGCAGGGCGAGGAGTACGGGGTACGGGGCGGGGTCCGGGGCCACCGCGAGCGCCTCGGCGGTCTGCAGCGTGAAGCGGTCGAGCCGCTCGAGCGCGCGCACCACGGAGGCGCGCGTACCGGCCCGGGTGGCGAGCTGGGTCAGGTCGTTGGGGACGGGGGAGAGCAGGTCCGGTCTGGCCCGCAGCAGCGCGGCGAGCCCCTCGTCACCCCGCGCGCGCAGCGCCTCCGCGAGCGTGCGCGGCGCAGTGGCAGCGCCAGTTCCTGCGGGCACGTGCGCCTCCCGAGCGAGCTCACCGATCCCCATCCGCCCCACGTTAGCCCCTGCGCGGGCGCTAACGTCGGGGCGTACCGGCTGTGGAGGGGCACTGTGGGGATCGAGAGCGACCAGTTGGTCTTCGACTATCTGAGCAGGGTCGGCGATCTGGCGCAGCAGCGGCACCTGTCGGCGAGCGCCCGGATGGGGCTCGTGTCGGCGCTGCGGGGCGAGATCGACCGGCGGCGCGCTACGGGGGGCGGGGAGGGTCCGACCGCCGTGCGCGGCATCCTCGACGAGCTGGGCACGCCGGACGAGGTGGTGGACCGCGCGTCGGGCGCGGCGTCGTCGGTGAGCGTGAAGACGCTGCCGGAGGTGCCGAAGCCCCGTCGGGAGGAGGCGTGGCCGACGCCGCCGCATCTGGCGGGGACGGACGAGGTCGGGGCGGCCGACACGGAACCGGACTGGTGGAGCACCGAGGTGCCGGGGTTCAGGGGCGGGGTGGAGATCCCGGAACTGCTGAAGCCGCCGCCGGGGGAGGAGGCGGACGAGGAGGAGGCGGAGGCGGAGGGGGAGGTCGCGCCGCGCCGGGGCTGGAAGCGGCTGCGGATCCGCAAGGCCGCCGCCCCGGAGGCGGGCGGTGGCCGCCGGTTCGGCCTCGGCAGCCCGTTCCTCCTGCTGGCCGCCCTCCTGCTGCTCGGCGGCGCCGTCTTCGGCAACCTGGTGGCCCTCGCGGCGGGCTGGCTCCTCGCCTACGCCTCACGCCGCCTCTCCCGCGCCGAGACCCGGTGGGCCGTCGTCATCCTCCCGGCCCTCGCGGCGACGGGCGGCGCGCTCTGGCTCTGGGGCCGCGTCGAACGGCGCTGGGGCGCGCCGATCGCGGAGGGCGGCGAGGCGATGGGCGCGGCGATCTCTGAGACCTGGCCCTGGACTCTGAAGGCAGCGGCCATCACCTCCGCCCTCTTCCTCCTCCTCCGCACCCGCAGGCGCTAACACCCCAGCAGGACCGTCCAAGCCCGCCCGGTGCGCGGGGGCCCAGGCCTCAGGCGGTCGCCTGCGCCGGGGCAGAGGCGTGCCAGGGGGCCGCTGGGATCACCAAGGGGGAGCCCGTCACCGGATCCGGGATCACGACCGAGTCCAGGCCGAAAACCTCCCGTACCAGCTCCGCCGTCACCACCTCCCCCGGCTCCCCCTCCGCCACCACCCGCCCCGCCTTCATCGCCACCAGGTGGTCCGCGTACCGCGCCGCCTGGTTCAGGTCGTGCAGGACGACGGCGACCGTACGGCCCCGCTCGTGGTTCAGCTGGCGCACCAGGTCGAGGACCTCCACCTGGTGCGAGATGTCCAGGTACGTCGTCGGCTCGTCCAGGAGCAGCAGGTCCGTCTCCTGCGCCAGCGCCATCGCGATCCAGACCCGCTGCCGCTGCCCGCCCGACAGCTCGTCCACCGGACGCTCCGCGAGCGCCGCCACGTCCGTGCGCTCCATCGCGTCCACGACCGCCCGCTCGTCCTCCCGCGACCACTGCTTCCACCACGCCTGGTGCGGCTGCCGCCCCCGCGACACCAGGTCCGCGACCGTGATCGCCTCCGGTGCGACCGGGGTCTGCGGCAGCAGGCCGATGGACTGCGCGATCCGCTTCGTCGGGATCTTCGCCAGCTCCTCGCCGTCGAGCAGCACCGCCCCGCCCCTGGGCTTCAGGAGCCGTCCGAGCGCCCGCAGCGTCGTCGACTTCCCGCACGCGTTCGGGCCGACGATGACCGTGACCTTGCCGTCCGGGACGGCGAGGTCGAGGCCGTGCACGACCGTACGGTCGTCGTAGGCGAGGGTCAGCTCGCGCGCGGTCAGCCTGCTCATGCTTTTCCTCCAGTGCGGCTGCGCACAATCAGCCAGATCAGATACGGGGCTCCGACCGCCGCCGTCAGGACGCCGACCGGCAGCTCGGCCGGCGAGAAGAGCCGCCGGGCCAGCAGGTCCGCCGCGACCACGACGAACGCGCCCATCAGGGCCGAGCACAGCAGCGGGATCTGCGCGGTACGGGTCATCCGGCGGGCGATCTGCGGAGCGAGCAGCGCCACGAAGTCGACCGGCCCCGCCACCCCCGTGGCGACGGACGCGAGCACGACACCGACGGCCACAAGCCCCAGCCGCACCCGGCCGAGCCGGACGCCGAGGGCCGTCGCCGTGTCGTCGTCCAGGGACACCGTCCGCTGCGCGCGGGCCGCCCACAGCAGGGCCGGCAGCATCAGGAGCAGCGTCCAGCGGATCGGCGCCGCCTCGTCCCAGCCGCGCCCGTTGAGCGAGCCCGTCATCCAGATCTGGGCCTGCTGGGCGACCAGGTAGTCGCCCTTGGTCATGAACAGGGTCATCAGCGACCGCAGCGCGATCGCGAACCCGATGCCGATCAGCACGAACCGGGTCGCGTGCAGCCCGCCGCGCCAGGCGAAGACGTACACGAGCGCGGCGGCGGCGATGCCGCCGAGGATCGAGAGGTACGGCAGGACGGTGTACGAGGTGAGGCCGAAGGCCATCGCGCCGACCGTCAGCGCCCCCGCGCCCTGGCTGATGCCGATGATGTCGGGGCTGGCGAGCGGGTTGCGGGCGACGGTCTGGATGAGCGCCCCGGCCACGCCGAACGCGGCGCCGACCATCAGCCCGACCGCGAGCCGCGGCATCCGCAGCTCCCCGACGATGAACGCGGCCCGCGCGTCCTGCCCGAGGAGCACCTTCAGGACCTCGCCCGGCGCGACGAACCTCTCGCCGACACAGAGGTACGCGACGCTCACCGCGGCCAGCACGAGGACAAGGCCCACGGCCACCGCGGCCGAGCGGCGATGCAGCAGGAAGGACCCGCCCCCGGCGCGGACGGCCTGATAGCCGGCCGGGCGTACAGAATTCGCCGACGCGGTCGCCGACGCAGTCGTCGACGCGGTCGTCGTCGCCGAGGTCATGCCGGCACCGCCTTCCGTCGCACCAGCGTCACCAGGAACGGCACGCCGATCAGCGCCGTCATCACGCCCGCCGGGACCTCGCCCGGCGGGAAGAGGATCCGGCCGATCACATCCGAGACCAGCAGCATCACCGGCCCGACGAGCGCCGCCATCGGCAGCACCCAGCGGTGGTCGCCGCCCACGATCGCCCGGGCGATGTGCGGGACCGCGAGGCCGACGAAGGCGATCGGCCCGGCCGCCGCCACGCCCGCGCCGGTCAGCACGGTGGCCCCCACCCCGCCCACGATCCGTACCGTCGCCACCCGCTGGCCGAGCCCCTTGGCCACGTCCTCGCCGAGGGCGAGCGCGTCCAGGCCCCGGGCCACCGACACCACCAGGACGGCGCCGATCAGCAGGAAGGGCCAGATCTGCTGGACGACCTCGGTGTCCCGCCCGTCGAGCGAGCCGATCTGCCAGAACCGGAACTCGTCGAGGGCCGCGGCCCTGGTCGTCAGGACGCCGGTCGTCACCGACAGCAGCAGCGCGTTGATCGCGGCGCCGCCGAGCGCCAGCTTCACGGGGGTCGCGCCGCCGCGCCCGCTGGAGGCGACCGCGTACACGGCGACCGAGGCGAGGGCGGCGCCCGCGAAGGCGAACCACACGTACCCCGAGAGCGTGTGCACCCCGGCGAAGGCGATGGCGCCGACCACGCCGACCGAGGCACCCTGGCTGATCCCGAGGATCCCGGGATCGGCGATGGGGTTACGGGTGATGCCCTGCAGGGCCGTGCCGGCCAAGGCCAGCGCGGCGCCGACCATGAGCCCGATGAGGGTCCGGGGCACCCGCAGCTGCCGTACGACCTGGGCGTCGTCGCTCAAGGCGCCGTGCAGCAGCGCGTCCAGGACGGTCGACGGGGCGATGGCGCGGGCGCCCACGGTGAGACTCAGCAGGATTGCGAGGAGGAGGGCGACGACGGCGGCGACGGTCGCGAGGACGCGTCTGGAACGGAAGGCGGCTGTCATCGAGACCCATCGGGAGGACGTGCTGGCGTACGTAGGTAGGTAGGTAGGTAAGGCTTGGCTTGGCTTGGCTTGGCTCAGTCTAAGCAGCGGTCTTCTCCGCCGACGGGGGCCCTTTCGAACGTCTGGGCACAATGGCCCGCATGACCTCTCTCACCGTCGGCTTCGACCTCGACATGACGCTCATCGACTCCCGGCCCGGCATCAAGGCCGCCTACCAGGCCTTCTCCGCCGAGACCGGTGTCGCGATCGACGCCGACCTCGCGGTCTCCCGGCTGGGCCCGCCGCTCCACCACGAGCTGGCGCACTGGTTCCCCGAGGAGGAGATCGCCGAGCGGGTCGTGCAGTACCGCGCGCTCTACGCCACCTACGCGATCACGCCGACGCTCGCGATGCCGGGCGCCAGGGATGCGATTCAAGCCGTTCGCGACGCGGGCGGCCGGGCGATCGTCGTCACCGCCAAGAACGGCCCGCACGCCGAGCTGCACCTCTCCCACCTCGGCATCGACCCCGACGCCGTCATCGGCGGCCTGTGGGCCGAGGGCAAGGCGGAGGCGCTGCGGGAGCACGGCGCGGGGGTGTACGTCGGCGACCACACCGGGGACGTACGGGGCGCCGCGGCGGCGGGCGCGCTGTCGGTGGCCGTGACGACCGGACCGTGCGACGCCGAGGAGCTGCGGGCGGCCGGAGCGGACGTCGTCCTGCCGGACCTGACAGGCTTCCGCACCTGGTGGGACGGATATCGAACCGCATTCCGGGCCGAGCACGGGGCCGAGAACCGGAGCGTCCTCGAAAAGAGCTACCGGGTCTGAGTCGCCGCCCGGGCCTGTCGCCGCTGGGCGCCGATCGAGCGGAGCACACCGGCGCCGGCGACCAGGAATCCGACGCCCATCAGCATGCACACCGCGTACGCGACCGGCGGGAACGGCTCCGCCCCGAGGAACAGCGGGGCGACGGTGACCAGAGTGGCCACCGCGCCGATGATGAAGACAATCGCACCGGCACGGACGAGACCGTCACCCGGAGCGGTGTCGTCCGAGGGGCCCGAAGGGGTTTCACTACGCATTCGGCCAGGGTAGTTCCCAGGCCGGAGGAACAAACCGGCGACGTCTTGTCACCAGCCCGAAGGCCATTAGCCTTGGTGCGGCGGGTCGGCGACCCGCTGGATCGCTCTCCAGCAGCTATCCGGAGCCGGGATCCCGGCGCACCCATCGAGTACGAAGACGAGGACAGACGTGCCTACCGGCAAGGTCAAATGGTTCAACAGCGAGAAGGGCTTCGGCTTTCTCTCCCGCGACGACGGCGGCGACGTCTTCGTCCACTCGTCGGTGCTCCCTGCCGGAGTCGACGCCCTCAAGCCCGGGCAGCGCGTGGAGTTCGGGGTGGTCGCGGGGCAGCGCGGCGACCAGGCGCTCTCGGTGACGGTTCTCGACCCGACCCCGTCCGTCGCCGCGGCGCAGCGCCGCAAGCCCGACGAACTGGCGTCCATCGTGCAGGACCTGACGACGCTCCTGGAGAACATCACCCCGATGCTGGAGCGCGGCCGCTACCCCGACAAGGCGCAGGGCGCGAAGATCGCGGGCCTGCTGCGGGCGGTCGCGGACCAGCTCGACGTGTAGCCCGGGGTCGTCGGGATCACGGGAAGGCCAGCGCGTCCGGGCCGAGGGGCGGTACGAGCCCCTCGGCCGCGGCGCGCGTGAGCAGCCCCCGGACCGCCGCGTAGCCGGCCTCGCCGAGGTCGGCGGTGAACTCGTTGACGTACAGGCCGATGTGCTGATCGGCCACCTTCGGGTCCATCTCCTGCGCGTGCTCCATGACGTACGGACGTGAGGCGACCGGGTCGTCCCAGGCCATCCGTACGGACGTGCGGGCCGCGTCGGCGATCCGCCGCAGGGTCTCCGCGCCCAGCGAGCGCTTGGCGATGATCGCGCCGAGCGGGATCGGCAGACCCGTGGTGTCCTCCCAGTGCGCGCCCATGTCGGCCAGCGCGTGCAGGTCGTACTCCTGATAGGTGAACCGGGCCTCGTGGATGACGAGCCCCGCGTCGACCTTGCCGTCCCGTACGGCGGGCATGATCTCGTGGAACGGCATCACGACGACGTTCCCGACCCCGCCCGGCAGGACGTCCGCCGTCCACAGCCGGAAGAGCAGATAGGCGGTCGAGCGCTCGCTCGGCACCGCCACCGTCTTCCCCGTCAGGTCCATTTCCGGCTCGCGGGTGAGGACGAGGGGGCCGCAGCCGCGGCCCAGGGCGCCGCCGCAGGGCAGCAGCGCGTACTGGTCGAGGACCCAGGGCAGCACGGCGTACGACACCTTCAGGACGTCGTACGGAGACGAGCCGCTCTCCGCCCAGCCGTTGGTGAGGTCGATGTCCGCGAAGGTCACGTCCAGGCGCGGCGCGCCCGGCACCCGGCCGTGGGCCCAGGCGTCGAAGACGAAGGTGTCGTTCGGGCAGGGCGAGTACGCGATCTTGAGCGTGGACGGCGGCGCAGGCGTCATGGGGCGGGCTCCACGAAGAGGGTGTGGCTGAGCAGCTGGAACGTGTACCGCAGCGAGTCCATGGCCTGGCCGATGCGCCAGGCGGCGCGGTCGCGCGGGCCGACGGCGTTGGAGACGGCGCGGATCTCGACCACCGGCACGCCGTACGCGGCGGCTGCCTCGGCCACCCCGAAGCCCTCCATGGCCTCGGCGGCGGCGCCGGGGTGACGCTTCGCCAGCTCGGCGGCGCGTTCGGCGGTGCCGGTCACGGTGGAGACGGTCAGGACGGGCCCGACGGCGTGGCTCTGGGCGCCTTCCTGGAGGACGCGGGAGATCCGCTCGGTGAGGCGCGCCGGCACGGGATGCGTGGACCGCCCGAAGCCGAGCTCCTCGACGGTGAGATAGGCGTCGGCGGTCCGCGCCCCGAGGTCGGCGGCGACGATCGTGTCGGAGACGACGACGGAGCCGAGCGGCGCGAGGGGCTGGAACCCGCCGGCGATCCCGGCGGAGACGACGAGGTCGTAGGGCGGCGTGCCGTGGGTGCCGTGGGTGCCGTGGGTGCCGTGGGGGGCGTCGGCGGGCCGGGAGGCGGCGGCCAGCGCGGTCGCGGTCGCGACGGCGACCGCCGCGGGGCCGACCCCGCCGACCAGGACGTCGACGACGGCACGCGCCTCGGGGCCCCGCGGCGCTCCGCCCGGCGGGGGCAGGGTGTCCGCGTGGCGGCGCAGCCGGAAACCGCCCGGCAGCGGGAACTCGCCCGATCCGGGCCCCTCGAAGGGGAGGCCGCGGGCGACGGAGTCGGCCTCCGCCGCCACGGCCGTCACGATCAGGATCCGGTGGGTCACCGGAGGATCAGGCGTCCTTCTTCAGCTGGAAGCTCCAGATGCCGGTGAGCTTCTTGCCGTCGGTCTCGACGAGGGTGACCTGGGTCTCGTTGGTCGCCTCGCCGGTCTGGCTGGAGAAGAAGGCGCTGGCCGGGATGGACCGGTACGTCTTCTTGTACGGCTCCGGCTCGGCGGCCTGGCCGCCGAGGAAGATGGTCCAGCCCTTCTCGGCGATCTCGGGGTCGACGCCGAAGCGGATCCTGTCGTCAGCGGAGACCGTGAGGGTCTGCTCGGCCTTCTTGTTGAGGCACTGCTGGATCTGCGACTCCTTGATGGCGGCGCCGTCGTTGTAGCAGACGGCCTCGGCGTGCACCGACTCCGTCCCGACCGTCAGGGTCGCGACCGGGGTCGGCTTGTCGCAGGCGGTGAGGACGAGGAGGCCGGCGGAGACGGCCCCGAGGGCGACGGCGGCCCGGCGGCGCGAGGCGGGGAAGAACGCAACGGTCATGGGCCGAGGCTATCGGGCGTGTCGAGCTCCGCCACGCGGGGGTGCGGCGCGCCGCGTTTTCCGCAGTTTGTGGCGGTCCTTCGCGGCGGTCCTTCGCGGCGGCGCACGCGGTCGCGGCCCGCAGGGTTTCTCACGCCGCCTCCGGTTTTGAATTGGTGCCCTTGCGGGCCGCCGAGAGGAGGCCGCGGACGGCGAGGAGGGCGCCCAGGCCCAGGATGCCCGCCGCCACCGACATGCCGAGGGTGCCGTTCAGGGGCAGGGCGATGCCGATCGCGCCGCCCACCACCCATGCCATCTGCAGCAGCGTCTCGGAGCGGGCGAACGCCGACGTGCGGACCACCTCCGGGACATCCCGTTGGATCAGGGCGTCCAGGGACAGCTTCGACAGCGCCTGTGTCAGGCCCGCCGTCGCCCCGAGGACCGCCACCATCAGCCCGCCGAAGAAGACCGCCGTGCAGGCGGCCGCCGTCAGCACGATCGTGATCATCGTGGCGATGATCACTTCCGGGCCGTGGCCCCGCTCCCGCAGCAGCGAGCCGACCGCCGTGCCGCACGCGTTTCCCACCCCCGCGCAGACGCCCACGATCGCCAGCGACAGGGCCGCGCTCTGCCCCGAGAGGGGATGCTCCCGCAGCAGGAACGCCAGGAAGAAGATCAGGAAGCCCGAGAGCATCCGCTGCGCCGCGTTCGCCTGCAGCCCGTGCAGCACGGCCGGGCCGACCGTCCGCAGGCTCGGCTTCTTCTCGCCGTGGGTGAGCAGGTGCACCCGGCGCTCGCCCTTCGCCGAGTCCACCTTGTGCGGCATCCGGAAGGCCCAGTACGCCCCCAGCAGGAACAGCGCGCACGCCCCGTACAGCGGGTATCCCGGCCCGACCTGTTGCAGCCCCGCGCCGATCGGCGCGGCGATCCCGGTGGCAAGCAGGCCCGCCAAGGTGACCCGGGAGTTCGCCTTGACCAGGGAGAAGCCCGGTGGCAGCAGCCGGGGCACGACCGCGCTGCGGACCACTCCGTACGCCTTGGACGCGACGAGCACCCCCAGAGCCGCCGGATACAGCTCCAGGCCGCCCGTGGCCACCGCCCCCGACATGGTGAGCGCGAGGACGGCCCGGGTCAGCATCGCCCCGGCCATCGCCGCGCGGCGCCCGTGCGGGATGCGGTCCAGGAGCGGGCCGACCACGGGGGCCAGCAGGGTGAACGGGGCCATGGTGATCGCCAGGTAGAGGGCGACCCGGCCGCGCGCCTCGTCCGTCGGTACGGAGAAGAAGACCGTGGACGCGAGCGCGACGGTGATCATGACATCGCCGGCGCCGTTCACGGCGTGCAGCTCGATCAGCTTGCCCAGACCCGACTCGCCCGCTCCATGGGCGTGCGTCGCCCTTCTGATGCCCCGCGCCGTGCCGGTGAACGGCAGGTGCAGGGCGCGGCCGACCGCCCGGCCCGCTCGGCTGAGCGGCCCGGCATGATCGTGGGATCGTGCGGACGACCGTGCGGCTGCCACCCCGTCATAGTGCCCCACACCTCTCCCTCACGAACCGTGGCGCGGCCCCGCGCGCCGCCGTGGGGCCGCCGCCGCGCTGTCGGCGGACCGCCGTCGGACCACCGCCGGACCACCGTCGGACGTCCGCGATACGGGCCACTTGGGACGGGCAGGTGGGCGGCGGGCGGCGGAGGGGGTAGCGTGCGTAGCGCGCCACCGGCGGAAGTTCTCGGCCGCGCGCCTCTTCGGCATCCCGCAGAATGGATGACGATAGGTGTGCCCGAGACACGCGAGACATGTCGGGTGCGGACGTCGATGCGGCCCCCCGGTCCGCTCCGCCCGCCGCCCGGTGATATCGCTCCCGCTCCTCGGCCGGCGCACCCGTGAGACGGCGTAGGAGAGAAGCGAGACCTGTGAGTGCTGCGACGACGCGAAGCCGTACCCCGCGTACCCCGCGTACCCCCGACCGCCTGTGCGCCGAGGCGGTAGACCTTGCGCGGGCGGCCGCCGAGGAGGCAGCCGCGCCCAGCGCCGTCGGAGCGCATGTGGAGGTCGTCGCGGAGGGTGACCGGGTCGTCACCCACTTCTTCGAGGCCCTCGAACCCGGCTACCGGGGCTGGCGTTGGGCGGTGACGGTCGCCCGGGCCTCCCGGGCGAAGAACGTCACGCTCGACGAGACCGTGATGCTGCCCGGCCCCGAGGCCCTGCTCGCTCCCGAGTGGGTGCCGTGGAGCGAGCGGCTGCGGCCCGGCGACCTCGGGCCCGGGGACCTGCTCCCGACCGAGCAGGACGACCTGCGGCTCGAACCCGGCTACACCGGCGAGGACGCCCCGCCGCCGAACTCGGCGGTCTCCGAGGACATGGCGGAGCACCTCGACGCCGAGGACGCGGAGATCGTGACCCGTACGCCGTCCCGGGGCACCATCGCCTCGGTCGCCGAGGAACTGGGCCTGCGGCGCGCGCGGGTCCTCTCCCGGTACGGGCTGCACGTGGCCGCGGACCGCTGGGACGAGGCGTTCGGCGCGAAGACGCCGATGGCGCAGGCCGCACCGGCGTCCTGCGAGTCGTGCGCGTTCCTGGTGCCGCTGGCCGGCTCCCTGAAGCAGGCCTTCGGGGTGTGCGCGAACGAATTCTCCCCGGCGGACGGCCGGGTCGTCTCGCTGGCGTACGGCTGCGGCGGCCACTCGGAGGCGGCGGTCATGCCGAAGCCCCCGCGTCCGGCGCCCCCGGTCTTCGACTCGATGGCGGCGGACGTGTTCCCCCTCCGCCCCCCGAAGGACTCGGGCTCCACGACAGAACCCGACGACGTCTCCGAGGACCTCGGCCACTCCTAGCCCGCCGTGCCCTGCCCCGGGGGGCGCCGGGGCGGCACCACCCCTCCCACCCCGGCGGGGCAGGTGCCCGCCGGGGGGACCCGGTGTGCGGGACGATTGCTTACAACGGGGGTGGGAGAGGCGTCGGGTGGATGCCCGCCACCGTGGAACCCGTCGGTTCGCGGTACCTTCGGGCCCTTGTCCCATCCCGTTCCGCAGAGTGGAGTCAGACGTGAGCGTCAGCGTCAGGACGACGACCGACGGAGCCGACCCCTTCGGTACCGCCCGGTTGCGGCGGGGCGTGCTCGATGCCTGGGGGGCCGGGCCCGCCCGGTTCCGGGAGGACGCCAACGCCGAGGAGGACCTCGCGCTCGGCGGCTACCGCGACCGCCTCGTCGTCGAACTCGCCCAGAACGCCGCCGACGCCGCCCGTCGCGCCGGCGTCACCGGCCGGCTCCGTCTCACCCTGCGCCCCGCGGGCCCCGACGCCCCCGCCGTCCTGGCCGCCGCCAACACCGGCGCCCCGCTGGACGCGACCGGCGTCGAGTCGCTCTCCACCCTGCGCGCCTCCGCCAAGCGCGACCACGACACCACCGCCGTCGGCCGCTTCGGCGTCGGCTTCGCCGCCGTCCTCGCCGTCAGCGACGAGCCCGCCGTCCTCGGCCGCCACGGCGGTGTCCGCTGGTCTCTCGCCGAGGCCCGCGAGCTGGCCGCCGAGGCCGCCCGGCACAGCCCCGGCCTCGGGGACGAACTGCGCCGCCGCGACGGCCACGTCCCCCTCCTGCGTCTCCCGCTGCCCGCCGAGGGCACCGCCCCCGAGGGCTACGACACCGTCGTCGTCCTCCCGCTGCGGGACTCCGCCGCCGTCGACCTCGCCGAGCGGCTCCTCGGTGCCATCGACGACGCCCTGCTCCTCACCCTTCCGGGGCTCGCCGAGATCGTGGTGGAGACCCCGGAGGGCGTACGGGTCCTCACCCGCGCCCAGGACGAGACGGACGAGGCGTACGTCCGCGTCGACGACACCGCCACCGGAGAGACGCGCCGCTGGCGGACCGTCAGCCACAGCGGCCCGCTCGCCGTCGGCCTCCTCAAGGACCGCCCCGTCGAGGAACGGCTGCGCCCGCACTGGTCGGTGACCTGGGCCGTGCCCGTGGACTCCGAGGGCGCCCCGCAGTACCCCCGTACCGCCCCCGTCGTCCACGCCCCCACCCCCACCGACGAACCGCTCGGCCTGCCCGCGCTGCTCATCGCCTCGCTGCCCCTGGACACCGCCCGCCGCCACCCGGCGCCCGGGCCGCTCACCGACTTCCTCGTCGAGCGCGCCGCCGACGCGTACGCCGAACTCCTCGCCGACTGGCAGCCGGTGACCGTCGCCACCATCGACCTGGTGCCCGGGCCGCTCGGCAAGGGCGCCCTCGACGGGGCGCTGCGCGCGGCGATCCTCCAGCGGCTGCCGCGGGTCGCCTTCCTGGCCCCCGAGGCGCCCTCGGAGGAGGTCCCGGCGCTGCGGCCCGTGGAGGCCGAGGTCGTGGAGGGCGCGGGCGCGGAGACGGTGTCCGTGCTCGCCGAGGTCCTGCCGACGCTGCTCCCGGCCGGCCTGGAGCGCCGCCCCGAGCTTCGTACGCTCGGCGTGGGCCGGCTGTCGCTGACCGACGTCATCGACCGGCTCGCGGGCCTGGAGCGCGAACCGTCGTGGTGGTGGCGGCTGTACGACTCCCTCGCCGGGGTCGACCCCGACCGGCTCACCGGCCTTCCGGTGCCGCTGGCCTCCGGCCGTACCACCATCGGTCCCCGCCAGGTCCTGCTGCCGCAGGAGCACACCCCGGTCGACCTCGCCCGCCTCGGCCTGAAGGTCGCCCACCCGGACGCCGCCCATCCGCTCCTGGAGAAGCTGGGCGCGCTGCCCGCCACGCCCCGCGCCGTGCTCACGACGCCGCAGGTCAGGATGGCGGTCGCGGGCTCCATGGAGGCGGGGGAGATCTGGGACGAGGACGCGGACACCCTGGACGCGGACGAGCTGGCCGAGGCGGTGCTCGCGCTCGTACGGGACGCGGAGCTGGAGCCCGGCGAGGAGCCCTGGCTCGGCGCGCTGGCCCTGCCCGACGAGGACGGGGAGCTGGCACCCGCCGGTGAACTGGTCCTGCCCGGCAGCGCGTTCGCCGCCGTGATGCGCGAGGGCGAACTCGCCCTCTGTGACGCCGAGCTGGCCGAGCGGTGGGGCGAACAGCCCCTGGCCGCCTGCGGGGTGCTCGCCGACTTCGCGCTGGTCCGGGCGACCGACCTGGTCCTGGACCCGGACGAGCTGGAGCCCCGCGAGGGCGACTTCGCCGAGCCGGACGACGCCGGGCTGCTCGACGCGGTCGACGTGTGGTGCGAGGACGTCCTGGACCAGCTGCCCGAGACGCCGGTGCCGCCGGTGGCGACCGAGATCGTCGCCGTACGGGACCTGGACCTGGTCGACGACGACGCCTGGCCCCAGGCGCTCGCCCTGCTGGCCAGGCCGCCGCTGCGGGACGCGCTGATCCAGCCGGTACGGGTCCTGCTGCCGGACGGCACGACCGAGACCGTACGGCCGTACACCGCCTGGTGGCTGCGCGACCACCCCGTCCTGGACGGCCGCCGCCCGGCGGGTCTGCGGGCCGCCGGGACCGACCCGCTGCTGATCGGCCTGTACGACTCCGCCGACGCGACCGGCTTCGAGGATGAGCAGGTCCTGCGGGCGCTGGGCGTGCGCACCTCCGTCGCGGCGCTGCTTGCCGAGCCGGGTGGCGCGGCCGAGCTGCTCGGCCGGCTCGCGTCCCCGGAACGGGAGGTGACCGGCGCCCAGTTGCACGCCCTCTACACCGCGCTCGCCGACCTCGACCCCGAGCAGGTGACCCTCCCCGACGAGCTGCGCGCGGTCGTGGACGGCTCCCTCCTGGTGGTCGACGCCTCGGAGGCCGTGGTCGCCGACGCCCCCGACCTCCTGCCGCTCGCCGCGGGCATGCCGCTGCTGCCGGTCGCCCCGTCCCGGGCGGCCGACCTGGCGGAGCTGTTCCAGGTGCGCCGGCTGAGCGAGACCGTGGAGGCGGAGGTCACCACGGTCGGCGAGGAGCACGAGGTGCCCTCAGCCGTCCAAGCGCTCCTCGGCCCGGCGACCCCCGCCACGTACGTCGAGCACGAGGAGCTGCGGGTGGCCGGCGTCGAACTGGACTGGCGCCGCACCCCGGACGGCACCGTCCACGCCGCCACCCTGGAGGGCGTCGCCGCCGGCCTCGCCTGGGCGGCCGGCCAGTGGCCCCGCCGCTTCGAGGTCGCGGCCCTCCTGGAAGACCCGTCGAGGACGGCGGAACTGGCCCGCGACCGCTGGTTCGACTGAGGTCGTCGGGCGTGTGGTGCGAAGGGCCCCGGTCGCCTCTGGCGACCGGGGCCCTTCCTCCACGGTGAGGACGCGTCAGCGCACGTCGACGGCGTCCGGAGCCACGGCGGGCCGGGTGGTGGCCGGGTTCAGGCTGGGTCCCGAGACCCAGCGGTAATCGCCGTCGTAGGCCGCCTTCAGGGTGAGCGCCGCCTTGCCGGTGGAGTCCGTCCGGGCGAGGCCGACCAGGGTGTAGCCGGTCGTGCCCGCCCTGCGGAACTCCAGGTGCACGCGCTGTCCCGGGAAGGCGAGCTGACCGCCGGCGAGCCAGTCGGAGACGGTGAACCGGCCGGTGACGGTGAGCGTGGCGCCCTTTGTGACCGGTTCCGGCGTGGCGTCGGTGGTCAGCCGGGTCGTCCGCGCGATCCGTACGGTACGGGCCGCGTGGACGTCGGCGAAGCTCGTGCCGTCCGTCGACTCGGCCCAGGCGGCGACCTTCCACTCACCGGCGAGCGCGTTGTCCACGAGGTGGCGCGGGGCGATGTTCACCGACCCCTGGCACGAGGAGGTCGTGGCGTTCGCCGGAGTGCACTGCGTCCACTGGAGCGGGAAGACGGCGTCGGGGCGTTCGTACGAGCCCTTGTAGAGGGCCATGCCGCCGCGTGCGATCCCGGCGGGCGAGGTGGCCGTGAACGAGGCCTGGACCTCGGTCGGGTACTGGCCGGACGCCCCGTCGATGACGACGGGCTTGCCGGCGTTGACTGAAACGCCACTGATTTTGACGTCGCCGGCCGACTCGTCGGGCAGGCTGACGGACCCCGGTCCGCCGAAGGCGCGGATCAGGGTCGTACGGACCGTGGCACCGGAGTTGTCCTTACCGGTGGCGCGCAGGGAGAGGAAGCGGTCGCCGGCGCCGACGGTGATGTCGCCCTCGGCGGAGGCGGGCTGCCAGGTCGCGCCGTCGTCGTTGGAGAACTCCAGACCAGTCAGGG
Organism: Streptomyces sp. NPDC015346; assembly: GCF_043078785.1. Lineage (NCBI taxonomy): Bacteria > Bacillati > Actinomycetota > Actinomycetes > Kitasatosporales > Streptomycetaceae > Streptomyces > Streptomyces sp. NPDC015346. The sequence continues at coordinate 615,970 of NZ_JBIBTW010000004.1, read as the reverse complement.
ACGCCGTCGCGTCCGTCGAGCGGGAGGTGACCGTAGTGACGACCCGCACCGGACCGGCCGCGGCCGTGTTGCGGATGTCCAGGGACGGGACGTCGAACCTCACGTCGAGCAACGGCAGGGAGGAATAGCCGGACGAGGTGAAGGTCCACTCCCGGACCAGCCGGGTCGACAGACGCGCGTGCGGGGCGCGCCGGATGGCGGTGTGCGTGAACTCGTAGGGGGCGGAGGAGGACGTCACCGTGGCGCCGTACGTCTTGAAGCCCTCCTCGTACGCGCTGTCGACGAGGGTCACTCCCCGGGAGGTCAGCCGGTACTGCTGGAGCGCCGTGTAGTCGGCACCCCGGTTGCCGCGCGCGTCGGTGTAGGAGGCGGGCTCGTACAGACTGATGCGCGTCGAGCTGCGCGTGGAGTGGCCGCCCGCGTCGGGCTGGAGCGGTCCTTGGCCGATCGTCTCGCCCGCGGAGGTACCGGTCGGCAGCGTGCGGTCGGCGAGCCGCACCTGGTTGCCGCCGTCCATGAGGTAGCGGCCGAACGTCACGTTCGGAGTCACGTACTCGGTGAGGGTGCCGGGCGTGGTCACCGGGGAGGCGGCCTGCCCCGCGACGAACGACTCCGTGTCGGCCGGCTTGCCGTACGTGTCCAGAGAGGCGGTCTGGCGCCCGGCGAGCGAGCGGAACGTCGTGACGGTCTTCGCCAGGCCGGCGGTCTGCACAGTGACGACCGGGTTCGCCGGCACCGTGTTCTTGAACTGGTGGACCAGGTCGTAGCGGTACGGGCTGGGCCTGAGCTGGCTCGATCCGTACTTCGTCAGCACGTCGTGGAGGTGGACGGTGACGCCGCTCATCGTGAACGGGGAGACGAAGATCTTGTCCGCGCCACCGCCGATCTGGCCGACCCTGTCTCCGCTGGGCGTCGTCAGCCATATCGAGGCCCCGGCGCGGCGCGCGCTCGGGTCGTCGCTGACGATGCCGACCGGCTTGGCGGCCTTCTCGTCGAAGACCACGTTGGCCGTCGTGCTGCCGACCGTGAACGTCTTGGTGAGCAGGTAGGCGGGCCGCGCCTCGGCGTAGTAGTCGTACTGGATGGTGGCGAAGTAGGTGCCCGGGGGGACGTTCGCCGTGCCGCGGGGCATGTACTGCTCGGTGGTGACGTCGTACCGCGTCCAGGTGGAGGTGTTCCACAGGCTGATGTACGCGCCGGCGGCATAGCCGTCGGCGACGGAGAGGTTCACCTTCTGGTTCGCGGTCGTCCCGTACTCGCCGTACGGAGCCAGGCCCGAAACGGCCTGGTCCGTCCGCACGGTCGTGGCCGGAAGGGGTTTCTCCTCGCCGATCGGCTGGATCGTCAGCTCGCCGTCGGTCTGCGCGAAGGCGTACGTTCCGGTGGCCTGTCGCCCGTCGGCGGCGGCCACCCGGAAGCCCTTCGTACCGGGGATGCGTTCCAGCCGCTCACCGGTCGCCAGCCGCGCGCCGGCGCCCTTGTCCGTGCCCTTGGTGGCGGGGACGGTGTTCTCGGCCGCCGAGACCTGCCCGGGCACGAGCGTCATACCGGTGGCCGCCAGGACGCCCGCCAGGGCGCCCACGACCGTTCTCCGCAGGTCTCTGCGGTTCTTCGTCACGTGCATGTGTACGCGGATCCCCCCACGCCTCAGATGTCACAGCGATCGCTGTGCGCACAGGGTAAGCCCCGTGCTCAGGCGGGAAATCGCCGGTCCACCCACCGCCAGGCGACCTCCAGAGCCCCCGCCGCCGTCGCGGCGATCGCGACCGACGCCCACGGCATCGTGACGCCGACCAGCTTCAGGGCGAAGAAGTCCTGGAGCCAGGGGATCACGAGGACCAGGAGGAAGCCGCCGGCCATCGTGGCGACCAAGGCGACGCGCCACCAGGTGTACGGGCGGGCGACGATCGCCAGGACCCAGAGGGAGACCAGGAAGAGGGTCAGCGTCGCCGCGCTCGTCTCGGCCGCGAGGGCGCCCGGGCCGCTGTAGTGGGAGCGGGCGAGCAGGTACGTGGCGAAGGTGGCCGTCGCCGCGATGACGCCGCCGGGGATGGCGTACCGCATCACCCTGCGGACGAAGTGGGGCTTCGCGCGTTCCTTGTTGGGGGCGAGGGCGAGGAAGAAGGCGGGGACGCCGATGGTGAGGGTGGACAGCAGGGTCAGGTGCCGGGGCAGGAAGGGGTACTCGACCTGGGAGCAGACCACCAGGATCGCGAGGAGCACCGAGTAGACGGTCTTCGTCAGGAAGAGCGTCGCCACGCGCGTGATGTTGCCGATGACCCGGCGGCCCTCGGCGACCACCGAGGGCAGGGTGGCGAAGGAGTTGTTGAGGAGGACGATCTGGGCGACGGCCCGGGTCGCCTCGGAGCCCGAGCCCATCGAGACGCCGATGTCGGCGTCCTTGAGCGCCAGGACGTCGTTGACGCCGTCGCCCGTCATGGCGACCGTGTGCCCGTGGGACTGGAGCGCGCCGACCATGTCCCGTTTCTGCTGCGGGGTGACCCGGCCGAAGACCGCGTTCTCGTCGAGGGCCCGGGCCATCTCCTCCCGCTCGGTGGGCAGGAGGCGGGCGTCGACGGTGTTCGCCGCCCCGGGCAGGCCGAGCTTTCCGGCCACCGCTCCGACGGAGACCGCGTTGTCGCCGGAGATGACCTTGGCGGCGACGTCCTGGTCGGCGAAGTAGGCGAGCGTGTCGGCGGCGTCGGGCCGCAGCCGCTGTTCGAGGACGACGAGCGCGGTGGCGCGGGCGTCCTCGGCCACGTCGGGGGCGTCGAGCTCACGGGTGGTGCGGGCGAGGAGCAGGACCCGCAGGCCCTGTTCGTTGAGGTGGTCGATCTCGGCGAGGACCGGATCCCCGTCCGGCAGGAGCACGTCCGGCGCCCCGAGGAGCCACGCGGAGGTCTCGCCGTTGCCCTCGCTGAAGGCGGCGCCGCTGTACTTGCGGGCGGAGGAGAAGGGCAGCGCCTCGGTGCAGCGCCACTCCTCGGCGTCCGGGTAGGCGTCGATGATGGCCTGGAGCGAGGCGTTCGGGCGCGGGTCGGACTCGCCGAGCGCGCCGAGGACCTTCCGTACGTACGGCTCGTCGCTCCCGTTCAGGGGGCGCAGTTCGGTGACGTCCATGCCGCCCTCGGTGAGGGTGCCGGTCTTGTCGAGGCAGACGACGTCGACCCGGGCCAGGCCCTCGATGGCGGGCAGCTCCTGCACGAGGCACTGCTTGCGCCCCAGCCGGATCACCCCGATCGCGAAGGCGACGGAGGTGAGCAGGACGAGGCCCTCGGGGATCATCGGGACGATGCCGCCGACGGTCCGGGCGATGGAGTCCTTGAGGTTGGTGTCCTTGACGACGAGCTGGCTGATGATCAGGCCGGTCGCGGTCGGGACCATCATCCACGTCACGTACTTGAGGATGGTGGAGATGCCGGAGCGCAGCTCGGAGTGGACGAGGGTGAAGCGGGAGGCCTCTTCGGCGAGCTGGGCGGCGTACGCCTCGCGTCCGACCTTGGTGGCGGTGAACGCGCCGCCGCCGGCGACCACGAACGAGCCCGACATCATCCGGTCGCCGGGCTTCTTCACGACCGGGTCGGCCTCGCCGGTGAGCAGCGACTCGTCGATCTCCAGGTTGTCGGCCTCGGCCACCTCGCCGTCGACGACCACCTTGTCGCCCGGGCCGAGCTCGATCAGGTCGCCGAGCACGATCTCGGAGGTGGAGACCGGCCCGGAGGTGCCGTCGCGGCGGACGACGGGCTTGGCCTCGCCGATGACGGCGAGGCCGTCGAGGGTCTTCTTGGCGCGCAGTTCCTGGATGATGCCGATGCCGGTGTTGGCGACGATCACGAAGCCGAAGAGGCTGTCCTGGATCGGCGCGACGAAGAACATGATCACCCAGAGCACGCCGATGATCGCGTTGAAACGGGTGAAGACGTTGCCGCGGATGATGTCGGCGGCGGAGCGACTGGAGCGGACGGGTACGTCGTTGACCTCGCCGCGGGCGACGCGCTCGGCGACCTCGGCGGAGGTCAGTCCGGCGGCGCGGTGGACGACGGGGGGTTCGGTCGCCACTCGCTCGCCGTCGTCCGTATCGATCTTCGCCCGCTGAGTCATGTTCTCGACGGTACGGCCGGAACGGGTCGTTCACCCGCCGAGAAGGCGGAAGATCAGACCGGGGGAGGAGGGGAATGGTCCCCCGGTACTACGGCGTGCCCTTGCCGGTGTCGTCGGCGTCCGCGGACTCCGCCGTGGCCGCCGCCGCTTCCGCCGCTTCCGTCCGCCCGCTCGCCGCGTCCCGCTTGATCGCCGCGTCGTGCCCGCTCGCCGCGTCCCGCTTGATCGCCGCGTCGCGCTTGCGTACGTACCAGATGCCGATCAGGCCGAGGCCCGCGCCGGCCAGGCAGGTCCACACCCACCAGGTCAGGTCGTGGTCGGCGAACCAGCCGTAGAACGGGACCTGCACGAGGAACAGGACGAACCAGAGGATCGTGCCGCCGGTGATGGTGCCGACGACGGGCCCCTCCAGGGGTTCGGGTGCCTCGTGCTTGGGGGTCCACTTCGCCATGCGGTCAGTGTAGGTGGGCGCTCGAAAGGTCTACGCGCGGAGATGGACGGCGCTTCGTTCATGTGTTCATACTGAAACGGTTTGCCTCTGGCGGGTTTCCTTCGTATGAACCGCCAACGAGCGCCACGAAAGTACCCGAAGAGGACCCCCCATGAGCACCACGGCCGCCGCCAAGGCCACCTCCCCCGAGCCCCGGAGCCCGCACGGCCCGCTCGCCGGTCTCGACCGCTACTTCAAGATCTCCGAGCGCGGCTCCACCGTCGCCCGCGAGGTCCGTGGCGGCTTCGCCACCTTCTTCGCGATGGCCTACATCATCGTGCTGAACCCGATCATCCTCGGCAGCGCCAAGGACATGTACGGGCACCAGCTCGACGGCGGCCAGCTGGTCACCGCGACCGTGCTCACCGCGGCCTTCTCGACCCTCCTCATGGGCGTCATCGGCAACGTGCCGATCGCGCTGGCGGCCGGCCTCGGCGTCAACACGGTCGTCGCCCTCCAGCTCGCGCCGAAGATGTCCTGGCCGGACGCGATGGGCATGGTCGTCCTCGCCGGCATCGTGGTGATGCTGCTGGTCGCGACCGGTCTGCGGGAGCGGGTGATGAACGCCGTCCCGGTGGGCCTGCGCAAGGGCATCGCGATCGGCATCGGCCTCTTCATCATGCTCATCGGCCTCGTCGACTCGGGCTTCGTCTCCCGTATCCCCGACGCGGCGCACACCACCGTCCCGCTGCAGCTCGGCGGCGCCGGCCACCTCGCCGGCTGGCCGGTCCTGGTCTTCGTCCTCGGCGCCCTGCTCACCCTCGCGCTGATCATCCGCAAGGTGCCGGGCGCGATCCTGATCTCCATCGTCGTGATGACGATCGTCGCGATGGTGATCAACGCCGTCGCCACCGTCCCGTCCTGGGGTCTGACCACCCCGACCTGGCCGGGCAACCCGGTCGCCTCTCCCGACTTCGGTCTGGTCGGCGAGGTGAGCCTGTTCGGCGGCTTCGGCAAGGTCGGTCTGCTGACCGGCATCCTGTTCGTCTTCACCGTCCTGCTGTCCTGCTTCTTCGACGCCATGGGCACGATCCTCGGCGTCGGCGACGAGGCCAAGCTGATGGACAAGGACGGCAACTTCCCCGGCATCAACAAGGTCCTGCTCGTGGACGGCCTGGCCGTCGCCTCCGGCGGCGCCACCTCCTCCTCGGCCACCACCTGCTTCGTGGAGTCCACGGCGGGCGTCGGCGAGGGCGCGCGCACGGGTCTCGCGTCGGTGGTGACCGGCGGGCTCTTCTCGGTCGCGCTGTTCCTCACGCCGCTCGCGACGATGGTCCCGTCCCAGGCCGCCACGCCCGCGCTGCTCGCGGTCGGCTTCCTGATCCTGGCCGGATCGGTCAGGGACATCGACTGGAGCGACTTCACCATCGCGGTGCCGGCGTTCCTGGCGATGGTGATGATGCCGTTCACGTACTCGATCACGAACGGCATCGGCATCGGCTTCATCGCCTTCAGCGTGCTGCGGCTCGCGGCGGGCCGGGGCCGCGAGGTCCCGGTGGCCATGTACGTCGTGTCGGCGGTGTTCGTCTTCTACTACGCGATGCCGGCGCTCGGCCTCACCTGACGGGCCCCGGGCCTGCCCTCGGTCCGGCCCCACCAGTGGCCTGGGCCTAGGTCAGCCCGTAGAACTTCTCCGTCTCGTCGACGGCGGTCTTGAACCGTTCGTCGAAGTCGTCGCGTATGAGCGTCCGGACCACATAGTCCTGGACGCTCATTCCGCGTTTGGCGGCATGCCCCCGAAGCCGGTCGAGCAGCTCACCGTCGATGCGCAGGCTGAGCACTGTCGATCCCATGCCCGTCAGATTCGGGGCAGAGAGGGGCGCCGCGCGTCACTTTCCGGATCCAGCTCACTCGTTCGGGTGACAGATATCGACGAAACGTTTCCGGTTGGTCTTTAGGTAGGGTAATGAGTTACGCTAAGGAACATGCCTGACCTGTCCCACGGGACCGCCGCCGACGCCGCGGCCGTGAACGCGCTCCGCTCCTCCGTCATGCGACTGAGCCGACGCCTCAAGCACCAGCGCGTCGACGAGTCGCTCAGCCCGACCGAGATGTCGGTGCTCGGCACCCTGGCGCTCTGCGGCTCCGCCACCCCCGGCGAGCTGGCCCGCAAGGAGCACGTCCAGCCGCCGTCGATGACCCGTATCGTCGCGCTGCTCGAGGCCAAGGGACTGGTCCGCCTCGAGCCGCACCCCGACGACCGCCGCCAGAAGGTCGTCAGCCCGACCGAGCAGGCCGAGGCCATGCTGGAAGAGTCCCGCCGCAAGCGGAACGCCTGGCTGGCGACGCTCGCCGAGGGCCTGGACGAGGACGAGTGGGCCAAGCTGCGCGCGGCCGCCCCGGTCCTGGAGAAACTCGCCCACCTGTAGAGACCGACGCCGAGGAGGCGACGCACTTTGAGTACGGGACCCGGAGCAGACTCCGCACCCGTCCACATACCCGAGACCCACACCCGCGGGCGGGGAGAAACCTTCTCCTCACTCCGCATACGCAACTACCGGCTGTTCTTCACCGGAGCCATCGTCTCCAACACCGGTACATGGATGGCCCGCATCACGCAGGACTGGCTGGTGCTCAGCCTCACCGGCTCCGCCGCCGCCGTGGGCATCACCACGGCGCTGCAGTTCCTTCCGATGCTGCTGTTCGGCCTGTACGGCGGAGTCCTCGCCGACCGCTACCCGAAACGGCGCATCCTCCTCATCAGCCAGGCCGCCCTCGGCCTCTGCGGACTCGCGCTCGCCGTCCTCACTCTCTCCGGCCACATCCAGGTCTGGCACGTCTACCTGGTCGCCTTCCTGCTCGGCATGGTCACCGTCGTCGACAACCCGACCCGGCAGTCCTTCGTCTCCGAGATGGTCGGCCCCGACCAACTGCGCAACGCCGTCTCGCTGAACTCCGCGAACTTCCAGTCGGCGCGCCTGATCGGCCCCGCGGTCGCCGGCCTGCTGATCGCCACCGTCGGCAGCGGCTGGTCGTTCCTGCTCAACGGCCTGTTCTTCCTCGCCCCGCTCACCGGCCTGCTGCTGATGCGCCCCGCCGAGTTCCACAAGGTGGAGCGCGCGCCGCGCGGCAAGGGACAGCTGCGGGAGGGGCTGCGGTACGTGGCCGGGCGGCCGGACCTGATCTGGCCGATCGTCCTCGTGGGCTTCGTCGGCACCTTCGGGTTCAACTTCCCGATCTGGCTCACCGCCTTCGCGGACGACATCTTCCACGTCGGGGCCGGCACCTACGGCTTCCTGAACACCCTGATGGCGGCCGGTTCGCTCGCGGGCGCGCTGCTCGCCGCCCGGCGGGGTAGCTCGCGGCTGAGGATGCTGGTGGGCGCGGCGGTCGCCTTCGGCGTGCTGGAGATCGCGGCGGCGCTCTCGCCGTCGTTCTGGCTCTTCGCGCTGCTGCTGGTGCCGATCGGCATGTTCGGCCTGACGGTCAACATCACCGCCAACTCGGCCGTCCAGCTGGCGACGGACCCCGCGATGCGGGGGCGGGTCATGAGCCTCTACATGATGGTCTTCGCCGGCGGCACCCCGATCGGCGCCCCGCTGCTGGGCTGGATCACCGACACCTACGGCCCCCGGATCGGCTTCGCCACCGGCGGCCTGATCTCCCTCACGGCGGCCGTCGTCGTCGGCCTGGTCCTGGCCCGGGTCGGCGGCCTGAAGATGACCTTCGGCTGGCACCACGGCCACCCCCAGGTCCGCTTCGTCGCCCGCGAGCCGCGCGAACGCCTGACGACGGCGGCGTAGCCCTTGCTCATACCGACCGTGTCGGCACCCTGACTAGGCCCCGACGGCCGCCCCTCACCGGGTGGCTGTCGGGCCGGCTGAATCATTTTGACTTGGGTCGTTCAGGACTGCTCTACCTCGGCCATGAGGAGTCGCAGCGTCAGTGAGTGCTTTTCGGGGGGCAGCGCGTCAAGGGCCGCCCGTGCGTACGCCACGCCGCCGGACACGTCGCCGGACCGGGCGAGCATGAGTCCACGGTGCATCTCCAGATGGGTGGCGAACCGGGGCAGCTCTGTGGGCAGCTCTCGTCGTGCCGCATCCTGTGCGGCTACCGCTGTGTTCTCGTCTCCGAGGCGAGCGGCGAGAAGCGAGACGAAGACGTTCATGCGCCACCACGGCACGGCGTAGTCACTGGTCTGCTCATGCGATCCGGCCTTGTCGAAGATGCGTCGCCCGTCGTCCATGAGCTTGCGTGCCGTATCGGCGTCGCCCCGGATCGCTGCCGCGTGAGCCTTGCCGAAGGTCGCGTTCAGGAGCCCCAGCGACGGCCTGTCGCTGATGGCCATCGCCTGATCGGCCAGCACGTCGGCAACGCCGAGTGACGCACCCTCGTATCCCAACGCGATAGCCGCCCGGCCCCGGACCCACACCCGTGCGTCGTCGTCTCCGGACTCGTCCGCCGCCTGTGCTGCCATTCGGTACCACTGCACCGCTTTCGCGCCGTCCGTCCCAGGAAACGTCTTCGCGTACAGGGTCATGAGCCGGGCTGCCACCGACCAAAGCCGGCCATTTTCCAACTGCTGTTGGACCAGAACGAGTTCGCCGCTGACCCGCCGCTGAATGTCAGCAGCACCAAGGCTCATGTACTCCGTGCCGTACGTGGCCAGCTTCGCCGCCCACGAGTCCACGGACGGGCCACCCCGTAGCCGTGCCGCGAATCCCACGCTGAGGAGGTCCGACGCGACCACGGGCGCTATCGCTGCCCCGGCTGCGTCGGTCAGGAACGTACGGCGCTTCACTTCACCCTCCAGAGCGGCTAGGGGCACGTCCAGGACGGCCGACAGACACCGCAAGTAGAAGGGCCCCGGCGTCACCTTGGAACGCTCCCAGCGGCTTACGTACTCCCGATCGAGGTTCGTTCCGAAGGCGTCATTGATCGCCGACGCCAGCCGTCCCTGACTCCATCCGCGAGCCGTGCGTAGATCCTTGATCAGCTCCCCGATCGCCATGAGTCCATCTTGCCCCTACCGTCGCTCCTTGCCGGGGCAAGAGCGAGCGATCGAGCGGCACTTGCCCCTAGGGATGCCCCTCCGTGGCGGGCACGGTCGGCGGGACGATCGGTGGACCGAAACACGAGGGTGAGCGCTGCCGCCGGGGGGCGCTGGGACGGAAGTCAGGGCCGCCCGTGGTCGTCTATCGGCACATGGACGGGTGCTCGGGTTGATCACCCGTGGGGGCATCGGTCACCGCGTGGAAGACGGCGCGGGACGGGTCGGCATTCTGCGTGGGGTGGACCGGGAGGTGAGGCCCCGGCCGACCCTCGTGAGATGTACATCAACGTTGATGGAGGAGTTCACATGGCTAAGCACGGTGGCGGTACCGGAAGCGGTCAGGGCGGCAGCCAGCAGGACGATGGCAGCAGCGGGCGCGGGCACGGGGGTGGTGGCAGCGAGACGAGTGGTGGCAACTCGTCCGATGGTTCCGGACCCGCGAAGAAGTAGCCCGTGACCACGCGCGCAGAGGAGGTGGGCCCTTCACGGCTCGCCTCCGCGCTCGTTGCCGCGGGCGCGCTGTCAACCGACTGGTTGGGGACGTTCGAGGCCGTCCCCCGTGCGCTGTTCGTTCCTGACCGCGTCTGGCCGGGCATCCCGGAGGGCACCCGACAGAACCCGCTGGTGGACCGTGCCACGGACCCCGAGGCTTGGCGGCGGGCGGTGTACTCGGACATCCCGCTCACGACTCAGTGGGACGACGGGCACCATTCCGGTGATGGGTTGGGGACGACCCCGAGCAGTTCCAGTTCCCAACCACGCATGGTCTTTTCGATGTTGGCCGATCTCGACGTGAAGGAAGGGAATCGCGTCCTTGAGATCGGCACGGGCACGGGTTGGAACGCGGGTCTTCTCGCCCACCGGCTCGGCGGCTCGAACGTGGTCAGCATCGAGTACGACCCCGATGTCGCGGCGGGCGCCGGTGAGAGGCTGCGCCGCGCCGGCCTGGCCCCGCTGGTGGTTGTCGGGGATGGTCGGCTGGGGTACGCCGGAGGCGCACCCTATGACCGTGTCATCGCCACGTGCTCGATCGGGGAAGTGCCACGGACCTGGATCGATCAGACCGTGTCCGGTGGGGCGATCGTCGCTCCGTGGGGGACCGTGTACGGCGGCGAAGCCATCGTGCGCCTGGTCGTGAACGGCGACGGCACAGCGAGCGGCCATTTCACCCGTTCCAGCGCGTTCATGCGCCTACGGCAGCAGCGTCCGAACCTTCCCGGACACCACGTGTACCTCAAGGGTCGGGAGTGGCCCGCAGACGGCGTCAGGAGCATGACGACGCTTTCGCCGATCGTGGCAGGCGGGTGGCTCGAACAGTTTGTGATCGGACTTCGTGTGCCTGGAGTGTTCTGGACCGTCGAGCGGTACGAGGGTGGTGCGTACACCTTATGGACGTACAGCATCGACACGGAGTCGTGGGCCTCGGCCGACTTCGAGCCGGAGGCCGAGGAGTTCGTAGTGGCGCAGTCTGGTCCCCGCAGATTGTGGGACGAGACAGAGGCGGCTTTGCTTTGGTGGGAGGACCAGGGCCGACCGGGGTTCGATCGCTTTGGACTCAGCGTGCACAGCGACGGTGAGTGCGCCTGGCTGGATGAACCGGGCAACCTCGTCACGGTCCACTGACCTGGAGAGCGGCCCCGTCCGTGCGCCGTTCCCCGTGGCGCAGGGGCGGGGCCGGGCGGGGGCACCCCGCCCCGGTGTCAGACGCGACGGGCGAGGACCTGGCCGGGCCACTCGCCGACCCTGAAGGGCTCGGTCCGTGTGAAGCCCTGGCGTTCGTAGTACGCCACGAGCCGGCCCTCGCTGCCCGCGAAGCAGTCGACCCGGAGCAGGGAGATCCCCTGGCGGCGGGTCTCCTCGACCGCGTGGGCCAGCAGGGCCGCCCCCACGCCCCGGCCGTGGAACAGCGCGTCCGTCGCGAGAAGCCGGACGTACAGCTCCGGCTCGTCCACCCGCGCCACATGCGGGCCCGGGTGGGGCGTCAGGGTGAGCGTGCCCGCCGGGACGCCGTCGATCTCGGCGATCCACGGGCTGCCCTCGGCCACCGTCTCCTCGACCTGCCGTACCGCCTTCGGGCGGGCGGACCACGGATCGGTGCCCCACTGGTCGGTGATGCCCCGCCCGTTCAGCCAGACGACCGCGCTGTCCAGCATCGCGAGTATCGCGGGGACGTCGTCCGTCCCGCCCTTCCTGATCTTCATCCCGTTGTCCATCCCGCAGAGGGTAGGGGTGGTGCCACACTCGCGCCATGAGGCTTTTCGCTGCCGTGCTGCCCCCCGAGGAGCAGCTGACCGAACTCGCCCGCGCCGTCGACCGCCTCGTCCGCCTGCCGGGCGCCGAGCGGCTGCGCTGGACCTCGCGGCCGGGCTGGCACTTCACCCTCGCGTTCATGGGGGAGGTCGACGAGGAGCTGCTCCCCGACCTCCACGCGCGCCTCGGCCGCGCCGCCCAGCGCACCGAACCCTTCCCGCTCCGGCTCCACGGCGGCGGCCACTTCGGCCGGCGCGCGCTGTGGGTGGGGGCCGCCGGCGGCATCGACACGCTGCGGCTGCTCGCCGAGCGCGCCGACGCCGCCGCCCGCCGGGCGGGCGTGGCGATGGACGAGCACCGCCGCTACCAGGCCCACCTCACCGTCGCCCGGGCCCGCCTCGACACCGACCCGCGCCCCTTCGTCGCGGAGCTGGACCGGTTCGAGGGCAGCCGCTGGCAGGTCGCCGAGCTGGCCCTCGTCCGCAGCCGCCTGCCGGGGAGCGGGGTGCGGGGGGAGCAGCCGCGGTACGAGACGGTCGGCGCCTGGCCTCTGGGAAGGGCGGGTTAACCTCGAAGGGTGGACCCCAAAACCCGTAACCGGATCATGGCCGGTGTGCTCGTCCTGATGTTCGCGATCGTCGCGGTGGCGTCGGTGGTCGGTCAGTAGCCCCCGGCCGGTCGGCGGGCGCCGTCAGCCGGCGGGCGCCGTCAGGTTCACGCGTACCTCGCTGACGCGGTAGCCGCCCCGGCGGAAGGCGTTCGCCATCGGCACGTTGGTCGAGTCCGTCGTGGCGGTGATCCGGCGCGCGCCCTCGCCCGCGTGGAAGCGGGTGATCTCGCCGAGCACGTCGTCGATGTAGCGCTGTCCGCGCAGCTCGGGGACGACGCCGAGGTAGCCGACGTTCGGCCCGTACGGAGTACGGGAGGGGATGGCGAAACCGGCGAGGCGGCCGTCCGGGGTGTGGGCGAGCCGCCACCACTCCCGCTCGCCGGGGCAGCTCAGGTAGAACGCGAGGTCGCCGCGGGCGGTCTCCTCCTCGCCCTGGGCGGCGACGCCGGCGAGGGTCTCGGCGTCCAGGCTGCCGCGCGAGACCTGCCGGAAGACCTCCACGAACGCCTCGTCGTCGGGTTCGGCGGTGAACACCAGACGGTCCGACGGCTCCGGCGTGCCGTTCTCCGGGGCCCACTCGAAGCGGAGCCGCTCTATCCGCTCGCTCAGGCCCGCCCGCCGAGCGGCCTCCTCGCGCCAGCCGACGGCGGCGGCCCGGCTCTCCTCGTCGCTGTCGTCCTGCGGCAGCATGATGTTGTAGAGCGGCGGCTTGGCCGCTCCGCGCCCCGCGAACGCGGCGTGGGCGGCGGTGAGCAGCCCGGCGGCGAGCGCGGCCGGGTCGGCGACCGAGGGGTGCGCGGAGAGACAGTCCAGGGCGAGCGGGTGCTCGCTGTCGGAGCGGCCCCACCACACGGCGCGCGCGAGGATCCGGCCGTCCTCCTCCGCGAGCCACGTCCACTCGGGGCGGAACTGCCGGGCCGCCGTCTCCTCGCGGTAGCGGTCGGCGTCCATCCAGAGGACGGGCTCCTTGACGTCCCAGGCGAGGACGGCGTCCAGGTCGGTCTCGGTCATCGGGCGGTAGTGCATCGGGCCTCCGTGTCGTGGGAGGGGCAACTCTGCCATCCGGTACGGGAGTAGGGGAGCCCGGTCCGGACAGGGACCCTTGCTTGGAGCGCGCTCCATCGAGTTGGCTGGACGACCATGGAGTACACACAGCTCGGACGTACGGGACTCAAGGTCAGCCGTCTGGTGCTCGGCACCATGAACTTCGGCCCGCAGACGGATGAGGCGGCCAGTCACGCGATCATGGACGCGGCGCTGGACGCGGGTCTGAACTTCTTCGACTCGGCCAACGTCTACGGGTGGGGCGAGAACAAGGGCCGCACCGAGGAGATCATCGGAAGCTGGTTCGCCGGGGGCGCGGACCGCCGCGACAAGGTGGTCCTGGCCACCAAGGTCTACGGCAACATGGCCGCCGACGGGGACGCGTGGCCCAACCACGACCGGCTCTCGGCGCTCAACATCCGCCGGGCCGTGGAGGGTTCGCTCAAGCGGCTCGGCACGGACTACATCGACCTCTACCAGTTCCACCACATCGACCGCCACACCCCCTTCGAGGAGATCTGGCAGGCCGTCGACGTCCTGATCCAGCAGGGGAAGATCCTCTACGCGGGATCGTCGAACTTCCCCGGTTACAAGATCGCCCAGGCGAACGAGACCGCCGCCCGGCGCGGGATGGTCGGGCTCGTCAGCGAACAGTGCCTCTACAACCTCGTCGAGCGCCGCGCCGAGATGGAGGTCGTCCCGGCCGCGCGCGACTACGGCCTCGGGGTCATCCCCTGGTCCCCGCTCCACGGCGGCCTGCTCGGCGGCGTCATCAGGAAGGAGACCGAGGGCGGCCGGCGCGCCACGGGCCGGGCGGCCGAGGCGCTGGCCGACCCGGCGATGCGGTCCCGGCTCCAGGCGTACGAGGACCTCCTGGACAAGCACGGCCTGGAGCCCGGGGAGACGGCTCTGGCGTGGCTGCTCACCCGCCCGGGCGTCACCGGCCCGATCGTCGGCCCGCGCACGGCGGGGCAGTTGGAGAGTGCCCTGCGCGCGCTGGAGCTGGAGCTGAGCGAGGAGCTCCTGGCCTCCCTCGACGAGATCTTCCCGGGCCCGGGCCCGTCCCCGGAGGCGTTCGCCTGGTAAGGCGGACCGGGCGGGCGGCGCCTGGGCACGCGAGCCCGGCATGATCGGCGAGGCTTTCCGGACACGACCTAGGCGCCGCCCAGCCAGCTCGTCGCGTCCAGCCGGTACGTCGTCTCCGCCGGTACGACGGTCCGCAGGGCCGCCTCCATGTCCCGGACCCGCGCCGGGCCGAGGGCGGCGGCCCACTCCGCGCGCAGCTCGTCGAAGACGGCCGCGGAGCGGGCGAGGGCGTCGTCGCCGCGCGGGGTGAGGCGGACGAGCTTGCGGCGGGCGTCGGCGGGGTCGTCGGCGCGCTCGGCGTACCCGAGGGCGAGGAGCCGGTCGACGGTCTTGCCGGCCGCCTGCTTGGAGACGCCGAGCCGTCGCCCGATGTCGCTGGCGGTGGCGCCGTCGACGCCGATGGCCTGCATGGCGAAGCCGTGGGCCGGGCGGAGGCCGGGGTGTCCCTGGCGGGCGAGTTCGGCGTGGAGCCGGTCGATGAGGGTGCGGAAGCCGGCGAAGAGGAGCAGTGGCAGCTCATATCCCTTGCCATCATCGACAACCTGGTTTACGTTCTTCTCGCCATCACGGTCAACCATGTTGTCCATTCTATGTCGCTCTCTTTCGCATGCCAGGAGAAGCCTTGCCCCACGACACCCATGACCTGTCCGCCCGCACGGCCGGCGCCGTAGCCCTCCTGAAGGAGTCTCCGCACACGCTCGACGGTTTCCTCAAGCTCAGCGAGATCTTCGAGTCCACCACCCTGGACGCCCACTCCCGCGAGACCGTCATCCTGACCGTCGCCGCCCGCAACCAGTGCCACCTGTGCGTCGACATGCACGAGGCGAAGCTCGCCGCCCTGGGCCCGGCCGCCGACGACGAACGCCTGGAGGCCGTACGGAAGTTCACCCTCCAGGTCCTCGCCTCCTCGGGTGCGGTGACGGACGCCGAACTGGACGCCTTCCACGCGTACGGCTACACCCGCCAGAACGCCCTGGAGGTCGTCCTCGGCATCGGTACGTACACGGTGTCGACCTTCGCGAACCGCCTCACCCGCGCGGCCTGAACCAACTGCTGTCCGTGAAAGTGCTCCCGCTCGCGCGCCGGAGTCGGCGCCCGCGCGCCCCGCTATCGAGGGACCTCTCGCATGCCTCCCGCCTCCGGTGTGAAGGGTCATCTCATGCGAGCAATGCGTCAAGCGGGTGCCCGACCGGTCGCGGGTCCGGGGGCGAGGGTGCGGACGGCGGTGTGCGCGGTCGCGGCCGTGCTCCTCGCGGTGGCGGCCGCCCCGCCCCCGAACCCGCCCAACCCGCCCAACCCCGCGAAGATCCCGACCGTCTTCCTCGGTGACGCCTCGATCGGCGGATACGGCATCGCACCCGTGGACCAGGGCGCGCTGCTCTGCGTCCGCGCGGCGGAGAACCTGCCGGACGTGATCGAGGACCAGCTCGCCGACCAGTCGATCCTCCTCGACATCACGGCGGACGTGTCCTGCGCGGGTGCCGCGCTCCACCACGTCTGGGAGGAGCAGGACCTCGGCGGCGGCATGACGGCGGTGCCGCAGAAGCGGGCGCTGAAGAAGGAGACGAAGCTGGTGATCGCGTCCCTGGGAGCCGGGACGGCCGGCCTCGGCCGGGTCCTGAAGCAGTGTTCGGCGCGGCTGCGCGGGACGGACGGCGCGCATCTGCCGGACGCGCCGGTGGACGCCGACTCCCCCGCCCGCGGGTGCCGTTCGTACTTCACGGCGGGCGCGGGCAAGGCCTGGCTGGCGGACCGGTTCGAGCGGACGGAGAAGGACCTCGACAAGCTCTTCTCGGAGATCCGCAGCGAGTCCCCGTCGGCGGACACGGTCCTGGTCGGCTATCCCCGGCTCGTCCCGAAGGACCGTACGCGCTGCCGCGCGGCCCTCCCGGACGGCGGCAAACCCCTCGGGGACGTGCCGGAAGACGCGTGGCCCCTTCTCGACGAGAAGGTCCAGGCCCCGCTCAACGCCCTGATGGCCAAGGTCTCCAAGCGCCACGGCGCGCACTTCGTCGACCTGTACGCGACGACGGGCGGGGCGACGGCGTGCGACGGCACGGACCGTACGGTGGGGGGCCTGCTGGAGCCCTCGGGGGTGACGCTCCTTCACCAGAGGCTGCCCTGGTACCTCTGGGCGAACGAGACGGGCCGGGACGGGAACGGCGACGCGGTCGCCCAGTCGATCGCGGCGATGTACGGCCACG
The DNA here is from genome assembly GCF_043078785.1 of Streptomyces sp. NPDC015346. Lineage (NCBI taxonomy): Bacteria > Bacillati > Actinomycetota > Actinomycetes > Kitasatosporales > Streptomycetaceae > Streptomyces > Streptomyces sp. NPDC015346. Next base: position 599,192 of record NZ_JBIBTW010000004.1, on the reverse strand, counting down.
GCCCGGCCTGAGGCCCGAGGACGTGGGAGGCCCTCTACGGACGTTCCCCGTAAGGGGAACCCAGCCCCCACGCCTGGTACATCGCGTCCGCGAAGGCGGCCGCCAGCTTGTGTTCGCCCGTCGGGCCGGGGTGGGTGCCGTCGTAGGTGTCCGTGCGCAGGTCGTACGGGTCCGGGGCCGTCGCGAGCAGCAGCGGCGAGGCGGCCGTGTCCAGGTCCGCGACCGCCTTCGCAAGCAGCTCGTTGAAACGGGCGCACTCGGCGGCGAAGGGGGCGTCGGACTCGGCCCGCACGTTCGGGATGACCGGCATCAGCACGGCCCTGACACGCGGGTTCGCCGCGCGCGCGGCGGCCACGAAGGCGCGGACGTTCGCGGCCGTCTGGTCGCTGTCGGTGTAGAAGCCGAGGTCTATCAGGCCCAGCGAGACCAGCAGCACGTCCGCCTCCGCCGTGGCGACCGCCTCGCCGATCAGCGGCGCCATGTGCAGCCATCCCTCGCCCCAGCCGGCCAGATGGCGTCGGGCGGGTGCGGGGAACGCCGGGTCGGCGTAGTCGTGCGAGAGGGGCGCGTCGGCGGCCGTGTCGTAGAGCGCGGTGCGCGGGCCGACGATCTCGTACCGCCCGGGCAGGGCCGATTCGAGGTGCCGCCACATCCGGTAGCGCCAGGTGTGGTCGCCGGCCCGTCCGATGGTGCAGCTGTCGCCGACGAACATGAAACGCATGGCGACCATCATCACCGACGGCGACGGCGGGCTGCGACGTGATCCCCGACACGATGCGCGAGGGCGGCTCCGGCCGCCGCCGTGGCAGGCTTGAGCGCATGCGCCCGTTCCTGTCCGCCTCGCTGTACGCCTCCGGTGCCGCGGCCCTCGTCCTGCTCTGCGCCGCCGCGCCGGCCGGGGCCGCGGAGGCCGACCGGGACTTCACGATCAAGGATCCCCGGATCACCGAGTCCAGCGGCCTCGCCGCCAGCCGCGCCCACCCCGGGATCTACTGGACGCACAACGACCAGGACGCGCCGCTGATCTACGGCGTCGACTCCCGTACCGGCGAGACGGTCGCGACGCTCACGATGAAGGGCGTCGGCACGCCCCGGGACATGGAGGCCGTCTCGGTCGGCCCGGACGGCGACATCTACGTCGGCGACATCGGCGACAACCGCGACGGCACGTGGGACCACGTCTGGATCTATCGCTTCCCCGAGCCGAAAACCTTGAAGGACCAGACCGTCCAGGCCAGGCAGTACGACGTGAAGTACGCCGACGGGCCGCGGAACGCCGAGGCGCTGATGGTCCATCCGAAGACCGGCCGGGTCTACATCGCGAGCAAGAACGAGAACAGCGGCGGTCTTTACGCGGGCCCCGAGCGGCTCTCGACGGCCGGGACGAACGTCTTCCGGCGCGTCGACGACGTCCCCTGGGTGACGGACGGCGCCTTCTCGCCGGACGGCGGGAAGCTCGTCCTGCGCGGCTACTTCAGCGCCCGGTCCTACGCGTGGCAGGACGGCCGGCTCGGCGACGACGGCGAGCCCGTGGGGGCGCCCTTCCAGGGGCAGGCCGAGTCGGTGACGTACACGAGAGACGGCTCGGCGCTGATGTTCGGCTCGGAGGGGAAGAACAGCCGGGTCGTGCGGGTGGAGGTGGAGGTGGAGCGGGCGCGGCCGCCGGGGAGCGGCGGCGGCCAGGCCACCGCTCCGACCCCGGGTCCCTCGCGGTCCGGGCCGCCCGGGGCCGCCGACGGCGACTCGGGCGGTTTCGGCCTCGGGATCGTCGTCCTCGGCCTCGCCACCGCCCTCGTCATCGGCGGCAAGCGCCTCCTGCGACGCGGCTGACGAGCCCCCGGGCCTCCGGCCCCCGGTCTCCAGGCCTCGGGGGCCCCGGCCTCCGGCCCCCGGGCCCCCGACCCCCCGGCCTCCGGGCCCCCGACCCCAGGCCACCGCGTCATGGCGAAGGGCCCGCATCGACCACGGTCGATGCGGGTCCTTCGTACCACTCGTGCCTACCGGCGCTACAGCTTCTCGATCACGTAGTCGATGCAGGCCGTCAGCGCCCGCACGTCCGCCGGGTCGACCGCCGGGAACATCGCGATCCGCAGCTGGTTGCGGCCCAGCTTGCGGTACGGCTCGGTGTCCACGATGCCGTTGGCGCGCAGCACCTTCGCGACCGCCGCCGCGTCGATCTCGTCGGAGAAGTCGATCGTGCCGATGACCTGCGAGCGCTTGGCCGTGTCCGTGACGAACGGCGTCGCGTACTTCGACTCCTCGGCCCAGCCGTACAGGGCCTGGGACGACTCGCGGGTGCGGGCCACGGCCCAGTCGAGACCGCCCTGGCTGTTGATCCACTTCAGCTGCTCGTTGAGCAGGAAGAGGGTCGCGAGCGCCGGGGTGTTGTACGTCTGGTTCTTCAGCGAGTTGTCGATCGCCGTCGGGAGGGAGAAGAACTCCGGGATGTGACGGCCCGACTCGTGGATCCTCTTCGCCCGCTCCAGCGCGGCCGGGGAGAACGCCGCCAGCCACAGACCGCCGTCGGCGGCGAAGGACTTCTGCGGCGCGAAGTAGTAGACGTCCGACTCGGTGATGTCGACCGGGAGGCCGCCCGCGCCGGAGGTCGCGTCGACCAGGACCAGCGCGCCCTCGTCGGCGCCCGCGACCCGCTTCACGGGGGCGGCGACACCGGTCGAGGTCTCGTTGTGGGTGAACGCGTAGACGTCGACGCCCGCCTCGGCCCGCGGCTCCGGGTGCGTACCCGGGTCGGAGGAGATCACGGTCGGCTCGGCCAGCCAGGGGGCCAGCTTCGCGGCCTTCGCGAACTTGGAGGAGAACTCGCCGAAGTTCAGGTGCTGCGACTTGTTCTCGATCAGCCCGTGGGTCGCGATGTCCCAGAAGGCGGTCGAACCGCCGTTGCCCAGGATCACCTCGTAGCCCTCGGGCAGCGAGAAGAGGTCGCGCACTCCGGCACGTACCTCGCCGACCAGGTTCTTGACCGGTGCCTGGCGGTGGGACGTACCGAGGAGGGAGGTGCCGGTGGCGGCCAGGGCGTCCAGCGCCTCCGTACGCACCTTGGAGGGGCCCGCGCCGAAACGGCCGTCGGCGGGCTTGATGTCAGCGGGAATCCGGATCTCAGCCACGAGGCGGAGCGTATCCGGTCGGAAGGGCCGACGGCGGACGATGTCCGCCGGATGAGACGACAGGTGAGACATCCTGAGCTGGTGGGAAAACACGAGGAGCACCCCGAGCAGCACCACGAGCGGCACCACGCGCGGCACGACGAGCGCCATCAGGACACGTACGACAAGGAGCACCCGGAGCTGGCGGCGGCGCTGCGCGCGGCCTTGGCCGGAGACATCGACTTCGGCACCACGGCGCGGGCCCTGGCGACGATGGACGCGTCCAACTACCGCCGGGTGCCGCTGGGTGTGGTCGCCCCGCGCGACGCGGCGGACGTGGCGGCCGCCCTGTCCGTCTGCCGCTCGTACGGGGTACCGGTGGTCGCCCGGGGCGGGGGTACCTCGATCGCGGGCCAGGCCACGGGCACCGGCGTCGTGCTCGACTTCACCCGCCACATGCGCGCGCTCGTCTCCCTGGACCCCGAGGCGCGCACGGCCGTCGTCCAGCCCGGCCTCGTCCTGGACCGGCTGCGCGAGGCGGCCCGCCCGCACGGGCTCACCTTCGGCCCCGACCCCTCCACCCACAGCCGCTGCACGCTCGGCGGCATGATCGGCAACAACGCGTGCGGGGCGCACTCCGTGGCCTGGGGCACGACCGCCGACAACGTCCTCGGCCTCGACGTCCTCACCTACCGGGGGACGGAACTGCGCCTCGGACCCGACTGGCGGGGCGCGCCCGCCGGACTGCGCGACCTCGTCGGCCGGAACCTCGGCGCGCTGCGGACCGGCTACCCGGCCGGCCTGCCGCGCCGGATCTCCGGCTACGCCCTCGACGCGCTGCTGCCGGAGCGGGGCGCGGACGTGGCCCGCTTCTACTGCGGCAGCGAGGGCACGCTCGGCGTGCTGACCGAGGCGACCGTACGCCTGGTGAAGGCACCGTCGGCGCCCGTCCTCGCCGTCCTCGGCTACCCGGACGAGAGCGCGGCGGCCGACGCGGCGGCGGGACTCCTGCCGTACGGGCCGCTGACGGTCGAGGGGATGGCGGACGACCTCGTGCCGGGCCCCGAGCGGATGCTGCTCCCCCGGGGCGGCGCCTGGCTCTTCGTCGAGACGGACGGGGAGAGCGCGGCCCGGGCGCTGGTGCGGGCGGCGGACGCGCTGGACGCGACCGTCGTGACGGAGCCGGCCGAGCGGCGGGCGCTCTGGCGGATCCGCGAGGACGCGGCCGGCACGGCGACCCGGATGCCCTGGGGCGGTGCGGCCTGGCCCGGCTGGGAGGACTGCGCGGTGCCGCCGGCGCGCCTCGGGGCGTACCTGCGGGAGTTCCGGGCGCTGCTCGCCTCGTACGGTCTGCGGGGCACGCCGTACGGACACTTCGGCGACGGCTGCGTCCACGTCCGGATCGACTTCGACCTGTGGACGGACACCGGGGTCGGCCGCTTCCGGGAGTTCTCCGAGGCGGTCGCGGACCTGGTCATCGCGCACGGCGGATCGCTGTCGGGCGAGCACGGCGACGGGCAGGCGCGGGCGGAGCTGCTGCCGAAGATGTACGGGCCCGAGCTGGTCGGCCTCTTCGGGGAGGTCAAGGACCTGTGGGATCCGGAGGGCGGCCTGAACCCGGGGATCCTGGTGCGGCCGAAGCCGCTGGACTCCGGGCTGCGCTTCGAGGGGCTGCGCTTGGAGGCCCTGGGGCCGGCAGACGGGCGATCGGGGCTGCCGGTGGTCGTGCCCGGGGTGGCGCGGTGCGTCGGGGTCGCCAAGTGCCGGGTGGCGGGCCCGAGCGCGGGGCCGGGCGTGATGTGTCCTTCGTACCGCGCCACGGGGGAGGAACGGCACTCCACGCGGGGCCGGGCGCGGCTGCTGCACGAGATGGCCCTCGGGGAGGTCGTCACCGACGGCTGGCGCTCGGAGGAGGTCCGCGAGGCGCTCGACCTCTGCCTCGCGTGCAAGGGCTGCCGCAGCGACTGCCCGGTGGGCGTCGACATGGCCGCGTACAAGGCGGAGTTCCTGCACCGGCACTACGAGGGCAGGCGACGGCCGTGGTCGCACGTCACGATGGGCCGGCTGCCGCAGTGGCTGCGCTGGTTCGGCCCGGCGCTCAACCTCGGCCGCGCCCTGCCCTTCGCCGCCCGCCTGGCGGGGGGCACTCCGGAGCGGGAGCTTCCGCGCGTCGCGTCCCGCACGTTCGTCTCCTGGTTCGGCACCCGTCTGGAGACGCCCTCCGACGTGCTGCTGTGGCCCGACACCTTCACCAACCACCTCGCCCCGCACGTCGGGCGCTCGGCGGTACGGGTCCTGGAGGCGGCGGGCGTCCGGGTCGGGCTGCCGCCCGGCCGGGTCTGCTGCGGACTCACCTACGTCTCCACCGGGCAGCTGGACCGGGCGCGCAAGGTCATGCGCTCCACGCTCGACGTCATGGAGTACGCGCCCGGTCCGGTGGTCGTCCTCGAACCCTCCTGCGCGGCGACCCTGCGGACGGACCTGCCGGAGCTGTTGCCCGACGACCCGAGGGCCCGCCGACTGGCCTCCTCCGTACGGACCTTCGCCCAGGCGATCGAGGAGTTCGCGCCCACCTGGGACCCGCCGCGCCTGGACCGCGAGGTGGTCGGCCAGACGCACTGCCACCAGCACGCGGTCCTCGGCGACGCGGCCGAGCGGCGGCTGCGGGAGCGGGCCGGTCTGACCGGCGAGCTGAGCGGCGGCTGCTGCGGCCTGGCGGGGAACTTCGGATTCGAACCCGGTCACTACGAGGTGTCGGTGGCCTGCGCGGAGGACCAACTCCTGCCGGCGCTGCGGTCGGCCGGCGCGGACGCGCTCGTCCTGGCCGACGGCTTCTCCTGCCGCACGCAGATCGACCACCTGACGGACGGGCAGGGACGGCATGTGGCGGAGGTGCTGGCGGAGGCGCTGCCGGCGCGGGAGCCGTGAGGGGGAGTGCGGCCGGGCACGGTCGGGCCGGGAGGCCGGACTCGGGTCGGGCCTCCCGGGTGATCGCGCGGGCAGGCCGGGAGGCCTTGGGTCAGGCCTCCCGGGTGATCGCGCGGGCCAGGGTCACCAGCGCCCCGATCGCCGGGTGCGGGGCGGCGTCCCGCCAGGCCAGGACCAGCGGGACGGGCGGCGCGTCCGTCAGGGGGCGGTAGGTCACGCCCGGGTGCGGGTGCATCGCGGCCGTGGAGGCGGAGGAGACGCCGACGCCCCGGCCCGCCGCGATCGCCGTCAGCCAGTCGTCGGTGTTGCCGACGGTCAGCGTGCCGGACGGGCGGTGGGCGCGCGGCCAGAGGTCGAGGGTCGTCGTGCCGGAGACGGTGTTGAGGACGACCATCTCGCCGGCGAGGTCCGCGAGCAGCACCGCCGAACGACCGGCGAGCGGGCTGTCGGCGGGGACGGCGGCGACCCGGGTCTCGGCCGTCAGCTCGGCGGTCGCGAGGCCCGGCGCGTCCACCGGCCCCCGGAGCAGCGCCGCGTCCACCTCGCCCCGGACGAGGCCCGCCGTGCGGTCGTCGACGCGGAGGAGTTCCAGCGGCGTCCCGGGGTGCTCGCGCTGCCAGCGGCGGAGCAGGGGGGTGGTGTACGGGCCGAGCGCCGACCACGCGTACCCCACCCGGAGCGGCCGGTGGCGGAGCCGTTCGGGGTCGAGGGCGGCGTCGAAGGCGGTGACCGCCGCGGCCGCCCGGTCCAGGAAGGCGCGGCCTTCGGCGGTGAGGGCGAGGTGGTGGGTGGAGCGGTCGACGAGCCGGACCCCGAGATGTTTCTCCAGGGCGGCAAGCGTGCGGGAGACGGCGGGCTGCGTGAGGTGGAGCCGGGCCGCCGCCCTGGTCACGTTGCCCTCCTCGGCGATGGCGAGGAAGCAGCGGAGATGACGCAGCTCGATGCCCATGCGTCCGGAGCATAAGCGCAGCCCAATCGGCATTTCACCCGCCGCGCGGTGGCTCGTAGCGTGAGAGGCGGGACCCGGTTGACGAGCGGGTGAGTGCATTATTATGGACCGACAGTCCAGTCTGATGAACTATGCTCGGGAGTCAGTTCAGTCAGTCCAGTCAGTCTCCGAGGGACCGCACCACGCAAGGGAGTGAGCCGGTGGACAGCCCGGTCAAGGACATCGCCGCCGTCTCCGTACCCGAGGCGGCGGCCGGCCCGGCAGCGGCCGCGGACGCTCCCGGCGGCCGGGCGACCCGCCTGGGGCCCGTCGCGCTCGTGGTCGCCGGTGGTCTCTCCGTACAGTTCGGCTCCGCCCTCGCCGTCCTGCTCATGCCCCGCGCGGGCGCCCTCGGCGTCGTCACGCTCCGGCTCGTGCTCGCCGCGGCCGTCCTGCTGATCGTCTGCCGCCCGAAGGTGCGCGGCTACGGCCGCGCCGACTGGGGCACGATCGTCGCCTTCGGTGCCGCCATGGCGGGCATGAACATCCTCTTCTACCAGGCCGCCGACCGGATCCCGCTGGGCGCCGCCGTGACCCTGGAGGTCCTCGGCCCGCTGATCCTCTCGGTGATCGCCTCCCGTCGGCTGGTGAACCTGCTCTGGGCCGGGCTCGCCCTCGGCGGTGTCGTGCTGCTCAGCGGTGGCGGCTTCGACCGGCTGGACCCGGTGGGCGCGGCCTTCGCGCTCGCGGCGGGCGCGATGTGGGCGACGTACATCGTCTTCTCCGCCCGTACCGGCCGCCGCTTCCCGCAGGCGGACGGGCTGGCGCTCGCCATGGCGTTCGGCGCCGTGCTGAGTCTGCCCTTCGGCATCGTGGAGGCGGGCGAGAAGCTCCTCGTACCGTCGACGATCGGCCTCGGCCTCGCCGTCGCGCTGATGTCCTCCGTCCTGCCCTACACCCTCGAACTCCTCGCCCTGCGCCGTCTCCCCGCACCCACCTTCGCGATCCTGATGAGCCTGGAACCGGCCATCGCGGCGACGGCCGGCTTCCTCGTCCTCCACCAGGCCATGTCCGTGACGGACGCGCTCGCCATCTCCCTGGTCATCGCCGCGAGCATGGGCGCGGTCCGCACACAGATGCGCCGGCCCCGCGCGGGGACCTGACCCCCGCGACCCGCCCTCAGCGGGACCTTCGGTACACCCGCACGCCATCCGTCGTGAGTGCCTCCGGGATGTGGGCGAGTGGCGGGAGGTGCTCGATGTGGTGGGTTCCGGGTGGGAGGGTGCCGGTGAGGAGGGCGCGGGTGACGTGGGCGGTGACGAGGCCGCTGGCGCGGCTCTGGCCGTTGCCGGTCAGGGCGTACGAGACCCGGCGACCGTCACCGTCACCGTCACCGTAGGCGTCGGCGCGCAGGGCGAAGCCGTCGCCGCCCAGGTGGACCCGGCGGACGGAGTCGGTCAGGAGCCGGCGCAGGGCCGGCCGGGCGTGGGCGGCGCGCAGTGGTCCGGTGCCGCGCAGGGCGAAGAGCGCCGCCGTCAGGGGCCGCGAGTCCAGGCAGAAGCGGGTGGTGACCTCCGGCACCCCGAGCGTGCGGGCCAGGGTGAACTGGTCGGAGAACGGGAACGCGTGGGCCCTGCGCATCCCGAACCCCGGCAGCCCGACCCGGACGGCCGCACCGCCCCGAGGCGCCGGTTCCACCAGACTGTCCAGGGTCCAGCGGACGGCGTCCTCGCCGTGCCGCTCGCCCGAGCCGAGCAGCACGGTGAGATCCAGCCGCCGCGCCCCGCCCACGGCCGTGTGCGCGCGGTGGGCCAGCAGGTTGGTCAGGCCGGGCGCGACGCCCACGCTCAGGACGGCGGTCGCGCCGCTCGCCACCGCCAGGTCGTGGTGCGCGGCCACCCCGTCGAGGAGCGCCCGGTCGGCCGAGACGTCGACCACGTGGATCCCGCGCTCCAGGCAGAGCCCGGCGACCCGCGCGTCGGGCGGCTCCACGCACAGCACGACCGCCACCACGTCGCCGAGGCCGTCCAGGACCCGGCCGAAGCCCTCCGGGTCGCGGACGTCGACGCGTGCGCCGCGGCTCCGGCCCCCCGGCACGATCCGGCCCGGGAACCACTCGCCGAGGGTGGCGGTGACCGTGGCCCCCACGGCGCCGTAGCCGCCGACCACCAGAACCCGCCCCGCCCGTACGTCAGTTCGCTTCATCGCAGTCATGCCTCATTCAATCCCGGACGCCTCCCAGATTTCCAAGCAAGCACGCTTGCTTGTTTTGCGGGCCGCTGCCATGCTCCTCGGCACAGGCCCGCCCGTGTCCCACCCTGCCCGAGGGGAGCGCACCGTGTCCGACCCTGCCGTCGTCCTCGACGACCTGCGCGGCGAGAGCGAGGAAGTCGACCGGCTGGTCGACGGGCTGAGCGGTGCGCAATGGGCCGCTCCGACCCCCGCCGAAGGCTGGACCGTCGCCCACCAGATCGCCCATCTCGCCTGGACCGACCGGGCGGCCCTGCTCGCCGCCACCGACCCGGACGCCTTCGCCGCCGAGACCGAGAAGGCCCTCGCCACCCCCGACACCTTCGTCGACGAGGGCGCCGAGGAGGGCGCCGCGCTCCCGCCCCACGAGCTGCTCGCCCGCTGGCGCGCCGGACGCGAACAGCTCCAGCGCGCGCTGCGCGAGGCCCCGCCCGGCGCCCGCTTCCCCTGGTACGGGCCGCCCATGAGCGCCACCTCCATGGGCACCGCCCGGCTCATGGAGACCTGGGCGCACGGCCAGGACGTCGCCGACGCCCTCGGTGTCGTCCGCGAACCCACCGACCGGCTCCGGCACGTGGCCTGGATCGGCGTCCGGGCCCGCGACTACGCCTATCTCGTACGGGGGATCACGGCCCCGGCCGAGCCGTTCCGGGTGGAGCTGATCGCCCCCGACGGCGAGGAGTGGGTGTACGGGCCCCCGGACGCGGCCCAGCGGATCCGCGGGACCGCCCTCGACTTCTGCCTCCTCGTCACCCAGCGCGTCCACCGGGACGACACCGCCCTGCGGGCCGAGGGCGCCGGCGCCGAGCGCTGGCTGTCGATCGCCCAGGCCTTCGCCGGCCCGGCCGGCCCCGGCCGCCCCGCCCGGGGGGCCCGGTGATCCTCCGTATCGGCAACGCGTCCGGCTTCTACGGCGACCGCTTCGACGCCGTCGAGGAGATGCTCACCGGCGGGGAGCTCGACGTCCTCACCGGCGACTACCTCGCCGAACTGACCATGCTCATCCTCGGCCGCGACCTCCTGAAGGACCCCGGCGCCGGTTACGCGAAAACCTTCCTGCGCCAGATGGAGCAGGGGCTCGGCCTCGCCCACGAGCGAGGGGTGAAGATCGTCACCAACGCGGGCGGCCTCAACCCCGCCGGCCTCGCCGACGCCCTGCGCGCCCTCGCCGACCGTCTCGGCGTCCCGGCCCGGATCGCCCATGTCGAGGGCGACCGGCTGCCCCCGGAGGACGGAGTCCTCGCCGCCAACGCCTACCTCGGCGGCGCCGGCATCGCCGCCTGTCTCGCCGCGGGCGCCGACGTGGTCGTCACCGGCCGCGTCACCGACGCCGCCCTCGTCACCGGCCCCGCCCAGTGGTTCTTCGGCTGGGACCCCACCGAGCCCGCCGACCACGACCGCCTCGCGGGCGCCGTCGTCGCCGGACACGTCCTGGAGTGCGGCGCCCAGGCCACCGGCGGCAACTACGCCTTCTTCCGGGACCACGACGTGCGCCGCCCCGGCTTCCCCCTCGCCGAGATCCACCCCGACGGCACCTCCGTCATCACCAAGCACGCCGGTACGGGCGGGCTCGTCGACGTCGGCACGGTCACCGCGCAGCTCCTGTACGAGACGGCCGGCGCCCGGTACGCGGGACCCGACGTCACCGCCCGGCTCGACACCGTACGGCTCACCCAGGACGGCCCCGACCGGGTCAGGATCAGCGGCGTACGCGGCGAGGCGCCGCCGCCCACCCTCAAGGCCGGCCGCTGCCGCCTCGGCGGCTTCCGCAACGAGGTCGTCCTCGTCCTCACCGGCCTCGACATCGAGGCGAAGGCCCGGCTCGTCCAGGACCAGCTCGAGGACGCCTTCGGTCGGGCCAAGTCCCGGCCCGCAGAGGTGCGTTGGGAGCTGGTCCGCACCGACCGGCCCGATGCCGCGACCGAGGAGACCGCGAGCGCCCTGCTCCGGCTCGTGGTCCGCGACCCCGGCCCGGAGGCCGTCGGCCGCGCGCTGAGCGGCGCCGTCATCGAGCTCGCCCTCGCCAGCTACCCCGGCTTCCACGTCACCGCGCCGCCCGGCAAGGGCGCGCCCTACGGCGTCTTCGAGGCCGCGTCCGTAGCGGCCGCCGACGTCCCGCACACCGCCGTGCTGCCCGACGGGACCCGCGTCCCCGTCCCCGTACCGCCGCACACCCGTGAACTGGCGCCGGTCGACCCGCCCCCGCTCCCCGAGCCCCTGCCTCCCGGGCCCACGCGCCGGGTGCCCCTCGGGCGGGTCGCCGGGGCCCGCAGCGGCGACAAGGGAGGGGACGCGAACATCGGCGTCTGGGTCCGTACGGACCGGGAATGGCGCTGGCTCGCCCACACCCTCACCGTGGAGCGGCTGCGCGCCCTCCTCCCGGAGACCGCGGGACTGCCCGTCGTACGCCACGACCTGCCCGGCCTGCGGGCGGTGAACTTCGTCGTGACCGGACTCCTCGGGGAGGGCGTCGCCTCCCAGGCCCGCTTCGACCCGCAGGCCAAGGCCCTCGGCGAATGGCTCCGCGCCCGTGAACTCGACGTACCGGAGGAACTCCTGTGACCGTCCTCGCCTCCGCCCTCGACACCGGCGGACCGGAGTACGCCGCGCACCGCGCCGCCATGCTCGACAAGCTCGGCGCGCTCGACGCGGAACACGCCAAGGCGCTCGCCGGAGGCGGCGAGAAGTACGTCGCACGGCACCGCAAGCGCGGAAAGCTCCTCGCCCGCGAGCGGATCGAGCTGCTCGTCGACCCCGACACGCCCTTCCTCGAACTGTCGCCGCTCGCCGCCTGGGGCAGCGACTATCCGGTGGGCGCCTCGATCGTGACCGGTATCGGGGTGGTGGAGGGCGTCGAATGCCTCATCACCGCCAACGACCCGACCGTACGGGGCGGGGCCTCCAACCCGTGGACGCTGAAGAAGGCCCTGCGGGCGAACGAGATCGCGTACGCCAACCGGCTGCCGTGCATCGCGCTCGTCGAGTCCGGCGGCGCCGACCTGCCGTCCCAGAAGGAGATCTTCATCCCCGGCGGGGCGCTGTTCCGGGACATCACCCGGCTCTCCGCCGCCGGGATCCCGACGATCGCGGTCGTCTTCGGCAACTCGACGGCCGGCGGGGCGTACGTCCCCGGCATGTCCGACCACACGGTGATGATCAAGGAGCGGTCGAAGGTCTTCCTCGGCGGTCCGCCGCTGGTGAAGATGGCGACGGGGGAGGAGAGCGACGACGAGTCGCTCGGCGGCGCCGAGATGCACGCCCGCACCTCCGGCCTCGCCGACCACTACGCCGTCGACGAGCCGGACGCGCTCCGCCAGGCGCGCCGGATCGTCGCCCGGGTCAACCACCGCAAGGCGCACCCGGATCCGAAGGGTCTCGCGGAGCCGCCGAAGTACGACGAGGACGAGCTGCTCGGGATCGTGCCGGGGGACCTGAGGACGCCGTTCGACCCGCGCGAGGTGATCGCCCGGATCGTGGACGGCTCGGACTTCGACGAGTTCAAGCCGCTGTACGGGCCGAGCCTGGTGACCGGCTGGGCCGCGCTGCACGGCTACCCGGTGGGCATCCTCGCCAATGCCCAAGGGGTGCTCTTCTCGGCCGAGTCGCAGAAGGCGGCGCAGTTCATCCAGCTCGCCAACCAGCGCGACATCCCGCTGGTCTTCCTGCACAACACCACCGGCTACATGGTCGGCAGGGAGTACGAACAGGGCGGCATCATCAAGCACGGCGCGATGATGATCAATGCCGTGTCGAACTCCCGGGTGCCGCATCTGAGCGTGTTGACGGGGGCGTCGTACGGCGCCGGGCACTACGGCATGTGCGGCCGGGCCTACGACCCGCGCTTCCTCTTCGCCTGGCCGAGCGCCAAGTCGGCCGTGATGGGCCCGCAGCAGCTCGCCGGCGTCCTTTCGATCGTGGCGCGGGCCAGCGCCGCCGCCAAGGGGCAGCCGTACGACGACGAGGCGGACGCCGGACTGCGCGCGATGGTCGAGGCGCAGATCGAGTCCGAGTCGCTGCCGATGTTCCTCTCCGGGCGGCTGTACGACGACGGCGTCATCGACCCCCGCGACACCCGCACGGTCCTCGGACTGTGCCTGTCCGCCATCCACACGGCACCGGTCGAGGGCGCGCGCGGCGGCTTCGGCGTCTTCCGAATGTGAGGCCTCTTCCGATGATTTCGACTGTGCTGGTCGCGAACCGGGGCGAGATCGCCTGCCGGGTGTTCCGTACGTGCCGTGAGCTGGGCATCGAGACGGTCGCGGTGTACTCGGACGCGGACGCCTCCGCCCTGCACGTCCGGGAGGCGGACGCGGCCGTCCGGCTCCCGGGCGCGGCGCCCTCGGACACGTACCTGCGCGGCGACCTCGTGGTGAAGGCGGCGCTGGCGGCCGGCGCGGACGCCGTCCACCCCGGCTACGGCTTCCTCTCCGAGAACGCCGACTTCGCGCGGGCGGTGACGGACGCGGGTCTGGTGTGGATCGGGCCGCCGCCGGAGGCGATCGAGTCGATGGCGTCGAAGACGCGGGCGAAGGAGCTGCTGGGAATCGCCCCGCTCACCGACGTCACCGAGGCGGACCTGCCGGTCCTGGTCAAGGCGGCGGCGGGCGGCGGCGGGCGGGGCATGCGGATCGTCCGCGACCTGGCCGCGCTCCCCGGGGAGCTGGCCGCCGCCTCGGCGGAGGCGGCGAGCGCCTTCGGGGACGGCGAGGTGTTCGTCGAGCCGTACGTCGAGAACGGCCGGCACGTGGAGGTGCAGATCCTCGCCGACGGGCAGGGGACGGTGTGGGCGCTCGGCACCCGGGACTGCTCGCTCCAGCGCCGCCACCAGAAGGTCATCGAGGAGGCCCCGGCGCCGGGACTGCCGTCCGCGCTCCTCGACGAGCTGTACGAGCGGTCGGTGGCGGCGGCGAAGGCCGTCGGCTACGTCGGCGCGGGCACGGTCGAGTTCCTCGTCGCGGACGGCCGGGCGCACTTCCTGGAGATGAACACCCGCCTCCAGGTCGAGCACCCGGTGACGGAGGAGGTGTACGGGGTGGACCTGGTCGCCCTCCAGCTCTCCGTCGCCGAGGGCCACGCCCTGCCGCCGGAACCCCCCACCGCCCAGGGCCACGCGATCGAGGCCCGCCTCTACGCGGAGGACCCGGCGACGTCCTGGACCCCGCAGACGGGGGTGCTGCACGCGCTGGAGTTCCCGGAGACCGGCACCCCGCGGGCCTTCGGGGCCCCGCGGCTTCGCGCGGACGATCCGCGGCTTCGTGCGGAGGACCCGCGGCTCCGTGCGGCGGCCGGTGCCGGGACCGTGCCGGCGGACGGCCCGTGGCCTCGCGCGGGCGGCGCGGCCCGTGGCGCCCCGGCGGCCGATGCCGACAGCACGCCGGCGGAGCACCCGCGGCTCCGTGCGGCGGCCGGTGCCGGGACCGCGCCGGCGGACGGCCCGCGGCTCCGCGCGGTGGGCCTCCGGGTCGACACCGGTTACGCCTCCGGGGACACGATCGGCGTCCACTACGACCCGATGCTCGCCAAGGTCGTCGCCCACGCCCCCACCCGCGCCGAGGCCGTCCGGAAGCTCGCCCACGCGCTGGACCGGGCCCGGATCCATGGGCCCGTCACCAATCGGGACGTGCTCGTCGCCTCGCTGCGGCACCCGGAGTTCCAGGATCCCGGGCGGCTCGACACCGGCTTCTACGGGCGGAACCTGGACGCGCTGACCCGGGCCCGCGACGGCGAGGCGTACGCCGCCGTCGCCGCCGCGCTCGCGGACGCGGCCGGGCGAGCGGGCCGGTTCGGCGGCGGGTGGCGGAACGTCCGCTCGCAGGACGAGACGAAGACGTACGGCGAGCACGAGGTGTGCTACCGCCCCACCCGCGGCGGCGGCTACACCGTCACCGCCCCCGAAGGCGTCCGCCCCGTCACCGTCACCCCGCACCTCGTCCGCCTCGAAGTCGACGGTGTCGTACGGGACTTCGAGGTCGCCCGCCACGGCGACACCGCGTACGTCGGCCCCCACCGCCTCACCGCACGTCCCCGCTTCCCCGACCCCCGCGACCAGACCGCGCCCGGCTCGCTCCTCGCCCCCATGCCCGGCACCGTCGTCCGGGTCGCCGAGGGCCTCGCGGTCGGCGACCCCGTCACCGCCGGGCAGCCGCTCCTCTGGCTGGAGGCCATGAAGATGGAGCACCGCGTCACCGCCCCCGCCTCCGGCACGCTCACCGCGCTCCACGCCGCCCCCGGCCGCCAGGTCGAGGTCGGCGCCCTGCTCGCCGTCGTACAGGCCGCACCGGCCGCCGATGCACAGGAGGACCAGAAATGACCGGCACCGTCGTCGAATCCCCCGAACACACCGCGCTCCGCTCCGCCGTCTCCGCCCTCGGCCACCGCCACGGCCGCGACCACGACCACGACGCCCTCTGGGCCGAGGCCGGCAAGCTCGGCTACCTCGGCGTGAACCTGCCCGAGTCCCACGGCGGCGGAGGCGGCGGCATGGCCGAACTCTCCATCGTCCTCGAAGAGCTGGGCGCCGCCGGAGCGCCGCTCCTCATGATGGTCGTCTCACCCGCCATCTGCGGCACGGTCATCGCCCGGTTCGGCACCGACGAGCAGAAGGCGGCCTGGCTGCCCGGTCTCGCCGACGGCAGCCGCACCATGGCCTTCGGCATCACCGAGCCCGACGCCGGATCCAACTCCCACCGCATCACCACGACCGCCACCCGGACCGAGGCGGGCTGGGTCCTCAACGGACGCAAGGTCTTCGTCTCCGGTGTCGACATCGCCGACGCCACCCTCATCGTCGGCCGCACCTCCGACGCCCGCACCGGCAACCTCAAGCCGTGCCTCTTCGTCGTCCCCCGCGACGCCCCTGGCTTCGGCCGGCGCCGGATCGACATGGAACTCGCCGCCCACGAGAAGCAGTTCGAGCTCACCCTCGACGACGTCCACCTCCCCGCCGACGCCCTGGTCGGCGACGAGGACGCGGGCCTCCTCCAGCTCTTCGCCGGGCTCAACCCCGAGCGGATCATGACCGCCGCCTTCGCGATCGGCATGGGCCGGTACGCGCTCGGCCAGGCCGTCGCCTACGCCAAGGACCGCCAGGTCTGGAAGACCCCCATCGGCGCCCACCAGGCCATCGCCCACCCCCTCGCCCAGGCCCACATCGAGCTCGAACTGGCCCGGCTGATGATGCAGAGGGCCGCCCACCTCTACGACGCCGGAGACGACCTCGGCGCGGGAGAGGCCGCCAACATGGCGAAGTACGCCGCCGCCGAAGCCTGCGTGAAGGCCGTCGACCAGTCCGTCCACACCCTCGGCGGCAACGGCCTCACCCGCGAGTTCGGCCTCGCCCAGCTCATCACGGCCTCCCGCGTCGCCCGGATCGCCCCCGTCAGCCGCGAAATGATCCTCAACTACGTGTCGCACCAGTCCCTGGGTCTCCCCAAGTCGTACTGAGCCGCGCGATCCTGGCGCTCACCTTCCCACTCTCCCAGGGGGCCACGCATGGTGTTCCACAGCGAGTACGAGCCCGTCCCGACCGTCTCCCTGCCCATCCACGAGGCCGTCCTCGGCCGGGCCGCCGAACACGGTGACACCCCGGCCCTCATCGACGGGACCGGCGACCTGACCCTCACGTACGCCCAGGTCGACACGTTCCACCGGCGGATCGCCGCCGGGCTCGCCGAGGCCGGTGTCCGCAAGGGCGACGTCCTCGCCCTGCACAGCCCCAACACCGTGCTCTTCCCGGTCGCGTTCTACGCCGCCACGCGCGCCGGCGCGTCCGTCACCACCGTCCACCCGCTGGCCACGCCGGAGGAGTTCGCCAAGCAGCTCCGCGACTGCTCCGCGCGCTGGATCGTCACCGTCTCCCCGCTGCTCGCGGCCGCCCGCCGGGCCGCCGAACTCGCCGGCGGCATCGAGGAGATCCTCGTCTGCGACCGGGCGGACCCGGCCGAGGGGCACCTCTCCCTCCAGGCGATGCTGGCGACGACCACACCCGAGCCGTTCGTCGACATCGACCCCGACGAGGACATCGCCGCCCTGCCGTACTCCTCCGGCACCACCGGCGTCCCCAAGGGCGTGATGCTGACCCACACCTCGATCGCCACCAACCTCGCCCAGCTCGAACCCTTCATCCCCATGGGTCCCGGCGACCGCATCCTCGCCGTCCTGCCCTTCTTCCACATCTACGGCCTCACCGCCCTGATGAACGCCCCGCTGCGGCAGGGCGCCACCGTCGTCGTCCTGCCCCGCTTCGAACTCGACCAGTTCCTCGCCGCCATCGAGAAGCACCGCATCAACGGCCTGTACGTGGCGCCCCCGATCGTCCTCGCGCTCGCCAAGCACCCGGCGGTCGCCGACTACGACCTCTCCTCGCTGGAGTACATCGTCAGCGCCGCCGCCCCGCTCGACGCCTCCCTCGCCGAGGCCTGCTCGGCCCGGCTCAAACTGCCGCCGGTCCGCCAGGCATACGGGATGACGGAGCTGTCCCCGGGCACCCACGTCGTCCCGCTCGACGCCGTGAACCCCCCGCCCGGCGCCGTCGGCAAGCTCCTGCCCAGCACCGAGATGCGGATCCTGTCCCTCGACGACCCGGCACGGGACGTCGAGCCGGGGCAGGAGGGCGAGGTGGCCATCCGGGGCCCGCAGGTCATGAAGGGGTACCTCGGCCGCCCCGACGCCACCGCCGCCATGATCGACGCCGACGGCTGGGTGCACACGGGCGACATAGGCCGGGTCGACGAGAACGGCTGGCTCTTCGTCGTCGACCGGGTCAAGGAACTCATCAAGTACAAGGGCTTCCAGGTCGCCCCCGCCGAGCTCGAAGCGCTGCTCCTCACGCACGAGGGCGTGGCCGACGCGGCGGTGATCGGCGTGTACGACGAGGACGGCAACGAGGTGCCGAAGGCGTACGTCGTCCGCCAGCCACATGCGGCCGACCTGTCCGCCGACGACATCATCGGCTTCGTGGCCGGGCAGGTTGCCCCGTACAAGAAGATCCGGCGCGTGGAGTTCGTCGACGGGGTGCCGAGGGCGGCGTCGGGGAAGATCCTGCGCCGCGAACTGAGGGAGCGAGAAAACTCATGACCCTGGTCTCCGTCGCCCGCGAACGCGGCATCGCTGTTCTGACCCTGGACGCGCCCGGCAACCGCAACGCGCTGTCGGCCTCGCTGGTCGCCGACCTCGCCGAGGCGCTGACGGCGTGCGCGAAGGATCCGGGCGTACGGGCGGTGGTGCTGACCCACTCCGGCGCCACCTTCAGCGCGGGCGCGGACCTGAAGGCACCGCCCAATCCGTACTCCTTCGTGGCGCTGCTGCGGCAGATCGTGGAGCTGCCGAAACCCGTGGTGGGGGTGGTGCGGGGCCACGCGCGCGCGGGCGGTCTCGGCCTGCTCGGCGCCTGTGACGTGGTGGTGGCGTCCCCGGAGGCGGACTTCGCCCTGACGGAGGTACGGATCGGGGTGGCCCCGGCGGTCGTCTCGCTGACGCTGCTGCCGAAACTGGAGCCGCGGGCGGCGGCCCGGTACTACCTGACGGGCGAGCGCTTCGGGGTGCCGGAGGCCCTGCGCATGGGCCTGGTGACGGCGGGCGAGGACGCCCTGGAGGGGATCCTCGACGGGCTGCGCAAGGGCTCGCCGCAGGGCCTGGCCGAGTCCAAACGGCTGGTCACGGCTAAAGTCCTGGAGACCTTCGAACGGGACGCGGAGGAGCTGGTGCAGCGGTCCGCGTCGCTGTTCGCCTCCGCGGAGGCACGCGAAGGGATGACGGCCTTCCTCGAACGACGGGACCCCGAATGGGTGTGGTGAGCCCACCGAAACAGCCCCAGCAGGACAGGAGCCGCGCCACCCGGCGGCGGCTCCTGGAGGCGGCGGTGTCCTGCCTGGCCGAACACGGCTGGGCGGGCTCCACCGTCTCCGTGGTGGCCGAGCGGGCCGGGGTCTCGCGGGGGGCCGCCCAACACCACTTCCCGACCCGGGAGGCCCTCTTCACGGCGGCGGTCGAGTACGTGGCGGAGGAACGCTCCCAGGCCCTGCGCGCCCTCCCGGCCGAGAACCGCCGCGAGGTCGTCGCCGCCCTGGTCGACCTCTACACGGGCCCGCTGTTCCGCGCGGCGCTCCACCTGTGGGTCGCCGCCTCGAACGAGGAGCAGCTGCGCGGCCCGGTCACCGAACTGGAGGCCCGCGTCGGCCGCGAGTCCCACCGCATCGCGGTGGAACTCCTCCGCGCCGACGAGTCCCGCCCCGGCGTCCGCGAAACGGTCCAGGGCCTCCTCGACATGGCCCGCGGCCTCGGCCTCGCCACCCTCCTGACCGACGACCGCCCCCGCCGCGCCCGGGTCATCGCCCAATGGGCCGCCCTGGTGGACGAGGCCCTGGGCTAGCGGCGGGTGACCCGGGGCCGGGGCCGGGGCCGGGGCCGTGACCCGGGGCCGGGGCCGTGACCCGGGACACATACACGGTCCGCGCCCCGCAGTACGCTGGGCGCATGCTTTCGCTCGTACGCCGTCGTCACGTGGACTTTCTCCGCGTCACGACCATGGGCTGTCGGCCCTCCGCCTGACACCGACGCCCACCCACCCCGGTCCTCCGGCACACACCCCGCCGAACGCCGACCGGGCCCCGTACACCCCACGCGGACGCACACCATGACCTATACGTCGCAGCTCCCCATCGTCGACCTCGCCGCCGCCGACCGCGGCCCCCAGGCCCGCCGGCTCCTCCACGCCCAGCTGCACTCCGCCGCCCACGATGTCGGCTTCTTCCAGCTCGTCGGGCACGGCGTCACCGATGCCGAGACCCGGGCGCTCACCTCCGCCATGCGGGCGTTCTTCGCGCTGCCCGAGGCCGACCGGCTCGCCATCGACAACATCAACTCACCGCACTTCCGCGGCTACACCCGCATCGGCGACGAGCGCACCGGCGGCGCCCGCGACTGGCGCGACCAGCTCGACATCGGCGCCGAACGCCCCGCGCACGTGCCAGGCCCCGGCGAACCCCCGTACTGGTGGCTCCAGGGCCCCAACCAGTGGCCCGCCGCGCTCCCCGAGCTCCGCCTCGCCGCCCTCAACTGGGTCGAGCGCCTCAGCGGGGTCGCCGAGCGGCTGCTGCACGAGCTGCTCGTCTCGATCGGCGCCCCCGCCGACTTCTACGACGACATCTTCGGCGCCCACGCCCACCCGCACCTCAAGCTGGTGCGCTACCCGGGAAGCGCGGGCGACGGCGCCGACCAGGGCGTCGGCGCCCACAAGGACTACGGCTTCCTCACCCTGCTCCTCCAGGACCACGTCGGCGGCCTGCAGGTGGAGCGGGAGGACGGGGTCTTCCACGACGTACCGCCGCTGCCCGGCGCGTTCGTCGTCAACCTCGGCGAGCTCCTCGAAGTGGCGACGAACGGCTATCTCCGCGCCACCAACCACCGGGTGGTGTCCCCGCCCGGCGCGACGGAGCGCTACTCCGTCCCGTTCTTCTACAACCCGCGGCTCGACGCCCGCATCGCCCCGCTGGCCTTCCCGTACGCCGGGGCGGCGCCCGGCGTCACGGCCGACCCGGCGAACCCGCTGTTCGCCGAGTACGGCCGTAACGAGCTGAAGGGCAAGCTCCGCGCCCATCCGCTGGTCGCGGCCCGCCACCACGCGGACCTGCTGCTGAACGATTCTGCGGATCAGCCCGCGATGTCGCGGTAACCCTCGATCTCCTGGACGTCGCGCCGGCCAGGGCCGATGTACCGCGCCGACGGCCGCACCAGCCGGCCCGTGCGCTTCTGCTCCAGGATGTGCGCCGACCAGCCCGCCGTACGGGCGCAGCTGAACATCGACGTGAACATGTGCGCCGGGACCTCGGCGAAGTCCAGCACGATCGCCGCCCAGAACTCCACGTTCGTCGCGAGGACGCGGTCCGGGCGGCGGTTGTGCAGCTCCTCCAGAGCCGCCTTCTCCAGCGCCTCCGCGACCTCGAACCGCGGCGCCGCCAGCTCGCGCGCCGTACGGCGCAGGACGCGGGCGCGCGGGTCCTCGGCGCGGTAGACGCGGTGGCCGAAGCCCATCAGGCGCTCGCCCTGGTCCAGGGCCTTCTTCACGTACCCCACCGCGTCGCCGGTCCGCTCGATCTCCTCGATCATGCCGAGGACGCGGGACGGGGCGCCGCCGTGCAGCGGCCCGGACATGGCACCCACGGCGCCGCTCAGCGCCGCCGCCACGTCGGCGCCGGTCGAGGCGATGACGCGCGCGGTGAACGTGGAGGCGTTCATGCCGTGCTCGGCGGCCGAGGTCCAGTACGCGTCGACGGCCTTGACGTGCTTGGGGTCCGGCTCGCCGCGCCAGCGGATCATGAACCGCTCGACGACCGACTGCGCCTTGTCGATCTCGCTCTGCGGCACCATCGGCAGGCCCTGACCGCGCGCCGACTGGGCGACGTACGACAGCGCCATGACGGCGGCCCGGGCGAGGTCGTCGCGGGCCTGCTCGACGTCGATGTCGAGGAGCGGTTTGAGGCCCCACACCGGCGCGAGCATGGCGAGCGCGGACTGGACGTCGACCCGGATGTCACCGGAGTGCACCGGGATCGGGAACGGCTCGGCCGGCGGCAGACCGGGGTTGAACGCCCCGTCGACCAGCAGGCCCCACACGTTGCCGAACGAGACCTGACCGACCAGATCCTCGATGTCGACGCCGCGGTACCGGAGCGCGCCGCCCTCCTTGTCCGGTTCGGCGATCTCCGTTTCGAACGCGACGACTCCCTCGAGTCCGGGTACGAAGTCGGACATCAGGCGGCTCCTCTATCGATGATCAATCATCCGGCGGGGTCGGTGGGCGGAAAGTAACAGTCATCCAGCCGAAGAGTCTGTACGGTTCCGATGATGCGGGGAAGCGTGACATCCGGCACACTGCGCCGATTCGGCGAGAGAGGATTAACGGCACGGGGTGCCGGGCAGACTGGCCCGCTGCGGCAGGATGGCCCTGTGACCGACGCTCTCGATCCCGCCGACATGCGCGAGCAGTACCGGACCCCGCAGCTGACCGTGGCCGACCTCGCCCCCGAACCGATCGAACAGTTCACGCGCTGGTTCAAGGAGACCGCCACCAATCCGGCGATCCACGAGCCGAACGCGATGGTCGTCTCGACGGCCACCACCGACGGCCGGCCGTCCTCCCGGACGGTGCTGCTCAAGCACTACGACGAGGCGGGGTTCGTCTTCTACACGAACTACGGCTCCCGCAAGGGCGGCGAGCTGGCGGCCAATCCGTACATCTCGCTCCTCTTCCCCTGGCATCCACTGGCCCGCCAGGTCATCGTCACCGGCCGGGCGCTCCGCACCGGCCGTGACGAGACGGTCGCGTACTTCCGCACCCGCCCGCACGGCTCCCAGCTCGGCGCCTGGGCCAGCCACCAGTCCTCCGTGATCGGCTCCCGGGAGGAACTCCTCGCGCGCTACGAGGAGTTGGCGGCACGCTACCCGGAGGGCACGCAGGTCCCGGTGCCGCCGGAGTGGGGCGGCTTCCGGGTGGTGCCGGAGACGGTGGAGTT
This sequence comes from Streptomyces sp. NPDC015346, assembly GCF_043078785.1. NCBI lineage: Bacteria > Bacillati > Actinomycetota > Actinomycetes > Kitasatosporales > Streptomycetaceae > Streptomyces > Streptomyces sp. NPDC015346. Next base: position 576,471 of record NZ_JBIBTW010000004.1, on the reverse strand, counting down.
CTGGCAGGGCCACGAGAACCGCCTGCACGACCGGCTCCGGTACGTGCGGCAGGGCGCGGGGGACGAGGCGGGGGACGGCTCGGGGGACGACTGGCGGGTGGAGCGCCTGTCACCGTGAGGCGCCCGTCGCCCGGAGGCGCCTGTCACCGTGAGGCGCTGAGCGCCTCCGTCAGCGCCGTCTCGACCGCGTGCGGGATGTCCGTGACCGGGAACTGCGTGTGCCGTACGGTCCGCTCCCGGTCCACGACGACGACCGCGCGCCTGAGCCGGAGCGCCTGCCCGGCACGGAAGGTCGGCAGCCGCAGAGCCGCCGCGAGACGCGCGTCCATGTCGGAGAGGAGCGGGAAGGGGATCTCCTCGGCGGCGGCGAAGGCCCGCTGTTCGTCGGGCCGCTGGGTCGAGACCCCGTGGACCGCGATCCCGGCCGCCGTGAACCTGTCGTACGCGTCCCTGAACAGCCGGTTCTCCAGGGTGCAGCCGGCCGCCCCGGGGATGGCGTCCCAGTCGTCCGGCAGCGGGCTCGGCCGCCCGGTCGCCGGATAGCAGAAGAGCACGGTGGCGGCGGCGTCCGGATCGACCGGGTCCCGCTCCTCGCCGGTGTGCGCGGGCAGGGTCAGCCGGGGCAGCCGCGTGCCCGGCAGCTCGTGGAGGCGGCGGGCCTCGGCGCTGTGCTCGTCGGCCGAGCCGGTGAGGGTGCCGTCGCCGAGCAGCCAGCGGTCGGCCCAGTCCTGCATCGAGACCAGGACGGGGAGCAGGGCGCGCCCGGTCGCGCTGAGCCGGTACTCGTAACGCACCGGCCCCTCCTGGTACGGCACCTTGTCGAGCACGCCGCTGTCGACCAGGTGGTTGAGCCGCTCGGTGAGGACCTTGCGGGAGATGTCCAGCTCGCGCTGGAGCTCGTCGAAGCGGTGCCTGCCACGCGCCGTCTCCCGTACGAGGAGCAGGCTCCACCAGTCGCCGACGACGGCGGCGGCCTGGGCGATCGCACAGGCGGCGTCGCGCTCGGGCACGGCTCGGGCCATGGACTCCTCCAGCGGTCGGGTGGTCGGCGGGTCGGTGGTGGTTCGGGTGGCCGTCCCATCTTGCGCCATACAGCGAGTTCCCGATAGAAACTCACTACACCCACTCTAAGTTCCCAATGGAAACTCACTCGGGGGAGGGACCGCTTCCATGCCCATCGCCTGGGCGACCGCCTGGCGCACCTGGCAGATGACCCGCCGCGCCTACCCATGGACGTACGCCGTCGGCACCGTCCTGCCCGCGGCGCTCGCCATCTCGCTCGCCTACCTCGGCTACCACGCCATCGGCGGCGGCACCGTCGCCGACGACTTCGAGCGGGGCAGCGGCACCACCGCCTACCTCGCGTACGTCGTCGTCGGCGCGACCGCCTTCCAGTTCACCGTCCGGCTCATCCTCTGGTCCGCCAAGGCCCTCATCACCGAACAGCGCCAGGGCACCCTCGGCGCCCTCCTCGTCGCCCCCGCCGGCCGCCTCCCGTACCTGCTCGGCTTCACCGCCTTCGCGGTCCTCAGCAGCCTCGTCGAGTTCCTCACCCTGGGCGTGGTGATCGCCGCCCTCGGCATCTCCGTCCCCGTCTCCTCGGCCGCCGGCGCGCTGCTCGGCGCGCTCGGGCTGATCGCCGCCGTCTTCGCGGTCTCGGTCGGCCTCGGCGGCCTGATGATCGCGGCGGGCGAGGCCCACATCTCGCAGAACACCGTCTTCATCGTCCTCGGCCTGGTCGGCGGTTTCACCTTCCCCCGCGACTACCTGCCCCTCTGGGCCCAGTGGTTCGCCGAACTCCTCCCCACCACCTCGGCCATGGACGTCCTGCACGGCGCGTTCACCGGCGGCCAGTCGCTCCCCGACCTGCTGCCGAGACTCGGCGTCTGCGGCCTGCTCACCGCCGCCTACCTCCTCCTCGGACTGCTCTACCTGCCACGGGCCGAGGCCCGGGCCGTGGAAAGGACGTACTGATGACGACTCCGATCAAGGCCGCCATCGAGGTCCGCGCCCTGCGCAAGGAATTCCCCGTACGGGACAAGGGGCTCTTCGGCCGCCGTGGCGTCAAACGCGCCGTCGACGGCCTCGACCTCCACATCCCGCGCGGCCGCATCACCGGCCTCCTCGGCCTCAACGGCGCCGGGAAGACCACCACCATCAAGACCGTCGCCACCCTCCTGCGCCCCACCTCGGGCCGGGTGACCGTCGACGGCCTCGACACCGTCACCGACGCCCGCGAAGTACGCCGCCGCATCAACCTCATCGCCGGCGGCGAGCGCATGGTCTACACCCGCATGACCGGACGCGAGAACCTCTGGTACTTCGGCCAGCTCTACGACGTCCCCCAGCACGAACTGCGCCCCCGCATCGACGACCTGCTCGCCCTCGTCGGCCTCACCGACGCGGCCGACACCATGGTCGAGCGCTACTCCCGGGGCATGACCCAGCGCCTCGCCATCGCCCGCGGACTCGTCAACCGCCCCGCCTACCTGCTCCTCGACGAACCGACGCTCGGCCTCGACGCCCCCATCGCCCGCGACCTGCGCCGCGTCGTGGCCCGCCTCGCCGAGGAGGGCACGGGGGTCCTCCTCACCTCCCACTACCTCGCGGAGGTCGAGGAGCTCTGCGGCCGTGTGTACGTGATCTCGGGGGGCCGCCACCTCGCCGCCGGCAGCCCGGCGGAACTGAAGGCCGCGACCGGAACCCACCGTACGATCCGCCTGACGGTGACGACCCCGAGCGCGGCCACGGCGGCGGTGGCGACCCGCTTCGGCGCCGACCGCGAACTGCTCCCCACCGGGGCCGAGTTGATCACCCTGCGCCACCCGGACGACCTGGCGGGCCCGCTGGCCGCGGCGGTCGTCGGGGCGGGCGGCTCGATCGGCGGCCTGGAGATCGCGGAGGCCAGCCTGGAGGACGCGATCCTGGCCCTCGCGGACGGCTCGCGCGAGGTGGCACCGGCATGAGCCACGCCCTGACGCGCGCTCTGACGCACACCCTGACGCGCGACCTGACGCACGCCGGCCGGATCTTCGCCGCCGAGGCCCTGAAACAGCACCGCCGCCTCTTCGGCCAGCCCATCGTCGTCTTCTCGATGCTCGTCTGGCCCGTCCTCCAACTGGCCACCACCTACTACACCCTGCGCCCCGTCGCCACCGCCTCCCCGGCTGCCGCGAACTGGCCGCTCGCCGCCGACCCCGACCGCCTCCTCGCCTTCCTGGCCACCGGCACCCTCGCGTACGCCTTCTTCTTCTCCCTCGTCCAGTCGGCCTGGCACCTCTCCTTCGAACGCACCACCGGCACCCTGGAACTCCTCTTCCTCTCCCCGGCCGGCCGCCTCACCCTGATGCTCGCCAACGGCGCCGGCGCGCTCCTCCAGAACGCCTGGCTCCTGACCTGCTTCACCGTCGCCGCCTTGACCGGCTTCGGCACCCTCTCCGTCGCGGCCTGGTGGATGTACGGCATCGTCTTCCTGGCCCTGCTGATCCCGGCCGCCGCGTGGGGCGCGTTCCTCAACAGCCTGCTGGTCTTCTCCCGCGACTCGGCCTTCCTCTACACGATCCTCGACGAACCCCTCTGGTTCGTCTCGGGCGTCCGCCTCCCCCACTTCGCCCTGCCGGCGGCGATCCAGGTGGTGGGCGCGGTCTTCCCCCTGACGGGCAGCCTGATCGCCGTTCGAGGAGCCCTCCTCGAACACCGGACCCTCACCGACCTCGCCCCGACCCTCGCCGCCCTCACGGCCCTGAGCGCCCTGCTCCTGGCAGCGGCCTCACTCATCCTCCGCCTGGGCGAAGCCCGCTCCCGGCGCACGGGCAAACTGGGTCTCGCCTGAGGGCGCCCACGCGCCCACGCGCACCCGGTCAGCCCGGTGGCTGTGTGCCGCGGGGCCCCGGAAACGCGGACGACCCGTGGGCCTTGGTCCCGTCCGCTCGAGTTCGGACGGGAGCCGGCCGGACTTACCGGCGGCCCACGGGTCGGGTGACTGCGTTGTTGTCGGCAGACGGCCTGCCGAGATGCACGATGTGCGACGGCAGGCCTTAGCCCGCAGTCACCTCACGAGTCCGAAAAGAAACCATGTTTTCGGATCACCTCCTTTCAACGTGTGCCCCCACCCTAAGAAGCGACCGGCGAGGCCTCAAGCGATTTATGAGACGAGTCCGCTCGTTTCCGGGGCGCAACGATTTCGTTGAAGCGGGTGTGTCGTGCGTCACGTTCCAGTTGAATTGGGCTCGGGGCGTGCGGGTGCACGCGCGTACACCGTCCTGACAGGGGGTCCGGGATGAGTGCTTCCACGAGTGAGGCCGCGCGGCGGGCGGCCGACGGGCAGGGGCCCGGGGCGGACCTGCTCGCCGCGTTGCTGGACGGGATGGACGCGGCGCTCTGCGCCTTCGACGCGGACGGGACCGTCACCCACTGGAACCGCGAGGCCGAGCGGATCCTCGGCTGGTCCGCCCAGGAGGCCGTCGGGCGGCGCGGGTTCGAGGGGTGGGCGGCGCGCAGGACCGACGCGGCCGAGGCGTTGGCGCGGCTGATGGCGGCGATGGAGGCGCCCGGCCGGCTGGTGCACGAGTTCGCGCTGCTGCGGAAGGACGGCGGCAGGGTTCTCGTACGGACGCAGTCGGCGGGCGTGCGCGGGCCGGACGGTGCCCCGGCCGGGGTGTACTGCGCCTTCAGCGAGGTGCACGCGCAGATCGATCTGGAGCGGTCGATCGCGCTCAGCGAGGCGTTGTTCGAGGACGCCTCCTGGGGTGTCGTCCTGGTCGACGTCGATCTGCGGCCCACCGTCGTCAACGGGCACGCCGCCCGCGCGATGGGGGCCGGCCGCACGACTCTCCTCGGGCGGCCGCTCGGCGAGTTGGTCGCGCAGGGCGTGGAGGAGTTGGAGGGCGCCCTCCAGCACGTGCTGGCGGAGGGCGCGCCGCGGGCGCTCGCCGAGGTGTGGGTGACCCTGCGGACCGCGGAGGGCGAGCGGCGCCGGTGCTGGCGCAGCGGGTTCGTGCGGCTGTCGTCGCCGTTGTCCGAGGAGCCGGTGCCGTTGGGCGTGGGGTGGCTCTTCCAGGACGTCACGGAGGAGCGGCTCGCGGAGCAGGAGGCGGACCGGCTGCGGTTCCGGTACAGCCAGCTGCACCGGGCCGGTGCGGCGGCGGCCGAGTGCGAGGACCCGATGGAGGCGGCGACCGTCCTGCTGGACTTCGCCCTGGCCGGCTTCGCCGACCACGCGCTCCTCGACCTCGCGGCGGGCGAGCGGCGCCTCGTCCGCGTCGCCGCCACCCCGGCCGGTGTGCCCGGCCCGGTCGTCCCCGTCGCGGGCGGTGGCATTCCGGTGCGCTATCCCTCCGGCCACCCCGTCCTCCAGGCGGTCTCCCGTACGGGCCCGGTGCGGGTTTCGGCCTCCGCCGCGACGCCGCAGGGCGCCGAGGAGTGGGCCGTGGAACGCCACTGGCCCCGCGACGCCGTCCACGCGCTGTGCCTCCCGCTGCGCAGCCGGGGCCGCACAGTGGGCGCGGTGACCTTCCTCCGCGCCGCGTCCCGTACGGCCTTCGAGCGGCCGGACGCGGTGTACGCGGAGACGGTGGCGGTACGGGTAGCGGCCTCCCTGGACCTGGCGGGGGCGGGGGACGAGGAGCCGGGAGGCGGTACGGGACGGGCATAGCCCCGGCCCACCACCAAGCCCCCTACGTCCCCCGGCGCCCCGCTACGCCGCCTGCAGCGCCAGCGTCGGCGACAGTCGCGACGCCCGTACCGCCGGATACAGCCCGGCCACCGTGCCGATCACCAGCGTCGCGCCGAAGCCGCCGGCCACCGCCCACGGCGGCACCACCCACGGCAGCCCGCCCGTGTACGCGTACACGCCCGTCGCCGCGCCCCCGAGCGCCACGCCCGCCAGCCCGCCGAGCCCCGACAGCATCAGGGACTCCGTCACGAACTGGATCCTGATCTGCCCCTTCGTCGCCCCCAAGGAGCGCCGCAGGCCGATCTCGTGGCGGCGCTCCAACACTGAGATGATCATGGTGTTGGCGACGCCGACCCCGCCCACCAGCAGGGCGATCCCGCCGAGCCCCAGCAGCAGGGTCGAGAAGGCGCCTTCGGTGGCCGCCTTGGCCTGGAGGGCCGCGGACGGGTCGCCGACCTGGACGTTCTGCGGGTTGCGCGGGTCGATGGTCGGGGCGAGCAGCTTCTGGACCGTCCGTACGGACGCGTCCGTGGACCGCTCGTACACCGCCGTCGGATGCCCGTCGAAGCCGAGGAGTTCCTGGGCGCCCTCCCAGCCGACCAGCGCCGAGCGTTCGATCTCGGGGGAGAGCGGCAGCGGTTCGAGGATGCCGACGACGGTGAAGTAGCGGTCGTCGACCCAGACCTGCTGCCCGGGCCGGGTGATGCCGAGCCGCTCGGCGGCGACATGGCCGAGGACCACGGACGGATAGCGGCCGTTGGCCGCGTTCAGCCACGTACCGGCCGACGTCCTGCCGCGCAGGACGTCCAGCAGCCCCTCCGTGGCCGCCCTGACCGCGATTCCGCCCGTCTCGCCCTCGGGGATCTTCTCGGAGCGCCGGACCGTACGGTCCAGGTCGCCGGTCGCGCCGGCCTTCTCGACGCCCTCGATCCGGCCCACCATCCCCACCGCGTCCTTGGGCAGCTTGACCTTCTCCCCGCTGAACATCCCCTGGCCCGGCTGAGCCACCAGCATGTTCGTGCCGAGCGCGTCGAGCTGCCGGATCAACTGGGCCTGGCTGGAGGCGGAGATGCCGACGACCGCGATCATCGTGGCGATCCCGATGGCGATCCCGAGCGCCGACAGCACGACCCGCACGGGCCGGCTGCGGAGCCCGGCCGAGCCGACGTGGAGCACGTCGCGCGGCCCGAGCCGGGCGGCCTTCAGGCCACGTGCGCGCCTACCGGGTGTACCTCTTGTACGGGGCATCAGACCGCGACCTTTCCGCGTGCTCCGCGTGCCGTGTCCGCCACCACCCGGCCGTCGCGGATACGGACCTGGCGCGGCAGCCGCCCCGCGATCTCCGCGTCGTGGGTGATGACCGCGATCGTCGCGCCCTCGGCGTTGAGGCCGTGCAGCAGCTCCATGACGGCCTCGCCGGACGCCGAGTCCAGCGCGCCCGTCGGCTCGTCGGCGAGGAGCAGGTCGGGTTCGCCGACGACCGCGCGGGCGATGGCGACGCGCTGCTTCTGCCCGCCGGACAGCTCGTGCGGCCGGTGCTTCATCCGGTCGGCGAGCCCGACCCGGGCCAGGGCGTCGGCGGCCATCGACCGCCGCTTGGCCCGGGGGAGCCCGGAGTACAGCAGCCCCTCGGCGACGTTCTCCAGCGCGCCGACGCCGGGCACCAGATGGAACGACTGGAACACGAAGCCGATGTGGCGGGAGCGGAGCGCGGAGAGCCGGCGGTCCGCCAGCGACGCCACGTCATGGCCGGCGATCTCCACGGTCCCGGCGCTGGGCCGGTCGAGCGTGCCGACGATGTGCAGCAGGGTGGACTTGCCGGAGCCGGACGGGCCGACGATGCCGAGCAGTTCCCCCTCCTCGACGGTGAGGTCCACCCCGTCGAGGGCGCGCACACCCCCGGCGTACTCCTTGGTGACCCCGGAGAGCCGTACGACGGTCGTGGGGCCGGTCAGTCCGCGCGGCGGTTCGGGAGGCACGCCCGGAGGCGCTTCCCGGGGCACGCCCGGCGGCGCTTCCGGGGGCACGCCCTGCGGCGGTTCCGGCGGCACGCCCGGTGGCATGGCAGTCGTCATGCGGACGGCACCCCGATCTTCATGCCCTCGCGCAGACCCTCGCCGCTGATCTCGACGCGGCCCTGGCCGAACATGCCGAGCTCCACCGCCACGTCCCGCGCCTTCCCGTCCTCGACGACCTGGACGCCGAAACCGCCGCCGGGCAGGGCGAGCAGCGCGTTCACGGGTACGGAGAGGACGTTCCTCCGGGTCTCGCCGGTGAGGTCGACGGTGACCGGGGACTGGTCGAGGCCCTGGACCTTCTCCGGCGCGTCGAAGGAGACCGTGACGTCGATCTTCGGGGTCCTGTCCTGCGGATCGTCGCCCGCCGAGGCGGTCTTCCCGGCCGACGACACCTTCCCCGGCGCCCGTGTCCCGTCCGGGAGCTGTACGGAGACCCGGGTGCCGGGCTTCGCCAGACCGGCGTCCGCGACGGGGATCTTGAACCGTACGACCCGCTCGGAGCCGGTCACGGTGAGCACCGGCCGGCCGGGCCCCACCTGGTCGCCGAGGGCCGCGCCCGCCTCCTTGACCCGTACCGCGCTGCCGGCGAAGGCGATCGCGTCCGTTCCCACCGTGCCGGTCCGCTTCAGGTCGTGGGACTTCTGCCAGCGCTTGACGGCCTCGGCGGTCTTCGCCGTGAACTCCTCGTCGACGGTGAAGCCGGTGTAGCCGAGGGCGGCGAGGTTCTCCTCCAGCTGCCGGACGTCCTTGCCCTCGTCGCCCGTCTTGAGGGTCCGGTACATGGGCTCGGCGCCGTACATCAGCCGGACGGGCCGGCCGTCGACCTCGTACAGCCGCTCGTCCCGCTCGACGGTGGAGCCGGTCGGGGCGATCCAGTTGAGCGTGCCGGCCGGGCCGGCGTTGATCTTCCGCTCGCCGAGGTGGCCGAGGGTGCCGTCCTGCTGGGAGCTGTCGCTGAGGTCGCCACGCGTGAGCGGCGTCGTGGCGGGCGGCAGCCCCGACGCCCTACCCGAGTCCGCTCCGGTGGCGGAGACGCGTTCCTTCTCGGGGGCGCCCAGGGCGGTGACGGCCGCGCCCGCCCCCGCGACGGCGATGATCGCGACCACGGCGGCCACGAGCCCGCGCCGGCTCATCGCGTCACGCTCTCGCAGGCCTTGGAGGCCTTTTCGAACTTCGTCTTCTCCGCGCCCTGCGGCATCGGCCGCGCCGGGGCCATGGCGCCACCGCCCTCGAACTTCGGGTCGGGCATGTCGAAGCCGTTCTTGCGCATGCACTGCGCGTACTTGATCATCTTGTCCTTGTCGGCCTGGGTCAGCTCCTTGCCCATGCCGGCTCCGCCCTTGTCGCGGCAGGCCTTGAACGCCTTCTCCATCTTCTCCTTGGACATGCCGTCGCCGCCGATGGTCAGGCCGACGCCCTCCTCGCCCGGCTTCGGCTCGGGCACGTCCAAGCCCTGCTCGCGCAGACACTTGCGGTGCTCAAGGGCCTGGTCGGCCTTCTTGCCCTCCTCGCTCACGGTCGTCGCTTCGGGCTTCTCGCCGGAGCAGGCGGTGGTGAGGAGCGAGAGGGCGGCCAGCGAGGCGGCCGCGGCGGTCATGGTGAGGTTCCGTCGAATCGTCATGGGCGGGAGCGTGCCGGGAGGCGGTGTTTCGTTTCTCTCAGCGGAGGGGTTAACAGAGAGGAAAGGTCCCTTCCGGTACACAGGGCCCATGCGCGTACTGGTGGTGGAGGACGAGGCCTTTCTCGCCGAGATGATCGCCGAGGGTCTGCGCCGCGACGCGCTCGCCGTGGACGTGGCGGCCGACGGCCTCGAAGCGCTGCGGAAGATGCGGTTCGGGGAGTACGACGTCCTCGTCCTCGATCGTGACCTGCCCGGACTCCACGGTGACGACGTGTGCCGCCGGGTGGTCGAGCAGCGGTTGATGACCCGCGTCCTGATGCTGACGGCGGCGGGCACGGTACGGGACCGGGTCGACGGCCTCGGCCTCGGCGCCGACGACTACCTGGCCAAGCCCTTCGCGTACGACGAGCTGCTCGCCCGCGTCCTCGCGCTCGGCCGGCGCGCCCGGCCCGCGCTGCCTCCGGTCCTGGAGCGGGCCGGGATCGTCCTCGACACCGCCCGCCGCCAGGCGAGCCGCGACGGACGGCATCTGCACCTGTCGAGGAAGGAGTTCGCGGTCCTTGAGGCGCTGCTGCGCGCGGAGGGGGCGGTGGTCAGCGGCGAGGACCTGATCGAGCAGGTGTGGGAGGAGCACACCAGCTACCGCACGAACGCGGTACGGGTGACGCTGAGCAAGCTACGGGCCAAGCTGGGGGAGCCGCCGGTGGTCGAGACGGTGCAGGGCGTCGGCTACCGGATCACGTCCGTCCCGCCGAGCGGCCGGTCAGGCGGCCCGTCGACCGGTCGTACGTCATGAACGCCGGTCGCGTCATGAACGGCGAACGGGCCCGGCTGACGGCCCTGTACGGCGGGCTGCTGCTGCTCGCGGGCGTGCTGCTCACCGGGGTGGTGTATCTCCTGGTGAAGGAGGGCCTCTACTCGTCGATCAGCGTCGCCGTCAACGGAGCCGTACCCGCCCGGCGGATGGACGGCCTGCCGACGGCGAGCGCGTCACCCCTCTGGGAGCGGGCCAGGGTCGCGAGCCCCGGGCCGGTCCCGCCGTCCGCCGTCGAGGGGCTCGCGGTGACCCGGACGGTCAGCGACGCGGCCGAGAGCGCCGCGCTCGAGCGGCTGCTGACGGTCTCGCTGCTGGTCCTCGCCGCGTACGCCCTGCTCTCCGTCGTCCTCGCCTGGTGGATGGCGGGCCGGGTCCTGCGGCCGGTCGCACTGATCACCGACACGGCCCGCCGCCTGTCGGGCGAGAACCTGCACGAGCGGATCGCGCTGGAGGGGCCGCCGGGGGAGCTGAAGCGGCTCGCGGACACCTTCGACGGGATGCTCGGCCGGATGGAACAGCTCGTCTCGGCCCAGCAGCGGTTCGCGGCGAACGCGGCGCACGAGCTGCGCACCCCGGTGGCCGTCCAGCGGGCTGCGGCCGAGATCGGGCTCGCGGGGGAGCCGTCCCCGGAGCGGGTCGCCCGGATCCGGTCGAAGCTCATCGAGGTCGCCGACGACAGCGAGCGGATGATCGAGGGCCTGCTGCTGCTCGCCGCCTCCGACCAGGGGCTGCGGGAGCGCCGACCGGTGGCGGTGCACGAGGTCGCGCGCGAGGCGGTGGACGCGCTGGCCGCCGAGGCGGCGGAGCGCGGGGTGAGCGTCTCGGTCGACGCCCGGCCCCTGACGGTCGACGGCGACCCGGTGCTCCTGGACCGGCTGATCCACAACCTGGTCGCGAACGGCCTGCGCCACAACGTCCCGGACGGCCGCGTGGAACTCCGTACGGGATCCGGCGCGATCGAGGTCGTCAACACCGGCCCGGTCGTCCCCGCCGACACCGTCCCGCTGCTCTTCGAACCCTTCCGGCGCCTGACGGCCCGCACGCACGGGCCGGGTGAGGGCGCCGGCCTCGGCCTGTCGATCGTCGACGCGATCGCCCGCGCCCACGGCGCGACGGCGACGGCGACGGCGAACGCGAACGCGGAGGGCGGCGGCCTGACGGTCCGCGTGAGCTTCGGCCCGTAGCGCGCCGCCGGCCGCGGTGTTTCCAGCGGTGTTTCTAGTGGCGGAAGAAGATCCGGTCGCGGTACTCGTTCATCACACGCCCGTTCCACTCGTGGCCGCCGTCCACGTTGCCGGAGCGCAGCAGCGGCGGCTCGATGCCGAGGCGGACCATCTCCTCGGCCGCCGCGGCCATCACGGCCTGCATCAGGGCGCTGGTGACGACCGTGGAGGCCGGGGCGAACGGCGCCTCGATCCCCTCGTGGGTGAGTTCCGCGTCCCCGACGGCGATCTTGGAGTCGAGGACGATGTCGCAGTGGTCCTTCAGGAAGGTCCCCGAGACGTGCCGGGGCTTCGTCTCCGTCGCGTACGCCACCGACGTCACGCCGATCACGGTGAGGCCGAGCGCCCGCGCGTTCATCGCCATCTCCACGGGCAGGGCGTTGCGGCCGGAGAGCGAGACGATGATCAGTACGTCTCCGGCCTTGGCGGGCGAGGAGTCGAGGACCGCGCCCGCGAGGCCGTCCACCCGTTCCAGGGCGGAGCCGAGTGTGGCGGGCATGACGTCGACGCCGACGACGCCGGGCACCGCGAGCAGGTTCATCAGGGCGAGTCCGCCCGCCCGGTAGACGACGTCCTGGGCGGCCAGCGAGGAGTGTCCGGCGCCGAAGGCGAAGAGGCGGCCGCCGGCGGCGACGGCTTCGGCGATCGCGGTGCCGGCGGCGGCGATCTCCTCGGCGTCCTCGTCGCGGACCCGCCGCAGCAGGCCGATGGCGGCGTCGAAGAACTGCCCGGCCAGCTTGGACTCGCGCGCGCTGTCGCCCATTCCCGAAGCTCCTTCTCGCTGGTGTCGCGGATCACGGTGCGGTCTGGACCATTGCTCTGTCAATACCGCCCTGTCCGGGCGCGGCACGGTTGTCGGTGGGATGCGTCAGAATTGGTGCAGGGCCAGCGCACGACTCATCGAGGGGCACGTATGTCCGGACTGATCGACACCACGGAGATGTATCTCCGCACCATCCTCGAGCTCGAAGAGGAAGGCGTGGTCCCCATGCGCGCCCGGATCGCGGAGAGGCTCGACCAGAGCGGCCCCACGGTGAGCCAGACGGTGGCCCGGATGGAGCGTGACGGCCTGGTGACCGTGGCGGGCGACCGTCATCTCGAGCTGACGGAGGAGGGCCGCCGTCTCGCCACGCGCGTGATGCGCAAGCACCGGCTCGCCGAGTGTCTGCTCGTCGACGTGATCGGCCTGGAGTGGGAGCAGGTCCACGCGGAGGCCTGCCGCTGGGAGCACGTGATGAGCGAGGCCGTGGAGCGGCGCGTTCTCGAGCTGCTGCGGCACCCGACGGAGTCGCCGTACGGCAATCCGATCCCGGGTCTGGAGGAGCTGGGCGAGAAGGCCGAGGCCGAGGCGTTCCTGGACGACAGCATGGTGTCGCTGGCCGAGCTGGACCCCGGCCAGGAGGGCAAGACGGTGATCGTCCGCCGGATCGGTGAGCCGATCCAGACGGATGCCCAGCTGATGTACACACTGCGGCGGGCGGGCGTGCAGCCCGGTTCCGTGGTGAGCGTGACGGAGTCGGCGGGCGGCATCCTCGTCGGCAGCAGCGGCGAGGCGGCCGAGCTGGACGCCGACGTCGCGGCGCACGTCTTCGTCGCGAAGCGCTAGACGGAGCGCCGGACCGAGCGCCGGACCGGGCGCCGGGCCGGGCTCCAGGGCGGTGTTCCGGGCGGGGCCGTCAGGCCCTTCGGCCCCCGACAGCGGAACCGCCGCCCTTCCGTGCCGCTCAGTGCCGCCCCGTGCCCGCCCCTTCCGTGCCGCCCCTTCCGTGCCGTCCCTTCCGTGCCGTGGTAGTGCGCCGTCGCACTCCGCGGCCCGATTTACGGCGGAATCACCACGCTGCCACCCCTCGGCGTGCCAGTCTTGGTTCAGCCGTACGGCCGGGGAGGGTGTGCGATGCAGGCGTCCGGGGTGGTGCGTCTTCAGGCAGAGGGCCCCGGCGCCCATGGGCGCCGGGGCCTGTCCTCCCCTGTGCTGACCCGGAGCCCCGAGCTCCCAGGGTCATTCCCTCGGACCGTTTTTCCCCGAGCGGTCCGCCTCCCGCTGAAGATCTCCCCTCGGCGGCGCGCGTCAATCCTTGAGCGCTGTCACTCGAACGAGGGGTGTTACGCGGCAGAACCGCATTTTCGAATACAGGTTCGATAGTCTGGCGCAGCTCGACACGCTCGACACGCTCGATGGGAAGAGGGGGTGCCAGGGAAATGGTCCGACGTCTCGACGTGACCGGAGCCGACGGCGTACGCCTGGCTGCCTGGGAGTTCACGGAGCAGGGGCAGAGGCAGGGGCAGGGAAAGGCCCGCGTGCCGGCCCGCCGGGGAGGGGATCGCGATCCCCAGGCGCGGGCCGGGAGCTCCGCGGTGTTACTGCTCCACGGCCTCATGGGGCGCGCCTCCCACTGGGCCCCCACCGCCCGCTGGCTCGCCGCACGCCACCGGACGGTCGCGCTCGACCAGCGGGGTCACGGCGGCAGCGACAAGCCCGCCGCGGGACCCTTCACCCGCGAGGCGTACGTCGCCGACGCCGCCGCGGCGATCGAGCAGCTCGGCCTCGGGCCGGTCACCCTCATCGGCCACTCCATGGGCGCACTGACCGCCTGGCAGCTCGCCGCCGAGCGGGCGGACCTGGTGCGAGCCCTGGTCATCTGCGACATGCGGGCCTCGGCGCTCGGGGCGGCCTCGCAGCGCGAGTGGCAGGACTGGTTCCGCCGCTGGCCCGTGCCCTTCGCCTCGCTCGCGGACGTACGGAAGTGGTTCGCCGAGGACGACCCCTGGCTCGAGCGGCCGAACCCGGCCCGCGGCGAGTTCTTCGCCGAGGTGATGACCGAGGGCCCCGACGGCTGGTACCCGGTCTTCGATCCCGCCCAGATGCTGACCTCCCGCGCCACCTGGGTCCACGACGCCCACTGGGACTCCCTCGCCCAGGTCCGCTGCCCCACCCTCGTCGTCCGCGGCCTGGACGGCGAACTGGGCCGCGCGGAGGCCCAGGAAATGGTCCGCGTCCTCCCCCACGGGGCCTACGCCGAGATCCCGGACGCCGGCCACCTCCTCCACTACGAACGCGCCCACGCGGACTCCTGGCGCGCCGCGATCGACCCCTTCCTGACCGGCGTCCTCACGTCCTGACGTCCTGAGGCCCTGACCGAAGTCGCGGGCGGAGCGACGGCTACCGTACGCCTGTACATATGGCGGCGCGTGGAGCGTTCAGAACGTCCGCACGCGCCGGGTCAGGGAGGGGAACGTATTGCGCACCACTTTTCTGAGAGGTCTGGCCACGGTAGTGAGCCTCGCCTCTCTCGGCGTTCTCGGCGCGGCCGCGACGCCCGCCCAGGCCGCGGCCGGCGACTGCCCGACGGGCTACTTCTGCGCCTGGAAGAGCGAGAGCGCCACGGGGGAGATGTACAAGACCAACACCAGCAGGGCGACGCTGGGCACGTGGGACAACAAGTTCCGCTCGTACACCAACCGCACGTCGATGTACGCCTGCCTCTACGAGGACGCGAATTACGGCCTCGGGAACGGCTACGCGAGGGCGGAACCCGACAGCCCGGGCGAGTGGTCCGCCGGTCCCACGGCGTCGATCAGCTCGCTGAAGTTCGTCCGCACCGAGCGGGAGTGCGGCCACCCGGCCTACCCCCGGTGGTACGCGGAGACCGCGCCCAAGGCGGCGGGCTTCGGTGACATGAACGCCGACCGGAAGGCCGACGTCCTGGTCCGGGACAAGGTTGGCCGCCTCTGGTTCCTCCCCGGCGACGGCACGGGCCGCATGGTCGGGAGCGGTGGCTGGAACGGCATGAACGCCTTCACCCGGCACGGCGACCTGAGCCGTGACGGCCGGGAGGACCTGCTCGCCCGCGAGGCGTCCACCGGAAAGCTGTGGCTCTACCCCGGCACGGGCTCGGGCGCCGTCGGCGCGCGCAAGCTGCTCGGCAGCGGCGGCTGGAACGCCATGAACCGGATCACCGCCTTCGGAGACCTGACCGGAGACGCCCGAGCGGATCTCCTCACGGTCGAGAAGTCCACCGGGAAGCTCTGGCTCTACCCCGGCACCAGTACGGGTGGCCTCGGCGCCCGCAAGCTCCTGGGCAGCGGCTGGAACGGCATGAACGCCCTCGTTCCGGCGGGGGACATGAACAGCGACGGCCGAGCCGACCTGGTCGCCCGCGAGGCGTCCACCGGAAAGCTGTGGCTCTACCCCGGCAGGGCCGGATACTTCGGGGGCCGCGTCCTGATCGGATCCGGCGGCTGGAACGCCATGGACTCCTTCATCGCCGTCGGTGACTTCACCGGCGACGGCCGTGCTGACCTGGCCACCGTCACCAATGACCGTTACACCATCGACGGAAGCCCCGGACACTTGGGCTGGCTCGTCACGTACGCCGGTCGCGGTAACGGCGCGCTGGCGTCGGGCACGCGCTCCGACGGCGAGTGGTGGGGCCTGAACGGCGCCTTCTGAACCACCGCGTGCAGAGGCCCCCACCCTGTGAAGGGCGGGGGCCTCTGCGCGAGACGGCCCCCGCGCGGGGGAGTGTCAGAGCGGCACGGTACGGTGCCTCCGCGGCGCGTCGAGGACCTCTCCGCGCCGTCTCTGGGAGGGAATGAATGCGCGCAACTCTGCTGCGGCGCGTGGCCGCGGCGGCCACGACGCTGGGGCTCACCTCGCTCGCTCTGCTCGGCGCGGGCGCGCCGGCGCAGGCCGCGGCCAGCGACTGCCCGTCGGGTTACTTCTGTGCCTGGAAGACCGACGACGCCAGCGGCACGATGTACAAGACGAACGTGAACGCGGCGACGCTGGGCACCTGGGACAACACGTTCCGCTCGGTCTCCAACCGCTCGTCCAAGTTCGTCTGCCTCTACGACGAGCCGAACTACGGCGAGGGCGGCAACGGCGCCGGTGTGATGGAGCCCGACCCCGCGGGCACCGAGTGGGGCGGCCCCGGAAGCGACACCGTCAGCTCCGTCAAGTTCGTCACCGCCGAGCGGGACTGCGTCCTGCCGCCGTACCCGGAGTGGTACTCCGAGCCGTCGCCGAAGGCGGCGGGCTTCGGTGACATGAACGCCGACAAGCGTGCGGACGTCATGGTCCGGGACAAGGCGGGGCGCCTGTGGTTCCTGCCCGGTGACAACTCGGGGAAGCTCGTCGGCACGGGCGGCTGGAACGCCTTCAACGCCCTCATCCGGCACGGCGACTACAGCGGTGACGGCCGAGAGGACGTGATCGCCCGCGAGACGGCCACCGGAAAGCTGTGGCTGTACCCCGGCACCGGAACCGGCACGCTCGGCAGTCGCAAGCTGATCGGCACCGGCGGCTGGAACGCCATGAGCCGGATGATCGGCTTCGGCGACCTGAACGGCGACAGCCGCTCGGACTTCATCGCCGTGGAGAAGTCCACCGGCAAGCTGTGGCTCTACCCCGGCACCAGCGCGGGCACCCTCGGTCCCCGTGTGCTCCTGGGCAGCGGCGGCTGGAACGGCATGAACGCCCTGATCGGCGCGGGTGACATGAACGGCGACGGCCGTAACGACCTGGTCGCCCGCGAGGCCTCCACCGGCAAGCTCTGGTTCTACCCGGGCAAGGTCAGCGCCTTCGGGGCCCGCGTCATGATCGGCTCCGGCGGCTGGAACGCCATGGAGACGATCCTCGGTATCGGTGACTTCACCGGCGACGGCCGCAACGACATCGCCGCCATCAGCAACGTCAACTACTCCAGCGACGAGTGCGGGGCGGACGGCTGCCTGGTCAAGTACGCCGGCACCGGAACCGGCGGCGTGCAGCCGGGTGGGGTGTACGCCGTGGACTGGTGGGACCTGAACGGCGCCTTCTGATCCAGCGGTAGCGCGTCGAGGGCCTCTACCCCCCGGGGGTGGAGGCCCTTACGCGTCAGGGCTGCTGGGCGATCGGGGTGCGGATGTCGTCGCGTATCTTGCGGGTCTCCGCCGCCGCCAGTTCGAGTGAGTCGGCTGCCGGGGTGAACCCGATCGCGACGGTGGTGTTGTCGTCGCCCCAGGCGCACACGGTCCGTTGGTCCACCGTCGTGCAGCGGAACCCGACGTCCGAGCCGGTGACGCTGATCGTTCGGGCCGGCTCGCTGACGTTCTCGTTGCCCGATACGGTCATGGCATCGATCAGGGCGTCTCGCTCGAGCTCGGGGAACAGGTACCGACCGGATGAGCCGTATACCTCCACCTTCTGGAACTCGGGCGCCTCACCGGTGCCGACGTACGTGGCGGAGTGGTGCAACTCGTCCCTCTGACCCCACCTGTCCGGCTGCGGGTCCGTGAAGTTGGTGCCCTCGGGGTCGCGCCGGTAGGCGCCCGCCGCCAACGTGTCGGGTGTGGTGAGCTCGTACGTGGCCTTGGGAAAGCTGGAAACGTAGATGCCGTAGCCCGCGCCTCCGAGCACGACCAGGGCCCCGGCCACAGCGGCAGCGAGCCGTCCCCTGCGCTTCCCCGCCGGTGCGGCAGCCGGCGTGGCAGTCGGCCCGACAGTCGGTGCGGCACTCGCCGCGGCTGCCCGCCTGGCGGTCTGCGTCGGCGCGGCGGACACGGCCGGGGGAGCCGGCATGGTCGGCGTGTACCCGGCCGCATCGGGCGTCGGCGTCTGGACGGCGGTGTCCGGCGCGAACAGGTCCAACAGCCCCTTCGGCGTAGGCCGTTGTGCCGGGTCCTTGGCCAGACAGGCGGCGACCACCGGACGCAGGCCCTCAGGCACGGCCGACAGGTCCGGCGGCTCGTGCACGGCCCGGTACATCAGCATCACCGGGGTGCCCTCGCCGAACGCGTCACCGCCGGCCGCCGCGACCAGCACCGCGCCCAGCGCGAACACATCGGCCGCGGCGCCGACTTCGAGACCCTGAGCCTGCTCGGGGGCCAGGAAACCAGGCGTGCCGAAGGCCGCTCCGGTGGAGGTCAGCCGGGTCGACTCCAGGGCCCGGGCGATACCGAAGTCGAGGACCCGGGGGCCGTCGTCGGCCATGATGATGTTGCCCGGCTTGAGGTCGCGGTGAATGAGGCCGCAGGAGTGGATGGCCTGCAGTGCCTCCGCCAACGCCGCGCCGAGCAGCCGCAGTCGGGCCTCGTCCATCGGACCTTCTGCGGCGAGCAGCCCCGACAGCGTCGGCCCCGCGATGTAGGCGGTCGCCAGCCAGGGCGCCGCCGCGTCCGGGTCGGCGTCGACGACCTGCGCGGTGTGGAACCCGCCGACCCTGCGGGCGGCTTCGACCTCCGCGCGGAACCGGGCCCGGAAATGCGGATCCGCGGCCAGCTCGGGGCGGGCCACCTTGACGGCCACGGTGCGTCCACCCCGGGAACGGGCCAGATACACCGTCCCCATGCCGCCCGCGCCCAGCTCACGCTCCACGGTGTAATCGCCGATACGCTCCGGCAGGTCCACGCCGTCCCCCCACGCCCCCGTTGGAATACCACGGGTCAGTATGGCCGACCCTCGAAGCGGAGGATCGATGGGAGCGAAATCGATGCGAAGAGCATCGGAAGAGGATCGATGCGAGAGGCGTACAAGACGAGGCCAAGGAGGCGTACCCACTCCTTGCCACTCTTAACGTATAGCGCACAGGGGGCCTTGCGGCAAGGCCCCCGTCATGCCTCAGAATCACTCGCCTCAGGCCAGGACCTGCGGAAATGGGGATTCAAGACGTGCGTGTGACGACCAGTGTGTTCGACCTTCCCGGGCGTCTCGCGGCCAAGGCCGACGCGAAGCTGATCGCCGGCGACGAGCAGCACTTCGCCGCCATCGCCGAGAGCCTCGACCAGGCGATCGCCGAACTGTCCGACCGGCTCGACGCCGTGCGCAAGGCGCCCGGTGGCGTCGGCCGGGAGGCGATGGAGCGGGACATGGAGGTCCATCGGCTGACCGCTCGGCTGCGGGCCCTGCGCCGCTTCGGCCTTGACCTGTGTCTCGGGCGCGTGGTCGGCGCCGACGACCCCGAGCCGGTCTACATCGGGCGGCTCGGGCTCACCGACAGCGAGGGGCGCCGGCTGCTGCTCGACTGGCGTTCCCCCGCCGCCGAGCCGTTCTTCGCGGCGACCCACGCCAACCCGATGGGTCTGGCGAGCCGCCGCCGGTACCGCTGGACCCGGGGGCGGATCAGCGACTACTGGGACGAGGTGTTCACCGCCGACGGGCTCGAAGGGCACGCGGCGCTCGACGACCAGTCCGCGTTCATCGCGAGCCTGGGCAGCGAGCGTTCGCCCCGCATGCGGGACGTGCTCGCCACCATCCAGGCCGACCAGGACGCCATCATCCGGGCGGGGTCCCGTGGCGCTCTCGTCGTCGACGGCGGCCCCGGTACGGGAAAGACGGTCGTGGCGCTGCACCGTTCCGCGTACCTCCTCTACTCCGACCCGCGCCTCGGCCACCGTCGCGGCGGCGTGCTCTTCGTCGGTCCGCACCAGCCGTACCTCGCCTACGTCGCCGATGTCCTGCCCAGCCTCGGCGAGGAGGGCGTGCGGACCTGCACCGTGCGGGACCTCGTCCCGGAGGGTGCGGCGGCGGGGAGCGAGAGCGATCCGGAGGTGGCGCGCCTGAAGTCGTCCGCCGACATGGTGAAGGCGATCGAGAAGGCCGTCAGGTTCTACGAGACGCCACCCACCGAGGGGATGGCGGTCACGACCCCGTGGTCCGAGGTCTGGCTGAGCGCCGACGACTGGGCCGAGGCGTTCGAGGCGGTGGAGCCCGGCACTCCGCACAACGAGGCGCGGGACCAGATCTGGGAGGAGCTGGTCACGATCCTGATGGACAAGCACGAGGGCGAGGTCTCGCCCGACCTGTTCCGCAAGGCGCTGCTGCACGACGAGGAGCTGGTCGGGACCCTGGGCCGCGCCTGGCCGCTGCTTGAGGCGGCCGACCTGGTCGGTGACTTGTGGTCCGTACCCGCCTACCTGCGGATGTGCGCTCCCTGGCTGAGCCCCGACGAGGTGCGCCGGCTGCGGCGCGCGGACGCCCAGGCCTGGACGGTGTCCGACCTGCCGCTCCTGGACGCGGCCCGGCAGCGGCTCGGCGACCCGGAGGCGTCACGGCGCAGGCGTCGGCAGGAGGCGTCTCTGGCCGCCGAGCGTGAGCGCATGGCCGGGGTCATCGACAACGTGCTCGCGGCCGACGACGACGGCGAGGGCGCGGTGACGATGCTGCGCGGGCAGGACCTGCGGGAGAGCCTGGTCGACGAGACCGTGCTGCCCGCCGCCGATCCGGAGCCGCTGGCCGGCCCGTTCGCGCACATCGTCGTGGACGAGGCGCAGGAACTCACCGACGCGGAGTGGCAGATGCTGCTGCTCCGCTGCCCGTCCCGCAGCTTCACCATCGTCGGCGACCGCGCGCAGGCCCGGCACGGGTTCACGGAGTCGTGGCGGGAACGGCTGGAGCGGGTCGGGTTCGACCGTATCGACGTGACCTCGCTGAGCGTCAACTACCGCACCCCGGAGGAGGTCATGGCGGAGGCCGAGCCGGTCATCCGCGCGGTGCTGCCGGACGCCAACGTGCCGACCTCCATCCGCGCGAGCGGCATCCCCGTCGTCCACGGGGCGGTCGAGGAGCTGGACTCGGTCCTGGAGGCCTGGCTTGACGCGCACGAGGACGGGACCCTCTGCGTCATCGGCACGGGTGACATCGGAGAGGGCACGTTCCGGGAGAGGCCCCGCGTGCGTTCGCTGACACCGGAGCTGTCGAAGGGGCTCGAGTTCGACCTGGTCGTCCTCGTCGACCCGGAGTCGTTCGGCGAGGGCGTCGAAGGAGCGGTCGACCGCTATGTCGCCATGACGAGGGCGACCCGGCAGCTCGTCGTCCTCACCTAGGGGTGTCCCCCTGGGCGCCGAGTGCCGCCCAGGTCGCGGGCAGACGCGCGGGCCCCCACCCGAGGGCGGGGGCCCGCGCCGCTTCCGAGGGGACGGCCTCGGAGTTCTCGGTGGCCGGAGCCAGAAGGGGTGGCCGGGGTCAGAAGGAGAGGACGGTGCTCTCGGCGACCTTCGACCGCATCTCGCACGGGTTGCCGTACGTGGCCGACCAGCTGATCCGCCGGCCCTCCCACACGCCGTCACCGGTGACCGTGACCGGGTCCCACTCGCGCGTGCAGGGGCGGTCGGCCGGTAAGGCGGCGAGCCGGGCCAGGTCGCCGTCGGCGGCGGCCAGTTCGGCGCAGGCCTCGGCGGGCGACGGGTGGCTGCCTCCCGGCAGCGGCGCGCACTCCAGGGTCACCGCGCGCTGGACCGTGGCGGTCGCGGCGGACTCCCCCTGGCCGACCGTCAGCACGATCGCCGACGGTGGGTAGAGGGAGGCCGGCTGGGCGGCGGGCTCGGCGTACGCGCTGCCCGTGAGGGCGGTACCGACGAACGCGAGGCCGGTCGCGGTGGCGACGGCGGTGGCGGCACGTGTGCTGCGGAGGTAACGCACGAAATAACTCCTTTTCGGATGCGGGTGCGATTGCGGAAGGGAGTCTTGTCGGAGCTGAGCGTGATCGCACATCCGCCGCTGTTTTCCGGCCGCTCCCGTTCCGTATCGCTCCCGCGACCCCGACCGACTGGTCGTTCGGGCAGTTGAGGAGGGGTGTGCCCCGCCGCCCCAGCTTCCCCGGCGGCGAGGAACTCCTCAGTGGTACAAGCTCGAACGACCATCTGACCTGCGACTTCCGAAAATTGGTTCACCCCTGGAACATTTGTCGCACCGCCCGGTCGACCGGAAGGCCACGGTTCGGACCGGCCGCCCGGCCGCCCGGCTACTCCCAGGCGGCCGCGCCCCGCAGGAGGTTGTGGTCCGACATGTTCGGCGTCTTGCCCATGGCGTCGCCCTGCACGAGCTTGAAGTGGTCCGCCGAGACGAAGATGTAGTCCAGCTTCCCGTTGGGGTGCGTCGTCTCTCCGGAGCGGCAGTACGTGCCGGTGCAGCCGGGGGTGAAGTAGTCCCGGTCGGTCTCGTCGACCTCGCCGTAGCGGCCCGTCCCGCCCTGGAACCCGTAGAACTCGCTCGTCTCGGGGCTCACCGGGGCCGCGTTGAAGTCGCCCGCCAGGATCACCGGCAGGGTCCCCGCCCACGCGTCGACCTGCGCGCGGACCGCCTTGGCCTGCGCCAGACGGCCGGCGTCGCCCTTGTGCGACAGGTGGGTCACGCAGGAGAGCGTCGGGCGCCCCTCGACCGCGCCCTTGGCGCAGAGCAGGCCTCGCGGGTTGCCGTCCTCCGGGTTGGCCGGCAGCGCCGCCCGAAGGCGCACCACGGAGTCGGTCCTGACGAAGACCGCCATCCCGATGCGTACGTCCGCGCCCCACTTGTCGCACCCCTCGGGCGCGGTGTTCCTGGCGTACCACGCGGGCGCGTAGCCGGTCAGCCGGTCGCGCAGGGCGGCGAACTGCCCGTAACAGACCTCGGTGAGCATGAGGGAGTCCGTGGACCAGTGGTCCATGGCGGTCTCGATCGTCGTGGCCCAGTCGTCCGGTGTGACACCGGTGTGCGCGCAGGAGGCGCCGCAGGCGTTGTAGGTCAGCATCCGCACGGAGGGCGCGGTCGACGGCGAGACGATGTCGGCCCGGGCGGCCGAGGACACTCCAAAGGTCATCAGCAGGACGGCGGCGGCGATCGCCGCCACCCGCCGGACGGCTCTGCGCGGGGAGGATACGGAAGGCTTGGACACGTTCACCGGGTCTTCCTGTGCGTCAGACGCGCCGGTACGGCGCACGATTGGCCGTCACAGTGTCGTCCAGGGGGCGGTGCACCGGCCTGCGGCACACCGCCCCCGCCCCCCGCCTCCCCGCTCAGCCCTTGCTGACCGCCGTCAGGATCTCCGGCAGCCGGCCCGCCGTCCGTGGCGCCGCCAGCTTCAGGCCCGCCCACGCGAGCAGCACGCCGTAGAGCGTGCCGCCGGGCAGCAGGAGCCACAGCAGGGACTCCTCGTCCGCGAGGTGGAGGTAGACCGTCGCCCCGATCACCGGCGCGCACAGCAGCGCCGCCGCGAGCATGCCGCCGAGGATCGAGAGCCAGGCCAGACCGCCCTGCCCCGGAGCGACGTTCTTGTACGCGCTGTCCTGCGGGATCGAGTACGGGAAGGAGGCCGAGGCCACCGCTCCCGTCGCCAGCATCGCGCCGAGCAGGGCGAAGGCCACGCCCAACGCGTCCGGCAGCGACGACCAGTCGCCGAGGACCGCCGCCGTCCCCGCCGTCACCACGGCCGTGTACGGCAGCGTGATCACCAGCAGGGCGAGGGCGCGCGCCCGCAGCTCCGCGTACGCGTCCGCCGGGGTCGAGATCGTCTGCGCGACCATCCAGAACGCCGAGGTGTCCTGCCCGAACTGGTTGTACATCTGGATGCCGAGCATGCCCGAGGCGAAGCACGCGAAGTAGACCGAGCCGGTGCCCTGGAAGGCGTTGAAGATCGGCACGATCGCCCCGATCGCGAGCGAACTGATCCACGCGGCCTTCGTCTTCGGGTCACGCCACACGTAGCGCAGACTGCGCTCCATCACCGTGCCCGTACGCCCGCCCGGCAGCAGCCGGGCCAGCAGACCCGTACCGCTCCGGTCGCGCGCACCGGACGCGGAGGCGGCGCCGATCGTCGAGCCGTCCGGCGTCGTCATCAGCTTCACCAGGCTCCGCTGCCACCAGTACACGAGCGCCGCCAGGGCGGCCGCGGTCAGCAGCAGTCGCGCCGCCGCGACCGCGTAGTCGCCCTCGTTCGCCGAGTCCACCGCCGCGATCGCCGAGGCCGGCGGCAGCCAGCCGACGACCGCCGCCGCCGGTTCGAGGGAGGAGAGGCCGCCGGCCCGGCTGAGCCGCTGGGCGCCGAAGTTGACCAGCTGGATGCCGACCGCGATGACCAGACCGCTCAGGACGGCCAGGTCACGGCCCTTGCGCGAGGTCAGCAGCCGTACGTTGGCCGCCGCGACCGCCCGCGAAAGCGCCACGCACACCAGGACCACCAGCGGCACCGCCACCACCGCCGCGACGACACCCGCCGCGCCCCGCGCCAGCGCGAGGCCACCCGCGCCCAGCGCTATGCAGACCGTGAACAGGGGCCCGATGCCGATCAGCGAGGCGACGAGCAGCGCCCGCACCAGGGGCCGGGGCCGCAGCGGCAGCATCACGAGCCGGGACGGGTCGAGCGTCTCGTCCCCGCCCGGCACGAACAGCGGCATCACCGCCCACGAGAGCGCGAGCACGGCCGTCAGCAGCACCGCGATCGAGTCCGCGGCCGCGCTGCCCCGCATCAGCACGAAGGCGAGCAGCATGGCCGCCGCGAAGACGGCCGTGACGACGATCGAGGTGACGTACACGGCGGTACGGCCCGCCGACTGCCGCAGTCCGTTGCGCAGCAGCGACAGCTTGAGCCGTACGAAGACGGCGGTGAGGGAAGGGGACGCGGGGGACCCCGGGGAAGCCGGGGACGCGGAAGGGGCCGGGGACTCCGGGGTGGCCGTGGTCATCGGGCGCCGCCTCCGCCCAGCCAGTCCAGCGAGTCCCCGGCGGCCTCGCGGCCGCCCGCGCCCACCAGTTCCAGGAACGCGGCCTGCAGCGACGGCGCGTCGCCCCGTACGGACGCGAGCGGGCCCTGCGCCCGGATCGTGCCGGCGGCCATCACCGCGACCCAGTCGCACAGCGACTCCACCAGCTCCATCACATGGCTGGAGAAGACGACGGTCGCGCCCGAGCCGGTGTAGCGCTCCAGGACACCGCGGATGGTCTGCGCCGACACCGGGTCGACACCCTCGAACGGCTCGTCGAGGAAGAGGACTTCGGGGTTGTGCAGGAGCGCCGCCGCGAGCCCGATCTTCTTGCGCATACCGGTCGAGTAGTCCACGACCAGCTTGTTCTGCGCGCCCGCCAGGTCCAGGACGTCGAGCAGCTGGTCGGCGCGCTTGTCGACCTCGGCACCGGGCAGCCCCCGCAGCCGCCCGCTGTACGCGAGGAGTTCACGGCCCGAGAGCCGCTCGAAGAGCCGCAGTCCCTCCGGCAGGATCCCGATCCGGGCCTTGACCTCGGCGACCGACTCGGGGTCGCGCCACACGTCGTGCCCGGCGACCAGGACCCGCCCGTGGTCCGGCCGCAGCAGGCCGGTGATCATGGAGAGGGTGGTGGTCTTGCCGGCGCCGTTGGGCCCGACGAGCCCGATGAACCTGCCCGCCGGAAGGACGAGGTCGATGCCGTTCACCGCGATCTGCTGCCCGAAGCGCTTCCACAGCCCCTCGACGCGGACGGCGGGCACCGCACCGCCGTCCGGTGCGTCGCCCGCCATGTCGTACGTTCCGTCAAATGCCTGGTCAGGCATGTCCCGTCAACCCCTTGGTGGTCCCCGTATCGGTACGGCCACACCCTAAGGGGCACGTGTCGGGGGTGGCCTACGGCCTGCGGGACCTCGCGGCCGCCGCCTCCCGGCCGCAGGCGTACGCGAGGGGACTGATCAGCTCCTCCGCGTCGGGCAGCCAGCGGTTCGCCGGAGTGGGCCGCCGCGCCCACTGCACGGCCCCCTGCCCGCCGACCCGGGTGGGCGGCGCCGCGACGTAGTGGCCCTCGCCCCGCGTGATCAGGTCGATGGAGGCCGGGGCCCAGCCCAGCTTGCGGACCAGGTCGGGGACCTTGGTGGCGGCGCCGGGCAGGACGAAGAAGAACATCCGGCGGTCCGGGGCGCAGGTCACCGGGCCGAGCGTCAGCTCCATGCGCTCCATCCGGGCCAGCGCCAGGAAGCCGGCCGACTCCGGCACGTCGATCGCGTCGAAGGTACGGCCCGTCGGCAGCAGGATCGAGGCCTTGGGCTGCTTCGACCACATGCGCCGCGCCCCGACGGCGCTCCCCGTCGCCTGGGTCGACCAGTCGGGCCTGGCCGGGTGCGCGCCGGGCGTGGCACAGCTCTCGACCCCGCAGGAGCAGCGTTCCCTGCCCTCCACGGCCTCCAGCCAGGTGCCGGGGAACACGTCCCAGTGCCGCTCTTCCGCATACCGCACGGCGCAGTCAAGCAGCTGCTCTCCTCGCTGCTTGGGGATGTGTGCGGCTTCCGTGACTCCCATGGTCTCTTCCACGGTGAACTCAACTCCCGCCGTCACCTGGGGTTACGGGCGGGGTGAAGAGCGGTGTGGCGCATCGATCCTGCATGGCGGGGCGCATGGGTGCACGGACGGGGGCGCGCGTGCGGCCGGGGAGCGGCGGAGGGGTAGCCACACGTGGGGGATCGGCCACCGGACCGTGGTCGAAGCGTCCGGTTTCGCGTGTTCACATCGGCATTGACCGGATATCCACCGGGCAGTGATCAGTTCTCTCGCCCGCACACCGGCCTCAGGGGGTACTTCATGGCGGCCAGACCACTCGTCGCTCGTCAGCCGAACGAAAGACTGCAGGCGCTCATCCAGGAGGCGGGGTGTTCCAACGCCGGCCTCGCCCGCAGGGTGAACATGGTCGGCGCGGAGCGCGGCCTCGACCTGCGGTACGACAAGACGTCGGTCGCGCGCTGGCTGCGCGGGCAGCAGCCGCGCGGCCGGGCGCCGGGGATCATCGCCGAGGCGCTGGGCCGGAAGCTGGGCCGGACGGTCACGATCGACGAGATCGGCATGGCGAACGGCAAGAACCTGGCCGCCGGGGTCGGGCTGCAGTTCGCGCCGACGGTGCTCGGCGCGATCGAGCAGGTCTGCGAGCTGTGGCGCAGCGACGTGGGGCGCCGGGACTTCCTCTCCGGTTCGACGGTGGCGGCCTCCGCCCTCGTCGAGCCGAGCCGGGACTGGCTGATCACGGGCGCGGACGCGCAGGTGGCCCGGTCGGCCGGGGCGCGGGTGGGCCGCTCGGACGTGGCGGCGGTCCGGGCGATGACCGAGGCGCTGGTCGACCTGGACCGCAGGTTCGGCTCCGGGCACGTCCGGCCGGTGGTGGTGCACTACCTCAACAGCGTGGTCGCCGGGCTGCTTTCGGGGTCGTACCGCGAGGCGGTCGGCCGACAGCTGTTCGCGGCGGTGGCGCGGCTCACGGAGCTGGCCGGATACATGGCGGTGGACACCGGACAGCCGGGGCTCGCCCAGCGGTACTACATCCAGGCCCTGCGCCTCGCGCAGGCGGCGGGCGACCGGGGGTACGGCGGGTATGTGCTCGCGGCCTCGATGAGTCATCTCGCCGCCCAGCTCGGAAACCCCCGGGAGATCGCCCAGTTGGCGCGGGCGGCGCAGGAGGGGTCGCGCGGGCGGGTCTCACCGCGGGCCGAGGCGATGTTCTACGCGGCGGAGGCCCGGGGGCACGCCCTGCTCGGGGATGCCCACTCCTTCGCGGCGGTCGCGGGCCGTGCCGTAAGGGCCCTTGAGCAGGCCGATCCGGAGTCGGGCGACGACCCGGAGTGGATCGCGCACTTCGACCACGCCTATCTCGCGGACGAACTGGCTCACTGCCACCGCGACCTCGGGCAGGCGGAGGAGGCGGCCCGGGCGGCCGAGGAGTCCCTGGACGGTCATCCGCCCACCCGCGCGCGGCGCCGGGCGATCGGCCTGGTCCTGCTCGCCTCGGCGCAGGTCCAGCGGCGGGAGGTGGAGCAGGCCTGCCACACCGGCACGCGGGCCCTGGAGCTCCTGGCGACGCTGCGGTCCTCGCGCGGGGCGGAGTATCTGGACGACCTGAAGGAACGGCTGGCGCCGTACGGACGGGAGCCCGCGGTCCAGGAGTTCGGGTCGCGCCTGGCGCTGCACGCGGCGTGAGGGAGTGAGGAGTCGCCCCGGCCCGGAAGGAGGTGTGTCGGCAGGGTGGTGGCGGGCGGGTTCGTCGTGGGTCTGTAACCGGTCTCACACGTGTGTGCGCGGCGCCGGACGCACCCGGTAGCGTGAACCGACGATTCCGTAGGTCCATCAGTAGGAGTCCCGGTGACGCAAAGCGGACAGGGTCCGGAGCCGCAGTATCCGGCGGTGCGGCCCACGCACGAAGGTGTCGTGCTGCCCGCCGAGGGTGGCGTGGAGACCGGCCCGGCCGCAGGCCCGGCCGGAGGGCAGCCGTGGGGCGGCGCCTGGGGCCCCAGCGGGGCGCCGCAGGGGCAGGGTGCGCAGCCCCTGCCTCCGGCGCAGCCGCTGCCGCCCGAGACCGTGCCGGGCGGCGCCTCGGACATGCAGGCGACGCAGTACATCGCGCCCGTCCCGCCGCAGAGCGCGCCGCAGGCCGCCGGTCCCGGGCCGCTGCCCGGGCCGATGCCGGGCTCCATACCCGGCGCGTACCCGCCGCAGGGCGGGTACGGCTACCCTCCGGCCGCCGCCGACATGCAGGCGACCCAGCACATCCCGCCCGTCGCCCCGCAGGGCGGTTCGGACACCCAGTTCCTCGGCACCGGGCCGCTGCACCAGCAGGCCGCCTCGGCCCAGCAGCCCGTACCCGGTCAGCAGCCCGCCGGCGCCTCCGACGCGACGCAGTACATCGCTCCCGTACCGCCGCAGATGCCCGGGGAGCGGCAGCCGCCCGCGGAGTTCGACAACCTCTTCCGCAGCGACGCGACGCAGCACATGCAGCAGCCGCCGCACATGGCGCAGCCGCCCCGGCAGCCGCAGCAACAGGGCTACCCGCAGCAGCAGTTCGCCCCCCACACTCCACACCCGCACACGCCTCCGCCGCAGCCGTCGCCGTTCCAGGACGCCTATCCGCAGGACGGCTACCAGGACGGGTACGACGACGCTCCCGCGCCGCGCCGCAAGTCGCCCGCCGTGCTGATCGCCGCCGTCGTCGTCGGCTGCGCGATCGTCGGCCTCGGCGCCGGGGCGCTGCTCAGTGGCAAGGACGAGGACAAGGACAAGGACCCGGGCCAGACCGTGGCGGCCAGTTCGAGCGCCCCCGTCGACACCTCGACCGAGAAGCCCGCGGACCCCGCCGAACCGCAGGCGCAGGCGCTCGACAAGCTGCTCGCCGACAGCAACAACAGCCGTGAGGCGGTGATCCGTTCGGTCGAGGCCATCAAGCAGTGCAAGAACCTCGACCAGGCCGCCGCCGATCTGCGCGGCGCCGCCGAGCAGCGCCGCGGTCTGGTGACCCGGCTGCAGGGCCTGACGGTCGACAAGCTGCCGCGGAACGCGGCGCTGTCGGCCTCCCTCACCAAGGCGTGGCAGGCCTCGGCGTCCGCCGACGACCACTACGCCGCCTGGGCCGACCAGATGAAGGGCAAGAAGGCGTGCAAGGGCGGCAAGGCCCGGAGCACCAACCACGCGGTCGAGGCGCACAAGAAGAGCGGCGAGGCCACGACCGCCAAGAAGGAGGCGGCCGCGCTGTGGAACCCGACCGCCGAGAAGTACGGCCTGCCGAAGCGGACCCCCACGCAGCTGTGACCGCGTAGGGCCGTAGGGCCTCAGGTCAGTGACCGGCGCCGGCCTTGACCGCTTTCGTGGCGAAGTAGCCGGAGAGCCAGCCGGCGGTGGCCTCCGAGTGGTGCGGTGCCTCGGCGAAGCCGGTGATGGCGAAGCCCGCCGCGATCTGCCCGGCGATCTGCTCGGTGAGCGTGTGGCTGTACTCCACCGGCGCGTCGAGGCCCCACAGCCGTTCCCGCTCGGCGGGCTCCAGGTGGGTGAGGTCGCTGTAGGGCAGGCGGTGGCGCACCACCAGCTCGCCGCGCGCCTCCAAGGACTCGGCGTCGAAGAGGTAGACGTCCGGGTTGAGGAAGCCGGACAGCAGCGTCCCGCCGGGGCGCAGCACGCGGTGGCACTCGCGCCAGACCGGCCCCAGCTCCGGGATGAACAGGTTGGAGACCGGGTGGACGACAAGGTCGAACGAGGCGTCCGGG
This sequence comes from Streptomyces sp. NPDC015346, assembly GCF_043078785.1. Taxonomy (NCBI): domain Bacteria; kingdom Bacillati; phylum Actinomycetota; class Actinomycetes; order Kitasatosporales; family Streptomycetaceae; genus Streptomyces; species Streptomyces sp. NPDC015346. The sequence continues at coordinate 546,411 of NZ_JBIBTW010000004.1, read as the reverse complement.
AACGGGCTCAGGTCGCGCGCGTCGCCGAGCACGGTGCGTAGGTCGAGCCCGTCCCGCGCCGCGACCATCTCGTCCTGCGCCAGCTGGCGGGGCGAGTTGTCGAAGACGGTCACCCGCGCGCCCGCCGCGGCCAGCACCGGACCCTGCTGTCCGCCGCCGGAGGCGAGGCAGAGCACGTCGCGACCGGCGATCTCCGGCGGGAACCAGGTCGGGTCGACCGGCTCGTACCCGATCAGGACGATGGACCACTGGCCGGCCCGCGCCTTCGCGATCACCTCGGGGCCGACCGGGCGTGACCACTCGTTGCCCGCCTCCACCTCGCGGTCCCAGGCGAGGCGGTTGTGCGCGACGGGGTCGACGGGAGTCTGGCTCATACGCCGTACCGTAGTCGCACGGGATCCAAGGCGCCGCCGATCGACAGGCCTTCAGGGGGCGGTGAGGACGGTTTCGCCTACGTCGACGAAACCGGGCTTCTGGGCCACGAGCCGCCCCTGGCGGACCACTTGGAAGGTCACCTGGTGGTTGACGATCCTCGGGAAGCGGGGGGCGCCGAGCATGTCCTCGTACCGCCAGCGCAGTTCGGGCGTGAGGCCGCCCGTGTCGATGGTGACCCCCCGGTCGAGGGCGTGCGAGACGGCGCCCGCCGTGATCGTGTCCCGGTCGAGCGACTCGATCACCTTCTTGAGGACGGTGTACGCGATCCAGGTCGTCTGCACGCCCGCGTCGGCCGGGTCGACCCGGTTGTCGGCGAACGCGTGCCGCTGGATCACCTTGCGCATCGGCGCCCACCGCGCGTCGTTCGCCTCCGGGTACCAGCCGGTGACGTACGCGCCCTCGAAGGGGCTGCGCGCCCCGCCCGTACGGTCGATGACGGGCTGGCTGACGCTGCCGAGCACGGAGGAGATCCGCACGGCGTCGACGCTGTCGTCGTCCGTGTTCCTCTCGTCCTCGGGCTCGGGCTCGGGCAGGCGGCGGAAGGAGTCGAAGAACGTCTGGGTGCGCTCGCCCAGGACGGCGGCGACGCAGCCGTCCTCGCGGCCGGCCTTGGTCCGCGCCCGGCCCGCCTGCTGGGTGTACTCACCGGCGTCCTCGACCGCCGGGATGTCGGTGGCGCCGCCGTGCCGGCTCTTGCGCAGGCCGGAGTTGAGGAGGTCGGGCAGCTTGTCGCCGGCCAGGGTGTCGGGCCGGACGAGGGAGACCTTTCGGCAGGACTCGGCGAGCTGCATGCCGTGGCCGGCCATGAGCGAGGCCTGGCCGCCGTTGACGGGATAGGAGAGCGGGCTGGTGAACTCGTCCTCGGAGATGCCGTAGCCGCCGATGTACGGGATGCCCGCCGCCTCCAGGGGCGCCATGAAGGCGCGCCCGTTCTGGCTGTAGGAGCCGACGACGGCGACGACCTTCTCGCGGACGGCCCGGCGGGCGCAGGCCGCGGCGCCGGCGGAGGTGTTCTGTTCGTTGCAGGTGAGGATGCGGAGCTCGTGGCCGTCGATGCCGCCGGACGCGTTGGCCCAGCGGGCGTAGGCCTGGGCCATGGCGGGCATGCCCGGCATGTTGGTGGCCCGCGTGCCGTCGGGGGCCCAGGTCATCACCGTGACGGGCTCCCTGGATCCCCCCGTGGTCCCAGGGAGCACGCCGCAGCCGGTGAGCAGCGACGCCCCGGCCGCCGCCGTCGTGACACATGCGAGGAGTGAGGTCAGTCGCCTACCGGTCATGGGCATGCACAATTCCGCCTCACGGGTAACGCGGGAGTGAGCATGGTTCAACGCTGGGTGACGCGCAGGTGAATTACGGGGGCCGGTCGGCGGGCCGGTTCGGGGAACGTACGATCGAAACGTGTCCAGTCCTGTCTCCGGTTCGGTGAACTCTTCCCGTCGCGGCCGTCGCTCCTCCACCATGGGCGACATGCCGCTCAACGACATGCCGTGGTGGCGCTGGCGCAGCAACGTGCGCTCGGCGCTGCACATGCTCTCCGACCCCGGGTTCCACGAGACCACCTGGCTGGCCGGTCACGACGGGTACGGCGACGTCACCGACGCCGTCTACCGCCTCGTCGAGGACACCTGGCTGGACAACTGGTCCGCCGAGAAGTACGTCGGCACGATATTCCGCGACTCGGGCGAGGCCGCCCTGGTGGACGTGGCCGTGCTGCGCGTGCTGCGGATCATGCACCAGGTCGGTCCCGACGCTCCGTTCTCCGCCTACATGGAGCACCACGGGTGGCCGGAGGCCGTACGGGCCGCCCGCGAGGCACACGTACGGATGGCGTCGGCGGACGGCGAGGACCCGGACACGCCCCCGCGCTCGCTGGACGTGCTCCGTATCATGACGCGGTCCGCCTGACGGACGGGGGCCCTGACCGCCCGGCCGGATATGGCACCCTACGAGGATGACTGACCAGTACGTCCTCACGCTCTCCTGCCCGGACAAACAGGGCATCGTGCACGCCGTGTCGAGCTATCTCTTCATCACCGGCTGCAACATCGAGGACAGCCAGCAGTTCGGAGACCGGGACACGGGTCTCTTCTTCATGCGGGTGCACTTCTCGGCCGAGGCCCCGGTCACCGTGGAGAAGCTGCGGGCGAGCTTCGCGGCGGTGGGCGACTCGTTCGCGATGGACTGGCAGATCAACCGCGCCGACGAGCGCATGCGGGTCGTGCTGATGGTGTCGAAGTTCGGGCACTGCCTGAACGATCTCCTCTTCCGCTCCCGGATCGGGGCGCTGCCGGTCGACATCGTCGCGGTTGTCTCCAACCACACGGACTTCGCGGAGCTGGTGGGCTCGTACGACATTCCGTTCCGGCACATTCCGGTCACCAAGGAGAACAAGCCGCAGGCCGAGGCCGAGCTGCTCGACCTGGTGCGCGAGCAGAAGGTCGAGCTGGTGGTCCTCGCCCGCTACATGCAGGTGCTCTCCGACGACCTGTGCAAGCAGCTGTCGGGCCGGATCATCAATATCCACCACTCCTTCCTGCCGAGCTTCAAGGGCGCCAAGCCCTACCACCAGGCGCACGCGCGCGGCGTGAAGCTGATCGGCGCGACGGCCCACTACGTGACGGCCGACCTCGATGAGGGCCCGATCATCGAGCAGGAGGTCGAGCGGGTCGGCCACGAGGTCACCCCCGACCAGCTGGTGGCCATCGGCCGCGACGTGGAGTGCCAGGCACTGGCCCGCGCGGTGAAGTGGCACGCGGAGCGCCGCATCCTGCTCAACGGCCGCCGGACCGTCGTCTTCACGTAACTCACGTAGCTCACATAACTCGCGTAACGCCTGTCACAGCCTGCTGAGCGAGGCCGCCGCGAAGAGGACGTCCCGGATCGCCTCGCGGTCGCCGTCCTGCCCGGCGGCGGCCTCCTCCGGCGGGACATGGCCCGCGACGAGCTGGCAGAACTCGACGCCGTCCATCGCCACCTGGGCGACCGCCCGGTCCGGGGAGCCGACGGCGGCCGGGGAGTCCAGGGCGATGTACCAGTGGCCGCCACCCGAGCCCTCGACCTCCAGGTGGAGCGAGCGGCCGGGGGCGCCCGCCGCGACCAGATGGCGCGGTGGGGCGGCGAGACCCGCGCGGCGCCGGCCGGCCAGGGCCGCCGGGAGCAGCCGGGCCGCCAGGTCGATCATGCCGTGCAGATGGGCGCCGCTCGGCGGCTCGTACGGATACGCCACCGCGTGCGCTATGTCGTCCGCGTGCACCCAGCACTCGAAGGCCCGCTCGAGGAGCGAGTCCCGCATCGGCAGCGCGAAGTCCCCGTACGTCACCGTCAGGTCCGCGACACCGCGTCCCGCGAACGACACCGTACGGATCAGCGTGTGGCTCTGGTCGCGCCACGGCTCGCGCACCGCGCGCGTCGGCGGATGGTCCGCGCCCTGCCAGTACGCCTCCGTGCGCTCCGCCGGCGACGCCTCTCCCATCCCCGGGCCCAGCGGGTCGTCCAGGCCGAGCGCCGTCGACACCAGGCCGTCCACCGTCATCAGGTGCCCGATCACCCCGGCGACGGTCGTCCTGCGGCTCGCCGGCCGCTCGGCCTCGAACCACTTCAGGCGCACCGGGGCGTGCCACTCCGACTCGCCGATGTCCCGCAGCAGCGCGTCGAGCCGGGCCGTCTCGGCGTCGTACGGACACGCCCAGTCGGGCACCGGGATACGGGCGGGGCGCCGGCCCAGGCAGTTCTCCAGGACGCGGGAGCGCAGCAGCGGGTCGAGGTCGAGGTCCCGGTCGGCGTGGAGCAGCCCGACCGCGTCCCGCAGCCGCAGCGCCTCGTCCGCGCACGGGGCGCACTCGGTGAGATGGGCCTCGACGGCCTGTGTCTCCTCCGCCGAGCAGGCGGACAGCGCCCAGGCCCCGAGGAGGGACTTGAGCACAGCGTGCGACGGAGGCACGGGGGCCGAGGGAGGCGTCGGTTCCTCGGCGCGCGCCGGCTCGTCGACCCGCGCCGGCGTCGGTTCCTCGACCCGCGCCGGCTCGTCGGCCTCTGCCCGCGTCGGGTCCTCCGTCTCCACGGGCCGTACGGGCTGTACGGGTTCCTCCGGCCGCGTCCCCGCCGCCGACAGGTTCGCGTGGTCGTCCGCCGCCCACCGGGGGCCCGGTATCCAGGGAGCGCGTGCGACCTCCTCCGGGTCGCCGTTCGCCCCGCTCACCACGCGCGTCCGGGGCCGGGCGGTGAGGACCCCTCCAGCGGGCGGGTGTTCGCCGTCGACAGCAACTGCAGCCCGAGCCGCAGCCTCCGCCGCGCCTCGTCCTCCGTCACCCCGAGATCCGCCGCCGTCTGGCGGTAGTCGCGCCGCTGGAAATAGGCCAGTTCCAGAGCGGCGCGCAACGGCGCGGGCATCGACGTCACGATGTAGTCCGCGCGGGCCGCGACCGAGGCCCGGCGGACCTTCTGCTCCAGCTCCTCCGCCGAGCCCTTACCGGTCTCGGCGTACGCCGTCGCCTCCGTCTGCCGCAGCCGGTGGACGGCCTGGCGCTGGGTCAGCCGGGCGATCCAGGAGCGCAGATTGCCCTGCTTGGGGTCGTACGCGTCGGGGTTCTCCCAGATGTAGCCGAACACCTCGCGGGTGACCAGGTCGGCGGCGCTCTCGTCGTCGAGCACGCGGTGGGCGAGGCTGTGCACGAGCGACGCGAAGCGGTCGTACAGCTCTCCGAGCGCGGCGGCCTCACCGCGCGCCAACCGCTGCTGCATCCGGCGGTCCCAGCGCGGTGGTGTGTCCTTCGCCATACGAAGCCCTCCCACGTGCTCTTCGGCGCTCTCCAGTGCTCTTCGGTGGCCCTCCGGTCCGAGTCCACTGTCCAAAGTAGTGCGCCCCACCGACAGCGCACTCTCCTTTGAGGCAAGTACGCCCCCAGGAGACCGCGGGTGGTAGGGAAAGCGCCACCTTTCACGCGAGGGGTTTGGTTCCGCGGTCGCGGGGCAGCGGGAGGGGACAGGAAGCACAGCCTCCGTTTCGAAGGGCGCGATCTGTGACGCTCCATGTCGGCGAAGACGAGCAAGGCCCCTGGACCGTGCTGCATGTCCGGGGCGAACTGGACCTGGTGAGTTCGCCCCTGGTCCGCAGACGTGTGCACGACGCCGTCGCCGGCGGCCGTCACGACGTGGTCCTCGATCTCGCGGGCGTCGAGTTCTGCGACTCCAGCGGGGTGGGCGTGCTGATCGCCTCCCGCCGTCTGATGCGCTCCTGCGGCGGTCGGCTGCGCCTCGTCCTGCCCGCGCGCGGCGCCCTGGAGGGCTCGCACGTCAACCGGGTCCTGGCCGCGCTCGGCGTCCGGCGGCTCTTCGACGTGTACGCGGACGCCGCCGACGCGGTCGACGAGCGGGCCCGGCCCCTGCCGGTGGAGTGCCTCGCCGGGCAGACGGCGTCGGTCCCCGAGCAGCCCTCCCCCTCGCGAAGGCTGGCCGCTCCGCCCCTCTCGGCATAGCGGGCCTCCGCGTCGTAAGGTCGCGCACATGGAGCCCATGGAACCCGAGCAGGAATCGGAACAGCCGCCCGAGCAGCTCTACCGGCGCCGGATCGCCTCCCGCTTCGCCGCGTTCGACCAGGACGGTGACGGGACCATCTCGCGCGAGGACTTCACGACGGCGGCGAAACGGCTGCTGACCGAGTTCGACACGTCCTTCCGCTGCGACAAGGGCCAGGCGCTGGTGACCGGCGCCGAGGCGTTCTGGCAGGGCATGGCGGGGATCGCCGACATCGACGGCGACCAGCGCGTCAGCCAGCAGGAGTTCGTCGGCGGCGCGGTCAAGCGGCTGCACGACCACCCCGACCGCTTCGCCGAGATCGCCCGCCCCTTTCTGCACGCCCTGCTGGTCCTCGCCCCCACCCGGCCCGAGGTGGAACGCGCGCTGCGCGCCCTCGGGATCGCCCCGGAGGCGGCGGCGCTGAGCGCCGCCTCCCTGCCGACCGACGACGCGGGTGCGGTCGAGGAGGAGGCGGCCGTGACGGCGTTCGCCCGCTACTTCATGACGGAGGAGCCTTCATGACGGAGGAGCCTTCATGACGGAGGAGCCTTCATGACGGAGGAGCGCTCATGACGGAGGAGCGCCCGTCACGGAGTAGCGCTCCCGCAGCTTGTACTTGAGGACCTTGCGGAGCGTGTCGTTGCGCGGCAGGGCCTCCACCACCTCCAGCTGTTCCGGCAGCTTGTGGACGGAGAGGCCCGCCGCGCGCAGGAAGTCCGTCACCGCGGTGAGGGTCAGGGCCGGGGCGCCGGGCGGCTGCTCGACGACGGCACAGACGCGTTCGCCGCGCTCGGGGTCGGGGAGTCCGATGACGGCCGCGTCGCCGACCGCCGGGTGACGGTGGAGGAGGTCCTCGATCTCCTTGGCGGAGATGTTCTCCCCCTTGCGGATGATGATGTCCTTGATGCGGCCGGTGAGGACGAGATGGCCGCTCGGCGTCAGATGCCCCACGTCGCCGGTGATGAGGAAGCCGTCCTCGTCGAAGGCGGCGGCCGTCTGCGCCGGGTCGAGATAACCCTGGCAGACCGCCTCGCCCCGGAGCCGCACCTCGCCGCCCTCGGCGATCCGTATCTCCATGCCCTCCGGCGGCCGGCCCTCCGTCGTCGCCAGGTTCTCGGCCGTGTCGTCCGGTGAGCCCATCGTGATCATCGGCACCTCGGTCATGCCGTAGCCGTGGGTGAGCGCGCAGCCCATCTCCCGTACCACCGCGTGGTAGATCTCCGGGGGTTTCGGCGCCCCGCCGCCCGCGAGCAGCCGCAGGGTGGGGATGATTGGCTCGCCCGGCTGTTTGCGCTGCTCGGCGAGGAACATCGCGTAGAAGGCGGTGGACCCGCCCGCCACGGTGACCCCGTGCCTGCGGTACTCCTCCAGGGCTTCGGGCAGCGCGAACTGTTCGAACATCACCGCGGGGAACCCGTACAGCAGGAGCATCACCGTGTAGTCGGGCCCGGCGATATGGGCGTACGGGAAGGCCATCGAACCCACGTCGTCGTCGGTCAGCTTCAGCGCGTGGGCGAGGCAGGAGCCGCCCGCGATGAGGGAGCGGTCGGTGTGCAGGACGCCCTTGGGGTCGGAGGTGGTGCCCGAGGTCCAGTAGATCCAGCGCACGTCCGTCCCGGAGGCGGGCGGTGGCGGCAGGACGGCCGGGTCGCCGTCGGGCAGGGAGTCGTACGCCTCGAAGACCCCGCGCGCGCCGAGCCGCCGGGCCATCGCGGTGTGGTCGAAGCCGCGCCACACGCCCGGGACGGCGAAGAACTCGGCCTTCGACTCGCGCAGCGCGAAGCCGACCTCCCGGTCCCGGTAGAAGGGGATGACGGGCGACTGCACGGCGCCGATGCGGGCCAGGGCGAAGGTGAGGACCGCGGTCTCGATCCGGGTCGGCAGCTGCCAGGCGACGACGGTCCCGGGCCGGACCCCCATGTCGTACAGCCCGGCGGCGCACCGCTCGGCGCGGTCGTGCAGGGCGCCGAAGGTGAGGGTCCGGTCCCCCTGGAGCAGGACGGGCCGGTCGGGGCTGAGGGCGGCGCGGCGGTCGACGAGCTCCCAGAGGGTGCGGGACTCGCCCAGGGCGTGTGCGGTGTCGGTCACGACGACTCCCTTAACTGACCATCCGTCAGATCGTGCGGAGAGCGTAGAGGGCCGGTCCTTGTCGGTCCAGGGGTGCGGGGATAGCCTGAGGTCGAAGCCGTATCTGACGGTCCATCAGAAAGACGGAGGGGTCATGACGGAACTGCCCCGCATCATCAGCGTCGACGACCATGTGATCGAGCCCGCGCACCTCTTCGAGACCTGGCTGCCCGCCAAGTACCGCGACCGGGGGCCGAGGCCCCTCACCGCCGGGATCGGGGAGCTCGCCTACGTCGGCGGGAAGTACCAGATCACGATGGACCCCGACGGCCCGCCCACCGACTGGTGGATCTACGAGGACCTGAAGTTCCCGTACAAGCGCAACATCGCCGCCGTCGGCTTCGACCGCGACGACATGACCCTGGAGGGCATCACCCGCGCGGAGATGCGGCCCGGCTGCTGGGACCCCGTCGAGCGCCTCAAGGACATGGACCTCAACCACGTCGAGGCCTCGCTCTGCTTCCCGACCTTCCCCCGCTTCTGCGGCCAGACCTTCGCCGAGGCGCACGACAAGGAGGTCGCCCTCGCCTGCGTCCGCGCCTACAACGACTGGATGGTCGAGGAGTGGTGCGGCGACAGCGGCGGCCGGCTCATCCCGCTCTGCATCATCCCGCTCTGGGACATCGACCTCGCGGTCGCCGAGATCCGCCGCAACGCCGCCCGGGGCGTGAAGGCCGTCACCTTCTCCGAGATCCCGACCTACCTGGGGCTTCCGTCCATCCACTCCGGCTACTGGGACCCCTTCTTCGCCGTCTGCCAGGAGACCGGCACCGTCGTCAACATGCACATCGGGTCGTCCTCCCAGATGCCCGCCGCTTCTCCCGACGCCCCGCCCGCCGTCCAGGCGTCCCTCAGCTTCAACAACGCCATGGCCTCGATGATGGACTTCCTCTTCAGCGGCGTCCTGGTGCAGTTCCCGGCCCTCAAGCTCGCCTACAGCGAGGGCCAGATGGGCTGGATCCCGTACGCCCTCGAACGCGCCGACGACGTGTGGGAGGAGCACCGCGCCTGGGGCGGCGTCCGCGACCTGATCCCCGAGCCGCCGTCCACCTACTACTACCGGCAGATGTTCTGCTGCTTCTTCCGCGACAAGCACGGCATCGCCTCGCTCGACGTCGTCGGCCGGGACAACGCCACCTTCGAGACCGACTACCCGCACGTCGACTCCACCTTCCCGCACACCAAGGAGGTGGCCCTCGACCACGTCAAGGGACTCGACGACGAGACCGTCTACAAACTGATGCGCGGCAACGCCATCCGCATGCTCGGCCTGGGCATCGTCTGATGGACCTCGCGTACAGCGCGGAGGAGGAGGAGTTCCGGGCCGGGCTGCGGAAGTGGCTCGCCTCCGCCCTGCCCGCCCTGCCCCCGCGCCCGGACCCGCGGGACTGGCCGGCCCGGCGCGCGTACGACTGCGGGTGGCAGCGCAGGCTGTACGACGCCGGTTACGCGGACGTCCACTGGGACGCCTCCCCGACCCGGCGGCTGATCTTCCTGGAGGAGACCGAGCGGGCCGGGGCGCCGTACGTCGGCGCCAACTTCGTGGGCCTGCTGCACGCCGGGCCCACGATCGCGGCGGAGGGCACGCCGGCGCAGCGCGACCGGTGGCTGCCGCCGGTGCTGCGCGGCGACGAGGTGTGGTGCCAGGGCTTCAGCGAGCCCGACGCCGGCTCCGACCTCGCCGCGCTCAGGACGAGGGCTGTCCGGGACGGGGACGCGTACGTCGTCACCGGGCAGAAGATCTGGACCTCGCACGCCGAGGTCGCCGACTGGTGCGAACTGCTCGTGCGCACCGACGCGTCGGCGCCCCGGCACCGGGGGATCACCTGGCTCGCGATGCCCATGGACGCTCCCGGCATCACGGTCCGGCCCCTGCGGACCCTCGCCGGTTCGACGGAGTTCGCCGAGGTCTTCCTCGACGAGGTCCGCGTCCCGGTCGAGAACCGGGTCGGCGAGGAGAACGACGGCTGGCGGGTCACGATGGTGACCCTGTCGTTCGAGCGGGGCACCGCCTTCGTCGGTGAGGTCGTCGCCTGCCGCCGCGTCCTCGCCGAACTGGCCCGCGCGGCCCGGGCGAGCGGCGCCTGGGACGACGACGTGCTGCGCCGCCGGCTCGGCAGGCTGAGCGCCGAGTTCCGGGCGCTGTGGCGGCTCACGCAGTGGAACGTGAGCGAGGCGGAGGGCGGGGGCCGGGGCGGGACGACGGGTCGCGCGCGTCCGGGTCGGGTGACGGGTCCGGCGACGGGCGGGGTGCCGGGCATCGGCGGCTCCGTCTTCAAGCTGCGCTACTCGCACGCCCGCCAGGAGCTGTACGACACGGCCGCCGCCGTCCTCGGCCCGGACGCGCTCGACCTGGGGCGCGAGTGGAACCTGGACCGGCTGTCCTCGCTCTCGTACACGATCGCCGCCGGCACCTCCCAGATCCAGCGCAACATCGTCGCCGAGCGGATCCTCGGCCTGCCGAAGGGGCGGTGACCCACCCATGGACTTCCGGCTCACGGAGGACCAGAAGGCGTTGAAGGCGGGGGTACGGGCGCTTCTCGAGCGCCGCTTCGACCGGGCGGCGCTCCGGGCGGCCGTCGAGGCCGGCGGCACCCTGGACCGGGCGCTGTGGCGGGAGCTGGGCGCGGCCGGATTCTTCGCGCTACGGCTGCCGGAGGCGGAGGGAGGCGTGGGCCTCGGCCTGCCGGAGGCGGTGCTCGTCTTCGAGGAGGCGGGGCGGGTGTTGTTGCCGGGGCCGTTGGTGGCGACACACCTGGCGGCGGGAGAGGTGCCGGGGGCGGCGGAGGGGAAGACGGTCGTGACCCGCGCCGACGGGGCGCTCGTGGACTGGCTCGACGAGGCGGACGTGGTCCTGAGGGAGGCGACGGGCGCCGCCGCCGTGCGGCCGGAGGACCCGCTGCCCGTCCCCGTGCGGTCGGTGGACCCGCTGACGCCCCTGCACCGCTTGCCCGGCCCCGCGGGCGGAGGCGCCCGCTCGTCAGGCCCCGCGGGCGGCTGGGGACCATGGGCCGCGACGGCGGCCCTGCTGACCGCCGCCGAGCAGCTCGGGAGCGCCGGGCGCACCACCGAGACGGCCGTCGCCCACGCCCGTACCAGGGAGCAGTTCGGGCAGCCGGTCGGCGCCTTCCAGGCGGTCAAGCACCTGTGTGCCGAGATGCTCGTACGAACAGAGGTCGCCCGCGCCGCCGTCTACGCGGCGGCCGTCACCGCCGACCCGGTCGAGATCGCCGGCGCCAAACTCCTCGCCGACGAGGCCGCGGTGCGCTGCGCCCGCGACTGCCTGCAGGTGCACGGCGGCATGGGCTTCACCTGGGAGGCGGACGTCCATCTCCACCTGAAGCGGGCCTGGGTGCGGGCCGAGCGGTGGCTCCCGGCCGCCGCGGCCGAGGAGATGGAGGCGGCCGCGCTCGGCGAGGAGGCGGCGGGGACGGCCTGAGGGGTCACGGAACGTCGATATCGGGTTGTGTCCTTCGGCCGGGTCGTCACGGCCCGGAGTCGGGGCCTCGCTCCGGTACTCTCCGTGGGATGCGAGTGGTTGTGAACCCGGATAGCCCCGGTGTTGCCCGTGCGGCGGCTCCGGAGCCGGGAATGCCCGCCGCTCGCGCCCCCTGGAGGCGTTTCACGCCCTCCTGTTCGACTCCCCGCAGCGTGCGTCGCACAGTATGGACCATGCGTACTCCTTCGCGCTGGAATATGCCCGAAGCGCTTGTTGCGGTGACTGTACGTCAACCATGCTGTCCCACAAGGGAATCACGTTCCGTAAGGACGTCGATGGCTGTGGGGCGCGAGGCGATGTGTCCGCCGGTTCGGATGGTGTGAACGGTGCAGGTGCTTCAGGTTCAGTTGGAGGTCGGGCCGGACCCGGCGGAGGTGGGACGAGCCCGGCGATGGGCGCGTTCGAGGCTCGCAGGATCGGGCATAGGGGATGACGAGCCGCTGACCGACACGCTGGTGCTGCTCATCTCCGAGCTGGTCACCAACGCGGTGGTCCACACGGGGTGTCCGGCCGTGCTGCGGATGCTGTTCGCCGCCGGCTGTCCCGAGGCCGAGCCCGGGACGGTACGGGTGGAGGTCGCCGACGCGAGCGACCGGCCCCCGCGACCGCGCCACGCCGAGGGCGAGGACACCAACGGGCGGGGCCTGGAGCTGGTGGACGGCCTGGCCGACCGGTGGGGCTGGCAGCGCGAGGGCGCGGGCAAGAGCATCTGGTGCGAGGTGGACCGTACGGTCCCGGAACCGGCCCCGGTCCCGGTCCCGGCGGCACCGTCACCGGCACCGGCACCCGCGGCGGCCGTTTCCGCCTCGGCGCGCTGTTGACGGTTCGTGCCGATTTGTTCACTCTAGGGTGAGCGATTCGTCGTGAGGGGACGACGAGGGAGCGCGTGCGTCGTGCTGCCCTCGACGAGCACGGGTCGCGGCAGGGTGGCGGCTGTCCGTGCCGTGCTCGGGGCGCGCGCGAGTGCGCCGCCACCCGCGAGACCTTCCGCAGAGACCTCCCGCGCGGAGTTTTCGCGAGAGTTTTCGCGAGGGTTCACAGCAATGCGACCGGGGCCACCGGTGTGCCCGTACCGCCCACGAAGGGCTCGGGCATCGCGGAGAGCAGAAAGGCGTACCGCCCGCTCTGTGCACAGGCTGTGGACAGACTTTCCAGATTCCAGTTCTGACCCTGGAGCATCCCCATCTCGACGAGGTCGAGCGCGTGCACGGGCAGCCAGAGGTTCTCGATCTCGGGCGGGAAGATCTCGAAGGTGAGCGTGTCGTTGGCGACGGCGGCGACATCGCGGGCGTGGAACCACTCGGGCGTACGGATCGACAGGCCCGGGGAGGGGAAGGCGTACCCGTGCCTGTCCCCGGCGAGGTACGCGCGCATCTGCCCGGTCCGTACGAGAACGATGTCGCCGGCCCGTACGGTCACCCGGCCGAATTCCGCCGCCTCGTCCAGGTCTTCCGGGGTCACGGCGTGGTCGCCAGGCAGCCGGTCCAGGCCCTTGGCGGCCGCCACGTCGAGCAGGACGCCACGGCTCACGAGGTGGCGGGCGGTGTGGATGCCGCTGAACTCGGAGCGGCCGTGCGGGGTGATCGTGGCGGCCGGCCGGCCGTTGTAGATCTTGCCGGAGTGGGAGACGTGGGTGAGCGCGTCCCAGTGGGTGGCCGCCTGCAGCCCGAAGGTCACGGCGTCGTCGCTGGTGGCGACGGTGCCGGGGCCGAAGAGCTCCTGGTTGATCTGGACCATGACGTGGAGCGGGTTGACCCGGCCGGGGATCATGCCGGTCTGCACGCCGTCCTGCTTCAGGTCGAGGGCCAGGGGGACGCGCTGCCCGGAGACGACGGTCCGTACCGCCTCCCGTACCACCTCGTCGGTGATCAGGTTGAGGGTGCCTATCTCGTCGTCCCGGCCCCAACGTCCCCAGTTGTTCACGCGCTTGGCGATGTCGTGGAACTCCGGCGGGAGGGAGGAGGGAAGTGACATCGGGGCCTCCGGGGTCTTGTTCTCCGGTATCTGACGGGTCGTAGAATCCAGCTACGGTGAATCTAACGGACCGTCAGAAAATGCGGGAAGGGGCCGGGCGTGGGGAACTTCTTGGCAGGCAAGGTCGTCGCCGTGACGGGGGCGGGGCGGGGGATCGGCCGGGCGGTCGCCCTCGCGTGCGCGGCGGAGGGCGCGAAGGTCGTCGTCAACGACTACGGGGTCTCCATCGAGGGCGGGGAGCCGACGAGCGAGATCGCCGAGGCCGTCGTCAAGGAGATCGAGGCGGCGGGCGGGTCGGCGGTGGCCGTCGCCGACGACATCTCGACGATGGCGGGCGGCGCGCGGGTGGTGGAGACGGCGCTGGAGTCGTACGGGCGGATCGACGGGGTCGTGTGCGTGGCGGGCATCCTGCGCGAGCGAATGCTCTTCAACATGTCGGAGGAGGAGTGGGACCCGGTCGTCGCCACGCACCTGAAGGGGACGTTCACGGTCTTCCGGGCGGCGAGCGCGGTGATGCGCAAGCAGGGCGGCGGCACGCTGATCGGCTTCACCAGCGGCAACCACCAGGGCTCGGTGGCCCAGGCCAACTACGCGGCGGCGAAGGGCGGCATCATCTCGCTGGTGCGGTCGGCGGCGCTCGGCCTGCACAAGTACGGGGTCACGGCGAACGCGGTGGCGCCGGTGGCGCGGACGCGGATGTCGGCGAACGTGCCGATGGAGCTGAAGGAGATCGGCGAGCCGGAGGACGTGGCGGCGCTCGTCGTCTACCTGCTCTCGGAGCGGGCGCGGGCGGAGCAGATCACGGGCCAGGTCTACACGATCGCGGGCCCGAAGATCGCGGTGTGGGCGCAGCCGCGGGAACTGCGGGCGGGTTACGCGGAGTCGGGCGCCTGGACGCCGGAACGGATCGCGGACTTTCTGCCGGGGACGGTGGGGGTGGATCCGATGCCGATGCTGGCGCGCCTGGAGGAGATGGCGCGAGCGGCGGCGGAGGGCTCCCGCCCGAACGCGTAGCGGCGGCCCCGCACCCTCACCGTTGTGGGCAACTGTTCCGCAGGGCGGAACGGGTGGGCACAACCCACGACGGCGCCGCACCTGTGGTGACCGCACGGCCCGGGAGCCTGGGCCCGGCAAGGGCGCCGTCCGTTGTGCCCACCCGTTCCGCCCCAGCGGAACGGATGCCCACAACGGGGTGGGGCGGGGTGGGTCCGCGCCGGCGGAACGAATGCCCACAACGGTGGTGGGCGGAGGGTGGGGCCGCCCAGAGGGAGGGTGGGGCCGCTCAGCGGGACGAAGGTCCGCAACGGGGTGGCGAGGTGCGGCAGGTGCCTCGCTCCCGAGACAAGGGAGACGTACATGCGTGGAGTGGTGTTCGACGGGACGCACGTGCAGGTCGTGGACGATCTGGAGGTGCGGGAGCCCGGACCCGGGGAAGTCGGGGTTGCCGTGCGGGCCGCCGGGGTGTGTCACAGCGATCTGGCCGTCGTCGACGGCACCATCCCCTTCCCCGTCCCCGTCGTCCTCGGCCACGAGGGCGCCGGCGTCGTCGAAGCCGTCGGACCCGGTGTCACCCATGTCGCCCCCGGCGACCACGTCGCCCTCTCCACCCTCGCCAACTGCGGCGCCTGCGCCGACTGCGACCGTGGCCGCCCCACCATGTGCCGCAAGGCGATCGGCAGGCCCGGGCAGCCCTTCTCACGGGCCGGGCGGCCCCTCTTCCAGTTCGCGTCGAACTCCTCCTTCGCCGAGCGGACCGTCGTCAAGGCCGTCCAGGCGGTGAAGATCTCCTCCGACATCCCCCTCACCTCCGCCGCCCTCATGGGCTGCGGCGTCCTCACCGGCGTCGGAGCCGTCCTCAACCGCGCCAAGGTCGACCGCGGCGAGAGCGTCGTCGTCATCGGCACCGGGGGCATCGGCCTCAACGTCCTCCAGGGCGCCCGGCTCGCCGGCGCGCTCACCATCGTCGCCGTCGACACCAACCCCGCCAAGGAGGCCGCCGCACGGCGGTTCGGCGCCACGCACTTCCTCACCAGCGCCGACGGAGTGCGCGACATCCTCCCCACCGGCGCCGACCACGTCTTCGAGTGCGTCGGGCACACCGGCCTCGTCCGGGCCGCCGTCGACCTGCTCGACCGGCACGGACAGGCGGTCCTCCTCGGCATGACGGCGCCCACCGCCGAGGCGAGCTTCCCGCCCGCCGCGATGTTCCTCGACAAGTCGATCCTCGGCTGCCGTTACGGCTCCTCCCGCCCGCAGAAGGACATCGCCCTCTACGCCGAGCTGTACCGCCAGGGCCGGCTCCTCCTCGACGAACTCGTCACCACGACCTACCCCGTGGAGGACTTCGCCAAGGCGGTGGAGGACGCCGAACAGGGGCGCGTCGCGCGCGGAGTCCTCACCTTCTAGCGGCTTTCACCGGTGATCGGGTGAGCGGCCGATACGGTCGTGACCATGGCGTACCGCGAGCTCCTCACCCGCCCCGTCCTCGCCTGGTCGGCCGTCGCCCTGGCCGCCCGGCTGCCGGTGGCGATGGCACCGCTGGCGGTCGTGTTCCTGGTCCGGGAGCGGCCGGGCGGCTACACCCTCGGGGCGGTGCTCGCCGCCGCGTACGTCATCGGCGAGATCGTCGCCGCCCCCGTCCTCGGCATCCGGCTGAACGCCGAGCGGGCCCGCCCGCATCTGGCGATCGGGCTCGTGGTGGGCGCCGCCGGCTTCGCCGGGCTCGGCCTCGCCGCCGACGCGCACCCCGTCGTCCTCGGCCTGCTCGCCTTCCTCGCCGGGGCCGGTCCCGCCGCCTCCCCCGGCGCGCTGCGCGCCATGCTCACCAGCCTGGTCCCGGAGAAGGACGTCACCCAGGCGCTCTCCATCGAGTCCGTGCAGACCTTCGTCATCTGGGCGGTCGCACCCGCACTGGTGACCGGCCTGGCGCTGGGCGTCGACCCCGCCGTGCCGCTGCTGCTCCAGGGCGCACTGATGGCCGCCTCCGTGGCCGGACTGTGGGCGCTGCCGCCCGGCTGGCGGGCCGAGAGCCACGAGCAGGGCGGGGAGTCGATGCGGCGCGTCCTGCTGCGGGCCTGGCCGGTGTACGTCATGGGCGCCGGCAGCCTGACCCTGCTGGCGCTCGCCGAGCTGATCCTGCCCGCCCTCCTCGAACAGCGGCAGATCGGCATCGGCTGGGCGGGCCCGCTCCTCGCCGGCTTCGCGATCGGCTCGGCGGTGGGCGCGTTCGTCTACGGCCTGCGGAGCGGCTGGCCCGGCCGGCTGCCGGTGCAGTCCCTCGTGCTCATCCTCGGCGTCGCCGCGGGCGTCGCCCTGATGGCCGTGCTGCCCTCCGTGGGCGCCATAGCCGTCGCCCTGGTCCTGGCCGGCCTCCTCCAGGCCCCGGCCATGCTCACCCGCAACCTGGCTCTGCGTCAGATCCTGCCACCGAGTGCCCTGGCAGCCGGCTACTCGGTCATGTACGCGGCCGTCGGCACCGGTTACGCGGCGAGCGGCTCACTCGCCGGCGGTCTGCTGAAGGTGGTGGCCCCCTCGACCGCCATCCTCTGCGGCGTCGGCCTGACCCTGCTCCTGACCGGGATCGGCGCGGTGGGGGAGCGGCGGATCGAGAGCGCCGGACATCCGGCCGCTCAGCCGACCGCGCCCGCGCGGAAGGTGCGGCGGTAGGTCGTCGGGGTGACGCCGATGGCCGCCTGGAGGTGGGAGCGGAGCGACTGGGGGGTGCCGAAACCGGCGTCGCGCGCCACCTGGTCGACCGGGAGATCCGTCGACTCCAGGAGGTGCCGGGCCCGCTCCACGCGCTGCTGGGTGAGCCACTGACCGGGGCTGACGCCGACCTCCTCCCGGAAGCGGCGCGTGAACGTCCGTACGCTCATCGACTCCCGTACCGCCAGATCCCGCAGCTGGATCGGCTCGTGCAGATGCGCGAGCGCCCAGGCGCGGGCGGTCGTGGTGGTCGCGCAGCCGGGCTCGGGGAGCGGGCGGGCTATGTACTGGGCCTGTCCGCCGGCGCGGTGCGGCGGTACGACGGTCCTGCGGGCCACCTCGTTGGCGACGGCCGTCCCGTGGTCCCGGCGCACGATGTGCAGGCACAGGTCGATCCCGGCGGCGACGCCCGCCGAGGTCAGCACGTCCCCGTCGTCGACGAACAGGACGTCGGCGTCGACCCGTACGCTCGGGAAGAGCCGCTGGAAGTGCTGGGCCGAGGCCCAGTGCGTGGTGGCCGGGCGCCCGTCGAGGTAGCCGGCGGCGGCCAGGACGTACCCGCCCGTGCAGATGGAGACGAGCCGCGTACCGGGCCGGATGTGCGCGAGCGCGGCGGCCAGCTCGTCGGTCAGCCTGCCCTCCTCGTAGACCGGCCCGAGTTCGTACGAGGCCGGGACGACCACCGTGTCCGCCGTCGCCAGCGCCTCCGGTCCGTGCTCGACGTGGACGGCGAAGTCGGCGTCGGTGGGGACCGGGCCGGCGACCGGGGCGCAGGTCACGATCGAGTACAGCGGCCGGCCCTCGGGGTCCTTGGCGCGGCCGAAGATCCGGTGCGGAATGCCCAGCTCGAAGGGGAGCAGACCCGGCAGGGCGAGGACGGCTATACGGTGCGGCACGGTCAGTTCCCTCGCATCCCTTCGGAGATCCCTTCGGAGATCCCCTCCGAAATCCCTTTGTGGTCCAGACCACTTGCTGCTAGAAGTCGGACCCGTGACGGACAAGCAATCGGAGCACTACCCGTACAAGTCTGAGGTCCGGGACGCCATTCCCGTACCGACCGGGGCCCCGGCCCTCTGGAACCGTAACTTCCGGCTCTTCTTCGTGGCCCGGGCCGCCGCCGTCTTCGGCGAGGGCACGGTGCCCGTCGCCCTCGCCGCGGGGCTCCTCGGCGCCGGGCACTCCGGCTCCTCCGTCGGTTACGCCCTCGGCGCCTGGATCGGCCCCTTCGCGCTCTTCGTCGTCTTCGGCGGCGTCCTCGCCGACCGCTTCACCGCCCGCCGGATGATGATCGTCGCGGATGTGCTGCGGCTGCCCGGAGCGGCCGTCCTCGCCGTCTCCTTCGCCGCCGGCGGTCCGCCGCTGTGGGCGGTGTATGCCCTCTCCGCCGTCAGCGGTGTCGGTGCCGCGCTCTTCCAGCCCGGGGTCGCCTCCACCATCCCGCGCATCGCCCCCGACGTGCAGCGCGCCAACGCCGTCCTGCGGGTCGTCGAGTCCCTGATGACCATGGCGGGCCCGGCGGTCGCCGGCCTCCTCGTCGCGCTCTCCGGCGCGGGTGCCGCCTTCGCCGCCAACGGCCTGACCTTCGCCGTCAGCGCCCTCTGCCTCGGCCTGATGCGGATACCGTCCGCGCCGCAGGACACGGCGGCACGCGGCTCGCTCGGCTCCGAAATGGCCGTCGGCTGGCGGGAGTTCCGGGCCAGGAGCTGGCTGTGGGGGGTCATCGCGATCTGGACCGTCTACGGACTCACGGTCGCGGGACCGCTGGTGCCGCTGACCGCCACCCTGGTGACCGGGGAGCACGGCTCGGCGGCGTACGGCGTGCTGATGGCGGTCAACGGCGCGGGCAGCGCGGTCGGCGGGCTCCTCGCCCTGCGGCTGCGCCCGCGCCGCCCGCTGGCGGCGGGGGCGGTGGCGCTGCTCGGCCTGCCGGTGAACCTCCTCCTGCTCGGTTCCGGGGCGTCCGTGACCGTCCTCGGGGTGGGGCAGCTCCTGGGCGGGGCCGCGTTCGCGTTCTGGCTGGTGATGTGGTCGACGTCGGTCCAGACGCATGTGCCGCAGGACGCGCTGAACCGCATGCACGCCTACGACGTGGCCGGATCGCTGCTGATGATGGCGGCGGGCCGGGCGCTCGCGGGGCCGGTGGCGGAGGCGGTGGGGACGGAGGAGGTCCTGCTGGCGGGAGCGGGGATCTCGGTCCTTGTGGTGGTGGCGCTGCTGGTGGTGCGGCCGATCAGGACGTTGCCACGGGTGTAGCGCGGCCAAGGCCGTCTCGTGTCCCGATTCTTGTGAAAGCTGGCATCCGGGCCAATGGTCGGGCCGGGTGCCGCTCGCGATGCTGTGTGACGTGACCGAGACAGCCAAGACCTCCGCGACGCCTCCCGCCCTGCCCCGTACGCCCCGTACACCTCGCACACCCGGTACGCCTCGCACGCCGCGAGTCCACCGCGCCTGGTTCGTCGCGGCCGTCACCTTCGTCACGATCATCGGCGCCGCGGCCTTCGCCTCCCTGCCCGGGCTGCTGATCGAACCGCTGCACAGCGAGTTCGACTGGTCGCGCGGCACGATCGGCTTCGCGGTTTCGGTGAACCTCGCGCTCTACGGCCTGACGGCGCCGTTCGCCGCCGCCCTGATGGACCGGTTCGGCATCCGGCGGGTCGTCGCGGTCGCGCTGAGCGTGATCGCGCTCGGCTCGCTGCTCACCGTGTGGATGACGGCGGCCTGGCAGCTCGTGCTGTTCTGGGGCGTCCTCGTCGGGCTCGGCAGCGGTTCGATGGCGCTGGCGTTCGCGGCCACCGTGACCAACCGGTGGTTCGTGGCCCGGCGCGGGCTCGTGACCGGCATCCTGACGGCGGCCGGCGCCTCCGGTCAGCTCGTCTTCCTGCCCCTGCTGTCCTGGCTCGTCGAGAACCACGGCTGGCGGCCCGCCTCGGTGACCGTCGCGCTCTGCGCCCTCGTGATCGTCCCCTTCGTGTGGCTGCTGCTGCGCGACCACCCGGCGGACGTCGGCCTCGCGCCGTACGGAGCGGCGGAGTTCGTGCCCAAGCCCGGGCCGGTCCAGGGCGCCGCCCGCCGCGCGGTGACCGTCCTCCTCAAGGCGGCCCGCACCGGCCCCTTCTGGCTTCTCGCCGGCACCTTCGCGATCTGCGGCGCCTCGACCAACGGCCTGGTCAGGACCCACTTCGTGCCGGCCGCCCACGACCACGGCATGCCGATCACCGCGGCGGCCTCGCTGCTCGCCGTGATCGGGGTCTTCGACGTCGTCGGCACGATCGCCTCCGGCTGGTTCACCGACCGCTTCGAGTCGCGGCGGCTGCTGGCCACGTACTACGCGCTGCGCGGGGTGTCGCTGCTCTTCCTGCCGATGCTCCTCGCCCCGTCCGTCCACCCGCCGATGGTCTTCTTCATCGTCTTCTACGGTCTGGACTGGGTGGCCACGGTCCCGCCGACGATCGCGCTGTGCCGCGAGCACTACGGCGAGGACAGCGCGATCGTCTTCGGCTGGGTCCTCGCCTCCCACCAGGTGGGCGCGGCGGTGGTCGCCTTCGCGGGCGGCCTGGCGCGGGACGCCTTCGGCTCGTACGACGTGGTCTGGTACGCCTCGGGCGCGCTGTGCGCGGCGGCGGCCCTGATGGCCCTGGTGATCCGCCGCCGCCCGACGCTCCCGGAGCCGTCGCTCACGCGCTGAACCGGCCGAACCGCCCCCGGTGGAAGAGCAGCGGCGCGCCCTCCGCCTCCGCCCCCAGGGCCTCCACCCGCCCCACCACGATGAGATGGTCGCCCCCCGTGTGCACCTGGGCGATCGTGCAGTCGACCCAGGCGGGTGCGCCCTCCAGGCGCGGCGAGCCCGTCACCGGGGCCGGGACGTACCCCACCCCCGCGAACTTGTCCGCGCCGCTCTTCGCGAACCCCAGGCACAGCCGCTCCTGGTCCGCCCCGAGGATGTTCACGCAGAAGACCCCGGCCCGGGCGATGCGGGGCCAGGTGGTCGAGGTGCGCGCCACCATGAAGGCGATCAGGGGCGGGTCGAGGGAGAGGGAGGCGAAGGACTGGCAGGCGAATCCGGCCGGGCCTTCGGGTCCGGGTCCGGGTCCGGGGGCGGGGGCGGGGGCGGTCACGACGGTGACGCCGCTGGCGAAGTGCCCGAGGACCCGGCGGAACTCGGCCGGGTCCACGGGCAGCCGTTCGTCCTCCCGTACCGCCCGCAGCCGTGGCCGTGGCCCGGAGGGCGGATCCACGGCCGTGGGCGATCCGGCCGACCTGAGGTATCGGACGGCGGTGGCCGCCATCCCCGCGTGTCCCATCACACGACCATTGAAGCTGACGTGCCGTCAGATAGGAACCCTCGGGCCGGCCTCGGTCAGATCAGGGCGTCCTTGTACGCGATGTTCACGCGGCGGTCGCCCGACTCGCCCGAGGCGAAGCCGAACGTCAGCCGGGGAAGGTAGGCACCGGCCCGGGCGGGGTCCGGGACGAGCATGATGTTCATGCCCTCGGGCTCCCGGAAGGTGAGGCTCTTCAGCGCGCGGGTGAGGGCGCGCTCCGAGACCCCGGTGTTCAGGTCGACCCGGGTGATGTGGGTGGTGCCCACGTCCGTCGTGTCGGTCGGCCCACCGGAGGCGTAGGCCTCGCCCTCGTACATGTACATGTAGGAGCCGTAGAGGCAGAAGCCCTGCGCGTCGTACACCGGCCGGGGCAGGTCCGCGAAGTGGTGCAGCGGCGCGCCGAGCGGGGCGGCGACCGCGGTGTCCAGGTCCCAGACCGCGCACTGCAGCTGACCGTTGCGGTTGAAGCGCACCAGCACCCGGCGGTGGTGCATGTCGACGACCGGCCGCGGCGCGGTCAGGGTGGTGCCCGCGCCCGGGAGCTTGAGCGGGTCGGGCGTACGGTCCTTGAAGTTCATGGCCGTACGGTCCTCCGGGTCGTCCCAGTGGAAGCTGCGCGGCGGCTGGTCGGCCGCCGGGCCCACGTACTTGATCCGGCACAGCTTGGTGCCGAAGCCCGTGTTGTCCGAGTTCGGCTGCGAGTCGTACTCGATCCAGATGTACGGCGCCGAGCCCACCGCCGTCGTCTCGATGCCGATCTGGGCGCCGTGCCCGAAGCCGCGCAGGTACATCCGCCCGAGCTTGGTCGAGCCGTCCGCGCTCAGCTTGGTGATGGCGATGTCGCCCTCGGCCTTGCGCGTCGCGTACGACACCCCGTCACCCGGGTTGTACATGACCTGGGCGACGTACCAGTGCTTGTTGAGGTGGTCGTAGCCCGCGCACTGCATCACGGTGGGACACCAGGCCTGCTTGTGCATGAACAGGGCGTCCGACGGGTCGGCCAGGTCGAAGGCGAGCGAGGCGGGCAGCGCCGTGGCACCCTCGGCCGCGATCTGGGCCTGCGCCTGGGCCAGGGCCTGCGCCTGCGCCGTCGAGGCGGCGGCGCCGCCGAGGACCAGACCGGCGGCGGTGCCCCCGCCGAGCCGTATGAGGCCCCTCCGGCTGATCGGACCGGTACCGAAAACGCTCATCATGTACCCCTCATCCAAAAGACGTTGAGGGGACAACGTAGCTGCTCCCGCTACCGCCCCTCGTACTTCGGCGTCCGCCGCTCCACGAAGCTCGCCACGCCCTCGGTTGCGTCCCGCGTCGTCATGTTGATCTCCTGCGCGGCCGCCTCCGCCGCGAAGGCCGTCGCCCGGTCGGAGTCCAGGGAGGCGTTCACGAGCTGCTTGGTCAGCGCGAGCGCCCGGGTCGGTCCCTGGGCGAGCCGCTCGGCCCACTCCCGCGCCGTCTTCTCCAGCTCCTCCGCCGGCACCACCCGGTTCACCAGGCCCAGCTCCCGCGCCTGCGCCGCCCCGATGGCGTCCCCGAAGAACATCAGCTCCTTCGCCCGTCGTGGCCCGATCAGCCGGGGCAGGAGGTACGCCCCGCCCCCGTCCGGCACGAGACCCCGCCGGACGAACACCTCGATGAACGTCGCCGGCTCGGCCGCGAGCACCAGGTCGCAGGCGAACGCCAGATGGGCGCCGATCCCGGCCGCCGTCCCGTTCACCGCCGCGATCACCGGCTTCTCGCAGTCCAGTACGGCTCCGACCAGCCGCTGCGCCCCGAGCCGGATCGTCCGCGCCACGTCACCGGGAACCCCGGGCCCCCGCGATCCGCCCGGAGGCGCCCCGCGCAGGTCCGCGCCCGCGCAGAAGCCGCGGCCGGTCGCGGTCAGCACCACCGCCCGTACGTCCGGGTCGGCGGAGGCCTCCCCGAGCAGGGCGATGATCCGCTCGCGCTGGTCCCAGGTGACCGCGTTCATCGCCTCGGGCCGGTTGAGCGTGATCCACGAGACGCCGTTGTCGAGGCTGTGCAGGATCTCTTCCACCGGGCTCCTATCGACACACCGCGAGCGCGTCCAGGGCGACCGCCCCCTGCCCGCGCTCCAGCACCATCAGCGGGTTGATGTCCAGTTCGGCGAGGTCGCCGTCGAGTTCGAGGGCCATCCGCTGCACCCGCAGCACGACCTCCACCAGCGCGTCCACGTCCGCCGGCGGCGCTCCCCGGACCCCGTCCAGGAGGGCGCGCCCGCGCAGTTCGGCCAGCATGTCCCGGGCCTGCGGCTCGCCGAAGGGCGGGACGCGGACGGCGGTGTCGTTCAGGACCTCGACCAGGATCCCGCCGAGCCCGACCGTGACCGTCGGCCCGAAGAGCGGGTCGCGGGTCACGCCCACCACCATCTCCACCCCGCGCCCCACCATCTGGCAGACCAGGACGCCGTCGAGGTCGACACCTTCGTAGCGGGCGATGTCGGTGAGCTCGCGGTACGCGTCCCGCACCTGGCTCGCCGAGGTCAACCCGACCTTGACCAGGCCCAGTTCGGACTTGTGGGCGAGCTGCGCCCCGGACGCCTTCATCACCACCGGGTAGCCGACGAGGCCGGCCGCCCGGACGGCGGCGGCCGCGCTGGTGACCAACTGCTCGCGCGGCACCCGGATCCCGTACGCCCGCAACAGCTGCTTCGCCGCGTGCTCGCTGAGCTGCAGGCCCGGCCGCATGAGGGCCTGCGCCTTGCGGAAGGACGGGGAGGGGGTGCGGGGCGCCTCGTCGAAAGGGGAGCGGTAGGCGGTGGTGAAGCGGTGGTGGTCGAGGTAGGCCTTCACGGCCCCGATGCAGTTGGAGAACGTACGGAAGGTGGCGACGCGCGAGGAGCCGAGCAGGGTCTCGCGGTAGGCGGCCTCGGTCCCGACCGGCGAGCCCCAGACCACGCACACCAGCTTGTCGGTGGCCTCCGCCGCGTCGACGAGATCCTGCGCGAGCCTGTCGCTCATCGGCGGGAACGGTCCGGTGATGGGGCAGATCAGGACGCCGACGGAGGGATCGGCGAGGATCGCGTCGATGATCTTCCGGCCGCGCCAGTCGCCGACCGGGTGTCCGCCGTTGTCGACGGGGTTGGACACGTCGAGATACGGCGGTATCCACTGGTGGAGCTCCGCCTGCTTGTCCTCCGGGAGGGTGGGGAGGGTCAGCCCGGCGGCCGTGGCGAGGTCGGCGAAGTGGGCGCCGGTTCCGCCCGAGATGGAGTAGACGACGACGCCCTCGGCGACCGGCTTGCGGGCGCGGGCCAGCAGGGTGGCGGTGTCCTGGAGCTCGTCGAGCCCGTCGACCCGGATCACCCCGAACTGCCGCATCGCCGCGTCGACGACCTGGTCCGCGCCGGTGAGCTTGCCGGTGTGCGAGGCGGCCGTCCGCGCCCCGGCCTCGGTCCGCCCGACCTTCACGGCGACGACGGGCACCCCGCGCCGCGCGGCCCGGTCGGCGGCGAGCAGGAAGGAGCGCCCGTCCTTCAGGCCCTCGACGTAACAGGCGATGGCCCCGACCTCGGGCAGCTGCGAGAAGTACGAGAGGAAGTCGGCGGTCTCCAGGTCGGCCTCGTTGCCGGTGGGCGCCCAGTGGGAGAGCCGTACCCCCAGCTCCTGGAGGGTGTGGACGGGCCGGCCCTGGTGGCCGGACTGGGTGATCAGCGCGATGGCGGGCCCGTCGAGGTCCTCGCGGAAGCGCTCGAAGGCGTTGAGGTTGGTGTTGGGCCCGAGGAGCCGTATCCCGGAACGCCGTACGGCGGCGGCGAGCCGCTCCTGCGCGGCGGCGCCGGCCTCGCCCGTCTCGGCGAAGCCGGAGGCGAAGGCGACCGCGAACCTGACCTTGGTCGCGGCGAGCTCCTCGATGACGGGGAGCGGGTCGGCGACGAGGAGGACGGCGAGATCGACGGGCTCGGTGAGCGCGCCGACGGAGGGTACGCAGTCGATGCCGAACACGCTGGTACGGCTGGGGTGGACGGGTACGACCCGGGCGCCGACGCGCTCGGCCCAGGCGAGCAGCTGCCGGGTGATCCCGGTGTTGGGCCGCCCCTCCGTGTCGGACGCGCCGACGACGGCGACGGACTCGGGCCGGAAGAACCGGTCGAGGTCGGGCACGGGCGCGTACAGCGGTCGCCCGCTGACGTCCCGGTCGCCGGCGACGGCGGTGACGCCGTGCACGGCGGTCCCGGCGGCCCCGGGGTGCTCTCCGCAGGCGACCACGCGGGCGCGGAGATCGGTGGTGAAGGTGCCGTGAGTCGATCCAAGCATCGTTGCGCTCCGCCCGTCGTTCCGTCCGTCGTCCGTCCGTCCCGTGCCTCTCTTCGCAATCTGACGCCTAGTCAGCTTACGAGTCTGACGCTCAGTCAGGAATAGGGTGTGCGGGGAAAGCCTGGGCCGGGGGCGGGGGGCGCCGTCCCCTTCGGCTCCGTACAACCATTCGACGTGGCGGACGGTCTACCCCGGGACGCGTGATCCACTGCGTCCGACCACACCACTTCCAGGGGGAAGTTTGTCCAGCGTCACCACCCGTGGCACCCGCCGCGCCCGCGGCCGCGTCCGCGGCCGTACCCGCGTACTCGGCGTCGCGCTCGCGGTCCTCGCGTCCTCCGCCGCGCTCGCCACGACGACCGCGGCCCCGGCCCAGGCGGCCCCGGCCCAGGCGGCGCAGGCCGCTCCGGCGCAGGCCGCTCAAGCCGCTCCGTCTCAGGCCGCGGCGGCCACGTCCAAGCCGCGCGTCGTCTTCACCGAGCACACGACAGTCGACGGCATCCGGACCAGCACCCTGGTCACGGTCAACGCCGACGGCACCGACCGGCGCACCCTCGTGCCGAGCGGCACGGGCCTGCCCCGGGCCGAGATCGGCGGCGTCACCTACTCCCCGGACGGCCGCCGCCTCGCCTTCATCAGCCATGACGGCTACGCCGACATCTGGGTCGCGAACGCCGACGGCACCGGCGCCCGCCCCGTCCGTATGGACATTGACGAGCCGGACGGCTGGCTCGCCGACCTCGACTGGTCGCCCGACGGGACGAAGCTCTACCTCGGCTTCGGGACCAAGCCGGGACACGACCGCCGACGCGTCATGCAGGTCAACCTGGACGGCACGGGCCTCGGTTACGTCTTCGCCGAGCCGGAGCGGACCTGGGACGGCCAGATCGACGTCGCCCGGGACGGACGGCTCGTCTTCCTCCGCGGCAGCACGATCCACCTCTACGACCCGCGCACCGGCGCGGCCCCGCAGCCGGTCACCCAGGGCCTGCACCCCTCGTTCTCCCCGGACGGCAGGAAGATCGCCTTCGCGGCCTACCGCGACGGCGCCAACGACGTCTACGTCCGCGACCTGACGACCGGCGTGGAGACCCGGATGACCACGCGTGAGGAGGTCATGTTCCCGGAGTGGTCCCCGGACGGCGGCAGCATCGTGTACCTCTCCGGCGGCACGCGCATGCAGCTCACCGTCCACTCGGCGACCACCCCCGGCGGCCCCGGCACGAAGCTCACGACCACCGACGTGACCGCCGCCGAACCCGACTGGGTCGTCCCGGCCGGCCTCCCGGCCCCGGGACAGTTCCAGCACGACCTCACCGGCGACGGCGCCCCCGACCTGATCGCCCAGGACGGCGGGGTGCTCTGGCGGTACGACGGGAACGGCGCGGGCGGCCTGAAGCCCCGGGTCCAGATCGGCACCGGCTGGAACGGCTTCCGCCTCACTCTCGTCGGCGACCTCGGCCGCGACGGCGTCCCCGACCTGCTGGCGCAGGACGGCGCGGGCGTGCTGTGGCGTTACGACGGCAATGGCACGGGCGCTCTGAAGCCGCGCGTGAAGATCGGCACGGGCGGCTGGGGCGGCTTCCGCCTTACGGGCGTGGGCGACCTGAGCGGCGACGGCGTCGCGGATCTGCTGGCGCAGGACGGCGCGGGCGTGCTGTGGCGTTACGACGGCAACGGTACGGGCGGTCTGAAGCCGCGCGTGAAGATCGGCACGGGCGGCTGGGGCGGCTTCCGCCTCACCGGTGTGGGCGACCTGAGCGGCGACGGCGCGCCCGACCTGCTGGCGCAGGACGGCGCGGGTGTCCTGTGGCGGTACGACGGCAACGGTACGGGCGGTCTGAAGGCGCGCGTGAAGATCGGCACAGGTGGCTGGGGCGGCTTCCGCCTTACGGGCGTCGGTGACCTGAGCGGCGACGGCGTCGCGGATCTGCTGGCACGGGACGGCGCGGGCGTGCTGTGGCGGTACGACGGCAACGGTACGGGCGGCCTCAAGGCGCGCACGAAGATCGGCACCGGCTGGGGCGGCTTCAAGGCCCTCGTCTGAGCCGGAGCGAGAGGTGAGCCGGGGGTTCCCGCCCCCGGCCCACCGGTCCGACCCGTCCTAGGAAGTGGCCTTGCGTATCGCGCGGGCGATCTTCTTCGCGTCGATCGCGAGCTCCCGCAGCATCCCGCTGATCGGGTTCGTGAAGCCGGTGAAGTACAGGCCCGGCGCCTCGCGCGGGCAGCGCGCCCCGTGCACCACCGGACGCCCGCGCCCGTCCAGCACACCCAGGTGCCCCACCAGTGGTTCCAGGCCGCTGCGGTAACCGGTCGCGGCGATCACCGCGTCCGGGGTGATGGGGGTGCCGTCCGCGAGGACGACCTTGTCGCCGTCGAAGGACTCGACCGCGCCCACGATCTCCACCGTGCCCCTGCGCACCGCGTCGACGAGCCCCACGTCCTGCACGGGGATCGCACCCTCCCGCACCCGCGAGTACAGGCCCGTGTCCGGCCGGGGCAGTCCCTGCGCAGAGAGGTCCGGCATCGACAGGCGGCCCATCAGCGCGCCCGCCCTGTCGACGAGACGGACCGGCAGCCGACGCACCAGGATGCCGGTGCGCTGGGCCGGCCAACCGGCCGTGGAGCGGCGCACGATGTGCGGGACCGTGCGCACGGCGAGCCGCACCCGGGCGGCGCCGCCCTCGGCGAGGTCGGCCGCGATCTCCGTCCCGGTGTTCCCGGCGCCGACGACGAGCACGTCACGGCCCCGGTACGCGGCCGGGGCGCGGTAGGCGCTCGCGTGCGTGATCTCGCCGCTGTACGTGGCGAGTCCGGGCCACTCGGGCAGGTGCGGGGTGTGGTTGTACCCGGTGGCGACGACGACCGCCCGGCCCGTGAGCAGGCGCCCGCCTGTCGCGTGCAGGACCCAGTTCTCGCCGTCCTCGGCCCGCTCGATCCGGGAGACCTCGACCCCGGTCACGATCTCCAGCTCGTGCGCCTCGGCGTACTTCTCCAGGTAGCGCACGACGTCGGCGCGGGCGACCCAGCGTCCGAAGGAGCGGGGCATCGGAAGGCCGGGCAGCCCCGAGAGCCGACGGGTCGTGTGCAGCCGCAGCCGGTCGTAGTGCCCGCGCCACGAGGCGCCGACGGCGTCGGACTTCTCCAGGACGACGGCCCGTACGCCCCGCTCGCGCAGGGTGGCGGCGACGGCGAGTCCGCCGGGTCCTCCGCCGACGACGTAGACGGGATGGTCGTGCTGGCCGGGGTGGTCGGGACGGGTTTGGGGGGTGTGGGACATGAATGCCCAGCGTAACGACGTGCTCACTTGTTGGGTCTCGGTCAAGAGGGGGTTCGGTTGCGAATCGGTCACGCGTGCACGGGTCTTGCGCGGACGGTGTGAAGTCCGCTGAACTGACGTACCGTCAGATAAGTGTGACCGGGGTCGAGGAAGGGGTCCGGAAGAGATGCAGACCATCTGGCTCACCGGCGCCGAATGGCTCGCCGTCCTCCGCATCGGCCTCGGCCTGTGGTGGCTGGAGAGCTGGCGCCACAAGGACAGGAAGGGCTGGTTCGAGCGGGGCACGGGCATCGCGTGGGCGGCCGACGTCGCTGCGAAGCACCGCTGGGCGGCCGTCCGCACCGGCTTCCAGACCGTCGTCGCCCCGCGCCCGAAGCTCATGGCGTACGTCGTCGTCTACGCCGAACTCGCCCTCGCCCTCGGCCTGATCACCGGCTTCCTCACCCCGATCGCCCTCGTCGGCGGACTGCTCCTCAACCTCCTCTACCTCACCTTGATGATCCACGACTGGGCCGAGCAGGGACAGAACGCGATGATGGCGCTGATCTCGCTGGTGGCCCTCTTCGCCATGTCCTGGCAGACCTGGTCCCTCGACCACGCGATCGGACTCTTCGAATGACGCCCGCCGCACGGTACGACCTCCCCGACGTCGACGCCTTCACCCGCCCCTACTGGCAGGCCGCCGCCGAAGGCCGCCTCCTCCTGCGCCGCTGCGCCGCCTGCGGCAGGGCGCACCACTACCCCCGCGAGTTCTGCCCCCACTGCTGGAGCGAGGACGTGACCTGGGAACGGGCGACCGGCCGGGCCACCCTCTACACCTGGTCCGTCGTCCACCGCAACGACCTCCCCCCGTTCGGCACCCGCGTCCCCTACATCGCGGCGGTGGTTGACCTGGCGGAGGGCCCCCGGATGATGACGCGCATCGTGAACGTGCCGGAAGGCGACCTCCGCATCGGCATGGAACTGGAGGCCGGCTTCCAGGACGAGGGGGACGTCACCGTCCCCGTGTTCGGCCCGCGCTCACACGGGTGAGATGTTCCGCCGGAGGCGACTGCGGCCGGAGCCGGCGGCCGGTCTGGTTGGCTACCAGGGCTTGCCCTCCGAGACGGAGGCGGCGTCCACGATCAGCTCCGGCAGCGGCAGACCGGTCCGCTCGAAGCGGCCCCGGACCCGGTGCGCGTAGTTGGAGGTGACCAGCGCCCACGAGCCGGGGGAGAGGGCGGCGAGGAGCCCGGCCGCCCCCTCGAAGGCCGTGTACGAGCCCGTACGGACGTCCGCGTCCTCCAGCTCGTGGAGCAGCGCCAGGCACGCCTCCGGGTCCCGTCCCGGAGCGACGGCCGCGAACGTCTCGACGGGCCGCGTCCGCAGCGCCACCGCGTACACCTCGTCCCCGTCGAGCCCGTACCGCCCGGCCCAGTCGTGCCACACGCGCCGCTGGTTGGCGACGGCGTCGATCAGGGTGCCGTCGACGTCGAAGAGGACGAAGTTCTTGCCGTTCACGGCCGTGAGGCTGGCGACAGGCGGACAGCGCCACGCCAAGCGGGTGGATCGTCGTGACCGGGGGTCGTACGGGGTCGTTGGCCGGAGCATGAAGAACACGACTGCGTCCCTCCTGGCCGCCACCGCCCTCGCCGGTCTCACCGGTCTCGCCGGCCTCGGCCTCGCGAGCCCCGCGGGCGCGACGAACGAGCCCGGCACGGCCCCGCCCGCCGCCAACCGGCTCCACCTGACGGTCACCGACTCCACCGGCACGACGAGGGAGGCCTGGCTCGGCTGTCGCCCCACCGGCGGCAACCACCCGTTCCCCGAAGCCGCCTGCGACGCCGTGCGCGAGGCCGGCGGCGACCTCGACGAGCTGGTGGGCGTCGCGGCCGCCGACTGCCCGATGGACTACAACCCGGTCGAGGCGTCGGCGAAGGGAACCCTCGACAGCAAGCCGGTCGAGTGGAAGAAGACCTTCCCGAACGAATGTGAGCTCAACGCGGAGACCGCCCCCGTCTTCGCCTTCTGACAGCCACGAGAGCGGGGGCCGGTGACGGCCCCCGCCCACGCGAGGACGGTCAGAACGGGGACTCGGCGTCCTCCCCGTAGTTCGGGTTCGGCTGCTCGGACCGAGCGCCCAGCGGGGCGCGCCAGTCACCGGTGCCCGGGTAGACGTACAGGCTCTTCGCCGTGTACCCGAGCAGATCCGGCCGCCCGTCCTTGTTCGCGTCACCGATGCCGACGATGTGGCTGAACGCGTTCCAGCCGGCGCCGACCTTCGTACGGGCCGCGAAGGTGCCGTCGCCCTTCCCCAGGTACGACCAGAGCACGCCGTCCTTGTCGCGCGCGACGAGGTCGCCGGCGGCGCCACCGGCGATGTTCCCGACCGCGGTGACCTTGTTGTAGATCCCCCATCCGGTGCCGATCTTCTTACGGGCGGAGAAAGGCGCGCTCGCGTTGCCCGTCCCCGGGTAGAGCCACAGCGCACCCGCCGTGTCCGTGGCGAGCACGTCCGTACGCCCGTCCCCGGTGAGGTCCCCGCCGCCGACCACCTTGGTGTAGATCTGCCACCCGGTGCCGATCTTCACGAGCGGCGAGAACCCGCCCTCGGAACGCCCGGCGTAGAACCACAGCACACCGCTCTTGTCGCGGGCCAACACGTCGGCATGGGCCGAACCGCCGAGGTTCCCCGGCGCGACGAGCTGGTTGAAGGCGTTCCAGCCGCTGCCGAGCGACGCCCCGTAGGGCCAGCGCAGGCGGTTCGTCTGGACGTCGAAGTGGCTGTCGTAGGTCATCAGCTGACCCCAGCTGTCGACCGCGAGCAGGTCGGGCGAACCGTTGTCGTTGAAGTCGTGCGGCGCGGCCTTGCGGGCGACCTTGAACGCGCCCGTCGCCTCCAGGTCCGGCCCGACGCCGTTCGTCGGACTCGCGATGATCCGCCAGGTGTAGTCGCCGTTGAAGGCGGCGGTGAAGGACGGGGAGTCGTCCTGCGCGTGGTGGTACGAGCCGTCCCACACGACACTGAGCGGACCGGCGCCGGTCACCGCCTGGTCGGCCGGAACGTACTGCCGCCACACCCGGTTCGTCCGCGTGTGCCGCAGCTCGACGGCGAACGACACGTTGCGCCGGCTCAGCTCCCACGACAGCTGCACGCGGCCACGGTTCGCGGCGAAGTCGATGACCGGAGGGACTACGGCGCGCGTCAGCGTGACCTTCGTCGGCTCGCCGGTCGTGGCGACCAGCTCGGCCACCGGCGGCGTGCCGTTCCCGCCGGGGGAGACGCGGTAGAGCCCCTCGCCCTTCTCGCCGGTGCCGCCGCGCACGAGCAGGGTGCCGTCGGGGCCGGGCACGGAGGACGACATGTGATCGAGGAGCGTGACGGTCTCCCCGGTCTCCAGGTTGCGGGCCCGCAGAGGAGTGAGGGCGCTGCCCAAGCTGTCGGTGAGTCGCCCCGGAACGGCGTACGTCAGCCAGCTTCCGACGAGGCCGAGGCTCAGCTCCTCGACCTGTCCGATGAGGACCCGCTCCGTCTTTCCGGTGCCCCGCGCGGCCACGACGATCTCGAACCCGGTCCCGGAGACGGACTCCCGCCAGGCCACGTGGGTCGCGGAGAAGGCGAGGGGGGCGCTGAGATAGCCGGGCTGGGAGCCCTCGTACGTCTCGGTGACGACCGCCGTCGCCAGGTCGACCACCGCCCGGCCGCCGCCCTTCGGCATCTCCCGGGCACCCCGGTCGTACCCGAGGAGAGCGCTGCCCGGCACCCCCGCCGTGGCGGTGAACCAGGCGGCACCGTCGGGCATCCCGGTGACCTTCCGGTCGGACACGGTGTCGCCGCTCTTGCTGACGAGGTGCAGTTCGTGCGTCCCGTCCGCGTTCGTCACCTCGACGAGGAGGGTCGAGCCGATGGCTTCGACGTACGCGTAGTTGGCGCCGAGCTGGTCCAGGTCGATGGTCACGGGCGCGGCGCCCGTGGCCATGTCGTGCAGCGTGACGACGCGGTACTCAAAGGGAGCGGCGGCGTCACCCGTCACGACGACGTCCGAGGCGGACCCGTCGTTCGAGTTGGTGGTCGCCGACAGCACGGTCGAGGTGCCGTCCGCGTACCGCGTCCAGCGCAGCTCGGGCTTCTCCGGGGAGCCCGCCGTCAGGAAGCCGCCCGGCCCGGCGGCGGCGATCCTGGTGGCGTCGGCGGGGTAGCGCGGCAGCGCGCTGTCCGTCGCGGCAGCCACCGCGTCGGAACCGGCCGGCGCCGCGGCGACGGCGGCCGGAACGGCCAGGGCGCCCACGGTCAGGGCCAGCACGGCGGCGATCGCCGAACCGAGCCGCAGTCGGGACGTACGTACGTGGGCCAAGGCCTGTTCCTCCAGTGGTCCAACCGGGCGCGAACTGCGCCCCGCCCGGTTGGACCACTGGTCAGGCGTTTTGGTTGTACGGCCGGACGAAAGAAGCCCAGGCGGCGGGGGCGAGGGCGAGCTGGGGGCCGTGGGGGTTCTTGGAGTCGCGGACGTGGACGGTGGTGGGGTGGGCGGCGATTTCGACGCATTCGCCGCCTTCAGAGCTGCTGTAGCTGGACTTACGCCAGTCGTAGGCGACTTCGATGCAGTTGCCGCCCTCAGAGCTGCTGTAGCTGCTCTTGAACCAGGCCAGTTCGGTGGTGTTCATCGCTCTCCCAGCAGTTTCTCGATCCAGGCCAGGGACTCCTGTTGCGTGAGTGCCTGCGCCCGGATGATCCCATAGCGCTCGGCGTAGGTGCGCGCTTCTTCCGGGTCGGTGATGAGCCGGGCGTGCCCGTAGATCTCGGTGTAGGCCACCTCGCGCCGCCCGCGGGGAGTCAGCAGAGTAAAGGTGCCGTCCAGATAGGGGTGCTCGTGGAGGTCTAGGGGCATCACCTGGAGATCGATCGTCCGCCGCATGGCCACGTCTCGGATACGCCGTAGTTGCTCCCGATGAACGTCCGGGCCGCCGAACGGGCGGAGCAGTGCCGCCGCTTCCAGGACGAAGCTGATCGTCGGTGCGGGCCACTTGTCGAGGATGGCCTGCCGGGCCAGGCGGTCGGCGACTCGCTTCTCGACCGTCTCCTCGTCCAGCATGGGACGGCGGCGGGCGAACAAGGACCGTGCGTACGCCTCCGTCTGGAGGATGCCGGGTACGGCCTGCACCTCGTAATAGTGCAGGGCCACCGCCTCCGCCTCCGCCTTCGCGAAGTCACGGAACCAGTCCGGGTGCCGCGTCCGTGCCCGCGCCAGTGCCTCCCTCACGTCGTCCACCGCCGCCGTCAGTACCCCGTTCGCCCCCAGCGCCCGGTCCGCCCGCAGCAGGAAGTCAGGCTGGGGGGTCCGTACCCCCCGCTCCACGGACGAGACCAGGTCCTCGCTGCAGTGCGTGGCCTCCGCGAGCTCCGCCTGGCTCAGGCTCGCGTTCTTCCGCAGCGTCTTGATGATTTTCCCGAGCGCACTGAACAGGTGCGCCGTACCGTCGACCTCGGAGGGCCGTTCCGGCCGCTCCTCCTGGTTCCCCGACATCCGTACCGCCTTCTTGGCGTGCTCGTACCGCTACTCAGCGTCGTGCCGTCGTCGCTGGTCAGCGTAGGGCGACGGGGCCAGGCTCGTCCCCATGAAGACCGAAATCGCCACTCCAACCGGTGAGTTCACCGACGAGTTCACGCTCCGGCTCTCGGCCACGCGCCGGGGCGCCCGCCTCGCCCGGCTCCTCGCCGTGCAGCAGCTCCACGACTGGGGCGTGAGCGCCACCGACGCCGCCGAACTGGTCGTCGCCGAACTCGCCAACAACGCGGTGACCCACGGCCGCGTCCCGGGCCGTGACTTCGAGCTCCGCCTCGCCCTCGCCGCCGACCACCTCCGCGTCGAGGTCTCCGACGCCCGGGGTGAGCGCCGCCCGGACCCCGTCCAGGAACCGGACGAGGGCGGCTACGGGCTGGTGCTCGTAGCCGCCCTCGCGACCGCGTGGGGCGTCAGTACCCGTTCCGTCGGGAAGACGGTCTGGGCGACGCTGCCGAGTGCCGTCAGGCGACCTCGTTGAAAGGATCGTTGCCGAGGTACAGACCGGCCAGCTCACGCGCTCGGAAGGGCGTGCGCCAGTCGCCCGTGCCCTTGTAGAGGTACGAGGACTCGGTGTTGTACGCGAGAAGGTCGGGGCGGCCGTCCTTGTTGGCGTCGCCGGTGCCGACCAGGCGGCTGTACGTGTTCCAGCCGGTGCCGATCTTGGTGCGGGCGGCGAAGGTGCCGTCGCCCTTGCCGGTGTAGAGCCAGAGGACACCGGCCTTGTCACGGGCGACGAGGTCTCCGGCGGCGCCTCCGGCGATGTTGCCGGTGGCGCTGAGCTGGTTGTAGACGCCCCAGCCGGTGCCGATCCTCTTGCGGGCCGCGAAGGGGGCCGTGTCCTTGCCGGTGCCGGGGTAGAGCCAGAGGGCGCCGGTCTTGTCGGTGGCGACGAGGTCAGCCTGGCTGTCGCCGGTGAGGTCGCTGCCGCCCGCGATCTGGTCGTACGTGTTCCAGCCGGTACCTATCTGCGCCCGGGAGGTGAACGTGCCGTCGCCCCGGCCCTTGTAGAGCCACAGTGCGCCGGCCTTGTCGCGGGCGACGAAGTCGCCGACGGCCGATCCGCCGAGGTTTCCGGTGGCCTCGATCCGGTCGTAGATCTGCCAGCCGCCACCCAGGGGCGTCCGCTCACCCCCCATGTGGGTACCGCCGTGCGGGTAGCGCGTGTCGATGCGCCACAGGCGGCCGGCGCCGTCCCGGGTGAGGATGTCCGGTGAGCCGTTGTCGTTGAAGTCGTGCGGCGCGGTCTTGCGGACGACCTTGAACGCGCCGGAGGCGCGCAGGTCCGGGCCGATGCCGTTGAGCGGCTTGGCGGTGATCTCCCAGGTGTAGTCGCCGTTGAACTCGGCGCTCCACTCCCAGCGGGCGATGCGGGACGCCGCGAGCGGGTCCTGGCTGGGGCGGAGGTAGGCGGTATGGGTCCACCCGGTTCGGGGGTGCCGCAGCGTGACCGTCATGTCGACGTTGACCCGGGACAGCTGCCAGTCCAGGTTCACCTGACCGCTGTTGCGATCGGCGTCGATCCCGCTCGGGATGGTGTGACCCACCAGAGCGACATGGGTCGGTTCGCCCGTGCTCGCGATGAGTGTGGCGACCGGGGCGCCGTCGGCGCCGGGTGCGATTCGGTACAGGCCCTCGCCCTGGGCGACCGTGCCGCCGCGCACGAGCTGCGTGCCGTCGGGGGCCATGACCTCCGAGGAGACGTGGTCCAGGAGCTTGCGCGTCGCTCCCGTCTCCAGGGAGCGGGCCGTCAAGGCGTGGAGGGGGTCCGTGCCGTAGGCGGAATTCCCTCCCTTGTGCGCGTACGTCACCCAGTTCCCCGCGAGGCCGACCACGGTCCGGTACCCGTCCGTGAGCGGGAAGCGCTGCGTCGCTCCGGACTGCAGCTCCTCGACGACCACGGTCGTGTCGGAGGAAGTGGCGGGACGTTCCGTCCAGGCCCTGTGGGTGGGCGACTCGGCCGAGTCGTCCACGATGGCCGTACTCGTCGGAAGGTCGTGGATCGTGGTGACCGTGGCCGTGGCCAGATCCACGACCGCCTGCTGCCGCTTCGTCCCGGTCGTGTACGTCACCTTGGCCGTGTCGGTGGTGGCGCCGAGACCGATGAGGTAGCCCGTGGCGTCCGTCGGCAGCCCCTTCACCACGTTCCGCTTCGGGGCACCGTCGACCATGCGGATCAGGCTGAGGGTCTCTCCCTCGCTATGGCGGTACGCGGCGAAGACCGCGGACTCGACAGCGCCGACGGGCCAGGCGTTGTAGGGGAGTTCGCGTTCGGTGACGGTCAGGACATCGGCGCCGGTGGCCATGTCCTTGAGAACCGCACCTCCCCCGTAGTCGACGAAGACCCGATCAGTCCCGGTGATGCCGGTGGCCCGGCCGTAGGACGCCACGAGGGTCGAGACCCCGTCCGAGAACCGGGTCCACCGGTACTCATGGTGTGACGTGGCGCTGTACGCCCGCGTCAGAAAGCCGCTCGGGCCCGCGAAGACGATGTCGGCGCCGCGCGGGAACGCGATCACGTTCTCCTGCTCCGCGCCCGAGTCGGCCGGCGAGGCGGGGGCGGCCGGGGCGGCGACCGCCGGGGTCACCGGGGTCGTCAACGTCGCCGTCGTGACGGCGAGGACGGCCAGGATGGCGGCCGTGGTGCGTCTGTGCGTCAAGTCGTTCTCTTCCTGAGGGTGGTGGTCAGGAGACCGGGCTGAACTTCGTTCCCTCGCCCCCGCAGAGGGCGTGTGGCGCCCCCGTTGGACTCCCGATCAGGCGAAGTGGTTGTACGTGCGAACGGCGTCGGAGATCACGCTGATGATTTCGGGCGAGCGGAAGGGCGCGCGCCAGTCGCCCGTGCCTTTGTAGAGGACCGCGCTCGCATCGGGTCCGACCGCGTAGAGGTCGGCACGGCCGTCCCGGTCGGCGTCGCCCACGCCCACGAGCTGGGTGAACGTGTTCCAACCGGCCCCGATCCGCGTACGGGCGGTGAAGGTGCCGTCGCCCTTGCCGGTGTAGAGCCAGAGGACGCCGGCCTTGTCGCGGGCGAGCAGGTCTCCGGCCGTACCGCCCGCGATGTTCCCGACCGCCGTGATCTGGTTGTAGATCCCCCAGCCGGTCCCGATCCTCTTGCGCGCGGAGAAGGGGGCCCGCCAGTCGCCGGTGCCCTTGTAGAGCCACAGCGCGCCGGCGGTGTCGGTGGCGAGGAGGTCGGGGCGGCCGTCGCCGGTGAGGTCGGAGCCGGCGGCGATCTTGTCGTAGACGCCCCAGCCGGTGCCGACCTTGGCGCGGGTCGAGAAGGTGCCGTCGCCCTTGCCGGTGTAGAGCCAGAGGACGCCGGCCTTGTCGCGTGCGACGAAGTCGCCGGCGGGGCCTCCGGCGATGTTCCCGGCCGCCTCGATCTGGCTGTAGACGTTCCAGCCGCTGCCGAGGGAGGTGCCCGGGAACTGGGAGAGCTGGCTACCTCCCCGCCACTCGTGGTACGTGTCGTGGAGCCGCAGCTGTCCCGAGGTGTCGCGGGACAGGATGTCCGGGGAGCCGTTGTCGGTGTAATCGTGGGGCGCGGCCTTGCGCGCGACCGCGAACGTGCCGGAGGTGACCAGGGTCGGCCCGATGCCGTTGAGCGGCTGCGCCTCCAGCTTCCACGTGTACGCGCCGTTCGGCGCGGCGCCGGACATGCCCACCGCCGTGTTCACCACGTCGCCCGCCCAGTTCCAACTGCCGACCACGGTGTACGGGCCGTCGTCCTGGGAACCTGCGACGGACAGGTACTCCGTGACCGCCGCCCCGGTCAGGACGTGGCGCAGGGTGACCTTGGCCGACACGCCGAACCGCGACAGCCGCCATTCCATCCCGGCCCGGCCGCCGTTGCGGTCGAGATCGAGCACGGAGGGGACGTTGTGGCTCAGCAGAGCGACGCCGGTCGGTTCTCCCGTGCTCGCCACGTGCGTGACGACGGGGGTGCCGTCGGCGCCGGGCGAGAGGCGGTAGAGGCCCTCGCCCCGTGCGACCGTGCCGCCGCGTACGAGCTGGGTGCCGTCGGGCGCGGTGGCGGCGGAGGTGAGGTGGTCGAGGAGCTTGCGTGTCGCCCCGGTCTCCAGGGAGCGAGCGGTCACGGCGTGCAGGGCGTGCGGTTCCCACTCCGGGAGGCCGTCGACCTGTCCGTACGTCAGCCACCGCCCCACCAGGCCGATCTCGACATGTCGCGTGGAGTGGCCCAGCGGGACGTCCCGCGTCAGGCCGGTGGCCCGGTCGAGGACGACCACGGTCGTGTGGGAGGCGGAGCGGTACTCCACCCAGGCCACATGTGTGGCCGACAGGGCGAGGTCCCCGTTCGGGCGGTGCGGGGAGACGATCTCGCGGGTCGCCGTGACGGTGGCCGTGGCGAGGTCCAGCAGGGCCCAGTGGTTCCTGCTCGCGGAAGCGGTGCCGGTGCGGTAGGTCAGCAGGGCGTGGCCGGCGGTGCCGGCCGTCGCCTGGACGGAGGTGGCGTCCGCCCGCAGGCCCGACACCTTACGCTCCGTCTGTGTGCCGCCGGTCTTCTCGATGAGCCGGACGTTCTCGCCTCCGACCGCGTTGCCGAGCGCGACGAAGACGGTCGAGCCGACCGCTCCGGCGTACCGGGCGCCGGGACCGACCGCTGTCAGGTCGACGGTCAGTACGTCCGTGTCCGTGGCCATCTCCCTGAGCGTGACGAGGCTGTTCGTCCGGAGGACGACGGCGTCCGAAGCCAGGGCGCCGCTGACCGTCGCGTCCCACGGCATGGGCGTCGCCGCCCCGTCCGCGAACCTCACCCACTGCTGCCCTCCGGAGCAACAGGTCAGGAAGCCCGTCGAGCCCGCGCCTGAGATGAGGGAATCGCGGGGGAACGGAACCACGTCCTGCTGCTCGGCCCCCTGCGCCGGGGCCTCTTCGGCGCTCGCGGCCGGTGCCGACGCCGGTGTCGGTGTCGCCGCCGTCGCCGGGCCCGCGTGGGCGGTGGCCGTTCCGGCGGTCAGGGCGAGTGCGGCGCAGATCGCGGCGACGAGGCCGCGACGGGATGTGCGTGGGTACGTCAACGTACGGTCCTCCCCCTGGGGACGGCCGCGCGCGAACGGGCGCGGCCGTACGGCGCGTACCGCCGCCGAGGGTCAACCCCCCACCCGGACAAGCGGATCGCGCGCTCTGATCGTCCGGAGGATAGCAAGAGCTTTCGAACCGGTCAGCGGGATTGCCCGCGCTCCACGACCCCCCTGACGTACGCCGCCTGACCCGCGTGCTGGTTGTCCTCCGCGATCACGCTCACCAGGCGGACGCCCAGGGAGACCGGTGGGTCCCAGGAGTCGTCGACGATGCGGTCGAGGTCCGCGTTGGTGACGTCCGCGACGCACGCCAGGGTCCGTTCGTGGACGGCGTCGTAGTAGCCGAGGAGCAGCTCCGCCGGGGCGCGGACCTGGCCGACCTGCTTGCTCGACTGGCCGTAGCCCGTGGCCCGGGCCGGGAACGGCAGGCCGAAGCGGGACTTCCAGCCGTCGGACGTCCACACCTGGTCCGTACCGAAGGCGTCCGCGACATGGTCGTCCTGGATGCGGGTGAGGTGCCAGACGAGCCAGGCGATCGAGTTGGCGTCGGGGTCGATCCGTACGGCGAGGTCGTCCTCCGACAGCCCCTCGACGGCCCCGTACACGGCCTCCCGGACGCGACCGAACGCGTCCAGCAGCAGGTCGGCGCTCTTCATGTCGTACTCACTCCTCGGCGGTCGGCGTCTGCGGCCCGGTCAGACTCTCGTCGTGAGCGGGGAACGGCCGGGGGACCGGCCGGGGACGGGCCAGGAGGCAGGCGAGTTTCACCTGCTCGGTGGAGGCGCCGAGCGTGCGGCCCGCACTGCCTAGACCGACTCGGAGAGGGTCCGCAGCGCCCTGAGGAAGGCAGCGCGGTCGGCGGCCGGGAGGCGGGAGAGCAGGGGTTCCTCGGCCTCCTGGATGGCGGACTGGACGGTGTCCCGCAGCCGGCAGCCCCGACCGGCCCTTCACGCTGCCCGAGTGCACCAGCCGGCGGACGTTCCCCGCCGCTCAGGCCGTCGGCTTCCACTTCCTCGACTACGTCGTCCACGGCTGGGGCGTCGCCCGCGCCCTGGAGCTTCCGTACGACCCCGGCGCGGATGTCCTGGAGGCCGCGCTCCCCCTCGCGCGCGCCGTCCCCCACGGCGACGGACTCCGGCCGGCCGAGGGCGGCCCGTTCGGGCCGGGAGTTCCGGCGGAGTCCGGCAGCGGCCTGCCCCCGAGCACGCTCGATCTGATCCTGGCGATGCTCGGCCGCTCCCCGGACTGGCACGGCGGGCGCGGCGGGCATGGCGGGGTCGGCGGGCATGGCGGGGCCGGGGCGTGCTGAGGTCGGCGTGGACGCCCGGGCGCGACGACGGCCGCGCGGGCCCGGTTCTGGTCAGCGTGACCGACTTCCGGCCCGAGAGGCGTACCGATCTGACCGGTGTCCACCGCGCGGCCCGGCGGCTCGCCGCCCGGTGGACGGAGCTCGACGGCGCGTACGGCATGTGGCTGTGGGCACTGCCCCTCTCCGGCCGCGTCGGCGCCGTGGCCGTCTGGCGCGACGAGGCCGCGCTCCACGGCTTCGTCGCCTGGCCGCCGCACACCGCCCTCATGCGCGCGTACGGGGGCCGAGGCGCCCTGACCTCCACCACCTGGCAGTCGGACACCTTCGACCCGCCCGGCACCTGGGCCCGCGCCCGCGCAACGCTCACTTCAAGGGGGCGGGGGCAGCCCCGCTAGGCCCGGCCCGCCAGGCCCGCCCAGCTAGGCCCGCCCCGCTAGGCCCGGCCCGCGCGCCACTCCGCCACGGTCCGCTCCACGTCGAACGGCCTCAGGTTCAGCGGCGGCCCCGCCGGCGGCCGGGCCAGCGCCTCGGCGATCCTGGTGTTGATCTCCCCGAGGATCCGGCGGACCTGCGTCTCCGAGACGGCCGCGGCCACCGCCTCCGCCGCGTCCTCCGCCTCCTTGCGCAGGGCGAGCGCGGGCGGCAGGACCGAGGCCCCCTCGCGGTGCATCTTCCGCCTGATCCACCACAGCTCGTCGTAGGGGGCGCGGTCGTCGTCGAGCGGCCTGCCGAAGCCGGGCAGATTCCGGAACTCGCCCCGCTCCTGCGCCTCGCGGATCTGCTTGTCCACGAATGACTCGAAGCTGACACCGGGCGGTTTGCGTTCGGTCATGCGTCCAGCGTGGCACAGCCGCCACGCCGTAAGAAGGCGGCCGAAAGGAGCGAGAAGAGGGAAAAGAGGCAGGAGCCCCGCTCGTGCCCGAAGGCACGGAGCGGGGCTCCTTGGGTACTTCTCTAGCCGTGCGCGATCGCCGATCCGGGCAACTTAGACCGGGGTGACGTTCTCCGCCTGCGGGCCCTTCGGACCCTGCGTGACGTCGAAGTTCACCTGCTGGTTCTCCTCCAGGGAGCGGAAGCCAGAGGCGTTGATCGCGGAGTAGTGGACGAAGACATCCGGGCCGCCGCCGTCCTGGGCGATGAAGCCGAAGCCCTTTTCAGCGTTGAACCACTTGACGGTTCCGGTAGCCATAAGCCCTCCTTGGGCCAAAGGGTTGCCCTGCTCCAGAACCTGCAAAGAAGTCTGAAAACTACAAAAGCCTGCGGGTCACATGCTCCGCAGGCTCTGTACTGCAAGGGAAACCAAACTGCAACTTGCGATGAGCGTAGCACGCAGGGTGTGCGACGCACTAGAGGTAAAGATCACGTCACTCGCACGTTTGACGCGCCCGCGGCGCGCTGACGCGCGGCCCCGGCGATGTCCACCGTACGAGACGGGTCTAGCCTCGCTTTGTGGACAATGCAACCGATGACCACCAGCGCAGCCGGCCCCGCGTCGGACACATCCAGTTCCTGAACTGCCTCCCCCTCTACTGGGGCCTGGCCCGCACCGGAACGCTCCTCGATCTGGAGCTGACCAAGGACACCCCGGAGAAGCTCAGCGAGCGGCTGGTGGGCGGCGGCCTCGACATCGGGCCCATCACCCTCGTCGAATACCTCCGCAACGCCGACGATCTCGTCGCCCTGCCCGACATCGCCGTGGGCTGCGACGGCCCCGTCATGTCCTGCGTGATCGTCTCGCAGCTCCCGCTGAAGCAGCTCGACGGGGCGCGGGTGGCCCTCGGTTCCACCTCGCGCACGTCCGTGCGCCTCGCGCAGCTGCTGCTCGCCGAGCGGTACGGCGTCCGGCCCGACTACTACACGTGCCCGCCCGACCTCGGCCTGATGATGCAGGAGGCGGACGCCGCCGTCCTCATCGGCGACGCGGCGCTGCGGGCCTCGCTCCACGACGCGCCGCGGCTCGGCCTCCAGGTCCACGACCTGGGGCTGATGTGGAAGGAGTGGACCGGGATGCCGTTCGTCTTCGCCGTCTGGGCGGCCCGCAAGGACTTCCTGGCCCGGGAGCCGGAGACGGTGCGCGAGGTCCATCAGGCGTTCCTGGCCTCGCGCGACCTGTCGCTGGTGGAGGTCGCCAAGGTCGCGGAGCAGGCCGCGCGCTGGGAGTCCTTCGACGCGGAGCTCCTGGAGCGGTACTTCCGGACGCTGGACTTCCGCTTCGGCCCCGAGCAGCTCGCCGGTGTACGGGAGTTCGCCCGCCGGACCGGCCCGACGACCGGCTTCCCGGCGGACGTACGGGTGGAGCTGCTCAAGGCGAGATGACGACCGACGCGGTGGTCACGGTGCGGGGATCGGGCCCTGCATGTGCCGGCTGATCCACTCGATCGAGCCGTCGCCCATGCCCCGCACATAGCTCTTGGCGTTGTGCCCGCCGCCTTGTATGACCTGGAGGCGGGTCTTCACCGGGCCCTTGGTGTAGCTCTTCATGAACGCCCGGAGCCGGGCGGCGCCGGACTCCTTCGTGCCGATCTGGAACGCCAGATACACCTGGTTCGCCTTCGTGTCCGGCTTC
This sequence comes from Streptomyces sp. NPDC015346, assembly GCF_043078785.1. Classification (NCBI taxonomy): domain Bacteria; kingdom Bacillati; phylum Actinomycetota; class Actinomycetes; order Kitasatosporales; family Streptomycetaceae; genus Streptomyces; species Streptomyces sp. NPDC015346. The sequence goes on along the minus strand of NZ_JBIBTW010000004.1, from coordinate 502,821 downwards.
GCGCCGAGCGCCTTGGCGAGCTTCTCCGGGTTGTTCGCCTGCCGCTCGGCCTCGTGCCCCGCCCACAGCGGCGAGTCCGGGACGATGTCCGGCCCGGACGCGATCACGGCCTTGAACTTGTCCGGGTGCTGGAGAACGGACTTCAGGCCGACGAAGCCGCCCGACGACGAGCCCATGAACGCCCAGCCGTCACGGGACTTGAAGGTACGGAAATTGGCGCGTACAAAATCCGGCACGTCCTCCGTCAGCCAGGTGCCCATTCGCGGCTGCCCGGGGATATCGCTTCCGTCGTAGTAGTGCGTGGCGTCCGGGTTGAGAACGGGCATCACGACGATGAACGGAAGGCTCTTTCCCGTCTGGGACCACGCGGTGATGCTCGACTGGAGTTTGAGGTCCGTGCCCATCCAGTAATTCGTCGGGTAACCGTTTCCTCCCGGCAGCGCCACGAGGACCGGGAAGCCGCTGTCCGCGTACTTCGGGTCGAAATACTGCTTCGGCGCCCACACCCACACCTTGCCCGTGAAACCCGACTTCGCGCCCTGAAGGGTCGTGACACCGATCTTCGTGCCGTCCTCGAGGGTGTTGGCGGTGGTGAAGTCCGCCTTCGGGCCGGTCGGCAGAACCGTTTCCGGGATCTTCGCCTGCGGCTTGCCGTGCGCGTGCGCGTTCGCCGGGGTCTTCGGCGTGTGCGCCCGCGCCGTCGACCTCGGGGTGTCGAACGAGACCGGCTCACCCTCGTCGGAACAGCCGGTGACGAGAGCGCCCGCGGTGCCGAGGGCGAGGGCGGCGGCAAGGATCCTGCGGCGTTTCATGGTGCGACTCCGGGTGCTTTCGGACACGGCGGGTGATTACGGAAGGGAGGAGGGGCGTGGTGGGCGATCGGTTGGCTCGGTACCGTGCTGAATCGTCGTGATCCGGCCCACGAAGGGCTCCACGCCGCTCGATGGGGGAGACACCATGCAGCCGCTCGAACCAGAGGCACCGAGGACCATCGGCGGCTACCGGCTTCTCGGCAGGCTCGGTTCCGGCGGCATGGGCCGCGTCTACCTCGCCCGCAACGAGGGCGGCCGGACCGTCGCCGTGAAGATCGTGCACCCGCACTTCGCGCTGGACGAGCAGTTCAGGGCTCGGTTCCGGCGGGAGGTCGAGGCCGCCCGGCGGGTGGGCGGGCGGTGGACCGCGCCCGTCCTGGACGCCGACCCCGAGGCCGACGTGCCGTGGGTGGCGACCGGCTACGTCGCCGGGCCGACGCTCGACCGGGCGGTGGGGGCGGTCGGCCCGCTGCCCGAGCACGCGGTACGGGCCGTGGGCGCCGGACTCGCCGAGGCGCTGGCGGGCGTGCACGACCTCGGCCTCGTCCACCGTGACGTCAAACCGTCCAACGTCCTCCTCACGCTCGACGGGCCCCGGCTCATCGACTTCGGCATCGCGCGCGCCATCGAGGGGACGGCCTCGCTCACCTCCACCGGGGTCTCCGTCGGCTCGCCCGGCTACATGGCGCCCGAGCAGATCCTCGGCCAGGGCGCCACGGCCGCCGCCGACGTCTTCTCGCTCGGCGCGGTCCTGGCGTACGCGGCGACCGGCCACCCGCCGTTCCGCGGCGAGACCTCGGCCACGTTGCTCTACAAGGTCGTCCACGAGGAACCCGAGCTGGCCTCCGGGCTCACCGGCGAACTGAGGGAGCTGGTGGCGGGCTGCCTCGCCAAGGACCCGGCCGCCCGCCCGGCCCCGGCGGAGGTGGCGGCCCTCCTCGCCCCGCACGGAGCGGCGGAGCTGATGACGCCGGGCTGGCTGCCGGGCCCCCTGGTCGAGGAGGTCAGCAGAACCGCCGTACGCCTCCTGGAACTGGACGCGACGACCTCCCACCCCGAACCCCCGGCGCCCGCCGCGAGCCCGATGTCGGTCCCGGGGCCGTACGAGGCGACGAGCCCGCCCCCCGAGGCCCCGGCCCCCGCCGCCAGCCCGGTTTCGATGCCGGTGCCCGAGCCGTACGAGTCGGGGCCCGTGCCCTTCACCGCGCCCTCGGTCTCGGCCCCGGGCGCCTTCGGCCCGCCGGTGGAACCCGCCCCCGGCCCCTGGCCCGAGCCGAGCGCGGGCGCCTCTGCCGTCCCGACCCCCCGGGCCCCGGAGACACCCCCCGCCCCCGCCCCCGCCCCCGCCTCCGACCCCACCCCCCGGCGGAAGCTCTCCCTCTCCCTCGCCGCCGGGCGCCGCGTCAGCTGTACCGTCGCGCTCGCCGTCACCGCCGCGCTCGCCGGCGTCACCCTCGGATCCGGCTACCTCCTCGGCCTGCTGCCCGGCGGCGGCCGCGACGACGACAGGGCCGGTACGCGCCCGTCCAGCTCGGCGAGCCCGAGCCCATCGACCCCGCCGGCGGACACCAGCCCCACCACAGGCCCCACCCCCACCGGCTCCGTACCCGCCGCCTTCGTCGGCAGCTGGACCGGCCCCACCACCGAGCGCAACGGCTCCCCGCACGGCGACTTCACCGCCGTCGTCGCCCAGGGCAGGACCGGCGAGGACGTCGTCCGCACCAGCCACGTCATCACCGTCCTCGGCACCACCGTGCGGTGCCACGGCATCGGCCGGCTCACCTCCGCCACCGCCACCGAACTGCGCGTCGCCGACCGCACCGACCCCGACCGCCCCGGCACCGCCGGCCTCTGCACCAGCGGTACGTCCTCCTTCACCCTCACCCTGAACGCCGACGGCACCGTCGCCTACCGCTCCGACGAGGAGGCCGCCGGCCGCCCGACCGGCACCCTGCGAAAGTCCTGACAACCGCTGGCGTAGGCTGGCTCGGTCAGTGCAGCACCCTCCGAAAGGGACCACCCGGTGACCGAGAAGGCCGACCTTCAGTCCGTCCTCGACCGCGCCGCAGAGGGTGGCCGGATCACCCCCGAGGAGGCGCTCGACCTCTACCGCTCGGCGCCGCTGCACGCGCTGGGCGCCGCCGCCGACGCCGTGCGCCGCCGTCGCTACGCGGGTACGGAGCACATCGCGACGTACATCATCGAGCGGAACATCAACTACACGAACGTCTGCGTCACGGCCTGCAAGTTCTGCGCCTTCTACGCACCGCCGAAGGACACCGCCAAGGGCTGGACCCGCGACCTCGACGACATCCTGCGCCGCTGCGCGGAGACCGTGGAGCTCGGCGGCACCCAGATCATGTTCCAGGGCGGCCACCACCCGGACTACGGCGTCGAGTACTACGAGAAGCACTTCTCCGCCATCAAGCAGGCCTTCCCGCAGCTGGTCATCCACTCCCTCGGCGCGTCCGAGGTCGAGCACATGGCCCGGATCTCCAAGGTCTCGGTGGAGGAGGCTATCCAGCGCATCCACGCGGCCGGTCTCGACTCCTTCGCGGGCGCCGGCGCCGAGCTGCTCCCGGCCCGCCCGCGCAAGGCGATCGCGCCGCTCAAGGAGAGCGGCGAGCGGTGGCTGGAGATCATGGAGATCGCGCACGGCCTGGGCGTGGAGTCCACCTCCACGATGCTCATGGGAACCGGCGAGACGAACGCCGAGCGCATCGAGCACCTGCGGATGATCCGCGACGTGCAGGACCGGACGGGCGGCTTCCGGGCCTTCATCCCGTACACGTACCAGCCTGAGAACAACCACCTCAAGGGCCGCACGCAGGCCACCCTCTTCGAGTACCTGCGGATGATCGCGATCGCGCGGCTCTTCATGGACAACATCGCCCACATCCAGGGCTCCTGGCTGACCACGGGCAAGGAGGTCGGCCAGCTGTCGCTGCACTACGGCGCGGACGACCTGGGTTCGATCATGCTGGAGGAGAACGTGGTCTCCTCGGCGGGCGCGAAGCACCGTTCGAACCGCATGGAGATCATCGACCTGATCCGCAAGGCGGGCCGGGTGCCGGCGCAGCGCGCCACGACGTACGAGCACCTCGTCGTCCACGACGACCCGGCGAACGACCCGGTCGACGAGCGCGTCGTCTCGCACATCTCCTCCACGGCGATCGAGGGCGGCACGGCGCACCCCGAGCTGAAGCTCCTGAACGCCAACTGACCCGATCGTGCTCACCGTTCACGCCGCGGATCTGCTGCTGCCCGGCGGCGGCCGGGCGCCCGTGCCGGGCGGCGCCGTCCTCGTCCGGGGCGGCGAGATCGGCGCGGTCGGTCCGTACGAAGAGGTGGCCGCCGCCCACCCCGGCGCGCGGCTCCGCCGCTGGCCCGGCGTCCTGACGCCGGGCCTGGTCAATCCGTACGGTCCGGAGCTCCTGGAGCGGGCCTACCACCCGGACCCCCGGGAGGCCGCGGAGCTCGGCACGGAGCCGCTGACGGGCGAGGCCCTGGCGGCCTTGGAGCTGACCGACTCCCGCTGGGGCGCGAGCGCCCGGCGCGGCGTACAGCGGCTGCTCGCGCACGGAGTGGTGGCCGTGGCCGGAGAGCTGCGGCGGCGCGCCGTCGTGGACGCGGTGACCCGCGTCGGCCTGAGCCTGGAGCAACGGTCCGACGACCCGCCGGGTCCGCCGTCGCTGGACCCCCTCGCCGACGGCCGCCCGCTGGCCGAGGCGCTCGTGAGGCCGCTCGGGCCGGTCGGCGCGGCCGCCACGTTCGCGGTCTTCGACGCGCCGGACGAGGCCGCCCTCCTGACCCGCGGCGCGGGCAGCTGCGTCGCCACCGTCATCGCCGGCCGCCTCCTCCACCGGACCCGCTGACCGCGCACCGCTCCGCCTCGGCACGCCCCGGCGGGTGCGGACCCCCGCGGGCCCCCGCGGGCCAGCGCGAGAGGGGCCGGGGCGGGCTGCTTGAATGGGAGCGTGACCCGAGCCTCCCTGGACAAGCAGCCGCACGAAGTCGCCTCGATGTTCGACGACGTGGCGGCGAACTACGACCTGACCAACGACGTGCTCTCGCTCGGCCAGGACCGGCGCTGGCGCAAGGAGGTCGCCAAGGCCGTCGACGCGCGCCCGGCGCAGAAGATCCTGGACCTCGCCGCCGGGACCGGCACGTCGTCGCTGCCCTTCGCGGCCACCGGCGCGTACGTCGTCCCGTGCGACTTCTCCCTCGGGATGCTGCGCGAGGGCAAGAAGCGGCACGGCTGGCTGCCGCTCACGGCCGGCGACGGGACGAAGCTCCCCTTCCGCGACGGCGTCTTCGACGCGGTGACGATCTCCTTCGGCCTGCGCAACATCCAGGACACCGAGGCGGCGCTGCGCGAGCTCCACCGGGTGACGAAGCCTGGCGGCCGGGTCGTCATCTGCGAGTTCTCCCACCCCACCTGGAAGCCGTTCCGCACGGTGTACGAGGAGTACCTGATGCGGGCGTTGCCGCCGGTGGCCCGCGCGGTCTCCTCCAACCCGGACGCGTACGTCTACCTCGCCGAGTCCATCCAGTCCTGGCCGGACCAGCCGACCCTCGCCGGGCTCCTGCAGAAGTCCGGCTGGACGAAGGTGGCCTGGCGGAACCTGTCGGGCGGCATCGTGGCCATGCACCGGGGCTTCAAGCCGTAGGCCCCACCCCGCCAGACCCCCGATCCCCCCGCAATAGACTGCACTCGACCTGCCCTCGACCCTCCGGGAGACCCCGCCGTGACCGAGCCCCTCTCCGAGCACAGCGCAGATGTGATCGTCGTCGGGGCAGGCCCGGCCGGTTCCACGACCGCGTACTACCTCGCCAAGGCGGGACTCGACGTCCTGCTCCTGGAGAAGACCGCGTTCCCCCGCGAGAAGGTCTGCGGCGACGGCCTCACCCCCCGCGCCACCAAGCAGCTCGTCTCCATGGGGATCGACATCTCCGAGGAGGCGGGCTGGCTGCGCAACAAGGGCCTGCGGATCATCGGCGGCGGCGTCCGGCTCCAGCTCGACTGGCCGGATCTCGCCTCGTACCCGGACTACGGACTCGTCCGCAAGCGTGACGACTTCGACGAGCAGCTCGCGCGCCAGGCGCAGAAGGCCGGCGCGCGGCTCCACGAGCGGTGCAACGTCGGCGCCCCGATCATCGACGACCGCACCGGCCGGATCACGGGTGTCCACGCCAAGCTCGGCGACGAGAAGCGCGAGGTCACCTTCCACGCCCCGCTGGTCGTCGCCGCCGACGGCAACTCGACCCGGCTCTCCCTCGCCATGGGTCTGCACCGGCGCGAGGACCGGCCGATGGGCGTGGCGGTACGGACGTACTTCACCAGCCCCCGCCACGACGACGACTACCTGGAGTCCTGGCTGGAGCTGTGGGACCGGCGTGGTCCGCAGGACCGGCTGCTGCCCGGCTACGGCTGGATCTTCGGCATGGGCGACGGCACGTCCAACGTCGGACTCGGCATCCTCAACTCCTCCGCCGCCTTCAAGGAGCTGGACTGGCGCGAGGTCCTCAAGGCCTGGTGCGCCTCCATGCCGGAGGACTGGGGCTTCACCCCGCACAACATGACGATGCCGATCCGCGGCGCCGCGCTTCCGATGGCCTTCAACCGCCAGCCGCACTACACCAAGGGCCTGTTGCTCGTCGGCGACGCCGGTGGCCTGGTCAACCCGTTCAACGGCGAGGGCATCGCGTACGCGATGGAATCCGGCCAGATCGCGGCCGACGTCATCGTCCAGGCGCACGCCCGGGCGACCCCGGCCCAGCGCGAACTGGCGCTGCACCACTACCCGAAGATCCTCAAGGACACCTACGGCGGGTACTACACGCTCGGCCGCGCCTTCGTGAAGATCATCGGAAACCCGAAGATCATGAAGATCGCGACACAGCGGGGCCTGACCCACCCGGTCCTGATGAAGTTCACGCTGAAGATGCTGGCGAACCTGACCGACCCGACGGGCGGCGACGCGATGGACCGGATCATCAACGGCCTGTCGAAGGTGGCTCCGAAGGCCTGAACGATCGCCGGTAGTCGGTCGGGGAGACCCCGACCGACCGGATGAAGTGGCGGCGCAGGTTCGCCGCCGTCCCGAGCCCGCTGTGGTCGCCGATCCGCTCCACGGGCAGGTCACTGGATTCCAGCAGGCTCTGAGCGCGGGCCACCCGCTGCTGGAGCAGCCACCGCAGCGGCGTGGTCCCGTACGTCTCCCGCACCCGCCGGTGGAAGGTGCGCGGGCTCATCCGGGCCCGCCGCGCCAGCTCCTCGACGGTCAGCGGCCGGTCGAGGTTCCGCGTGGCCCACTGGAGTACGGGACCGAGGCTGTCCTGCTCGCCCGGGGGCAGCGGCGCCTCGATGAACTGGGCCTGGCCCCCGGCGCGGTGCGCGGGCACGACCATGCGCCGGGCGAGCTGCCCGGCGACCGTGGCGCCGAGGTCCTTCCGTACGAGATGCAGACAGAGGTCGAGCGCGGCGGTGGCCCCGGCGCTCGTCAGCACGGCCCCCTCGTCGGTGTAGAGCACGGAGTCGTCGACCAGGACCTCCGGGTGGCGGGCGGCGAGCTGCGCGGTGTGCTGCCAGTGGGCGGTGGCCCGACGCCCGTCGAGGAGACCGGCCGCGGCGAGCGCGAAGGCCCCCGTGCAGAGCGACACCATCCGCGCCCCGGACGCGGCGGCCGCCCGCAGGGCGTCCACCAGCTCGGGCGGCACCTCCTCGCCGTCCTCGACGACCGCGTCGGGGACGGACGGCACGATGACCGTGTCCGCGCCGGCGAGCCCGTCGAGGCCGTACTCCGTCCGCAGCGCGAACACCCCGGGGCCGGCCTCCCCGCACAGCCGCAGCTCGTACCAGGGATCGGCGAGGTCCGGCTGCGGGTTCCCGAACACGGCGCACGCGATGGCGATTTCGTACAGCTCCCACATCGACGTCCCGACCCGCCGGTCCGGTACGACGGCAAGGGCGACCACTCCCGGACCCGCTCCCGCACTCATGCGGTCGACCCTATGGCAGGAACCGTGCGGACAGAGTCAGTCCTGCCACTGTCGGCCGGATTCCGCCGCTGCGAGCGTGGAGGGCATGAGCGAAGAGAACGTCCGCGGAGAGAACCTCCGCGGAGAGAACGTCACCGTCATCGGGCTCGGGCAGATGGGTGCGGCGCTCGCCGCCGCCTTCCTCGACGCCGGCCACCCCACCACCGTCTGGAACCGCACCCCCGCCAAGGCCGACCCCCTCGTCGCCCGCGGCGCCGCCCGCGCGGCCGGCGTCGCCGAGGCCGTCGCCGCGAGCGAACTGGTCGTCGTCTGCGTCCTCGACCACGCGGCCGTCCACGAACTCCTCGCCCCGCACGCGGAGGCGCTGCGCGGCCGGGCCCTCGTCAACCTCACCACCGGCTCACCCGAGCAGGCGCGGGAGAGCGCCCGCTGGGCGGAGGCCCACGGCATCGGCTATCTCGACGGCGGCGTCATGACGACCCCGCCGGGGATCGGCGACAGCGCCCACATGATCCTGTACGCGGGCGGGTCGGAGCTGCTCGCCCGGCACCGCGCGACCCTGGCCGTGCTGGGCGACCCGGTGGACCTCGGCGCGGACGCCGGGCTCGCCTCCCTCTACGACGCCGGACTGCTCGGGCTCATGTGGTCCGTCTTCGGCGGCTGGCTGCACGCCACGGCGCTCACGGGCGCCGACGGGGTGGCGGCCCGTGACTTCACGGCGGTCGCCACCCGCTGGCTGAAGACGGTCTCCTGGTTCATGACCGGGTACGCCGAGCAGATCGACGCGGGCGAGTACCCGGGCGCGGACGCCACCATCGACGTCCAGGTGGCGGCCATCGGGCACCTGCTGCACGCGGGGGAGGAGCGCGGCGTCGACGGGCGGCTGCCGCGGCTGCACCTGGAGCTGATGCGGAGCGCGGTGGAGGCGGGCCACGGCGGCGACAGCTACGCCCGGATCATCGAGGCGTTCCGGAAGTAGCCGACGATCACCGGAAAAGATCACCGGAAAAAGGATGAAGGGCCGTCGCTCCCCCGAGGAGTGGCGGCCCTTCGTCGTACGGAAGGGGAGCGGGTCCGGTCAGAGGATCCGCACGGCGCCGGACGGGGTGTCCCAGTCCAGGGAGCGCTCGACGACACCGGTCGACGGGTTCTGCGCGCCGACGTACATGCCGCCGCCGACGTAGATCGCCACGTGGTACGAGCCGCTGCGGCTGCCCCAGTAGAGGATGTCGCCCGGCTGGAGGTTGCTCAGCGAGACGGACGTGCCCATGCTCGACTGCGAGCTGGAGACGCGGGGCAGGTCGATTCCGGCCTGACGGTACGCGGCCTGGACGAGGCCGGAGCAGTCCCAGGAGTTGGGGCCGGTGCCGCCGGAGACGTAGGCGTCGCCGACCTGGGCGCGGGCGAAGGCCACGATCGCCGCGGCGGAGCCGGTGGGAGCCTGCGTGCTGCTGTACGAGGAGCCGCTGTCGGAGGAGCTGGAGGAGCCGGAGTCCGAGGAGGAGGCGGGGGCGAGCTGCGTGCGGGCCTGGGTGCGGGAGGCGCGCTCGCGGGCCTCCTCGCGGGCCTTCTCGGCGCGCTCGGCCTCGGCCTTGCGGTCCGCCTCGGCCTTGGCCTTCTTGGCCTCCTGGGCGGCCTTGGCGATGGCGGCGTCCTCCTGGGCCCGCAGGCTCAGGTCGAGGGCCTCCTGGTGGGACGCCTCCGCCGAGGCGGAGACGGCGCTCGCCAGGTCGGTGTCGAGCGAGCCGATGGTGGGCATCTCGATGGTCTCGGTCACCGGCTCGGCATTCGCCGGCCCGGCAGCACCGGCCACCGCGATGGTGCTGAGGACGCCACCGGCAACTCCGGCACGGAGCGCGAGCTTCGAAGCGCTGCGGCGGGGCTTCCGGTGGCTGGGTATGTGAGCGGTGTGGGACATGAGTACAACCGCTATCAGGGGTTCACGGTTCCCTTCAAGAAACGTGGGTTGCGCCACAGTTACGACCGGAACCACTCAATCCGCTTCCCTGACGCCTTTATTGACGCCGTAACGGGCAATTCGGGCAGGGTCCATCAGGCCCTTGATCACGGGTTTTCCGCGAAAGGTCCGAATTGACCGTCGCTTACCACCTCTTCACACCGTTGGCCAAGCCCCGCTTTTGACGGGCCGTGAGGAACGTGGCGCAGGTCACACCGGACCAACTCGCGCCCCCGCCTCGCCGTTCGTGAACGCGTGCACACGTCCACTTCGCTCCCCCGAGCCCCCCGGCCGGGTGGGGTGACCCCTCTATCACCCGTGCGAGTCCAGAGCGAATTTGCCTGTAGTGACCATCTCTTGCTAGGGCGTAGCCCCTCCGACCAGGGGCGACACCCGCCGATGTCACGTCTCGTGCCCACTTGGCTACTTCCCGTATGAAGATCACCGTTCATCCGAATTCATGATCGTTCGCCTCGTGGTGGAGATCACAAACTCGGTGTCGTACCCCGTGTCGCAGATCACAGATCGACGGGCATAGGATGCGAGGCAAACGGGCTTGTGAACTGCCTCACATGTACGCGATCTTCGAGGCGGCGAGACGGATGCCCGGTGCGGTCCAACGGTCAAGGACGACTGGAAGGAGCGAGGAGCGTGAATGCGTACGCGCCCATCCTCGTGCTCGGCGCCCTCGGGGCAGGGTTTGCGATCTTCTCCGTGGTCATGGCCACGCTAATCGGCCCAAAGCGGTACAACAGGGCGAAGCTTGAGGCGTACGAGTGCGGCATCGAGCCGACGCCCACTCCCGCCGGAGGCGGCCGCTTCCCGATCAAGTACTACCTGACGGCGATGCTCTTCATCATTTTCGACATCGAGATCGTCTTCCTCTATCCCTGGGCCGTCACCTTCGACGCCCTGGGGATCTTCGGGCTCGTGGAGATGTTGCTCTTCGTGCTCACCGTCTTCGTCGCCTACGCCTATGTGTGGCGGCGCGGCGGCCTGGAATGGGACTGAGGGGCTGAGGGGCACCTATGGGACTCGAAGAGAAGCTGCCGAGCGGTTTTCTGCTGACGACGGTCGAGCAGGCCGCGGGCTGGGTGCGCAAGTCGTCGGTCTTCCCCGCGACCTTCGGCCTGGCCTGCTGCGCCATCGAGATGATGACGACCGGCGCGGGCCGCTACGACCTGGCGCGCTTCGGCATGGAGGTCTTCCGCGGCTCGCCGCGCCAGGCCGACCTGATGATCGTGGCCGGCCGGGTCAGCCAGAAGATGGCGCCCGTCCTGCGGCAGGTCTACGACCAGATGCCGAACCCCAAGTGGGTCATCTCCATGGGGGTTTGCGCGTCCTCGGGCGGAATGTTCAACAATTACGCGATTGTGCAGGGTGTTGATCACATTGTGCCGGTCGACATCTATCTGCCGGGCTGCCCGCCGCGCCCCGAGATGCTGATGGACGCGATTCTCAAGCTCCACCAGAAGATCCAGAGCTCCAAGCTCGGCGTGAACGCGGAGGAAGCGGCCCGCGAGGCGGAGGAGGCGGCGCTCAAGGCGCTGCCGACCATTGAGATGAAAGGTCTTCTCCGTTGAGTGACGAGACACCCAACCCCGACAAGGAGCTCAGCGCGCAGAACCTCCCCGGGCAGCGCGGCGACCAGGGCGAGGAGGTCCGCGTCCAGCGCGGGATGTTCGGCGCCCAGAGCGGCGGCGACACCTCCGGATACGGCGGCCTCGTCCGCTCCGTCCGGCTGCCCGGCCCGGCCACCCGCCCCTACGGCGGCTGGTTCGACGAGGTGGCCGACGAACTCGAGGGCGCCCTCGACGAGCAGGGACTCCTGCCCGAGAACGCCATCGAGAAGACGGTCGTCGACCGCGGCGAGCTGACCTTCCACATCGCGCGCGAGCACCTGCTGCGGGTCGCCCGCACCCTGCGCGACGACCCCGCCCTGCGCTTCGAGCTCTGTACGGGCGTCTCCGGTGTCCACTACCCCGGCGACAAGGGCCGCGAGCTGCACGCCGTCTACCACCTGCGCTCGCTCACCCACGGCCGGCTGGTCCGCCTGGAGGTGTCCGCCCCGGACGCCGACCCGCACATCCCGTCGCTCGTCACGGTCTACCCGACCAACGACTGGCACGAGCGCGAGACGTACGACTTCTTCGGCATCGTCTTCGACGGCCACCCCGCCCTCACCCGGATCATGATGCCGGACGACTGGCAGGGCCACCCGCAGCGCAAGGACTACCCCCTCGGCGGCATCCCCGTCGAGTACAAGGGCGCCCAGATCCCGGCTCCGGACCAGCGGAGGTCGTACTCGTGACAACCCCACCCGCATCCCCCGCGTCCCCGCGCGAGACCACCGAAGGCACCGTCTACACCGTCACCGGTGGTGACTGGGACGAGGTCGTCGAGTCCGCCGCCAAGGCCGACGACGAGCGGATCATCGTCAACATGGGCCCCCAGCACCCGTCCACCCACGGCGTGCTCCGGCTCATCCTGGAGATCGACGGCGAGACCGTCACCGAGGCCCGCTGCGGCATCGGCTACCTCCACACCGGCATCGAGAAGAACCTCGAGTACCGGACCTGGACGCAGGGCACCACCTTCGTCACGCGCATGGACTACCTCACCTCGTTCTACAACGAGACGGCGTACTGCCTGGGCGTCGAGAAGCTGCTCGGCATCACCGACCAGGTCCCCGACCGGGCCACCCTCGTCCGCGTCCTGCTGATGGAGCTGAACCGGCTCTCCTCCCACCTGGTGGCCATCGCCACCGGCGGCATGGAGCTCGGCGCGACCACGATCATGATCTACGGCTTCCGGGACCGCGAGATGATCCTGGACCTGTACGAGCTGATCACCGGCCTGCGCATGAACCACGCGTTCATCCGCCCCGGCGGCCTCGCCCAGGACCTCCCGCCCGGCGCGGTCGACGCCGTGCGCGAGTTCGTGAAGACCATGAAGAAGAACCTGCCGGAGTACGACAAGCTCGCCACCGGCAACCCCATCTTCAAGGCCCGCATGCAGGACGTCGGCTACCTCGACCTCGCCGGCTGCATGGCGCTCGGCGCCACCGGACCGATCCTGCGCTCGGCGGGCCTCCCGCACGACCTGCGCAAGACCGACCCGTACTGCGGCTACGAGACCTTCGAGTTCGACGTCCCGACCGCCGACAGCTGCGACTCCTACGGACGCTTCCTCATCCGCCTGGAGGAGATGCGCCAGTCCCTCAGGATCGTCGAGCAGTGCCTGGACCGGCTGGAGCCCGGCCCGGTCATGGTCGGCGACAAGAAGATCGCCTGGCCCGCGCAGCTCGCGCTCGGCCCGGACGGACTCGGCAACTCCCTCGACCACATCAAGAAGATCATGGGCACCTCCATGGAGGCCCTGATCCACCACTTCAAGCTGGTGACCGAAGGTTTCCGCGTACCGCCCGGCCAGGCCTACGCGGCCGTCGAGTCCCCCAAGGGCGAGCTCGGCGTGCACGTCGTCAGCGACGGCGGCACCCGCCCCTACCGGGTCCACTACCGCGACCCGTCCTTCACCAACCTGCAGGCCATGGCGGCGATGTGCGAGGGCGGCCAGGTGGCCGACGTCATCGTCGCCGTCGCGTCCATCGACCCCGTGATGGGAGGCGTCGACCGATGACGGACGGACACACCAGTCTCGGGATGCCCCAGCTCCCCGCCCCCGACTATCCGGCCGAGGTACGCGCCCGGCTGGAGGCGGACGCCAAGGACATCATCGCCCGCTACCCGGGGTCCCGCTCCGCGCTCCTGCCGATGCTCCACCTCGTGCAGGCGGAGGACGGATACGTCACCCGCACCGGCATGAAGTTCTGCGCGGATCTCCTCGGCCTCACCACCGCCGAGGTCACCGCGGTGGCCACCTTCTACACGATGTACCGGCGCAAGCCGTCCGGCGACTACCAGGTCGGGGTGTGCACCAACACGCTCTGCGCGGTGATGGGCGGCGACGCCATCTTCGAGGAGCTGAAGGCCCACCTCGGCGTCGGCAACGCCGAGACGACGGCCGACGGCAAGGTCACCCTCGAACACATCGAGTGCAACGCGGCCTGCGACTTCGCGCCCGTGGTGATGGTCAACTGGGAGTTCTTCGACAACCAGACCCCCGAGTCCGCCAAGAAGATCGTCGACGACCTGCGGGCCGGCCGCCCGGTCGAGCCGACCCGCGGCGCGCCCCTGTGCACGTACAAGGAGACGGCCCGGATCCTGGCCGGTTTCCCCGACGAGCGCGAGGGGGCCGTCGAGGCCACCGGAGGGGCCGGCCCGGCCTCCCTCGTCGGGCTGCGGCTTGCCAAGGGCGAGACCCCGCACCACAAGATCGGCCACCCGCGCGGCGAAGCAGCCGGTGGGGAGGGGGAGTGATGACCTTGGCACCCGAGCTCAGCAACAGCAGCCCCGAGAAGCTGCTCGCCCCGGTCCTGTCGGCGTTCTGGGACCAGCCGAACTCCTGGACGCTGGAGACCTACCGGCGGCACGAGGGGTACGAAGGGCTGCGCAAGGCCCTCGCGATGTCGCCCGACGACCTCATCGCGTACGTCAAGGACTCCGGGCTGCGGGGCCGTGGCGGCGCCGGCTTCCCCACCGGGATGAAGTGGCAGTTCATCCCGCAGGGCGACGGCAAGCCGCACTACCTCGTCGTCAACGCCGACGAGTCGGAGCCCGGCACCTGCAAGGACATCCCGCTCCTCTTCGCCAACCCGCACTCGCTCATCGAGGGCATCGTGATCGCCTGCTACGCGATCCGCTCGAACCACGCCTTCATCTATCTGCGCGGCGAGGTCGTCCCCGTCCTGCGCCGGCTGCACGAGGCCGTCCGCGAGGCCTACGAGGCCGGCTACCTCGGCAAGGACATCCTCGGAACCGGGCTCGACGTCGAACTCACCGTGCACGCGGGCGCCGGCGCGTACATCTGCGGCGAGGAGACCGCCCTGCTCGACTCGCTCGAAGGACGGCGCGGCCAGCCCCGGCTGCGTCCCCCCTTCCCCGCGGTCGCCGGTCTGTACGCCTGCCCCACCGTGGTGAACAACGTCGAGTCCATCGCCTCCGTTCCCGCGATCCTCAACCGGGGCAAGGACTGGTTCAAGTCCATGGGCAGCGAGAAGTCCCCTGGCTTCACGCTGTACTCGCTCAGCGGGCACGTCACCTCGCCCGGCCAGTACGAGGCCCCGCTCGGGATCACGCTGCGCCAGCTCCTCGACATGAGCGGCGGCATGCGCGCCGGCCACCGGCTGAAGTTCTGGACCCCGGGCGGCTCCTCCACCCCGATGTTCACCGACGAGCACCTCGACGTGCCCCTCGACTACGAGGGCGTGGGCGCCGCCGGCTCGATGCTCGGCACCAAGGCGCTCCAGTGCTTCGACGAGACCACCTGCGTGGTGCGGGCCGTCACCCGCTGGACCGAGTTCTACGCCCACGAGTCCTGCGGCAAGTGCACGCCGTGCCGCGAAGGGACCTACTGGCTGGTCCAGTTGCTCCGCGACATCGAGGCCGGCAAGGGCACCATGTCCGACCTCGACAAGCTGAACGACATCGCCGACAACATCAACGGCAAGTCCTTCTGCGCGCTCGGCGACGGCGCCGCCTCCCCGATCTTCTCCTCGCTGAAGTACTTCCGCGAGGAGTACGAGCAGCACATCACCGGCCGGGGCTGCCCCTTCGACCCGGCCAAGTCGACCGCCTGGGCGGACCACCACAAGGAGGTGACGGCATGACGGTGACCACGTCGAACCCGGCCGGCGGCGAAGCCGCCGTCCCGCCCGAGGAGCTCGTCACGCTGACCATCGACGGCGCCGAGATCTCCGTCCCCAAGGGGACCCTCGTCATCCGCGCCGCCGAACAGCTCGGCATCGAGATCCCGCGGTTCTGCGACCACCCGCTCCTCGACCCGGCCGGCGCCTGCCGCCAGTGCATCGTCGAGGTCGAGGGCCAGCGCAAGCCGATGGCCTCCTGCACCATCACCTGCACCGACGGCATGGTGGTGAAGTCGCAGCTGACCAGCCCGGTCGCCGAGAAGGCCCAGCACGGCGTGATGGAGCTGCTGCTCATCAACCACCCGCTGGACTGCCCGGTCTGCGACAAGGGCGGCGAGTGCCCGCTGCAGAACCAGGCGATGTCCCACGGGCAGGCCGACTCCCGCTTCGAGGGAGTCAAGCGGACCTACGAGAAGCCGGTGCCGATCTCCACCCAGGTGCTGCTCGACCGCGAGCGGTGCGTGCTCTGCGCCCGCTGCACCCGCTTCTCCAACCAGGTCGCCGGCGACCCGATGATCGAGCTGATCGAGCGCGGCGCGCTCCAGCAGGTCGGCACCGGCGAGGGTGACCCCTTCGAGTCGTACTTCTCCGGCAACACCATCCAGATCTGCCCGGTCGGCGCGCTGACCTCGGCGGCGTACCGCTTCCGAGCCCGCCCCTTCGACCTGGTCTCGTCGCCGAGCGTCTGCGAGCACTGTGCGGGCGGCTGCGCCACCCGCACCGACCACCGGCGCGGGAAGGTCATGCGGCGGCTGGCCGCCGAGGACCCGGAGGTCAACGAGGAGTGGCTGTGCGACAAGGGGCGGTTCGGCTTCCGGTACGCGCAGCAGCGCGACCGGCTGACCACCCCGCTCGTCCGGAACCCCGAGACCGGTGAGCTGGAGCACGCCTCCTGGCCCGAGGCGCTGGAGGCGGCGGCCCGCGGCCTCGTGCGCGGGCGCACCGGCGTCCTGGCCGGCGGCAGGCTGACCGTCGAGGACTCCTACGCGTACGCCAAGTTCGCCCGGGTCGCCCTCGACACCCATGACGTCGACTTCCGGGCCCGCGTCCACTCCGGCGAGGAGGCCGACTTCCTGGCCTCCTCCGTGGCGGGGCGCGGCCGGGACCTGGACGGCAGCGGCGTCACGTACACCTCGCTGGAGGCCGCCCCGGCGGTGCTGCTCGTCGGACTGGAGTCCGAGGAGGAGGCGCCCGGCGTCTTCCTGCGGCTGCGCAAGGCCTGGCGCAAGAACGGCCAGCGGACCTACGCGCTCGCCTCGCACGCCACCCGCGGCCTGGTGAAGGCGGGCGGCACGCTGCTGCCGGCCGCGCCGGGCACCGAGACCGAGTGGCTGGACGCGCTCACCTCCCGAGTCGGCCTCGACGAGACCGGCACGGCCGCGGCCGAGGCGCTGCGCCAGAGCGGCGCGGTCATCGCGGTCGGCGAGCGCCTGGCCGCCGTGCCCGGCGGACTCACCGCCGCCGTCCGGGCCGCGACGGCGACCGGCGCGACGCTGGTGTGGATCCCGCGCCGGGCGGGCGAGCGGGGCGCGCTGGAGGCCGGCGCCATCCCGACGCTGCTGCCCGGCGGACGCCCCGTGACCGATCCCCGCGCGCGTGAGGAGGTCGCGACCGCCTGGGGCGTACGCGAACTCCCGCACGGCTACGGCCGCGACACCGGCCAGATCGTCGAGGCCGCCGCCACCGGCGAACTGGGCGCGCTGCTCGTCGGCGGCGTGGAGGTCCGCGACCTGCCGGACCCGGCACGCGCGCGTGAAGCCCTCGACGCGGCCTTCGTGGTCTCCCTGGAGCTGCGGCCGAGCGAGGTGACCGAACGGGCCGACGTGGTCCTGCCGGTCGCCGCGGTCGCCGAGAAGGCCGGCACCTTCCTCAACTGGGAGGGCAGGGCCCGCTTCTTCGAGGCGGCGCTCAAGCCCGACCAGATGACCCGGCCGCTCGCGCCGACGGACGCGCGCGTGCTCCACATGCTCGCGGACGCCCTCGACGCCCACCTGGCGCTGCCGGATCTGAAGTCCGTACGACGGGAGATGGACCGGCTCGGCGGCTGGACCGGCGAGCGGGCCTCCGAGCCCGTCGAGCCCGCCCAGGCCGCGCCGCGCCCCGTCGAGGGCGAGGCCGTCCTCGCCGGCCACCGGCTCCTGCTGGACCTCGGCAGGCTCCAGGAGGGCGACCCCGCCCTGGCCGGCACCCGCCACGCGGCCCTCGCGCACCTGTCGGCCGCCACCGCCGCCGAGACCGGGGTGAAGGACGGCGACGTCCTCGCCGTCACCGGCCCGGCGGGCTCGGTCCACTTCCCGCTCCGGGTCACCGAGATGCCCGACCGTGTGGTCTGGCTCCCGCTGAACTCGGCGGGCGGCGGCGTCCTCTCCGACACCGGCGCCCACCCGGGCGACCTGGTCCGCATCGGCCCCGCGGCTTCGACGGAGGTGGAGGCATGACCACGCTGCTCGCCGCTGAAGACCTGTCCATGTTCGGCACGGACCCCTGGTGGCTCGTCGCGATCAAGGCCGTCTTCTGCTTCGCCTTCCTGATGATCACCGTGCTCTTCTCCATCGTGTGGGAGCGCAAGGTCGTCGCCTGGATGCAGCTGCGCATCGGCCCCAACCGGCACGGCCCCTGGGGTCTCCTCCAGTCCCTCGCGGACGGCATCAAGCTGATGCTGAAGGAGGACATCGTCGTCAAGCGCGCCGACAAGGTCGTCTACATCCTCGCGCCGGTCATCGCCGCGGCCCCGGCGTTCATGGCCATCGCCGTGATCCCCTTCGGCCCGGCCGGCAACGAGGTGTCGATCTTCGGACAGCGCACCACGATGCAGCTGACCGACCTGCCGATCGCCATGCTGTACGTGCTGGCCATCGCGTCCGTCGGGATCTACGGCATCGTGCTCGCCGGCTGGTCCTCCGGCTCCACCTACCCGCTCCTCGGCGGGCTGCGCTCCTGCGCGCAGATGATCTCCTACGAGATCGCGATGGGCGCCGCCTTCGCCTCCGTCTTCCTCTACTCCGGGTCGATGTCGACCTCGGCGATCGTCGAGGCGCAGGCGGACCGCTGGTTCATCGTCCTGCTGCCGGTCTCCTTCATCATCTACGTGGTCACGATGGTCGGCGAGACCAACCGCGCCCCGTTCGACATGCCGGAGTCCGAGGGCGACCTCGTCGGCGGCTTCAACACGGAGTACTCCTCCATCAAGTTCGCGATGTTCATGCTCGCCGAGTACGTGAACATGGTGACGGTCTCGGCCGTGTCGGTGACGCTCTTCCTCGGCGGCTGGCGGGCCCCGTACCCGGTCTCCACCTTCTGGGAGGGCGCGAACCACGGCTGGTGGCCGATGCTCTGGTTCGTCCTCAAGGTGCAGCTGCTGCTGTTCTTCTTCATCTGGCTGCGCGGCACGCTGCCCCGCGTCCGCTACGACCAGCTGATGAAGCTCGGCTGGAAGGTCCTCATCCCGGTCTCGGTGGTCTGGCTGATGCTGGTCGCCACCGTCCGCGCGCTGCGGAACGCGAACTACGACTTCCAGACGATCGTGCTCTACGTCGCCGGGGCGGTCCTCGCCGTGCTGCTGCTCTCCTTCATCGCGGACATGTTCCGCGACAAGAGGGCGAAGGGCGAGGCCGAGGCCGAGAAGGCCGGCCCCGAGGCCCCGTTCGACCCGATGGCCGGCGGGTTCCCCGTACCGCCGCTGCCCGGACAGTCCCTGCCGCCGGTGCCACGGCGACGGCCCCGGCACGACCGGGACCTCGTTGTCAGTGGCGCCGCCGATACTGCTACTGAGAGTGATGGAAAGGAGACGGACGGTGTCTGATTTCCAGAATCCGGTGGCCGGCTTCGGCGTGACCTTCAAGGCCATGTTCAAGAAGCGGCTGACCGAGCAGTACCCGGAGCAGCGGAAGACGACGGCGCCGCGCTTCCACGGCCGGCACCAGCTCAACCGTCACCCCGACGGTCTCGAGAAGTGCGTGGGCTGCGAGCTGTGCGCCTGGGCCTGCCCCGCGGACGCCATCTACGTGGAGGGCGCGGACAACACCGACGAGGAGCGCTACTCCCCGGGTGAGCGGTACGGCGCGGTCTATCAGATCAACTACGCCCGCTGCATCCTGTGCGGCCTGTGCATCGAGGCCTGCCCGACGCGGGCGCTGACGATGACCAACGAGTTCGAACTGGCCGACTCCTCCCGCGAGAACCTGATCTACACCAAGGAGCAGCTCCTCGTCGGCCTGGACGAGAACATGGTCGACACACCGCACGCCATCTACCCGGGCATGGACGAGCAGGACTACTACCGGGGTCTCGTCACCGAGGCCGCACCCGGCACGGTCCGGCAGGTCGCCACGTCCAAGGGGGAGAAGGGCGAGCCGGAAGAGGTGGACGCATGAGCGCCGACCTCGCGACCGCGACCCTCGCGGCGTACGCCACCTCGACCGGTGAGGCCGTGCAGTTCTGGGTCCTCGGCACCGTCGCGGTGATCGGCGCCCTGTGCACGGTCCTGATGAAGAAGGCGGTCCACAGCGCGCTCTGTCTCGCCGCCACCATGATCGTCCTGGCGGTCTTCTACCTCGCCAACGGCGCGTACTTCCTCGGCGTCGTCCAGATCGTCGTCTACACCGGCGCGATCATGATGCTCTTCCTCTTCGTCGTCATGCTGGTCGGTGTCACGGCCGCCGACTCGCTGAAGGAGACCATCAAGGGGCAGCGCTGGTGGGCCGCGGCCTGCGGCCTCGGCTTCGGCGTCCTGCTCGTCGCCGGGATCGGCCAGGCGGCCTTGACCGAGTTCAACGGACTGGGCGCGGCCAACGCCGCCCACGGCGGGAACGTGGAGGGCCTCGCCGCCCTCATCTTCACCAAGTACGTCTTCGCCTTCGAGATCACCGGCGCGCTGCTCATCACCGCGGCCGTCGGCGCGATGGTGCTCACCCACCGCGAGCGCACCGAGAAGGCCCGCACCCAGCGCGAACTCGCCGAGCGGCGGGTGCGCGAGGGCACGCAGGTGCCGCCGCTGCCGGCGCCCGGGGTCTACGCCCGGCACAACGCGGTGGACATCGCCGGTCTGCTGCCGGACGGCACCCCCGCCGAGCTGACCGTGATGCAGACCCTCCGCAAGCGCGGCCAGATCCGCGATGTGTCCACCGAGGCGCTGGCCGACCTCAAGGCTCTCGAGCAGAGCTCCGAGGAACGGCTCGGCCGGGACCGGGACGATGAGGAGGCCACCCGGTGAACCCCGTCAACTATCTCTATCTAGCCGCCCTGTTGTTCACCATCGGCGCGGCCGGGGTGCTGATCCGGCGCAACGCGATCGTGGTCTTCATGTGCGTCGAACTGATGCTCAACGCCTGCAACCTCGCGTTCGTCGCCTTCTCCCGGATGCACGGCAATCTCGACGGCCAGATCATCGCCTTCTTCACGATGGTCGTCGCCGCCGCGGAGGTCGTGGTCGGGCTCGCGATCATCGTGTCGCTGTTCCGTTCCCGCCACTCGGCCTCGGTCGACGACGCCAGCCTGATGAAGCTGTGAGGGGCTGACCCGTGGATAACCTGATTGCGCTGCTCGTCGCGGCGCCCCTGCTCGGAGCGGCCGTCCTGCTGTGCGGCGGGCGGCGGCTCGACAAGACCGGACACTGGCTCGGCACGCTCCTTGCGGGCCTCTCCTTCGTCATCGGCGCCGTGCTCTTCGCCGACATGGTGGGCAAGGGCGCCGAGGACCGGGCCCTGCACCAGCGGCTGTTCAGCTGGGTCCCGGTCGAGGGCTTCCAGGCGGACATCGCCTTCCAGCTCGACCAGCTGTCGATGACGTTCGTGCTCCTGATCACCGGTGTCGGCACGCTCATCCACGTGTACTCGATCGGGTACATGGAGCACGACGAGCGCCGCCGCCGCTTCTTCGGCTATCTGAACCTGTTCCTCGCGGCGATGCTGCTGCTCGTCCTCGCCGACAACTACCTGCTGCTGTACTTCGGCTGGGAGGGCGTCGGCCTCGCCTCGTACCTCCTGATCGGCTTCTGGCAGCACAAGCCCAGCGCGGCCACCGCCGCGAAGAAGGCCTTCCTGGTCAACCGGGTCGGCGACATGGGCCTGTCGATCGCGATCATGCTGATGTTCACCACCTTCGGGACCTTCGCCTTCGGGCCGGTGCTCTCCTCCACGGGGGAGAGCAGCGAGGGCATGATGACGGCGATCGGGCTGATGCTGCTGCTCGCCGCCTGCGGCAAGTCGGCCCAGGTGCCGCTGCAGTCCTGGCTCGGGGACGCGATGGAGGGCCCGACGCCGGTCTCGGCCCTGATCCACGCGGCCACCATGGTCACCGCCGGTGTCTATCTGATCGTCCGCTCCGCCGCCATCTTCAACGCCGCCCCGGACGCGCAGCTCGCGGTCACCGTGGTCGGCGCGGTCACGCTCCTCTTCGGTGCGATCGTCGGTTGCGCCAAGGACGACATCAAGAAAGCGCTGGCCGGTTCGACGATGTCCCAGATCGGCTACATGATCCTGGCGGCGGGCCTCGGCCCCATCGGCTACGCCTTCGCGATCATGCACCTGGTGACGCACGGCTTCTTCAAGGCCGGGCTCTTCCTCGGCGCCGGTTCGGTCATGCACGGCATGAACGACGAGGTCGACATGAGGAAGTACGGCGGCCTGCGGAAGTACATGCCGGTCACCTTCGTCACCTTCGGCCTCGGCTACCTCGCCATCATCGGCTTCCCGGGCCTGTCCGGCTTCTTCTCCAAGGACAAGATCATCGAGGCGGCGTTCGCCAAGGGCGGCACCGAGGGCTGGATCCTCGGCGGCGTCGCGCTCCTGGGCGCGGCCATCACCGCGTATTACATGACGCGCGTGATGATCCTGACCTTCTTCGGCGAGAAGCGCTGGCAGCCGGCGCCCGACCCGGACACGGCGCCCGGCGTCGAGCCCGGCATCGAGGTGCGTCCCGGCGAGATGCCGCACCCGCACGAGTCCCCGAAGTCGATGACGATCCCGATGATCCTGCTGGCCGTCGGATCCGTCGGCGCCGGCGCCTTCTTCGGCATCGGCGACCGGTTCGTGACGTGGCTGGAGCCGGTGACGCGGTTCGAGCACGGGCACCCGCCGATCGGTGCCGCGGCCATCACCTCCGCCACGGTCGCCGTCATGGTCATCGGTGTCACGGTCGCCTACCTCCAGTACGGCCGCAGGCCCGTCCCGGTCGTCGCCCCGCGCGGCTCGCTGTTCACCCGGGCCGCCCGCCGCGACCTGCTCCAGGACGACTTCAACCACGTCGTCTTCGTCCGCGGCGGCACGCACCTCACCCGCTCGCTGGTCTACGTCGACCACACCCTGGTCGACGGGGTGGTCAACGGCACCGCGGCCTCGGTCGGCGGCCTGTCCGGCCGGCTGCGCAAGCTGCAGAACGGCTACGCCCGCTCGTATGCGGTCTCCATGTTCGGAGGTACGGCGGTGCTGATCGCCGCGACCCTGCTGATGAGGGCGGTGTGATCGCCATGTCCCAAGTAGTCAACGCGGGGTTCCCCCTGCTGACGGCCACGGCAGCGGTGCCGGCGATCGGCGCGATCCTCACCGCCGCCGTCCCCGCCGCCCGCCGCACCGCCGCCAAATGGCTGGCGCTGCTCGTCTCGCTCGTCACGCTCGCGCTCGCCGCGACCGTGCTCGTCGGCTTCGACGCCGACGGCGACCGCTACCAGTTCGTCGAGTCCCACTCCTGGATCAAGGACTTCGGGGTCCGGTACGAACTGGGCGTGGACGGCATCGGGGTGGCGCTGATCGCGCTCACCGCGCTGCTCATCCCCTTCGTCATCCTGGCCGGCTGGCACGACGCCGACCCCCTGGAGACCGAGAGCAGTCGCTGGCGGCCCACCCAGGGCTTCTTCGCCCTGATCCTGGCCGTCGAGGCGATGGTGATCCTCTCCTTCGAGGCCACCGACGTCTTCCTCTTCTACATCCTGTTCGAAGCCATGCTGATCCCGATGTACTTCCTCATCGGCGGCTTCGGCGACCGGGCCCACGCGGGCTCCGACGAGAACGCGGCCGCCCAACGCTCGTACGCGGCGGTGAAGTTCCTCCTCTACAACCTGGTCGGCGGGCTGATCATGCTGGCCGCCGTCATCGGCCTGTACGTCGTCGCGGGCAACTTCTCGCTCACCGAGATCGCCGAGGCGCGGGCGAGCGGGCAGCTGGAGATGGCGACCAACACCGAGCGGCTGCTCTTCCTCGGCTTCTTCTTCGCCTTCGCGGTGAAGGCGCCGCTGTGGCCGCTGCACACCTGGCTGCCGAACGCGATGGGGGAGGCGACCGCGCCGGTCGCCGTCCTCATCACCGCGGTGGTCGACAAGGTCGGCACGTTCGCGATGCTCCGCTTCTGCCTGGGGCTGTTCCCCGAGGCCTCGAAGTGGGCGACCCCGGTGATCATCACTCTCGCCCTGGTCAGCATCGTCTACGGCGCGCTGCTCGCGGTCGGCCAGCGGGACATCAAGCGCCTGGTCGCGTACGCCTCGATCTCCCACTTCGGCTTCATCATCATGGGCATCTTCGCGATGACCAGCCAGGGTCAGAGCGGGGCCACGCTCTACATGGTCAACCACGGGATCTCGACGGCCGCGCTGATGCTGGTGGCCGGCTTCCTGATCTCCCGGCGCGGCTCGCGGCTCATCGCCGACTACGGCGGTGTGCAGAAGGTCGCCCCGGTGCTCGCCGGCACCTTCCTGATCGGCGGCCTGGCGACCCTGTCGCTGCCGGGCCTCGCGCCGTTCGTCAGTGAGTTCCTGGTCCTGGTCGGCACGTTCGCCCGCTACCCGGTGGCCGGCATCATCGCCACCACCGGCATCGTCCTCGCCGCGCTCTACACCCTCGTCCTGTACCAGCGGACGATGACGGGCCCGGTGAAGGAGGAGGTCCGGACGATGCCGGACCTGCGGGTGCGGGAACTGGCCGTCGTGGCACCGCTGATCGCCCTGCTGATCTTCCTCGGGGTGTTCCCGAAGCCGCTGACGGACATCGTCAACCCGGCCGTCACCCACACCATGTCCGACGTCCAGCAGAAGGACCCTGCACCCGAAGTGGAGGCGGCCAAGTGAGCGCATCAGCCGTCGCGCCAGCTGTCCACAGCCTGTGGACGACGGCCGCCGAGCAGCCGTTGAACACCATCCCGGCACCCCACATCGAGTACGTCCAGCTCTCGCCCGTACTCATCGTGGTCGGCGCCGCGGTCCTCAGCGTCCTCGTCGAGGCCTTCGTGCCCCGCAAGGGCCGCTACCCCAGCCAGGTGTTCCTCACCGTCCTGGCCCTCGTCGCCGCCTTCGCCGCCATCGTCGGTCTCGCCGCCGGCGGTTACGGCTCCACCAAGGCCCAGATCGCGGCCATGGGCGCCATCGCCGTCGACGGCCCGGCGCTCTTCCTCCAGGGCACCATCCTGCTCGCCTCGATCGTCGCGGTCTTCACCTTCGCCGAGCGCAGGCTCGACCCGGTCCACCACGGACACAGGGTCGACTCCTTCGCCGCCGAGGCCGCCGCCGTCCCCGGCAGCGAGCAGGAACGGGCCGCGGCCAAGGCCGGGTTCACCACCACCGAGGTGTTCCCGCTGGCGCTGTTCGCCATCGCCGGCATGCTCGTCTTCCCCGCGGCCAACGACCTCCTGACGCTCTTCATCGCCCTGGAGGTCTTCTCCCTCCCGCTCTACCTGCTCTGCGCCGTCGCCCGCCGCAGGCGGCTGATGTCGCAGGAGGCGGCGGTCAAGTACTTCCTCCTCGGCGCCTTCTCCTCGGCGTTCCTGCTCTTCGGCATCGCCCTGCTCTACGGCTACGCGGGCTCCGTCTCGTACGCCACGATCGCCGACGTCGTCGACGGCTCGGTCACCGCCGTCGACCCGGCGCTCGCCCAGACCATGGGCAACGACGTCCTGCTGCTCATCGGCTTCGCGATGGTCCTGATGGGGCTGCTCTTCAAGGTCGGCGCCGTGCCGTTCCACATGTGGACCCCGGACGTCTACCAGGGCGCGCCGACCCCCGTCACCGGCTTCATGGCCGCCGCCACGAAGGTCGCCGCGTTCGGCGCCCTGCTGCGCCTGCTGTACGTGGTGCTGCCGGGCCTCACCTGGGACTGGCGGCCGGTCATGTGGGGCGTCGCCATCGTCACCATGCTGGGCGGCGCGATCGTCGCGATCACCCAGACCGACATCAAGCGGCTCCTCGCGTACTCCTCCATCGCGCACGCCGGCTTCCTGCTCGCCGGTGTCATCGCGGCCACCCCGACCGGCATCTCCTCGGTGCTGTTCTACCTGGGCGCCTACTCCTTCGTGACGATCGGCGCCTTCGCCGTGGTCACGCTGGTGCGGGACGCCGGCGGCGAGGCCACGCACCTGTCCAAGTGGGCCGGTCTGGGCCGCCGTTCGCCGCTGGTGGCGGCGGTCTTCGCGGTCTTCCTGCTCGCCTTCGCCGGCATCCCGCTGACCTCCGGGTTCTCGGGCAAGTTCGCCGTCTTCAAGGCGGCGGCGGAGGGCGGCGCCGGGGCGCTGGTCGTCGTCGGTGTCATCTCGTCGGCGATCGCCGCGTTCTTCTACATCCGGGTGATCGTGCTGATGTTCTTCAGCGAGCCGAAGGCGGGCGGCCCCACGGTCGCCGTGCCGTCGGCCTTCACGGCGATCACCATCACGGCGGGCGTCGCGGTCACCCTCGTCCTGGGCCTCGCGCCGCAGTACTTCCTGGACCTGGCGGGCCAGGCGAGCGTGTTCGTGAGATAGCCGTCCGGTACGGGATCAGGGCCCGGCCGCCGCGTGAGCGGGGCCGGGCCCTGACGCGTCCCTACGGCGTCGCCGCGCCCGGCGGGCAGTCGCACGTCACCCTCGGGTTGTACGGCGTGAACACACCCTTCGGGTTCTTCTTGAAGATCCAGGCGTGCAGGGAGTAGTGGCTCCCCAGACCGGGGAGGACGGCCGGCCCGTCGAAGGCCCGGTCGAACATCCGCGGGCGCCCCTGGCCCTTGTTCAGGACGATGTACTCGACCGCGACCAGCCGCCGCTTGCCGTCGTGGTCGTCCTCGTAGAGCAGGGCGGCGGGCCTGGCCGGGTCGGTGGAGCCGATGTGCGCGGGGTTCACGTAGTGGTAGCCCATGCCGCCGAGCGCCTGGTCCTCGACGCACTCGTCCGTCCGGAGGTAGCCGTCGTTCACGGCGGCCTGCTCGGACCTGTACTCAGCCGTGGCGTCGATGGCCCTCCGCAGGTCGGGGTGGGACCGGTCGCCGCCTTTCGCTGCCGAGGCCGGAGCCGTCACCAGGGCCAGCGACGTGGCGGCGGCGAGGGTGAGCGTGGCTATGAGCGGGCGGGTTCGTACGGGCATCGCGTTGCTCCTCGGGGGCGGGATGCGCGCGCCCCTGGGCGGGGCGCCGGGATTCGCGCGGGCTCTCCCCTGTTCCCACAGTGAGCAGCATGGGCGGCCCCGATGGGTCACCGCACGCGGGGGTGACCCATCCGGGCGGACCCGTCAGGCCCCGGCGGCCGGAACGATCCGGCCGGTCACCTCACCGAGCGCGACCTGCGTGCCGTCCGGGCCAGGGGCCCACGCCGTGAGCGTGACCTCGTCGCCGTCCTCCAGGAAGGTGCGCTTCCCGGTGGTCAGCTCCAGGGGGTCGCGGCCGTTCCAGGTCAGTTCGAGGAGCGAGCCGCGCTGGTGCACCTCGGGGCCGGAGACCGTGCCGGAGCCGTACAGGTCGCCGGTCCGCAGCGAGGCGCCGTTGACCGTCATGTGGGCGAGCTGCTGGGCGGCCGTCCAGTACATCGTCGAGAACGGCGGCTCGGAGACCACCTCTCCGTTGATCCGGACCGTGATCCGCAGATCGAAGCCGCCGGGCTCCTCCTCCGCGGAGTCGTCGAGGTACGGCAGCGGCTCGACGCCCCGGGCCGGCGGGTCGACGCGCGCCGCGTCCAGGGCCTCCAGCGGGGTCACCCAGGCCGAGACGGAGGTCGTGAACGACTTCCCGAGGAACGGGCCGAGCGGTACGTACTCCCAGGCCTGGACGTCGCGGGCCGACCAGTCGTTGAGCAGCGTCAGTCCGAAGACGTGCTCGCGGAAGTCGCCGAGCGGGACCGGTGTGCCGAGGGTGGAGGGGGTGCCGACGACGAAGCCGACCTCCGCCTCGATGTCCAGCTTCACCGAGGGGCCGAAGACCGGCGCCGGGTCGGTGGGCGCCTTGCGCTGCCCGGCGGGGCGTACGACATCGGTGCCGGAGACGACGACCGTGCCGGCCCGCCCGTGGTAACCGATGGGCAGATGCTTCCAGTTGGGGGTGAGCGCGTCGCCGTCGGGGCGGAAGATGCGGCCCACGTTCGTGGCGTGGTGCTCGCTCGCGTAGAAGTCGACGTAGTCCGCGACCTCGAACGGCAGGTGCAGGGTGACGGCGTCCAGCGGGTGCAGCAGCGGCTCCACGTCCGGCCGGTGCGCGGGCACCGTCACCCAGGCGGTCAGCGCCCTGCGCACATCCCGCCAGGCGGTGCGGCCGGCGGCGAGCAGCGCGTTGAGAGAGGGCTGCGCGAGCAGCGCGGCATAGGGGGAACCGAGCGCGTGCGCCGCGGCTCCCGCGTCGAGGACATGACCGCCGATGCGGACACCGACCCTCCGCCGGCCGGGCTCGTCGGCGGTCGAGAAGACGCCGTACGGAAGGTTGTGCGGGCCGAAGGGATCGCCCTCGGCCAGGTCGAGCGGGGACTGCTCGGGCATCGGTGCTTGCCTCGCTTTCCACGGGTGTGGGGGACACGTTACGGGTCAGGGCGCGGGGCGCGGATGACATGGGTCACACAAAAAGTGGGGCCCATGTGCACAACTGTCCATGTTCGGGGGGCTTTATGCGGCCTGTGCGTCGCCTGTGCTGGCGTAGAGGCTGAACCAAGCCGACGATCGAGGAGCTGAACTCGCGGTCACCAAGGCCAGAAGGCGTACGGCGACATCGTCAGGCCGTCAACAGCTGCGGCTCACCGTCGGCGAGAAGGCGCCGGCCGGCGAGGGTGTGCCGTTCTCCGTCGGCGCGCACGAGAACAATGACGGCTCCTGCGGCTTCGGCGAGATATACGGCGAGACCTTCTTCGACATCATCGCCAAGCACCAAGCCCGGCACCCCGCCGGCCCCGGCACGGGCAACATTGGCACCACCCAGCAGGGCGGAACGTCCACCACCCCGGTGAACAGTACTGGCACCACCGGCATCCTCGCCGCCACCGGTTCGAACAACGTCGTCCCGCAGATCGGCCTCGCGGGCGCCGCGGCGGTCGTTCTCGGTGCCGGAACGATGGTCGTCGCCCGTCGCCGCAAGGCTGGTTCGAATGCCTGACCTGAGCGGTATCGAGGTGCCCGCATTCGCAAGGAATGCGGGCACCTCATTCGTGCGGGGTCTCCTCGTTATGTTTACCGCGCGGGTCCCTCCCATATGAGAGGAGACTCCCCGGGGACCCGCGTCCAGCGCTCCATCCGGAGGGGGCCGGGGTGGTACACCGAGCTTCCCGGTCCAACCATGTCACCGCCGATGAGGTATCCGTGCAGCCACTCCGCGAACCCCATCTGGTATTCGTAGAAGTCCTGTTCATCGCCGTCGCAGGTAAGAATCCTCCAGTCATTCGAATTCTCACCGCGCGCTGCGAAAACGTACTCACCCCGGTCGGTGGTGGCCAGCGGTACCATTCCCGCCCTGCCGCCGAACTGGGGCCCCGCTTCTTCGAAGCCAGGACACATGACGTCTTCGTCCCAGGTTGTTTCTCGAAATGTCTCGATCGTTTGCCGCATCCAATTTTCGAGGTCTTCGCAGGGGTGCAAGAAGTACAGGTGCCAGTTCACCTGCACCGGGGCATACGCCTCCACGATTTCCTTGTAGTCGTCCGGGACGGCAACGTCGAGACGCTCTTCAATGCGCCCCCATGCTGCAGTGGAGTCGGCGCTGACCTTGCGAGGCTCGCCCATCATAACGAGCAGGGCTTCCATATGATTCATGAATGCCCTCCTACTTCCTTGGACAGTTTGGAGTCCCGACAGTTTTCCCACCGGACGCCTGGTTGAACACCGTGCAGTGCTTCCATTCCCCACTTCCGACGACCGAGTAGTTGTACTCGATCCGGGTAGGAACGCCGGAACTCTCATTGTCATAGTGTGGCACGATCGACAGCGTCACGCGTTGCCCGGATTCGAGTCCTCCGCGAATGTCCTTCTCAATTGTATCTCGAAGGTAGGGTGTGTTCACGTGGCTGTACTGAGCGACGAGGTTGCGGAGATCCGTGCCGGATCCACCGCCGAGCTTTGGTATCAGGTGCCCGTTGTGCGCCCGCTGGCCCGGTTTCGAGTTGATTTCGTCGTAACCCGGGGGCCTGGGGGAGCTGTTGGTGCTAGTGCCCGGTCCAGGGTGTTTTTTCGTGGTCAGATCGCTTTGGTCCAGTAGGCCGTAGACGCCGGTTGCACGACATTCCTCCTGCTTGCTGTGGCTGTCGTAGTAGCGCTCTCGCGGCAGATAGATCTGATGCCCGTTCTTGCTCGCCCCCGGGCCGTCATCGCATTTTTTGTCGGTCCGCGTACGCCCACGGGTGCCCCCGCCAGGCTGGGGCTGGAGCCGTGGATCGAGGCCACTGATAACGTCTGGCGCGAACATGGCGATCGCGAGCAGGTCAAGCATCGCCTGTGAGGTGAAGGTGGCGGAGACGGCCGTGCCGGTCGCCCATGTCGCTGCCGTCCAGACCGCCGCGGCCGGGGGAAGCGTCGGTGCCGGGAACGGGTTGCGGCCGTTGTTGGGGTTCTGATCGATCGGGGGCTTTGGTGGCCTAATCGAGGTGGTACCACACTGGCCGTTGCAACTGTAATCGTTGCCGCCACGACCACCTGATTGCCCGCCAGAGCTTCCGTAGCCCAAGGGCGTGTCGTGATTATTGCCGCCGCTCCACTGAGGTTGTGCCGCCACGTTTTTCGACTGCGCGAGCAGCGCATCCCACGTATTCCTGGTGCCGCACCTGTCGAGGAAAATCCCGCCGCAGTCCCGCGCGCCAGCACGATCTGTATGCGGACCTAGGATGTCCTCACCGATGATCGAGATGACTTCGCATACAAGGATCCACCACCCGGCGCAGTGGCCGGAGGGATCCGTGTGATTGAGCGGGTCCGCGTTGCCAAAGAGCATGCGGTTCGCCTGAGCCGACGGGCTCGGGTCGAGCTGCCAAGTGTCCCGGGAGACGAAGGCCCCCGTGCCCGGCCGGTACCAGCGTGCGGCCATGTTGACGTCGCCCGACGAGGGGTCCGTCCACCCAGATTGATAGCCCAGTGAGCTGCCGGCACCTGCAGTCGCAGTCACCTCCCCAAACGGTGTGTACGTGGTGGAAGCCGTGACCGTCCTGCCGTCTGGAGACAGACCCGCGACGACGTCCGTGTGGCGGTCCGTGACGGCCCACTGCTTGGTCGTTCCGTTGGCCATCGCCTGCAGCGAACCGCTGGGCCCGCGGGAGTACTTGTTTGGTCCGTCGCTGGTCAAGCCGTTGGATCCACCGTCATAGGTGAGGGCGTCCTCGCCGGACTTGGCCACGCGGTCCAGTGAGTCGTACGTGAACACCGATGAGCCATCGGTGATCTTGCGCTCGAAGGCGTCGAATGTCAGTGCACGCGTGGTCCCATTCGATGTGACGGAGGACATCGTGCCGCGCGGGGTGTATCCGTACGTGGATGTGCCGTCGGACTGCAGCCGGTTGCGGGAGTCGTACGTCGAGCTGGTGCTGCCGACCTTCGTGCGATTGCTGGCGTCGTCCCACTCGTACGTCGTGCTCGTTCCGCCCTCGACCCAAGACGTCAGGCGTCCTGCTTGGTCGTAGCCGTAGGAGCTCTCGGCGGCGCCTGCCGTGCCAGTGGTGGCCTTCTTGGTCACCCGGTCGCCCAGGTCGTAGTCGTAAGTCGTCGATGCCGTCTCGGCCGACCCCGACGGGTCGGTGATCCGGTCGCTCCTCAGCCTTCCAAGAGTGTCGTAGCCGAAGGTGCGGCGCGCCGACTCGGTGTATTCGGTAGAGCCTTCGGGCTTGGTGGCGTAGCGCTCGACGGTGGGACGGCCCGCGGCATCGAAGTCGTACAAGATGTTGCTGCCGGTGATGGAGTCCCAGGTCCAGTCGGCCCGGCCGGCCGCGTCGTATCCGTAGGAGGTTGAGCCGCCCGTCGTGTCCCGCAGTGTCATGTTTCCGTCGACGTCGTACGTATAGGACGACGTGCCAGCCGGTCCGGCTGCGGACAGCAGTTGGCCGCGGTCGTTGTACGCGTATGTGTTGAGCCCGGTTGAGTCGTCGGTGCCGGCTGCGGTGAGTCGGCTCGCCAAGTCGTACTCGAACCTGCGGGCGATGGTGGGCGCCTCCGCGCCTGTGCCGGTCTCGGCAATGAGGCGGCCCAGCGCGTCGTAGGTACGTTCACGCTTGACCCCTCCGGGCAGCAGGTCGACGACGCTCTGACCCGCCGCGTCGTAGACGGTCGACCAGGTTCGGTCACCTGCCTCCGGGTGGGCGGCGGTCGCCGGTTCTATCGTCGACTCAGGCAGATTCCACGGAGTGAACGTGTAGATGGTGGAGTTGCCTCGCCCGTCCGTCAGCCGGGTTCTGTTCCCCGCTGCGTCGTAACCGAAGGTTGTGGTGAGCGACCGGGCGGCGCTGACCGGTTCGGTCTGCCGGGTCATCCGTCCCAGCGCGTCGTAGGTGTAGGTGGTGCGTGCCTGCGTCGGCGAAGTGAAGGCGGTTCGGTTTCCATCGGCGTCGTACTCCACGCTGGTGGAGCGCAGCGCCGTCGTACCCGTGCCGAAGTCCGTCGTACCGGTGATGTTGCCCAGCGGGTCGTGGAGCGTAGTGGTCCTGCGGTTGGTTGCATCCACGGTTTCGGTCTGGCGGCCGAGGCCGTCGTAGCCGAACTTTGTGACGCCGCCGAGGGGGTCGGTCATGGCGACGATCTCGCCCGCCGGGTTGTAGGTACCGGTGGTTGTCCGGCTGCCCGGCGTTGTGGAGGCGATCTGGTTGCTCGCGTCGTCCCAGCTGTAGCGCGTCGTCAGGTTCTGGGGCGAGGGGTAGCGCTCGACCGTGGTCTCGGTCAGCTTGCGGCCCAGTTCGTCGTACGTCGCCTCGTTTCTCGCGCCGGTCGGGTTGGTAACGGAAAGCTGCCGACCGGTGGGCGTCCAGGTGTAGCGGGTAAGCCCAGCGCCCGCGAGGTTGGTCTCGGCACTATTCAGCGTCGAGAACTCATTCTCCGCCAGCGTCGGCAGCGTGCCGTCACCGACGACCGGGTCGGTCTTGGTGGTGAGGTGACCGAGCTGGTCGTAGCCATAGCGGGTGGTACGGCCGAGTGGGTCCGTTGTGGCGGCGATGCGGCCGGCGGAGTCGTACTCGGTACGCGAGACAGCGGTGACCTTCGTGCCACCCGGCGGGGTGTAGTCGGGCAGTGTGACGGCGACGGGACGGCCGAGCTTGTCGACCTGGGTGCGGGTCACGGCACCGCGTGCGTCCTTGGTCTCTGTGACCTCCCCGAAGGTGTTGTAACCCGTGAGGACTGCGGGCCGGACAGTCTGTGCTGCTTCCCCCTTCTCCTCCGTCTCGACCGCTGGAGCCTGCTGCTCCACCAGCTTGCCCAAAGCGTCGTAGCGGCGGGTGGTGGTGTATGCGGCAGCATCGGCCCCGGTGACGTTTCCACGGGGGCTGACCGTGGAGATGAGCAATCCGCGGTCGTCGAAGCTCTGGGTGGTGGCCCGAGTGCTGGTGCCGTCCGTGAGCGTCGACCTCACCGGGTTGCCAGCCGTGTCGTACTCGGTGGTGGTGGTCAGCTTCTTACCGGAGGGGTCAATGGTCCTCGCCTGCGTGGTCAGACGGTCGTCGCCGTCGTATCCGTAGGTAGTGACGCGGTTCAGCCCGTTGGGGTCGAGCACGCTGCTGGTGGTGCGGCCCGTGGCGTCGACGGTGTGTGCGACCGTCGTGCGGCCGCCGCCCGTTACCTGCTGCGTCAGGTGACCCGCGCCGTTATACGT
Source organism: Streptomyces sp. NPDC015346 (assembly GCF_043078785.1). Taxonomy (NCBI): domain Bacteria; kingdom Bacillati; phylum Actinomycetota; class Actinomycetes; order Kitasatosporales; family Streptomycetaceae; genus Streptomyces; species Streptomyces sp. NPDC015346. The sequence goes on along the minus strand of NZ_JBIBTW010000004.1, from coordinate 469,308 downwards.
GGACGACTCCAGCACTATGTCGCGCTTGGTCCCGTCGGACTGGGTGACCTGTTTTGCGGTCGTCGTGGCGAGGAGGCCGTCGTTGAAGTAGGTGAAGGCCGTTGTGGCACCCATGGCGTCCGTCGTTGAGGCCAGACGCCCTGCGGGGTCGTACGCGTTGGATTGCAGCACGAGGACGCTGCTCTCCCCTGACGGATCGCCCTTCCAGCCGAACAATGCTGTCTCGTGGTGTTGCCCATTGGGCGTGTATCTGTAGGAGAAGAGGTTGTCGGCCTGGTCGATGGAGACGTCTACTCGGCCCAAGCCGTCGTGAGAGTAGCGGGTGCGGTTGCCCTCCGAGTCCCAGGTGTATTCGTTGAGGCCATGCGCGTCGTAGGTGTGGGTCGTGGTGCGCTTCGGGTCGGCGCCCGTGGTGTCTTCGGTCGACTCGCTGAGGAGTAGGCCGTCGGGGTCGAAGGCTCTGCTGATCTTGGCGGTGTGCGTGACGCCCGTGATCTCGTTCTTGACCGCTGCCCCGGTCTCAGTGACGACTCTGGACATGTTGTCGTAGGCGTAAGTCGTCGTTACCCCACCCGGGAAACTGTCTGACACCTGCGTCTCGGACAGCTTCCGGCCGAGTCCGTCGTACGTGAACCTCGTGACGAGACCGCCCGGAGACGTGACCTGAGCGAGATCACCGTTGGAGAAGTATGCGTAGGAGGTAGTGGCGCCTGCGGGCGTCTTCTCGGTTTCGACGAGGCCGGCCGGGGCGGTGCCGCCTCCCACCGCCGCCTCAGTGCCGGCTGTGTACGTCCTGCTCTGCGTGCGCCCGTCGGCGAGCGTCGTCGTGGTCGGTAGACCGGTGGCCGTATACGACATCGTGGTGCGATATCGATTGTCCACCGGGTTGGCGGAACGCGCGTCCCGTGCAGCGACGGGCTTGTCGTTGCGCGGATCCATGCGGTCGGCGGCGTTCAGGTAGTACTCCGTGAACGATGTCCAGCATGAGTTGGTGTCCCTGCACGTTGTACGGGAGACAGTGTTTCCGCGAGCGTCGTGGCCCGAGGTGACGGTGTGCCCGTTGGGGTCGGTCACCGTGTGGAGGAAGCCGCCACTGTCGTACCCGTAGGTGGTGACGCCGCCCTGTGGGTCGGTCTCGGAGGTGACGCGGTCGCCCCGGACAGCGTCGTAGGTCGTCGATGTCGTGTCGCCGACCGGGTTCGTGACCTTGACGGTCGCGCCGAGCGCTACGTTCGCCGATTCCGCCTTGGCCCGGTAGTGGGCCGAGACCTCCTGTTCGGTAAGGGCGTGCTGGTAGATCGCGGGTTCATCGATGGTGCCCGCGAAGTAGCGGGTGCCATTCGCCGCACCTATCCAGTCCGGGCTCGCGTAGCCTGCGCCAAGGTAGGCGTAAGCAGTTCGCTGATCCGCGCGTGCGCCACTCAGGGAGCCGACCTGGACGCCATCCAGATAGAGCGTCTGTGTACTGCCCGTCGCGGACAGCACGACGTGGTGCCATTCGTCGTCCGTGACCACTTGGGCAGAAGTAATGGGCGTTGCGCCCGTCATTCCGGACAGCGAGAACTCGCCGCGGAGTTTGCCGGTTTGGTCGATGTTGAGGATGGGACGCCAGGCAGTGGGAGTAGTTCCGAGGGCGGTGTTCTGTGCTCCGAGTAGGACGCCGGTGGGGGTACCCGTCCGGAACCACATCTCAACGGTGAGGTCGGGAGCCCCCCCGAGGAGCGTCCCGGGTATCTGCACTGACGTCTTGCCGGCGAACCGGACAGCGTTACCCCCGGAGGTACCGAAGGCGCCGGACCAGCCGACCCGCCCCGACGTCTCGTTTGCTCCGGCTGTGTCCTGGAAGGTGGCATCACCCGCATTCACGGCCACACCGCTGGAAAGCTTGGTGCCAGTTTCCTCGTCGAAACGCCAGTAGGAGGCGGGAGCGTCGCTCATGACGCTGTCCCGGTACTGGTCGGCATTGCCCTGCACGAGATTGCTGCGGGCCCTGTAGTGGCGCCCGACTGTATGACCACTGCGGAAGTGGTCCGGTGCTGCGAACACGAGGTCGCTGGTGCCTGACACGACGAACGTCACGAGCGACTTGTCGTAGAACGCGACTTCGTCGATCTGGCCGTCGAAGTTGCGCTGTCCGGCGGCCCCGCCGTCCCAGCCCGGCGCAGACCAGCCGCTTCCGATGTACATGTGGGGCATGCGCTTGAGGTCAGGGTCGAGCTGCGAGATACCCACCTGCACGCCGTCAAGGTAGAGCGCCTGCGCACCCTTGCCGGAAGTCAGCACGGCATGGTGCCACTTGTCGTCTGTGACGGTCGCGGTAGATGTCATGATCACCTCGCCGCCAACGAACTGGCCGCGCAGCTTGCCGGCCGTGTCCACGTTCAGCATCGGTCTGTAGTCGGTGGGTTGCGTTCCTAGTTCGGTGTTCTGCTGGGAGACCAGGACGCCTGGCTTGGTCGTCTTGAACCACAGTTCGATGGATGGTGAGGTCGTGGTGCCCAGCGCTTCCGCCGGTACCTTCACCGCCGATTCGGCGGTGCCGTCGAAAGTGACCGACGTGTCGTCACCGTCGGCGAAGGTTCCCGGGCTGCCCAGGTGGACACCGTCCAGGTAGGAACCGTCCATGCCGTCACCCACGGAGCTGAGCGCAGCGGCTCCGGTGCGCTCGCCGAGACGCCAGTACCCCAGTGGTCCTGAACCGATCACGGAATCCGCGTAGGACGAAGATGCGGAGGAGTAGGACGGGTCCGAGATCTTCCAGGTGCCACCGTTCTGGTCAGTGGTCTCGATGACCCGGCCCGTACCGGAGTCGTAAGTGACCTTGGCGTGGACGCGGCCCGAGGGCAGCGTGACCATGGTCATGCGAGGGGTCTGGGCGCGGGCTGCATAGTGCTCCGCGACCGTCGTCGAGTCCAGCGCATGGTGGTACAGCGCGACCTCGTCCAGCTGACCGGTCAGGCGCCTGACCCCATTTGCCGTCGCGTCCCAGGCGGGGGATGAGTAGCCGGCACCCAGATAGGCGTTGATCTTCTCGTGATGGTCGATGGGGCCGGTGAGAGAGCCGACGGCAGCGCCGTCGAGGTACATCGTCTGCGTGGTACCGGCACCTGCCATCACTACGTGGTGCCACCGGCCGTCGGTGACGGCAGTCGGGGAGACTATAGGCGTGTTCGATTTTCCGGTGATCTCGAACTGCCCGCGCAGCTTGCCTGCTGTATCGATCGCCAGCGGGCTCCAATAGTGAGGGATGCCGTCCTCCAGTTCGCCACCCTGGAATCCGACGAGCACACCGGGCTTCGTGGTCTTGAACCACAACTCCAAGGACAGGAACGTCGAGGCCTGGAGCGCGGCCTCCGGCAGCACCGTGGACGAGTCGACACCGTCGAAGCTGGCCGCGGTGTCACTGGTTCCGGCGATGGCTCCTGGTTGGCCGAGCTGCACATCGCGATGGAAGATCTCTTCAAGGCCGTTGCGGGACGGCGCCTGGCTGATGCCAGTCGGTCCTTGGGTCTCTCCCAGTCGCCAGTATGAGACCGGGTTCTGGTCAAGGACCATGCTGCGGTAGACGGAGCCGTCCTCGTAGGCATACGTCGTGCATGCTGTGGCCGAGGAAGGCGGACATACCTTGGTCAGCTGGTCGCCGCTGTACGTGTACGTCCAGGTGAGACCCGGAACCGACGGGCTGACAGCACTGGTCGTCACTGCGGTGATGTGTCCACCGGACCAGACGAAGGTGAGCGAGCGGCCGGACAGGCCGTCGGTCACGGATGTGAGAGGTCCGCCGCCGTCGTGGTCGGCGTACTCCAGAGATTGTCGACGGCCCGCGCTGTCCGTGATCGACCTCAGCAGGCTGTCGTAGCTGAAGTGGTATGCCGTACCGCTGCGCTCACGAAGTACCCAGCCGCTGAATTCACCCTCGCCGACCCGGCTGAGCGTCATCGTGCCGCCCGACGGTCCGGCATACGTCCCATCCGGGTTGACTCCGAACCGAACGCGCGATCCGTCGGCCAGAACGATCAGAACCGAATTCGTCCCCTCCTCCTCGTGCAGTTGCATGTCCCACCGGGTGGACCAGCCAGTGCCGAAGGCTGTGTCGCGCCGCGGGTCGAGCGAGTTGTAGGTGCGTTTGACCGACAGCTCCGGGCCGACAGTAGGGATAGAGGCGTCGGATGCGGCCGTGGCGTAGTTGCCCGTACGCGAAGCGAACTCGCGCCCTCCCTCACTGCCGAGGCGGCCAGTCACGGCAGGCTGGGGAACCTGGGTGGTGAAGAAAGCCGGGTACGGGCGAGCCGAGGCGGCCTGGCCGTCCCAGACGTATGTGTACCAGGCGTAGTTCTTGCCCCATGACAGCCAGCCACTAGGTACCGCCCACTGTCGGGCAGTACTGCGGGTCCCGGAGCGGCAGTTCTTGCGGGAGTCCTTGCCGCTCACCTCGCAGACCTCGAAGGTGTACTGGAGAGGGCTGCCCGGGTAATGGTCGGTGTCCCTGCCCTCCGCCCACAGGGACGGTGTCAGGGAGTTGAGCACGGCACCACTCGCCGGGGACTCGCTCGTCAGCTGCGGAGGGACATTGACGGCGGAGAACTTGACCGCGACACCGGGCACACCCTCATCGGTGAACTTGCGGACGCCGTACTCGTCCATCGTCCACTGGAGCGTGTATGTGGCCGGGGTCAGTGGGGCGATCTTTGCAGTAAGAGTGACGCTCTCACCGGGTGAGATTTCGCTGGGCATAGGCGTCCACCGGATTTTCGCGGTATCCGTGATCGCCTTGCCAGCGGAGTCGAAGAGGTTGTAGCGGAGCTTGAAGTTGCTGCCCGCTGCCCACGCCTGCTGTCCCTGGTTGGTGACGGTGACCTTCATGCTGCCCTCGGCGGTCGCGGTCACCGGGGTGACGAAGCCTCCCACCTTGTAGGTCGCGCCGTACTTCGTCCACGTCACGTCCAGGCGAGGCTTGCCGTTCGGGTAGTCGTCCGACCCGAATTGCTTCCATGCCCTCGAGTCGGACGTCGATGCCTTTACAGCGAGGCCATAGTTTTTCTTCCGCGCGTGCGTCCAGTCGTCGACCAAGCTGCGGCCGGCTGAGCCCAGTGGCATGCCTTCCCAAGCCGGTCCACACGACCAAGTCGTCGTACCCTCCGGCCGCCAGCCGTGTGCGAAGCTTTTGGAGGCCAGAGACGGGCCGGTGGCAGGGCCGGGGTAGGTCGTGGTCGTGCTCTCAGCCCAGTTCGATGTGATGGGATGGATGGTCACGGGGCGAGCACTGCAGGAGTACGACCAGGTGTTGTAAAGGTTGAGCTTGGCATCGAGAACCCACGCGTTTTTCAGAGTCGTCTCGAGACCCGCGAACCGGAGCAAGCCGGCGGCCTTGGTGCCCCCGCCGTTGTGGGTGCCGACCTTGAGGATCGTGTCACCAGAGAAGTTCTGGTCGTACGGATACTGCACGTACGTGCCCGACGTGGAACTGACTCCGGTCACGGAAGGGTCCACGCGTACAGGGAAGACACGTTCAGGGGCGTTCAGCCACTTACCGTCGAGCATGACTGTAAGAACCTGTTGGCCAGCGCTTCCGCTCAGGCGATAGCTGACGCCAGACGATATGACGCCCTCATTGGCGTTCTCCGCGCGCCGGGAGTCCTCCATCCACCCTGGAGGCATCCAGGCGTGCTGCCTGCCGGACGCGTCGTCGAAGCTGACGCCCCCGTCGATCAATCGCGCTGTGAGCCCGTCGAGCTCCAGCGGGAAGCGCCACTCTGTGGGTGCCTCCCTGTTGCGCAGGACCAAGGTCTCCTTGACGGAGGCGCCGCCGGCTATGAGTTCAAGATCCGTTGCCCTGCGGATGCCGGGGTAGGTGACCGTGCTGCCTTCCACTCTGCCCAGCGCCGGAGCGGCGCCTTCGACGGAGTAGGCAATGGATTGCTTCTCGCCGGTCTGCATGCGGACCAGCGGCCCATTGTTCCCGTACTCGGCGAAGGTGATCGGCGTTGCTGTGGAGCGGGCGCGCCACTTGCCGCCCAGGCTCATTGTCGCCGCGCCCTCGGGGCGCACAAGGGTGGTATCGATCGGCCTCCACCGGCCATTGGCCTCACGGAAGTTGACCGGCTCGTCGTAAAGCTGAGTGGTGCGCGTGCCATCAGGGTTCAGGAAGGTACGGCTTCGCTCATCACGCTCACCCGCCAGTTCTTTGCTGTGGCGACGATCAAATCCCTCGACACCTGTGCTGGCGGGCGCGGGCACCACTGTCGCCTGGCCCATGACGGGCTTCTTCGCTGCGCCCAGGTCGCCGCCGACGCTGTGGAACTCGGCAGGCAGTTCACCCGGCGCTTTCACGGGGTCGTCATGTCCCCCAGAGGCTGTGGCGTCCGTGGTGGACGGCTTCGCCTTGAAGCTGCGCCCTTCAGCGGAACTCCATGATTGTTCGGGTGCGTCGGGGCTGTTGATCCTCTGTTGAGGTGACCATTGAGTCGCCGCCGATGCACCCTGCTCCGTTCCAGTAAGGACGGCCATCAGGAACGCCGTGCCGATGACAAATGGGCGCGCTGCTGTGCGCACTTGAAGCCCCCCCGGGGTATGTGTGAGGAAGACTTCCTATCGTTCGACACAGGAAACGCACAAGGACTTCACAGTCGTGGCATGATCTATCTCACGGAACGTTGTGGTCGATTTTGTTGCTAATGGGGCAGATCGCGGGCCATCGGGGGTGGCGTTCTGCATTCCGTGAGGGACGCGGGCTTTTCGTTCACCCCGTTCGTTCACCCCGCCGTACGCGGAATGCGCTTTTCCCAGGTGCGGTGGAAGAGGACTTCCCCGCCCTCCTTGCACACGACCTCGTTCGACGTGACGAATACCTCCGCCTCGCAGGCGATTTCGGAACGTGCGTCGATCGTGACGTCCCACGCCATGTCCGGTCGGTGCAGCCGGATCGACGAGTCCGAGCGGGTGTGGGCCGACAGCGGGTCGTCCTCCGTGATCGTGTACGTCTCCAGGGTGTCCTCGGTGCACTCCAGGCCGTCCGGGTAGAGCCGCGTACCGCCCTGGCGGGGGGCGACCTCCAGGCGCCACTCGCCCTTGGCCACGTCGCGTACCACCAGCCGCTCCGGTCGGGGTTCCTCCAGCGTCGCCGGGACGCTCACGCCGAGGGGTTCGGACTGCTCCGGCTCCTGCCACACGATCCTGTCCCGCGTGGGGCCGCGGACGGGCAGGGTCAGGTGTGAGGCCGCCGGGTCGAGGGTGAAGCCCGCCGCGTCCGGCTGGGGCCAGATCCACGGCCAGTACGCGGAGGAGACCGCGAGGCGGATCCGGTGGCCGGGCGGGAAGCCGTGGCCGATGCCGTTCAGCTCGAAGGCGACCTCCTCGCCCACGCCGACCCGGGCCTTCACCACCCGGTCGCGGCCGTGCCGGGCGGAGAGGTTGAGCGCCCCACGGGTGACCAGGGTCGAGGAGCCGTCCGGGGCGACGTCGCAGAGGCGGGCGATCACCTGGCCGGTGGGGGCGCCCGCGCGCAGGAAGAGGCTCACCCGGGGCCGGCCCAGAATCTCGACGGGCGGGCCGCCCTCGGGGACCACGAAGTCGAAGCAGGCCGAGTGGGCGTCCTCGGCGCGCTGGTCGGGCGGCAGGTCGGCGTCGTCGCCGAGGGGGACGAAGCGCCCGGCGTCCAGGCCGGTCCGCTGCGGGGAGCGGACCAGGACCGGCTCCCCCTGGAAGGCGTACGTCACCGGCGTGACGTGCGGGGACGGCCAGGCGGGGTCGGCGACCCAGCGCCCCGGGAGCTCGTCGTACGTGGTGGCGGGCGGGTGCGACGCGCTGATCCAGGAGCGCAGCAGCGGGACCGCCATGACGTCGTTGTCGGCGCCCTTGAGGTGGTGGTCCCACCAGCGCAGCGTCTCCTGGAGGAAGCCGATCGCCGGTCCTGGCGGCAGGCCCCGGTCGGGGTACTGGTGGCACCAGGGGCCGATGATGCCGCGGACGCGGTCCTGGGGGAGGTGCTCGACCAGCCGGAGCACGGTGTCCCGGTACGGGTCGTGCCAGCCGCCGACCGCGAGGACGGCCGCCTCGATCGCGCCGTGGTCCTCGCGGACGCTGCCGTGCTTCCAGTAGTCGTCGCGGGTCTGGTGGGCGAGCCAGGTGTGGAGGAGGGGCTCGACCGCCTCCAGGCGCTCCAGCCACATCTCGCGCCACACCTCGCCGACGTACCGCGGGTCGGGCGGGCGGGAGACCAGGGCGAGCAGGGTCGCGGCCCAGGTGTGCGTGCCCGCGGCGAGGACGGAGCCGCCCATGCGGTGGACGTCGTCGTCGTAGCGGTCGTCGGTCGAGCAGACGGCGACGACCGCCTTCAGCGGCTCGGGGGCGAGCGCGGCGATCCGGAGCGCGTCGCGGCCGCCCCAGGAGATCCCGAACATGCCGACCTTGCCGCTGCACCAGTCCCGCGCGGCGAGCCAGTTCACCACCGCCACGCCGTCGGCCAGCTCGGTCGCGTCGTACTCGTCGCCCGGCAGGCCCTCGCTGTTGCCGTACCCGCGCACGTCAACACGTACGGAGGCGTAGCCGTGCCCGGCGTACCAGGGGTGGCGCTGCCAGTCGCGGGGCGCGGTCCGGTCGGTGAGGCGGTGGGGCAGGTACTCCAGGAGGGCGGGGACGGGCGCCTCGGTGACCGGCCGCCAGATCCGGGCGTACAGCCGTGTACCGTCCGCCATCGGGATGCGTACGTCGTCGTGCACGGTCTCGTACGGGAACTCGGTACGGATCTTCATGGTGCGGACACCTCCTCGGGACGCCCTGAGCGGGCCCTGAGCGGGGGAAGCCCTCGATCACTGTTCGTGACAAAAGCCGCATTCCTGGTTGTATGAGCTGATCACGAACATACCGGCGGTGGCGGGAAGGCGCCCATGGTGATCGAAACGCGACCGGATACGCTGACTTGAGTGAATCGAGCGACACATCGACAATCCGTGTGATCGCCGGCAGTACCAGCAGGCGTGACAGCAGGCGTGAGACCAGGCGTTAGACCAGGCGTCAGCAGACAGGAGACCCCCTCGTGACCGTCGTCGGGCCGTTCGGTCTTAGCGTGCGGGACCAGGCTCTGGAGGCCGATGTCCAGACCGGGTTGGCGGCCGTGGAGGCAGGGCTCCTCGACGCCACCAAGAGCGAGATCCCGTTCATCACGGAGGCCGCGCAGCATCTCGTCCTGGCCGGCGGGAAGCGTTTCCGGCCGCTGCTCGTGATGCTCGCCGCCCAGTTCGGCGACCCCCACGCGCCGGGTGTCGTGCCCTCGGCCGTCGTCGTCGAGCTGACCCACCTGGCCACGCTCTACCACGACGACGTCATGGACGAGGCGGACGTGCGGCGCGGTGTCCCGAGCGCGAACACCCGCTGGGGCAACTCCATCGCCGTCCTCACGGGTGACTTCCTCTTCGCCCGCGCCTCGCACACGCTCGCGGATCTCGGACCCGAGGCCGTACGGATCCAGTCCGAGGCGTTCGAACGCCTGGTGACCGGCCAGATCCTGGAGACGGCGGGACCGCAGGGCGACCGCGACCCGGTCGACCACTACCTCGACGTCCTCGGCGGCAAGACCGGCTCGCTCGTCGCCGTCTCCTGCCGCTTCGGCGCGATGATGTCCGGCGCCGACGAGAGCGTCGTCGACATCCTCACCCAGTACGGCGAGCGGCTCGGCGTCGCCTTCCAGCTCGCCGACGACGTCCTCGACATCGCCTCCGACTCCCACGAGTCCGGCAAGACCCCGGGCACCGACCTCCGCGAGGGCATCCCCACCCTCCCCGTCCTCCACCTGCGGGCCGCCGCGGCCGCCCACGGGCGCCCGGAGGACGTGGAGCTGGTCGAGCTGATCGACGGCGGCCTCGCCGACGACGCCCGGCACGCGGAGGCCCTGCGGCGGCTCCGGGTCCACCCGGCCCTGGAGCAGGCCCGCCGCGACACCGTGCGCTACGCCGAGGAGGCGCGGGCGATGCTGGCGCCGCTGCCCGAGGGGTACGCGAAGGCGGCCCTGGAGGAGCTGTGCGACGCGGTGGTCCACCGCGCGGGCTAGATCCACCGCGCGGGCCAGGGCTTCTCAGGGTTCCGTCATCCCGTAGCAGTACGCCAGGTTGAGCCCGGAGTCTGACGACTCCGTACCGCCGTTTTGGTCAGATGGAGTCATCGACCACGGAGGTAGGACAACCATGGCACCGAACGACAGCACGGTCGGCACGGACGGCGCGGGCGCACCCGACGGCGCGGGCACCACGCGGACGGCGGTCCGGCGCAGGGCGAGCCGCTACGTCGTCCCGGTCGCGGTGGCCGGAGTGGCCGCCGCGACGATCGGGCTCGTCCCGGCCCTTGCGGCGTCCGGCGACCCGGAGCTTCCGGAGATCACCGCGCAGCAGCTCATCGAGAAGATCGCCGCGTCGGACACGCAGACGCTCTCCGGCACGTTCAAGATCACCACCGACCTCGGCCTGCCGTCCTTCGCGGGCCTGATCCCGTCCGCCGCGTCGGGCTCGTCCTCGGCCGACCCGCAGGACAGGCTGACCCAGCTCGCCTCGGGCACGCACACGCTGCGCGTGGCCGCCGACGGCCCGGACCGGCAGAAGCTGACGATCGTGGACGGCTCGGACGAGTACAGCCTGATCCACAACGGCGACGACGTGTGGGCGTACGACAGCAAGTCCAACGAGGCGTTCCACGAGAAGACCGAAGGCGCGAAGGGGGAGGCCCCCGAGAAGGAGCTCCCCAGCACCCCGAAGCAGCTGGCGGACGAGATCCTGAAGGCCGCGGGCGACACCACGTCGATCACCGTGGGCGGGACGGCGAAGATCGCCGGCCGGGACGCGTACCAGCTGGTGATCAAGCCCAAGCAGAGCGGCTCGACGGTCGAGTCCGTGAAGGTCGCGGTGGACGCCCGGAACGGCACCCCGCTGAAGTTCACCCTCACCTCCGTCGAGGGCGGCAAGCCGGTCGTCGACGCGGGCTTCACGAAGATCGACTTCGGCCGGCCGGCGGCGTCGACGTTCGACTTCGAGGCGCCGAAGGGCGCGAAGGTGACGGAGGGCGCCTCCGCCGAGCACGAGGAGGAGCTCAAGGGCCTGGAGAAGGGGTTCGAGGAGTTCACCGGCTCCAAGGGCGGCCTCAACGTCATCGGCGAGGGCTGGACGACGATCGCGAAGCTGGACACCGGCGCCCCGGCGCCGAAGACCGACGAGGCCCCGGCGGAGGTCAAGGGCTTCCTCGACTCGCTCGGCGACAGGGTCACCGGGAAGTTCGGCTCGGGCACCGTCTTCAAGACGAAGCTCGTCAACGCCCTGATGACGGACGACGGCAAGGTCTACGTCGGCGCGGTCACGAAGGACGCCCTGGTGGACGCGGCGAACGCCGGCAAGTAGGCGGCTTCCGTACGGGAGTTCCGTACGGAAGCTTCCGTACGGTCGTACGGGAGTGGGTGCCCGGGTGGGTCGGGGCTGATGTCACCGACCCACCCGGGAGTTCTTTTTCGGCCGTTCTACGGGATCAGAACGTGAGCTTGAAGCTGTTGATGTAGCCGGTGTCCTGGGCGGCCTTGTCCTGGGCCCGGAGCTTCCAGGCGCCGTTGGCGACCTCGGTGGAGGCGTTGACCGTGTAGGTGGCGATCACGTTGTCGGCCGAGTCGGAGGACGAGAACGGCTTCAGGTTGTAGACCGAGCCGTCCGGGGCGACCAGGTCGACGACCAGGTCTCCGCGCCAGGTGTGGACGATGTTCACGTCCACCTTGAGGGTGGCGGGGGCGTTGCCGGTGACACCGGTGACGTCGACCGTGGAGGTCACCGCGGCGCCGTTGTCCGGGATGGACACGTCGGCGGTGTTCTCGAAGACCTTGCCGGGCGGCGGGGTCGTACCGGCCGACAGGGTCCAGATCGCGTGGGCGACGGCGTCGCTGTTGCGGTCCAGGGCGGTGTCGTTGATGTTCGCGGTCGTGTCGCAGGAGGAGTGGTAGCAGCGGTCGAAGGCCGTGGCCGTGCCGCCCCACTTCTGGACCTGCGCACTGGTCTTCACCCGGCTGGCGCCGGTGAAGAGACCGCCGACGGGGATGCCGACGTTCTTGAACGAGGCGTGGTCGGAGCGGCCGTCGCCCTCGGTCTCGATCTCGGTGGGCACGCCGATGCCGGCGAAGTAGCTCTTGAAGGTCTGCTCGATCGTGGGGTCGTCGTCGTAGACGAAGTAGCCGGGGTTCGGCGACCCGATCATGTCGAAGTTGAGATAGCCGGAGAGCTTCGCCCGCTCGGTGGTGGGCAGTTGGGCGACGTAGTGCTTCGACCCGACGAGTCCGAGCTCCTCGGCGCCCCACCACCCGAAGCGCAGGTGCTTGGTGGGCTGGAGGCCGGCCCGGGAGACGGCGAGCGCGGTCTCCAGGACGGCCGCCGAGCCGGAGCCGTTGTCGTTGATGCCGGCGCCGGAGGAGACCGAGTCGAGGTGCGCGCCGGCCATGAGGACCTGGTTCGGGTCGCCGCCGGGCCAGTCGGCTATCAGGTTGTAGCCGGTGGTGCCGTTGTACGTGAACTGCTGGACGGTGGTGGTGAATCCGGCCGCGTCCAGCTTGGCCTTCACGAAGTCGACGGACGCCTTGTAGCCGGTACGGCCGTGGGCGCGGTTGCCGCCGTTGGCGTTGGCTATCGCCTGGAGATCCGTCAAGTGCTGCTTGACGTTGGCGAGCGGGATGTCGGGCGCGGCGGCGACGAAGGCCGGCGCCGCCGGGGCGGCTTGTGGCTGCGCTGTGGCGGCGGTGGGCGCGACACCGGCCAGCAGTCCGGCGAGTGCCAGACCGGCGGCCGCGGTGGCGCGTCTGGGTACGGAGAGTTTCATGTGGGGGCTCCGAATTCCGAACTGGGGATGGGACGGAACGTGCGAGACGCCCCGGGGCGTGGGTGCCACGAGGCGCTGGAGCTGTGCGTGGTGCGTCTGTGCGACGTACGGATGTGCGTGCTGAATGTTCAGCGAGAGTTTGATACCTCGTCAAGAGCGGAAACCGGTCAGGCGCGTTCGCTCACCGGACGCGGGGGCGCGCCGACCATCCCCGGCCCAGGCACTCGACCAGGCGGGCGGCCCTCGTCCCGCCGGGGTCGAGGCGGGGGTTGAAGATGGTGACGGTCAGCCCCCGGGCGTGTGGGTCGGTCAGGGCGGTGGCCAGTACGGTCTCCAGTTCCTCCCAGGTCAGGCCGCCGGGGAGGCGGTAGTCGACGGCGGGCATGAGGGCGTCGTCCAGGACGTCTACGTCGAGGTGGACCCAGAACCCGGCCGTGGCGCCGGTGGTGAGGTGCCCGACCGCCTGGCGCGCGGCCGCCCCGGCTCCGGCCGCGCGCACCTCGTCGAGGCCGATCGCGCGCAGCCGCGGCGGTAGGGGCTGCATTCCCGCCTCGGCCGACTCGGCGGTGTCGCGGAAGCCGAAGGCGACGATGTCCTCGTCGCGCAACAGGGGGCCGCGCCCTTCGAGATCGGTGAGGAGCCGTGGGCCGCGGCCGGTGGCCAGGGCGAGCTCCATCGAGGCCACCTCGCCGGTGGGTTCGGCCGACGGCTGGTAGAAGTCGGTGTGGCCGTCGAGGAACAGCAGGCCGTGCCGTCCGCGGCGGCGCAGGGCGAGGAGGCCGCCGAGCAGGACGCTGCAGTCACCGCCCAGGACGACGGGGAAGCCGCCTCGGCCGAGGACGCCGGTCACGGCGTCGGCCAGATCGACGGAGTAGCGGGCGATGCCCTCCGGATTGAGGATCCCGGTCCCCTCATCGCGCCGGGGGTCGTAGGCGGGCGCTTCGACCCTGCCGGCCCACACCGCCCCGAGACGCTCCCGCAGGCCGGCGCCGAGCAGAGCCGCCGGCATGTCCTGCACCCCGGACGGCCGCAATCCGAGGACGGACGGCGCCTCGACGATCGCCGCCTCGGCGATCACCGCATCCGCATCCGCTTCCGCCTCTGCCTCCCGCACGACCACCACCATCACCTACTGCTGGGGTTTCCCGCCCCCGCAGGCGGACGATAGCGCCGTGGGGCGGCCCGACCCGGGCGCCGCGCCCGGTCGTGATGGCCCGGTCGCCACGAACCGAACGTCAGCGCCGGCGGCGCGGTCGCGCGCGTGGCGGCCGCGACCGGCGCCGAGCCCGGCGCGTACGACGAACAGGGCCCGGTCTTCATCCACGCCGAGGCGTGCAAGGGCCCCGGGACCCCGGAGGTGTGCCCTGCGCGTCCTGCGCCGCTACAGCGCCGAGGGCCGCATTCTCGGCGGCCGCCTCCTGCGGATCCCGGACCCGGCCACCGAGGGCTTCGACACGGCGTTCGGTGAGGCCTTCGCCGATCCCGAGGTCGCCCTGGTCCACGTCAGAGCGGTGGAGTACGGCTGCCTCCACTACGAGGTCCCCAGGCCCTGAGCTCCACCCCGGGCTTCGCCCCCACTCGTCGCTCGACGCACCTCACTGCACGCAGAATTCGTTGCCCTCGGGGTCCGTCATGACCACCCACTCGCCTCCCTGCTCCGCGACCCGGCGCAGCACCGACGCTCCCAGGGCCTCCAGTCGTGCCACCTCGGCCTCGCGGGTGCCGGGGGCGGCGTGGACGTCGATGTGGAGGCGGTTCTTGACGGTCTTCTTCTCCGGGACGCGCTGGAAGAGGAGGCGGCGGCCGAGGCCCATGCCGCTCTGTTCCTCGAAGGGGTCGTCCGGATGGCGGACAGCGGCCAGATCGCGCCAGGCGAGCCGGTCGCAGACCCTGAGGGTCTCCTCGGGCGGGGCGGCCCCGAGGCCGAGGAGGTGCTCGACGAGTGCGCTGTGGTCCTCCTCCACGTAGCCGAGGGCCCGCGCCCAGAAGGCCGCCTGGGCGTGCGGGTCGGTGCAGTCGATCACGAGCTTCCAATGGAGCGGTGTCATGTAACCACTTATACTGGTTGCATGATGCGGGCCACAACAGCGATGACGCTGAATCACCCTGACGGCCAGTCGTTCCGCTTCGACGCCGGTGCCCTCTGCCTCGAACTGCTGGTCACCGGCGGCCCCGGACCGGTGGCCGCGCGCTTCGAAGTCCTCGACCGGACCGAGGGGTTGCTGGACTGGGTGGGGCGGTGCCGGCTCGCGGACACTCCCGGGCTCGATCTGACGGTCACGCCGGCCGAGCTCACGCGTGTACGGGAGGTACGGGACGCGCTGTGGCGGCTCGCGCAGGCCCGCGCGTACGGCCGGGCCCTCGCGCCGGCGGACGTCGAGACCGTCAACGAGGCCGCCGCCCACCCCCCGCTGGTGTCCCGGTTCACCGCGGGCGGCGAGCGGGCCTGGGCGCCGGGGGCGACCGTGGCCGCCCTGCTCTCGACCGTCGCCCGCGACGCGATCGAGCTGTTCACCGGCGCCGAAGCCGACCGCATCCGCGAGTGCGGCTCCGGCACCTGCTCCCTGCTCTTCGTCGACACCTCACGCCCCGGCCGCCGCCGCTGGTGCTCCATGGAGAGGTGCGGCAACCGCCACAAGGTCCGGACCCACCGGGCCCGTACGCGGGCGGAGTGAGAAGCGCGCGTCGGGCACGCCGTTCCTTCAGGAAGGCGGTCGCCGGCCGTGCCCCCAGGGTCAGGCCGGGACCGTCGTCGTCTCGGACCTCTCGGACCTCTCAGACCTCTCGGACCTCTCCGACTCCGCCCGCTCCCGCGCGTCGTACTCCTCGCGCGCCGCCGCGATCTCGTTCTGGTGCTGCTCCGTCCATGTCACGAGCGAGCGGATCGTCGTGTGCAACGTCCCGCCCAGCGGCGTCAGTTCGTAGTCCACGCGCGGCGGCACCACGGGATGCACCGTCCGCTTCACCAGGCCGTCCCGCTCCAGCTGGCGCAGCGTCACCGTCAGCATCCGCTGGCTGATTCCGTCGATCTCCCGCCGCAGCTCCGTGAAGCGCAGCTTGCGCCGGTCGAGCAGGGCGATGACCAGCAGGGACCACTTGTCGGCGACCCGGTCGAGGATCTGCCGTACCTCGCAGTCCTCCCGCGTGTCCCACTGGAACGGGTCCGTGTCCCCGCCGTCCCCAACGTGCCTGTCTCCATAGGTCACTTGGCAGTGACTCGGTGACTTCGAAGTGCCTTCTTCCATGGCACCCGATGCTGCCGCAGGATGCAGGTGGTTACAAGAGGGAACCGACCCTCTGGCCGATAACCACCCTGCCCTTCCCCCTGCCTCATTCCCCCTGCCCCTTCCTGCTCTGGAGACAGCCGTGTCCGTACGCGCCTGGAGTCTGCTCCTCGTCCTCTGCGGGACGATCTTCCTCGAAGGCATCGACGTCGCCATGCTCGCCGTCGCCGTGCCCTCCATCAGATCCGACCTCGACCTGTCCACCGGCGCCGCGGCCTGGGTGATGTCCGCGTACGTCCTCGGCTACGCCGGCTTCACCCTCCTCGGCGGTCGCGCCGCCGACCTCCTCGGCCGCCGCCGGATGTTCCTGGTCTGGCTCACCGTCTTCCTCCTCTTCTCCGGCCTCGGCGGCTTCGCGAACGACGGCTGGACGCTGATCCTGGCCCGCTTCATGACCGGCGTCGCCGCCGCCTTCATGACCCCGGCCGCGATGTCGATCATCACCACGTCCTACGCCGAGGGCCCGCAACGCAACCAGGCCCTGCTGGTCTTCGCCGGCACGGCGGCGGGCGGCTTCTCGCTCGGGCTCGTCATCGGCGGGCTGCTCACCCAGCTCGGCTGGCGCTGGGTCTTCTTCGCGCCGGTCCTCCTCGCCGCGGCGATCCTGCTCGCCGCGCTGCGCCTGATCCCGAAGGAGCCGCGCCCCGCGCGGACGCCCGGCGGCTTCGACCTGGGCGGCGCGCTGACGGCCGCCGGGGCGATGCTGCTGCTGGCGTTCGCGATCGTCCGCCTCGAGCACGGGCTCGACGGCTGGGCGGTGACCGTGCTCGCCCTCGCCGCAGGCCTCGTCCTCGCCGGCGTCTTCGTCGCCGTCGAACGCCGGACCGCCACCCCGCTCGTCCGGCTCGGGCTGCTCCGCGAGGCGTCGACGGTCCGCGCCGACCTGGGGGCGCTGCTGTTCGTCGGCTCGTTCTTCGGGTTCCAGTTCGTGGCCACGCTCTACCTCCAGGAACTGCGCGGCTGGTCCTCCCTGGAGACGGCGCTGGCCCTGGTCGTCATGGGCGTCGACGCGGTGCTCGCCCCGACGCTGACCCCGAGGCTCGTGGCGCGCTTCGGCAACGGGCGGGTGATCCTGGGCGGGTTCGTGCTCGCGGTCGTCTCGTACGCGCTGTTCCTGCCGGTCGGTCCCGACTGGTCGTACGCGGCGATGTTCCCGACCCTGCTCCTGACCGGTCTCGCCTTCGCCCTCGCGTACGGACCGCTGACGATCGCCGCGACCGACGGTGTCGCGGAGGAGGAGCAGGGGCTCGCGAGCGGGCTGCTCACCACGGCCACCCAGTTCGGCTCGGCGGTCGGCATCTCGGCGGTGACGGCGGTGTACGGAATCTCCGGCGGCGGTCTCGGCGGGTTCCGCGCGGCGCTGGTCGTGCCGGTGGTGATGGTGACGCTCGGCGCGCTGGTCACCGCGACCGGGCTGCGAGGAAAGCGATCCGGGGCCGGGTCCGGGTCCGGGTCCGGCGCTGGAGCTGGAGCTGGGACTGGGGGTGAGGCGGCTGCGAGCAAGGTCACGGTCCCGTAGGCGGGAAGCGCCGCGGCCGGCCGTGGTCCGGTCAGCGCCCGGGCCGGGCCGATGGGGTGGAGACCGCTGTGGTGCCGGGCTCGTCGCCGGAGCCGGAGTGTTCGCTGGCGGTGAGCGGGACGGCGGGCACCGACGCACCCGCCACCGCACCCGCCACCGCATCCGCGGCCGGACCCGCCACCGCCGCCGCGGCCGCGATCGCCGCGCGGCTGCGGTGGTTCGTCCGCAGCGCGTCCCACGTCAGGATCGTCAGAGCCAGCCAGACCAGCGAGAAGCCGGCCCACCGCTCCGGCGGCATCGCCTCGTGGAAGTAGACGACGCCCAGCAGGAACTGGAAGACGGGCGCCAGATACTGCAGCAGCCCCAGCGTGGACAGCGGGACCCGGATCGCCGCCGCCCCGAAGCAGACCAGCGGCGCGGCCGTCACGATGCCGGTCGCGGCGAGCAGGGCCGCGTGCCCGGCGCCCTCGGCGCCGAAGGTGGCCGAGCCCGCGGTCCCCAGCCACAGCAGATAGGCGAGGGCCGGCAGGAACTGGATCGCGGTCTCGGCGGCCAGCGACTCCAGGCCGCCGATGTTGACCTTCTTCTTCAGCAGGCCGTAGACGGCGAAGGAGAAGGCCAGCATCAGCGAGAGCCAGGGCGGCTGCCCGTAGCCGATGGCGAGGACGAGCACCGCCGCGAAGCCGATCCCGACCGCCGCCCACTGCGCGGGGCGCAGCCGCTCCTTCAGGAGCAGCACGCCCATGGCGATGGTGACGAGGGGATTGATGAAGTAGCCGAGCGAGGCCTCGACGACCTGGCCGGAGTTGACGGCCCAGATGTAGCCGCCCCAGTTGACGCTGATCACGGCCGCGGCCACGGCGATCAGACCCAGCTTGCGCGGGCTGCGCAGCAGCTCCCGTATCCAGCCCCAGCGGCGCAGGGCGAGCAGGGCGAGGCCGACGACGGCGAGGGACCACACCATGCGGTGGGCGAGGATCTCGATCGCTCCGGCGGGCTTGAGGAGCGGCCAGAAGAGCGGGACCAGTCCCCACATGCCGTAGGCGCCGATCCCGTAGAGGAGGCCTGCTCGTCCCTCGGTGCTTTCCTTCATCGAAACTCCTGCCCTGTGCCGCGCCGTCCCGTCGACGGTAGCGCCGCACAGGGCGGCCTGTCATGTCCGTACCCCGATACGGTCATGACCTCTAGCTGAGGGCGGCGCCGAGCGACTCCGCGATCGTGTCGGCGACCGGCGTCGTCGGGCGGCCGATCAGGCGGGAGAGGTCGCCGGTCCGCCGTGCGAGCGCCCCGCGCTCCACGGCCCGGTCCACGTCCACGAGGATCTCGGCGAAGGCCTGCGGCACGCCCGCGCCGGTGAGGATCGCCAGGTGGGCCTCGGCGGGGACGTCGCGGTACGTGATCTCCCGGCCGCTCTGGCGGGCGACCTCGGCCGCGTACTCGGCGAGCGACCAGGCGACGTCGCCGCTCAGCTCGTAGGCCGTGTTCCGGTGCTCCTCGACCGGGCCGGTCAGGACGGCGGCGGCCGCGGCCGCGTAGTCGGCGCGGGTGGCGGAGGCGATCCGCCCCTCGCCGGCGTTGCCGACGACGGCGCCGTGCGCGAGGACGGGGGCGAGGTGGGCGGTGTAGTTCTCGGTGTACCAGCCGTTGCGCAGGAAGGTGTACGGCAGGCCCGAGCCGAGGATCAGCCGCTCGGTCTCCTTGTGCTCGGCGGCCAGATCGAAGTCGGCCTCCGGCCCGCCGAGGATGCCGGTGTACGCGAGCTGGGCGACGCCCGCGGCCTTCGCCGCGTCGATCACGGCGGCGTGCTGCGGCACGCGACGCCCCACCTCGCTGCCGGAGATCAGCAGCACCCGGTCACCGGCCTCGAAGGCCTCCGCGAGGGTCTCCGGCCGGTCGTAGTCGGCGATCCGCAGTTCGACACCGCGCTCGGCGAGGTCGGCGGCCTTCTCCTTGTCGCGGACGACGGCGGCGACGGACGCGGCGGGGACCTGGGTCAGCAGCTCGTCGATGACGAGACGGCCGAGCTGTCCGGTGGCTCCGGTGACGACGATGCTCATGGTGCTCTCTCTCCTGGAGGGGGCGTGCGCGATGTGCACTCACCGTATGACCGGCGCCAACTATTAGAAAGTACCCACTTTGAAGTAAGGTACTGGCATGCGAGTAAGTGGTGGAGTGGCCGGTGGTGGTGGCGAGGGTGATGGCGGTGCGCGTCCGAAGCCGGACGTCAGGGACCCGATGTGCCCCTCGCGGCTCGTCCTGGAGCACGTCACCAGTCGCTGGGGCGTCCTGATCCTGATCGCCCTGCTGGAGCGCTCGTACCGCTTCAGCGAGCTGCGCCGCGAGATCGGCGGCGTCAGCGAGAAGATGCTCGCCCAGACGCTCCAGACCCTGGAGCGCGACGGCTTCGTCCACCGCGACGCCAAGCCGGTCATCCCGCCCCGCGTCGACTACAGCCTCACCGAACTGGGCACGGAGGCCGCCCGTCAGGTCTCGGAGCTGGGGCGCTGGACGGAGCGCCGGGTCGCGGAGGTGGAGAAGGCGCGCGAGGCGTACGACGAGGCGCGTCGCGGGAGCGCGAGCGCGAGCGCTGTGGAGGCCCGCCCCTAGAAGAGGCCCCACCCATGGACCAAGCGGTGGGGGGCCCGGCCGCACCGGCCGGGCCCCTCACCGCTTCCGTACCTCTCCCGCGTGGCTAGCCCACCACCGTCCAGGTGTCGCCGCCCGCGAGGAGTTGTCCCAGGTCGCCCTTGCCGTGCTGCTCGATCGCCGTGTCGAGCTGGTCGGCCATCATCGTGTCGTAGACCGGCCGTTCCACCGACCGGAACACCCCGATCGGCGTCTGGTGCAGCGTGTCCGGGTCCGCCAGGCGGGACAGCGCGAACGCCGTCGTCGGGGAGGCGGCGTGCGCGTCGTGGACGAGGACGGCGCTCTCGTTCTCGGGGGTGACCGTGACGACCTTCAGGTCGCCGGTGGCCGGGTCCCGTACGACCCCCTTGTCCAGGCCGGTGCCGAAGCGGATCGGCTGCCCGTGCTCCAGGCGGATCACGGCCTCCTGCGCCTGGTCCTTGTCCTTGAGGATCTCGAAGGCGCCGTCGTTGAAGATGTTGCAGTTCTGGTAGATCTCCACCAGCGCCGTGCCCGGGTGGTCGGCGGCCTGGCGCAGCACCTCGGTGAGGTGCTTGCGGTCGGAGTCCACCGTCCGCGCCACGAAGGACGCCTCCGCGCCGAGCGCGAGCGAGACCGGGTTGAAGGGCGCGTCGAGCGACCCCATCGGCGTCGACTTGGTGATCTTGCCGACCTCGCTGGTCGGGCTGTACTGGCCCTTGGTCAGCCCGTAGATCCGGTTGTTGAAGAGCAGGATCTTGAGGTTGACGTTGCGGCGCAGCGCGTGGATCAGGTGGTTGCCGCCGATGGAGAGCGCGTCGCCGTCACCCGTGACGACCCAGACCGACAGGTCGCGGCGCGAGCTGGCCAGGCCGGTCGCGATGGCGGGGGCCCGGCCGTGGATGGAGTGCATCCCGTACGTGTTCATGTAGTACGGGAAGCGGGAGGAGCAGCCGATGCCGGAGACGAAGACGATGTTCTCCTTCGCCAGACCGAGCTCGGGCATGAAGCCCTGCACGGCGGCGAGGACGGCGTAGTCACCGCACCCGGGGCACCAGCGCACCTCCTGGTCGGACTTGAAGTCCTTCATCGACTGGGCGGCTTCGGCCTTGGGCACGAGGTTCAGGAGTGACTCAGTCATCGATGGCCTCCTTGAGTGCCGTGGCGAGCTGCTCGGCCTTGAACGGCATGCCGTTGACCTGCGTGTACGAGCGGGCGTCGACGAGGTAGCGGGCGCGTACGAGGGTGGCGAGCTGGCCCAGGTTCATCTCCGGGATCACGACCTTCTCGTACCGCTTGAGCACCTCCCCGAGGTTCTTCGGGAAGGGGTTGAGATGGCGCAGGTGCGCCTGGGCGATCGGCACGCTGTCGCGGCGCAGCCGGCGGACGGCGGCCGTGATCGGTCCGTAGGTCGAGCCCCAGCCCAGGACGAGCGTCTTCGCGCCGTCCGGGTCGTCGACCTCCAGGTCCGGGACCTCGATGCCGTCGATCTTGGCCTGCCGGGTGCGGACCATGAAGTCGTGGTTGGCGGGATCGTAGGAGATGTTCCCCGTGCCGTCCTGCTTCTCGATGCCGCCGATGCGGTGCTCGAGCCCCGGGGTGCCGGGCACGGCCCAGGGCCGCGCCAGGGTCCGCGGGTCGCGCTTGTACGGCCAGAAGACCTCCGTGCCGTCCGCCAGCTGGTGGTTGGGTCCGGTGGCGAACTGCGTGCGCAGATCGGGGAGTTCGTCGAGGTCCGGGATCCGCCAGGGCTCGGAGCCGTTGGCGAGGTAGCCGTCGGAGAGCAGGAAGACCGGGGTGCGGTAGGTCAGCGCGATCCGGGCCGCGTCCAGGGCCGCGTCGAAACAGTCGGCGGGCGTCCTCGGCGCGACGACCGGGACGGGGGCCTCGCCGTTGCGGCCGTACATGGCCTGCAGGAGGTCGGCCTGCTCGGTCTTGGTCGGCAGACCGGTCGACGGGCCGCCACGCTGGATGTCGACGATCAGCAGCGGCAGCTCCAGGGAGACCGCCAGGCCGATCGTCTCGGACTTCAGCGCCACGCCGGGGCCCGAGGTGGTGGTCACGGCGAGCGAGCCGCCGAAGGCCGCGCCGAGCGCGGCACCGATCCCGGCGATCTCGTCCTCCGCCTGGAAGGTGCGCACGCCGAAGTTCTTGTGCTTGGACAGCTCGTGGAGGATGTCCGAGGCGGGAGTGATCGGGTACGAGCCCAGGTAGAGCGGGAGGTCCGCCTGCCGGGAGGCGGCGATCAGCCCGTAGGAGAGCGCGAGGTTCCCGGAGATGTTCCGGTACGTGCCGGGCGGGAAGGCCTTGGTCGCCGGGGCGACCTCGTAGCTGACGGCGAAGTCCTCGGTCGTCTCGCCGAAGTTCCAGCCGGCCCGGAACGCGGCCACGTTCGCCTCGGCGATCTGCGGCTTCTTGGCGAACTTCTGCCGCAGGAAGGCCTCGGTTCCCTCCGTCGGCCGGTGGTACATCCAGGAGAGCAGGCCCAGGGCGAACATGTTCTTGCTGCGCTCGGCCTCCTTCCTCGGCAGCCCGAAGTCCTTCAGGGCCTCGACCGTCAGCGTCGTCAGCGGGACCGGGTGGACCCGGTAGCCGGCCAGCGAGCCGTCCTCCAGAGGAGAGGTCTCGTAGCCGACCTTGGCCATGGCGCGCTTGGCGAACTCATCCGTGTTGACGATGATCTCGCTGCCGCGCGGCACGTCGCCGATGTTGGCCTTGAGCGCGGCGGGGTTCATCGCGACCAGCACGTTCGGCGCGTCACCCGGGGTCAGGATGTCGTGGTCGGCGAAGTGCAACTGGAACGAGGAGACGCCCGGCAGCGTGCCGGCCGGGGCCCGGATCTCGGCGGGGAAGTTCGGCAGCGTCGAGAGGTCGTTCCCGAAGGACGCCGTCTCGGAGGTGAACCGGTCACCCGTCAGCTGCATACCGTCACCGGAGTCACCCGCGAAGCGGATGATCACCCGATCGAGACGCCGGACTTCCTTCTCTTCACCGTGATGGGACCCTCCGGGGACGCTGCGCTGTTCCCCGACCAGGGCCTCACCGGCCTCGCTACTGACCTGGCTGGTCACTGAACTGGACCTCCCTCGCGGCAAGGGGTCTCTCCGCCGGAGGCGAAGAGGGCTCGGGAGACGGTCGGCGGACCGGCCGTCCTGATGCCCACCCTACGACGGTGAGGGGCCCCTTCCCGGGACTCTCGCATCCTGGTCCTCGTTTTGAGATGCGTGATCGCGATTGATTGTCACGTCCGGCCCCTCGGACCCTCCCGGAGGCCTCTCCGGCAGTCTCCGAGTGCCCTGTCTGACAGGGTGTCAGCTCTTCAGGAATTCAGGTAGGTCAACACCGCGAGTACCCGACGGTGATCCCCGTCACTCGGTGACAGGCCGAGTTTCAGGAAGATGTTGCTGACGTGCTTCTCCACCGCGCCGTCGCTCACGACCAGCTGTTTCGCGACCGCCGAGTTCGTCCGGCCCTCCGCCATCAGGCCCAGGACCTCCCGCTCCCGGGGTGTCAGGTTCGCCAGCACGTCCTGCTTACGGCTCCGGCCGAGGAGCTGCTGCACGACCTCCGGATCCAGCGCCGTGCCGCCCCGCGCCACCCGGACCACCGCGTCCACGAACTCCCGGACCTCCGCGACACGGTCCTTCAGCAGATAGCCCACGCCCCGGCTGGACCCGGCGAGCAGCTCGGTGGCGTACTGCTCCTCCACGTACTGCGAGAGGACCAGCACCCCCACCTGCGGGTACTCCTTGCGCAGCCGCACCGCCGCCCGTACCCCTTCGTCCGTATGGGTGGGCGGCATCCGCACGTCCGCGACCACCACGTCCGGCAGCGCGTCCTCCCCGGCGAGACCCGCCACGGTCTTCAGCAGCGCCTCCCCGTCCCCCACCCCGGCGACCACCTCGTGCCCCCGATCGGTCAGCAACCGGGTCAGCCCCTCCCGGAGCAGCACCGAATCCTCGGCGATGACCACCCGTACCGCGTCCGCCACGTCTTCCCCCACGTCGATGTCCATGAGGCTCCAGCATGGCACCCGGCCACCCCGTCGGGGGAAGCGAACGGCGGGGGCGTCAGCGCCAGGGCAGCTCCGCGGTGACCGTCGTCGGGCCGCCCGGCGGGGAGTCGACCGCCAGGATGCCGTCGACCGCGTCCAGCCGCTCCGTCAGCCCGGCGAGGCCGCTGCCCGCCGCCACGTCCGCTCCGCCCCGGCCGTCGTCCCTGACCTGCAGCATCATCCGGTCGCCCGCCCGCCACACCTCCACCCAGGCACGGCGTGCCTGGGCGTGCTTGGAAACGTTCTGGAGCAGCTCGGAGACCGTGAAGTAGGCGATGCCCTCGATCGCCGGCGCCGGCCGGGCCGGCAGATCCACCTCCACCGACACCGGGACCGCGCAGCGGGACGCGACCGCCGACAGCGCCGCGTCCAGGCCGCGGTCGGTCAGAACCGCCGGGTGGATGCCCCGCGCCAGGTCGCGCAGCTCCCGCAGCGCGGTCTTCACCTCGCCGTGCGCCTCCTCGACCATCCGCGCCGCCGCCTTCGGGTCCTCGCTCAGCTTCTCCTTCGCCAGCCCCAGGTCCATGGCGAGGGCGACCAGCCGGGCCTGCGCGCCGTCGTGCAGATCGCGCTCGATGCGCCGCAGGTCGGCGGCGGCGGTGTCCACGACCACACCCCGGTCCGACTCCAGCTCCGTGACCCGGGTCGCCAGTCGGGAGGGCCCCAGCAGCCCGCGCACCATCAGCCGGTCCACGGCGGTCAGCGCCCGGATGATCCACGGCCCGGCGAGGACGAAGAGCAGGCCGACACCGCTGGTGACGGCGATCTCGAAGGGCGAGTCCAGGTAGAAGCGGTGCGTCCCGTCGCCGTACAGCTGGAGCCCGTCCTGCCCCGCGTACATCGGAAAGATCCACTGCCACAGCGGATACGTGAAGAGGGCCCAGCCGTAAACCCAGAAGGCCACCGACACGGAGAAGGCGAAGACCGCCCACGGCATGTGGAGGATCGCGTACAGCAGGTGACGCCAGGACGCGCCGCTCTTCAGCATCGCGCCCATCCACGACATCGCCCCGCCCGTACGGCCCCGCACCGGGAGGGGCGCGGACACGTCGAGCCCGAGCAGTCCGCGCGCCCGGGCCCGCTCCACCGCGCCGAAGCCGCGGCACATCGCCAGACCGGCGGCCAGGACCGGGATGCCGAGGAAGGTGATCAGCAGGCCGGCGCCGGCCGAGACCATGGCGAGGGAGAGGGCGAAGTACACACAGCTCAGCGGCAGCCCGAGCACCAGATGGCCGAACTCGCGCCAGGTGCGGGCCTCGAACGGCGCGCGGATCGCGACGGGAAGGCGGTGGGTGGCCATCGCTGGTGTCCGTTTCTGCTCGGGGGAGGACGGGGGAGGACCGGGGGGTCGGGGGAGGAGCGGGGTTACTGCCTCAAGGCTTACGGGCGGGCACGCCGCGGACCATGAGGGAGGTCGGCGTCTACGGCCGGGGGTTTTCCCCACCTCCGGGGCCCGGCGGACGCCCGCTAGGCCTTCGGACGGGCCCGCCACGGGAGCTCCGCCGTGACCGTCGTCGGACCGCCCTCCGGTGAGTCGAGGACGAACAGCCCGTCGACCGCCCCCAGACGCTCCGCGAGCCCCGCCATTCCCGTACCGCCGTCCAGCCTCGCCCCGCCGCGCCCGTCGTCCCGTACCTGAAGGAGCAGCCGGTCGTCCCGGCGCCGCACCTCCACCGAGGCGGAACGCGCCCGGGCGTGCTTGGAGACGTTCTGGAGCAGCTCGGAGACCGTGAAGTACGCGATCCCCTCGATGGCCTCCGCCGGCCGCTCGGTCAGGTCGACGGTCACCTTCACCGGCACCGTGCACCGCGCCGCGATCGACGACAGGGCGGCACCGAGCCCCCGGTCGGTCAGGACCGCCGGATGGATGCCCCGGGCCAGGTCGCGCAGCTCCCGCAGCGCCAGCTTCACCTCACCGTGCGCCTCGTCGACCATGGCGGCGGCCGCCTCCGGATCCTCCAGGAGCTTCTCCTTCGCCAGGCCGAGCCCCATCGCGAGGGCGACGAGCCGGGCCTGGGCGCCGTCGTGGAGATCCCGCTCGATGCGCCGCAGGTCGGCGGCGGCGGTGTCCACGACCACACCCCGGTCCGTCTCCAGCTCGGCGACGCGCCGCTCCAGCTCGTCCGAGGGCGAGAGCAGCCCGCGGACCATCGCCCGGTCGGCATTGGCCAGAGCGCGGGCCAGGAAGGGAAGCACCGGCCACAGCACGAACAGCGAGACCAGGGTGACCGTGAAGGTCACGATCCCCCAGGGCAGCCGGATGAACATGTACAGCACCGTCCGCCACGCCACCGGGTCCTTCAGCGCCGTCCACAGCCAGGCGAAGAAGCCGTGCCGGCGCGGGAGCGGACTGGGCTCCTCCACCCGTACCCCCAGCAGGGCCCGGGCCCGGGACCGCTCGGCCCGCCCCAGGCCGCGCGCCCCTGCCAGGCCGAAGGCGAGGAGCGGCAGACCGATCACCGTGACCGACAGGCCGACGCCGAGCAGGACCGAGACCACCACGTACACGAACCCGACCAGCGCGAACGGCAGATTGGCGAGGAGGAAGGAGACCTCCTTCCAGGTGTGCCGGCCGTAGGCGAGGCGCGCGGGCGGTAGGGGGGCCTCGGTGGTCTCGGTGGTCTCGGTGTCGACGCTCATGGGGCCAGGGCTCATGGGGCCAAGCCTGCCGGTCGGCGGTGACCGGACGCCATGGGGTTCGTGGGTGAGCCGGAGTAGGGATATCCCCCCTGCCCGAAGCGGCCGCGGCGGCTCGGTGAACTTGGTCCACTCGGTCCGACGCGCTGGGTCCGGCGCGGTGCTCACTTCGTGACACGGCCGCTTACGGCCTCTTTATCAGGGCCTAGACTCCCTGCGTACAGACAGCCGAAACGGGCAGGAAGCGAGGGGTGGACGTGCCGGAACCGACCGTACGGGCGGGGCTCGCGGCGGACTACTTCCAGACGTACTCGGTCGTCGGGCTGCTCGCCGTGATCGGGGTGCTCTTCGTCGCCGTGGCCTTCGGCGCGGGCCGACTGCTGCGGCCCGTCGTGCCGACGCCGGAGAAGCTGCTGACGTACGAGTGCGGTGTCGACCCGGTGGGGGAGGGCTGGGCCCATACCCAGGTCCGCTACTACGTGTACGCCTTCCTCTACGTGATCTTCGCCGTGGACTCGATCTTCCTCTTCCCCTGGGCGACCGTCTTCGCCGCACCCGGCTACGGCGCGGCGACCCTGGTCGAGATGTTCATCTTCCTCGGCTTCCTGGCCGTGGGACTGCTCTACGCGTACAAGAAGGGCGTCCTGACATGGACGTGACCCGGACTCCGAACCCGATTCCCCTGCCGGCCCCCACGCTGGGGCCCCTGGCCCGACTGGCCCCGGAGCCGATGAAGGTGGTCCTGAACTGGGGCCGCCGCTACAGCCTCTGGGTCTTCAACTTCGGGCTCGCCTGCTGCGCGATCGAGTTCATCGCCGCGTCGATGGCCCGTCACGACTTCATCCGGCTGGGTGTCATCCCCTTCGCGCCCGGACCGCGCCAGGCCGACCTCATGATCGTCTCCGGCACGGTGACGGACAAGATGGCGCCGGCGGTGAAGCGGCTGTACGAGCAGATGCCCGAGCCCAAGTACGTCATCTCCTTCGGCGCCTGCTCCAACTGCGGCGGGCCCTACTGGGACTCGTACTCGGTGACGAAGGGCGTCGACCAGATCATCCCGGTCGACGTGTACGTGCCGGGCTGCCCGCCGCGCCCCGAAGCGCTCCTCCAGGGCATCCTCAAGCTCCAGGAGAAGATCGCGCGGGAGAGCCTGGGGGAGCGGTACGCCGCCGCCTCCTCGGTCTCCCAGCTGACCAGCGGTCTGGTGCCGCCGCCGGGAGGCACGGCGTGAACGCGTACGACACCCTTCCCGACGCCGTGACGGAGATCTTCGGCGCGGAGGCGACGGCGGAGCGGGCGTACGACCTGCTGACGGTCGATGTGCCGGTGGGTTCGTGGATCGCCGCCCTGGAGATCGCCCGCGACAAGCTGGGCTGCACGTACTTCGACTGGCTGAGCGCGGTCGACGAGCCGGGCACGGGCTTCCGGGTCTGCGCGCACGTGGCCGCTCTGGAGGCGGGCGCGGTACGCCGCCTGCTGGTCCGGACGACGGTTCCGCACGCTTCCCCCTCCCTGCCGACGGCCGTGGAGGTCTACGCGGGCGCGGCCTGGCACGAGCGCGAGACGCACGAGATGTTCGGTGTGGAGTTCACCGGCCACCCGAACCTCGTCCCGCTGCTCCTGCCGGAGAACTTCGAGGGCCACCCGCTGCGCAAGGACTTCGTGCTCGCGGCCCGGGTCGTGAAGGCGTGGCCGGGCGCGAAGGAGCCGGGGGAGTCCGAGCACGGCGGCCCGAAGCGCCGCCAGATGCTGCCCCCGGGCGTCCCCGACCCCAACGAGTGGGGCCCCCTCAAGGGCCAGCTCCCCCCTGCCCCGACCCGCCCCACGCGCGCGGCAGGAGCCGCAGCGGCCGACCGCCCGGCCCGCCGCGCCCGTACGACAGCGGGGGGTTCCGCAAGCCAGGCGGAGGAGACGGCCCCTGCGGCCCCTGCGCCCCGCCGCGCCCGCACGGCAGCGGAGGGTTCGGCGAGCCAGACCCCCGAAACCCCTGCGACCGGCCCGGCAGAGGAGGGCTCGGCCGGCCAGGCGGGCGAGACGGCCCCTGCGGCCCGCCGCGCCCGCACGGCAGCGGAAGGCTCGGCGAGCCAGACCGCCGCGCCTGCGACCCCCGGCGGCGGTGCCGGTGCCGGCTCGGGGCCCGCGCCCGGCGTGGGCGAGGAGACGACCACCCCGGCCGTGGAGGCCGAGGCCACCGCGGGTCCGGCCTCCGAGAGGGCAGCGGAGACCCCCGGCGCCGACGAGTCGACCGCCGAAGCCGAGGGGCCATCGGACCAGGGCGCCCCGCCGCGCCCGCCACGCCGTTCGCGGAGTGCTGCCGACGGCTCGGCGAGTCAGGCTGGCCCGCCGGCCGGGCCTGTCCGGTCGCCACGGACCCGCAGCTCGGACGCCCCGTGGCACCACGCCCGCCCCGCGTTCGAGGACGAGCCCGCTGCCGCCGAACCCGTACCGGATACGGCGCCCGCACCGGACGCCGCTCCCGACGCCGCTCCCGAGGCCGAAGACCCGACCGACACCCCGCCCACCCCGCCCGCCCACCCCGCCGGAGGCGATCCCGCGTGAACGACGCACTCGACGTCGCCTTCCGGCTGCTCGTCGTCTTCGCCGTCTTCCTCGTCCTGCCCCTGGTCGTCGGACAGACCGAGCACAAGGTCATGGCCCACATGCAGGGCCGCCTCGGCCCCATGTACGCCGGCGGCTTCCACGGCTGGGCCCAGCTCGTCGCCGACGGCGTCAAGTTCGCGCAGAAGGAGGACGTGGTCCCGGCCAACGCCGACCGCCGCGTCTTCCAGCTCGCCCCGGCCGTCGCCCTCCTCCCGTACCTCCTCGTCCTCGTCGCCATCCCCATCGGCCCGAGCGAGGGAGCCGTCGGCGTACTCGTCGACGCCGGCGTCTTCTTCGTCCTCGCCGTGATGGGCGTCGGCGTCCTCGGCAGCCTCATGGCCGGCTGGGCGTCCGCCAACAAGTTCTCCCTCCTCGGAGGACTCCGCACCGCCGCCCAGCTCCTCGCCTACGAACTCCCGATGCTGCTCACCGCCGCCTCCGTGGCGATGGCGGCCGGGACGGTCTCCCTCGCCGGCATCCTGAACGCCTTCGAGTGGTGGTGGCTGCCCTGGCAGATCGTCGGCGCGCTCGTCTTCTTCACCGCCGGCCTCGCCGAGCTCCAGCGGCCGCCGTTCGACATGCCGGTCGCCGATTCCGAGATCATCTTCGGCGCGTACACCGAGTACACCGGCCTCCGCTTCGCGCTCTTCCTGCTCGCCGAGTACGCCGGCATCGTCGTCCTCTGCGGGCTGACCACCGTCCTCTTCCTCGGCGGCTGGCACGGCCCCTTCGGCGCCGACGGCCTCGGCTGGGTGTGGACCCTGCTCAAGACCGCGGTCCTCGCCTTCCTGGTCATCTGGCTCCGCGTCTCGTACCCCCGCCTGCGCGAGGACCAGCTCCAGAAGCTCGCCTGGACGACCCTCGTCCCGCTCGCCCTCGCGCAGATCGCGCTCACCGGCATCGTGAAGGTGGCGATCCAGTAATGCCCATCCCCGGTTCCGGCCTGGCCAAGGGCCTGGCCGTCACGCTCCGCACGATGACGAAGAAGACCGTCACCGCGCAGTACCCCGACAGGCAGCCCGAGCTCCCGCCCCGCAGCCGGGGCGTCATCGGCCTGTTCGAGGAGAACTGCACGGTCTGCATGCTCTGCGCCCGCGAGTGCCCCGACTGGTGCATCTACATCGACTCCCACAAGGAGACGATGCCGGCCGCCACTCCCGGCGGCCGTGAGCGCAGCCGCAACGTCCTCGACCGCTTCGCCATCGACTTCGCCCTCTGCATGTACTGCGGTATCTGCATCGAGGTGTGTCCTTTCGACGCGCTGTTCTGGTCGCCCGAGTTCGAGTACGCGGAGACCGACATCCACGAACTCACCCACGAGCGCGACAAGCTCCGCGAGTGGATGTGGACGGTGCCCGAGCCGCCCGCGCTCGACCCGCGCGCGGAGGAGCCGAAGGAGATCGGCGCCGCCCGCAAGGCGATGGAGAAGCAGGCCGCCGCCCAGGCCGCGGCCGAGGCGGCAGCGGCCGCCGAAGCAGCCGAGGCCCAGCCCCCGCAGGCCCCCGGCCCGGACGCCCCCGGCCCGCAGGCCCCCGGACCGGGCACCCCCGGACCGGGCACCCCGGGACCCGACGCCCCCCGCAGCCCCGAGGGAGGCACCGCGTGATCCTCGCCGCCCAGAGCCCTGGCTTCCTCTCGCCCTCCGGCGTCGAGATCGCCTTCCTCCTCGTCGGCCTCGTCACCCTCGGCGCGGCCGTCGTCACCGTCACCACCCGGCAGCTGGTCCACGCCGCCCTCTGGCTGGTCGTGACCCTCGGCGGCCTCGCCGTCGCCTATCTCCTGCTGACCGCCGAGTTCATCGCCTGGGTCCAGGTGCTGATCTACGTCGGCTCCGTCGTGGTCCTCCTCCTCTTCGGGCTCATGCTCACCAAGGCCCCGATCGGCCGCTCCCCGGACGCCGACTCGGGCAACCGCCCGGTCGCCCTCGCGGTCGCGCTCGCCGCGGCCGCCGCGCTCGTCTGGGTGGTCGTCGACGCCTTCCGTACGACCTGGATCGACCTCGACGGACCCGCCCAGGGCTCCACCAAGGTCTCCGGCGAGATCCTCTTCCGCTACTGGGTGCTCCCCTTCGAGGCCCTCTCCGTCCTCCTGCTCGCCGCGCTGGTCGGCGCGATCGTGCTGTCCCGCAAGAACACCGGCGAGAAGGAAGGACCGCGCTGATGCATCTCGCCTACCCCGCCGTCCTCGCCGCCCTGCTCTTCTGCGTCGGCCTTTACGGCGTCCTCGCCCGCCGCAACGCGATCCTGGTCCTGATGTCCGTCGAGCTGATGCTCAACGCCGTCAACCTCAACCTGGTCGCCTTCGACGTCTGGCTCCGCGACACCCTCCACGCCGGCCAGGCCTTCACCCTCTTCATCATCGCCATCGCCGCCGCCGAGATCGGCATCGGTCTCGCGATCGTGCTGATGGTCTACCGCAACCGAGGCAGCTCGGACGTCGACCGGCTCCGGGACACGGCCGAGACCGACGAGACCGCCCCCGCGTCCGGCGAAGCCCCCGGCTCCGCCGACGAGAAGGCCGAGGCCACCGCGTGACCACCACGACCCTCGCCGTCCTCGTCCCCCTCCTCCCCTTCCTCGGCTCCGCCACCGGCCTCCTCCTCGGCCGGCGAGCACCCGGCTTCGTACGCCCGCTCGCCGTCCTGCCGACCCTGGCCGCGGCCGTCCTCGCCGTCCTCGTCGCCGCCCGGCAGGGCGGCGGCAAGACCATCGAGGCCGCCACCCAGCTCACCCCCACCGGCTCGGTCCCCATCGACCTGGCGCTGCACATCGACGGCTTCGCCGCCCTGGCCGCCGTCCTCGTCGGCGTGGTCGCCACCTGCGTGCAGATCTACTCGACCGGATACCTCCGCGACGACCCGCGCTACCCCTCCTACGCGGCGCTGATCTCCCTCTTCACCTCCGCGATGCTGCTCGTCGTCTACTCCGGCGACCTGATGGTGCTCCTGGTCGGCTGGGAGATCATGGGCATCTGCTCGTACTTCCTCGTCGGCCACTACTGGGAGACCCCCGAGGCGCGCGCCGCCTCCCTCAAGGCCTTCCTGGTCACCAAGCTCGGCGACGTCCCCTTCCTGATCGGTCTCTTCGCGCTCGCCGCGGACGCGGGCACCTTCCGCATCGACGGGATCCTCGGCGCCGTCGCCGGCGACGGCCTCGACCACCCCACCCTGATCGCGCTGCTGCTCCTCGCCGGCGTGGCGGGCAAGTCCGCGCAGTTCCCGCTGCACACCTGGCTCCCCGACGCGATGGCCGGCCCCACCCCCGTCTCGGCGCTGATCCACGCGGCGACCATGGTCGCCGCCGGCATCTACTTCGTGGCCCGGCTCCTCCCGGTCTTCGCCTCCTCCGCCGCCGCGCTGACCGTGCTCGCCGTGATGGCCGCGATCACCATGGTCGGCTCGGCGCTCGCCGCGCTCGCCCAGGACGACATCAAGCGGGTCCTCGCCTACTCGACCATCGGCCAGCTCGGCTACATGGCCGGCGCCCTGGCCGTCGGCGACCGCGGCGCCGCCATCTTCCACCTCCTGTCCCACGGCGCCTTCAAGGCGCTCCTCTTCCTCGCCGCCGGCGCGGTCATCCACGCCGCCGGTACGAACTCCCTCTCGGCCATGTCCCGGATGAGCGGCCTGACCCGGCGGATCCCGGACGCGTACTGGACGATGACCGTCGCCCTCCTCGCGCTCGCCGCCCTCCCGCCGTTCGCCGGCTTCTTCTCCAAGGAAGCCGTCCTCGTGGCCGCCGAGCACACCGCCCTCGGAGACCGAACCGTCGCCCCCGCCGGGGCCGGCTGGACCGTCCTCGTCGCGGGCCTGCTCACCGCCCTCCTCACTGCCGCCTACGCCATGCGCCTCTGGCTGCTCGCCTTCCGGGGCCGCGGCGCCGAAGCCCCCGATCACGGCCGCCAGCCGCTCGCCATGACCACCGTCCTGTGGATCCTCGCCGTCCCCTCCCTCGGCTTCGGCCTGAGCGTCACCTACCTCGACGACTGGTTCGACGGCCACGCCCTCACCCCGACCGTCACCACCGCCGTCCTCGGCACGGGCATCGCCGTCGTCGGCGCCCTGGTCACGTACGCGGTCTGGCAGCGCACCCGCGCCCTCGCGGCCCGCACCCCCCTCGGCGCCGTCGCCGCCCACCCCGAGGGCGACGCCGGTCTCGTCGAGGCCGAGGCCATCGCGAGCCACGCCCCCGCCTACGGCGACATCGCCTCGGCCCCGGACCCGGCCGACCCCGGCCGTGTCCTCCTCGGCCCCCTGCATTCCCACGCGGCCACCGGCTTCCACCTGGACGCCGTCTACCGGACGCTGTTCGTCCGGCCCGTCCAGGCCGGCGCCTCCCTGGTCCGCTTCCTGGACCGCGAGGTCGTCGACACGTACGTCCGCGGTGCGGGCACCGGCACCAACTGGCTGGGGTGGCTCGTCCGCCGCGCCCAGACCGGCAACGTGCAGACCTACCTCAGCGCCCTGCTGGCCGGCTCCGTCGTCCTGGCGATCGCCGCCGTCGTCCTCGCCAACGTCGCCGCCGGAGCGTGAGCCGTGATCGATATCAGCGAATCCGTGATGCAGTTCCTTCTCGCGTTGATCGTCGTCGGGCCGCTCCTCGGCGCCGCCGCCGCTCTCCTCCCCGCCCCGCCCGGACTGAAGGGGAAGTCGCCCGACCAGGCCGTGCTCCGCCACGGCGTGACCGTCACCGGCGCGATCCTCGCCGCCGCGATCGTCCTCACCCTCGGCTTCGACCACGACCAGCCGTCGAAGATGCAGGCGAGCACGGACGTCACGTGGATCCCCGCACTCGACGTGCGGATCCACCTGGGCGTCGACGGCATTTCCCTCCCCCTCCTGGTCATGACCGCGCTCCTGACCTTCCTCTGCGCGCTCTACAGCTACTTCAAGATGCCGAGCGGGCCTTCCCCCAAGGCATTCGTCGCCCTTCTCCTCGTCCTCGAGTCCGGCACCCTCGCCACCTTCGCCGTCCTCGACCTCGTCCTGTTCTTCCTGGCCTTCGAGATGGTCCTCATCCCGATGTACTTCCTCATCGCCCGCTGGGGCGGCGAGGGCAGGCAGGCCGCCGCCTGGAAGTTCATCCTCTTCACGCTGCTCGGTTCGGTCGTCATGCTGCTCGGCCTGCTCCTCATCGGCGTGAAGGCCGGCACGTTCGACATGGTGGCACTGGCCACTGACAACGGCCGCGGACTGACCACATCCGTGCAGGTCATCGCCGTTCTCGCGATCGGGATCGGGCTCGCCGTGAAGACCCCGATGTGGCCGCTGCACAGCTGGCTCCCGGACGCCCACACCGCCGCCCCCACCGTCGGCTCGGTCCTCCTCGCCGGCGTGCTGCTGAAGATGGGCACGTACGGGTTCGTCCGCATCATCCTGCCGGTCGCCCCGGACGGCATGCGGATCTTCGCCCCGTACCTCGCCGCCTTCGCCGTCGTCGGCATCATCTACGGATCGCTCGCCTGCCTCGCCCTCGCCAAGACCGGCGGCAAGGGCGACCTCAAGCGCCTGATCGCCTACTCCTCCGTCGGCCACATGGGCTTCGTGCTCCTCGGCATCGCGACCATGACCCCCACCGGAGTCAACGGCGCGCTCTTCGCCAACATCGCCCACGGCCTCATCACCGGCCTCCTCTTCTTCCTGGTCGGAGCGGTCAAGGACCGGTACGGCACCGCCGACCTCGACACCCTCGCCGGCGCCACCGGCGCCGCCCTCTACGGCCGCGCCCCGCGCCTCGGCGGACTGCTCGCCTTCGCCGCCGTCGCCTCCCTCGGCCTGCCGGGCCTCGCCGGGTTCTGGGGCGAGATGCTCGCCCTGTTCGGCGCCTTCGACCCGGCCGAGGGCCTCAGCCGCCCCGCCTTCCTCACCTTCATGGCCGTCGGCGCCTTCGGCACCCTGCTCACCGCCGCGTACCTGCTCGTCGTCGTCCGACGGGTGTGCATGGGCGGCCCCCGCCCCAGCGGCGAGACTCCGATCGCCGACGTCCAGGGGTACGAGTTCGCCGCCTGGACCCCCCTCGTCGCCCTGACCGTCCTCGCCGGACTGTGGCCCGCGGTCCTCCTCGGCCTCACCGACCCGGCCGTGCAGCAGCTCCTCGCCGGAGGCAAGCAGTGACCCCTACCGCCGCCAGCCTCATCCAGTCCGTCGACTGGCTCGCGATCGCGCCGCCCACCCTCACGGCCCTGGTCGCGCTGGCCGTGCTCGTCGCCGACCTCTTCCTCCCGGCGGCGCGCAAGCAGCTCCTCGGCTGGACCGCGATCGCCGGACTCGTCGCCGCGATCGCCCTCCTCGTCCCGCTGCGCGCCGGCGACCGCTCGACCTTCTGCCTCACGACCGAGCCCGGCGTGTGCAGCTACACCGCCGACCACTTCACCCTGGTCCTCCAGTTCCTGGTGCTCGGCGGGGCGCTGCTCACCGCCCTCCTGTCGCTCGCCGACACCAAGGAGAACGGCACCAAGGAGAAGCTGCCGGCGGGCGAGTACTGGTTCCTGCTGCTCTCCTCGGCCGCCGGCGCGGCGCTGCTGCCCGCCTCCAGGGACCTGGCGACCCTCGTCGTCGCCCTCGAAGTGGCCTCGCTGCCCGCCTTCGCGCTGGTCGGGCTGCGCCGCGGCGACCGCCGCTCCAGCGAGGCCGCGCTGAAGTTCTTCCTCTCCTCGGTCACCGCGACCGCCGTGACCCTGCTCGGCGCCAGCTTCGTGTACGCCGCGACCGGCACCCTGCACCTCACCGAGATCGCCCAGCGCCTCGACGGCGTCCCCGGACAGCTGGAGACCCTCGCCCGGGCGGGCGTCGCCCTCACCCTGGTCGGCTTCGCCTTCAAGACGGCCGCCGTCCCCTTCCACTTCTGGGTCCCGGACACCTACGTCGGCGCCCCACTGCCGGTCGCCGGCTACCTCTCCGTGGTCGGCAAGGCCGTCGGCTTCACCGGTCTCATCCTGGTCACCGTCGTCGCGTTCCCCTCGTACGCGGACGTCTGGGGGCCCGCGCTCGCCGTCCTCGCGGCCCTCACCATGACCGTCGGCAACGTGGCGGCCCTGCGCCAGGTCTCCACGCGCGCGTGGAGCGCGGTCCGGCTGCTCGCCTGGTCCTCCGTCGCCCAGGCCGGCTACCTCCTGGTGCCGATCGCCGCCGCCGCGTACTCCAGCGACGACCAGATCGGCGCCACCGTCGCGTACGCCCTGATGTACGCCGTCGTGAACCTCGGGGCCTTCGCGGTGGTCGTGCTGGTCGCCCGCACCCACCCGGACAACCGCGTCGAGGACTACCACGGCCTGTACGCCACCCGGCCGCTCACCGCCCTCACCATGGGCTTCTTCCTGCTCAACCTGGCCGGTCTGCCGCCCGGCGTCATCGGCCTCTTCGCCAAGGTCACCGTCTTCTCGGCGGCGGTCGACGCGGGCCTCGGCTGGCTGGCCGTGATCATGGGCGTCAACGTCGTGATCGGCCTCTACTACTACCTGCGGTGGACGGCGGTGCTCTTCCGGGCGCCCCGGGCCGAGGCGGAGACCGTCCACGCGCGCGTGCCCGCCCCGGTCACCCTGGCGATCGTGCTGGCCGCCGTCGTCGGTGTCGTGCTGTCGGGCTACCCGCAGTTCGCACTCCGCTTCGCGGCGAACACCCTCTTCTGACCCGCGCCGCCGAGCCCCTGGCCCCACGCCCCCCGGCCCCGCGCACCGGCTCACCCCTTCGGCCCACACCGCCCGCCCACCGCCCCCGGTGCGGCCCGGGGAACCCGTACCTCCCGCCTGGCGTTGACCAGTACGGGAGGTTCCACTGGACGAGTGGACACCCGAGTGGACACCACCACCGAGCAAAGGGTTCCCCTGCCGCACCACTTGGAGGGCGTACCGTGCACCGCCGGCACAACGGGCTGAGGACCGCCGTACTCCTCGGAGGGCTCTCGGCCCTCATCATCATCATCGGCAGCTTCTTCGGACGTACGGGGCTGATCGTCGCGCTCCTCGTGGCGCTCGGCACCAACGCGTACGCCTACTGGAACAGCGACAGGCTGGCCCTGCGCGCCATGCGGGCCCGCCCGGTCAGCGAGTTCGAGGCGCCCGGGCTCTACCGGATGGTGCGCGAGCTCTCGACCCAGGCCCGCCAGCCGATGCCCCGGCTCTACATCTCGCCGACGCAGGCGCCGAACGCCTTCGCGACCGGCCGCAACCCGCGCAACGCGGCCGTCTGCTGCACCGAAGGCATCCTGCGGATCCTCGACGAGCGCGAGCTGCGCGGGGTCATCGGCCACGAGCTGAGCCACGTCTACAACCGGGACATCCTGATCTCCTCGGTCGCCGGAGCCCTCGCCTCCGTGATCATGTTCCTGGTCAACTTCGCCTGGCTGATCCCGGTCGGCCGCTCCAGCGACGACGACGGCCCGGGCCTGCTCGGCATGCTCCTGATCATGATCCTGGGACCGGTCGCGGCCTCCGTCATCCAGCTCGCCATCAGCCGCTCCCGCGAGTACGAGGCGGACGCCTCCGGCGCCCAGCTCACCGGCGACCCGCTCGCCCTCGCCAGCGCCCTGCGCAAGCTCGACGCGGGTACGAAACAGCTGCCGCTGCCCGCCGAGCCCAGGATCGAGACCGCGAGCCACATGATGATCGCGAACCCCTTCCGGCCGGGTCAGGGGCTGTCCAGGATGTTCTCCACGCACCCGCCGATGGCGGAGCGCATCTCCCGACTCGAACAGATGGCAGGTCGCCGCCCGTGAAGACAATCCTCAACGTCATCTGGCTGATCCTGTGCGGCCTGTGGATGTTCCTCGGCTATCTGCTGGCCGGCGCCCTGCTGTGTATCACCATCATCGGCATCCCCTTCGGAGTCGCCGCCTTCCGGATCGGCGTCTACGCCCTCTGGCCCTTCGGTTACACCGTCGTGGACCGGCGCGACGCGGGCGCCCCCTCCTGCGTCGGCAACGTGCTGTGGCTCGTGCTCGCGGGCTGGTGGCTGGCGCTCGGCCACATCGCCACCGGCATCGCGCTCTGCGTCACGATCATCGGCATCCCGCTCGGCATCGCGAACTTCAAGCTCGTCCCGGTCTCGCTCCTCCCGCTCGGCAAGGAGATCGTTCCCACGGACCCCATGGACCCCACGGGCCATCCCTTCGGGGTCCGCTAGGTCGGGGTCCGCTAGGCGCCGCCCGTCCGGGTTCAGGGCCGCCCCGGCGTGCGCGTGACCGCGTACGCCACCACCCCCGCCACGAGGACCGCCGCCCCCGCGAGGACCGACGTCAGCGGCAGCGCGAAGGCGAGCACGGCGCAGCCGGCCAGGCCGAGGGCGGCGAGCGGCCGGTGGGAGCGGCCCAGGGTCCAGGCGGAGGCGTTGGCGATCCCGTAGTAGGCGAGGACGCCGAACGACGAGAACCCGATGGCCCCCCGTACGTCCACCGTGGCCGCCACGACGGCCACCACCGCGCCCACCGCGAGCTCCGCCCGGTGAGGAACCTGGAAGCGCGGATGGACGGCCGCGAGGCCGGACGGCAGATGGCCGTCCCGCGCCATCGCCAGGGTCGTCCGGGACACCCCGAGGATCAGCGAGAGCAGCGAACCCAGGGCAGCGACGGCCGCGCCGGCGGTGACCACCGGGACCAGCCAGCCGGCGTCCGCCGCCCGGGCCGCGTCCGTGAGCGGCGCGGGGGAGGCGGCCAGGGCTTCGGGCCCCAGGACGGCGAGGACGGCGACGGCCACCGCCGCGTAGACGGCGAGCGCGATGCCGAGTGCGATCGGGACCGCACGGGGAATGGTCCGGGCCGGATCGCGCACCTCCTCGCCGAGCGTGGCGATCCGCGCGTACCCCGCGAACGCGAAGAACAGCAGCCCGGCCGCCTGCAGCACCCCGCCCGCCGACACGTCCGAGCCGAGCGCGAGCCCGCCGACGTAACCGGTCCCCGAGGCGAAGGCGACCACGACGACGAGGGCCAGGACGGCGAGCACCAGGGCCACGATCACCCGGGTCAGAAGCGCCGACTTCTGCACGCCCCCGTAGTTCACGGCCGTCAGCGCCACCACGGCCGCGACCGCCACCGCGTGCGCCTGCCCCGGCCAGAGGTACGCGCCCACCGTCAGCGCCATCGCCGCGCACGAGGCCGTCTTGCCGACGACGAACGCCCAGCCCGCCAGGTACCCCCAGAACGGCCCGAGACGTTCGCGACCGTACACATACGTCCCGCCGGAGGCCGGATGGAGGGCGGCGAGCCGCGCGGAGGCCATCGCGTTGCAGTACGCGACGATCGCGGCGACCCCGAGCGCGGGCAGCAGCCCCGCGCCGGCGGCTTCCGCCGCCGGGCCGAGCGCGACGAAGATCCCGGCCCCCACCATCGAGCCGAGCCCGACGACGACGGCGTCGAAGACGCCCAGCGAGCGGCGCAGTTGTGTCATGTTCGGCACATTAGTTCAGCCCGGCAACCGACCCGGGGGCGCCCGGCGTCCTTCCTGGCATGAGCATCATCAGCTGGATCGTTCTCGGCCTGCTCGCGGGCGTCGTCGCCAAGGTCCTGCTCCCCGGCAGGGACCCGGGCGGCCTCATCGGCACCACCCTGATCGGCGTCGCGGGCGCCTTCGTCGGCGGCTGGATCTCCGCGCGCTTCCTGGACCGCCCGATCACGACACAGTTCTACGACGGTGCCACCTGGCTCTCGGCCATCGGCGGAGCGCTGGTCCTCCTGATCGCGTACCGGATCCTCTTCGGCCACTCGCGCTCGCGCTAGCGGACCGGCTCGGAGCCCCGTCCTCAGAGCCCCGTCCGACGCAGGGTGATGTTGAGCCGCCCGGCGAGCCCGAGCGCCGGATCGGCCGTCCCCGGGTACACCTTCGGCACCCCGTGGTACGCGAAGCGCGAGGGGCCGCCGAAGACGAAGAGGTCCCCGGACCGCAACTCCACGTCCGTGAAGGGCTTTCCACGCGTCTCGGTGTTCCCGAACCGGAAGACGCAACGGTCGCCGAGGCTCAACGACACCACCGGCGCACCGGACCGCTCCTCCTTGTCCTGGTGCATGCCCATCCTGGCGCCCGCGTCGTAGAAGTTGACCAGCGCGGTGTCGGGCGCGAAGCCGCCGTCGTCCCCGTACGCCTCGGCGACCGCCCGCCGCCCCAAAGCCGCCAGCCAGTCGGGCAGTTCGACGCCGACCTCGTCGAGATAGCGGTACGGCTCCCACCGTCGGCCCAGACAGAGCGACCGCACGGACATCACCCCGCCGCCGGGCAGCACGGTGTGCCGGTACGGAAAGGGCCCGCGCCCCCACTCCCGGCAGGCGGCGACCAACTCCCGCTGCCGCTCGAGCGGAAGCCACCCGGGCACGTGCACCGCACCCGGCGCGACGACGGCCCGCTCACGCGGGAACAGCCCGTCCGGCAGCCCGTCCCGCAGCTCGTCCGACGCCCCGTCCGGCAGCCCCTCGGTCACACGTGCGCACCACCCTCGAGCCCGAGGAGCCGCTCCTTGCGCTCCAGACCGGCCGCGTACCCGCGCAGAGTGCCGTCCGCCCCGACGACCCGGTGGCAGGGCCGCACCACGAGCAGCGGATTGCGCCCGATCGCGGTGCCGACGGCCCGCACCCCGGCCCCGGAGGACCCCACCCGCCGGGCGATGTCCCCGTACGAGACGGTGGAGCCGTACGGGATGTCCTCCAGGGCCCGCCAGACGCGCCGCTGGAACTCCGTACCGCCGGCCGCGTACGCGATGTCGAAGCGGTCCCGGCGGCCGGCGAAGTACTCGGCCAGCTGCCCGGCGATCCCCTCGAACGCCTCGGGCGACCGCCGCCAGCCGTCCTGGACGACGACGGCGCCCTTCTGCCCGGGCAGCGACAGCGACGCCAGCTCTGCGGAACCGTCCTCGGTGACGCGGCCGACCAGCAGCATCTCCCCGAGGGGGCTGTCGACCCGGGCGTACACGGTCTGCGGCGTCATGGCCGGTTCCTCTCCTCGCACGTTCGATCCGACATCCAGTGTGCGAGGGCCGCCGACGCGCGGCTGGCGGTTTTCGGACGCGACGCTCGGCGGACGGTCAGCGGTAGTTCACGAACTGGATCGCGAAGTCGAAGTCCTTGCCCTTGAGCAGCTGCTGCACGGCCTGCAGGTCGTCCCGGCTCTTCGAGCTGACCCGCAGCTCGTCGCCCTGCACCTGCGCCTTGACGCCCTTGGGACCCTCGTCGCGGATGACCTTCGCGACCTTCTTGGCGTTCTCCTGGGAGATGCCCTCCTCGATGGAGGCGAAGAGCTTGTACTCCTTGCCGGACAGCTGCGGCTCGCCCTCGACGTCCAGCGTCTTCAGGGAGATCCCTCGCTTGATCAGCTTGGTCTGGAAGATGTCGAGGATCGCCTTGACCCGCTCCTCACCGCTCGCGCGCATCTCGATCTTCTCGCCCGACCAGGCGATCGAGGCGCCCGTTCCCTTGAAGTCGTAACGCTGCGAGATCTCCTTCGCGGCCTGGTTGAGGGCGTTGTCGACCTCCTGCCGCTCGACCTTGGAGACGATGTCGAAACTGGAGTCGGCCATGACGTGTGGCTCCTTGCGTCGAATGCGTTGCGGTTGCGTTGGCTACAGCGCAAGCCTAGTCATCCGTGACCACACGATCCGCTGATCAATCCGGTGGCGGAGCACCCCCGGGCATCAGGTATCGTTTACGTCGTTGCCACGGAGCACCGCCGAAAAGCGGCTCCGAGCAGCGACATCCCATGGCGGTGTGCCCGAGTGGCCAATGGGAGCGGACTGTAAATCCGTCGGCTTAGCCTACCCAGGTTCGAATCCTGGCGCCGCCACGCGA
The DNA here is from genome assembly GCF_043078785.1 of Streptomyces sp. NPDC015346. Lineage (NCBI taxonomy): Bacteria > Bacillati > Actinomycetota > Actinomycetes > Kitasatosporales > Streptomycetaceae > Streptomyces > Streptomyces sp. NPDC015346. The sequence goes on along the minus strand of NZ_JBIBTW010000004.1, from coordinate 427,017 downwards.
TAGAGAAGGTCCCCGGTGCGTGCACCGGGGACCTTCTTCGTGTGCGGATACGGACCGGCCGCGCCGGTCAGTTGCCCGCGACGGCCTTCACCGCCACCGAGACCGGGGTCGAGCCGCTGATCAGTTCCAGGGTCAGGCCCGCCGTGGCCGGGGTCTCCAGGAGCTCGGCGATGACCGCCGCCACGTCGTCGCGGGGGATCGGGCCGCGGCCCGTCGAGGCCTCCAGACGGACCAGGCCCGTGCCGGCGTCGTTCGTCAGGATGCCGGGGCGCAGGATCGTCCAGTCCAGGGTCTTGCGGGAGCGTACGTAGTCGTCCGCCTCGCCCTTGGCGCGCAGGTAGGCGTCGAAGACCTCGTCGCCCTGGTGGCCCGCGTCGGCGCCCATCGAGGAGACGACGACATGGCGGCGCACGCCCGCGCGTTCCGCCGCGTCGGCGAGGAGGACCGCCGCCGCGCGGTCCACGGTGTCCTTGCGCTCCACCGAGCTGCCCGGGCCCGCGCCCGCCGCGAAGACCGCCGCGTCGGCGCCCTGCAGGACCGCCGCGACCATCTCGAGAGAGGCCGACTCCAGGTCCAGAAGGACGGGTTCGGCGCCCGCCGCGCGCAGGTCGTCGGCCTGCTCGGGGGTGCGGATGAGCCCCGCCGGCTCGTGCCCCGCCGCCGCGAGCAGCCGCTCGAGACGCAGGGCGATCTGACCGTGTCCTCCAGCGATGACAATGCGCATACTCACGACCGTACGTCGGGACCGGCCGGAGGGCTCCCCGGCTCCGGGCGTTCCGTGCGGCCCTGGCGCGGCAGGTCGAGCGCCGCCGCCGAGTCGCAGTACTCGCGCACCGCGCTCGTCCGGGCCACCACCCGGCCCCGGTGCACGACGATCCGGCTGTACGCGAGGGACAGCACGCCCGTGAGGCGTTCCCCGCGCACCGCGAGCAGCTCCGCGGGGAACCCGGCCTCCACCCGTACCTCCGGCAGGCCCATCGCCGCCCGCGCCGCCGTGCTCACCGCACCGTACGCGTCCTGGGCGGGCAGGCCGCCGAGCGAGGCCAGCAGGTAGGCCGCCTCCAGCGGGTCGCCGCGGCCCACCGGGTTGGAGACGTCGCGCAGCGCCCCGCTGCCCGCCGCGAGCCGCACGCCCGCCGCGCGCAGCAGCCGGACCGGCGCCGTCCCGCGCTGTTCGGTCGCCCCGCAGCCGCCCTGCGGCAGGCAGACCACCGTGATGCCGGCCGCCGCCAGTTGGTCGGCGGCCCGCCGCGCGGCCTCCGCGGGCAGCCGGGCCAGGCCCGCGCAGGGCCCGATCGTCACCCCGGGCCGCAGGCCGCCCGCCATGGCGGCGAGCCGGGCGAGCCGCGCCGGGTCGTCACCGTCCGTGTGCAGATCGACGGGGCAGCCCTGCTCGGCCGCCACCTCCAGGACCGCCTCCACGTACCCGGCCGGGTCGGGGTCGAGGTCCGGGCAGCCGCCCACCACGCTCGCGCCCATCTTCACCGCGTCGCGCAGCATCGCGAGCCCGTCCGCGCCCGCCGCCCCGGTCAGCAGCCGCGGCACCGCGACCGTCGTCAGGTCCGCCAGGCCGCGCAGCGACCGCCGGGCCTGGAGGACGGCCTCCAGGGGCCCTAGGCCCTGCACGTCCCCGATCCGTACGTGTGCGCGCAGCGCCGTGGCGCCGTGTCCCAGCTGCAGCAGCGCGGCCTCGGTGGCCCGGCGCTGCACCTCGTCGGAGGCGTACGAGACGGGGCCCGGCGAGTCGGCGCTGAGCGCGGTGTCGGCGTGCGCGTGCGGCTCCGCGGCGGCGGGGAGCAGCAGATATCCGGCGAGGTCGACACGGGCGCCGGCGGCGGTGAGGCTGCCGGCCGTCCCGACGGCCTCGATCCGCCCTCCGCCGAGCCGCACGTCGACCGTCCGCCCGTCGGTGAGCCGGGCGTTGCAGAGCAGGAGCGAGGCGGAGTCGGCGGTGGCAGCGGCCCAGTCGTCGGGCGGCTGGGGCTGCTTGCTGTCGGCTGACATCGGGCTCCTCAAGGCTCCTCAAGATCAAGATCACGCAGCGTGTGGCCGAGCCTAGGGGCGCTCCGGCCACCCTTCGAGGAGGAGCGCAATAGTCGTACTGATGAGGCCACGTGTGGCGTACGGGACGTGAGGGGCCGCGAGCATCGCCTCGCGTGTGCGCGAGCGGGTACGCGGGCGGTAGGGCGGGCAGGGAAACGGATTTGGGCGATCGGCGGAGGACCGTGTAATGTCTTCATCGCTCGCCCCAATAGCTCAGTCGGTAGAGCGTCTCCATGGTAAGGAGAAGGTCTACGGTTCGATTCCGTATTGGGGCTCTGGTGAGAAGGAACCCGCCCTCGGGCGGGAACCCGATCATCAAAGCGGTGTAGCTCAGTCGGTAGAGCAAGCGGCTCATAATCGCTGTGTCACCGGTTCAAGTCCGGTCACCGCTACACACGGTAGCCGATTGCGGGGTCGGTCCTTCGATCGGCTACTCTTTTATGCGTTCATCCGTCCATCGTCCGTCCAAGGAGCACTCACGTGGCTGCCACCGACGTCCGCCCGAAGATCACGCTGGCCTGCGTGGAGTGCAAGGAGCGGAACTACATCACCAAGAAGAACCGGCGTAACAACCCGGACCGTCTTGAGATGAAGAAGCACTGCCCTCGCTGCAACTCGCACACCGCGCACCGCGAGACGCGTTAATCAGGCTCGTACACGAGGCCGTCCCCACACCGGGGGCGGCCTCGTGTCGTTTGTTCGCACACATTCCAGGAGGTATCGAGTCCATGGCGCTCGACCAGTCCTTCGTGGGCCGGACCTATCCGCCCACCGCGCCGTACGAGGTCGGCCGCGAGAAGATCCGCGAGTTCGCCGAAGCCGTGGGGGACGCGAATCCCGCTTATGTCGATCAGGAAGCGGCGAAGACGCTCGGTCACCCCGATGTGATCGCTCCGCCGACTTTTGTGTTCGCGATCACTTTCAAGGCCGCGGGGCAGGTCATCGAGGACCCGCAGCTGGGTCTGGACTACAGCCGTGTGGTGCACGGCGACCAGAAGTTCGCCTACACCCGTCCCGTGCGTGCGGGTGACCGGCTCTCGGTCACCTCGACCATCGAGGCGATCAAGTCGATGGCGGGCAACGACATCCTGGACATCCGCGGCGAGGTCCACGACGAGAGCGGCGAGCACGTCGTGACCGCCTGGACGAAGCTCGTGTCCCGCGCGCCCGAGGAGGCCTGAGCCATGGCTGCGAAGATCGCTTACGACGAGGTCGAGGTCGGCACGGAGCTGCCGGCGCAGTCCTTCCCCGTGACGCGCGCCACGCTGGTGCGGTACGCCGGTGCCTCCGGGGACTTCAACCCGATCCACTGGAACGAGAAGTTCGCGGTGGAGGTCGGCCTGCCGGACGTCATCGCCCACGGCATGTTCACCATGGCCGAGGCCATCCGTGTCGTCACGGACTGGGTCGGCGACCCGGCGGCCGTCGTCGAGTACGGCGTGCGCTTCACCAAGCCGGTCGTCGTGCCGAACGACGAGACCGGCGCCCTGATCGAGGTCAGCGCCAAGGTCGCGGCCAAGCTGGACGACCACCGGGTCCGGGTGGACCTGACGGCCACGTCGGCGGGCCAGAAGGTCCTGGGCATGTCCCGGGCCGTGGTCGCGCTCGCGTAGCGCGGGCCGGTCGGCCAAGGGGAGGCTCCGTCCGGGGCCCGTACGAGGCGGAGCCGCCCCGTACGGGCCCCGAGGGCTCCATAGGGGTAGTGCGAGCGCACCGCACCCGTACTCTTGAGCCCGTGCAGGTACTGAACGACGCCCCCCTCGCCCCTCTGACCACCTTCCGGCTCGGCGGGCCCGCCGCCCGGCTCGTCACGGCCACCACCGACGACGAGGTGATCGCCACGGTCCGCGAGGCGGACGCCGCCGGCACCCCGCTGCTCGTCATCGGCGGCGGATCCAACCTGGTCATCGGCGACAAGGGCTTCGACGGCACCGCCCTGCGGATCGCCACCGAAGGCTTCACCCTCGACGGCACACACCTCGAGCTCGCCGCAGGCGAGGTCTGGACCGACGCCGTGGCGCGCACGGTCGAGGCGGGCCTCGCGGGCATCGAGTGCCTGGCCGGGATCCCCGGTTCGGCGGGTGCGACCCCGATCCAGAACGTCGGCGCGTACGGCCAGGAGGTCTCGGCCACCATCGCCGAGGTCGTCGCCTACGACCGCCGGGCCGAGGAGACCGTCACCCTCTCGGGCGCCGAGTGCGCCTTCTCGTACCGGCACAGCCGCTTCAAGGCGGATCCGGAGCGCTACGTCGTGCTCCGCGTCCGCTTCGCGCTGGAGGACGCGGACGGCCTGTCCGCGCCGGTCAGGTACGCCGAGACCGCCCGCGCCCTCGGCGTGGAGGTCGGCGACCGCGTGCCGCTGGCCACCGTCCGCGAGACGGTCCTGAAGCTGCGTGCGGGCAAGGGCATGGTGCTCGACCCCGAGGACCACGACACCTGGTCGGCGGGATCGTTCTTCACCAACCCGATCCTGGAACCGGACGCCTACGACGCCTTCCTCGCGCGCGTGGCCGAGCGCCTCGGCGCCGACGTCGTCCCGCCCGCCTTCCCGGCCGGCGACGACGGGCGGATCAAGACCTCCGCGGCCTGGCTGATCGACAAGGCAGGCTTCACCAAGGGTTACGGCTCCGGTCCCGCCCGTATCTCCACCAAGCACACCCTCGCCCTCACCAACCGCGGCGAGGCCACCACCGAGGACCTGCTCGCCCTGGCGCGCGAGGTCGTGGCGGGCGTGCGGGACGCCTTCGGGATCACGCTCGTCAACGAGCCGGTGACGGTCGGTGTCAGCATCTGACATCCCCCGGGTCCTGCGGCTCGGGTCTCAGTAGGCGACGCCGACGCCCTGCTTCACCGTCGCCCGGTCGTGGATCATCGCCAGCATCGCGTGGGCCACGTCGGCGCGGGCCAGGGAGCGGCCCCGGTCGGGGTTGCCGCCGACGACCGTGCGGTAGCGGCCGGTGACCGGCTTGTTCGTCAGCCTGGGCGGGCGTACGGACGTCCAGTCCGTGGCGCTCGCCGCCAGCTCGCCCTCCATCACCCGCAGGTCGTCGTAGATGTCCTTGAAAACGGAGTTGACGATCGCGAACACCGCCTTGTCGAGGACGGTCCGACTGTCCGGGGCGGGGCCGACCGGGGCCGCGCTGACGACCAGGAGCCGGCGGACGCCCTCCGCGTCCATCGCGGCGAGGACGGAGCGGGTCAGCCGGGCCGCGACACCGGCGTCGGCCCGCGTGCGGGCGCCGAGGCCGGAGAGCACCGCGTCCCTGCCCGCGACCGCGCCGCGCAGGGTGCCGGGGTCGGTCAGATCCGCCCGGTAGACCTCCAGGCGCTCGCCGGAGACGGTGAATCGCGAGGGATCCCGGACCACCGCGGTGACCTCGTGGCCGCCCCGCAGGGCCTGCTGGACGATCTCTCGGCCGACGCCGCCGGTCGCGCCGAAGACGGTGAGCTTCATGTCGCACCCTCCTGGGGTGGGTAAGTGTTCACTCACCCCCTAGAGTGAGTGTCCACTCACCTCTCGTCAAGCGCGGTTGGAGCAGCCATGGAGAAGAGGCCCACGCGAGAACGGATCCTCGACGCGGCTCACGAACTGTGGACCACGGTCGGTCTCGCCCGCACCACCACCAAGGAGATCGCGCGGGGCGCGGGCTGCTCGGAGGCGGCCCTCTACAAGTACTTCGCGGGCAAGGAGGAGCTGTTCGTCGCCGTCCTGAGCGAACGCCTTCCCAAGCTGGCGCCCCTGCTCGACCGGCTCTCCGCCGACCCGGGGAAGGGCACGGTGGAGGAGAACCTCACCGAGATCGCCCGCCAGGCCGCGCTCTTCTACGCCGAGAGCTTCCCGATCGCCGCCTCCCTCTACGCCGAGACCCGGCTCAAGGCCCGGCACGACGCGTCGATGCGCCGACTGGACGCAGGCCCGCACCGGCCCCTGGAGCGCCTCGACGCCTATCTGCGGGCCGAGCAGGCCGCCGGCCGCGTCGACGCCGGCGCCGACACCTTCGCGGCGGCGTCACTCCTGCTCGGCGCGTGCGCGCAGCGCGCCTTCGTCTACGACGCGAAGGTCGGCAAGGAGCCACCCCACGACGTCGACACCTTCGCGTCCTCGATCGCCCACACCCTGATGACCGGAATCGCCACCCGGAAATGACCTTGCGGCGCGCACGGGGGGCGGTCACGCTGACCCGCATGCGTCTGAAGGCCCGTGAATTCAGGCCCCGCACGGGCCCGCACACCTACCGGATCGTCCAGCCGTGGCAGCCCCTGCGCCACACCACCCTCAACGACCCGCTGGGCGATCGCTGGGGCTACCTCCTCGGCGACCACGACGGGCTGTCCCGCCTGGCGGCGCTGTTCTCCTTCGCCGCCTTCTCCCGGCACACCATCGTCCACGTGCCGCTCCGCGACAGCCTCCCCCGCGCCTACGCCCCCGGCACACCGGTCGACCTCGTCCTGGCCCACCGTTCCCCAGGCCTGCGGCCTTCCGCCTGGCCGGGGCTGCGCGCCCGGCTCCGTAACGGCACACCGCTCACCGTCCGTACGAACGAGGCCCGCACCGCCGCGCACGCGGCCGGTTGGCACGAGGAGTCGGGGCGGCGCCACGAGCGCGCCACCGAATGGCTGTGCCCCGCCGTCCACGCCCGCACGCTGTTCCTCTTCGGCGGGCGTGACGTCTTCTCCGCCGCGGCCACCGCCTTCGAGACCGCCGCCGGCTTCGGCCCTCTGGAGAAGCGCGCCAGGAAAGGCCAGGACGCCCTCGTCGCCTCCCTCACCCCGTACCTGGGGCCCCACGCGCAACGCGCATGGACCGAGATCGACATCGGGTTCCAGGCCCACCCGCCCCTGCGCCGGTTCAGGCCGCCGGGCTCGCCAGCCAGTCGTCGATCCCGGACAGAAGCTTGCACCTGACGTCCTCAGGGGCCGCCGAGCCGCGAATCGACTGGCGGGCCAGTTCCGCCAGCTCCGCGTCCGTGAATGCGTGGTACCGGCGGGCGATCTCGTACTGGGCCGCCAGCCGCGAGCCGAAGAGCAGCGGGTCGTCCGCGCCCAGGGCCATCGGGACGCCCGCCTCGAAGAGCGTCCGCAGCGGAACGTCCTCGGGCTTCTCGTACACCCCGAGGGCCACGTTGGACGCCGGGCAGACCTCGCAGGTCACGCCCCTCTCCGCCAGCTTGCGCAGCACACGGGGGTCCTCCGCCGCCCGCACCCCGTGACCGACCCGCGCCGCCCGCAGGTCGTCCAGGCAGTCCCGTACCGAGGCCGGACCCGTCAGCTCGCCGCCGTGCGGCGCCGCCAGCAGCCCGCCCTCGCGGGCGATCGCGAAGGCCCGGTCGAAGTCGCGGGCCATGCCCCGGCGCTCGTCGTTGGAGAGCCCGAAACCGACCACGCCCCGGTCCGCGTACCGCACCGCGAGCCGCGCCAGCGTGCGCGCCTCCAGGGGGTGCTTCATCCGGTTCGCGGCCACCAGGACCCGCATCCCGAGGCCGGTCTCGCGCGCGGCCTCGTCGACCGCGTCCAGGATGATCTCCATCGCCGGGATCAGACCGCCGAGGAGAGGGGCGTACGAGGTCGGGTCGACCTGTATCTCCAGCCACCCGGAGCCGTCCCGCACGTCCTCCTCGGCCGCCTCGCGGACCAGCCGCCGGATGTCCTCGGGCTCCCGCAGGCAGGACCGGGCGATGTCGTACAGCCGCTGGAAGCGGAACCAGCCGCGCTCGTCGGTCGCCCGCAGCTTGGGCGGTGTGCCGCTGCTCAGCGCCTCGGGGAGGTGGACGCCGTACTTGTCGGCCAGCTCGATGAGCGTCGTGGGCCGCATCGACCCCGTGAAGTGCAGATGCAGGTGGGCCTTGGGCAGCAGGCTGATGTCGCGGAAACCGTGCTCGGAAACGTGCTCCATCCGGGGATCTTGCCGCACCCGAATCGACGAGGACAGCCCCTTTCCCCGATCGGGTCCCGTCTAGAACGCAGAAACGGGCCCTCGGCCGAAGCCGGGGACCCGTCAGCCTGCTCTTGAGAGCAGGTCAGTCGCGCGCCTCCGCGAGCAGCTTCTGCATCCGGGACACGCCCTCCACCAGGTCCTCGTCACCCAGCGCGTACGACAGACGCAGGTACCCCGGCGTGCCGAAGGCCTCGCCCGGGACCACCGCGACCTCGGCCTCGTCCAGGATCAGCGCGGCCAGCTCGACCGAGGTCTGCGGACGCCGGCCGCGGATCTCCTTGCCGAGCAGCGCCTTCACCGACGGGTACACGTAGAACGCGCCCTCCGGGGTCGGGCAGAGCACGCCCTCGATCTCGTTGAGCATCCGCACGATCGTCTGGCGGCGCCGGTCGAAGGCGCGGCCCATCTCCGCGACGGCGTCCAGGTTGCCCGAGACCGCGGCAAGGGCGGCGACCTGGGCCACGTTGCTCACGTTGGACGTGGCGTGCGACTGCAGGTTGGTCGCGGCCTTCACCACGTCCTTCGGGCCGATGATCCACCCCACGCGCCAGCCGGTCATGGCGTACGTCTTGGCGACACCGTTGACCACGATGCACTTGTCGCGCAGCTCGGGCATGACCGCCGGGAGGGAGACGGCGGACGCGTGGCCGTAGACCAGGTGCTCGTAGATCTCGTCGGTCAGCACCCACAGGCCGTGCTCGACGGCCCAGCGGCCGATCGCCTCGGTCTCGGCCTCGCTGTAGACGGCGCCGGTCGGGTTGGACGGGGAGACGAAGAGGACGACCTTGGTCCGCTCCGTGCGCGCCGCTTCCAGCTGCTCGACGGAGACGCGGTAGCCGGTGGTCTCGTCGGCGACGACCTCGACCGGGACACCGCCCGCGAGACGGATCGACTCGGGGTAGGTGGTCCAGTACGGGGCGGGCACGATGACTTCGTCGCCCGGGTCGAGGATCGCGGCGAACGCCTCGTAGATGGCCTGCTTGCCGCCGTTGGTCACCAGGACCTGGGAGGCGTCGATCTCGTAGCCGGAGTCGCGCAGCGTCTTGGCGGCGATCGCGGCCTTCAGCTCCGGCAGACCGCCGGCCGGCGTGTAGCGGTGGTACTTCGGGTTCTTGCACGCCTCGACGGCGGCGTCGACGATGTAGTCAGGCGTCGGGAAGTCGGGCTCACCCGCGCCGAAACCGATCACCGGACGCCCTGCGGCCTTGAGGGCCTTGGCCTTGGCGTCGACGGCGAGGGTCGCGGACTCGGAGATCGCACCGACGCGGGCGGAGACCCGGCGCTCGGTCGGAGGGGTAGCAGCGCTCATGCGGCCCATCGTCCCAGACCCTCTCGCGACCCGGCACACAGGTTTCAGTGAGCGGACAGGATCGGTCATTCCTGGTCCTACGAAGGTCCTACGAGGGTCGTACGAGGGCCGGCGGCCGGGTTCTGAACGGCTCCCGGAGGCCTTCGGGAGGGCCCTGCCGGGCCCCTGCCGGGGCGCTTCGAAGGGCTCCGCGGGGCTCCGACGTGCTTTCTGTTCGACGCAGCGCTCATGAACACGTACACTCACTGCTCGTTGGCCCGCACCGACCACATCTCACGATGCGGTAGGTTGGGGTAGCCACAAAGGGTCGTAGCTCAATTGGTAGAGCACTGGTCTCCAAAACCAGCGGTTGGGGGTTCAAGTCCCTCCGGCCCTGCTACACACACCGCCAGGATGTGTGCGCATGTACGTACTTCAATGCACCGCCGTGCGGATCCACCCGGCACGGCACTGCCATGACCCGGGATCAGGTGAGAAGCGTGACGGACGCCGTGGGCTCCATCGACATGCCTGATGCCGAGGACGAGGCTCCGGACTCGAAGAAGAAGGCCCGCAAGGGCGGCAAACGCGGGAAGAAGGGCCCTCTGGGCCGCCTCGCGCTCTTCTACCGCCAGATCGTCGCGGAACTCCGCAAGGTCGTCTGGCCGACTCGTAGCCAGCTGACGACGTACACCACGGTGGTGATTATCTTCGTCGTCATCATGATCGGCCTCGTAACCGTGATTGACTTGGGCTTCCAGGAAGCAGTCAAGTACGTCTTCGGCTGACTTTTTGTTCCACCCATCTGTATCGCAGGAAGAAGCAGCCACCGTGTCTGACCCGAACCTGAACGACGCCTTCGACGAGGTCGAGGCGCTCGAGGACGAGCTCGACATCGTCGAGGCGGCCGACGAGGACCAGGCTGAGGCTGCTGACGCCGCTGCGGGCGAGGCGGCCGAGGAGGCCGCTCTGCACATCGAGGACGAGTCCGAGGACGACCAGTCCGACGAGGACGAGTCCGGGGTCGAGCAGTCCGACGAGGACACCGACGTCGAGGACACCGACGTCGAGGCCGAGGTCCAGGAGGCCGACGAGGAGCCCGCCGCTCCGGTCGACCCGGTCCAGGCCCTCCGCGACGAGCTCCGCGGCCTGCCCGGCGAGTGGTACGTGATCCACACCTACGCGGGCTACGAGAAGCGCGTGAAGGCCAACCTCGAGCAGCGCGCCGTCTCGCTGAACGTCGAGGAGTTCATCTACCAGGCCGAGGTCCCCGAGGAAGAGATCGTCCAGATCAAGAACGGCGAGCGCAAGAACGTCCGGCAGAACAAGCTGCCCGGTTACGTTCTCGTCCGCATGGATCTGACGAACGAGTCCTGGGGCGTCGTCCGGAACACCCCCGGCGTCACCGGCTTCGTGGGCAACGCCTACGACCCGTACCCGCTGACCCTGGACGAGATCGTCAAGATGCTCGCCCCGGAGGCCGAGGAGAAGGCCGCCCGCGAGGCCGCCGAGGCCGAGGGCAAGCCGGCTCCGGCCCGCAAGGTCGAGGTCCAGGTGCTCGACTTCGAGGTCGGCGACTCGGTCACCGTCACCGACGGTCCCTTCGCCACCCTCCAGGCCACGATCAACGAGATCAACCCCGACTCCAAGAAGGTCAAGGGCCTCGTCGAGATCTTCGGTCGCGAGACCCCGGTCGAGCTCAGCTTCGACCAGATCCAGAAGAACTGACCCTCGACCCTCACAGGTTTCCGACCAGGTCAGAGCGGCTCCTGTAGCCGCTCTGACCTGCTCGGTTTTTAGCCGCAGCTCTATACCCGTTATCGTGGTGCGGTATGCCTCCATCCGGATGACCGGATGGCGGGCTGAACACTCTCACTAGGACCCGGAGAGAGCAATGCCTCCCAAGAAGAAGAAGGTCACGGGGCTTATCAAGCTCCAGATCAACGCCGGTGCGGCCAACCCGGCCCCGCCGGTCGGCCCCGCGCTCGGTCAGCACGGCGTCAACATCATGGAGTTCTGCAAGGCCTACAACGCCGCGACCGAGTCGCAGCGTGGCATGGTCGTGCCGGTGGAGATCACGGTCTACGAGGACCGTTCCTTCACCTTCATCACCAAGACTCCGCCGGCCGCCAAGCTGATCCTCAAGGCCGCAGGTGTGGACAAGGGCTCCGGCGAGCCGCACAAGACCAAGGTCGCCAAGCTCACGGCCGCCCAGGTCCGCGAGATCGCCACGGTCAAGCTGCCCGACCTGAACGCCAACGACCTGGACGCCGCGTCGAAGATCATCGCCGGCACCGCCCGCTCCATGGGCATCACGGTCGAGGGCTGATCAGCCCCCTCGTGACCTCTGTGGCAGGACCAGCGCTGGTCCGCACCACGACTCCACACCTGAACCAAGCAGGAGAAGCAGTGAAGCGCAGCAAGGCACTCCGCGCCGCGGACGCCAAGATCGACCGGGAGCGGACCTACGCCCCCCTCGAGGCCGTCCGTATCGCCAAGGACACCGCCGCCACCAAGTTCGACGGAACCGTCGAGGTCGCCTTCCGCCTGGGTGTCGACCCGCGCAAGGCCGACCAGATGGTCCGTGGCACCGTGAACCTTCCGCACGGCACCGGTAAGACCGCCCGGGTCCTGGTCTTCGCGACCGGTGACCGTGCCGAGGCCGCGATCGCCGCGGGCGCCGACATCGTCGGCTCCGACGAGCTCATCGACGAGATCTCCAAGGGCAACCGCCTGAACGAGTTCGACGCCGTTGTGGCCACCCCGGACCTCATGGGCAAGGTCGGCCGCCTCGGCCGCGTCCTCGGCCCGCGTGGTCTCATGCCGAACCCGAAGACCGGCACCGTCACCCCCGATGTCGCGAAGGCTGTCAACGACATCAAGGGCGGCAAGATCGAGTTCCGCGTCGACAAGCACTCGAACCTGCACTTCATCATCGGCAAGGTCTCCTTCGACGAGACGAAGCTGGTCGAGAACTACGCCGCGGCTCTGGAGGAGATCCTCCGTCTGAAGCCGTCCGCCGCCAAGGGCCGCTACATCAAGAAGGCGACCCTGACGACGACGATGGGCCCCGGCATCCCGCTGGACTCCAACCGCACCCGCAACCTCCTCGTCGAGGAGGACCCGGCGTCGGTCTGAGCCCTGTGACAGGCCCTCCGGGCCTCTCTAAAGGCCCCCTGGGCCGGCTCTGAAACGCCTCGGGCCCCGCACCTCTCCGGAGGAGCGGGGCCCGATTTGCTTGACTCGTACGTGTTCACGTATGGTTCTCCAGAAGCCAAAGACCGCTGGTCGTTGCCGTGCTCTCGTAAGGGACGCGGTGGCCGAAGGATTCGCTGAGAGATGCGAACGACCCGCGCAGGTGATCGTGGAAAGTTCCCGGTTCGTATTCGATTCGGTCGAGCTCAGCCCCGTGCGCCTGCGCCGGGGCGTTTTGTTTTGTTCAGCACCTTCCGAGCGGTCCTCATCACCCGGAAGGAGGCCGACGCTCTATGGCAAGGCCCGACAAGGCTGCCGCGGTAGCCGAGCTCAAGGACAAGTTCCAGAGCTCGAGCGCCGTTGTGCTGACCGAGTACCGGGGTCTCACCGTGGCTCAGCTCAAGACGCTGCGCCGTTCGCTCGGTGAGAACGCCCAGTACGCCGTGGTGAAGAACACGCTGACCAAGATTGCGGCCAACGAGGCCGGGATCACCTCGCTCGACGACCAGTTCACCGGTCCGACGGGCGCTGCCTTCATCACCGGTGACCCGGTGGAGTCGGCGAAGGGTCTTCGTGACTTCGCCAAGGACAACCCGAACCTCATCATCAAGGGCGGTGTCCTTGATGGTAAGGCGCTGTCCGCCGATGAGATCAAGAAGCTCGCGGACCTCGAGTCCCGCGAGGTTCTGCTCTCCAAGCTGGCCGGTGCCTTCAAGGGCAAGCAGTCCCAGACTGCCTCCCTCTTCCAGGCGCTGCCGTCGAAGTTCGTCCGCACCGCGGAGGCGCTTCGCGTCAAGCTCGAAGAGCAGGGCGGTGCCGAGTAACTCGGCTCTCGCATTGATCCGCGTCACCGACGTACGCGGGTCGCAGCGGGCCGAATGTACGCCCGCCTCTCAATACACCCGGCACCTGCCGATTTAGTGGAAGGATCGCCCATCATGGCGAAGCTCTCTCAGGACGACCTCCTCGCCCAGTTCGAGGAGATGACCCTCATCGAGCTCTCCGAGTTCGTCAAGGCCTTCGAGGAGAAGTTCGACGTCACCGCCGCGGCCGTCGCCGTCGCGGGCCCGGCCCAGGGTGGCCCCGCCGCCCCGGTCGAGGAGGAGAAGGACGAGTTCGACGTCATCCTCACCGGTGCCGGCGAGAAGAAGATCCAGGTCATCAAGGTCGTGCGTGAGCTGACCTCCCTCGGCCTGAAGGAGGCCAAGGACCTCGTCGACGGCACCCCGAAGCCGGTCCTCGAGAAGGTCGCCAAGGAGGCCGCGGAGAAGGCTGCCGAGTCCCTCAAGGCCGCCGGCGCCTCCGTCGAGGTCAAGTAAACACCTCGCGAGTCTCCTGACTCGCTCAGGCGCCCCTCAGGCGCCTTCGAAGGGCGATCACCCATCCGGGTGGTCGCCCTTCGGCGTTCGCCCGGCCGGGCGTGGCGCGGGTCTTGCGAGCCGTTCGGAGCGGAGTATGGTGATCTTCGCCGTGCGCCCCGCCGACCGGGGGGCCTTGACGAACCGCACGCAGCGCGCAATTCTCAGGACGCGTCGTCACAACGATCCGTATCCGAGGCATGGATCGACGGCGGAACGGGCAGTATCGAGGTGCGCCGCACGGCGCGAGGTACCGCGGAGTTGAGAACAACGAGGGTTGCGAATTACTCGCCCTGGACATCAGTGGGCCAAGTGGCTACACTGACCCTTTGCGCTGCCTGTTAGCTGCCCCCTGCCCGTCACCAGGGGCATCCCCTCGCACGAGCACGTGGACCGGACCGACCTGACCTGGCCTTTCGGCTCATTCCAGGAACATCCGTCTCCGTGCACCGCTTGGAACCGGTACGCGCGTAGTGAGTCCGAGCCCTCGGAAGGACCCCCTCTTGGCCGCCTCGCGCAACGCCTCGACCAATACGAACAACGGCGCCAGCACCGCCCCGCTGCGCATCTCCTTTGCAAAGATCAAGGAGCCCCTCGAGGTTCCGAACCTCCTCGCGCTGCAGACCGAGAGCTTTGACTGGCTGCTCGGTAACGCCGCCTGGAAGGCTCGCGTCGAGGCAGCTCTCGAGTCGGGACAGGACGTCCCCAGGAAGTCGGGTCTGGAAGAGATCTTCGAGGAGATCTCGCCGATCGAGGACTTCTCCGGGTCGATGTCGCTGACCTTCCGCGACCACCGTTTCGAGCCCCCGAAGAACTCGATCGACGAGTGCAAGGACCGTGACTTCACGTACGGCGCCCCGCTCTTCGTCACCGCCGAGTTCACCAACAACGAGACCGGCGAGATCAAGTCCCAGACGGTCTTCATGGGCGACTTCCCGCTCATGACGAACAAGGGCACCTTCGTCATCAACGGCACCGAGCGTGTCGTGGTCTCGCAGCTCGTCCGCTCGCCGGGCGTCTACTTCGACTCCTCGATCGACAAGACGTCCGACAAGGACATCTTCTCGGCCAAGATCATCCCGTCCCGGGGTGCCTGGCTGGAGATGGAGATCGACAAGCGCGACATGGTCGGTGTCCGCATCGACCGCAAGCGCAAGCAGTCCGTCACCGTCCTTCTGAAGGCTCTCGGCTGGACCACCGAGCAGATCCTGCAGGAGTTCGGCGAGTACGAGTCCATGCGCGCCACCCTGGAGAAGGACCACACCCAGGGCCAGGACGACGCGCTGCTCGACATCTACCGCAAGCTGCGCCCGGGCGAGCCGCCGACCCGCGAGGCCGCTCAGACGCTGCTCGAGAACCTCTACTTCAACCCCAAGCGCTACGACCTCGCCAAGGTCGGCCGCTACAAGGTGAACAAGAAGCTCGGCGCCGATGAGCCGCTGGACGCCGGTGTCCTGACCACCGACGACATCATCGCCACGATCAAGTACCTCGTGAAGCTGCACGCGGGCGAGACCGAGACGATCGGCGAGTCGGGCCGGGAGATCGTCGTCGAGACCGACGACATCGACCACTTCGGCAACCGTCGTCTGCGCAACGTCGGCGAGCTCATCCAGAACCAGGTCCGCACGGGTCTGGCTCGTATGGAGCGCGTCGTGCGTGAGCGCATGACGACCCAGGACGTCGAGGCGATCACGCCGCAGACCCTGATCAACATCCGGCCGGTCGTCGCCTCCATCAAGGAGTTCTTCGGCACCAGCCAGCTGTCGCAGTTCATGGACCAGAACAACCCGCTGTCCGGGCTGACGCACAAGCGTCGTCTGTCCGCGCTCGGCCCGGGTGGTCTCTCCCGTGAGCGGGCCGGCTTCGAGGTCCGTGACGTGCACCCGTCCCACTACGGACGCATGTGCCCGATCGAGACCCCCGAAGGCCCGAACATCGGTCTGATCGGTTCGCTCGCCTCGTACGGCCGCGTCAACGCGTTCGGCTTCATCGAGACGCCGTACCGCAAGGTCGTCGACGGTCAGGTCACCGACGAGGTCGACTACATCACGGCCGACGAGGAAGACCGCTACGTCATCGCCCAGGCGAACGCGACCCTCAGCGACGAGCTGCGCTTCACCGAGCCGCGCGTCCTGGTCCGCCGCCGTGGCGGCGAGGTCGACTACGTCCCGCCGACCGAGGTCGACTACATGGACGTCTCGCCGCGCCAGATGGTGTCGGTCGCGACGGCCATGATTCCCTTCCTCGAGCACGACGACGCCAACCGTGCCCTCATGGGCGCGAACATGATGCGTCAGGCGGTGCCGCTGATTAAGTCGGAGGCCCCGCTCGTCGGTACCGGCATGGAGTACCGCTGTGCCACGGACGCCGGCGACGTCATCAAGGCGGAGAAGGACGGTGTGATCCAGGAGGTCTCGGCCGACTACATCACCGTCACCAACGACGACGGCACGTACACCACGTACCGCATCGCCAAGTTCTCCCGCTCGAACCAGGGCACCTCGGTCAACCAGAAGGTCATCGTCTCCGAGGGTGACCGGGTCGTCGAGGGCCAGGTCCTCGCCGACGGTCCGGCCACCGAGAACGGTGAGATGGCGCTCGGCAAGAACCTGCTGGTCGCGTTCATGCCGTGGGAGGGTCACAACTACGAGGACGCGATCATCCTGTCGCAGCGCCTCGTGCAGGACGACGTCCTCTCCTCGATCCACATCGAGGAGCACGAGGTCGACGCCCGTGACACCAAGCTCGGCCCGGAGGAGATCACCCGGGACATCCCGAACGTCTCCGAGGAGGTCCTCGCCGACCTCGACGAGCGCGGCATCATCCGTATCGGTGCCGAGGTCGTCGCCGGCGACATCCTCGTCGGCAAGGTCACGCCCAAGGGTGAGACCGAGCTGACCCCGGAGGAGCGCCTGCTCCGCGCGATCTTCGGCGAGAAGGCCCGTGAGGTCCGTGACACCTCGCTGAAGGTGCCGCACGGCGAGACCGGCAAGGTCATCGGCGTCCGCGTCTTCGACCGCGAGGAGGGCGACGAGCTTCCCCCGGGCGTGAACCAGCTGGTCCGCGTCTACGTCGCCCAGAAGCGCAAGATCACCGACGGTGACAAGCTCGCCGGCCGTCACGGCAACAAGGGTGTTATTTCGAAGATCCTTCCCATCGAGGACATGCCGTTCCTCGAGGACGGGACTCCGGTCGACATCATCCTCAACCCGCTGGGTGTCCCGTCCCGAATGAACCCGGGACAGGTCCTGGAGATCCACCTCGGCTGGCTCGCCAGCCGCGGCTGGGACGTCTCCGGCCTCGCGGACGAGTGGGCGCAGCGCCTCCAGGCGATCGGCGCCGACAAGGTGGAGCCCGGCACGAACGTCGCCACCCCCGTCTTCGACGGTGCGCGTGAGGACGAGCTGGCCGGTCTGCTCCAGCACACCATCCCGAACCGCGACGGGGACCGGATGGTCCTCCCGACCGGTAAGGCGCGCCTGTTCGACGGCCGCTCCGGCGAGCCGTTCCCGGACCCGATCTCGGTCGGGTACATGTACATCCTCAAGCTCCACCACCTGGTCGACGACAAGCTGCACGCCCGTTCGACCGGTCCGTACTCGATGATCACCCAGCAGCCGCTGGGTGGTAAGGCCCAGTTCGGTGGCCAGCGCTTCGGTGAGATGGAGGTGTGGGCGCTGGAGGCATACGGCGCCGCGTACGCCCTCCAGGAGCTGCTGACGATCAAGTCCGACGACGTGACCGGCCGCGTGAAGGTCTACGAGGCCATCGTCAAGGGCGAGAACATCCCTGAGCCCGGCATCCCCGAGTCCTTCAAGGTGCTCATCAAGGAGATGCAGTCCCTGTGCCTCAACGTGGAGGTGCTGTCCTCGGACGGCATGTCCATCGAGATGCGCGACACCGACGAGGACGTCTTCCGCGCAGCGGAGGAGCTCGGTATCGACCTGTCCCGGCGCGAGCCGAGCAGCGTCGAAGAGGTCTGACGGGAGTCCGGCCGGGGCACCAGCGATGGTTCCCCGGCCGGCCCCAGGACCCCCGTATCAGACCCCTAAGACTTACAACCCTGAGAGGGATTGACGCATAGTGCTCGACGTCAACTTCTTCGATGAGCTCCGGATCGGTCTGGCCACCGCTGACGACATCCGTCAGTGGAGCCACGGCGAGGTCAAGAAGCCCGAGACCATCAACTACCGCACCCTGAAGCCCGAGAAGGACGGACTCTTCTGCGAGAAGATCTTCGGTCCGACCCGGGACTGGGAGTGCTACTGCGGCAAGTACAAGCGTGTCCGCTTCAAGGGCATCATCTGTGAGCGGTGTGGCGTCGAGGTCACCCGCGCCAAGGTGCGTCGTGAGCGGATGGGCCACATCGAGCTCGCCGCTCCCGTCACCCACATCTGGTACTTCAAGGGCGTCCCGTCGCGCCTTGGCTACCTGCTCGACCTCGCGCCGAAGGACCTCGAGAAGGTCATCTACTTCGCCGCGTACATGATCACGTTCGTCGACGACGAGCGCCGCACGCGTGACCTGCCGTCGCTGGAGGCCCACGTCTCCGTCGAGCGTCAGCAGATCGAGAACCGCCGCGACTCCGACCTGGAGGCCCGCGCCAAGAAGCTCGAGACCGACCTGGCCGAGCTCGAGGCCGAGGGTGCCAAGGCCGACGTGCGCCGCAAGGTGCGCGAGGGCGCCGAGCGTGAGATGAAGCAGCTGCGCGACCGTGCGCAGCGCGAGATCGACCGTCTCGACGAGGTCTGGACCCGCTTCAAGAACCTCAAGGTCCAGGACCTGGAGGGCGACGAGCTCCTCTACCGCGAGCTGCGTGACCGCTTCGGCACGTACTTCGACGGTTCGATGGGCGCGGCCGCTCTGCAGAAGCGCCTGGAGTCCTTCGACCTCGAGGAGGAGGCCGAGCGCCTCCGCGAGATCATCCGTACCGGCAAGGGCCAGAAGAAGACCCGTGCGCTCAAGCGCCTCAAGGTCGTCTCCGCGTTCCTGCAGACCGCGAACAGCCCCAAGGGCATGGTTCTCGACTGCGTGCCGGTGATCCCGCCGGACCTGCGTCCGATGGTGCAGCTGGACGGTGGCCGCTTCGCGACCTCCGACCTCAACGACCTGTACCGCCGTGTGATCAACCGCAACAACCGTCTGAAGCGTCTGCTCGACCTCGGTGCCCCCGAGATCATCGTGAACAACGAGAAGCGGATGCTCCAGGAGGCGGTCGACGCCCTCTTCGACAACGGCCGTCGCGGTCGCCCGGTCACGGGCCCCGGCAACCGTCCGCTGAAGTCCCTCAGCGACATGCTGAAGGGCAAGCAGGGTCGATTCCGTCAGAACCTGCTCGGTAAGCGTGTGGACTACTCCGCGCGTTCCGTCATCGTCGTCGGTCCGCAGCTGAAGCTGCACCAGTGCGGTCTGCCCAAGGCCATGGCCCTGGAGCTCTTCAAGCCGTTCGTGATGAAGCGCCTGGTCGACCTGAACCACGCGCAGAACATCAAGAGCGCCAAGCGGATGGTCGAGCGCGGCCGCACGGTCGTGTACGACGTCCTCGAAGAGGTCATCGCCGAGCACCCGGTTCTCCTGAACCGTGCGCCCACGCTGCACCGCCTCGGCATCCAGGCCTTCGAGCCCCAGCTGGTCGAGGGCAAGGCCATCCAGATCCACCCGCTCGTCTGCACCGCGTTCAACGCGGACTTCGACGGTGACCAGATGGCCGTGCACCTGCCGCTCTCCGCGGAGGCGCAGGCCGAGGCCCGCATCCTGATGCTGTCCTCGAACAACATCCTCAAGCCGGCCGACGGCCGTCCGGTCACGATGCCGACCCAGGACATGGTCCTCGGTCTGTTCTTCCTGACCACCGACGGTGAGCTGCGTGACACCAAGGGCGAGGGCCGCGCGTTCGGCTCCACGGCCGAGGCGATCATGGCGTTCGACGCCGGTGAGCTGGCGCTGCAGTCGCAGATCGACATCCGCTTCCCGATCGGCACCGTTCCTCCGCGCGGCTGGGTTCCCCCGGTCGCCGAGGAGGGCGAGCCGCAGTGGCAGCAGGGTGACTCGTTCCGGCTGCGGACCTCGCTGGGCCGCGCGCTCTTCAACGAGCTGCTGCCCGAGGACTACCCGTTCGTCGACTACTCCGTCGGCAAGAAGCAGCTCTCCGAGATCGTCAACGACCTCGCCGAGCGCTACCCCAAGGTCATCGTGGCGGCGACGCTCGACAACCTGAAGGCGGCGGGCTTCTACTGGGCGACCCGTTCCGGCGTCACCGTGGCCATCTCCGACGTCGTCGTTCCCGAGGCGAAGAAGGAGATCGTCAAGGGCTACGAGGCGCTGGACGAGAAGGTCCAGAAGCAGTACGAGCGCGGTCTCATCACCAAGGAAGAGCGCACTCAGGAGCTCATCGCGATCTGGACCAAGGCGACCAACGAGGTTGCCGAGGCCATGAACGAGAACTTCCCCAAGACGAACCCCATCTTCATGATGGTTGACTCGGGTGCCCGAGGAAACATGATGCAGATGCGGCAGATCGCCGGTATGCGTGGTCTGGTGTCGAACGCCAAGAACGAGACGATCCCGCGTCCCATCAAGGCGTCCTTCCGTGAGGGTCTCTCCGTCCTCGAGTACTTCATCTCGACGCACGGTGCCCGTAAGGGTCTGGCCGACACCGCCCTGCGTACCGCCGACTCGGGTTACCTGACCCGTCGTCTGGTGGACGTCTCGCAGGACGTGATCATCCGCGAGGAGGACTGCGGCACCGAGCGCGGTCTGAAGCTGCGGATCGCCGAGAAGGGTGCCGACGGCATCCTGCGGAAGACGGACGACGTCGAGACCTCCGTGTACGCGCGGATGCTCGCCGAGGACGTCGTCGTGGACGGCAAGGTCATCGCGCCGGCCAACGTCGACCTGGGTGACGTGCTCATCGACGCCCTGGTCAACGCGGGTGTCGAGGAGGTCAAGACCCGCTCGGTCCTGACCTGTGAGTCCGCGGTCGGCACCTGTGCCTTCTGCTACGGACGCTCGCTGGCCACCGGCAAGCTGGTCGACATCGGTGAGGCCGTCGGCATCATCGCGGCCCAGTCCATCGGTGAGCCCGGTACCCAGCTGACGATGCGTACCTTCCACACCGGTGGTGTGGCCGGTGACGACATCACCCAGGGTCTGCCCCGTGTCGTCGAGCTCTTCGAGGCTCGTCAGCCCAAGGGTGTCGCCCCGATCTCGGAGGCGGCCGGCCGCGTCCGTATCGAGGAGACCGAGAAGACCAAGAAGATCGTCGTCACCCCGGACGACGGCAGCGACGAGACGGCGTTCCCGATCTCGAAGCGTGCCCGTCTGCTGGTGGGCGAGGGCGACCACGTCGAGGTGGGCCAGAAGCTCACCGTGGGTGCCACCAACCCGCACGACGTGCTGCGGATCCTCGGTCAGCGCGCGGTCCAGGTCCACCTGGTCGGCGAGGTCCAGAAGGTCTACAACTCGCAGGGTGTGTCGATCCACGACAAGCACATCGAGATCATCATCCGGCAGATGCTGCGCCGTGTGACGATCATCGAGTCCGGCGACGCGGAGCTGCTGCCGGGCGAGCTCGTCGAGCGCTCGAAGTTCGAGACCGAGAACCGTCGGGTCGTGACGGAGGGTGGCCACCCGGCCTCCGGCCGTCCGCAGCTGATGGGTATCACCAAGGCCTCGCTCGCCACCGAGTCGTGGCTGTCGGCGGCGTCCTTCCAGGAGACGACCAGGGTTCTGACCGACGCGGCGATCAACGCCAAGTCGGACTCCCTGATCGGCCTCAAGGAGAACGTCATCATCGGTAAGCTCATCCCGGCCGGTACGGGCCTGTCCCGCTACCGCAACATCCGGGTCGAGCCGACCGAGGAGGCCAAGGCCGCGATGTACTCGGCCGTCGGCTACGACGACATCGACTACTCGCCGTTCGGCACCGGCTCCGGCCAGGCCGTCCCGCTGGAGGACTACGACTACGGTCCGTACAACCAGTAAGTAGATCGAAACCGAAGGGCGGTCACCCCGTGGGGTGGCCGCCCTTCGGCGTCTTTGGAACTAGCTCTGGAACTGTCTCTGGGGCTGTCTCTGGAACTGAGGGGCTACCGCCCCGCCAGCTCCCAGACCGCGAGCATCAGACCCGCGCTCGCCGTCAGCGCGGCGATGCTGGCCAGGGGCCAGCGGGCGCGCTCCAGGGCGTCGAGGCGGGTCTCCATGTCGGCGAGCTGCTTGTCGGTCTGGTCGCTGCGCTGCACGAGCAGCGCGAGCGAGCCGTCGACGCGGGCGAAGCCGGCCTCCAGGGTGCCGCGCAGCCGTTCCAGTTCGAGCGCGACGGTGACCGGGTCGTGCTGATCAGAGTCGGTCATCGGCACCGCCCGGGGAGCCGCTGCGCAGCCACGCCGGCAGCAGGTTCTGGACACCGGGGACGGCCATGACACGGGTCAGACCGCCGGCCACGGCCAGGGCGGCGGCGACCCAGGGGAGGGTCGCGGGGATGCCGGAGGCATCGACGATCGCGGGGAGCACGACGGCGATACCGACGGCGGACTGCAGGACGGTACGGGCCGTGCGCCTGGCGGCGTCGGACATGGGGACTCCTTTACGTGGGGTACGGGGGCCTTTACTTGGTGTACGGGACCTTGAGCGCGTTCCAGGACATGAGGCCCGGCCAGCCGTCGGCGTCGGAGCCGCTGAAGCCGAGCTTGCGCTGCCACGCGGCGTACGACTGCCGGTCGGCCTCCGACCAGCGCGGACCGGGGCCGACCCGGTAGCGGCCGCAGCCCTCGGCCATCAGCCGGCGGCCCATCGCGGTGATGATCGGCGAGCTGGGGTTGTTCTTGAAGAACGACGTGCCGGGGAAGGGCTGGTAGCGCGGGGCGGCCGGCTTGGCGGGGGCGGTCGTGCCCTTCGAGGGGGCGGCGCCGAGCCGCTTCTGGACCCGCTCGCGCATGACCGGCATGGCGAAGCCGCGGGGGTCGCTCTTCCAGTCGGACCACTCCAGGTGCCCGATGACGGACTTGGCGCCCCAGCTGTGGGCCCGGCAGAGCGCGGCGGAGGCCCGCTCGATGGCTTCGAGCTGGGCGGCCGGCCAGGGGTCGGTGCCGTTGCCGAGGTTGACGCACTCGAAGCCGTAGAAGCGGGAGTTGCCGTCGACGGCGCCGGAGCTTCCCTGGTGCTCGCGGGGGGCGGGCGGCCGGTCCCCGTACGTCTCGGTGATCACGGCCTGGAGGACGGAGGGGTCGCCGCCGCCGGCGTGGTTGGCGCGGCCGCTGCCGACGAGGTGGACGGTGCCGTCCTTGGCGATCACGCCGTGGCAGAGGGGGCCCGGCAGACCGGCGTACCCGTTGTAGCAGAGCTCGACGGACTGGCTGGTGCCGCTGGAGACGGTGTGGTGGATCATCACACCGACCACCGGGCCCCAGGCGCCCGCCTGGTTGCGGTGGTGGGTGCGCCAGCCGTCGTGCTCGACGACCTTGACGCCTTCGGCGCGGAGCGCGGCGACGAGCCGGTCCGCGGAGAGGGGAGTGGCCATCTGGTGTCCTCCAGAAATGGGAAAGGCCCGCACGGGGGCGGGCGTACGAGGGTGGGCGGTGGCCTTGGCGGGCTACTCGGCCGGGGGCTCGGGGGCCTCCGGGGCCGGGTCCGGGGTGGGCTCCGGGGCCGGTTCCGGCGCCCAGGTCGCGCACAGTGCGGCGTAGGCGGCCCGGCGGTTCTCGAAGTCGGCGAGGGCGGCGGTCACGGCGCGCTCGACGGCGGTCGGGTCGGGCACGATCGGGTTGCCGCCCTGGCCGTGGACGATGACCATGCCGGAGCCCCGCAGGGCGGCATCCGCATCGCCGGTCTCGGTGACCTGGGCGGTGACGTACACCTGCGGGTACTCGCCCGTCATCGGGTCCCGTTCCAGGGTGCCTCCGATGCTGTTGTCGAAGACGCGTACGTCGAGGGTGTGGCCCGTCTCGGTGACGGTGGCGCGGCCCGCGTAGTCGATGGCCACGCCCCAGGGCTGTGTGGGGTCGATGTTCATGGTGGGCTCCTCGTCGGGGCGGGTCAGGTCTGGGTGCCGTACATCAGGACGGGCTGGGCGTAGACCGTGCCGCCGCTGGCCAGGGCGTGGATCTCGACGGTCATCACCTTGCCGAACTTGGTCGGGAAGTCGACGGGCAGCAGGCCGGTGTGGTCGAAGGTCGAGCCGGCGGTGACCGTCGGGCCGAACTGCTGGCCGTCGACGAGGACCTTCACCTGGCCGGTGACCCCGGTGCCGGAGACCTTCGTGTAGACCGTCATCCGCATCTTCGGCTGCCAGACCGGGTTGAAGGACTGGGCGATGCTGGTGAAGGCGGCGCTGGTGGTGGACGGCCACCGGGTGTGGTTCATGTCCATCGGGGGCATCAGCTGCAGCCAGGGCCGGGCGAGACCGCCGGTCAGGATGTCGTCCGCGAAGATCTCGTGGTTGTAGCCGTCGAAGATCCGGATGACGGGCCTGGTCGTGCCCGGTGCGCTGCCGCCCATCAGCAGGACGGGCGAGGTGGTGTTGTCGTTGTTGGTCCGGTTGACCGTGAACTGGCCGTTGGTGACCTGGTTCTGGGCCGGACGGGTGTTGACGGCGGTGGAGAGCGCCTTGAGCCGGCGCTCCATCTGGTTCAGCCGGTCGATGATGTCCTCGGGCAGCTGGGGCATCAGGCCTCCTCAAGGTAGAGCTCGGCGGTGTCGGGGCGGCCGCGCTCCTGGGGGGTGACCTTGACGCCGATGATGCGGTAGCGGGCGTCGAGGCCGTCCGCGAACCACTCGTCGGTGATCCGGACGCGGGCCACGCGCCCCAGGAGCGCCGGCGGGACGATCCCGCCGAGGCGGATGCTGATCGCCGGGATGACCACGGCGCCGCGCGCCTGGCCGAGTTCCGCGGCGGCCAGGGAGTCGAGCGTGAGCTGATCCGTGACCTCGTTGTGGTCCGAGGACAGGTCGATCAGCGGCCAGCCGTCGGCGAGCAGGTCGGTGGCCACCTGCTCGCGGGAGACGAGCGGCCGGGACTCGGCGGCGGCGTTGCTGTTGGTGGACGCGCCGCGGGCCAGGGCGGTGGTGCCGCCACGGGTCGCGTCCCAGGGGAAGGAGTACGACAGGATCGCGCCCGGCCGGTCGAAGATGAGGTCAGTGGCGCCGGTACGGATCTGGGGCGAGCCGAGCCGCAGCTGCCGGATGCGCCTGCCGGTGACCGGGTCCCGGTACACCAGGATCTGGTGCTCGAATCCGTCCCGCAGGGCGGCGAGCTGGTCCAGCGCCTCCAGGTAGACGGTCTCGTCGCCGGGGCGCCAGCTGACGGTCCGCTTGACCTCGGAGGCCTCCTCCCCGAACTCGATCTGGAAGCCGCCCCTCGTCAGCTCGGTCCACAGCCCGCGGGCGATGTCCAACTGCTCGGTGTCGGTGTACTTGATCTCGGTGCGGATGCGCCGCCGGCCCGCGTACGAGTCGAAGGTCGCGGCCTGGAGGGAGAGGGTCAGTACCCCGCGTCCGCTGGACTGCAGGGTGCTGGTCCAGACGATGCCGCCCCACCACAGGTCGCCGCCGCGCTCCAGGTAGACCGCGGTGCGGCCTTCGCGGACCTTCTTGACCCGGTCGGCGATCTCCTTGTTCGGGATGGGGATGGTGCCGGACATGGAGCCGGCCTTGCCGATGTAGTCGTCGAAGGAGACGTCCCGCAGAGGCAGGATGTCGAGTGTCTGGTCGGTGATCAGATCGCAGAAGATCGCCCGGTAGGGCGTGTCGAGACTCATGCGGAGGCCCTCACGGAAGGATGTAGGTGGCGCTGAGGCGGACGTGGCGGCCGGCTTCGAGCGTGCCGTTGGGTGACCAGGTGCGCAGGTTGACCTGCCCGTTGGTCCAGAAGTTGCCGCTGCCGCTGCCGATGCCGTCGCTCGCCGAGGCCTCGTAGTCGATGGCGGGGCGCCATCCGGCGGGCAGGGTGCACAGCGGCTCGTCGGGGATGTGGCCCGCGTTGGTGGCGGTGATGGTGGCGCCGTTGCGGGTCACGGAGAGCAGCACGTGCGCGATGCCGCGGGTGCGCCGGCCCGAGAAGGACACGACGGTCCAGCCGGGCAGCGCGATCGCACCGGTGGTGGCGCTCTCCACCTCGACCGGCGGGTGGTAGGTCGCCCACACGCTGCCGTTCCACCGCTGGAGGACGCCGTTCGCCTCGCGGAACTGTCCGATGTAGCTGCCGGCGGTCAGGACCCCGCTGGGCGCGATCCCGCCGACCTCCTTCGGATACGGGACCCACTCGGTGCCGCTCCAGCGCTGCAGGACGTGGGCGTTGTCGTTGTCCCGATACTGGCCCGGATACGAGCCGAAGTCGGCGCCGTTGTTGTAGACGGGCAGGATCCCGCCGACGCCGACGGTGGTCACGCGCAGGTCGGTGGACGCGCCGGCCGACCAGTCGATGCCACCGGTGCCGGCGGAGGCACCGGCCTTCACCTTGACGGAGAACAGCGCGAGCGAACGCGGCGGCACCGCGGGCTTCTCCGGAGCGGCCTTCGGCTGGCCCCGGACGATCTCGACGACCGCCTCGTGCCGCCCGGGGCTCTCGACGTCGTTGTCGTACACGCGCAGCACGACGAGGTCGATGCGCGGGTTGAGCGGGTCGCCGTCGGCGAAGGTGATCGAGGTGTCCTGGTCGAGCGCGACCGGGTAGGCGCCCTCGGCGTTCGTGCCCTGGATCACCGCCCGGCCGGTGTAGACGGTGGCCGTCATCGGGCCGGTCGAGCTCATCCACAGGCCACCGACGCGGTACTTGCCGTCGGTGGTGCCCGGCAGGATGCCGGACCGGGAGGAGAGCGGGCCCGTCGTGAGGGTCGCGCCCAGTGCGGTGTGACGGGTGGCGACGCGGGTCTGCCCCGAGGGCGTGAGCCAGCCTGAGTGCAGGGTCATGAGGGTCTCCTGGGGTCCGTGGATCAGGCCTGCGGGTCGACGCGGATGAAGGAGTTGTCGAACCAGGCCTTCACACCGGACGGATTGGCGACGACGCGGTAGTAGGCGGTCAGCGTGTACGAGGCTCCGGCGACCAGGCCCGACAGCCGCCGGCTCATGGAGAGCGACAGGGAGTGCACGGTCGCCGCCATGACGGCGTAGTCGTCGCTGGGCTCCTGCACGACGGTGCTGCCCTGGGTGAGCCGCAGGGCCATGTACGAGTAGTAGTCGTTCGACCCCCTCGTCCGGGCGCCGAAGTTGACCAGGACGGCCTTGGACGGCGGCGCGGTGAAGGTCAGGGAGAGGTTCGAGGTCCGCTCCACCAGGGTCGGGGTGTACGTCGCCGACGTGGTGTACCCCGCGTCCGTGTTGTCGTTGTAGTACGGCCCCGGGACCGCCGGGGCCCACGCCGAGCCGTTCCACCGCTGGAGCTGGCCGCCGGCACCGTCCCGGTACTGGCCGGTGTAGCTGGCCGGGGTGGTGGAGGCGGAGGACGGGATGATGCCGCCGATCGCCGCCGGGTACGACACCCACTTGCCGCCGTCCCAGCGCTGGAACTGGCCGTCCGCCGTGTCCTGGTACTGGCCCGGGTGGGCGCCCGGCAGGACCGGCCCCTCGACCGGGATGATGCCGCCGACGGCGACGACCGGCGTGCGCAGGTCCCTGAGGGCGGTGTTCCACGGGATACCGCCGTTGCCGGCGCTGGCGCCGGCCGGAACGGTCACCTCGTACAGCGCGAGGCTGCGCGGCGGTGCGAGCGGCGCCTTCGGGTCGGGCTCGGCCTTGCCCTGGATGATCTCGATCTTCGCCTCGTTGCGCTGGGTGGCGTCGTAGACGTTGTCGTAGATCTTCAGAACGACCAGGTCGATCCGGTTGAACTGGGCGTTGCCCGCACCGAAGGTGATCGTCTCCGACGTGGGCAGCGTCACCGGGTACATGCCCTGGGAGATGTCGCCCTGGATGACGGCCCGGCCCTCGGAGACGGTCGCCGACATGGCGGCGGAGCCGAACATCCAGAAGCCGGACAGCCGGTACTGGCCGTCGTACGAGCCCGGCAGGATGCCGGAGCGGACCTGGACGGGGTTGGCGGGGGTGGTCGCGCCGACCTGGTTGAGGCGGGTGTCCTCGCGGGTCTGGCCGGTCTCGGCGACCCAGCTGCTGCGCAGGTTCATGGTGTCTCCAATCAGAGAAGAGCGGGGGACGGGCGGGTCAGGACTTGATCCACTCGGCGGAGAGGTTGCCGGCGTAGCCGGAGCCGCCGAGGGTCTTCACCGCCGCGGTGTGCGTCTGGTAGCCGGCCAGCGTGATCGTGGAGCCCGCGGTGAGCTTGAGCAGGCCCTGGCCGCCGACGGCGACGGCTCCGGCGCCGGCCGGCACGAGCCAGGTGCAGCGCAGGACGCCGACGCCGTTGACCACGACACGGGCGCCGCGCATGCCGGTCTGGGAGTCGTTGGCGAACACGACGTGCCCCGAGACGCGCCACCAGCCGGCGCGCGGCACGGTGTAGGTGGTGGAGCCGTCCCAGCCGGGGCCGTCGTCCACGTCGGTGCTCTGGAAGGCGAGCGTGGTCCAGGTGTTGGGGGCGATGGACTGGGAGGCGGTCTGCGAGGCGCTGAAGAGGATCTTCGATCTGCCCTCGACGTACTGCCAGTTGGAGCCGTCCCAGCGCTGCAGGATCCCGGCGTTGTCCCGGTACTGGCCGGTGTAGCCGCCGGCCGTCACCGAAGAGGGGGCGATGCCGCCGAGCGCCTTCGGGTACGAGCTCCAGGTCGCGCCGTCCCAGCGCTGGAGCATGCCGCCCGCGTCGCGGTACTGGCCGACGTACGCGCCCTTGAAGCCGCTGGTGGGCATGATGCCGCCGAGCGCCACCACCGCCCAGTGCTGGGTGGTGACGCCGCCGCCGGTCCAGGCGATGCCGCCGGTGCCGGCCGAGGCGGCCTTCGGGACGCGGATCGTGTAGAGCGGGATCGTGCTGCCCGGGCCGGTCGCCGGAGCGGTCGGGGAGGCCTCAGGCTTGCCCTTGACCAGGCGGATGACGGCCTCGGTGGTGCCGGTCTTGTCGTAGTCGACGTCGACCACGGCCAGTTCGATCAGGTCGATGCGGTCGTACTGCGGGTCACCGTCCTCGATGGTGATCTTCTCCGGCGAGACGCAGCTGACCAGGTAGGCGCCCTGACGGGTGTCGTTGCCCTGGACGATCGCGCGTCCCGTGCCGATCGTGCACTCCATGGGAGCGGTTCCGGTCAGGACGAAGCCGCCCGGCACGATGCCCGGCCGGGAGCGCAGCGGGGTCTCCTCCGGGGCCTGACCGCTGGGAGTGAGCAGGGCGGCCAGGGTGAGACGGGTGTCCTCGCGGGTCTGGCCCTCGGTTTGGAGCCAGGCGGCCCGTACGGTCATGGGTTCACCTCTTCTGGGAGTGGGGGAAGGGGGCTGCGGTCACCACTCGGCGCTGCGCCAGCGGACCGTCATCAGGGCGTCCGGGGTGGAGGCGTCGGGCCGGAAGGACAGCTCCGTGCGGCCCGGATCGAGCAGGAAGAGCTCCTCCGGGCTGGAGTCGGCCATCGCCGTGTGCCGGCGGGAGGCGGTGTTGTTGAGCATCACGGTGCCGTTGACGGTGTCCACGGTCAGCTCGTCGCCGGCGGCCAGGTCGATCGCGTACCGCAGTCGGCGCCGGCTGGTGCGTTCGGTGACGGTCGGCGTGGAGCACGGGCCGCGGAAGACGATCACCGGGTGGGTGGGGGCGGAGCCGGTGTTGTCGACGACGGCGTCGCCGGTGCTCTTCGCCTCGCCCCACTTGAGCGGCCAGGTCAGCGGCCAGGTGAGGCCGGACTCGGGCTGCGGGGCGGTGGTGGTGGCGGTCTGCTCGTTGACGACGTAGCGGCGCGGGTCGGCGGCCAGCCACTGGATGGACATCTTCGAACTGCCCTGGGTGGCGAAGCCCTGGTCGGCGGGGACCACGCGCTGGGCGATCCGCGCGCGTACGGCGAGCAGTTCGCCGTGGAGCTGTACGGTCAGCCAGCGCTCCTCGTCGAGCAGGGCGAGCGCCTGCCGCAGGGCGCGGATGGCCTCGGGGGCCGCCTTGTACTCCGGTATCAGCACGATCGTCCCGCCGACCTTGCGCGGCTTGGCGTACCGGGATCCCGGCCAGGCGCCGTGCGAGGTGGGGCGGTCGGCGTCGGAGGAGTCGTACTCGGGCAGGTCCTCCCAGCCGGTGAGGCCGGAGCGGTCGACGGCGAAGGGGGTGCCGGGGCCGATGAGAAGCCCGGCCCACTGGATCTGCCCGTCCTGGGTGATCAGTGAGCCGGGCGCGAGGTCTGCGGTGTAGGCGTTTCCGGCGTATGCGGTTGTGTTCTCGGCCATGGGCCGGTCACCTCACTTCTGATGGAGTGTCGGTGGTGGGCGGTGCGGTGGGCGGTCGGCGGTGCGCGGTCGGTGGTGACGGTCGGCCGCTCGACGGTCGGTCGTTCGACGGTCGGTCGTTCGACAGTCGGTCGCTCGACGGTCAGCGGTGCGCGGTCGCCAGGAAGAGGAGGTCCTCGGCGGTCGACCGGGGGCCGGCGCCGGGCTCCTCGCGGAACTCCCGTATGCGGTGCGGCGGCCGGTCCGGCTCGGTGAGGGCCGGGACGCGGCGGTTCTCCAGCACGGTGAGCGAGTCGATGCGCGGGGCGTCGGCGGCTCCGGGGAAGACGACACCGCCGTCTGCGAGCATCGGGATCTTGTCGATGTCGACGCCGAACTTCTTGTCCGTGAGCGGGATCGACACGGTCAGCTTGTTGAGACCGTCGATGATCCAGTTGGCGAAGGCGATGAGGCCGTTGATCGGGCCCTTGACGACGCCGACGACGGCGCTCAGGGCGCCCTTGATGAGATCGCCGATCCCGCGCAGGGCCTTGCTCACCGCGTCCTTGGCGGTACGGAAGAAGCCGGGGATCTTGTCCGTGATGAAGGAGACGACCGGCTTGACCGCGTTCTTGATCCCGCCCAGGGTGCGCGAGGCGATCCCGCGCAGCGCGTTGGAGGCGGAGGTGACGGCGCCGCGGATCTTGGAGATGCCGTTGATCGCGGCTCCGACGATCTTCAGGGCGGTCTTGAACAGGGTGAGGTACGCCTTGAAGTACGTCCCGACGGCCTGACCGAGCACCTTCATGATCGGCGAGAGGAACTTCCAGATCGCCTGGAAGACCTTGAGAGCGGCCTGGAAGGCCTGCTTGAGGAACTTCTGACCGGTCTGGGAGTTGACGGCGAGCTCGATGAGGTACGCGGCGACGGGCACGAGGATGCCGACGAGGAAGCCGATCGGGTTGGCGCGCATGGCGACGTTGATGCCGGTCATCGCGATGGAGGCGACGGTCATGACGGTGCCGTAGGTCTCCATCAGCTTGGCTATGACATCGGTGACGGGCAGCAGGGGCGCGAGGATCGCGACCAGGCCGCCGATGCCGGTGCCGATCTTGCCGACGGCGGTCCTGGCCTTGCCCGCGGCGGTGCCCGTCCTGCGGATGCCGGTGGCCGCCTTGGACTGCTGGATCTTACGGACGGCGGTCGCGGCGCCGGAGGCGTTGGTGCCGAGGGTGCGTAGGGAGGAACCGGTGGTGCGCAGGCCGGTGGCGAACGTGGACATGCCGCCGGCCGCCTGCTGGACGCCCTGCTTGAGCCGCTTGAGCGAGTCGCCCGCCTGAGCGGCGCCCTGCCGCAGGGAGCTCATCACCGGAGTGACCGCGCCGAACCGTGGCATGGCGACTGCGGCGGCACTCATCCGCGTGCCTTCGCCAGGTACATCAGCGCGTTCGCCGTCGACTGCGGGTCGGTGCCCCGCGCCGCGTGATAGTGCTCGATGTGCAGGGTGGCTCCCGCGCCGCCTGCCTGTGTGTGGGCCGACATGCGGGCGCGGCGGGCGGTCTGGGCGAGCAGCCGGTCCAGCTTGGAGAGCGGGAGGACGGCCTCGGCCTCGCCGGCCTCGGCGAGGATCGCCGGGACACCGCCGTGGCGGGGCATGACGACACCACCGGTGGCGAGCATGGGGATGGTCGGGATGTTGACGCCGAAGGTCTTGCCGCCGACGAGCGGGACCCAGCTCGGGACGCTGACCTTGACCCGGTTCAGGCTGCCGATCATGCCGTTGATGAGGCCGATGACCGCGTTGATCGGACCCTTCACGCCGTTCTTGATGCCCTCGAACGCCCGGGACGCGATGTCCTTGAGGCCGTTCCAGATGGAGGACATCTTGTCCTTGACGGCGCTGAAGGCCTTCGGGATCACGGTCTTGATCCAGTTGACGATCGGCGTGATGACGGCCTTGATGCCGTTCCAGACGGCGCTGATGACCGTCTTGATCGCCTTCATGACCGTGGTGATGACCGTCTTCCAGATCTTCACGTAGGTCTTGATGACGGTGGCGACGGCCTTGACGACGGTGGAGATGGCCTTCTTGATGCCGTTCCAGACCGTCTTGATCAGCTGACCGGCCTTCTTCATGATCGGGCCGATGGCCTTCATGACCGAGCTGATGACGGTCTTGATGGCGCTGAAGGCCTTCTTCATGATCGTCTGCATGGTCTTCGAGCGCATCGCCATGTCGACGATCTTCTCGATGAGCGGCATGAACAGCTCGATCAGGCGGGCGAGGATGTTGCCCTTCATGGACCTGTTGAGCTTGTCCTGGCCCTTGGCGGCCTTGCCGGCGCCGGACTCGTACTTCCCGAGCTTCTTGCCGGCGGACTCGGCGGTCTGTCCGGCCTTCTTCATGGAGCGCTCGGCTTGGTCCGAGGCGGTCTTGAGGTTCTTGAGCTGGGTGCTGGAGCCCTGGGCGCTGGTCTTGAGGTTCTTGAGCTGCCCGTTGGCCGACCGCCCGGCATCACCGACCTTCTTGACCGAGGTGCCGGCGCCGGAGGCTTGGGTCTTGAGGTTGCGGAGACCGGTGGACGCGTTCTTCAGGTTTCTGACGAGAGACATGGGTTACCTCCTTTCGGGGTGGGTGGGGGTCAGGCGGGGGAGCCGGCGCCGAGTTCCTGGTTGATGTCGCTGACCGTTCGTGCGAACTCGCGCATCTTCGTGGCCAGGGTCCCGGTGTTGTCGGCGAGTCGCTTCGCGTTGTCCGCCGCTTGCCCCAGGGTCCCCGCCTTGGGGACCTTGTCCACTTCGAGGCCGTCCATGGCGAGCTTGAGCTTCCCGATGGCGCCGGCGAACTTGGTGGTCTTCTTGGGGTCCGAGTTCTTCACGGCGCCGTTGATCTTGCCCATGCCTCGGGCGACCAGAGGCATCGACTGGTAATCGACGCCGGCGACTGCCTCGGCGATCTTCTTGATGGCGGTCGCCGCCTTCTCCACCGCGCTCACCTTCGGCAGCTTGCGGAACGCCTCGTTGAACGAGGGGGCGTGGCGGTTGAACTCCTTGAGGTGCGGGTTCAGGTTGGTGAGCTGTTCGCGGAGGCCGTCGAAGTTGGCGTCTCGCGGGATGGCGGCCATACCGCCACCAGCGGCCGCCTCGCGGTCGTTCACGACCGTGCGGTCCTGGAGGCGGGGGATGATGCCTCCTGCCCCTCCGGCGATGACTTTGTTCTCGAGCCTCGGGAACCGTCTGGCGAGGCGATCGATGATCGCGGTCTGGAGGCCCCGCTGCAGGTTCTTGAAGTTCAGCGCCAGGGCGAGGAGGAACGCGGGGATGGCGAGGCTGATGAAACCCGACAGGAGATATGCGGGCCACCACACGTTGTTCTCGTGCCACTTCTCGACGGCGGCGGCGAAACTGCCGAGCCCCATCGCCTCCAGCCACTCCGTCTTCTTGGCCTTGGTGAGCTCCTGGTGCATGTCGTCGATCTTCTTGAAGTACCCCGCCGTGAACATGTTGTCCATGTAGTAGGTGGTGACGACATACGGGGAGACCGCGATCAGGTGTTCCTTGAGCTGGGAGACGTTCGGTGGTTTGCCGGGCTCGGGCTGGGGATAGACGAGGGCGGCCTTGAGATCCTTGATCGCGCTGATGACCTCGGCGTTCGTTGGGTCTGCCATGAGTTGCTCCGCTTCCGGCCCGTGAGGGCCAAGCGCCGAAAAGCCCCTGTCGGCATGGAACTTCGGCAGGGGCTCGTGCGTGAGGGGCGGGCGGTCGGGTGGCTAGGCGTCGTCGTCCCGGCGGGAGCCGCGGCGCGTCGTCGCGAGGGCGTCGTTCCAGCCGGCCGCGTACGCGAGGGTCTCGTAGCGGGAGACCTCGGCGTACAGCGTGCCGAGCAACGCTCTCTTGTCGAGGGCGACGGGTCCGTCGAGGAGCTGGCGGAGGCGGTCCTGGAGCGGGATGTGCGGTCGCGATGCCTCGGCCTGCTGAGTCATGGACGCCTGCCTTCCGGTTGCTTGCCCTTGCGTGCGTGGCGGCGCCGCGGAGTGAGGCGGGGGCACCACATGTTCGAACGAGTGTACGAACAGAGTGTGGAACACCTGTTCGAGGTTTGTCGAGCGGGAATGCTCTGACGGCGTGTCTGCTTGTGGCGAAACGTGACCGGTTGATGATGCAACGTTCGCCGAGAACGACCGGGTACGCTGGATACGCGTTCCAGAGCCGGACCATCTCGGAGCGCCAGGGGCGCGAGTGGCGCGAGGGGACCCCAGGGGGCGGAAGGCATACAGACGTATGGACAGGGAGCGGGGCGATGGCCGCCGCGGACGGGTCGTCGACTGGTTCGAGACGAACTCCGACCTACCCCATCTGTTCGCATGGATCTCCGAACTGGTCCATGTCCACGGGTACGCACCCGAGGATCTCGTCGTGATCGCCAGAGCCGAACTCGACCGCCGCGAGACCGCCGCCTTCACCGCCGGCTGGGCCGAGGCCGTGTCGGAGGAACTCCCCCGCATACGCCGGGAGTACGAGCGACGTGTCGCCGACGCCTACGCGCAGGGCCAGCGTGACGCGCGTGGAGTCCGTCGCCCCCAGCGCCGTGTGGGGGAGGGCGAGGACGGTGCCCGGGTCATCCCGCTGCCCTTCGCCCGGCTCCTGGAGCCGCCCGCCGCCGTGATCCAGGCCGAGGAACGCCTCCGCCGGGAACGCGAACAGTTCGACGAGCGGGCCCGGCCGCCCGAGCCTGAACAGCAGACGCAGCCGGACCCAGAGCCGGACCCCGAGCCGGGTCGCGATGCCCAGCCCGAACACGCCACCGCGCTCCGGGACGACGACGAGCCGCCCCGCCCCCGCACCGAGGAGCCCGAAACCGAAGCCGAAACGGTACGGGCCCCGGAGCCGGAACCAGGACAGGACGTCCTGCTCACCGCGCAGGAGCTGCGGACCCGCAGGGCGACCCATTCGGTACGGAAGGTGGTACGCGGCAAGGGCGGGCGCCCCGTGGTGCCGCCGCTCGGCCAGGTCCCCGGACAGACCGGGTCCGCGGCCGACCGCCGTACCTCCGAACCCGGCGAACCGGAGACGCGCGGGCGCAGGGGACGACGGCTGTCGGAGCGGGCCAGAGCTCTGGAGGAGGAACTGGTCGACCGAGCACAGGAACCGCCCCCGGAGCCCGCTCCCTGAAAAACGGGAACGGGCGCCGGGGGCCGGGGCGGGACGGGACGGGCCGTCAGCCGAAGAACCGGGCGAGCGCTCCCGGGGAGACCGCCTCGCCGGCGCCCTCCGCCGCGGTGTCCCCGCCCTCTTCCTCTCCCTCGCCGTCCGCGTCCGAGCCCGGACGCGGGACGGGCTTCGGAGGATCGGGCGTATCGTCGTCCTCGCTGCTGTTGACGCACTGGAACATCCAGTTGGCGACGGCCAGATGGTCCACCGTCGCCGCCAGCAGATGATCGGTGATCGACCACTCCGCGGCCTCGCCGTGCAGCTCCCGCTGCACGGCGCTGTCCTGCGGAAGGTGCTTGATCAGCGTCAGGACCCGGCGACTGGAGAGGTCGCCGCGGTACCAGTCGAGGAGATCGACGGAGTAATAGCGGAGGAGATCCGCTTCAAGGGCCTCGGCGTGTTCGTCGACGAACTCGACGAGGCTCAGTCTTCCCCCAGGCCGAGCCCGGTCTCCTTGCCGTAGGCCTCCAGGATGGCGGCGATGTCCTGCATGGTGATGTCGTGCTGCTCGAAGCGGGCGAACTGCTCCTCACCCATCAGGAGCGCGAGGAGCCCGTCCACGTCGTTGTCGTCGAGCTTGCGCAGACCCTTCGCGGTCGCGCGGCTGAGCTCGGTGGGGAGGGTGTAGGACTCGCCGTCCAGCTCGAAGGACCAGCTGCGGCCGCTGGCCTCCAGGCGCTGGGCGCGGGCTGCGTTGACGTCGAAACGGGCCATGGTGATGCGTACTCCTTGTTCGAGTGAGTGAAGAGGAGAGGGGTGGGGCGGGACGGCGGTGTGCCGTCCCGCCCTGGGTGGAGAAGGGATCAGACGGTCGTGGAGTACTGGTTGTCCTGCATGAGGAAGGTGGCCAGCGGCTTGCCGTCGCCCTTCGACATGGCGGAGAAGGTGATGCCCAGGGTGGACGCCGCCTTGCGGGCCAGCTTGATGTCGTCGGACGCGGTGACCTGACCGCGCGGGATGATGAAGCGGTACGTGACCTTGCTGCTGGTGCCGTCCGCGTTGGTCTTGTAGTCGGTGAACTCCAGGCCGAGGGCGCGCACGTCCGCGAACGGACGCTCGGCGATGTCGTACTTGTAGACGCCGACCGCCGGGGCGGCCTCCGCCTCGACCTTGCCGCCGCCCATGAAGAAGGGCAGCGTGTCCTCGTTGAACTGGAGCATCGAGAACTTCAGCGAGAGATCACGGGCCGAGTAGATGTAGTGGACCGGGGAGACCGACTGCCACGAGTCGATGGCCTCCAGCTTGTCCTTCTTGGAGAAGGTGACGCCGTCACCGGTGGTGAAGCCGAGGTCGGTCCAGCTCGACCAGTCGGCGGAGGCCTCGCCGGTGCCGAAGGTCGGGGCGGCGGTGCCGACCTTGGCCACGTAGAGCTTGCCGGTGCCTGCGACGCGGATCTCGGCGGAGTTGTTTCCTGCCATGGTGGTTTTCTCCTTGGGTTGAGACGTGGGTTGAGCGGGAGCACCGTCCCCGGGCATCGGGCCCGGGAACGGCAAAGGCCCCGCCGGATGGCAGGGCCTGGTCTGTGGGGTGAGCGTCCGTCAGGAGCCGGGAGGGATCCGTCAGGGAGCAGGGAGGGAGCCGGGAGGGCTCAGAAGACGCTCACGGAGAGGCGGATCACGCACAGGTAGCGGTTCGCGCCCCGGTAGAGGTAGTCGGGCAGCCAGCGGGGGCCGTCCTGCTCCTCGACGTCGCTGATGAAGTTCGTGCCGATCTGCTTGCCGATGGTGGCGAGCAGCGAGCGCCGGGCCGCGTTGGCGAGGACGTGGGCCGCGTTCTTGGTCGGCCCGTACACCTCGAACTCGATCAGCGGCATGTCGACGTGCTGGTCGCCGATCCAGGCGCCGCCGCGGCGGTTCACCAGGACGGCGCTCTGCGTTCCGTCGAAGCCGGCCGGCGCGTTGACCGCGATGGTCGCGCCGGCCAAGGCGGGGTCGGCCTTGAGGACGTCGACGACCAGCTTCTCGACGTCTGGGAAAGCACTCGGGGGAGTGGTCATGACGGTTCTCCTCAGGAGGGGATGGCGTGAGGGCCGCTGCCGGGCGCGCTCCCCGCGGGGAAGGGGGGCGTACGGCGCGGGAGCGCGCCCGGACAGCGAACGGCGGAGCTGCGGCCCGTCTCGCGGGCACAGCTCCGCCGCTGCACCAACTGTGACAGAGAGCGTGCGCGCACGCAACTAATTCGGGGGGCGGGTTCGGGACGCGGTCTCGGGCGTCGGCCGCCGACGGCCCACCGCCGTGCCCCGGCAACGACAGAACGCCCCCTGTCCGGAGAGGACAGGGGGCGTTCCGGGTGTCGGTGCGCGCCGGTCGGCGGGTCGGCGGGTCGGCGGGTCAGACGGAGAGGCGTGGGCGGCGGCGGGCCGCGCGTTCCGCGGCGAAGACGTCCTCCAGGCGGAAGAGCTGGGCGCGGCCCGCCTTGCCGGCCGCCCTCAGGTGGCCCAGCTGGACCCACTTGCGGATGGTCGCCGGAGCGACGCCGGCCTCCTCCGCCGCGAGCGGGCCCGGGATCAGGGCCGGCAGGGGCAGGGAGAGGGGCAGGGACTTCAGCACGGGGTCTCCTCCATCGCGGCTTCGAGTTCCTCGGTACGGCAGCCCGCCGCGTCCGCCAGTTCCCGCCACTCCGCCTCGGGCCACAGGTGGCGGTAGGCCGGGTCGTCCTGGCAGCCGCAGTCCTCCACGGTGCACGTGCAGGCCGGGTTCACGCAGAGCACGGCCCGCCGGTCCGGGAAGGCCCGCAGCGACACCGAGTCGCACCACGGGCAGCGCCCCGACACCCGTACGACCGGCTCCGTGTCGCCCAGCGTGCGGGCACAGCGCCGCGCCATCCGGCGCAGCTCGTCGCGCACGTGCCGGGCCAGGTCCGGGTGGGCCGCGATGTCGTCGAGCAGCGCGGCGATCCGCCGGAGCCGCTCGACCACCTGCGCCCGCGCCGGCCGGGGCAGGCCGAGCCGCGCCCGTACCGCCTCCTCCAGCTCCACCACGCCGTCGGTGATGTCGCGGATGGCGTCGGAGATGTGCAGCCGGATCGGGGCGGCGCCGTGACCCGGAACCACCAGGCCGTGCCGCTGCTGGAGGAGGAGCGCCTCGCGGCGCTCCTCGCGGATGAGCTCGTCCCGGGCCGGGGAGGGCGCGGTGGGGGCGGTGCCGACGGGGGAGCGGCGGCCGGGCGCCAACTCCTCGGAGAGCTCGGGGAACTGGCGGACGAGCGAGGCCGTCCACAGGGTGATGTCGGTGATGATGCGGTCGATCGCGCGGTCAGACACGGACGCTCCCAGCGGCAGCGGCAGCGGCGGCGGCGGAGGAGGGGGCGGCGGAGTCGGTGGCGGAGTCGGTGGCGGGCGCGGGGAGCGTCGTCGTACGAGACGCGGTGCCCACCCCCGTACGCGATGCCGGCACCGGGCGGCCGTTGCGCCACAGGCGGCCCGCGCAGACGCCGTCGAAGAAGCTCTCCGCCGGTGCGACCGCCTCCTCGCACTCGCGGCGGACGGGACAGTTCGTGCAGGCGCGCAGCGCCGGGGCCGCCTGCTTGGCGCGGCGGGAGAAGACGACGGCCGGGGGGAGGCCGGCACACGCGGCGACGGTCTGCCAGGCGGGGGAGTCGGGTGGAAGCAACGTGTACTCCGGGTCCGGGGCCAATGGGCGTCCCGCGGGGCCTGTGAGGTCCCTGGGGCTCAGGAGGCCGATGAGTTCGGCGGCGAGCCAGCGTGACATGTTGCGTGCGGGCGCGCAACAAAGAAATGGAGACCTCTTCACTGATTCGCCACGATTGCGCACCCGAAAGCACGTAATTCTGTGCGCGCAAGCACGCTAGAGTAAGGCGCCTGGAGGAGTGAGGAGCGGTACATGACCACTCGTGGGCTGGATGAATTCGCAGGCTGGGTCGAAGGCCTGATGAGAGCGCGCGGCTATGACATCGACAGCCCGCGCGGCGGCGGCAAGTCGCGGATCGCGGACGAGGCGGGAGTCCATCGCGCCGCCGTGACCCGGCTGCTGCAGCGGCAGAGCATGCCGGACCTGGAGACCATGCGCAGGATCGCCCCGCTCCTCGGGGTGTCCGTCCGCGACATGCTCATCCGGTCCGGCCGGGTGACCCCGGAGGAGCTGCCGCTGGCGGAGGATCTGCTGCCACCGAACGACTGGCAGCCGACCATGGAGGACTTCGCGCGCTGGCTCGGCGTCCCCGACGAGCGGCTCGGGGTCTTCATCAAGGTGGTGAACCAGTTCCTGGAGCCCGACGCGGACGACGCGGAGGGCGGCGAACGCGCCGAGGCGCGCCGCGCCGCACGGGACTGAACGGGACCGGGTGGCCGCCGGTGCGGCCGGGGAAAGAAGAGCCGAGGGAAGCCCCCCGGCTCTTCGGCGCGTCCGGCCCCAGGCCCAGCGCTTGACCCGGACCGGATCCCCTTCCGGACCGGGGCCCGACCCCCCGCCCCGGCCCCCGCCCCCACCCCGATCCGGCCCCCCGCCCCCACCCCCTCCCCACCCCCTCGTTCTCCGAGGTGAGCCGGGCTTCGGGGTGCGTGGGCATTTGTTTTGACCGGAGTCCATGCGATAGGTACGCTCAGACCTTGTGCCTGGGGTGTGCCTGGGCTCGTGTGCGTGTCCTCAACCGCATGGCGAGTCCGTCAACGGCCATCGCAATCTGCGCCTTTTCCGCCCCACGGCGGACGATCGCAGTATTCGACACACCCGACCGCGTGGGTCGGAGATGTTCCAGGTTAGTTTCACCGACGGCACACAGAAACCGGAGAAGTAGTGCCTACGATCCAGCAGCTGGTCCGGAAGGGCCGGCAGGACAAGGTCGAGAAGAACAAGACGCCCGCACTCGAGGGTTCCCCTCAGCGCCGCGGCGTCTGCACGCGTGTGTTCACGACCACCCCGAAGAAGCCGAACTCGGCCCTCCGTAAGGTCGCGCGTGTGCGTCTGACCTCCGGCATCGAGGTCACGGCCTACATTCCGGGTGAGGGACACAACCTGCAGGAGCACTCCATCGTGCTCGTGCGTGGTGGCCGTGTGAAGGACCTGCCGGGTGTTCGTTACAAGATCATCCGCGGCTCGCTCGACACCCAGGGTGTCAAGAACCGCAAGCAGGCCCGCAGCCGCTACGGCGCCAAGAAGGAGAAGTAAGAATGCCTCGTAAGGGCCCCGCCCCGAAGCGCCCGGTCATCATCGACCCGGTCTACAGCTCTCCTCTTGTCACCTCGCTGATCAACAAGATCCTGCTGGACGGCAAGCGCTCCACCGCCGAGCGCATCGTCTACGGCGCCATGGAAGGCCTCCGCGAGAAGACCGGCAACGACCCGGTCATCACGCTGAAGCGCGCCCTCGAGAACGTGAAGCCGTCGCTCGAGGTCAAGTCCCGCCGTGTCGGTGGCGCCACCTACCAGGTTCCGATCGAGGTCAAGCCCGGTCGCGCCTCCACCCTCGCGCTCCGCTGGCTCGTGGGCTACTCCCGCGCCCGCCGCGAGAAGACCATGACCGAGCGCCTCATGAACGAGCTTCTCGACGCCTCCAACGGCCTCGGTGCTTCGGTCAAGAAGCGCGAGGACACGCACAAGATGGCCGAGTCCAACAAGGCCTTCGCGCACTACCGCTGGTAGTCGCACCCCACATCGAGACCGAGAGAAGACTGAAGCCTTATGGCTACCACTTCGCTTGACCTGGCCAAGGTCCGCAACATCGGGATCATGGCCCACATCGACGCGGGCAAGACGACCACCACCGAGCGGATCCTGTTCTACACCGGCGTTTCGTACAAGATCGGTGAAGTCCACGACGGCGCTGCCACGATGGACTGGATGGAGCAGGAGCAGGAGCGCGGCATCACGATCACGTCTGCCGCGACGACCTGCCACTGGCCGCTGGAAGACGTTGACCACACCATCAACATCATCGACACCCCGGGCCACGTCGACTTCACCGTCGAGGTGGAGCGTTCGCTCCGCGTGCTCGACGGTGCGGTGACGGTGTTCGACGGCGTCGCCGGTGTCGAGCCCCAGTCCGAGACTGTCTGGCGTCAGGCGGACCGCTACGGCGTCCCGCGTATCTGCTTCGTCAACAAGCTCGACCGTACGGGCGCCGAGTTCCACCGCTGCGTCGACATGATCGTGGACCGCCTCGGCGCGACCCCGATCGTCATGCAGCTCCCGATCGGCGCCGAGATGGACTTCCAGGGTGTTGTGGACCTCGTCCGCATGAAGGCCCTGGTCTGGTCCGCCGAAGCGACCAAGGGCGAGATGTACGACGTCGTCGACATCCCCGCCTCGCACACCGAGGCCGCTGAAGAGTGGCGCGG
Source organism: Streptomyces sp. NPDC015346 (assembly GCF_043078785.1). NCBI lineage: Bacteria > Bacillati > Actinomycetota > Actinomycetes > Kitasatosporales > Streptomycetaceae > Streptomyces > Streptomyces sp. NPDC015346. Next base: position 385,409 of record NZ_JBIBTW010000004.1, on the reverse strand, counting down.
CAAGCTGGTCGAGACGGTCGCGGAGAACGACGAAGAGATCATGGAGCTCTTCCTCGAGGGTGTCGAGCCCACCGAGGAGCAGCTGTACGCCGCGATCCGTCGTATCACCATCGCGTCCGGCAAGGGCGGTGGCGAGAAGACCGTCACCCCCGTCTTCTGTGGCACCGCGTTCAAGAACAAGGGCGTCCAGCCCCTGCTCGACGCGGTCGTGCGCTACCTCCCCTCCCCCCTGGACGTCGAGGCCATCGAGGGCCACGACGTGAAGGACCCGGAGGAGGTCGTCAAGCGCAAGCCGTCCGAGGACGAGCCGCTGTCGGCCCTCGCGTTCAAGATCGCGAGCGACCCGCACCTCGGCAAGCTCACCTTCGTCCGGATCTACTCCGGTCGCCTGGAGGCCGGCACCTCGGTGCTGAACTCCGTCAAGGGCAAGAAGGAGCGCATCGGCAAGATCTACCGCATGCACGCGAACAAGCGTGAGGAGATCGACTCGGTGGGCGCCGGCGACATCGTCGCCGTCATGGGCCTGAAGCAGACCACCACCGGTGAGACGCTGTGCGACGAGAAGAACCCGGTCATCCTGGAGTCCATGGACTTCCCGGCGCCGGTCATTCAGGTCGCGATCGAGCCCAAGTCCAAGGGTGACCAGGAGAAGCTGGGTGTCGCCATCCAGCGTCTCGCGGAGGAGGACCCCTCCTTCCAGGTTCACTCGGACGAGGAGACCGGCCAGACCATCATCGGTGGTATGGGCGAGCTTCACCTCGACATCCTCGTCGACCGTATGCGTCGCGAGTTCAAGGTCGAGGCGAACGTCGGCAAGCCGCAGGTCGCGTACCGCGAGACGATCCGCAAGGCCGTCGAGCGCGTGGACTACACCCACAAGAAGCAGACCGGTGGTACCGGTCAGTTCGCCAAGGTGCAGATCGCGATCGAGCCCATCGAGGGCGGCGACGCTTCGTACGAGTTCGTGAACAAGGTCACCGGTGGCCGCATCCCGAAGGAGTACATCCCTTCGGTCGACGCCGGTGCGCAGGAGGCCATGCAGTTCGGCATCCTGGCCGGCTACGAGATGACTGGCGTCCGCGTCATCCTTCTCGACGGTGCCTACCACGAGGTCGACTCCTCCGAGCTCGCGTTCAAGATCGCCGGTTCGCAGGCCTTCAAGGAGGCCGCGCGCAAGGCTTCCCCCGTCATCCTTGAGCCGATGATGGCCGTTGAGGTCGTCACGCCCGAGGACTACATGGGTGAGGTCATCGGTGACATCAACTCCCGCCGTGGTCAGATTCAGGCCATGGAGGAGCGCAGCGGCGCTCGCGTCGTGAAGGGCCTCGTGCCCCTTTCGGAGATGTTCGGCTACGTCGGAGACCTCCGCAGCAAGACCTCGGGTCGCGCAAGCTACTCGATGCAGTTCGACTCCTACGCCGAGGTTCCGCGGAACGTCGCCGAGGAGATCATCGCGAAGGCCAAGGGCGAGTAACTCTCCCAAGTTCACGCTTTAGGCTTGACACCAGTCGCCGGGGCTCCGCCCCCGAAACCCGAGGATCGGGTCCCGGCGCCTGGCATCCCAGCAAAGATCACCTGGCGCCGATGAAGCAAGGCGTTCAGAACCACTCCAGGAGGACCCCCGTGGCGAAGGCGAAGTTCGAGCGGACTAAGCCGCACGTCAACATCGGCACCATTGGTCACATCGACCACGGTAAGACGACCCTCACGGCCGCCATTACCAAGGTGCTGCACGACAAGTACCCGGACCTGAACGAGGCTTCGGCCTTCGACCAGATCGACAAGGCTCCTGAGGAGCGTCAGCGCGGTATCACCATCTCCATCGCGCACGTCGAGTACCAGACGGAGTCGCGTCACTACGCGCACGTCGACTGCCCGGGTCACGCGGACTACATCAAGAACATGATCACCGGTGCGGCCCAGATGGACGGCGCCATTCTCGTCGTCGCCGCCACCGACGGCCCGATGCCGCAGACCAAGGAGCACGTGCTCCTGGCCCGCCAGGTCGGCGTTCCGTACATCGTCGTCGCCCTGAACAAGGCCGACATGGTGGACGACGAGGAGATCCTGGAGCTCGTCGAGCTCGAGGTGCGTGAGCTCCTCTCCGAGTACGAGTTCCCGGGCGACGACCTGCCGGTCGTCAAGGTCTCGGCGCTCAAGGCGCTCGAGGGCGACAAGGAGTGGGGCGAGTCGGTCCTCAACCTGATGAAGGCTGTCGACGAGGCCATCCCGCAGCCCGAGCGTGACGTCGACAAGCCGTTCCTCATGCCGATCGAGGACGTCTTCACGATCACCGGTCGTGGCACCGTCGTCACCGGTCGTATCGAGCGTGGTGTCCTCAAGGTCAACGAGACCGTCGACATCGTCGGTATCAAGCCCGAGAAGACCACCACCACGGTCACCGGCATCGAGATGTTCCGCAAGCTGCTCGACGAGGGCCAGGCCGGTGAGAACGTCGGTCTGCTCCTCCGTGGCATCAAGCGCGAGGATGTCGAGCGCGGCCAGGTCATCATCAAGCCCGGCTCGGTCACGCCGCACACCTCGTTCGAGGCCCAGGCGTACATCCTGTCGAAGGACGAGGGTGGCCGTCACACCCCGTTCTTCAACAACTACCGCCCGCAGTTCTACTTCCGTACCACGGACGTGACCGGCGTCGTGACCCTCCCCGAGGGCACCGAGATGGTCATGCCGGGCGACAACACCTCCATGACCGTCGAGCTGATCCAGCCCGTCGCCATGGAGGAGGGCCTGAAGTTCGCCATCCGTGAGGGTGGCCGGACCGTGGGCGCCGGCCAGGTCGTCAAGATCAACAAGTAATTGTCGATCGTCTGACCTGTGCCGCTCCTGACGGAGCGTCATCAGAGGGCCCCCGGCCCGCCGTTCGCGGCGGGACGGGGGCCCTCGTCGTCGTTCCTCCGCCCCGCTTACGAGGGGGAGGCGCCGGACCCGTCCGCCGGGCGCCACACCCACGGGTGGGCGTCGGCGCCCAGACCGACGGCGAGCGGACCCGCCGGTACGAGGCGTAGCGCCGCCGCCTGCACGGCCGCCGTTCCCTGCGTACGGGTCCAGAGCCGGCCGCCGCGCCGCAGCTGGATCCGGCCGCGCAGGTCCCTGCCGAGCAGCACGGTTCCGTGGGCGTCGGCAGCGGCGGCCACGGGACCGTAGCCGTCGAAGGAGGCGTTCCCGGCGCCCGAGAGCAGCTCTTTCGCGGCCGGCTCGCGGTAGTACACGGCGAGACCACCCGTACCGCCCGCGCCGCCCGTACCGCCCGCGCCCGGGACGGCGGCGACGGGATCACCGGCCGGCGGCAGCGGATCGGCGAGCGTGCCGTCGATCCAGTGCGCGACGGCCTCCCGGCCCGCCGCCAGCACATGGACCCGGCCGGCCGCGTCGACGACGGCGTTCAGCCCGTCCTGCACCTCGACGCCGCCGCCCAGGGCGCGCCACGCGCTCCACTCGCCGTCGGTCTCCCGTACCCGCGTCGACACTCCCTTGTCCGCGTCGCGTACGAAGAGATGGACCCGGCCGTCGGGGGCCGTCACGGCCACCGGCACACCGATCCTGCGCCCCCGGTCGGCCCCGCGCTCCGGGTTGCCGAGGCCCCGCCAGGCGAGGAAGGGGCCGCCGGGGGAGCGCTGCTCCAGGAGGACGACCTCCCGCCTGTTCGGGCCGCCGTGGCCCGAGAGCGCGGCGAAGCGCACCCCGAAGAGGAGGACGCGGCCGTCGAGGAGCGTGGCCGAGCCCAGCGCGGGCGCGAGCGGGCCGCCGCCCAGGTCCTCCGGCTCGCCCCACCGGCCCGAGCCCTTCTCCGTCTCCCGCCAGCGCACCGCGCGCAGCCCGAGGACGCCGAAGGCGTCGAGCCGTCCGTCCGGCCGCTCGACGACCGCGGGGCCGGCGCCCGGCCAGCGGTGGTGGGTGGCGCGCACCCAGCCCTTCTTGTTGGTGAGCGGCCGGTCGCCGCCGACGCCGTAGTCGCCGCAGCCGGACGGATTGCCGCACTGCCAGGACGGATCGCCGCCGTACGGAACGAGGTTGCCGGCCTTCTCCTTGAGGACCTGCGGGGGGAGGTTCTTGGGCCAGTGGCGGTTGTAGTAGCCGCGGAAGGCGGTCGCGACGAAGGCCGGTATCGTCCCGCCGCTCCGGGCGGTGTCGGCGACCCAGCGGATGAGCGCCGCCCAGGAGAAACAGGCGACGGCGGTGTGGTCGCCGTGGTCGGAGTAGCCGGGCTGCTCGCTGTCCCGCTTGCGGGTCGCCTCGTCGCTGAGCTGGATGTCCGGGTCGGGGTCGAGGGTCTGGACGACGGTCGGCCGGTAGCGGTCGAGCAGCCCGACGAGGACCTCGATCAGCTGCCCGTGGTCGTACGTGTCCGACCGTTCGACGGGGGAGTCGGCCGACAGATGCGTCCGCAGTTCGAGGGCGCGGTCGTCCCAGAGCGCGGGCAGGGCCATGTAGCGGCGGGAGGTGTGCATGGGCAGATTGAGGAAGATCAGCTCCACCCGGCGGCCGCCGTGCGTGAGGGTGTTGATCTCGGCGGTACGCCCGCCGCTGAGCGGGGTGGTGCCCTTCTGCCAGGGCGTGAACATGTCGAGACCCAGGAGCGTCGCGTACGCCTGCCGCAGGCCCTGGTGGCGCGCGGAGGAGTAGGCGGCCTTGTCCGGTGCCGTCTCGGGCATCCCCTGGATCCAGTTCTTGCCGGTGTGCTCGCCCGCCGTGACGTAGACGGAGACGAGCGGGACCCCGGCGTCGAGCATGCGCTGGGTGTCGGGGTTCATGAAGTACAGGTCGTCGTCCGGGTGCGCGGCGATCTGCATCAGCCGCGCGGGGCGCGAGCCGGCGATCGGCATCCCGGGCGCGGGGTCCGCGGTGGGTCCGGTGCGCCGGGTCGCGGGTACGGAGCAGCCGGTGAGGCCGCCCGCGAGGGGGCCGGCGAGCGCGGCGGCCCCGATCGCGGCGGCGAGCACACGGCGTCGACGGGGCAGACCCGTCCTGGGTTCGGATCTGTCGTCCACTGCTGGTGCGTCCCCTGGGCTGGTACCGATCCTGCGCCTTGCCAGACGGGTGTTCGGTGCCCGGGGTTGTGCGGGATCTGGTGCGATCTGCCGAAAGTATCCCCGAACGGAGGTGCGACCTGGTCAGGCGGGGGTCCACCGGACGACGCCGGTTCCGAGTCGCACGGTCGCGCGGACGCGCATCGGCTCGTCGCCGCGGCGGGAGAGCAGGACGAGTTCGGTGACGCGCGCGGTCATCGCCCCGAGGAGGGCCTCGGCCTCGGCGGCGAGCTGGTGGGGGTCGCGGCTGCGCCCGAGGGAAAGGTGGGGCGTGTAGCCCCTGGAGTCGTCCGCGCAGAGGGGGAAGCGGCTCTCCAGGGCGGCCCGCAGCCGGGCCCACGGCTCTTCCCCGGCCGCCGCGGGGTCGATCCAGACGGTGGCGTCCTCGCGGTGCCCGAACCAGTGCACCCCCTCAAGGCGCGCCTTGAACGCCTGGACCTCGGCGAGGGCGGACGCGACGAGCGGGGCGGCCCGGGGGAAGTCGTCCTCGGGCACGAAGCCGAAGAGGACGTTGACGTGGGGCGGCCAGCGGTGGATCTGCCGGTCGTGCGCGCGCCGGATGTGCTGGATGGCCGGCCACAGCTCCTGGGGCGGGATCCAGGCGACGGCCGTACGGTGCGTGGGCGCGACGGCGAGCACGGGAGGCGGCGGCTCGGGCCGGTCACCGGCGAGGGTCTCGCGGAGCCGGTCGACGTGGGAGGCCCGGTCCCAGACGATCTCGCCGTCGGCCTCGAAGAACACCACCCGATGCCAGGGAATCTCCCCACCGGGCACGAAGTCGGCCAGCGCCATCCGCGTCGGTGGCGCCCCGCGCTCGGCGATCCCCATGACGAAGCGCTCGGCCTCCAGTCGGGGATCCCAGAGGACCTGGTGGTAGATCTCGTCACTGGTGCGCATGATGATGCGCCTCCCCGGGTGCGGCACCGCTACGGGTAGCGGGGCAGATCCTCGGTCGAGATCGTCCAGTTCGCGATGGTCACGTCCTCGCCGTAGACGAAGTCCTTACGGGTGGCGTAGCGCGGGCCCTCCGGCGTGGCGTGGATGTCGGAGAACACGGCGCCCGTGCCGGTGCGGGGGTCGAAGATCGCGTAGAGGGGTACGCCGATGAGCGCGTAGTCCCGCAGCTTGCCCACCCAGTCGTTGTCGGGGTTGGACCGTGAGACGACCTCGATGGCGGCGATGAGGCTGCGGGGGGCGAACGAGCTCTCCACTTCCATGTCCGCCTCGGCGATCACCATCACGTCCGGGTGGCGCATGATGCCCTCGGGCTCGTCCTCGACGTCTGGCTCCCCGGTGTGTGCGGCGAGCTCGTCGGGCATCACCTTCTCCAGCCTCTTTCGCAGCCGCAGCACGGTGAGCTCGTGGGGACCCCCGGGCGTCATCATGTCGTGAACGAGTCCTTCTTTGGTGATCTCGAATTTGCCGGAGACGGTGTCGTCCAGCTTCTCCACCGCCGCGCGCATACTCCGGTAGTGGGCAGAAACGGTCGTCATGGCGCTGGCTCCTCGTCCGTGCCCTGGGGCTCGAGTCATCAGCTTCATGCTAAGCGGCCTCTCTCTCGTGGGGACGGCAGTCGCGGCAGCGGCCGGGCTCCCGCGCGCGGAAGGGGCGGTCGCAGCCGTCGCAGTCCTGGAAGGGGGCCATGGCCTGCGGTTTCACCGGTAGTGGGGGTGGACGCAGGGCCGTGAGGCGGTGGGCGAGGAGTCCGGCCGGGTGCACCAGATCGTCCGGGAGGCTCGCGGCGAGGGTGCGCACGATGGCGTCGGGGGCAGCGCCGCGTTCCAGCCAGGTGGTGACGCCGGGCGCGAGGCGCTGGATGTCGCGCTCGGCCAAGAGCAGCCGGGGCTCGTGGAGGCGGAGGCCGGCGAGCAGGTCGGCCGCCGGGTGGTGTGCGGGCGCGAGCGGCGGGGGAGCCGGGGTTACGGGGCGGGGCGCGGGTTTCGCCGGGCGCGGCGGGGCCGGCGCCGGGGTGTCCGGGGGCTCCGGCGGCGACGGCGGTTGCGGGGGCTCCGGCGGCTCCGGCGGCGACGGCGGCTCCGGGGGCTCCGGGGGCGTCTCCGGTACGGGCTCGGGTTCAGCCACTGGTCGGTTGTACGAGATCGTGCGCGGGGCGATGCGCCCGTTGGGCAGCCGCTCCTTGTACCGCTTCAGGTAGCCGTGGTCCTCCAGCTCCCGCATGGCGCCCGCGATCCGCATCTCGCTCTCCGGGAATTCCGAGGCCAGGGCCTTGATTCCGACGGGTGCCCCGGTGGGGAGCGACTGGAGGTGGACCGCGAGCCCGATGGCGAGCAATGAAAGCTGGCGGTGCTGGGAGAGGTGGTTGCCGACGACCGTGTAGCGGCTCGTGTGCCGGACGTTGACGTGAATGAGCCCGGAGGCGCGCGAAGGCGCGCTAGGGTGCTGTGAAGCCATCGGGAAGCCCTAACTTCCTCGTTGGTCAGGCCCTCGATCGGGATCGCTAGTCCCGGCCGGGGGCCGTCGCATGTCTGGGGTTGTGGCGGTGAGCATATGCCAGGCAACCGGCCCCAAATCCAGCCCAGTTGGCACAGATCACCCGTGTGGGTGACGGGGCGCGGCGGGGAGGCTGGAGGGGTTGGGAGGGGTACTTGCCCTGGTTCTTCAAGTCTTTTATGTCGTGGGCCACCGGGTCGCGGACGGCCGCGTCGCGGTCGCGGCGTGATCAACAGACCCGACCTGCCTGAGCCCTCCGCCACGCCGCGTGAAACCCTCCTGACCGCACACACGATCAGGAGTGGGGAACATGAGCGAGAAGGGCCCGTCGGTCTCCGACGAGGATTGGGCCGCGTTCGTCGAGGCGGCGAGGAAGGACGGGGTCGGTTCCGGTGCCGTCCCGGAGCCCCGGCGGCGGCTCCGGCGGCCGGAGCGGAGCGAGCCTGAGGGGTGGCGGACCGGGCCCGCCTGGCGGGAGATGGACGGACGGGGCAAGGCCCGGCGCCAGGTCAAGGGCGTCGTCGGGATCACCCTGGCCGCCGGCCTCCTCCTGGTCGTCCTGCGCCCGGAGCTCGTCACCGACCGGTTGCCCCAGGGGCTCGGCGGCCCGGGCGCGACCACCCCACTGTCCGCGGAGACCGCACGCCCCAGCGCGCCCCCGTCCCAGGAGGTGCTCCCGGATCGCCCGACGCTGAAGGAACCGTTCAAGGGATCGCCGGCTCTCCGGTGGGCGGACGGGGCCGCGGGTATCGAGGTGCCCAAGGCCAAGGCCGTCGGAGGGATGTCCAGGGAGGAGGTCGCCGGAGCGCTCGACTCGGTCAGACGGTTCCTCGTCGCCGCGAATCTGGACCCGGCCACGCTGCGCGGGGAGCGGCCGACCGACGCGATCGAGCTGCTCGACCCCCTGCAGAAGGACGTCCGCCCGCGCATCGACCGGTGGCTCACCGAGCCGGACAAGGACAACAACCCGCTGTGGCTGTTCAGCCGGTTCGACCCGGCCGAGGTGCGCCTCGCCGGTGACGTCGTCAAGACGCGCGGGCGCATGACCTTCGAGGCGGGCGAGCGGAGCGGCGAGGTGCGGGTGCACGCCGACTACACCTTCGTCTATCCGCTGGTGAAGACCCGCCCCGGCTTCGACGAGGTGGCCCGTACCGTCGTCCGCCGCCAGATGACGTTCGCTCTCCACGACCCGGCGAAGGTCGTGACGACGCGAGGCATGTTGTCCGTGCTGCGGATGGAGGAGTCCGCCGGGAACAGCGACTGCGCCAGGGCCGCGGACGGCTTCCTGCATCCGCAGTTCAGCGAGGACCTGGCCGGCGCGGCGCCGCACCCCGGAGGGCCGGAGATCGATCCGTACGACCGCAGCAAGGACATCGGTGATCTCTCGCACACGTGCGGCACGGTCACCCGCACCTGACGCGTGTCCCGGGTTTGATCTCTGTCACGCCCGGGGTACTCTCTTCGGCCCGATTGGCCACGATCGCATCCCGTATGGCAGACTGTCGGGGTTGCTCGGTTGAGTGCCGATGCTGCGCGCCTCCCGCCGGGAGGACCGGAAGCGAGTCCCACAGTACTCGTCGCCTCTTCTCAGGGGCGGACGTACGGGAATCTTCCGGGAAGCGTCAGCGGGGCGCCGACCAGGCACCCGGTGGGTGTTCCACCCCCGGTTCCGCGGGTTTCTGGGCCCGCACCCCCTTGGTTGGGAAATCCTTCGGGACTTCTGCGTAGAGGGAGTGCGACACGCCCGACCGCGTGGGTCGGAGGAGGAGTCAAGAGAACCCCCGGGTTCCAGAGCGTTTCGAGAGACAGGACTACTGAGTAGCCATGGCGGGACAGAAGATCCGCATCCGGCTCAAGGCCTACGACCACGAGGTCATCGACTCCTCGGCGAAGAAGATCGTCGAGACGGTGACCCGCACTGGTGCGTCGGTCGCGGGCCCGGTGCCGCTGCCCACTGAGAAGAACGTGTACTGCGTCATCAAGTCGCCGCACAAGTACAAGGACTCGCGCGAGCACTTCGAGATGCGCACGCACAAGCGCCTCATCGACATCCTCGACCCCACGCCGAAGACGGTTGACTCGCTCATGCGCCTCGACCTCCCGGCAGGCGTCGACATCGAGATCAAGCTCTGAGGTGACGCGCGAGATGGCTAAGAACATTAAGGGCGTCCTGGGCGAGAAGCTCGGCATGACCCAGGTCTGGGACGAGAACAACCGGGTTGTCCCGGTGACCGTCGTCAAGGCCGGGCCCTGCGTCGTCACCCAGGTGCGCACCAACGACAACGACGGCTACGAGTCGGTCCAGATCGCCTTCGGCGAGATCGACCCGCGCAAGGTGAACAAGCCCCTCAAGGGCCACTTCGCCAAGGCCGACGTCACCCCGCGCCGCCACCTGGTGGAGCTGCGTACCGCTGACGCCAGCGAGTACACGCTCGGCCAGGAGATCACCGCCGCCGTGTTCGAGTCGGGCGTCAAGGTCGACGTCACCGGCAAGAGCAAGGGCAAGGGCTTCGCCGGTGTCATGAAGCGTCACAACTTCAAGGGCCTCGGCGCCGGTCACGGCACCCAGCGCAAGCACCGCTCGCCCGGTTCCATCGGTGGCTGCGCCACCCCGGGCCGCGTGTTCAAGGGCCTCCGCATGGCGGGCCGCATGGGCAACGAGCGGGTCACCACCCAGAACCTGACCGTCCACGCCGTTGACGCGGAGAAGGGTCTGCTGCTCATCAAGGGCGCGGTCCCCGGCCCGAACGGTGGCCTCGTCCTGGTCCGTACCGCGGCCAAGGGGGTTTGAGGAACCGATGAGCACCATTGACATCCTTTCGCCGGCAGGCGACAAGGCCGGGACCGTCGAGCTCCCCGCGGAGATCTTCGACGCGAAGACCAGCGTTCCGCTGATCCACCAGGTCGTCGTCGCCCAGCTGGCCGCTGCCCGTCAGGGCACGCACAAGACCAAGCGCCGCGGCGAAGTCCGCGGTGGTGGCAAGAAGCCTTACCGCCAGAAGGGCACCGGCCGCGCGCGCCAGGGTTCGACCCGTGCGCCGCAGTTCGCCGGCGGTGGCGTCGTCCACGGCCCCGTGCCGCGTGACTACTCGCAGCGCACCCCGAAGAAGATGAAGGCCGCCGCCCTGCGCGGTGCCCTCTCGGACCGGGCGCGCCACTCCCGCATCCACGTCGTCACCGGCGTGGTCGAGGGTGAGGTCTCCACCAAGGCCGCGAAGACGCTGTTCGGCAAGATCTCGGAGCGCAAGAACCTGCTCCTGGTCGTCGACCGCGCCGACGAGGCCGCGTGGCTCTCCGCCCGCAACCTGCCCCAGGTTCACATCCTGGAGCCGGGCCAGCTCAACACGTACGACGTGATCGTCTCCGACGACGTGGTCTTCACCAAGGCCGCCTTCGAGTCCTTCGTGTCTGGCCCCCAGACCGCTGAGACCGAAGGGAGCGAGGCCTGATGTCCGAGGCCACGATCACCAGCAAGACCTTCACGGACCCGCGCGACATCCTCGTCAAGCCGGTTGTCTCCGAGAAGAGCTACGCGCTGCTCGACGAGAACAAGTACACGTTCATCGTCGCGCCCGGATCCAACAAGACCCAGATCAAGCAGGCCGTCGAGGCGGTCTTCTCGGTCAAGGTCACCGGGGTCAACACGATCAACCGTCAGGGCAAGCGCAAGCGCACCCGCACCGGTTTCGGCAAGCGTGCCAACACCAAGCGCGCCATCGTGACCCTTGCCGAGGGCAACCGTATCGACATCTTCGGCGGTCCGACCGCCTAACGGCGGTCTGGATCGTCCGAAATCGGACGAGGACTGAGAAATGGGAATCCGCAAGTACAAGCCGACTACGCCGGGCCGCCGTGGCTCCTCCGTAGCCGACTTCGTCGAGATCACGCGGTCCACGCCGGAGAAGTCGCTGGTCCGCCCGCTGCACAGCAAGGGCGGCCGTAACAACACCGGTCGTGTGACCGTCCGTCACCAGGGCGGTGGCCACAAGCGTGCCTACCGTCTGATCGACTTCCGTCGCCACGACAAGGACGGCGTGCCGGCCAAGGTCGCTCACATCGAGTACGACCCGAACCGCACCGCGCGCATCGCGCTGCTCCACTACGCGGACGGCGAGAAGCGCTACATCATCGCCCCGAAGAACCTGTCGCAGGGTGACCGGGTCGAGAACGGCCCCGGCGCCGACATCAAGCCCGGCAACAACCTGGCCCTCCGCAACATCCCGGTCGGTACCACGATCCACGCGATCGAGCTCCGTCCCGGCGGTGGCGCCAAGTTCGCCCGTTCCGCGGGTGCCTCCGTGCAGCTGCTGGCGAAGGAGGGCTCGATGGCCCACCTTCGTATGCCGTCCGGTGAGATCCGTCTGGTCGACGTCCGCTGCCGCGCCACTGTTGGCGAGGTCGGCAACGCCGAGCAGTCGAACATCAACTGGGGCAAGGCCGGCCGCAAGCGCTGGCTGGGCGTTCGCCCGACCGTTCGCGGTGTGGCGATGAACCCGGTCGACCACCCGCACGGTGGTGGTGAGGGCAAGACCTCCGGTGGTCGCCACCCGGTCTCCCCGTGGGGTCAGAAGGAGGGTCGTACTCGCTCGCCGAAGAAGGCTTCGAGCAAGTACATCGTCCGCCGCCGCAAGACGAACAAGAAGCGCTAGGAGCGGGTTTAGATGCCGCGCAGTCTCAAGAAGGGGCCCTTCGTCGACGACCACCTCGTAAAGAAGGTGGACGCCCAGAACGAAGCCGGCACCAAGAACGTCATCAAGACCTGGTCCCGTCGCTCGATGATCATCCCGGCCATGCTCGGCCACACGATCGCGGTGCACAACGGCAAGACCCACATTCCGGTGTTTGTCACCGAGTCGATGGTCGGCCACAAGCTCGGCGAGTTCTCGCCGACGCGCACCTTCCGGGGTCACGTGAAGGACGACCGGAAGTCGAAGCGCCGCTAGTAGCGGGGTGGAATGACCATGACAGACACTGGAAGGACAACCATGGAAGCCAGGGCCCAGGCGCGGTACATCCGCGTCACGCCCATGAAGGCCCGCCGCGTGGTGGACCTTATCCGTGGCATGGACGCCACGGAGGCTCAGGCGGTCCTGCGTTTCGCCCCGCAGGCCGCGAGCGTGCCGGTTGGCAAGGTGCTGGACAGCGCCATCGCCAACGCTGCACACAACTACGACCACAGTGACGCCTCTTCGCTGTTCATCAGCGAGGCGTACGTGGATGAGGGCCCGACCCTGAAGCGGTTCCGTCCGCGTGCTCAGGGCCGTGCCTACCGGATCCGTAAGCGGACCAGCCACATCACCGTGGTCGTCAGCAGCAAGGAAGGAACCCGGTAATGGGCCAGAAGGTTAACCCGCATGGGTTCCGGCTCGGCATCACCACGGACTTCAAGTCCCGCTGGTACGCCGACAAGCTGTACAAGGACTACGTCAAGGAAGACGTCGCCATCCGTCGGATGATGACGTCCGGCATGGAGCGCGCCGGCATCTCGAAGGTTGAGATCGAGCGCACTCGTGACCGCGTGCGGGTGGACATCCACACCGCGCGTCCCGGCATCGTCATCGGCCGCCGTGGCGCCGAGGCCGACCGCATCCGCGGCGACCTCGAGAAGCTCACGGGCAAGCAGGTCCAGCTGAACATCCTCGAGGTCAAGAACCCCGAGATGGACGCTCAGCTGGTCGCCCAGGCCGTTGCCGAGCAGCTCTCCTCCCGCGTCTCCTTCCGTCGCGCCATGCGTAAGAGCATGCAGGGCACGATGAAGGCCGGCGCCAAGGGCATCAAGATCCAGTGCGGCGGTCGTCTCGGCGGCGCCGAGATGTCCCGCTCGGAGTTCTACCGCGAGGGCCGTGTGCCCCTGCACACGCTCCGCGCGAACGTCGACTACGGCTTCTTCGAGGCCAAGACCACCTTCGGTCGCATCGGCGTGAAGGTCTGGATCTACAAGGGCGACGTCAAGAACATCGCCGAGGTCCGCGCCGAGAACGCCGCGGCCCGTGCGGGTAACCGCCCGGCCCGTGGTGCCGGCGCTGGTGACCGTCCCGCCGGCCGTGGTGGCCGCGGTGGCGAGCGTGGCGGCCGCGGCCGCAAGCCGCAGCAGCAGTCCGCGCCGGCTGCGGAGGCCCCCAAGGCCGACGCTCCCGCCGCCGCTGCCGCTCCGGCTGAGAGCACCGGAACGGAGGCCTGACCGAAATGCTGATCCCCCGTAGGGTCAAGCACCGCAAGCAGCACCACCCGAAGCGCAGCGGTATGTCCAAGGGTGGTACGCAGGTTGCGTTCGGCGAGTACGGCATTCAGGCCCTCACTCCGGCGTACGTGACCAACCGCCAGATCGAGGCGGCCCGTATCGCGATGACCCGCCACATCAAGCGTGGCGGCAAGGTCTGGATCAACATCTACCCGGACCGCCCGCTGACCAAGAAGCCTGCCGAGACCCGCATGGGTTCCGGTAAGGGTTCGCCGGAGTGGTGGATCGCGAACGTCAAGCCCGGTCGGGTGATGTTCGAGCTGTCCTACCCGAACGAGAAGATCGCGCGCGAGGCCCTGACCCGTGCGGCCCACAAGCTGCCGATGAAGTGCAAGATCGTCAAGCGCGAGGCAGGTGAGCTGTGATGACTGCCGGTACCAAGGCGTCCGAGCTGCGCGAGCTGGGCAACGAGGAGCTTCTCAACAAGCTCCGCGAGGCCAAGGAAGAGCTGTTCAACCTCCGCTTCCAGGCGGCGACTGGCCAGCTCGAGAACCACGGGCGGCTCAAGTCCGTCCGCAAGGACATCGCGCGGATCTACACCCTGATGCGTGAGCGCGAGCTGGGCATCGAGACGGTGGAGAGCGCCTGATGAGCGAGAACAACGTGACTGAGAAGACCGAGCGCAACGCCCGCAAGGTCCGTGAGGGCCTGGTCGTCAGCGACAAGATGGACAAGACCGTCGTCGTCGCCGTCGAGGACCGCGTCAAGCACGCTCTGTACGGCAAGGTCATCCGCCGTACGAACAAGCTCAAGGCTCACGACGAGCAGAACGCTGCCGGCGTCGGCGACCGCGTCCTCCTGATGGAGACCCGGAAGCTGTCCGCCACGAAGCACTGGCGCGTCGTCGAGATCCTCGAGAAGGCCAAGTAATTACCTGAGGGGTTTCCCTCAGGTCAGTTCCGCCAGGCTCGGCAGGGGCACTCCGGTGCCCCTGCCGGGAACCGGCAGACAATCAGGAGATAGACGTGATCCAGCAGGAGTCGCGACTGCGTGTCGCCGACAACACTGGTGCCAAGGAGATCCTTTGCATCCGTGTTCTCGGTGGTTCCGGTCGCCGCTACGCGGGCATCGGTGACGTCATCGTCGCCACCGTCAAGGACGCGATCCCCGGTGGCAACGTGAAGAAGGGTGACGTCGTCAAGGCGGTCATCGTTCGCACCGTCAAGGAGCGCCGCCGCCAGGACGGCTCGTACATCCGCTTCGACGAGAACGCCGCTGTCATTCTCAAGAACGACGGCGACCCTCGCGGCACCCGTATCTTCGGCCCCGTGGGCCGTGAGCTGCGCGAGAAGAAGTTCATGAAGATCATCTCGCTCGCGCCGGAGGTGCTGTAAGCATGAAGATCAAGAAGGGCGACCTGGTCCAGGTCATCACCGGTAAGGACAAGGGCAAGCAGGGGAAGGTCATCGCGGCCTTCCCCCGCGAGGACCGTGTCCTGGTCGAGGGTGTCAACCGGGTCAAGAAGCACACCAAGGCCGGCCCGTCGCAGGCCGGTGGCATCGTCACGACCGAGGCCCCTGTCCACGTGAGCAACGTTCAGCTCGTCGTGGAGAAGGACGGCAACAAGGTCGTCACGCGTGTCGGTTACCGCTTCGACGACGAGGGCAACAAGATCCGCGTTGCCAAGCGGACGGGTGAGGACATCTGATGGCTACCACCACTCCGCGTCTCAAGACGAAGTACCGCGAGGAGATCGCGGGCAAGCTGCGTGAGGAGTTCTCCTACGAGAACGTCATGCAGATCCCCGGCCTCGTCAAGATCGTGGTCAACATGGGTGTGGGCGACGCCGCCCGCGACTCCAAGCTGATCGAGGGCGCCATCCGCGACCTCACCACGATCACCGGTCAGAAGCCGGCCGTCACCAAGGCCCGCAAGTCCATCGCGCAGTTCAAGCTGCGTGAGGGCCAGCCGATCGGTGCGCACGTCACCCTCCGTGGCGACCGCATGTGGGAGTTCCTCGACCGCACCCTGTCGCTCGCGCTTCCGCGCATCCGCGACTTCCGTGGTCTGTCCCCCAAGCAGTTCGACGGGCGTGGCAACTACACCTTCGGTCTCACGGAGCAGGTCATGTTCCACGAGATCGACCAGGACAAGATCGACCGTGTCCGGGGTATGGACATCACCGTGGTCACCACGGCGACCAACGACGCTGAGGGCCGCGCCCTTCTCCGTCACCTCGGCTTCCCGTTCAAGGAGGCGTAAGCGAGATGGCGAAGAAGGCTCTCATCGCGAAGGCTGCCCGCAAGCCCAAGTTCGGCGTGCGCGGCTACACGCGCTGCCAGCGCTGTGGTCGTCCCCACTCCGTGTACCGCAAGTTCGGCCTGTGCCGCGTGTGCCTTCGTGAGATGGCTCACCGTGGCGAGCTGCCGGGCGTGACCAAGAGCTCCTGGTAATCCCCGTACTTCTGGGATAACCGGAGTCTCTCGGTAAGCAGAGGGTTGGCAGAGGCCCACCCCTCCATGGCTTAGGCTAGGAGGGTTGGGCGTCTGCCGCCCGTACGACTTACTACGCCGTAGGTCCCCGCGCCGCACCCGTCCCGCCCCTGTGTGGGGAGAGGGATGGCGCATACAGGAAACCCCGGCGAGAGAGGCCGAAGGCCAATTCATGACCATGACTGATCCCATCGCAGACATGCTCACGCGTCTGCGTAACGCGAACTCGGCGTACCACGACTCCGTGTCGATGCCGCACAGCAAGATCAAGTCTCACATCGCGGAAATCCTCCAGCAGGAGGGCTTCATCACGGGCTGGAAGGTCGAGGACGCCGAGGTCGGCAAGAACCTCGTTCTCGAGCTCAAGTTCGGTCCGAACCGTGAGCGCTCCATCGCGGGCATCAAGCGGATCTCGAAGCCGGGCCTCCGGGTTTACGCGAAGTCCACCAACCTGCCGAAGGTCCTCGGCGGCCTGGGCGTGGCGATCATCTCCACGTCCCACGGTCTCCTGACCGGACAGCAGGCAGGCAAGAAGGGCGTAGGTGGGGAAGTCCTCGCCTACGTCTGGTAGTCGGGAACGGAGGAATAGCTAATGTCGCGTATTGGCAAGCTGCCTATCCAGGTTCCCGCCGGTGTGGACGTCACCATCGAGGGCCGCACGGTCACGGTCAAGGGTTCCAAGGGCACCCTGAGCCACACCGTCGCCGCGCCGATCGAGATCGTTAAGGGTGAGGACGGCGTTCTCAACGTCACCCGCCCGAACGACGAGCGTCAGAACAAGGCCCTCCACGGCCTGTCCCGCACGCTGGTGGCCAACATGATCACCGGTGTGACCCAGGGGTACATCAAGGCGCTCGAGATCAGCGGTGTCGGTTACCGCGTCGCCGCGAAGGGCTCCGCTCTGGAGTTCCAGCTCGGTTACAGCCACCCGATCCTGATCGAGGCGCCCGAGGGCATCTCGTTCAAGGTCGAGTCGCCGACCAAGTTCTCGGTCGAGGGCATCGACAAGCAGAAGGTCGGCGAGGTCGCCGCCAACATCCGCAAGCTTCGCAAGCCCGACCCCTACAAGGCCAAGGGCGTGAAGTATGCGGGTGAGGTCATCCGCCGCAAGGTCGGAAAGGCTGGTAAGTAAGCCATGGCATACGGTGTGAAGATCGCCAAGGGCGACGCCTACAAGGGCGCTGCCAAGAAGCGCCGCCACATCCGCATCCGCAAGAACGTGTCGGGTACGGCGGAGCGTCCGCGCCTCGTCGTGACGCGTTCCAACCGCGGTATCACCGCTCAGGTCATCGACGACCTCAAGGGTCACACCCTTGCGTCGGCGTCGACCCTGGACGCGTCGATCCGTGGCGGCGAGGGTGACAAGTCCGCGCAGGCCAAGCAGGTCGGATCCCTGGTCGCCGAGCGCGCCAAGGCCGCCGGCGTCGAGGCTGTCGTGTTCGACCGTGGTGGCAACAGGTACGCCGGGCGCATTGCCGCTCTGGCTGACGCCGCCCGCGAAGCCGGGCTGAAGTTCTAAGCCCCGGTTCCGGGACTAACGGACGTAACAGAGAGAGGTAATCCAATGGCTGGACCCCAGCGCCGCGGAAGCGGTGCCGGTGGCGGCGAGCGGCGGGACCGGAAGGGCCGCGACGGTGGCGCTGCCGCCGAGAAGACCGCGTACGTTGAGCGCGTTGTCGCGATCAACCGCGTCGCCAAGGTTGTGAAGGGTGGTCGTCGCTTCAGCTTCACCGCGCTGGTCGTGGTGGGCGACGGTGACGGCACCGTAGGTGTCGGTTACGGCAAGGCCAAGGAAGTTCCCGCGGCCATCGCCAAGGGTGTCGAGGAAGCCAAGAAGAACTTCTTCAAGGTTCCCCGCATCCAGGGCACCATCCCTCACCCGATCCAGGGCGAGAAGGCCGCGGGCGTCGTCCTGCTCAAGCCGGCTTCCCCCGGTACCGGTGTGATCGCCGGTGGCCCGGTGCGCGCCGTGCTCGAGTGCGCCGGCGTTCACGACATCCTGTCGAAGTCGCTCGGCTCCGACAACGCGATCAACATCGTGCACGCGACCGTGGCGGCCCTCAAGGGCCTGCAGCGTCCCGAGGAGATCGCGGCTCGCCGTGGTCTGCCCCTCGAGGACGTCGCCCCCGCGGCTCTGCTCCGTGCGCGTGCTGGGGCGGGTGCGTAATGGCTCGCCTCAAGGTCACGCAGACGAAGTCGTACATCGGTAGCAAGCAGAACCACCGCGACACCCTGCGTTCGCTCGGGCTCAAGCGCCTGGGCGACACGGTTGTCAAGGAGGACCGCCCCGAGTTCCGCGGAATGGTGCACACCGTCCGCCACCTCGTGACGGTTGAGGAGGTTGACTGACATGGCGGAGAACAGCCCGCTGAAGGCCCACAACCTCCGGCCTGCCCCGGGCGCCAAGACCGCCAAGACCCGTGTGGGTCGTGGCGAGGCGTCCAAGGGTAAGACCGCTGGTCGTGGTACCAAGGGTACGAAGGCCCGTTACCAGGTTCCGCAGCGCTTCGAGGGTGGGCAGATGCCCCTCCACATGCGTCTGCCGAAGCTCAAGGGCTTCAAGAACCCGTTCCGCACCGAGTACCAGGTCGTGAACCTGGACAAGCTCGGCGCTCTCTACCCCGAGGGTGGAGAGGTCACGGTGGCCGACCTGGTCGCCAAGGGCGCGGTGCGCAAGAACAGCCTCGTCAAGGTGCTCGGCACCGGTGAGGTCTCCGTGGCGCTGCAGGTGACGGTCGACGCCGTCTCCGGCTCCGCCAAGGAGAAGATCGCCGCTGCCGGCGGCACCGTCACCGAGCTCGTCTGAGACGACTCGATGGCTTGAACATCCAACCGGGGATGCCTCCCAAAAGGGGCATCCCCGGTTGGTCGTTCCTAGGGGGGCATGGTCGCCGGTAAGGTGGCGTGCACTGTCTATGCTCCGTGCGGTATGCCCGTACGGCCTTGACCGGTATCCGTACCTGTTTCTGTACCTGTTTCTATTCGTCGAACCTCAAGACCGTCACCTCTGACGCACTTGCGCGGGGGTCGCAGGAGGCACCGTGCTCACCGCGTTCGCCCGGGCGTTCAAGACGCCCGACCTGCGCAAGAAGCTGCTCTTCACGCTCGGCATCGTCGTGCTGTACCGGCTCGGGGCACACATCCCCGTCCCCGGTGTCAGCTACAAGGCCGTCCAGCAGTGTGTTGACCAGGCGAGCCAGGGCAACAACTCCCTGTTCGGCCTGGTGAACATGTTCAGTGGCGGAGCGCTGCTGCAGATCACCATCTTCGCGCTCGGCATCATGCCGTACATCACGGCGAGCATCATCCTGCAGCTGCTGACCGTCGTGATCCCGCGACTGGAGGCCCTCAAGAAAGAGGGACAGTCCGGCACCGCCAAGATCACGCAGTACACGCGCTACCTGACGATCGCGCTCGCCATCCTCCAGGGCACGGGTCTCGTGGCGACGGCCCGCACCGGCGCGCTCTTCAGCGGCTGCACGGTCGCCAACCAGGTCGTCCCCGACCAGTCGATCTTCGTGACCATCACCATGGTCATCACCATGACCGCCGGCACCGCCCTCGTCATGTGGCTCGGTGAGCTCATCACCGACCGCGGCATCGGCAACGGCATGTCGATCCTGATGTTCATCTCGATCGCCGCCGGCTTCCCGGGCGCCCTGTGGGCCATCAAGGAGAGCGGCAAGCTCGCCAAGGGCTGGATCGAGTTCGGCACCGTCATCCTGATCGGCTTCGTGATGGTGGCGCTCGTCGTCTTCGTCGAGCAGGCCCAGCGCAGGATCCCGGTGCAGTACGCGAAGCGGATGATCGGCCGCAGGTCCTACGGCGGAACGTCCACTTATATCCCTCTCAAGGTGAACCAGGCAGGTGTGATTCCTGTCATCTTCGCCTCGTCGCTGCTCTACATCCCGGCCTTGATCGCCCAGTTCTCGAACTCCACCGCGGGCTGGAAAACCTGGATCGAAGCCCACTTCGTCAAGGGTGACCACCCCTACTACATCGCTACGTACTTCCTCCTGATCGTGTTCTTCGCCTTCTTCTACGTGGCGATCTCGTTCAACCCCGAGGAAGTCGCGGACAACATGAAGAAGTATGGTGGCTTCATCCCGGGTATCCGGGCTGGTCGACCTACTGCCGAGTATCTGAGCTACGTGCTCAACCGGATCACTTGGCCGGGCTCGCTGTATCTGGGTCTGATCGCTCTTGTGCCGACGATGGCGTTGGCAGGCTTCGGTGGCGCCAATGCCAACTTCCCCTTCGGCGGGACGAGCATCCTCATCATCGTGGGTGTGGGGCTGGAGACCGTGAAGCAGATCGAGAGCCAGCTCCAGCAGCGCAATTACGAAGGGTTCCTCCGCTGATGCGAATCGTCCTCGTCGGACCGCCCGGGGCCGGCAAGGGTACGCAGGCCGCGTTCCTTGCCAAGAACCTGGACATCCCGCACATCTCCACGGGTGACCTGTTCCGCGCCAACATCAGTCAGGGCACGGAGCTGGGCCTCAAGGCCAAGGCGTTCATGGACGCCGGTGACCTGGTGCCCGACGAGGTGACCATCGGCATGGCCAAGGACCGCATGGAGCAGTCGGACGCCGCGAACGGCTTCCTGCTCGACGGCTTCCCGCGCAACGTGGCCCAGGCCGAGGCGCTGGACGTGGTCCTGAAGGCCGAGGACATGCAGCTGGACGCGGTCCTGGACCTGGAGGTCCCCGAGGACGAGGTCGTGAAGCGGATCGCGGGTCGCCGCATCTGCCGCAACGACAGCGCGCACGTCTTCCACGTGACGTACACCCCGCCGAAGGCCGAGGGCGTGTGTGACGTGTGCGGCGGCGAGCTCTACCAGCGCGACGACGACTCCGAGGAGACCGTCCGCCGGCGCCTGGAGGTCTACCACACGCAGACCGAGCCGATCATCGACTACTACCGGGCGCAGAACCTGGTCGTCACGATCTCGGCGCTCGGCAAGGTGGACGAGGTCACCGCACGCGCGATGGCGGCGCTGAAGAAGAGCTGACGCTCACCCCTGTTCCACGGATACGGCCGCGGTGCCCCTCGGGGGCGCCGCGGCCGTATCGTTGTTCTGTTCCCCGTATCCGAAGGAAAGGCCCCCGCCGCGATGGTGCAGATCAAGACCCCCGAGCAGATCGCGAAGATGCGCGAGGCCGGGCTGGTCGTCGCCGCCATCCACGCGGCGACCCGGGAGGCGGCCGTGCCGGGCGCCACGACGAAGGACCTGGACGAGGTCGCCCGCAAGGTGATCGCCGACCACGGCGCGAAGTCGAACTTCCTCGGGTACGGCGGCTTCCCCGCGACGATCTGCACCTCGGTGAACGAGGTCGTCGTCCACGGCATCCCGGACGAGAAGACGGTCCTCAAGGACGGGGACATCATCTCGATCGACTGCGGCGCGATCGTCGACGGCTGGCACGGGGACGCGGCGTACACGGCCTTCGTGGGCACGGGGCACGCCCCGGAGCTGATCGAGCTCTCCCGGGTGACCGAGGAGTCGATGTGGGCCGGCATCGCCGCGATGAAGAACGGCAACCGGCTGGTGGACATCTCGCGCGCGATCGAGACGTACATCCGCCGCCAGCCGAAGCCCGGCGGCGGCAAGTACGGCATCGTCGAGGACTACGGCGGCCACGGCATCGGCACCGAGATGCACATGGACCCGCACCTGCTGAACTACGTCTCCCGCAAGCGCGGCAAGGGCCCGAAGCTGGTCCCCGGCTTCTGCCTGGCGATCGAGCCGATGGTCTCCCTCGGCACGCCGCACACCGAGGTCCTCGCCGACGACTGGACGGTCATCACGACGGACGGCACCTGGTCCTCCCACTGGGAGCACTCGGTGGCCCTCACGGAGGCCGGACCCCTGGTCCTGACCTCCCCGGACGGCGGCAAGGCGAAGCTGGCGGAGCTGGGCGTGACGGCGGCCCCCGATCCGCTGGCGTAACGATCTCCGCGGGTGGGCATTCTTCCTGGATTCGTCTTTTCCAGGGGCCTGACGTAGACTGATGCGTCGGCTCTCGTGTACCCGTGTGTCTTCACCCGGGGCGAGAGTCGATCAAGGTAGCCGATTCGAAAGGCGAAGCGTGGCCAAGAAGCAAGGTGCCATCGAAATCGAGGGCACCGTGATCGAGTCCCTCCCGAACGCCATGTTCAAGGTGGAGCTCCAGAACGGTCACAAGGTCCTCGCGCACATCTCCGGCAAGATGCGGATGCACTACATCCGAATCCTTCCGGACGACCGGGTCGTCGTGGAGCTCTCTCCGTACGACCTGACGCGTGGCCGGATCGTCTACCGGTACAAGTAGATCTTGCCCGCACCCCGCATCTTCCGTGCGCGGGTGGTGGCACTGACCCGGAGAACCTCACATCCCATGAAGGTCAAGCCGAGCGTCAAGAAGATCTGCGACAAGTGCAAGGTGATCCGCCGTCACGGCCGGGTCATGGTCATCTGCGACAACCTGCGCCACAAGCAGCGCCAGGGCTGACGCACGCCGACCGACCTGCACCTCCGCAGTTCTTCGCGCGACGCAAGCAACGTACATATGGCAAAGCCCGCCCAGCCCGCAAGGGTCGGCGGCACCTCCGGCGGGGGCCGGGGACCCGGACGTACCACTTCTTTGACATCAAAGGGGTCGGCGGTCGGGAGCGGCTTTGTTGAAGACCCCCGAACACACAGGAGCCATTGAATGGCACGCGTTTCCGGTGTTGACATCCCGCGCGAAAAGCGTGTGGAGATCGCACTCACCTACGTCTTCGGTATCGGGCGTACCCGGTCCAAGGAGATCCTCGCCTCGACCGGCGTGAACCCGAACACCCGCGTTCGTGACCTGGCCGAAGAGGACCTCGTCAAGATCCGCGAGTACGTGGACGCCAACCTCCAGACCGAGGGTGACCTCCGCCGCGAGATCCAGGGCGACATCCGCCGCAAGATCGAGATCGGCTGCTACCAGGGCATCCGCCACCGTCGCGGCCTCCCGGTCCACGGTCAGCGCACCAGCACGAACGCCCGTACCCGCAAGGGCCCGCGTCGCGCCATCGCCGGCAAGAAGAAGCCGGGCAAGAAGTAGTCCTCAGCGGACGCTTGACCACACGGTCTTCGCTGTAGGACCGACCACCTCCCGTAGGAGATATAGATGCCCCCCAAGGGTCGTCAGGGCGCTGCCAAGAAGGTGCGCCGCAAGGAAAAGAAGAACGTCGCTCACGGCCACGCGCACATCAAGAGCACGTTCAACAACACGATCGTCTCGATCACGGACCCCTCGGGCAACGTGATCTCCTGGGCCTCCGCCGGCCACGTCGGCTTCAAGGGCTCGCGCAAGTCGACTCCGTTCGCCGCGCAGATGGCCGCCGAGTCGGCCGCTCGCCGCGCGCAGGAGCACGGCATGCGCAAGGTCGACGTCTTCGTGAAGGGTCCGGGCTCCGGCCGCGAGACCGCGATCCGCTCCCTCCAGGCCACGGGCCTCGAGGTCGGTTCGATCCAGGACGTCACCCCCACGCCGCACAACGGCTGCCGTCCGCCGAAGCGTCGTCGCGTCTGACGCACGACCGGTGACGGTCTGAGTGTCCGGGCGGTACGACCCCTTCGGGGGCCGTGCCGCCCGTACCCTTGCAGTACCAGCAGTGCCTCAGGACATCAAATAGTGGGTGTCCATGACTGAAGGAACCACATCATGCTGATCGCTCAGCGTCCCTCGCTGACCGAAGAGGTCGTCGACGAATTCCGTTCGCGGTTCGTCATCGAGCCCCTGGAGCCGGGCTTCGGCTACACGCTCGGCAACAGCCTCCGTCGTACGCTCCTCTCCTCGATCCCGGGTGCGGCGGTCACGTCCATCCGCATCGACGGTGTCCTGCACGAGTTCACCACCGTGCCGGGCGTCAAGGAGGACGTCACCGACCTCATCCTGAACATCAAGCAGCTGGTCGTCTCCTCGGAGCACGACGAGCCGGTCGTGATGTACCTGCGCAAGCAGGGTCCGGGTCTGGTCACCGCCGCCGACATCGCCCCGCCGGCCGGTGTCGAGGTGCACAACCCCGACCTGGTCCTCGCCACGCTCAACGGCAAGGGCAAGCTGGAGATGGAGCTGACCGTCGAGCGCGGTCGCGGCTACGTCTCCGCCGTGCAGAACAAGCAGGTGGGCCAGGAGATCGGCCGTATCCCGGTCGACTCCATCTACTCGCCGGTGCTCAAGGTCACGTACAAGGTCGAGGCGACCCGTGTCGAGCAGCGCACCGACTTCGACAAGCTGATCGTCGACGTCGAGACCAAGCAGGCCATGCGGCCGCGTGACGCCATGGCGTCGGCCGGTAAGACCCTGGTCGAGCTGTTCGGTCTGGCGCGCGAGCTCAACATCGACGCCGAGGGCATCGACATGGGCCCGTCCCCGACGGACGCCGCCCTCGCCGCGGACCTGGCGCTGCCGATCGAGGAGCTCGAGCTCACCGTTCGTTCGTACAACTGCCTCAAGCGCGAGGGCATCCACTCCGTGGGTGAGCTCGTGGCGCGCTCGGAGGCCGACCTGCTCGACATCCGCAACTTCGGTGCGAAGTCGATCGACGAGGTCAAGGCGAAGCTGGCCGGCATGGGCCTGGCCCTCAAGGACAGCCCGCCCGGATTCGACCCGACCGCCGCGGCGGACGCCTTCGGCGCCGACGACGACGCGGACGCGGGCTTCGTCGAGACCGAGCAGTACTAGTCACCGGCCCGGCGGGACCGGCCCCTCGGGGCCGGCCCCGCCGCGACGGGTGCACCCCCGGGGCTCCGCCCCGGACCCCCCCGGCCTCCGGCCGGGAAGCGCAGCGGCCTCGCGGCCGCGCGCCGCGTGACTTCCGGGCCTCGCGGCCCGGGGATCCCTCCGGCCTTCGGCCGGGAAACGCAGCGGCCTCGCGGCCGCGGCGCATGCCTGGGCCTCGGCCCGGGCCGTCGGGCCGTGAGGCCCGGCAGACTCCGGGCCTCGGTCCGGGAATTCCTCCGGCTTCGGCCGGATCTCCGTCGGGCAGACGCCCGCGCGGACACTGACACCGGTACCTCACACGGCCGGTGCAGATCAGAAGGAGAAACACCATGCCGCGTCCCACCAAGGGTGCCCGCCTCGGCGGCAGCGCCGCTCACGAGCGTCTGCTGCTCGCGAACCTGGCGAAGTCGCTCTTCGAGCACGGCCGCATCACCACGACCGAGGCCAAGGCCCGCCGCCTGCGTCCGGTCGCCGAGCGCCTGATCACCAAGGCGAAGAAGGGCGACATCCACAACCGTCGCCTGGTGCTGCAGACGATCACCGACAAGGGCATCGTCCACACCCTCTTCACCGAGATCGCCCCGCGCTACGCCGAGCGTCCGGGTGGCTACACCCGTATCACCAAGATCGGCAACCGTCGTGGCGACAACGCCCCGATGGCCGTGATCGAGCTCGTCGAGGGCGAGATCGCCAAGAAGGCGACCGTCGCCGAGGCCGAGGCCGCCACCAAGCGTGCGGTCAAGGAGGACGAGGCCAAGGTCGAGGAGACCAAGGCCGAGGACGCCACCGAGGCTCCGGCCGAGGAGGCGAAGGACGCGTAAGCGTTCTTCCGTTTTTCTCGTGGGCGGGCCCGTACCCCTTGGGGTGCGGGCCCGCCTCCGTACGCAGAGGTTTCGAGAGGATTCAGCGCGTGAGCGACGACGTGCAGGCCGGGTTCGTACGCATCCGGCTCGACCTGTCCTACGACGGCAAGGACTTCTCCGGCTGGGCCAAGCAGGCCCACGGGCAGCGCACCGTCCAGGGCGACATCGAGGACGCCCTGCGGACCGTCACCCGGTCCAAGGAGACGTACGAGCTGACCGTCGCCGGCCGGACCGACTCCGGCGTGCACGCGCGCGGGCAGGTCGCCCACGTCGACCTCCCCGTCGAGCTGTGGGCCGAGCACCGCGACAAGCTGCTCCGGCGGCTTGCGGGGCGCCTCTCCCACGACGTACGGGTGTGGAAGCTCACCGAGGCCCCCAGCGGCTTCAACGCCCGCTTCTCCGCCGTCTGGCGCCGCTACGCCTACCGCGTCACCGACAACCCCGGCGGTGTCGACCCGCTCCTGCGCGGCCACGTCCTGTGGCACGACTGGGCCCTCGACATGGACGCCATGAACGCCGCCGCCGAGCGGCTCGTCGGCGAGCACGACTTCGCCGCGTACTGCAAGAAGCGCGACGGCGCCACCACCATCCGGACGCTCCAGGAGCTCCGCTGGGAGCGGCGGCCCGGCGGCATCCTCGAAGCGACCGTGAAGGCCGACGCCTTCTGCCACAACATGGTCCGCTCGCTCGTCGGCGCCCTGCTGTTCGTCGGCGACGGGCACCGCCCCGTCGACTGGCCCGCGAAGGTGCTCGCCGCGGGCGTCCGGGACTCGGCCGTCCACGTCGTACGTCCCCACGGGCTCACCCTCGAAGAGGTCGGCTACCCGGCCGACGAGCTCCTGGCCGCCCGCAATCTGGAGGCCAGGAACAGGCGGTCACTCCCCGGGAGCGCCGGCTGCTGCTGAGGCCTGGGCGCGGCCGCGGGCGTAGATCTGGTTGAAGGCGAAGGTGGCCAGGTCGTCGCTGACCTCGTAGATGGGCTTGTCGGCCGTCGTGACCCGCTTGCCGTCGGCGAAGCCGGCGGTCGTGAAGTAGGCGTACCGGCCGATCGAGTTCGAGCGCCAGAGACAGACCGTCGCGCGGCAGAACTCGGCCACGCCCGAGCCGGCGAGCGGGGCGACACCGCCCTTTGCCTGGTCCTTCGCCTTCAGCGCCTCCGCCTCGGTGGAGAAGACCGCCACACCGACGGTGATCGCGACGCCGTCCTTCACGTAGGTGGCACGGATCACACGGTCGCAGCCGTTCCGCTTCAGGATCGGGCCGAGCCCGCCCTGTGTGACGCTCGCGCAGTTCGTGGTCGAGGAGGTCGCGCCCTTCTTGTACGCGCGGCCGCTCATCGTGAGTTTCTTGCCCGGGAAGAGGCCCTCGGCGCTGAGCGGGGCCTTGTCCTTCGTCTCGTTCGAGATGAAGTCCTTCGGGTTCGGCGGGGGCGGCGGGGCCACGGACGAGAACGTCGGCTCCGGAGTGGGGGAGTCGGTGGGCGCGGAGCCCGTGGGGGTGACCGAGCCGTTCTTCGCCGTGTCCTCGCCCTTCCCGCTGCTCACGACCGCGGTGGCGACGAGCGCGCCGACCACGAGGGTCGCGAGCGCGCCGCCGCCGATCATCAGCCAGCGCTTGCGCCGCCGGCCGGCCGCCGAGGCGTCCGCCAGGGCACCCCAGTCGGGTGTCTGCGGTGCCTGCGCCCCGGGAAACGGGTTCGGCTGCTGTCCGTACGGCTGCTGCTGACCGTGCTGCTGCGGCTCCTGCGGCCACTGCGGTCCCCCAAAGCTCATGCCGCGCATCCTAATCCGGTTGGGAACAGGCGGTGCGGGCGGCGACAATGCGCACCATGGGACATGTCGAGGCCGCGCATCTGGAGTACTACCTTCCGGACGGGAGGGTGCTTCTCGCCGATGCCTCCTTCCGCGTGGGGGAAGGCGCGGTGGTCGCCCTCGTCGGGGCCAACGGCGCGGGGAAGACCACGCTGCTCCGGATGATCGCCGGTGAGCTCCAGCCGCACGGCGGCACGGTCACCGTCAGCGGCGGCCTCGGGGTGATGCCGCAGTTCGTGGGGTCGGTGCGCGACGAGCGTACGGTCCGCGACCTGCTGGTCTCCGTGGCCCAGCCCCGCATCCGTGAGGCCGCGAAGGCGGTCGACGAGGCCGAGCACCTGATCATGACGGTCGACGACGAGGCCGCGCAGATGAAGTACGCGCAGGCCCTCAGCGACTGGGCCGAGGTCCAGGGGTACGAGGCCGAGACGGTCTGGGACATGTGCACGACGGCCGCCCTCGGCGTCCCGTACGAGAAGGCGCAGTTCCGCGAGGTGCGCACGCTCAGCGGCGGCGAGCAGAAGCGGCTGGTCCTGGAGTCCCTGCTGCGCGGCACCGACGAGGTGCTGCTCCTGGACGAGCCGGACAACTATCTCGACGTGCCCGGCAAGCGGTGGCTGGAGGAGCGGCTGCGGGAGACCCGTAAGACCGTGCTCTTCATCTCCCACGACCGGGAGCTGCTGGCCCGGGCCGCGCAGAAGATCGTCGCGGTCGAGCCGGGTCCGGCCGGGTCCGACGTCTGGGTGCACGGCGGCGGCTTCGACACCTTCCACGAGGCGCGGCGGGAGCGGTTCGCCCGGTTCGAGGAGCTGAAGCGCCGCTGGGAGGAGAAGCACGCCCAGCTGAAGAAGCTGGTGGTCAACCTGCGGCAGGCGGCGGCGGTCAGCCACGAGATGGCGTCCCGGTACGCGGCCGCGCAGACCCGGCTGAAGAAGTTCGAGGAGGCCGGCCCGCCGCCGGAGCCCCCGCGCGAGCAGGACATCCGGATGCGGCTGCGCGGCGGCCGGACCGGCGTACGGGCGGTGACAGCTGAGAATCTTGAGCTGACCGGGCTGATGAAGCCGTTCTCGCTGGAGATCTTCTACGGGGAGCGGATCGGCGTCCTCGGCTCGAACGGCTCGGGCAAGTCGCACTTCCTGCGGCTGCTCGCCGGGGACCCCTCGGTCGCGCACACGGGGACGTGGAAGCTGGGCGCGCGGGTCGTCCCGGGCCACTTCGCCCAGACCCACGCCCACCCGGAGCTGCAGGGCCGGACCCTCGTCGACATCCTGTGGACGGAGCACGCGAAGGACCGGGGCGGGGCGATGTCGGTGCTGCGCCGGTACGAGCTGGAGGGGCAGGGGGACCAGCCCTTCGAGAAGCTCTCCGGCGGGCAGCAGGCCCGTTTCCAGATCCTGCTCCTGGAGCTGTCCGGCACGACGGCGCTGCTGCTCGACGAGCCGACGGACAACCTGGACCTGGAGTCGGCGGAGGCCCTGCAGGACGGCCTGGAGTCGTACGAGGGCACGGTGCTCGCGGTGACGCACGACCGGTGGTTCGCGAAGACCTTCGACCGCTTCCTGGTCTTCGGGTCGGACGGGGTCGTGCGGGAGACGACGGAGCCCGTCTGGGACGAGCGGCGGGTGGAGCGCGCGCGCTGACCTGGTGCCTCGCTGCGTTTTGACCCGTCGGGGGCGGCGCGGGTACTGTTGCGGTTTGTTATGCGTATTGGCTTCGTCGCTCTCGCGCGAAGAACCCGTACGCAGGTTCCCTGGAGCAGTTACCAGTGGTTTGCATACGGGCGATGATCCCGGCAGTGCAGGCCCCAGCTGCATGATCGCTTCAGGTGTGTCTGGACTCCATCCACTGAAGAAGCGAAGGCTACGAAGTGCGTACGTACAGCCCCAAGCCCGGCGATGTCACTCGCCAGTGGCACATCATCGACGCGCAGGACGTTGTCCTGGGCCGTCTGGCGACCACGGCTGCGAACCTCCTGCGAGGCAAGCACAAGCCGATCTACGCCCCGCACATGGACATGGGCGACTTCGTCATCATCATCAACGCTGACAAGGTCCACCTGTCCGGCAACAAGAAGACCCAGAAGCTGGCGTACCGCCACTCCGGTTTCCCGGGCGGTCTGCGCTCCGTCCGTTACGACGAGCTGCTGGAGAAGAACCCCGAGAAGGCCGTCGAGAAGGCCATCAAGGGCATGATCCCCAAGAACTCCCTGGGCCGTCAGATGCTCTCGAAGCTGAAGGTCTACGCGGGTGAGAACCACCCGCACGCTGCCCAGCAGCCGGTCCCGTTCGAGATCACCCAGGTCGCGCAGTAGTTCCGGCCACCCCCTAAGAACGAAAGAAATCTGAGGAGAATCGTGGCCGAGACCACTGTTGAGACCCCCGTCGAGGGCGTCGAGGGCGAGGAGACCTACGCGGAGGTCACCACCTTCGAGTCCGAGGTCCCCGTCGAGGGCGAGTACACCACCGAGTCCCTGGCTTCCCGCTTCGGCGACCCCCAGCCGGCCGCCGGCCTGGGCCGTCGCAAGAACGCCATCGCCCGCGTCCGGATCGTTCCGGGCACCGGCAAGTGGAAGATCAACGGTCGCACCCTCGAGGACTACTTCCCGAACAAGGTGCACCAGCAGGAAGTCAACGAGCCCTTCAAGGTGCTCGAGCTCGACAACCGCTACGACGTCATCGCCCGCATCTCGGGTGGCGGCGTCTCCGGCCAGGCCGGCGCCCTGCGCCTCGGTGTGGCCCGTGCGCTGAACGAGGCGGATGTCGAGAACAACCGCCCGGCGCTGAAGAAGGCCGGCTTCCTCTCCCGCGACGACCGTGCGGTCGAGCGCAAGAAGGCCGGTCTCAAGAAGGCCCGTAAGGCCCCGCAGTACAGCAAGCGTTAATCTGCCTGCTCGACCTGCTTTGCACGTACGCCCCGGCGGCACTGCCCGTGCTGCCGGGGCGTACGTCTTTTCCTCCCCCTGAGTACGTTCTGGTCGGCTCGCGCAGTAAAAACGGGCATCACAGGCTCAGGGGATCGCACTTTCGGAGCAGTTTCGGAGGACAGCTGTGGGACGACTCTTCGGCACGGACGGTGTGCGCGGTGTGGCCAACGCGGATCTGACGGCGGAGCTCGCGCTCGGCCTGTCGGTCGCGGCGGCGCACGTGCTCGCCGAAGCGGGGACCTTCGAGGGCCATCGGCCGACCGCCGTGGTCGGGCGCGACCCGCGTGCGTCGGGAGAGTTCCTGGAGGCCGCCGTCGTGGCGGGCCTCGCGAGCGCGGGTGTCGACGTCCTGCGCGTCGGCGTGCTGCCCACCCCCGCCGTGGCCTATCTCACCGGGGCGCTCGGCGCCGACCTCGGCGTGATGCTCTCCGCCAGCCACAACGCGATGCCCGACAACGGCATCAAGTTCTTCGCCCGCGGTGGCCACAAGCTCGCCGACGAGCTGGAGGACCGGATCGAGTCCCTCTACGAGGAGCACCGCACCGGCGCCCCCTGGGAGCGGCCGACCGGCTCCGGCGTCGGCCGGGTCCGCGACTACGACGAGGGCTTCGACAAGTACGTCGCCCACCTCATCGCCGTCCTGCCGAACCGGCTCGACGGGCTCAAGGTCGTCCTCGACGAGGCCCACGGCGCCGCCGCGCGCGTGTCGCCCGAGGCGTTCTCCCGGGCCGGCGCCGAGGTCGTCACCATCGGTGCCGAACCGAACGGCCTCAACATCAACGACGGCTGCGGCTCCACCCACCTCGACCTGCTCAAGGCCGCCGTCGTCGAGCACGGCGCGGACCTCGGCATCGCCCACGACGGCGACGCGGACCGCTGCCTCGCCGTCGACGCGGCGGGCAACGAGGTCGACGGCGACCAGATCCTCGCCGTCCTCGCGCTCGCGATGCGCGAGGCCGGGACGCTGCGCGGCGACACCGTCGTCGCGACCGTGATGTCCAACCTCGGCTTCAAGCTCGCCATGGAGCGCGAGGGGCTGCGGCTCGTACAGACGGCGGTCGGCGACCGCTATGTCCTGGAGTCCATGAAGGAGCACGGGTACGCGCTGGGCGGCGAGCAGTCCGGGCACGTGATCGTGCTCGACCACGCCACCACCGGCGACGGCACCCTGACCGGCCTGATGCTGGCCGCCCGGCTCACGGCGACGGGCAAGTCCCTCGCCGAGCTGGCCGGTGTGATGGAGCGCCTGCCCCAGGTGCTCGTCAACGTCCGCGACGTCGACAAGACGCGCGTGACGACCTCGGGAGAGCTGGCCGCGGCGGTCACCGAGGCCGAGCGCGAGCTCGGCACCACCGGCCGGGTGCTGCTGCGTTCCTCCGGGACGGAGCCGCTGGTACGCGTGATGGTGGAGGCCGCCGACATCGAGCAGGCGCGGTCGGTGGCGGGCCGGCTCGCCGACGTGGTGAAGTCCACGCTGGGCTAGCTTCTTCGAGCTGATGACGATGACGAGCAGGCCCCGCCGCCCGGGAGACCGGGAGGCGGGGCCTTCGCATGTTGGGGGAGCGTCGCTCAGCGCTTACCGGTACGGGTCCAGCGGCCGCGCTGGGTCCGCCAGAGCAGCTTCTGTCCGTACAGCGTCAGAATGCCCGCCAGCATGATGCCGAGCAGGTTCAGCAGCAGCTGCTCCGCCGAGCCCCACATCTGGCCGACCTGCCCGTAGCTGAGGGCCACGGCGGCGTTCGCGGCGGCCGGGACCGTGGTGACCGAGATCGCGACGCCCACCAGGGCCCCGGACTTCGACGAGGTCAGCGAGAGGACGCCGGCCACCCCGGCGAGGACCGCCACGACGAAGGAGAACGGGTCCGGCTGCCAGATGAAGCTCGTGTTGGGCCGGGGATCGTCGAGCTGATCCTCACTGAACAGATCCAGCGCGTCCATCCCCAGACTGAAGACGGTGGTCGCCGCTATCGCCACCGCGAAACCGATCAGCAGCGCTGTCAGGGAGCGCGCGGCCAGCCTCGGAGCCCGCCGCACCACACCCGTACAGACACCGGCGAGCGGACCGAACTCCGGGCCGACCGCCATCGCGCCCACGATCAGGATCGCGTTGTCCAGGACGACACCACAGGCCGCGATCATCGTCGCCAGGATCATGAACGCGCAATAGGTGATCGAGAGGGTCGACTCCTCGTGGGTCGCCTCGGACATCTGCTCCCAGAGCACCGCGTCGGCGCCCTCGCCCGGAGCCTCCTCCTCGGCGTCGTCCGCGCGCTTGGAGAGGGAGAGATCGATGTTCTCGACGGCGATCGAGCCGTCCTGATCGATGTTCAGGTCGCGCAGTCCGCCGAGCAGTTCGTCACCCGCCTCGCGCGCGACGTCACACAGCACCACGTCGCCGGAGGGGTCCCGGGCGGCCCCGGGCAGGACGACCAGATGGGTGGTGCCGACGGTCTTCTCGATGAGCTGGACCGTCGCCTCCGTGTGCTCGGAAGGAACGATTATCCGCAGATGCAGCATCCTCAGAGCTTACGGAGGCTCAGGCGCTGCACCTTGTGATCGGGGCCCTTGCGGACGACGAGCGTCGCACGGCCGCGCGTGGGAGCCACGTTCTCCAGGAGGTTCACCTTGTTGATCGTCCGCCACATCGTGCGGGCGTAGTCCAGCGCCTCCTCCTCGGAGACCTGGGTGTAGCGCTGGAAGTACGAGAAGGGGTTCTGGAACGCCGTCTCGCGCAGCTTGCGGAAACGGTTGAGGTACCAGCGCTCGATGTCCTCGGGCCGGGCGTCGACGTACACCGAGAAGTCGAAGTAGTCGGCGAGACCGACGCGGGTACGGCCGTCCTTGCCGGGCAGGGCCGGCTGGAGGACGTTGAGCCCCTCGACGATCAGGATGTCGGGGCGGCGCACGACGAGCCGCTCGCCGGGCACGATGTCGTAGATCAGGTGGGAGTAGACGGGGGCCGTGACCTCGTCCTTGCCCGCCTTGATGTCGGCGACGAACCGGGTCAGGGCTCTTCTGTCGTACGACTCGGGGAAGCCCTTACGGGACATGAGGCCGCGAGCCTTGAGCTCCTCCATGGGATAGAGGAAGCCGTCGGTGGTGACCAGCTCCACGCTCGGGTGCTCCGGCCAGCGGGCGAGGAGCGCCTGGAGGAGACGGGCGACGGTGGACTTGCCGACCGCGACGGAACCGGCGACCCCTATGACGAAGGGGGTGCCACGCTGCTCGCCCCGCTCGCCGAGGAAGGTGTTCAGGGCGCCGCGCAGACCGCTGGTGGCCTGGACGTAGAGGTTGAGCAGACGGGAGAGCGGGAGGTAGACGTCGCGGACCTCGTCGAGGTCGATGACGTCGCCGAGGCCACGGAGCCGCTCGACCTCGTCGGCGGAGAGCGGAAGCGGCGTCTTGTCGCGCAGCGCGCTCCACTCGGCGCGGGTGAGGTCCACGTAGGGGGTGGCCTCGGGCCGGCGCTGGCCGTTGCCGTTGCCATTGCCGGGGGCGCTTCGTGGCGGCGAAGTGATCACAGGGCCATTGTCGGGGGTCGGGGGCGGTTGTGGGGGGTGGGGTGGGTCACGCGGGGGGCTCGGGGGGCTCGGGGGGCTCGGGGGCCTTGGGGTGGGCCGGGTTCGTGGGTTTCTGGTGGTGGCCGCCCTCTCTCCGAGTGTGGCGCCCTCCGCCGGCCCCTCAAGGGCGCTCCTTCGTCGCGTCGCTGCGCGATGGGCTCCGCCCACCCTTGACCGCCCGGCTCCGGGCGCCTTTTCACACTCGGAGGGCGGCCCGGGGTGGGGTCCCCACGCCTTCGCAGAATCGTTCCTCCGTTGGGCGGGCGCCTGCGGCCGCGTGGGTGGATTGCGCGGCAGTGGAGTGGGGCGGCCCGGCCCGGCTTAGCGAGTGACCTTCGGTGGGCGGTGGGGCTTCATGCCCCGCTGGGCACTGTCCGGCAGCCAAAACCGCAGCGAACTTGCCCCGCCGAGGCCCGGTATCCCCGCAAATGGGGCATCCGGTCCGGTGTTACCGGAAGTAGGCAGCACTTAGGCACGCTGGAAGCCCCGAATGGGCGCCCGACCCCCCACCGGAACAGCCGCCAGCGGGGCATGAGGCCCGGCCAACGGACGGCCGTCAGCCGCTAAGCCGTGCCGGGCCGCCCCATTCCACTGCCGCGCAATCCACCCACCGCCCCGCACACGCCCACGGCGCTGCGCGCCGAGGAAGCCGGCGCGTGGGGACCCCACCCCCGGGCCGCCCTCCGAGAGTTTTCACGCGCCCGGAGGTGGCGGGTCAAGGGTGGAGCGCAGCGGAATCGGCGGAGCCGACGCGACGAAGGAGCGCCCTTGACGCGTCGCCGGAGGGCGCGACTCTCGGAAGGAAGGGCGGCCAGCGCCAGAAGCAGCCGGAAACGCTCGCCCGGAGTGCCTGCCCGCACTGCCGTCGGGCGCTTCCGGTCAGGCTGCCTGGGTCAGCCCCGGCGTGGGTGCCAGTTCGCACCAGAGGAGTTTGCCGCCGCGCCCGAAGAGGTCGTCGCCCAGCGGGTAGCCACCCCAGTTGTCGGCGCAGAACTGGACCAGCAGGAGGCCCCGGCCGGTCTCGCTGTCCGCCGGCGGATGCGTCGGTACGGCCCGCAGTGCGCCGGGGGGCCTGTCGAACGGTGGCGGGATGAGCGGGTTGGTGTCCCAGACGCTGATCCGTAGCCATCCGCCGTCCATGTGCCGAAGGCGGAGCATGGCCGGGCCGCAGGAGTGCCGGTACGCGTTGGTGATCAGCTCGCAGGCGAGCAGCTCGGCGGTGTCGAGACGGTCCTCCATGCCGTGGCCCCCGAGGGCGGCGCGCAGCGTCATGCGGGCGACGCGGGGTGCGCGGGGATCGTGGGGGAGGTGGAGGACGTACGACCAGGGGGCGTGCGGGGATGGGGCTACGGTGGTCACGGAAGTCTCCTGCGAGGAGGTGGAGTTGGGTCACTCTGCGACGGCGGGCCGTGCGGTGGCATTGCCGCGTGGACGCGGTGCGCTTCCGGCTCGGCCGAGGGGCTTGAGTCACACCGTAGAGCTCGTGTTGATATACCTACCAGCGATCTAATGAGAACCATCGCAAGATGCCCTGTGTGGGTGACAGGGTCGTGAATGTGTGTGCGACGAACGGAGATCTGTGCGTCCCAGTACTGCCCCCACGCTCCGCCAACAGCGACTCGGCGCGGAGCTGCGGAAGTTGCGCGAGCAGGCCGGCCTCAGCTCCACCAGCGCCGCAGCGCTGCTCGGCCTCAACCAGGCGCGCGTCAGCAGTATCGAGTCGGGCCGTTACGCGGTGAGCGCCGAGCGAGTGCGCGCCTTCGCGCGCGGCTACGACTGCGCGGACGAGCCGCTCGTCGAAGCGCTGTGTGCCATGACGGGCGGGCGGACCCGGGGCTGGTGGGACGAGTACCGCGAGTACCTGCCCGCAGCCCTGGCCGACCTGGCCGAACTGGAGCATCACGCCGTGGCCTTGCGCGTCAGCCTGGTGATTCACATCCCGGCTCTGCTTCAGACGGCCGATCACGCCCGGGCGCTGTTCCGGGAAGTGGCGCCGCCGCTCCTTCCGTACGAGATGGAGCACCGGCTTTCCCACCGCATCAAGCGGCAGGGCGTGCTGTACGGCGAAGCCCCGGTGCCCTACACCGCGCTGATCCATGAGGCCGCGCTGCGGATGGGTTTCGGCGGGCCGGAGGTCTCCCGCGCGCAGCTCCAGCACCTCATCGACATGGGGGAGCGGGACAACATCACCGTGCAGGTGACC
Organism: Streptomyces sp. NPDC015346; assembly: GCF_043078785.1. Lineage (NCBI taxonomy): Bacteria > Bacillati > Actinomycetota > Actinomycetes > Kitasatosporales > Streptomycetaceae > Streptomyces > Streptomyces sp. NPDC015346. The sequence continues at coordinate 349,139 of NZ_JBIBTW010000004.1, read as the reverse complement.
CCCTTCGGCAGTGGCTTCGCGGGCACCGGGCAGTCCGTGGACTACATCTCGGGCTCAGTGCCCCAGCTCGACACCGTGCAGTTGGACACCCACCACGGCTGTGAGTTCCTCGACGCGCGAGCCCAACTGGCGAAGTACGCGTCGGTACTCGACCGGATACAGGAAGCCGCTCTGAGCCCGGCCGCCTCGCGGGATTTCATCCACCGGCTTGTCCAAGAGATCTGAGGAGGGGCTGCAAAGTGCCCACGTACCAGTGGAGGAAGTCCTCCTACAGCGGCGATGCCTCCAACTGCGTCTGCGTCGCCCTCGCCCCCGACGGCTCCGTCCGCATCCGTGACAGCAAGGTGCCCGGCGTCATCGTCGCCGCCAGTGCCGAAGCCCTCCGGGTGTTCGTCGAGGCCGTCGGGGGAGCGCACCCCGGTGAGCCACGGGGCGCGGCCCGTACATAGGGTTCGCACAGATTCGCTTGCCCCGACAGAGAGTTGCGTCATGAGAGCCACCGCCCTTCGCCGTACCGCCGTCGCCGCCACCACCGTCTCTCTGGCGCTGCTCGTCACCGCCTGCGGTGGTGGAAAGGAGGAGGGCGGCGACAAGGGGAAGGACGCCCCCAAGGGCTCCGCCTCCGCCTCCGCCGCGCCCGACGCCAAGGCGCTCTCCGCCGCCGAGCTGGAGAAGCTGATCATCGAGCGGGCCGATGTCCCGGGGTACCAGGTGCAGAAGGGCAAGCCGACCGACGTCGTTCCGTCCAGCGCCGTCACGACGGACAAGCCGGCCTGCAAGCCGCTCGCCGACGCCCTGTCGTTCATCGCGACCGGAAACCCCGGGGCCAGCGTCATGCGCAAGGCGATCGCCGAGCCGAAGAAGGACAAGGCGACCTCGCCGGAGGACATCATGGGCGCGCTGGGCGCGCCGGTGACGGCCGTGACGCTCGGCTCGTACGACGGGAAGGGCGCCCAGGACGCGTTCGCCTCGCTGAAGACGGCCGGCGCCGAGTGCGCGGGCGGCTTCACGCTGAACGGCGGCGGCGAGAAGACGAAGATCATGAAGGTCGCCCCGGAGACCGTGACCGCCGGTGAGGAGGCCGTCGCCTTCACCGTCACCACCGACATGGACGGCAAGCCGTTCATCAGCAAGCTCGTGGCCTTCCGCAAGGGCAACACCCTCGCGTCCTTCTCCGTCATCAGCCTCGCCGGCAAGGTGACGGAGCTCCCGAAGGCCGTCGTCGACGCGCAGTCCACCAAGCTGGGCTGAGTCCGGCCCCGCGGCGGCCTTCGGCCTTAGGCTGCCGACCATGTGCGGAATCGTGGGTTACGTCGGCGGGCAGTCGGCGCTTGATGTGGTGATCGCGGGCCTCAAGCGGCTCGAGTACCGGGGCTACGACTCGGCCGGTGTCGCGGTGCTCTCCGACGGAGGACTGGCCGCGGCGAAGAAGGCGGGCAAGCTCGTCAATCTGGAGAAAGAGCTGGTGGACCGGCCGCTGCCGAGCGGCGCCACCGGCATCGGGCACACCCGCTGGGCCACCCACGGCGGGCCCACCGACGCCAACGCGCACCCGCATCTGGACAACGCGGGGCGCGTGGCCGTCGTCCACAACGGGATCATCGAGAACTTCGCCGCCCTGCGCGCCGAGCTGGAGGAGCGGGGCCACGACCTGGCGTCCGAGACGGACACCGAGGTCGTCGCCCATCTCCTCGCCGAGGAGTTCTCCTCCTGCGGCGACCTCGCGGAGGCGATGCGGCTGGTGTGCCGCCGGCTCGACGGGGCGTTCACGCTGGTCGCGGTGCACGCCGACGAGCCCGACGTGGTCGTCGGCGCGCGCCGCAACTCACCGCTGGTGGTCGGCGTCGGCGAGGGTGAGTTCTTCCTCGCCTCCGACGTGGCCGCCTTCATCGCCCATACGCGCGCGGCCATCGAACTGGGCCAGGACCAGGTGGTGAAGCTGTCCCGCGAGGGCGTCGAGGTCACCGACTTCGGCGGCGCCCCCGCCGACGTACGGTCGTACCACGTGGACTGGGACGCCTCGGCCGCCGAGAAGGGCGGTTACGACTACTTCATGCTCAAGGAGATCGCCGAGCAGCCCAAGGCCGTCGCCGACACCCTCCTCGGGCGGATCGACGCCGAGGGCCGTCTCAGGCTCGACGAGGTGCGCATCCCCGACGCGGTGCTGCGCGAGGCCGACAAGGTCGTCATCATCGCCTGCGGCACCGCCTTCCACTCCGGTCTGATCGCGAAGTACGCGATCGAGCACTGGACCAGGATCCCCTGCGAGGTGGAGCTCGCCAGCGAGTTCCGCTACCGCGACCCCATCCTCGGCCAGCGCACCCTCGTCATCGCCATCTCCCAGTCCGGCGAGACGATGGACACCCTGATGGCCCTGCGGCACGCGCGCGAGCAGGGCGCGAAGGTGCTCGCCATCTGCAACACGAACGGCTCCACGATCCCCAGGGAGTCGGACGCCGTGCTCTACACGCACGCCGGTCCCGAGGTCGCCGTCGCGTCGACGAAGGCCTTCCTGACGCAGTTGGTGGCCTGCTATCTGGTGGCGCTGTATCTGGGGCAGGTGCGCGGTACGAAGTGGGGCGACGAGATCCACGCCGTGATCCGCGAACTCGCCCGGAGCGCCGACGACGTCGAGCGCGTCCTGGAGACGATGGAGCCGGTGCGCGCGCTGGCCCGTTCGCTCGCGCACAAGGACACGGTCCTCTTCCTCGGCCGGCACGTCGGCTACCCGGTGGCCCTCGAAGGCGCGCTGAAGCTGAAGGAACTGGCGTACATGCACGCCGAGGGCTTCGCGGCGGGCGAGCTCAAGCACGGGCCGATCGCGCTCATCGAGGAGGACCTGCCGGTCGTCGTCGTGGTGCCGTCCCCGAAGGGCCGGTCGGTCCTCCACGACAAGATCGTCTCCAACATCCAGGAGATCCGGGCGCGCGGGGCGCGGACGATCGTCATCGCCGAGGAGGGCGACGAGACCGTCGTCCCGTACGCCGACCATCTCATCCGTATCCCGGCAACGCCTACGCTGCTCCAGCCGCTGGTCTCCACCGTGCCGCTCCAGGTCTTCGCCTGCGAACTGGCCACGGCGCGCGGCAACGAGGTGGACCAGCCGCGCAACCTGGCGAAATCTGTGACCGTGGAGTGATGAGCGAATGATCATCGGGGTGGGCATCGACGTGGCCGAGGTGGACCGCTTCGCGGCCTCGCTGGAGCGGACCCCCGGGCTGCTCCAGCGGCTCTTCGTCGAACGGGAGCTGCTGCTGCCGAGCGGCGAGCGGCGCGGGCCCGCCTCGCTGGCCGTCCGCTTCGCGGCGAAGGAGGCGCTGGCCAAGGCGCTCGGGGCGCCGGCGGGTCTGCACTGGACCGACGCGGAGGTGTACGTCGAGGAGAGCGGGCAGCCCCGGCTGCGGGTGCGCGGGACGGTGGCGGCACGGGCGGCGGAGCTGGGGGTGCGGCACTGGCACGTGTCGCTCAGCCATGACGCGGGCGTGGCGTCGGCGGTGGTGATCGCGGAGGGTTAGCCCCCGGCGGGCGTACGGCGGTACGAGGGGGTACGGCGCGGCGGTACGCGGGCGGTGCGGAGGCCGTACGGGGGCGCGGTGCGGCGGCCTACGAGCCGTACCGCCGCGCCCCCTTCCGAGCGGGCGTCAACCCGCGTCCCCACGCACGGGCTTGAGTCGTGCGGCAGACTGCGGGGCATGCGTACCGCTTACCGTGTGGAGACGATCCGGGCCGCGGAGGCCGAGCTGATGAGCCGTCTGCCGGAGGGCACGCTCATGCGACGGGCGGCCGCCGGGCTCGCCGCCGCCTGCTTCTCGCTGCTCGGCCGTGGCCGGGTGTACGGAGCGAGGGTCGTCCTGCTCGTGGGCAGCGGGGACAACGGCGGCGACGCGCTCTTCGCCGGGGCGCGGCTCGCGCGGCGCGGGGCGGGCGTGACGGCCGTCCTGCTCGGCTCGCGCGCGCACCAGGGCGGGCTCGCCGCGCTGCGGGCGGCCGGGGGGCGCGTGGCGGAGGATCCGTTCGAGCCGCTCGCGGCGGCCGATCTCGTCCTGGACGGGATCACCGGAATCGGCGGGCGCGGGGGGCTGCGGCCGGACGCGGTCCCGGTCGCCCGGGCGGCGCGCGGCTCTGGCGCGGTCGTCGTCGCCGTCGACCTGCCGAGCGGGGTCGACGCGGACACGGGGGAGGTGACGGGCGAGGTGCTGCGCGCGGACGCGACGGTGACCTTCGGGGCGTACAAGCCGGGGTTGCTGATCGACCCGGCGCGGGAGTACGCGGGTGCGGTACGGCTCGTCGACATCGGTCTTGGGGACTTCCTGCCCTCCGTGCCCGAGCTCCAGGCCCTCCAGCACGAGGAGGTGGCCCGGATGCTGCCCGTCCCGGCGGCCGAGAGCGACAAGTACCGGCGGGGCGTGGTGGGCGTGGTCGCCGGCTCCCGGCGCTATCCGGGCGCGGCCGTCCTCGCGGTGGCGGGCGCGCTGCACGGCGGCGCGGGGGCCGTGCGGTACGTCGGGCCGGCGGGGGAGGCCGTGATCGCGCGCTTTCCGGAGACGCTGGTGCACGCGGGGCCGCCGGCGAAGGCGGGGCGGGTGCAGGCGTGGGTGGTGGGGCCGGGGCTCGGCGACGCGCCGGGCGTGGACGACGTCCTGGCCTCGGACGTGCCGGTGCTGGTGGACGCGGACGGGCTGCGGGACCTGTCGGCGGAGCTGGTCCGGACCCGTACGGCCCCGACGCTCCTCACCCCGCACGCGGGGGAGGCGGCGGCGCTCCTCGGCGTGGCCAGGGAGGCGGTGGAGGCCGGTCGCCTCGCGGCGGTACGGGAGCTGGCGGCGCGCTTCGGGGCGACGGTGCTCTTGAAGGGCTCGACGACGCTGGTGGCGGAGGCCGGGGGGCGCGGGCCGGTCCGGGTGAACCCCACGGGCACGTCCTGGCTGGCGACGGCGGGCAGCGGCGATGTCCTGTCGGGTCTCGCGGGGTCCTTGCTGGCCGCGGGCCTGCCGGCCCTGGACGCCGGCTCGGCGGCCGCGTACCTGCACGGCCTGGCGGCGCGGCGGGCGTCGGGGGGCGCGTCGGGTGCCGCTTCGGGCGGCGCGTCGGGCGGCGCGTCAGGAGGTGCGTCGCCGATCGCGGCGGGAGAGGTGGCGACGGCGCTGTCGGGGGCGTGGCGGGACGTCACCTCGTAGCAGGGAAGCCCACCCCCGGCCGGGGGAAAGCGTTGGTCCAGGTGTGGGGTTGGGCGGGCGGAGCGGCGCGGGGGCGGATTGGCTGGGCGCGTGATCAGATCGACCGCCCCCTCTCGTGCCGTGACGCTGCTGCTCGTGGCCGCAGCCGCCCTTCCGCTGACCCCCGGCCCCGCGCTCGCCGACCCGGCGCCGCCGCCCCCGGCCCCGGCGCCCGCCCCCGCGCCCGACGTCCTCGTCCCAGGAGTCCCCGGCGGCGGGCGGGCCGAGTACCCCATGGACACGCCCGACCAGGTGTTGCCGCCGCTCCAGCAGGAGGGTGAGGGGATCCCCGTACCCGAGCCCGAGGCCCCTGTCGACGAACTGGTCGAGTACGTGCCGCGCAGCGCCCTCGCCGCCGCCTGCACCGCCAAGACCGGCAGCCACCAGCGTCGGGTCGAGCAGCTGCTCGGGCTCAAGGCCGACGGCAAGCAGTCCGCCGCCGACTGCAAGGCCATCCGCGCCTTCCAGGTCAAGGAGAAGATCAAACCCGCCAACGGGTACGCGGGGCCCGTCACCTGGGCCCGCGCCGAGCTCCTCGCCGCCCGCAAGAACCCCGACCCCGCCGGCAAGTGCCCCGCCAAGAAGGAGACCGTCGCCTGCGTCGACCTGAACCGCGAGCTCATGTGGGTGCGGAAGAACAAGAAGGTCACCTTCGGACCGGTCAACATCCGCAGCGGCCGTCCCGGCTACCGCACCCGTACCGGCTGGAAGAAGATCTACTGGCGCAACAAGAACCACTGGTCCACCATCTACAACACCCCCATGCCCTACTCCCAGTTCTTCGACGGCGGACAGGCCTTCCACGCCGTCTACGGCCAGCTCGCCACCCCCACCGGCAGCCGGGGTTGCGTCAATCTCAGCCACGCCCACGCCAAGAAACTCTGGGACGTGCTCCGCAAGGGTGACCGGGTCTACATCTGGGGAAAGCGGCCCGGGAGCTGACACCTGAGAGACTGGGCGCGATGACTGAGACACCGCCGCCCCGCAGAGCCCGCGCCGAGATCGACCTCGGCGCGCTGCGTGCGAACGTCCGCACGCTGCGCGCCCGCGTCGCGCCCCACGCCCAGGTGATGGCCGTGGTCAAGGCGGACGCGTACGGACACGGCGCCGTCCGCTGTGCCCGCGCCGCCCTCGACGCGGGCGTCGGCTGGCTCGGCACGGCCACCCCGCACGAGGCGCTCGCGCTGCGCGCCGCCGGGATCACGGAGGCCGACGCGCGGATCCTGTGCTGGCTCTGGACGCCCGGAGACCCCTGGGCGGACGGCGTCGCGGCCGGCCTCGACATGACCGTCAGCGGAATGTGGGCCCTTCGGGAGGTCGTCGAAGCCGCCCGGCAGACGGGGAAGCGGGCGCGTGTCCAGCTGAAGGCCGACACCGGCCTCGGCCGCAACGGCTGCCAGCCCGCCGACTGGCCGGAACTCGTCGGCGAGGCCCTGAAGGCCGAGAGCCAGGGCCTGCTCACGATCACCGGTCTCTGGTCGCACTTCGCCTGCGCCGACGAGCCCGGCCACCCCTCCATCGCCTCCCAGCTCGACTCCTTCCACACGATGCTGGAGTACGCCGAGAAGGCGGGCGTCGAGCCCGAGGTCCGGCACATCGCCAACTCCCCGGCCACCCTCACCCTGCCCGAGACCCACTTCGACCTCGTCCGGCCGGGCATCGCCATGTACGGCGTCTCGCCCAGCCCCGAGCTCGGCACCTCCGCCGACTTCGGCCTGCGCCCGGTGATGACGCTCGCGGCGAGCATCGCCCTGGTCAAGCAGGTCCCCGCCGGGCACGGCGTCAGCTACGGACACCACTACGTCACCGAGCGGGAGACGCACCTCGGCCTGGTGCCGCTCGGGTACGCCGACGGCATCCCGCGCCACGCCTCCGGCCGCGGCCCCGTCCTGGTCGGCGACCGGGTCCGCCGGGTGGCCGGCCGGGTCGCCATGGACCAGTTCGTGGTCGACCTCGGGAGCGACACCGTCGAGCCGGGCGCGGAGGCGCTGCTCTTCGGCCCCGGCGACCGGGGCGAGCCGACCGCCGAGGACTGGGCACGGGCCGCCGACACCATCGCGTACGAGATCGTCACGCGCATCGGCGCGCGCGTCCCGCGCGTCTATCTGAACGGGTAGCGGCAGCCGAGAGAGACGCCGAGAGAAGAGACGCCGAGAGAGTCGCGGCGAGGGACGGGGAGCGATCACGTGAGCGAGTCCAGCACCGACAACTGGCGCCGGGCCGGCTTCGCCGGTGCCGCGCTGGGCGTCCTGGCCGCCGGCGCGGCGGCCGGCGTCGCCCTGGAGCGGCTCACCGTCGGGCGCGGCATGCGCCAGAAGGCGCGCCTCGCTCTCGACGCCTCCGGCCCCTACGGCTCCCTCCGGGGCACCCCCGGCAAGGCGATCGCCGACGACACCACCGCCCTGTACTACGAGGTCGACGAGGTCGACCCGGAGAACAGGCCCGGCAGCGCCCCGCGCAAGCGGCGGCTCTTCGGCCGCAAGGCCCCCGCCCCCGTGACGGTCGTCTTCAGCCACGGCTACTGCCTCACCCAGGACTCCTGGCACTTCCAGCGGGCGGCGCTGCGCGGCCTGGTCCGTACCGTCCACTGGGACCAGCGCAGTCACGGGCGGTCCGAGCGGGGGGTCGCCCAGGCCGGGCCCGACGGGCTGCCCGTCTCCATCGACCGCCTCGGCCGCGACCTGAAGGCCGTCATCGACGCGGCCGCGCCCGTGGGACCGCTGGTCCTGGTGGGGCACTCGATGGGCGGCATGACGATCATGGCGCTCGCCGACGCGTACCCCGAGCTGATCCGCGAGCGGGTCGTCGGGGTGGCCTTCGTCGGCACCTCCACGGGCCGGCTGGGTGAGGTGAACTACGGGCTGCCGACGGCCGGGGTCAACGCGGTGCGGCGGGTGCTGCCCGGCGTCCTGAAGGCGCTCGGCTCACAGGCGGAGCTGGTCGAGCGGGGCCGCAGGGCCACCGCCGATCTCTTCGCCGGGCTGATCAAGAGGTACTCCTTCTCCTCGAAGGACGTGGACCCGGCGGTCGCCCGGTTCGCGGAGCGGATGATCGAGTCGACGCCGATCGACGTGGTCGCCGAGTTCTATCCGGCCTTCGCCGATCACGACAAGGCGGAGGCGCTCGCCGCCTTCCGTGACGTGCCGGTGCTCGCCCTGGCCGGCGACCGTGACCTGGTCACCCCCAGTTCGCACACCGAGGCCATCGCCGATCTGCTGCCGGACAGCGAACTGGTCATCGTGCCGGACGCCGGGCACCTGGTGATGCTGGAGCACCCCGAGGCGGTCACCGACCGGCTGGCGGACCTGCTCGTCCGGGTCGGCGCGGTCCCCGCGACAGGGGCGAGGACGGGTTCGGTCAGCGGCTAAGTTTGGTCGTATGGAAGCACCGCTCACCCCCTCCGCCCCCGCCTCCGGGGCCACGCTCGACGTCGACTCCCCCGAGCAGATGCAGGAGATCGGCCGCCGCCTGGCGAAGCTGCTGCGCCCCGGCGACCTCGTGATGCTCACCGGCGAGCTGGGCGCCGGGAAGACGACGCTCACCCGCGGCCTGGGCGAGGGCCTCGGCGTGCGGGGCGCCGTCACCTCCCCGACCTTCGTCATCGCCCGCGTCCACCCCTCCCTGGTCGGCGGCCCCGCCCTGGTCCATGTCGACGCCTACCGCCTCGGCGGCGGCCTCGACGAGATGGAGGACCTCGACCTGGACGTCTCGCTGCCCGAGTCGGTGGTCGTCGTGGAGTGGGGCGACGGCAAGGTCGAGGACCTGACGGAGGACCGGCTGCACGTGCTGATCCACCGGGTCGTCGGCGACACGGACGACGACCGGCGCACGGTCGTGCTGCGCGGGATCGGCGCCCGGTGGGCGGACGAGGAACTCCGGCTCGGATGAGACCTCGCCGGTGCCGCACGGCTGAACGTACGTAGGTTCCGACAAGGTGTCGGGAAGATGTTGCATCGGTCGTACGAGCCGTGGTGACATGGATGCACGAGCTGGTTAGGTGTACCTAACCTACGGGAGGCATGCATGGCGACGCCAGAGCGCGCGGAAGAGCGCATCTCGATGAGTGACCTGCTGGCGTCCTGTGCCGCCGCGAGCGCGGTGTCGACACCACCGCGCGAGGCGGACCCGGCGGAGGCCGAGCCCGACGTCGTCGAGCACGAGAGCCCGGTGCGGCGCGAAGCCGCGTAGGAATGCCTTGTACGTAGTGAAGGCCGGGCTGCGACGCCCGGGCGTGTGACCGATCGGCGTGCGGGTAACCCGTACGGGCGATCTAGGCGACGACGACGACCTTCGCGCCGATCGAGGCGAACGTCCACATCGCCTCGCCGTCCGCCCGCTTCATGCGGATGCCGCCCGTCTTGCGTGCCGGATCCGGCGTCGGAAGCGAGCCGTCGACCGCCGCGCTGAAGCCGATCGAGACGTCCTGGACCGTGGTGAACCGCACGACGTGCTCGATCTGCACCCCGTCGGAGCCCGTCACCGCGCCCGAGCGGGACGTGACGGTGTACTGCCCCGGCGCCGGGTGGACCGTGCTGGGCATCACCGAGAACGTATGGGTGGCCTGGCCCTTCTCGTCCACCAGCCACACCCGGCGCTCGGCCAGCGCGTACACGACGCGCGCGCCGGTGCCCGAGTGCGCCGGGACGGCGAGGGGGTCCTTCACCTTCTTGGGGGGCCCGCCCGTCGCGGCCGCCGTCGGGGCCGCGTTCGGCGTCCTCGGCTCGACCATCGAGAAGTCCCCGGGCGCGTTGGCCGACGCCTGATAGGCGAGGAAGGCGACCGCGGCGACCGCCGCCGCGGTGAGCGCGGCCACGAACCCCGAGCTGCTCCTTGCCACCGTGCCAACCTCCCTGCCTCCGGAGCCTGCACGGCCCGGGAGTGCCCCACGTTCTGTTCGAGTGGTGACGTTAGCAGCCGCCGGCCGGTGGGACGGGGCGCCGTGCCCTGCGCCCGGGAGCCGTAGGCTGTTTGCGTGCTCTTGCTCGCCATGGATACCGCCACACCCGCTGTCACCGTCGCCCTCCACGACGGCGACTCCGTCGTCGCCGAATCGCTGCGGGTCGACGCCCGCCGCCACGGGGAGCTGCTGCTGCCCGCCGTCGACCGGGTCCTCAAGGAGGCCGGGCTGACGCTCGACGCGGTCACCGGCATCGTGGTCGGCGTCGGACCGGGGCCGTACACCGGCCTGCGCGTCGGTCTGGTCACCGCCGCCACCTTCGCCTCCGCGCTCGGCGTGCCCGTGCACGGCCTGTGCACGCTCGACGGCCTCGCCCACGCCTCCGGGATCGATGAGCCGTTCGTCGTCGCGACGGACGCGCGCCGCAAGGAGGTCTACTGGGCGCGGTACGACGACTCCCGTACGCGCGTGACCGAAGCGGCCGTCGACCGGCCGGCCGAGATCGCCGGACAGGTCGCCGGACTTCCCGCCGTCGGCGCCGGCGCCCGCCTGTACCCCGAGGTCTTCCCCGACGCCCGCGACCCCGAGCACCAGTCCGCCGGCGCGCTCGCCGCGCTCGCGGCGGAGAAGCTCGCGGCCGGCGCCGACGACTTCCTCGACCCGCTGCCGATGTACCTGCGCCGCCCGGACGCCCAGGTGCCGAAGAACTACAAGGTGGTCACGCCCAAGTGACCGCCGTGACGACGTCCGCCGCCGTGCTGCGCGAGATGCGCTGGTGGGACATCGCGCCCGTGCTGACCCTCGAACACGAGCTGTTCCCGGAGGACGCCTGGTCCGAGGGGATGTTCTGGTCCGAGCTCGCGCACGCGCGCGGGCCTCGGGCCACCCGCCGCTACGTGGTCGCCGAGGACCCGGCGGACGGCCGGCTCGTCGGCTACGCCGGGCTGGCCGCCGCCGGCGGCCTCGGCGACGTGCAGACGATCGCCGTCGCCCGCGACCAGTGGGGGACCGGGCTCGGCGCCCGGCTGCTGACCGATCTGCTCCAGCACGCCACCGCCTTCGAGTGCGAGGAGGTGCTGTTGGAGGTACGGGTGGACAACACCCGGGCCCAGAAGCTGTACGAGCGCTTCGGCTTCGAGCCCATCGGCTTCCGGCGCGGCTACTACCAGCCGGGCAATGTGGACGCGCTCGTGATGCGACTGACCGTTCAAGGAACTGAGACTGATTCTGATGGCTGCTGACGAACCGCTCGTACTCGGCATCGAGACCTCCTGCGACGAGACCGGGGTCGGCATCGTGCGGGGCACGACCCTGCTCGCCGACGCCATCGCGTCGAGCGTCGACACCCACGCGCGCTACGGCGGTGTCGTCCCCGAGATCGCCTCCCGGGCGCACCTGGAGGCGATGGTCCCCACCATCGAGCGCGCCCTGAAGACCGCCGGGGTCTCCGCGCGCGACCTCGACGGCATCGCGGTCACCGCGGGCCCCGGACTCGCGGGCGCCCTGCTCGTCGGCGTCTCGGCGGCGAAGGCGTACGCGTACGCGCTGGGCAAGCCGCTGTACGGCGTGAACCACCTGGCCTCGCACATCTGCGTCGACCAGCTGGAGCACGGCCCGCTGCCCGAGCCCACCATGGCGCTCCTGGTCTCCGGCGGTCACTCCTCGCTGCTCCTCGCGCCCGACATCACCGCCGACGTCCGTCCGATGGGCGCGACGATCGACGACGCGGCCGGCGAGGCCTTCGACAAGATCGCGCGCGTGCTCGACCTCGGCTTCCCCGGCGGTCCGGTCATCGACCGGCTCGCCAAGGAGGGCGACCCGGACGCGATCGCCTTCCCGCGCGGCCTGACCGGCGCCAAGGATCCCGCGTACGACTTCTCCTTCTCCGGCCTGAAGACGGCCGTGGCCCGCTGGATCGAGGCGAAGCGGGCGGCGGGCGAGGAGGTGCCGGTACGGGACGTGGCGGCCTCCTTCCAGGAGGCGGTCGTGGACGTGCTGACCCGCAAGGCCGTCCGGGCCTGCAAGGACGAGGGCGTCGACCACCTGATGATCGGCGGCGGCGTGGCGGCCAACTCGCGGCTGCGGGCACTGGCCGAGGAGCGGTGCGAGCGGGCCGGGATCCGGCTGCGGGTGCCGCGGCCGGGGCTCTGCACGGACAACGGTGCGATGGTGGCGGCGCTCGGCGCCGAGATGGTCGCCCGCAACCGGCCGGCCTCCGACCTGGAGCTGTCGGCGGACTCCTCGCTTCCGGTGACCGACCCGCACGTCCCGGGCAACCACGGCCACGACCATGACCACGACCACGTGCATGAGGTGAGCAAGGAGAACCTCTACTCATGAGGGTCGCCCTGATGTGGGAGGCGCGCGCGGTCCAGGGCCGCGGCGCCGAGCTCCTGGAGTGGGCGCGGGCGCGGGTGCTGCCGTACGAGCCGCTGCGGCGTGAGACCTTCCGCGCCCCGCAGGACCGGGTGCTCGTGCTGACCTGGTGGGAGGCGCCAGCGCTCGACGCCGAGCTGCCGGAGCTGCCGGAGCCGGCGGCGGAGCTGGTCACCCGTCCGGTGCACCGTTGGCGTTTCGAGTCCGTGGACTGAGGCAACCTCCGGTCGTTTCATCGCATCATCCACGGCGTGACATGCGGCGTGGGCAAGAAGATCGTGGTGTGGGCGGCGCTGACCGTCGCGGCTCTGCTGATGACGGGCTGTACGTCTGGTGCGGACGCCACCGAACGCGCGGCGACCGGCGCTCCCGCGCCTAAGGCCCCCATGGCGCCGAAGGTGCCCGACAAGGCGGCCGAGGCCGCCGCGTACCAGAAGTGGGGCCTGAAGCCCCTCGCCGCGCCGCCCGCCCCGCCGAGGACCAAGCCGGTGAGGCGGACGCCCGGCGGCCCCGTGCCGGTCGTCAGCGAGATCCCGACGAAGGACAAGGTCGTCTTCCTCACGATCGACGACGGGGCCGAGAAGGACCCGGAGTTCCTGAGGATGATGAAGGAGCTCGACGTCCCGGTGACGATGTTCCTCACCGACTCCGCCATACGTGACGACTACGGCTACTTCAAGCCACTCGCCGCCCTCGGCAACGGCGTCGCCAACCACACCCTCACCCACCCCAACCTGCGCACCCTCGGCCGCGAGGCCCAGCGCCGGGAGATCTGCGGGCAGCAGACGAGACTGGCGAAGGAGTACGGAACGACCCCGCGGCTCTTCCGCCCGCCCTACGGAAACTGGAACGAGGACACCCGCGCGGCGGCCGGGGAGTGCGGTGTGGACGCGATCGTGCTGTGGCGCGAGTCGATGCAGATCAAGAACATGCAGTACCAGCGGGGGGACGGGAAGCTGCACCCCGGCGACATCATCCTGGCCCACTTCCGCGGCCCGTCGGAGCTCAAGGGCACGACGATGACCGAGATGACGGCCAACCTGCTCCGCCACATCCAGGCACAGGGCTTCACGGTGGCCCGCCTGGAGGACTACGTGTGAGGTCCGAAGAGGGCGCCTTCCGGATGGAGGAGGCCGACCCCGGGTTCGAGGAGCGCATGCGCGCTGCAACCGCGCCGTCGATCTCGTACGGCGCCGGGAGACGTACGCGCGCCGGACCGCGCTGTACGGACGGCTGGCGTCCGTCGCGCCGTCGCCGGTGGTCGAGTTGAACCGTGCGGTCGCCGTGTCGAGGGCGCGCGGCCCGGAAGCGGGGCTCGCGCTCGTCGACGCCCTAGCCGACGAACCGGCCCTGACCGGCTACCACTTGCCGCCGAGCGTACGGGGAGACCTGCTGGACCGGCTGGGGCGCACGGAGGAGGCCCGGGCGGAGTTCGAGCGGGCGGCCAGCTCGGTAGTCTCGTGGGCATGTCACGCCGTACCCCGCTTCCGCCGCCTCCGCCGCCCGCCGAGATCCAGAGCTGGCCCGACCGGGAGGCCCGGCTCGCGGACCGCGCGCGGGCGATGGGAGAGCTCAACAACCGTCTGCTGGGCGGCGGTCGGCTGGCACGGTTCCTGGTGTGGGTGGTGACCCTGCAGCTGGGCTGGGGGTTCGCCGGGGGCGGGCTCGTCGCCCTGGAGGACGCCATCGACCCGCTCTCGGTGATCTTCGTGTTCTTCCTCGTCGCCGTCGGCCTGTGCGTGCTGGTCCCGGCGGTCTACTTCTTCGCCCGCGGTGTGCGGCGCGACCGCGAGGCGCGTGTCCGCCTGCTCCGGTGGGCCGCCCTGGACCTCGACCCGGCCGGCGACGCCCGCCTGCGGGAACCCGTCCTCAGCGCTGTCTGGCTGGTGTTGTCCTTCGGCCTCTGCGCGCTGGGCCTGTGGGTGTCGCTCGCGGCGCCCGCCGAGCTCGTCGGGCCGGGGCTCGGCGGGTACGGCACGGTCGCCTATCTCATGGGCGCCGCCCTCGCGCTGTGGATCCCCGGCCTGACCGGGCTCGTGAAGGCGATCGGTCACTACCGCTTCGCGGTCCGCCTCATCGTGTCCGAGGGCTCTGAGGGCTCTGAGGGCTCGCGGGGTGACCGATCAGCATCGTCGGGGCGCCCGCGACCCGAGTGAGGAAGACCGTCGCGGAGTTCCTCCCCTTCGGCTTGATCCGGCGGCGCAGCTCCTCCGGTTCGACCGCCGAGCCGCGCTTCTTCACCGTCAGCGTGCCGACCTCCCGCTCGCGCAGCAGCGCCTTCAGCTTCTTCAGGTTGAAGGGCATCTCGTCGGTGATCTCGTACGCGGTGGCGTAGGGGGTCTCCCTGAGCCCGTCCGCCGTCACGTACGCGATCGTCTCGTCGATCAGGCCGCCGTCCAGCTCCCGGGCGACCTCGGCGACCAGGTGGGCGCGGATGACGGCGCCGTCCGGTTCGTAGAGGTAGCGGCCGACCGGGCGGACCGCCGGGTCGGGGAGCGGCGTCGCCGTCCACAGCGAGGCGCGGGCCGGGAGCAGGGTGGCGCGGACCGAGCCGGGGTCGGTGCCGAACCAGAGCACGGCCTCCTTCACGTCGCCGCCGTCCGAGATCCACTCGGCCTCGGCGTCCTCGGGGACCGCCTCGTGCGGCACCCCGGGGGCGATCTTCAGCGCCGCGTGCGGGGCCCTGCGGGCGGCCTGGACGGCCCAGGAGAGCGGCGGGGAGTACGCCTCCGGGTCGAAGATCCGCCCGCGCCCGCCGCGCCGCGCCGGGTCGACGAAGACCGCGTCGTACGGGGACGTGTCGATCTCGGTCACGTCCGCGCAGCGGACCTCGATCAGGTCGGTGAGGCCCAGCGCCTCGGCGTTCGCGCGGGCCGCCTCGGCGGTGGGCGGGTCGCGGTCGACGGCCAGGACGGAGATCCCGGCGCGGGCGAACGCGATCGCGTCGCCGCCGATCCCGCCGCACAGGTCGGCGACGCTGCGCACCCCGAGCTCCCTCATGCGCTCGGCCCGGTAGGCGCCGACCGAGGCCCGGGTCGACTGCTCGACGCCGTTGGGCGTGAAGTACATCCGGTACGCGTCCTCGGCGCCGAACTTCGCGACCGCGCGCTGCCGCAGCCGGGCCTGGCCCAGGGCCGCCGTGACCAGTTCGGCGGGGTGCTCGCGGCGCAGCCGGGAGGCGACGGCCAGTTCCTGGGCGGGGTCGTAGTCGCGCAGGGCGGCGAGGAGCGTCTGGCCCTCGGGGGTGAGCAGGGCGGTGAAGGCGGCGAGGTCGGTCACCCGCCCCATTGTGGGCCCTGGTCCGGTGTGGGCCGGCCGGGGGACCGTGCGCGCGGCACGGCGGTGTCGTGGCGGTGGGAGGGGCCGCCGCTGACAGGATGCGACGCCATGCAGCTAGTACGACAAAACGAAGAAATGCGGTCCATTCGAGCCAACCGCCCTCTCCCTGTGCGCCGGTCGGTCGGTGCGGTGCTGCTCGTCGCCGCCCTCGCGTCCGCCTGCGCCGAGCCGTCCGACGGGGCACGTGGAGCCGGCGGGGCAGGTGGGGCCGGTGGCGGAGCCGGCTCCCAGGTGAAACCCGCCCCCGGCCAGCCCCGGGAGCAGGCGCAGGGGGCGTCCGGCGCCCTCACCGCGTACGTCGAGAAGGTCCGTAAGCAGCGCGCCGCCCGGGCGCTCGCCGCCAAGAAGTGGGGGCTCGACCGGCCCCCGCTGGACCCCCCGGCCCCGCCCGCCGTGAAGCCGAAGATCACCACACGCAAGGGGTTCGAGACCGACGGCGAGGGCCTGCCGCCGGTCTTCACCACCGTGCCGACGAAGGAGAAGGTCGTGTTCCTGACGATCGACGACGGCTCGGAGAAGGACCCCGAACTGCTGCGGATGATGAGCGAGCTGCGGATCCCGTACAGCGCCTTCCTCAGCGACTACCTCGTCAAGGAGGACTACGGCTACTTCAAGAAGATGCAGGACGCCGGTGTCTCCCTGCACAACCACACCCTGAACCACCGCTACATGCCCGGGCTCTCCTACGAGGCGCAGAAGCGGGAGATCTGCGGGATGCAGGACACCATCGAGAAGCGGTACGGGAAGCGGCCCCCGCTCTTCCGCCCGCCGTACGGCAACTACAACGAGGACACCCTGCGCGCGGCCAGGTCGTGCGGGGTGAAGGCGGTCCCGCTGTGGGCGGCGGAGGCGTTCCCGGACCGGATGGAGTGGCGTGAATGGGACCGGGACCTGCACCCCGGCGACATCGTGCTCACACACTTCCGCGGCAAGGAGGACTGGAAGGGCTCCATGGCGGACATGATCCGTCGGGTGATGAAGACGATCACCGCCAAGGGCTACGCCGTCGCGAAGCTCGAGGACTACGTGTGACCGGGGACGCCACTTGGCTCTGAATTGGCACTCCGCTTGACCGAGTGCTAATCCCGGTCATAGTCTCAGCTCTGGCACTCACCACTGGAGAGTGCCAACACAGCGACGGGCAGGTCCGGCACCCGCGACGACGGATCCACCTGGTCGCCACCTCAGACAGTCAACCCCGTGATCTCCGAAGGGGGAGGTCGGATCGTGACGACCACCAGCTCCAAGGTTGCCATCAAGCCGCTCGAGGACCGCATTGTGGTCCAGCCGCTCGACGCCGAGCAGACCACCGCCTCTGGCCTGGTCATCCCGGACACCGCCAAGGAGAAGCCCCAGGAGGGCGTCGTCCTGGCCGTGGGCCCGGGCCGCTTCGAGAACGGCGAGCGCCTGCCGCTCGACGTCAAGACCGGCGACATCGTGCTGTACAGCAAGTACGGCGGCACCGAGGTGAAGTACAGCGGCGAGGAGTACCTCGTCCTCTCGGCTCGCGACGTGCTCGCGATCGTCGAGAAGTAGTTCACCGAAGTACCTGAGCACCTGAAGCAGATGCTTTGAGCTGCGCCCCGAGGCCCCTTCCGGGCGCCTCGGGGCGCAGTTCGTTCCACCCGATTTCCGAGAGGGCTGAACCGCTCCCATGGCGAAGATCCTGAAGTTCGACGAGGACGCCCGTCGCGCCCTTGAGCGCGGCGTCAACAAGCTTGCCGACACGGTGAAGGTGACGATCGGCCCCAAGGGCCGCAACGTCGTCATCGACAAGAAGTTCGGCGCCCCCACCATCACCAACGACGGTGTCACGATCGCCCGCGAGGTCGAGCTCGACGACCCGTACGAGAACCTCGGCGCCCAGCTGGTGAAGGAGGTGGCGACCAAGACCAACGACATCGCGGGTGACGGCACCACCACCGCCACCGTGCTCGCCCAGGCGCTCGTCCGCGAGGGTCTGCGCAACGTCGCCGCCGGCGCCTCCCCGGCCGCCCTGAAGAAGGGCATCGACGCCGCCGTCAAGGCCGTGTCCGAGGAGCTCCTCGCGACCGCCCGTCCGATCGAGGACAAGTCCGACATCGCCGCCGTGGCCGCGCTCTCCGCGCAGGACCAGCAGGTCGGCGAGCTCATCGCCGAGGCGATGGACAAGGTCGGCAAGGACGGTGTCATCACCGTCGAGGAGTCCAACACCTTCGGTCTCGAGCTCGACTTCACCGAGGGCATGGCCTTCGACAAGGGCTACCTGTCGCCGTACATGGTGACCGACCAGGAGCGTATGGAGGCCGTCCTCGACGACCCGTACATCCTGATCAACCAGGGCAAGATCTCCTCGATCCAGGACATGCTGCCGCTCCTGGAGAAGGTCATCCAGGCCGGCTCCAGCAAGCCGCTGCTGATCATCGCCGAGGACGTCGAGGGTGAGGCCCTGTCGACCCTGGTCGTCAACAAGATCCGTGGCACCTTCAACGCCGTGGCCGTCAAGGCCCCCGGCTTCGGCGACCGCCGCAAGGCGATGCTCGGCGACATGGCCACCCTCACCGGTGCCACCGTCATCGCCGAGGAGGTCGGCCTCAAGCTCGACCAGGCCGGCCTGGACGTGCTGGGCACCGCCCGCCGCGTGACGATCACCAAGGACGAGACCACCATCGTCGACGGTGGCGGCAACTCCGAGGACGTGCAGGGCCGCGTCAACCAGATCAAGGCCGAGATCGAGACCACGGACTCCGACTGGGACCGCGAGAAGCTCCAGGAGCGCCTCGCGAAGCTGGCCGGCGGCGTGTGCGTGATCAAGGTCGGCGCCGCCACCGAGGTGGAGCTCAAGGAGCGCAAGCACCGTCTGGAGGACGCCATCTCCGCGACCCGCGCCGCGGTCGAGGAGGGCATCATCTCCGGTGGTGGCTCCGCTCTCGTCCACGCCGCCAAGGTGCTGGAGGGCAACCTCGGCAAGGAGGGCGACGAGGCCACCGGTGTCGCCGTCGTCCGCCGCGCCGTCGTCGAGCCGCTGCGCTGGATCGCCGAGAACGCCGGCCTCGAGGGCTACGTCATCACCTCCAAGGTGGCGGAGCTCGACAAGGGCCAGGGCTTCAACGCCGCGACCGGCGAGTACGGCGACCTGATCAAGGCCGGCGTCATCGACCCGGTGAAGGTGACGCGCTCCGCGCTGGAGAACGCCGCCTCGATCGCCTCCCTGCTGCTCACGACCGAGACCCTGGTCGTCGAGAAGAAGGAAGAGGAGCCGGCGGACGCGGGCCACGGCCACGGTCACGGCCACTCCCACTGAGGCCGCTCATAGCCGCTAGGAGCAGCTCGTAGCCGCTCGTAGTCGCTTGTAGTCGCGCACTGCTGATCACCGAGGCCCGGTGCCCCCGCGACGGGGGCACCGGGCCTCGGTGTCGTTCGGTGGTGTCAGGCCTCGGATGTCGTCGCCGTCACGCTTCGTCGGCGCCGAGCTGGCCCATGAGCCCGAGCGTGTCGTACTGCCACCAGCCCTCGACGATCTTGCCGTCCTCGCGGAAGCGGTGGATGATCGTCCCCGTCATCGAGACCGCCTTGCCGGTCGCCTCGATCCCCCTGAACTCGCCGGTGTGCGTGGCGTTCCAGGTCCAGCGGGTGCAGACCCGGTCGCCCTCGGCGATCTGGTCGTCGACGGTGAAGGTGAACCTGAAGCCGCCGCGCCACTCGTCCAGCTCCCGCCGGACCGCGTCCATGCCGATGACGTCCTGCGGATTGGTGGGGTCGTGGTCGTGGTATCCCTCGGCGAAAACCTCGTCGAGCGGTCCGAGCTCGCCCTCGGCCGCCGCCAGCTCGAAGAACCGCCGGGCCGTCGCCTTGTAGAGCTGCTCGTCGCGGACGACGTCCAGGTCGGTGAACGTCGGCATCTCGTCACAGAGCGCGACCATCTCCTGGAAGATCCGGTCGGTCTCGGGGAGCTGCGAGTTCTTCATCGCCAGGTCGTACGACGGGAACTCGACGATCTCCACGAAGTGGGAGGCGTCGGAGCGGTCCTTGGCGATGATGTTGTGCGTGGCGGTGCGCTTGCCCTTGGTGAGCTCGACCCACTGGTCCATGAGCCGGTTCATGTCGTCGAACCGCTGAGTCTTGCAATCGATGATCTGTACGAATGTCATGGCGCCTCCCGAACCGGGTGGGGACACCTCCATGCTAGGACGGTGCCGCCGGTCAGGCCGATCGCTCCAGGGCCGTCGGGAGCACGGCCTCCAGGAAGGGTTCGCCCCGCACGTACCGTTCCAGCTCGTCCAGCGCCTGGTCCGCCATGCGGTGCAGTTCGTTACCGAGGGACCCGGCCACATGCGGGGTGAGCAGGACGTTCGGCAGCTCGTACAGCGGCGAGCCGGCCGGCGGGACCTCCGGATCCGTCACGTCGAGGACGGCGTGGAGGCGGCCGGCCCGCAGATGGGGGAGGAGCGCGGCCTCGTCGACGAGGGAGCCGCGCGCGGTGTTGATCAGCGTCGCCCCGTCGGGCATCGCCGCCAGCTGCGCCGCGCCGATCATCCGGTGGGTGGCGGGCAGTTGGGGGGCGTGCACGGAGACGATCGACGCGCGGGCGCACAGTTCGTCCAGGGACACGAGCTCGACGCCGAGGTCACGGGCCTCGGCCGCCTCCACGTACGGGTCGTGGAGCAGCACCTCGAAGTCGAAGGGGCGCAGCAGCTCGATGACCCGCCGCCCGATCCGGGAGGCGCCGATCAGTCCGACCGTACGCCGGTAGTTGCCCCAGGCCGCCGACTCGGCCGTCCAGGCGTGGTCGGCGCGGACCTCCCCGTACCGCTGGGCGGAGTGCAGGACGCGTTTGCCGGCGAAGAGGATCGCGGCGAGCGTGTACTCGGCGACGGGCAGGGCGTTGGCCGCCGCGGCCGAGGTGACGGCGAGGCCGCGCTTCCAGCAGGCATCGGTGATGTGGTGCTTGACCGAGCCGGCCGCGTGGACGACGGCCCGCAGGCGCGGGGCGCGCGCCAGGACGTCGGCGGTCAGCGGCGGGGCGCCCCAGCAGGTGAGGAGGACCTCCGCCTCGCCGAGGGCGGCGGCGACGCGGGGGGCGGGTGCGGCGAGGTCGTGGGCGACCAGGTGCGGGTCGGTACGGGTGAGGGCGGCGAGGCGGGCGCGGTGGGCGTCCGTCAGGAGGCGCTCGGGGATGCCGGGGCCCATCGCGAGCAGGAGTGTCGGCCGGTTGTCAGTGGCGTGGTGCATGGTGGAACTCGTGCTCCTCACTTGACGCTGCCGGCGGTCAGGCCGGCCTTCCAGTGGCGCTGGAGGGAGACGAAGGCGACGACGAGGGGGACGACGGCGAGCAGGGACCCGGTGACGACGAGGGGGTAGAAGTCGGGTTCGGCGTGGGCGTTGCTGTTCCATGCGTACAGCCCGAGGCTCAGCGGGAAGAGCTTCTGGTCCGAGAGCATCACCAGGGGGAGGAAGAAGTTGTTCCAGATGGCGGTGAACTGGAAGAGGAAGACGGTCACGAAGCCCGGCATGACCATGCGCAGACCGATCGACCAGAAGGTCCGCAGTTCGCCGGCGCCGTCGATACGGGCGGCTTCGAGGGCCTCGTCGGGGATGTAGCCGGCGCTGAAGACCCGGGAGAGGTAGACCCCGAAGGGGTTGACCAGGACGGGGATCAGCACGGCCCAGTAGGTGTTGACGATGCCCACCTCGCTGGCGAGGAGGTACATGGGCAGGGCGAGTGCGGTGGTGGGGACGAGCACGCCGAGCAGGACGACGCCGAAGAGCTTCTCCTTGCCCCGGAAGTCGTACTTGTCGAAGGCGTAGCCCGCGGCGACGCTGATCAGGGAGCAGACGAGGGCGCCCAGGCCGGCGTAGAGCAGGCTGTTGACGTACCAGTGGAAGTAGATGCCGTCGTTGTAGTCGGCGAGGCGGGTCAGGTTGCCGCCGAGGTCGAAGCCCTCGAAGGAGAAGGCGTTGCCGGCGAGCAGTCCGCCCGCGTCCTTGGTGGCCGCGGTCACCAGCCAGACGAGCGGGAAGAGCATGTAGACGACGGCGAGGACGAGGGCGCCGTTGACGGCGGACTTGGAGAGCCAGGCGCTCTGGGGGCGGGGCTTGCTCATGCTGCCTTCTCCTTCCGGCCGCGGCGGCCGGTCAGCCGCGTGACGCCGAAGGAGAGCAGCGCGGCGGTCAGGGCGAGGAGGACGGAGGCCGCGGCCGCGAGCCCGTAGTCGTTGCGGTCGAAGGCCGCGGTGTACGCGTACATGTTCGGCGTCCAGGTCGAGGTGACGGCGGAGCCCGTGCCCTTGTTGAGGATCAGCGGCTCGGTGAAGAGCTGCAGCGAGCCGATGACGGTGAAGAGGCCGACCATCGCGAGGGAGGCGCGGACCAGCGGGATCTTGATGCTGAAGGCGATGCGCCAGGAGCCCGCCCCGTCGACGGTGGCCGCCTCCAGGACCGAGCGGTCGATGGCCTGCAGGGCGGCGTAGAAGATGACCATGTTGTAGCCGAGCCATTCCCACAGCGCGATGTTGACCACGGAGGGGAGCGCGCCCTCGGGCGAGAAGAAGTCGAAGCCGATGCCACCGGCCTCCATGGCCTGGACGACCGGGCTGAGTTGGGGCGTGTAGAGGTAGACCCAGATCAGCGCGGCGATGATGCCGGGGACGGCGTGCGGCAGGAAGAGCGCGAGCTGGAAGAAGCGGCGGGCGCGGGCGAGCGCGGAGTCGAGCAGCAGGGCGAGGCCGAGGGCCCCGGCGATCAGCAGCGGAATGTAGAACAGGCAGTATCCGAGCAGTACGCCGAAGCCCTCGCGGAAGGCCCGGTCACCCAGTGCCGCGGTGTAGTTGTCGAGTCCCGTGAAGACGGTCTCGGTGCCGCCGAAGCCCAGCCCCGACTGCTTCTCGGTGAACAGGCTGAGCCAGACCGCGTATCCGATCGGCACCACCATCACCGCGGTGAACAGGACGAAGAAGGGGGTCAGCAGGAACGCCGCTGCACGGGTGCGGGCCTTCATCGGGTCAGCCCTCGACCTTCAGGCCGCGCTTCTTCAGCTCGGCGACCGTCGCCTCGTGTCCGGTCCTGATCGCGTCGGCGATGGTGGTACCGCCCTTGGTGATCTTGCCGAACTGGTCCTTGATGGCGGTGTTGGTGGTGCCGGTGGTCGGACCCCAGGCCCAGTTCTGGCCGATGGAGGCGCCGGACTGCTCGAAGAGGGCGTAGATGTCCTGGCCGCCGTAGTAGCTGGCGTCGAAGGCCTGCTTGGCGACCGGGCGGAGCGCGGTGGCGGCGGGGAAGGCGCTGGAGGTGCCGGAGGCGATACGGGCCTTGACGCCCGCCTCGGTGGTCGACATCCACTCGGCGAACTCGACGGCCGCCGCCTTGTTCTCGCTGTCCTTGGTCACCGCGAAGGTGGAGCCGCCGAGCATGCCGCTGGCGGGCTTGCCGTCCCAGCTCGGCATGGGCGCCACCGCCCACTTGCCGTTCTGCTCGGGCAGGGTGCCCTTGAGGACTCCCGCGCCCCAGGAGGCGCCGAGGTAGCCGATGGTGGTGCCGTTCTTGAGCGAGCCGGTCCACTCGGGGCTGAACGAGGCGTTCTTGTGGACGAGGTCGGCGTCGACCAGGCCCTGCCAGTAGGCGGCGACCCTGGTGGTGGCCGCGTCGGTGGTGTCGATCTTCCAGGTGTCGTTCTCGGCCTTGAACCACTGGGCGCCGGCCTGCCAGGCCATCGCCTCGAAGGTGGTCGGGTCGTCCGGGAAGAAGGTGGCGATACGGGCCTTGGCGTCGGCCTTCTTCACCTTCTCCGCGGCCGTCTTGAAGTCGTCCCAGGTCTTGGGGACGTCCACCCGGTACTTCTCGAAGAGGTCCTTGCGGTAGAAGAAGGCCTGCGGGGCGGCGTCGAAGGGGACGGCCCAGGTCTTGCCGCCGAGGGTGGTGAGCTCCACGGCCTGCGGCAGCAGCTTGGCCCGGTCCGCCTCGGTGAACTCGCCGCCGATGTCCTGCAGGGCGCCGGAACTGACGAACTCGGGGAGCGAGGAGTACTCGATGGAGACGAGGTCGGGCGCGTTGCCCGCCTTCACGGCGTTGGAGATCTTGGCGTAGCCGCCGGCGGTGCCGGAGGGGATCTCCTCGAACTTCACCTGGATGTTCTTGTGGGAGGCGTTGAACGCGTCCACCACATCCTTGGAGCCCTTGGCCCAGCCCCAGAAGGTGATGGTGACGGGCTTGTTCGCCGGCGATCCGGCACTCTCACCGCCGCCGCCGCATGCCGTGAGGACGGCGAGGGCGGTGGCGGTGCCGGCTATGACACGGGACGTTCTGTTCCAAGTACGGCTCACGGCGCGGCTCCTGGGACGGCGGCACGGGGGGTGTGTGGCCGTGATCCTGCGACCGTCCCTGACCGAAGTCAAGAGCGAAAGATTGATTGATCGAAAAAAGGTCAATTCGATCAGAGGTGGCGGCCCTACGGCGGCCCTACGGCAGCCCCGACGTTCAGGCGGGGCCGGTCCCCGCCGTCGCCCCGCAGGAGGACCGGACCCGCAGCCGGGGCAGCAGGCTCAGATGGCGCCGCGCCGCCTCCTCGTCCGGGGCCTGTGTCAACCGCTCCACCAGCAACTCCGTCGCGTGACGGCCCACCTGACGCTTGGGCGGGGCGACCGCCGTCAGGGGGATGTCGGCGAGCGCGGCGACCTCGTCGTCGTACGCGATCAGCGCCAGGTCCTCGGGCACCTTCACGCCCAGCTCGGCCAGGCGCTGCACGATCTCGATCGCGTCCACGTCGTTGTGGACCAGGGCCGCGCTCGCCAGGCCCGAGGTGACCGCCTCGTGCAGGGCCCGTACCGCGCGTTCGAAGCCCTCCGGGTTCTGGTCGGCGGGCACCGACTCGATCACCGGTCCCGGCGCCTCCACCCCCAGGGCCCGCAGCGCCTCGGCGTACCCGGCGCGCACCGCGAGCGCGGTCGGGCTGTCCCCGCGCGCCACCAGCAACGGCGTCCGGTGACCCAGATCCAGCAGGTGGCGCAGGGCGAGCAGGACCCCGTGGCCGTGGTCGGAGGCCACCCGGTCCAGGCCGTCGAGAGGCGATCCGGGGTCGGCCCGGCGCTCCAGGAGCACGGCGGGCACGGGGAGTTCGGCCAGCCAGTCGCCGTAGGAGAGCCGGTCCTCCGGGCCGCGCCAGCCGGGCGCGACGAGCACGCCCTCGGCGCCGGCCGCCAGCAGGCCCTCGGTGCGGGCCCGGTCCTCCTCGGGGCGGTAGTCCGAGATCCGCAGGATGAGCCGGGCCCCCGCCCGCGCCGCGGCCTCGTGCGCACCCCGGATGACCTCGGCGAAGTAGTACGTGGCCGAGGGGGCGAGCAGCCCGAGGACCAGGCCTTCGCCGGCGGCCGGGCGGCCCGCGCCCTCGGCGGCCGGGCGCTCCGGCCACGAGACCTGCCCGTGCACCCGGTCGAGCAGCCCTCTGGCGGCCAGCGCCTCGACGTCCCGGCGCGCGGTGACGGGGGAGACCCCCAGCAGAACGGCCAGGTCGGAGACGCGTGCCGTACCGCGCTCGCGCACCAGGGCCAGCAGGCGGTCGTGACGTTCGACGGAACTCTCGCGCACGGCGTTCCTCCCCCTCGCGGTGTGGTGGTCCGGCGGGACGCCGTCCCGTAACAGACCTTAATACAAATGATCGAACGGGCGGGAGTTTCGATCATTCGGTCCGATCCATTGACGTTCGATCGAGCCGCGTTCATGATTCCGGGCGAAGCGCCGTCCGCCTCAGGGGAGCATCATGCCCACGCCGCCCGAGAATCGTGAGCTCAGCCCGTTCACCGGCTGGACCCGCGCCCACTGGGAGGACAGCGCCGACCGACTCCTCCTCGCCGTACGCCCGTACGCCACCCCCCGCCGAGCCCTCGTCGACCTGCCCGGGCCCCGCCCCAGCTGGTCCGGCGTCCGCTCCGACGGCCTCGAAGGCTACGCCCGTACGTTCCTCCTCGCCGCGCTCCGCGTCGCGGGCGCCCACGGCGACGACCCCCTCGGCCATCTCCCCCGCTACGCCGAGGGACTTGTGGCCGGCACCGAGGAGCCCGGTTCCACCGGCCGCTCCACAGGCCGCTCCACAGGCCGCTCCACCGGCCGCTTCACCGGCCCCGAATCCTGGCCCCTCCTGACCGACGTCCGTCAGGCCGTCGTCGAATCCGCCTCCGTCGCCCTCGCGCTGCGCCTGACCCGGCCCTGGCTCTGGGACACTCTCGACGACCGCACCCGGCAACGCGCCGTCGACTGGCTGCTGCCCGCCCTCGCGCCCTCGCCCGTCGACAACAACTGGTGGCTCTTCGGCCTCACCGTCGCCGGCTTCCTCCAGGACGCCGGCATCGAGACCGACCGCGCCGCCGCCACCATCGACCGGTCCCTCGACCGCATCGAGCACTGGTACCTCGGCCAGGGCTGGTACAGCGACGGCGACAACCGGGCCTTCGACCACTACAACGCCTGGGCCCTGCACTTCTACCCCGTCCTGCACGCCCACCTCTCCGGCGACCGGGACCTCCTCGCCCGCTACGGCCCCCGGCTGCGCGCCCAACTGGATGACCACGTCCGCCTCTTCGACGCCGACGGAGCCCCCCTTCCGTACGGCCGCTCCCTCGTCTACCGCTTCGCCGCCGCGGCCGCCCCCTGGCTCGGCGCCCTCACCGGCCACACCCCGCTCACGCCCGGCGCCACCCGCCGCCTCGCCTCCGGCGCACTGCGGCACTTCCTCGACCGCGGCGCCACCGACGAGCGCGGCCTGCTCACCCTCGGCTGGTACGGCCCGCACCCGCCGCTCGTCCAGAGCTATTCCGGCCCGGCCTCGCCCTACTGGGCCTCCAAGGGGTTCCTCGGCCTCCTCCTCCCGGCCACCCATCCCGTCTGGACCGACCGCGAGGAGCCGCTCCCCGCCGAGCGCGCCGACACCGTTCGCCCCGTCGCCCCGGCCGGGCTGCTCATCCAGTCCACCGCCGCCGACGGACTCGTACGCCTCCACAACCACGGCAGCAACCACGTGGCCGCGCACGAGACGACCGAGGACGACCCCGGCTACGCCCGCTACGCCTACTCCACCCGCACCGGACCGACCGCCCCGCCCGACCCGGCCGACAACCACTTCGCCCTGGTCGTCGACGGCCGGGTCACCCCGCGCGGCCCCGCCGTTCCCGTCTCCACCGGGCCCTGCTGGGCCGCCTCCCTGCACACTCCGCTGCCCGGCGTCCGGGTCCTCTCCGCGACCCTCGCGCACGGCCGCGCCGAGGTCCGCGCCCACCTTGTGCTCGGCGCCCCGGAGGGAACGCCCGTACGCCAGACCGGCTGGGCCACCACCCCCGAAGGCCCCACCGCCCAGCTTCACCCGGTCCACGGCTATCCGCCGGCCGCCGACACCGTCCCCCTCGCCACCGGTGCCACCCTCCAGGGCCCGCGGACCCGCACCGCGGCCCTGCACTCCACCACCAGCGGCGCCGAGTCCCTCTTCGTGTGCCTCGCCTCGCTCACCGCCGAGCCGGACCCGGCCCCCGTCACCACCCTCGCCACCGTCCAGGTCACCGGCCGCACCCTCCACGTCACCTGGCGGGACGGCACGACCGCCCGTCTCACCCTCGACCCGGAGGACCACCCCCGCGCCGGATGACAGCGCCTACTTCGGGCCGTACGTGCGGCCCGCCCGGGAGGAGACCCCGCCCAGCAGTCCGCGCGGCGCCAGCTTCACCACGCCCATCAGCGCCTTGTACCGCGGATCGGGGATGGAGAGCGTCCGGCCCCTCGCCAGGTCGGTCAGAGCCGTCGCCACCAGCTTGTCCGCGTCCAGCCACATCCAGCCCGGGATGTTGTCCGTCCCCATCCCGGCCCGCTCGTGGAACTCCGTACGGACGAAGCCCGGGCACAGCGCCATCAGCCGCACCCCGCTGCCCGCCAGGTCCCGCGCCGCGCCCTGGGTGAACTGCACCACCCACGCCTTCGACGCCCCGTACGTGCCGCGCGGCAGGAACGCGGCCACCGAGGCCACGTTCACCACGCCGCCCCGGCCCCGCGTGCGCATGGACCGCGCCGCCGCCGACGTCAGCCGCAGCACCGCCTCGCAGTGCACCGTCAGCATCTTCAGCTCGTCGGCCATCGGCACGTCCAGGAACTGGCCCTTGTTGCCGAAACCGGCGTTGTTCACCAGCAGGTCCACCGGCTGCCTGGCATCGGAGAGCCGGGCCTCGACCGCGGCGATCCCCTTCTCCTCGGCCAGGTCCGCCGCGAGGACCTCGGCCTCGACGCCGTGCCGGTCGTGCAGCTCGGTCGCCTGCTCCCGCAGCCTCTTCACATCGCGGGCCACGAGCACGACATCGTGCCCGTCCGCCGCCAGTCTCCGCGCGAACGCGGCCCCGATCCCCGCCGTCGCGCCCGTAATCAGTGCAGTCGTCATAACGGCACGGTAGTGCCCCGCGCGAGCGCCACCCAGGCCGGTGGTGCGTAGCTAAGAGCGAACCCGGGCCCCGGTTCCGTACTTCTCCGCGTATGTACGGGCGAGGGCGAGGAGGCCCGGCTCCATCCACTCGGCCGCGGCGAGGATGCCCGGCAGCAGCGCGCGCTCGGTCGTCGCGGCCCGGTGCGCCAGCGCGACCGTGACCTCGTGCTCCGGCCGGCGCACGACCGTCACCGGGTCGCCGGCCGCGATCTCCCCCGGCTCGATCACCCGCAGCAGCGCGCCAGGCCCGGCCGTCGACCGGGTGAAGCGCCGCACCCAGCCCGGCTCCCCGACGAAGCCGGCGAAGGTACGGCAGGGGATGCGGCCCGCGGTCACTTCGAGGACCACCTCCCGGCCGATCCGCCAACGCTCCCCGATCAGCGCCCCGTTCACATCGAGCCCGAGGGTGGTGAGGTTCTCCCCGAAGGAACCGTTGGCCAGCGGCCTGCCCAGTTCGCTCTCCCAGAGGTCCATGTCCTCCCGGGCGAAGGCGTACACGGCGCGGTGGTCGCCGCCGTGGAAGCGCAGGTCGCACACCGTGTCCCCGGCGACCCCGCTCGCCCCGACGCCCTGCGGGCCCGGCGCCTCGACCCGTACCGGCCCCTCGACCGGACGCTTGTCGATGCCCGTCGTCCCGGACGGGGCGTCGGTGTACTCCACGGCCTTGGCCCGGCCCGCGTTCACGCTCAACACCTTCATGGCGGCACCCTAAAGGCATACAAAGGGATACGTTCTCAAAGCAGTGGACCACTATTGTCCGCGAAGCCCAAGACTCGCTTATGCTCGACGTATGATCGAGGCCCGTCACCTCCGCGTCCTGCGCGCCGTCGCCGCCACCGGCTCCTTCTCCGCCGCCGCGCGCGAACTGGGCTGCACCCAGCCCGCGGTGAGCCAGCAGATGAAGGCGCTCGAATCCTCCGCCGGCACCCCGCTGCTGATCCGGACCGGCCGCGAGATGCGCCTCACCCAGGCGGGCGAGGCGCTGGTCCGTCACGCCTCCGGGATCCTCGCCGGGCTCACGGCGGCCGAGGAGGAGGTGGCCGCCATCGCCGGACTGCGCGCCGGACGCGTCCGCCTGGTCTCCTTCCCCAGCGGCAGCTCCACCCTCGTCCCCACCGCGCTCGCCGCCCTGCGCGCGGCACACCCGGGCACCCGGGTCTCGCTGGTGGAGGCCGAGCCGCCGCGCTCGGTGGAGATGCTCCGGGAGGGTGACTGCGACGTGGCCCTCGCCTTCCGGTACGGAGCGGGCCCGGCCGAGTGGGACGACCTGGTGGTCCGTCCGCTGCTCGCCGACCGGCTCGTCGGCCTGGTGCCGGAGGGGCACCGGCTCGCGGACGCGGAGTCGGTGGGGATCGCCGAACTGGCCGGTGAATCCTGGATCGCGGGCTGCCCGCGCTGCCGTCGCCAGCTGGTGGAGGTCTGCGAGGAGGCCGGCTTCACGCCGCGCATCGACTTCGCCACCGACGACTACCCGGCGGTCGTGGGGCTGGTGGGCGCCGGCCTGGGGGTGGCCGTCCTGCCGGAACTCGCGATCGAGTCGGTACGCCCCAAGGGCGCGCGGACCGTGGCCGTGGAACCTGCTGTCGAACGGGAGATCGTCGCCCTCACGCTGCCCGATCTGGCCCAGGTGCCGGCGGTCGCCGCGACCCTGGACGAACTCTCCCGCGCCGCCACGCGCGCGTAGCGCCGCTCACGGGCAAAACCCGGCGGCGTTCACCGGTGAATCAAGGGGCCGGGCGGGGTGCGTGTCCCGGCCCCGTTCTCTCGACCTGCCGCGGCTGTTCTTCCCCTTGCCGCGCAGAAACGTTCCTTCAGGCGTGCCCCACGCCTGCCGAACTCGATGCCGATGCCGTGGCCGATGGGGTGGCCGTCGCCGTGATCAGGCGGTTGCGGGCACGTCCCATGAGCTCTTCGCGTTCGTCCTCGGTGAGGCCGCCCCATACGCCGTAGGGCTCCCGTACCGCGAGTGCGTGTGCCGCACACTCCGCGCGTACCGGGCACCGCATGCAGACCTCTTTCGCCGAGTTCTCACGCGCACTCCGTGCCGCGCCGCGCTCTCCCTCGGGGTGGAAGAACAGGGAGCTGTCCACCCCGCGGCAGGCCGCGAGGAGTTGCCAGTCCCACAGATCGGCGTTGGGTCCGGGAAGGCGGGAGAAATCTGCCATTGCGCTTGTCCCCTTGAAACCGTGTCGAACGGATAGGTGGGCGGGTGGATGGCTGATGAGTTGGGGGCCCTTCGCCCCCCAGGGGTCTCGGGTACCCGCTCTCACGGGATCGACCCGACCGTACAACTACTGTCTAAGTAGATGTAAATATGACTCATTGCGAATCTAGCCACAGACACTGCAAAAAGGGAAGAAAACCCGCTAAATGGGGCATAGCTTCCAATGAAGGGCAGATGGGCCGCGTCGCTCTCCTCCGCGCACGCCTCCTCACGTAGAGTGCCGAAGGCGGCCGCCGACCCGTAACTCTTTCGAGTGACCGTCGTTGAGAGTGCGGAGGCGGTTGAAGGAACAAGCGCTCGGGCAGATGTCCGAGGGCGTCAACCGCACAGGTGACGATACGTACCAGCCCTGGAGGCTCAAGGTGACGCGCATCAGCTGCGGAGGGCGGCCATGACATCCGTC
The DNA here is from genome assembly GCF_043078785.1 of Streptomyces sp. NPDC015346. Classification (NCBI taxonomy): domain Bacteria; kingdom Bacillati; phylum Actinomycetota; class Actinomycetes; order Kitasatosporales; family Streptomycetaceae; genus Streptomyces; species Streptomyces sp. NPDC015346. Next base: position 318,257 of record NZ_JBIBTW010000004.1, on the reverse strand, counting down.
CTCGTCTGCGACGACTCCCCGCTTGCCCGAGAGGCGCTTCGCCGCGCGGTCGCGACCGTGCCCGGTGTGGAGCGCGTGACCACCGCCGCCAACGGTGAGGAAGTCCTCCGCCGCTGGGGCGCGGACCGCTCGGACCTGATTCTGATGGACGTACGCATGCCCGGTCTGGGCGGCGTGGAGACCGTCCGCCGGCTGCTGTCCGCGGACCCCGGCGCCCGCATCATCATGCTCACCGTCGCCGAGGACCTGGACGGCGTCGCGCTCGCGGTCGCCGCCGGTGCCCGTGGCTATCTGCACAAGGACGCCTCGCGCGCCGAACTGCGGGCCACGGTCACCCAGGCCCTCGCCGACCCGACCTGGCGCCTCGCCCCGCGCCGACTGCGGTCGGCCGAGATGGGCGCGGCGCCGACCCTCACCGCGCGTGAGATCCAGGTGCTCGAAGGCATGAGCCACGGCCGGTCCAACGCGGAGATCGGACGCGAGCTCTTCCTCTCGGAGGACACCGTCAAGACCCACGCGCGGCGCCTGTTCAAGAAGCTCGGCGCATCGGACCGCGCCCACGCCGTCGCCCTCGGCTTCCGCTGGGGTCTCGTCCGCTAGGGGGTGCCCCGGCGGATGTCGGCCGGGGCCACGACGCCGGGCGCCCCCTGCCCGGCCGTATCCCCGTCCGCCGTCGGCGGGCGGGGCGGCTCTGGTCCGGGCCGCCGCGGCGGCCCGAGTCCCGCCGGGACAGGGGCTTGTGTCACTTACGCGCGGGATGCCGCATCCTTGAGGGTGTGGAGTTCCTCGGGGACGAGTCGATCGAGCGGGAGGGGAGGGCGCAGGAGATGAGTTCCGGCGCACCTGCTCATAACGCTTCGGTGCACAACTACGGACGCGGTGCCGCGAATCCTCAGGCGTCGAGGCACCATGGAGCGATGCGCGACGACGAGACCGTGGGGTCCCCCATGCCCGCAGGGCAGGGTGAGATCGGCGCACTCGTCCACCGCGCCGTCGAGGGCGACGAGCAGGCGACGCACGATCTCCTGGCGCGCGTGCACCCGCTCGCCCTGCGCTACTGCCGGACGCGACTGAGCCGACTGCCCGGTGACGCTCGTCACTTCGTGGAGGACCTGGCGCAGGAGGTCTGCGTCGCCGTCCTGATGGCCCTGCCGCGCTACAAGGACACCGGCAGGCCGTTCGAGGCGTTCGTCTTCGCCATCGCCGGACACAAGGTCGCCGATCTGCAGCGGGCCGCCATGCGCCACCCGGGATCGACGGCCGTGCCGTCCGACGAGATGCCCGAGCGGCCGGACGACTCGCTGGGCCCCGAGGAGCGCGCGCTGCTCAGCGACGACGCGGAGTGGGCCAAGAGGCTCCTCGCCAACCTCCCCGAGAACCAGCGCGAACTGCTGGTGCTGCGGGTCGCGGTCGGGCTCACCGCGGAGGAGACCGGCCAGATGCTCGGGATGTCGCCGGGGGCGGTACGGGTGGCACAGCACCGCGCGCTCAGCCGCCTGCGCGCACTGGCCGAGCAGTAAGGGTCGACGAGGGCCGGTGGCCCTCACGTACACGTATGAACGTACAAAGCTCCTCGGTGATCTTGATCGTGGAATGAGACACCGCCGTAGCCCGTTAGCATGGACGTCCGCACCGATCAAGGCCATTTGGGGAAGGTGTCATGACTGTCAACGTCGACGGAGTGCCCGAGAAATTCGCGACGCTCGGGCTGACCTACGACGACGTGCTGCTGCTGCCGGGCGCGTCGGAGGTGCTCCCGAACGCGGTCGACACCTCGTCCCGTATCTCCCGTAACGTCCGGGTCCAGATCCCGCTGCTCTCGGCGGCGATGGACAAGGTGACCGAGTCCCGCATGGCGATCGCGATGGCCCGGCTGGGCGGCGTCGGCGTGCTGCACCGCAACCTCTCCATCGAGGACCAGGCCAACCAGGTCGACCTCGTCAAGCGTTCCGAGTCCGGCATGGTCACCGACCCCATCACGGTGCACCCGGAGGCGACGCTCGCCGAGGCGGACGCCCTGTGCGCCAAGTTCCGCATCAGCGGTGTCCCCGTCACCAACCCGGACGGCAAGCTGCTCGGCATCGTGACCAACCGCGACATGGCCTTCGAGAGCGACCGCAGCCGCCAGGTCCGCGAGGTCATGACGCCGATGCCGCTGGTCACCGGCAAGGTCGGCATCTCCGGCGTCGACGCCATGGAGCTGCTGCGCCGCCACAAGATCGAGAAGCTGCCGCTGGTCGACGACGAGGGCGTGCTCAAGGGCCTGATCACCGTCAAGGACTTCGTCAAGGCGGAGAAGTACCCGAACGCCGCCAAGGACGCCGAGGGCCGCCTGCTCGTCGGCGCCGCCGTGGGCGCCAGCCCCGAGGCGCTGGAGCGCGCCCAGGCGCTCGCCGCCGCCGGCGTGGACTTCCTGGTCGTCGACACCTCGCACGGCCACAACAGCAACGCCCTGAGCTGGATGGCGAAGATCAAGTCCAGCGTGAGCGTCGACGTGATCGGCGGCAACGTCGCCACGCGTGACGGCGCGCAGGCGCTGATCGACGCCGGTGTCGACGGCATCAAGGTCGGCGTGGGCCCCGGCTCCATCTGCACCACCCGCGTGGTCGCGGGCATCGGCGTCCCGCAGGTCACGGCCATCTACGAAGCCTCTCTCGCGGCCCGTCCCGCCGGTGTCCCGCTGATCGGCGACGGCGGTCTGCAGTACTCCGGCGACATCGGCAAGGCGCTGGCGGCCGGCGCCGACACCGTGATGCTCGGCAGCCTCCTCGCGGGCTGTGAGGAGTCGCCCGGCGAGCTGCTCTTCATCAACGGCAAGCAGTTCAAGTCGTACCGCGGCATGGGCTCGCTCGGCGCCATGCAGTCCCGTGGCCAGGGCAGGTCGTACTCGAAGGACCGGTACTTCCAGGCCGAGGTCAGCTCCGACGACAAGCTCGTGCCCGAGGGCGTCGAGGGCCAGGTGCCCTACCGCGGCCCGCTCTCGAACGTCCTGCACCAGCTCGTCGGCGGTCTGCGCCAGACGATGGGCTACGTGGGTGCCGCCACCGTCTCGGAGATGGAGTCCAAGGGCCGCTTCGTGCGGATCACCTCCGCGGGTCTCAAGGAGAGCCACCCGCACGACATCCAGATGACGGTCGAGGCGCCGAACTACAGCAGGAAGTGACGCGCGGGTGAGCGAGGGGCGGGGGCGGGCCGGGGGCGGGCCCCCCCCCCCCCCGGGGGCGGGGGGGGGGGGGGGGGGGGGGGGGGGGGGGGCGGCCCCCCCCCCCCCTCCCGCTTGTGTCGGGGATACTGGTAGGCGCAGACATAGAGGGAAAGGCCACACATCGTGACTGAGATCGAGATCGGGCGCGGCAAGCGCGGCCGCAGGGCGTACGCGTTCGACGACATCGCCGTCGTACCGAGCCGGCGCACCCGGGACCCCAAGGAGGTCTCGATCGCCTGGCAGATCGACGCCTACCGCTTCGAGCTTCCCTTCCTGGCCGCCCCCATGGACTCGGTCGTCTCGCCGCAGACCGCCATCCGCATCGGCGAGCTGGGCGGCCTGGGCGTGCTCAACCTCGAGGGCCTGTGGACCCGGTACGAAGACCCGCAGCCGCTGCTCGACGAGATCGCGGAGCTGGACGAGGCCAACGCGACCCGCCGTCTGCAGGAGATCTACGCCGCCCCGATCAAGGAGGAGCTGATCGGGCAGCGGATCAAGGAGGTGCGCGACTCGGGCGTGGTCACCGCCGCCGCGCTCTCCCCGCAGCGGACCGCGCAGTTCTCCAAGGCCGTCGTCGACGCCGGCGTGGACATCTTCGTGATCCGCGGCACCACGGTCTCCGCCGAGCACGTCTCCGGCGCCGCCGAGCCGCTGAACCTGAAGCAGTTCATCTACGAGCTCGACGTCCCGGTCATCGTCGGCGGCTGCGCCACGTACACCGCGGCCCTGCACCTGATGCGCACCGGCGCCGCGGGCGTCCTGGTCGGCTTCGGCGGCGGCGCGGCGCACACCACGCGCAACGTGCTGGGCATCCAGGTCCCGATGGCGACCGCGGTCGCCGACGTGGCCGCGGCCCGCCGCGACTACATGGACGAGTCCGGCGGCCGGTACGTCCACGTCATCGCCGACGGCGGTGTGGGCTGGTCGGGTGACCTGCCCAAGGCGATCGCCTGCGGCGCCGACTCGGTGATGATCGGCTCCCCGCTGGCCCGCGCCACGGACGCGCCCGGCAAGGGGCACCACTGGGGCATGGAGGCCGTTCACGAGGACGTGCCGCGCGGCAAGCTGGTCGACCTCGGCATCGTCGGCACGACCGAGGAGATCCTCGCGGGCCCGTCGCACTCCCCGGACGGCTCGATGAACTTCTTCGGCGCGCTGCGCCGGGCGATGGCGACGACGGGCTACAGCGAGCTCAAGGAGTTCCAGCGCGTCGAGGTCACGGTCGCGGACGCGCAGCACAAGCGCTGACCCGTTCGGCGGTACGCGTACGGAAAGGGCCCCGCACCGGGTGGTGCGGGGCCCTTCGCGTGTGCGGCGGCCTTCCACGGGCGCGGTTCTCAGAGGCGGTGGGCCGCGCCCGCCGGGGTCGCGCCCCTGGTGTCGAGGAGCAGTTGGGCCTTGACCGCCAGGCCCTGGAGGTCGTAGGTGCGGTGGTGCTGCAGAAGGACCGTCAGGTCGGCGTGGGCGGCGGCCTCGTAGAGGGAGTCCGCGCGGGGCACGGGGAGGTCGCGGACGCGCCAGTCGGGGACGTAGGGGTCGTGGTAGCTGACCACGGCTCCCAGGTCCATCAGGCGGCGGGCGATCTCGTCGGCGGGCGAGCTCTCACGGTCGGCGAGATCGGGTTTGTACGTGATGCCGAGCAGAAGGACCCGGGCGCCGCGGGCCGACTTCCCGTGCTCGTTGAGGAGGGTGGCGCAGCGCTGGACGACGTACTGCGGCATGCGCTCGTTGACCTGGTTCGCCAGCTCGACCAGGCGCAGCGGGCGGTGGGTGCCGACGGTGTCGACGGGGACGCCGTGGCCACCCACACCGGGTCCCGGCCGGAAGGCCTGGAAGCCGAAGGGCTTGGTCTCGGCGCAGCGGATGACGTCCCAGAGGTCGACCCCGATCTCGTGGCAGAGCACCGCCATCTCGTTGACCAGCGCGATGTTGACGTGGCGGAAGTTGGTCTCCAGGAGCTTGACCGTCTCGGCCTCGCGCGGGCCACGCGCGCGTACCACCTTGTCGGTGAGCCGGCCGTAGAAGGCGGCGGCGGATTCGGTGCAGGCCGGGGTGAGGCCGCCGATGACCTTCGGGGTCCCGGCGAAGCCGTGGGTGCGCCTGCCGGGGTCGAGCCGTCCGGGGGAGTAGGCGAGGTGGAAGTCGCGGCCCGCCCGCAGCCCGGAGCCCTCTTCGAGGAGGTCGCGCAGCACGCCCTCGGTGGTGCCGGGCGGAACGGGGGACTCCAGCAGCACCGTGGTGTGGGGGCGGAGCCGGGCGGCGAGGGCGCGGGCGGCTTCGGTGACGCCGGTGAGGTCGAGGGCCCGGTCCGGGCCGGGTGGGGTCGGGGCGCAGATGACGGCGGTGCGGACCCGGCCGAGCTCGGTCGGGCTGGTGGCGGGCCGGAAGCCCCCCGAGAGCATCCGGCGGATCTCCGACGCGGTGAGCGAGCCGTCGACCGGCGGGCGGCCGGCCGCGAGTTCGGCGACGGGCCGTGGGTCGGTGTCGTAGCCGACGGTGTCGATGCCGGCGGCGATGGCTGCCTGGGCGAGGGGGAGTCCGTGGTGGCCGAGGCCGATGACGGCGAGATCAGCGGGCATGGGGGTGGGCCGTCCTTCCCAGTAGCCGGAGGGGACGAGAAGCGCAAGCCCGGTGGACAGAACGGGTCGAGCGCAATGTCAGACTAGGCGTAAATATGACCGATATGCGGCATTGGGTGGTCGAAGGTCGCCGAGTGTTATCCACAGGCGGTGGCTGAAGTCGGAAGGCCGGGACAGAATCGACCCTGTGAGCCCGACCACACGGGGGGACGACGGGAGGCAGCGGTGAGGACAGCGAAACTGGGACCCGCCGAGCGCGCGGAAGCGCTCGCGGCGATGGCCGAGCGTGAACTGGACGTGCTGGTCGTGGGCGCCGGCGTCGTCGGCGCCGGGACTGCCCTCGACGCGGTCACCAGAGGGCTCTCCACCGGCCTCGTGGAGGCCCGCGACTGGGCGTCCGGCACGTCGAGCCGGTCGAGCAAGCTGATCCACGGCGGCCTGCGCTATCTGGAGATGCTGGACTTCGCGCTGGTACGGGAGGCGCTGAAGGAGCGCGGGCTGCTCCTGGAGCGGCTCGCACCCCATCTCGTGAAGCCGGTGCCCTTCCTCTATCCCTTGCGCCACAAGGGATGGGAGCGGCTCTACGCGGGCTCGGGCGTCGCGCTGTACGACGCGATGTCGGTGTCCTCGGGCCACGGCAGGGGCCTGCCGGTCCACCGCCACCTCTCACGGCGCCGCGCGCTGCGCGTCGCGCCCTGCCTGAAGAAGGACGCCCTGGTCGGGGCGTTGCAGTACTACGACGCCCAGATGGACGACGCCCGCTTCGTCGCCACTCTGGTGCGCACGGCGGCGAGTTACGGAGCGACGGCCGCCAGCCGCGCACGGGTGGTCGGCTTCCTGCGCGAGGGCGAACGCGTCGTCGGCGCCCGGGTGAAGGACGTCGAGGCGGGCGGCGAGTACGAGATCCGCGCCAGGCAGATCGTGAACGCGACCGGGGTGTGGACGGACGACACCCAGGCCCTCATCGGGGAGAGGGGGCAGTTCCACGTACGGGCGTCGAAGGGCATCCATCTGGTGGTGCCCAAGGACCGGATCCACTCCACCACCGGCCTCATCCTGCGGACCGAGAAGTCCGTCCTGTTCGTGATCCCGTGGGGGCGGCACTGGATCGTGGGCACCACGGACACCGACTGGGACCTGGACAAGGCCCATCCGGCCGCGTCCAGCGCCGACATCGACTATCTGCTCGAGCATGTGAACACCGTCCTCGCCGTCCCGCTCGGCAGGGACGACGTGCAGGGGGTATACGCGGGGCTGCGCCCCCTGCTGGCCGGTGAGTCGGACGCCACCAGCAAACTCTCCCGCGAGCACACCGTCGCCCATCCGGTCCCCGGCCTCGTCGTCGTCGCGGGCGGGAAGTACACGACCTACCGGGTCATGGCCAAGGACGCCGTCGACGCCGCCGTGCACGCCCTCGATCAGCGTGTCGCCGACTGCGTCACGGAGGACGTCCCCCTCATCGGCGCCGAGGGCTACAAGGCGCTGTGGAACGCGCGGGCCCGGATCGCCGCGCGGACCGGCCTCCATGTCGTCCGGGTCGAGCATCTGCTCAACCGCTACGGAGCCCTGACGGAGGAGATCCTGGAGCTGATCGCCGCCGACCCGGGGCTCGCCGACCCGCTGACGGGCGCCGACGACTATCTGCGCGCCGAGATCGTCTACGCCGCCTCGCACGAAGGGGCCCGGCACCTGGACGACGTGCTGACCCGGCGGACCCGGATCTCGATCGAGACCTTCGACCGGGGGACGCGGAGCGCGCGGGAGTGCGCCGAACTGATGGCACCGGTCCTGGGCTGGGACCACCACCAGATCGACAAGGAGGTGGAGCACTACGAGAAGCGGGTGGAGGCGGAACGCGAGTCGCAGCGGCAGCCGGACGACCTGACGGCGGACGCGGCGCGGCTCGGAGCACCGGACATCGTGCCCATCTGACCGGCCGTCGGGGGCCGTTGGCGGGCGGGTGCGGCATCCTGGTGCCGCGGGAGGGGAACCTTCGGGGGGTGGCTTCGCGTCGGGTGGCGTGATGGGGAGCGCTTTCTCCAGGGGCCGTCCTCTGGGAGTGCGGACCCGGGATCGGCATCGGTCCCGGAGTGAGAGACAATGGGCTCTCTTCCAGGGCGGGTTACCGCATCGCGCGGGAAGCGGCAGCGCGGGCGAAGATCAGGGATCGCAGAGGGGACGCATGTCGGAGGCGGAGCAGTCGCGGGACACGGCGCGGGACCCTCGGCGGGACGCCGGCGCGGGTGCCGGAACCGACGGCGACCGAGGTGTGGTTCCAGCGGCCCGTGAGGCGGAGCCGGACGTGGAGTCAGGCCCGAAGACGGACAGGAAGAGTGGCGCGGAAGGTGCCGGCGGCGGCGCCGCCGACCGCACGGTCAAGCCCGATTCCGGGCCTGATTCCGGGCCCTCAGGGTCGGATTCCCGGTCCGGAGCCCCGTCAGGAGCCGATTCCGGTGCCGTTTCCGAGGCCGGGTCCCGGTCCGGGTCCACGGACGGCGGATCCGGGAAGACGCCCGGTGCGAAGGAACCCGAGGACGCGCCGCCCGTGAAGCCGAAGGCGAAGGCCGCGTCGGAGGGGCGTTCCGCGCGGACCGGCGCGGCGCCGACGTCCGAAGGGCGGCTGCTCGCCGGGCGCTACCGCCTCGACGGGGTGCTCGGTCGCGGCGGCATGGGCACCGTGTGGCGCGCGGTCGACGAGACGCTCGGGCGGACCGTCGCCGTCAAGGAGCTGCGCTTCCCCAACAGCATCGACGAGGACGAGAAGCGACGCCTCATCACCCGGACCCTGCGCGAGGCGAAGGCCATCGCCCGGATCCGTAACAACGGCGCCGTCACGGTCTACGACGTCGTCGACGAGGACGACCGGCCGTGGATCGTCATGGAACTCATCGAGGGCAAGTCCCTCGCCGACGCCGTCCGTGAGGACGGCACGCTGACACCCCACCGCGCCGCCGAGGTCGGCCTCGCCATCCTCGACGTGCTGCGCTCGGCGCACCGCGAGGGCATCCTGCACCGCGACGTGAAGCCGTCCAACGTCCTGATCGCCGAGGACGGCCGTGTCGTCCTCACCGACTTCGGCATCGCCCAGGTCGAGGGCGACCCGTCGATCACCTCCACCGGCATGCTCGTCGGCGCGCCCTCGTACATCTCGCCCGAGCGGGCCCGTGGTCACAAGCCCGGCCCGGCCGCCGACATGTGGTCGCTCGGCGGCCTGCTGTACGCGAGCGTCGAGGGCAGCCCGCCGTACGACAAGGGATCGGCGATCGCGACGCTGACCGCCGTGATGACCGAGCCCGTCGACCCGCCGAAGAACGCCGGGCCCCTGCTGGAGAAGGTCATCTACGGCCTGCTCGCCAAGGACCCCGCGCAGCGGCTCGACGACGCCGGCGCGCGGGTGCTGCTCAGGGCCGTGCTCGACGCGCCGCCGCCGGTGATCGAACCGGAGCCGTCGCCGGAGGCCACCCGGGTCGTTCCGCTGCCGCCGCTGCCGGCCACGCCGCCGTTCGCCTCCGTACCGAAGGAGAAGCCGGCCGACGCGGCCGCCGAGCGGCTGCGCGGGGCGCTGAAGTCCGTGCGCAACGCGGCCGCCGCGGTGAAGCCCGAGCAGAAGGCCAAGCCGAGGCCGGAGCCGCTTCAGGGCGCAAACCGGCCGCCGCAGCCGCGGGCCTCGCTCACCGACGTCGTACCCCGCCGCACCCTCGTGATCATCGCCGCGGTCGTGGTCCTGGCCCTGCTCGGCACCATCCTGACCGTCGCCCTCGGCGGCGGGGAGGGGACGGAGAACACGGGCGGGGACAAGGGCGCCGGGGACAAGGTGACCTCGGCCGGCGCCACGGCCGGCAACGGCGACGGCGAGCAGCAGGGGCAGACGCCGAGCGATCCCGGTCAGCAGGGTGGGGAGAAGCCGGGCGGCACGGGCGAGCAGAGCGGCACGCCGTCCTCGAATCCCGGCACCGGCGGTACGGACGCGGGTGGCCCGCAGCTGCCCGCCGGGTACGTCATGGTGAGCAACGACCGGTTCCACTTCTCCATGGCGATGCCGGCGACCTTCAAGCTCAATGCCATCGCGGGCCTGAACTCCGGCGGGATATTCAACGCGAACGGCGGCTTCCCGCGCGTCCAGGTCGACTTCAACAGCAGCCCGAAGGACGACGCGCGCAGCGCCTGGGCCGCCGCCGTGGCGGGGGTGGCCGCGTCCAGCAAGGGGTACAAGACGATCGGCATCAGGAGCGTCCCGTACAAGGGCTATCCGACCGTCGCCGACTGGGAGTTCGAGCGGAACCAGAGCGGCATGCGCGTGCGGATACTCAACCGCGGCTTCAAGGTGGACGCCAAGCGCGGCTACTCCATCATGGTCAGCTGCAAGGCCGACGAGTGGCACGCCGCCGCGTGCAAGACGCTGCGGGACACGGCGTTCGCCACGTTCAGCCCCAAGGACTGACCGGCGCCACGTATCGTGAGAGGTCGCGGACCGTACGCAGCCGAACAGAGCCGTTAACTGCACCGGGCCGGACCGGAATTGACGGTTCTCGTACGCTCCATGGGATCCATGGGGTCCGTGGGAACCCGGAGGACAGCGCGCTCGGTGGGGAGGTGTCGTGGAGGACTACGCGGGAAGGGTGCTCGCCGACCGCTACCGCCTGCCGCTGCCGCCCGCGGACGCGTACGAACTCCTGGAGACGCGCGCCTTCGACACCTACAGCGGCCAGGAAGTCCTCGTCCGTCAGGTGCCGTTGCCCGAGGTGGTCGACGCCGAGGTCGTCGAGGACGACGGTGCCGGATACACGCCGTACCGCGCCCAGGGCCGGGCGACCCGGCGGCCGGCCGACCCCGCGGTGCGCCGGGCCGTCGAGGCCGCGCAGGCGGCCGCCCAGATCCCCGACCATCCCCGCCTCGACCAGGTCTTCGACGTGTTCGCGGAGGCCGGTTCGCTGTGGATAGTGAGTGAGCTGGTGGTGGCCACGCCGCTGGCGGCGCTCCTCGCCGAGCGGCCCCTGACCCCCTACCGCGCCGCCGAGATCGGCTCCGACGTCCTCACCGCCCTGAGGGCGTTGCACGCGCACGGCTGGACCCACCGCAACATCACCGCCCGCACGGTGCTCGTCTGCGACGACGGGCGCGTGGTGCTGACCGGACTCGCGGCCGGCGCGGCGGAGGAGGCCCTGTGCGGGTACGCACCGGTGCCGCTCCAGGAGGAGGGCGAGCGGGGGTACGGCGGCCCCGGCGGCGGCCCCGGCGGCGGATCCGGGGAGGAGGCGCCGACGGGTGCGACGAGCGTGCCCGGAGCGCGCGGACTTACGGAGATCGAGGCGGCGGACGGGCCGGAGGCGACGGACGGGACCGATGCGGCGGAAGCGGCGGACCTTTCCGGAAGGCCGACGTCGACGCCGACTCTGCCTGCCGCGCCTGTGCCCGGGCCCGCGTCGGCCCGGACGCCGACACCCGCCGTCTCCGATGTACGGGCGGCGCGCGCCGGGGCCATCGCCGCCTACCGGGCGGGAGCCCGGGCCGCCGCGCAGATCGGCGAGACCGGGGCCGTCCCGGTCCAGCGCCCCGTGCCCCCGCCCCCGTCACCGGTGCCCGCCCAGGGCCTCGGACCGGAGCCGCAGTGGTGGTCCCAGGCGGTGGACGACGATGACGATGACGACGACCCGGACGAGACCGACCGCACCTCCCCGGACGGCTACCGCCCCGAAGGCGGCAGCCCGCCGCGCGCGCTGCTCACCGGCTCCTGGAGCGACGGTCCGCACGCTTCCCGCGACAGCTCTCCGCCCGTCCCGGCGGGCGGCGGGCAGGTACTCCCCGGCTCGGGCCGCCCCGCCCTCCCGGCCGGCTACACCCCCGCGCCCGCTCCGGCGCCCGTCCCCGTCCCCGTACCCGCCGCCCCCGTACCGTCCTCCGGCCAGGGTGGAAGGGGCGGCTGGGGCGAGCCGGCCGAGGGGAGCGGCGGCCCCGCGCACGTCTACCGGGGTCCGGCCACCCGACTCGCCGGTGAGCGCGCCCGGCAGGCCCGGATCGCCGTCGTCGGCGCCGTCACCGAGCGCTGGGCGCCCGAACAGGCCGGACCGGTCCACGAGAACTGGCGGCTCGCTCCGCCCATCGGCCCCGCCACGGACCTCTGGGCGCTCGGCGCGCTCCTCTACCGGGCCGTTCAGGGCCACGCCCCCTACCCCGAGGACAACGCCGCCGAACTGGTCCAGCTCGTCTGCGCCGAGCCACCCGCCTTCGCGGAGGAGTGCGGCCCGCTGCGCCCGGTCGTCGAATCGCTGCTCCGCCAGGACCCCACCGAGCGCCCCGACTTCGAGGAGCTGCGCGGCTGGTTGCGCTCCCTCGTCCGCTCCGCGCCGGAGCCCGAGGCCGGCCTCGGGGTCGTCCCCCTGCCCCCCATGGACGCGACACGGCTGCCCGTGGTGCGCCGGCGCGGCGAGTTGGTGCGCAGGCGCCGCGGGTCGGCGGCCGGTGGCCGCCACCGCCACAAGAAGGGCAGGGAGCCCCGCACGCCCCGCCACCACGACGTACGGCACGACGAGCGCCGCGGCGTACGCGAGGAGTCCCGGCACGAGCGGCCCCAGGAGCGGTTCCACGAGGAGCTTCCGCAGCGCGCCCCGCGCCCGCCCCGGGCGCCGCGACCGTCCCGCGACGGACGGCTGCCCCGGTCCCCGCGTTCCCTGGGACGGACGCTCCTGCTCCTGATCCTCCTCCTGCTCGGCGGCGCCATCGCGTACGCCGTGATGTTCATGCCCAAGGAGGCCGCCGAGGGCCAAGGCCCAGCCAAGCGCCCCGCGAACGTGCCCACAGGACAGTCCGCCCCGCCCGCCGGGCCGAGCTCCAAGCCGAGCTCCACGCCCAGCGCCGAGCCCGGCTCCCGGCCGAGTTCCGGCCGGACGACTCCGCCCGCCACCGAACCCAGCACGCCCGCGCTCGCCGCCGGATACACCCTGCGCAAGGACCCGGAGGGCTTCCAGGTGGGTGTCGCCGACGGATGGCGGCGCAGTCCCGTCAACGACGCGGGCCAAGTGCGCTACACCGGAGGCGATTTCATCCTGATCGTCGTCCCCGGCCGCGACACGGTGCAGGCCAACGGCTCGGATCCGATGGCGTATCAGCGGACCAAGGAGCGCGAGCTCCAGCCCTGGCGGGACTCGTCCTGGTCCAGCGCCTCCGGGCTGCGCCGGATCGACGTCGGTCAGCAGGCCATGGCGGTGGGGCAGTTCACCTGGCAGGACAGCACGGGCCGTGAGGTGTTCGTCCGCAATCTGGCCCTGATCGACGGCGGCCGCTACCACGTCGTCCAGGTCATCGGGCCGGAGAGCGAGCGGGACAAGGTGTCCGAGATCTACGACCAGGCCGTGAAGGCCTACCGCCCGACCCGCTGAGCCCCGGTCAGGGGGCAGGCATATGTGGCCGAAAGACGTCGGTCCACCTCGCCCTGGTCACAGTGGCGTTCCTATGCCAGCCCCGAGGTTCCGTCCCCCGTATCCCCCTCCGTAACCTGGCATCCGAAGGAACGGGCGGGGGCAAGTGGAACAGTCTCAGAACACAGGTGCGGAGTCCGGCGGCGGCAGAGGGACCGGGGCGGAAACCGGGGAGGGTCTCCTGCTCGCCGGACGCTACCGGCTGGCCGAAAGCATAGGTCGCGGTGGCATGGGCAAGGTCTGGCGCGCCCATGACGAAGTCCTGCACCGGGTGGTGGCGGTCAAGGAACTGACGGCGGGTCGGTTCGCGGCGGAGGCCGACCGGCTTGTCCTCCACGCGCGGACGCAGAAGGAGGCCCGGGCCGCGGCGCGGATCACCCACCCGGGCGTGGTCACGGTGCACGACGTGCTGGAGCACGACGACCGGCCGTGGATCGTGATGCAGTACGTCGACGGCCCCTCGCTCGCGGACGCCGCCAAGGAGGCCGGCACGATCGAGGCCCGTGAGGCGGCCAGGATCGGACTGCACGTCCTCGGCGCCCTGCGCGCCGCGCACGCGGCCGGCGTGCTGCACCGGGACGTCAAGCCCGGCAACGTCCTGCTGGCCAGGGACGGCAGGGTCCTGCTCACCGACTTCGGGATCGCGGCGATCGAGGGCGACTCCACCATTACGCGTACCGGTGAACTGGTCGGCTCCATCGACTATCTGGCGCCCGAGCGGGTACGGGGCGGGGACCCCGGACCGGCCTCCGACCTCTGGTCGCTCGGCGCGACGCTGTACACGGCGGTGGAGGGCGTCTCGCCGTTCCGCAGAAGCTCGCCGATCAGCACCATGCAGGCCGTCGTCGACGAGGAGCCGCCGCATCCGGGGAAGGCCGGCGCGCTGGCCTCCGTCATCGTCGCGCTGCTCCGCAAGGATCCGGCCGACCGGCCGCGCGCGGACGAGGCCGAGCGCATGCTGCTCGACGCCATGGAGGGCCGCGACCCGGTCGCGGCGCAGGCGTACGTACCGACGCGGCGGGTGGGGCGGGAGGAGCTGACCTCCGCCGGTCTCCGGCAGTCGACAGCGCGGCAGCCCGCGCCCGCCGCCCCACCGGTCACCGCCCCACCGGTCACCGCCCCGCCGCTGCCCCCGGCCCCGGTGCGGAGCCGCGGCCGGTGGCGTACGGCGGGCATGGCGGTCACGGCGGCCGTGCTCGCCGGCCTGATCGCCGGCGGAGCCGTCTTCGTCGCCATGAACCCCTCCGACGGTGGCGCCAAGGACGGGGCAGCCGGCCACTCCACGGCGACGAAGCCGGCGACGGACGGCGTTCCGGCGGGCTGGCACCGGGTGGAGGACCCGAAGGGCTTCAGCCTGCTGGTGCCCAAGGGCTGGAAGCGGCAGATGGACGGCGACAACATCGACTACACGCCGGACAACGGCCGCCACCGCATCCGGATCAGCATCGACCCGACGCCCGACTTCGAGAACCCGTACATGCACGCGCTGGACCTCGAGAAGACCCTGAAGAAACGGCTCAAGTACCAGCGGGTCCTGCTGCACCAGAACACCTACCGTGACCAGGTCCGCTCGGCGCGGTGGGAGTTCACCTGGCACGAGAGGCAGAGCTTCCCGGGCCCGAGGCACGCGATCGACCAGATGTACTTCGGGGACGACGGCACCGAGTACGCCCTGTACATGTCCTCCCCGGAGGCGAGCTGGGAGACCACCCGGGAGCAGTTCGACATCGTTCTCCAGCACTGGCGGGCGCCGGGCGACTGACCCGCCGAAAATCCCGGAATCGTACTCCTGGCCGACCGTAAGTCGCTGATCAGGGCTTATGCGCCAGTGATCGCTGGCGCGATTGTGCGCACCCGGTGAAAACGCATTACCGACGGGTACCCAAAGAGCGGAATGCCGCCTACTCTCCCCCTCATGACGGACTCGCAGGCCTCCACCGCCACGGCCACGGCCACCCACGCTGCCCCCACCTCCGGCAAGGGGACGAACCCGCTCGCGCCCTCACCGGCCGGCGCCCGTACCGCAGCCGACGTGGTCACTCCCGAGGTGGTCGCGCAGCTCACCCGCGGTGTCGTCGGCTCCGGCCGGACCGCCAACCACACCCCCTTCACCGGGGAGAAGCTGGCCGACCTGCCCGAGTCCACCCCCGAGGACGTCGCCGAGGCCTTCGCCCTCGCCCGCGCCGCCCAGGTCGCCTGGGCAGCGACCCCCGTCAAGGCCCGCGCCGCCGTCCTCCTCCGCTTCCACGACCTGGTCCTCGAACGGCAGGCGGAGGTGCTCGACCTCATCCAGCTGGAGACCGGCAAGGCCCGGCTCCACGCGCACGAGGAGGTCCAGGCGGTCGCCGTCGCCGCCCGCCACTACGGCCGCAAGGCCCCCTCCTACCTGCGCCCCAAGCGCCACACCGGCGTCGTACCGACCCTCACCAAGGTCACCGAGCTGCGCCAGCCGCGCGGTGTCGTCGGCCAGATCGCGCCCTGGAACTACCCTCTGGAGCTGTCGGTCGGCGACGCGCTCCCTGCCTTCGTCGCCGGCAACGCCGTCGTGATGAAGCCGGACACCGAGACCGCCCTCACCGCCCTCTGGGCCCGTGACCTGCTCATCGAGGCCGGCCTCCCGGCCGGCGTCTTCCAGGTCGTCCTCGGCGAAGGGCCGGTCGTCGGCCCCGAGGTCGTCAAGCACGCCGACTACGTCTCCTTCACCGGCTCCACCCGCACCGGACGCCAGGTCGCCCAGGGCGCGGCCGCCCGGCTCGTCGGCGTGAGCCTCGAACTCGGCGGCAAGAACGCCATGCTGGTCCTGGAGGACGCCGACGTCGAGAAGGCGGCCGCCGGCGCCGTCCGCGCCTGCTTCTCCTCCGCCGGACAGCTCTGCATCTCCATCGAGCGGCTGTACGTCCACGCGTCGGTCGCCGACGACTTCGTCGCCCGGTTCGCCGCCCGTACGAAGGCGATGCGCCTCGGCAACTCCCTCTCCTACGGCGCCGACATGGGCTCCCTCGTCGGCGAGCGGCAGCTGGAGACCGTCACCCGGCACGTCGAGGAGGCCGTCGCCAAGGGCGCCAGGCTCGTCGCGGGCGGCGTCGCCCGCCCCGACATCGGCCCGCTCTTCTACGAGCCGACCATCCTCGACGGCGTCGAGGCCCCGATGTCCGTCTGCACCGAGGAGACCTTCGGCCCGGTCGTCTCCATCTACCGCTTCACGGACGAGGACGAGGTCGTCGAGCTGGCCAACGCCACCCCGTACGGCCTCAACTCCTCCGTCTGGACGAAGGACTCGCGGCGCGGCCACGCCATCGCCGCCCGGCTGCGCACCGGCACGGTCAACATCAACGAGGGGTACGCCCCGGCGTACGGCAGCGTGCAGGCGCCGATGGGCGGCATGAAGGACTCCGGCCTCGGCCGGCGCCACGGCTCCGAGGGCATCCTCAAGTACACCGAGGCCCAGACCGTCGCCCAGCAGCGGCTGATGCCGCTCGCTCCTTCCTTCGGGATGGACGACGAGAAGTACGCCGCGTTCATGAGCGTGTCCCTGAAGGCGATGAAGGCCCTGCGCCTGCGCTGACACCCCGTCCGCATCCACCCGTTTGCATACGTTCCGCACGTTTACATACGTTCCGTACGTTCCGCACTTTTCCGTACGAGGAGAGCCATGGCCGCGGTACCCCCTGCCCAAAATCAGGAAGACGACGGTGCGTACGACTACGACGTCATCGTCGTCGGCTCCGGCTTCGGCGGCTCGGTCACCGCCCTGCGCCTGACCGAGAAGGGCTACCGGGTCGGCGTCCTGGAGGCCGGCCGCCGCTTCACCCGCGGCGAACTGCCCAAGAACTCCTGGGACCTGAAGAACTTCCTCTGGGCCCCCGCCCTCGGTCTCTACGGCATCCAGCGCATCCACCTGCTGGGCAACGTGATGGTGCTCGCGGGCGCCGGGGTCGGCGGCGGATCCCTCAACTACGCCAACACCCTCTACGTACCGCTCGAGCCGTTCTTCGACGACCCGCAGTGGAGGGACATCACGGACTGGCGGGAGGAGCTGGCGCCCTACTACGACCAGGCCAAGCGGATGCTGGGCGTCCGCCTCAACCCGACGATGACCCCCTCGGACGTCCACCTGAAGGCGACCGCGCAGGCCATGGGCATCGGCGACACCTTCCACATGGCGCCGGTCGGCGTCTTCTTCGGGGACGGGGCGGACGCCGAGGGGGCCGTGAAGGCGAAGCCGGGCACGGAGGTCGCCGACCCGTACTTCGGCGGCGTCGGCCCGTCCCGCACGGCGTGCACCGAGTGCGGCGAGTGCATGACGGGCTGCCGCCACGGCGCGAAGAACACCCTGAACGAGAACTACCTCTACCTCGCCGAGAAGGCCGGCGCCGTCGTCCACCCCATGACCTCGGTCGTCGCCCTCACCGAGGACTCGCGGGGCGGGTTCGCGGTCAAGACGCTCCCCACGGACAACCGGAAGAAGGGCAAGGGGAGGACGTTCACCGCCCGGCGGGTCGTCGTCGCGGCCGGTACGTACGGCACGCAGACGCTGCTGCACCGGATGAAGGACACCGGTCTGCTGCCCCGGATCTCCGCCCGCCTCGGGGAGCTGACCCGTACGAACTCCGAGGCGCTGGTGGGCTCGCAGACCACCGACCGGCGCTACCGCAAGAAGCACGGCGCCGCCAAGGTCGACTTCACGCGCGGGGTCGCGATCACCTCCTCGATCCACCCGGACGAGAACACCCACATCGAACCGGTCCGGTACGGCAAGGGCTCCAACGCCATGGGCGGCATGACCATCCTCCAGGTGCCCTACGGCGCGCACCGGGTACGGAACTGGCTCCTCCACATGGCCCGGCACCCCGCCCTCGCGGTCCGCTCGCTCTCCAACCGCCGCTGGTCGGAGCGGACCATCATCGGTCTGGTCATGCAATCTCTGGACAACTCCCTGACGACCTTCCGCAAGCCCGGCGGCATCGGAAAGGGCCTGCTCACCGCCCGCCAGGGCCACGGCGCGCCCAACCCGAACCAGATCCCCGAGGCGACCCGGGCCGCGTCCCTGCTCGCCGAGGAGATCAACGGCTTCGCCGGCTCCAACATCGGCGAGCTGATGGGCACCCCGCTGACCGCGCACTTCCTCGGCGGCTGCCCGATCGGCGCCGACGCAGCGTCCGGTGTCATCGACCCGTACCACCGGCTCTACGGCCACCCGGGCATCTCGGTCGTCGACGGGGCGGCCATCTCCGCGAACCTCGGCGTCAACCCCTCGCTGACGATCACGGCCCAGGCGGAGCGGGCGATGTCCTTCTGGCCGAACAAGGGCGAGGAGGACCCGCGGCCGAGGCAGGGAGAGGCGTACGTCCGTCTCGCCGCGGTCGCCCCGAAGGCCCCGACGGTCCCGGCGGACGCCTTCGGCGCGCTGAAGCTGCCGTTCCTGGGGATCCCGGCCGTGCCGCCGAAGGATTCCAAGCCGCTGGAGGGCTCTCAGCCGGCGTAGTCGGCGCAGCCGTGGCAGCCGTTGTAGCCGCGCCGCTCCGGACGGCGTTCGGAGCGGACGCGTTCCGGATATGGAAGAGGCGCTGCACCCCCCTCCGAGTGCAGCGCCTCTCCAGTCTTCTGGGTGGTGCCGCATAGATGACCTGTGGCCAGGGGGATTGGTTGTAGCCGCCGACAGGATTTGTGGTGTGACGCGCGTCACTCCCGCGCGTGGGGGAGTGTCCGGGCAGGGCAAGGGCCCCGCTGCGCGATTCCGGTCGCGGCGGGGCCCTTGCGGTTCGGCACCGGTGTCAGGGCAGCGGCGGTGCCGAGCGGGAGCGGCGCCGGGGGGGTGAGCGCCGCGTGGGGTGGTGTGTGGGACGGGGAGGTGTGGGGTTGTCGCGCATCGCGCGACTCGTGCGGGACGGGTGCCGGCGCATCCGTCTGGACCGGTTGCGGTCGGCCCCGGGCGTCCCCGGGGGCCGACCGCCCTTTATCGGTGACCGGGCTGCTGTCCCCTGCCGTCCGGTCACACGCGCTGGGGCGAGGTCCCACGACGTACTTGCGGTACGTCACACGCCCCAGCGAAGCCACGCGTGGTTTTTTCGGGCCCGCCCCTGGCTGGCACGGACACCACGACCAACGAAGGGGTACGGGAGCCGGTCACGCGCCGTACGGGTGAGACCGGGCCCGAACTCAGATCCGTCGCGTCCCCCCGGCGGCCGCGGGTCGAGCCGACTGCCGGTGCCCGGCGCCCCCGCAGGTCAGACGCGGCCCCGGCACAGCTCCAGGACGGTCATCGCGAGCGAGGTGCCCGGCTTGCCCAGCGCGTCCCGGTAGTGGCCCAGGACCTCCATCTCGCGCGCGAGGTTCACCCGGCGGCCGCCCGAGCCGATCCGGGCCTCCTGGATCACGGCCGAGACGGCCATCCGTTCCTGGATCAGGCCGATGATCCGGTCGTCGAGGGCGTCGATCCGCTCCCGGGCGTCGCCGATGAGCGCGGCGGCCTCGTCGGTGCGGGCGCCGGTCTTCTCAGCGGTGTTCGCGGTCGGCGTGGTCGGCGTAGTGGGCGTGGTCGTGGTGGTCATCGTGGGGTTCCTTCGGCTGTCGGGGTCGGCTGCCCCGGAGCGACACGGCCCGGAAACCACGAAGCGCCCCGGGCCTTGTCGGCCCGGGGCGCCTGGGAAGTCGCTTGTCAGTTGCTCAAGCAGCACGACCATGGCAGCCGGACGGGCCGGTGCCATAGGTAAAGACGAAGGTCGAGAGCTTGCGCATGGCGACAGTATGGACTCCCGCCCGGGCGGCCGGCCACACCCGGTTCGGATGGTGAGACGAAAAGCGACACGGGCGCGCCGGTAGAATCGACAAATAGCCCCCCTCTCGGGGGACCCTCCCTACCGCCGGAAGGCCGCCGTAGTGTCATCAGCGACTCCCGCTGCCGCGCCCGACGTCTCCAACCCGGACGTAGTCCTCGTTGTCGACTTCGGCGCCCAGTACGCCCAGCTCATCGCCCGCCGTGTCCGTGAGGCCCGGGTCTACAGCGAGATCGTCCCGTCCACCATGCCGGTGGCCGAGATGCTGGCCAAGAACCCCAAGGCGATCATCCTCTCCGGCGGTCCGTCCTCCGTGTACGCGGAGGGCGCCCCGCGCCTCGACCGCGCCATCTTCGAGGCCGGTGTCCCCGTCTTCGGCATGTGCTACGGCTTCCAGCTGATGGCGACCACCCTCGGTGGCACCGTCGACAACACGGGCGCCCGCGAGTACGGCCGTACCCCGCTGTACGTCTCCAAGAGCGGTTCGACCCTCTTCGAGGGCACGCCGAGCGAGCAGTCCGTGTGGATGTCGCACGGCGACGCCTGCTCCGCCGCTCCCGAGGGCTTCGCCGTCACCGCGTCCACGGACGTCGTGCCGGTCGCCGCCTTCGAGAACGACGAGAAGAAGCTGTACGGCGTCCAGTACCACCCCGAGGTGCTGCACTCCACGCACGGCCAGCAGATCCTGGAGCACTTCCTCTACCGCGGCGCCGGCATCCAGCCGAACTGGACCACCGGCAACGTCATCGAGGAGCAGGTCGCGGCCATCCGCGAGCAGGTCGGCACCAAGCGCGCCATCTGCGGTCTCTCCGGCGGCGTCGACTCCGCCGTGGCCGCCGCCCTCGTGCAGAAGGCCATCGGCTCGCAGCTCACCTGCGTGTACGTCGACCACGGTCTGATGCGCAAGGACGAGACCGAGCAGGTCGAGAAGGACTTCGTCGCCGCCACCGGCGTCCAGCTGAAGGTCGTCGACGCGCAGGAGCGGTTCCTCACCGCGCTCGCCGGGGTCTCCGACCCCGAGGAGAAGCGGAAGATCATCGGCCGCGAGTTCATCCGCGTCTTCGAGCAGGCCCAGGCCGAGATCGTCGCCGAGTCGGCGGGCGCCGGCGAGGACGTCGCCTTCCTCGTCCAGGGCACGCTCTACCCGGACATCGTCGAGTCCGGCGGCGGCACCGGCACCGCGAACATCAAGTCCCACCACAACGTGGGCGGGCTCCCCGAGGACCTGGAGTTCGAGCTCGTCGAGCCGCTGCGCCAGCTGTTCAAGGACGAGGTCCGCATGGTCGGCCAGGAGCTCGGCCTGCCGGACGAGATCGTCCAGCGCCAGCCCTTCCCCGGCCCCGGCCTCGGCATCCGTATCGTCGGCGAGGTCACCAAGGAGCGCCTGGACCTGCTGCGCGAGGCCGACGCCATCGCCCGCGAGGAGCTGACGGCCGCCGGTCTCGACCGGGACATCTGGCAGTGCCCGGTCGTCCTGCTCGCCGACGTGCGCTCCGTGGGCGTCCAGGGCGACGGCCGCACCTACGGCCACCCGATCGTCCTGCGCCCCGTCTCCTCCGAGGACGCGATGACGGCGGACTGGACGCGGATGCCGTACGACGTGCTGGCGAAGATCTCGACCCGGATCACCAACGAGGTCGCCGACGTGAACCGCGTGGTGCTCGACGTGACGAGCAAGCCGCCGGGCACCATCGAGTGGGAGTGACCCCTCCTGCCGTACGACGGTGAGACCGCCGCCCCCACCATCCGGGGGCGGCGGTTTCGTCTGTTCCGTCGTTCCGCGGTTCCGTCGTTCCGCCGTGTGATCTCTCTGGTCAGTTGCGCGGCCCGGAGCTACCTTCCCGCGCATGAGCGAGATACCTGCCCCCGTGCCCGCGGACCGGCTGCGCGTGGCGATGCCTCCCGTCCACGAGACCGTCGAGGACGAGCGGACGTACCGCAAGCGGAGACTCGCGGGCGCGCTCAGGATCTTCGGACGGTTCGGTTACGAGGAGGGCGTCTCCGGTCATGTCACCGCCCGGGACCCCGCGTACGCGGACTGTTTCTGGGTGAACCCCTTCGGCGCGCCCTTCGACGAACTGACCGCGGGTGATCTCGTCCTGGTCAACGGGGACGGGCAGGTCGTGCGGGGCGGCGCGCACGTCAACCAGGCGGCCTTCGCCGTCCACGCCGAGGTGCACCGGGCCCGGCCCGACGTCGTCGCCGTCGCGCACACCCACTCCACCTACGGGCGGGCGCTCGCGGCCCTCGGCGAGCTGATCGAGCCGATCACGCAGGAGGCCTGCGGTTTCTACCAGGACCACGCGCTCTACGACGCGTACACCGGGGTCGCGGTCGACCGGGAGGAGGCGCGCCGGATCGCCGCCGCCCTCGGCCCGTACAAGGCGGTCGTGCTGCGCAACCACGGGCTGCTGACCGTCGGGGACTCGGTCGACGCGGCGGCCTGGTGGTTCATCGCCATGGAACGCTGCGCCCAGGTGCAGCTGACCGCGCGCGCCGCCGGCAAGCCGGTCCCCATCGGCCACCGGGAGGCGGTCGCCACCCGCGAACAGCTCGGCACCGACCTGGCCGCCTGGGTCAACTACCAGCCGTTGTGGCGCCGGATCAGCCGCACGGAACCCGAACTCCTGTCGTAGAACGGCACGTCGAACGGCACTTCAGCTGTCCTTACGTCAATGCGATGAGGGTTCAATCACTCTCGCGCGGGGCGCTCGAAGCATGTGGGGCACGTTTCGATACGGCACAATTCCCGATAATCACCGGCGAGTTGACCGATCGGGAAGTGAGCGCCGTGGCGGTGCAAGAGGCCAGACAGTGCGGTGACCACGCGTGCTGCGCGGGCGGCGGGCGAGCGGGGCACCGGCGCGCCGTCGCCGCCTTCCTCGCCCGACGGGACGAGCTGGCCGCGGGCCGGGGGGTGCCGGCGGCGGTCGCCCACTCCCCGGGCGCCTCACGGCAGTGGGTCTCCGACGAGCTCGCCGAGTCCGCCCGCACCGTCGCCGCGCGCGGCCGTGAGGCCGGCGAGGCCTGGCTCGGGCGCGTCCGGCGCGTCACCTTCGGCGTCGTCGGGGGCGCCGCCCTCGCCCTGCTCCTCGGACAGGCGCTCACGGCGATCGGCACGGGATGGACCGGGGCGCGTACGGCGGCGCTGGCCGCGACCCTCGTCCTCGCCGCCGCGCTGATCGGCGCCGGCCAGGCCCACCGGGCGCGCGGCGGCGTCCTCGCGCCGCTGATCGGGGAGGACAACCGGCTCTCGACCTCCCGTACCGTCGCCGCCTGCTGGCTCCTCTTCGCCGTCTGGACCGTGCTCTTCCTCGCTCTGCGCCTGGTCACCGGCGCCGACCGGATCGGCCTCGGGGCCGCCCGCGGCGCCGGACTGCTGACCGCCTGCGCGCTGACGGTGGCGGTCGCCGTCGCCGTCCGCCGGATCGTGTGGGCGCGGATCGTGGGGCGGCGGCTGCAGAAGATCCGCGCCGATCGACCCCGTGCGGCCGACCTCCTGTGCGACGACAACGGCCGGGCGAGCCTCACCGACCTCCAGTACGTCCTGGTCACCGGCGCCGTCCTCGTCCTCGGCGCCGTGCGGCTCGGGCGTGACCCCGACCGGCTGCCCGCCCTGCCGTGGAGCCTGGTGCTCCTCGTCGCCGTGTCGGCGGCCGGCTATCTCGCCGGGAAGTGGACGGAGGGAGGCCGGCCCACGATCCTCTCCGTCGTCCGGTCCCGCGAGGCGGGCGACCTGGACGCGCCGATCCGAACCGGGGACGACATCGAGATCCGGGGAGCCGGCTTCGTCCCGGCCGGCGCCCAGGGCCCGAACGCCCTGACCCGTCTGGTCGTGCGCGTCGGGCCCGTCCACGCACACGTCCCCCTGGTCCCGGTCCCGGGCGGCTTCGCCAACCCGACGGACGCGACCCTGACCGTGCCGCTCCCGGTGGACGTGGAGCCGGGGCGGGTCGAGGTGTGGGTGGTGACGGCGGCGGGTGTGGAGACCAACCGGGTCACCATCGACGTCGTCGACTGATCCCCGGCCGAGCAACGGCTGAGTCTCGGCCGAGCCACCTGAACTCCCGGCGTGTTCTTCGCGTATCCAGATGCGGGGGGGCCGAGGACAATCGGTTCTGCGGACAGTGGCGTGGAGAGGCAGGCCGGCGATGTCAGGACGCATGCGCGGAACGAACGGGCCCCACGGGGAGCACGGGGCGTACGGGACCGTGGACGGCGGCCGCGGCGGTCCCGGGGGCCTCGGCGGGCCGGGCGGACCCACCGGGTGGAAGGCCACCGCATCGCGGTACGCACTGCTGCCGCTGCGTGTCTTCCTCGGTGTCACCTTCATCTACGCCGGCCTCGACAAGCTCACCGACTCCTCCTTCATGGCCGACACCGGCAGCGGGTCCATCGGCGAGATGATGCGAGGGGTGCGGGACAGCTCGGCCGTCCCCGCCCTCGTCGACCTGGCGCTCAAGAGCCCCACCGGCTTCGGCCACGCCATCGCCATCGCGGAACTCGCCGTCGGCATCGGCACCCTGGTGGGCCTCTACGCCCGGCTCGCGGCGCTCGGCGGCGCGCTGATCTCGCTGAGCCTCTGGCTGACCGTGAGCTGGCAGACCGACCCGTACTACTACGGCAACGACCTCGCCTATCTGATGTCCTGGCTGCCGCTGGTGCTCGCCGGTGCCTCGGTGTTCTCGCTCGACGCGGTCCTCGCCGAACGGCGGCGGCGTATCCGATAGGCGATCCAGGTCGCGAGCGCGGCCGTCCCCAGGCCGCCGCAGAGCACCGGGACGACGCCGTACCACGGCGTCACCCAGGCGTCGGCGGCATCGCCCGCGTAGAGCGCGGCGAGCCCGAGGGCGGTCAGGCCGGCGATCAGCCGGCCCGGACGGAACTCATGAAGCGGCACGGGTGACCTCCACCTGTCCGAGACCGACCTCGAGGGACAGATCCAGCGTCCCGGACGGGACACTGCCCGCCGGAGGCGTGAGCGTACGGGTCTCGTCGCGGTCCGGGGCGATGTCGATGTCACCGGGGCGCTGCTGCGCCAGCCGCAGATCCCCCAGGCCCACCTGGGCCCGCACCTTCACCGTGACGTCCTTCGGGACGACCACTTCGAGCTTTCCGGCGCCGACCTCCACCGCGGCGCCGACCGTCGTCCCCGCCGGGACGGCGAGGCGCGACAGATCGAGCGTGCCGACGCCCGAGCCCAGTTCGTACCGCGGCTGCACGGCGGTGACCGACGCCGGTCGCCAGGTCGTACGGACCCAGTCCGTCGAGATCTCCTTCGGCAGCGCGGCGGACACGGCGAGCAGGCCGGCGGTGACCACGGTCAGGAAGATCGTGCCGAATCCGGTCCGGCCGAGGAAACTGGCGACCACCAGTCCGAGGCCGAACACCGCCAGGGCGGCCACCAGGCCGATCTGCAGGCTCGTGCCGAGCGGATGCGTGTCCCAGGACAGCCCCGTGCCGAGCCCGCCCGCCAGCAACGCGAGCAGGAAGACCAGCCCGCCGATGGAGCGCGGGCCACGCCGGACCGTCGCCGCCGTGGGCCTTGCACCGTCCTCGGGGAGGCTCGTGCCCCACTGGCTGCCCGGGACCGGGATCTCGCCGTTCTCGAGCCTGCCGTCCGGGCCCACCACGCCGTGCGGGCCCCAGAGGTAGCCGACCGCGATCCTGCCGGTCGAGCCGTCCTTGACTATCGGGTCCTTCCACCAGGACGGGAACTCCACCAGCGGCGGGGCCTTCGTCTCCGGCGGCGCCTCGGCGACCGCATGCGCGGTCGCCGCGTCCATCCGGCCCTCGGCGTCACCGCCGACGCCCTGCCGGCGCCGCTGCGACCAGACCGCCGCGCCGCAGACCGCTGTCGACAGCATCATCGCGAACGCGATCGTCCCGCCGCTGTGCAGCATCGACAGGAATATGCCGCAGCCGGTCAGCGCCATGAGCAGGGCCGCGAGCGAGGAACCGTCGACCCGACCGGACAGCAGTCGGCGGCCCTGGTTCTCCTCCTCGCCGTCGAGCGGGATCAGCAGCCACGCGAAGCCGTAGAAGATCAGCCCTATGCCGCTGATCACGGACAGCACACCGATCACGATCCGGAAGATCACCGGATCCAGATCGAAGTGCCGGCCCAGACCGCCGCACACACCCGCCACGACCTTCTGCCGCGGCGAGCGGCGCAGCGCCGTGACGGGCGGGGCCTCCGCCGCCGGCGGGGCCCCGTGGTGCGAAGGCGTCGAACTCGTCATGCCTCCATGGTGACGGCCGGTGACCCTCCGCGGCACCGGGAACGACCCTGGCCCGACCCTGATATTCCGCGGCCGATCCGCACCGGGGAACTCCGGAGACCCACCTCGGGGGCATCTCAGGGGCGGACCCTGATGTGCCCGCACCGGCGAGCGTGTGACGATCGGGACATGCCAGCAGCCGCCCGTGTCGCCGACACCGACGAACCGCCCGTGCGCAAGCTCTACCGGAGCGCCGACGGGCGGTGGCTCGGCGGTGTCGCACGCGGTCTCGCGGGACATCTCGGAGTGCCGGTCGTCTGGGTCCGCGCCCTGTTCGTGGTGCTGCTGCTCGCGGACGGGCTCGGCGCACTGCTGTACGCGGTCTTCTGGATCGTCGTCCCGCTCGGCGTCGGCGGCCGGGCCGCGCCCCGCCCCGTGTTCGAGACGACCCCCGACGGGCGGCGCCGGCTGCGCAAGCCCGACCGGGGGCAGGTCTTCGCACTGATCGCCCTGGGGCTGGGCGCCGCCGTCTTCGTCGGCAACGTCGACTTCGGGAACCAGGCCGACCGCTACGTCTGGCCGACGCTGCTGACCGGCATCGGCGTCGTCCTCGTCTGGCGGCAGGCCGACAACGCCCGCCGGGCCAGCTGGACCGAGACCGGCCGCCGCCGGCGCGTCCTCCAGCTCGCGCGCGGCTTCGCGGGGGTCGCGCTCGTCGGCGTCGGCCTGACCGTCTTCCTGGTGATCCGCGGCTCCGCCGCCCAGCTGGGCACGGCGTTCACGGCCGCCATAGCGGTCCTGACCGGCATCGCCCTGCTCGCAGGACCCTGGCTGGTGCGGATGTCGCAGGATCTCTCCGAGGAGCGGACCATGCGCATCCGCGCCCAGGAGCGCGCCGAGGTCGCCGCCCACGTCCACGACTCCGTCCTGCACACCCTCACCCTGATCCAGCGCAACGCCGACGAGCCGGGCGAGGTGCGCCGCCTCGCCCGCGCCCAGGAGCGGGAGTTGCGGAACTGGCTGTACCGGCCGGAGGGTAACGGCAAGGACGAGGGCGAGGAGCCCGACACCCTCGCCGAGGCGGTGAAGAAGGCCGCCGCCGAGGTCGAGGACAAGCACGGCGTGCCGCTGGAGGTCGTCGTCGTGGGCGACTGCCCGCTCGACGAGAAACTGGTCGCACAGATGCAGGCCGCACGCGAGGCGATGGTCAACGCCGCCAAGTACGGTGGCGAGGGAGGGGCGGTGCAGGTCTACGCCGAGGTCGAGGGCCGCACGGTCTTCGTCTCCGTCCGGGACCGGGGCCCCGGGTTCGACCTCGACGCCGTACCCGACGATCGGATGGGCGTACGAGAATCGATCATCGGCCGGATGCAGCGCAACGGCGGTTCGGCCCGGCTGCGGTCCGTGCCGGACGGAGGCACCGAAGTGGAGCTTGAGATGGAGAGGGCGGACGCATGAGCGACGAGACCGGGACCGGGACGACGGAGGCGCAGACCCCGGAGCGCCGGGTACGGGTCGTGCTCGTCGACGACCACCGGATGTTCCGCACGGGCGTGCGGGCCGAGATCGGCCGGACCGACGTCACCGGCGTCGAGGTGGTCGGCGAGGCCGCCGACGTCGACCAGGCGGTCACGGTCATCACCACCACCCGCCCCGAGGTCGTCCTGCTCGACGTGCACCTCCCTGGCGGCGGCGGCGTCGAGGTGCTGCGCCGCTGCGCGAGCCTGATGGCCGCGCCCGAGAACCCGGTCCGTTTCCTGGCCCTCTCGGTCTCGGACGCGGCGGAGGACGTCATCGGCGTGATCCGCGGCGGCGCCCGCGGCTACGTCACGAAGACGATCACGGGCACCGACCTGGTCGACTCGATCTTCCGCGTCCAGGAGGGCGACGCCGTCTTCTCGCCCCGCCTGGCCGGCTTCGTCCTGGACGCCTTCGCCTCGACCGACGCCCCGCCGGTGGACGAGGACCTGGACCGCCTCACCCAGCGGGAGCGGGAGGTGCTGCGGCTGATCGCCCGTGGATACGCGTACAAGGAGATCGCCAAGCAGCTCTACATCTCGGTGAAGACGGTCGAGTCGCACGTGTCGGCGGTGCTCAGGAAGCTGCAGCTCTCCAACCGGCACGAGCTGACCCGCTGGGCCACCGCCCGCCGCCTGGTCTGACCCTCCCTGCCCCGGAGCCACCGGCCAGACCCCACGAGCGGTCACCCCACGAGCGGTCACCCCACGAGCGGTCACCCCACGAGCGGTCACCCCACCCGGGTCGCCCCCGCGAACGGCATCTCGTCGATCGGCGCGACCCGCACCGGCGCGCCCGGCCGGGGCGCGTGGATCATCTGGCCGCCGCCGATGTAGAGCCCGACGTGGCTGATGCCGGAGTAGAAGAACACCAGGTCGCCCGGGGCCAGTTCGGAGCGCGAGACGCGCTGTCCGGCGTTGATCTGCGTGTACGTCGTGCGGGGCAGCGACACCCCGGCCGCGCGCCAGGAGGCCTGGGTCAGGCCCGAGCAGTCGTAGGCCGAGGGGCCGGTCGCCCCCCACACGTACGGCTTGCCGATCTGGGCCCGGGCGAAGGAGATGGCCTCGGCGGCCCGGGCGTTCGGCGCCGCGATCGGCCCGCGCGGCTCCGAGGCCCGGTCGGCCCTGACCCCCGCCCCGGTCCCGGAGCCCGTACCACCCGAGGCGCCCGCCCCGGCGCGCCCCGATCCCGCCACAGCGGCCTCGTACCGCGCCCGCTCCTCGGCGGTCAGCCGGGCCAGCAGCGTCCGCGCCTCGGCGAGCTTGCTCTGGACGGCGCTCTTCTGCCGCCGCAGGTCGTCCTCGTGTCCGCGCAGCTCGGCGAGGCGCCGGGTGGACTCGGCGCGCAACTGCCGGATCCCGGCGAGCTCACGCCGTACGGACGTGAGGGCCGCGGCCTGCCGCTCCCCGGCCTTCTCGGCGATCGCGGCCCGCTCCAGATACTGCTCCGGGTCGGAGGTCAGGGCGAGCTGCACGGCGGGGTCGAGGCCGCCCGAACGGTACTGCGCGGTGGCGACCGAACCGAGCCCGGCACGGCCGGCGTTGAGCCGGTCGGTCCTGCGGGCGGCCTCGTCGCGCAGCCGGTCGAGAGCGCCCCGCGCCACCTCCGCCTTCTCCTTGGCGCCGTTGTACTTCTCGGTGGCCACCTCGGCCTCCTGGTACAGCCGGTCGACCTCCGCCTTGACCTGGGCGGGGGTGAGCCGGGGCTCGGCGTGCCCGGAGCCCTCGAAGAGGGTCGCCGTCGCCGCCGAGGCGAGGGCGACGGTGGCGGCGGTCCTGGCCGCCTGGCCACCGAGGGGGAACTGCCGGGGCTTTCGGTGTGCTGCCACGAGGGCGGGTCACATCCTCTCCCTGTGGGGGTCGTTGCCCGCCGGGTCCGGCGGCGGATCGCACAGGGGAGACGGCCCACCGCCGGTTTTCCCGGCGGGGGCGACCGACTGCCGCCGGAGATCCGACGGTGGTGGGAGCCGGCCACCTGAGGCGTGACGCTAAACCTGGGCGTCACGGTGATGCGGGGACTTGACCGCTATTGGCGCCAGTTGACGCTCCGGGACCGGTCGCGTCCGGTCCCGGCGACCGGTGGGATCCGCTTTCCGGCGGGGGTCCGACCGATCCGCCGGAGAAGGTGGACCCGGCCGGGGCGCGGTGCTAAGGCCCGGTTAGGCTCCGCCCCATGGACGTACTCATCAATGTCTTCGTCGCCCTGCACATCATCGGTATCGGCGCCCTGCTCGGCGGGTTCCTCACCCAGATGAAGGCGATGGGCGCGGGTACGGCCCGCTTCAGCCCCGCGATGCTGCACGGCGCGCTGACGATGCTGATCACGGGCGTCGCGCTGGTCGGCCTCAACCAGGCGGACGACCAGACCGTCAACAACGTGAAGATCGGCGTCAAGCTGGCCGTCCTGGTCGTCATCCTCGCTCTCGTCTACGTGAAGCGGGACGACGAGAAGGTGGACAAGGGCCTCTTCGGCGCCGTCGGCGGCCTGACCGTCGCGAACATCTTCATCGCGACGCTCTGGACCTGAGTCCGGCGAGTACCTGAGTCCGGTGAGGACCTGAGTCCGGTGAGACCCCCCTTGCGGCGTCAGGCCGGGCGCACACTCCCGTAGACCGGCATGTAGTAGATCGACTCCTCGCGGACGTCGGCGCCCGGCTTCGGCGCGTGGATCATCTTCCCGCCGCCGATGTAGAGGCCGACGTGGCTGATGTCGTCGTAGAAGAAGACGAGGTCGCCGGGGAGCAGATCGGCCGTCGCCACCCGGGTGCCGATCTTGACCTGGTCCCAGGTGGTGCGGGGCAGATCGACGCCCGCTGCCCTCCAGGCGGCCTGGGTGAGCCCGGAGCAGTCGTACGAACTCGGGCCCGTCGCCCCCCACACGTACGGCTTGCCGATCTGGGCCCGGGCGAACGCCAGCGCCTTCTCCGCCTTCGCCGCGTAGGTCGAGCCACCGGTCTGCGGCGGGGCCGTGGGCGGTGTCGTGGGCGTGGTGGCCGGCGGGGGCGACGGCTGCTGCCGCCGGGCCGCCTCCTCCTGGCGACGCCGCTCGGCCTCGGCCTCGGCAGCCTCCGCCTTCGCCCGCTCCTCCGCCTTGCGCCGGGCCTCGGCCTCCCGCTTGCGCTCCAGCTCCGCGAGCCGGGCCTTCTCCTCGGCCGTCAGCCGGGCGAGCAGCGTCCGCGCCTCGCCCAGCTTCCGCTGCACGGTCTGCTTGCTCGCGCGCAGCGTCGCCTGTGAGTCGGTCAGGCTCTCCAGGCTCTTCGTCGCCTCCGCGCGCTGCTTCGCCGCCGCCAGCCGCTTGCCCTCGTAGTCGGCGACCGCGCCGCGCTGCCGCTCGGAGAGCCGGTCCATCAGGTGGGTCTGGTCGAAGTACGACTGCGGGCTGTCCGCGAAGATCAGCGCGGCCGTCGGCCCGACCGCCCCGGCCCGGTACTGCGCCGCCGCGTACGAGCCGAGCGCGCGGCGGGACTCGTTGATCGCGTCCGTACGCCGGGCGACGTCGTCGAGGATCCGGTCGACCTTGCGCCGCTGCTCGTCGGTGGCCTCCTTGGCCCGGTTGTACTCCTGCGTCGCCGTGCCGGCCTGGCGGTAGAGGTCGTCGACCTTCTTCTGGATCTCCTCCACCGTCGGCCTCGGCGGGGCGGCGGGCGTCGCGTGCGCGCTCTGCGTGGACAGCAGGGTGACGGAGGCGATGGCGGCCGTCGTGACCCCGACGGCGGGGGAGTGCGGACGTGTGCTGCGCGGCTTGCGATGGGACGCCAAGACCGGCATCTCCTTCCGTGGCCACCGAGGAGGCGTCCGGTCCCACCGCCTTGCGCGGGGCCGGATTCGGCGTGGGCCGCCCGCTCGGCGCGATTCGCCGTCGGAGGGGACGGGCTGCTTGGGCGAGCACGCTAGCCAACCCGTGGGGCGGCTGGGAAGGCCGATGTTCGATATGCCCGATACATTTTCGTGACCTGAAGCGGACGGTCACCTTCCGTGAGAATCCGCTCACTTCTGGAGGTGGGGCCGGGTTGTCGGTGGGGCGGCCTAGACTCGTTAAGCGATGAGCAGCCTCTTTGACGACAGCTTCCTGGCGAGCCTCCAGAACCACTCCTCGGAGGAGCCCCCGCCCCCGCCCGAGGACCACGACCACGGCGCCCCGGCCGCGGAGGAGGTCCCGCACGACCTCTTCGGGGGCACCTTCGACGTGCCGCCGGCCAGGGACGCGCACTACCGCGACGGAGCCCCGCGCCCCGTCGTGGACCCCGCCGCGCTCCTGGACGGGCTGAACGAACAGCAGCGCGCCGCCGTCGTACACACCGGCACCCCGCTGCTCATCGTCGCCGGCGCCGGCTCCGGCAAGACCCGGGTGCTGACCCACCGCATCGCCCACCTCCTGGGCACCCGGCACGTCCACCCCGGCCAGATACTGGCGATCACCTTCACCAACAAGGCCGCCGGCGAGATGAAGGAGCGCGTCGAGCACCTCGTCGGCCCGCGCGCCAACGCCATGTGGGTCATGACCTTCCACAGCGCGTGCGTCCGCATCCTGCGCCGCGAG
The DNA here is from genome assembly GCF_043078785.1 of Streptomyces sp. NPDC015346. Classification (NCBI taxonomy): domain Bacteria; kingdom Bacillati; phylum Actinomycetota; class Actinomycetes; order Kitasatosporales; family Streptomycetaceae; genus Streptomyces; species Streptomyces sp. NPDC015346. Next base: position 286,004 of record NZ_JBIBTW010000004.1, on the reverse strand, counting down.
TCGAAGAAGCTCGGCTTCACGTCCTCCTTCTCGATCTACGACGCCGCCGACTCCAAGCGCCTGATGGCGCTGGTCTGCCGCGACCTGGACCTCGACCCGAAGAAGTTCCCGCCGAAGTCCTTCAGCGCCAAGATCTCGAATCTGAAGAACGAGCTGATCGACGAGGAGACCTTCGCCGACCAGGCCGCCGACGGCTTCGAGAAGACGCTCGCCGAGGCGTACCGGATGTACCAGGCACGGCTGCGCGAGGCCAACGCCCTGGACTTCGACGACATCATCATGACGACGGTCCACCTGCTCCAGGCGTTCCCCGACGTCGCCGAGCACTACCGCCGCCGCTTCCGCCACGTCCTCGTCGACGAGTACCAGGACACCAACCACGCGCAGTACACCCTCGTACGGGAACTGGTCGGCACGGGCTACGAAGACCTGGGACCGGCCGAGCTGTGCGTCGTGGGCGACGCGGACCAGTCGATCTACGCCTTCCGCGGCGCGACCATCCGCAACATCCTCCAGTTCGAGGAGGACTACCCCGACGCGACCACGATCCTGCTGGAGCAGAACTACCGGTCGACGCAGACGATCCTCTCCGCCGCCAACGCCGTCATCGAGCGCAACGAGAGCCGCCGCCCCAAGAACCTGTGGACCAACGCGGGCGCGGGCGCGCAGATCACCGGCTACGTCGCCGACACCGAGCACGACGAGGCCCAGTTCGTCGCCGACGAGATCGACCGGCTCACGGACGCGGGCGAGGCGAAGGCCGGCGACGTCGCCGTCTTCTACCGGACCAACGCCCAGTCCCGTGTCTTCGAAGAGATCTTCATCCGCGTCGGCCTGCCCTACAAGGTCGTCGGCGGCGTGCGCTTCTACGAGCGCAAGGAGGTCCGCGACGTCCTCGCCTACCTGCGCGTTCTCGCCAACCCCGAGGACAGCGTCCCGCTGCGCCGCATCCTCAACGTCCCCAAGCGCGGCATCGGCGACCGCGCCGAGGCGATGATCGACGCCCTCTCCCTCCGCGAGAAGATCACCTTCCCGCAGGCGCTGAAGCGGGTCGACGAGGCGTACGGCATGGCGGCCCGCTCCGCCAACGCCGTCAAGCGCTTCAACGCGCTCATGGAGGAGCTGCGCACCATCGTCGAGTCCGGCGCCGGCCCCGCCGTGGTCGTGGAGGCGGTACTGGAGCGGACGGGGTATCTCGCCGAGCTGCAGGCCTCCACCGACCCGCAGGACGAGACCCGGATCGAGAACCTCCAGGAGCTCGCGACCGTGGCCCTGGAGTTCGAGCAGGAGCGCGCGGAGGCGGAGGAGGGTGCCGGGACGCTCGCCGAGTTCCTGGAGAAGGTGGCCCTCGTCGCGGACTCCGACCAGATCCCCGACGAGGACGAGGAGGGGTCCGGAGTCATCACGCTGATGACCCTGCACACCGCCAAGGGCCTCGAATTCCCGGTGGTCTTCCTGACCGGCATGGAGGACGGCGTCTTCCCGCACATGCGCGCGCTCGGCCAGACCAAGGAGTTGGAGGAGGAGCGGCGCCTGGCGTACGTCGGCATCACGCGCGCCCGCGAGCGGCTGTACCTGACCCGCTCCTCGATGCGCAGCGCCTGGGGCCAGCCCTCCTACAACCCGGCCTCGCGCTTCCTCGAGGAGATCCCGGCGACATACCTGGAGTGGAAGCGGACCGGCCCCATGGTCAAGCCGGCCGGGCCGACCTCGGGGATCACTTCCTCGCTCTCCACCTCGCGCTCGCGCTCGGGCCCCTCCGGCTTCGCCACCCGCCGCGCCGGCGACAAGCCGGCGATCACGCTGCACGTCGGAGACCGGGTCACCCACGACCAGTTCGGCCTCGGCACGGTGATGCAGGTGACGGGGGTGGGCGCCGACGCGCAGGCGACGATCGACTTCGGCGACGAGAAGCCGAAGCGACTGCTGCTGCGGTACGCCCCGGTCGAGAAGCTCTGACAGGCAGACGCGCATAGGGAGAGGGGCCCCGGCTTCGGCCGGGGCCCCTCTCCCTATGGGTATGTTCCGCTGTTCCGCTGTTCCGTGTACGGGTGTCAGCCGGTCGGGTCGAGACCGTGGCTGCGCAGCCACGGCAGCGGGTCGATCGCCGCCCCGCCGCCCGGCCGGACCTCGAAGTGGAGGTGCGGGCCGGTGGAGTTGCCGGAATTGCCGGAGTACGCGATGACGTCACCGGCCTTGACCTTGCCGGAGCGGATCTTGGTGCTGCTGAGGTGGCAGTACCAGGTCTCGGTCCCGTCCGCGGCGGTCACGATCGCCATGTTGCCGTAGGCGCTGTTCCACTGGGTACGGACCGTGCCGTCGGTCGCGGCCATCACCTTCGTGCCGTACTGCACCGGGAAGTCGATTCCGGTGTGCAGGGACATCCAGTTGACGCCGGCCTGCCCGTAGCGCGCGCTGAGCTGGTGCAGCTTCACCGGCAGGACGAACTTCGGACGCAGCGCCTCCTTGCGGGCCGCCTCCTCCTCGCGCTTCTTCCGCTCCGCCTCCTGGCGAAGCTTGAGGTCGATGCGCTCCTGGGTGCGGCTGGCGCGGTCGCCGAAGTCGCGGGCGTCGGCGCTGAGCGCGGCGAGCTGGGTGTCCAGCTCGTTGTTGGCGGCGACGGGCTTGACCGAGGACGGGTCGGCGGCGGCGAGCGCCATCGTGTCGTCCTTCGTCTCCGCGTTCGCGTCGGCGAGTCCGCCGACCGAGGCGGCGGCGATGCCGGCGACCCCCATGACGCAGGCGGAGGGGACGGCGACGGTCAGGAGCGCGGAGCGCTTGGCGGGCGTACGGCGCCGGCCGCGGCTGCCACCGGAGGAGCGGCGTGCGGAGCGGGCGGCGGGGACGACGGCGGCCGGAGCCTCCGCGAGCATCTCGACGACCGGCTCCTCGGACTCCGCCGGGATCTCGTGGTCGTACGCGTAGCTGTCGGGAGTGAGTGCCTCGAACTGCGCGGTGTGGTCCGCCTGCTCCATGAGGTCGAGCCGCTCGTGGAGTGCGGCGCCGGCTTCGGCCTCGGGTTCGGGTTCGGCCGCGGGGATGAAGTCGTAGTCCGGGGTGTACTGCTGGGGTACGACCGGCTCGGCGTAGTTCCAGGCGGTGGCGTCGTACGTGCCGGTCTCGACCGTGGGGGTCGTCCACTGGCCGGTGGTGTCGTACGACGTGAACTGCGAGGTCTCGTACGTCCCGGTCTGCTGCGCCTCGGTCCAGGCGGTCGCGTCCCACTGGCCGGTGGTGTCGTAGGCGGCGCTGTCGTACGTGGCCGTGTCGTAGTGCTGCGTCATCGGCTGCTGTGCGACGTAGGTGTCGTACGAGCCGGCGTCCCACTGGTGGCTGCCGTTCCACTGAGTGGTGTCGTACTGCCCGCTGTGCCCTGCTTCGTAACCGTCCGGGAAGGCACCGAAGAGCGGATCCGTGGCGAAGTTGCCGGTGCTGTGGGCGTCGTCTCCGACGTACCCGGCGTGGGGGTGCTGGTCGTTCACCAACTTCTCTCTCGCCTCGGCGGCAGGACCAGCCCGGGGCGGGCCCGACGAAGGGTGTCCCGGGGTTAAGCAGTGGCGCGACTGTACCCGGCGGTATACGGAAGCGACAATCTTCGGAGGGTTTTGGGTTCACAGGAAACGGGCAATCGGCCGTGTTTCGGGGGCCTCGGGGGAGAGCTTTGGCTCTGTGTTCGAGGAACGTTCGAAGAACGGACACCTTCTGGCGGGCCGTCAGACGGCTGCCAGCCGTCCGCGCGACCGGAGACCGCGACCGGAGACCCTCGCGAACACGGCTCACGCGACGGAGGCGGCTCCGGGGTCGGCGTCCGGCGCGACGACGCCCGGCTCCTCGTGGTCGAGCGCCTGCCGGATCCCGGCGGCGACGGTCGGATGCACCGGCAGGGCGAGATGCCCGATCCCGCTGACCCGTACGTTGTGCACCAGGAGGTCCGGGTGGTCGAGCCGGGCGGTCTCCACCGGCACCATCACCTGGTCGAGATCGCTCCAGAAGCTGACACAGCGGGTCCGGCAGCCCGGCGCGGGCTCGGCCAGCTCCCGCAGCACCTCGGAGCCGGGGCGCATCTGGCGGACCAGCGGGTGGGCGCCCGCCCATGGAATCGCGGTGGTGCCGGCGTGCGGCGTACCCAGCATGACCAGCGTGCGGACCCGAGCGTCACCGCCTTGACGCTGTACGTAATAGCGGGCGATCAGGCCACCGAGGCTGTGCCCGACGATGTCCACCTCCCGCTGGCCCGTGCGGGTGCAGAGCTCCTCCACATGGCGGCCCAGGAGCGCCGCGGCGGCGCGCAGATCGCAGGTGAGCGGAGAGTAGTTGAACGACCCGATGTGGTGACGGCCGTGCCGGGCGAGCGAGCGGCGCAGCAGGACGAAGACCGAGCGGTTGTCGACGAAGCCGTGAAGGAGGACGACCGGGCGTCCTGGGCCGCTCCCGGGGGCCGGGGCGGCGGCGGGGCGCTCGGAGACGATTCCGGAGGGGTAGAGGAGCAGGTGGCCGGTGAGGATCGCCAGTTCCAAGGCGTTGGCCTTCAGCGCGGTGGTGACCTTGGTGAGCCTGGTGAGCTCCATCGGCGCCTCCCGACCGGCGCGCGGGCCGCCGAACGGCATCCGGTGCGCCCTACCTCCGTGCCTGCGACTGCGGCGCGGAGGTACGACGACCCCGTCGCGGCTCCCTTGCGCACGAGCATGTCCCTCTGTGTGATTTCCCCCTCGCTGCCCACCGCGAAACGGCCGCTTGCGGGATGCTGGCGATAACGTTCGTTCACCTCCCCGGCAAACAGGCGCGGGGGTCGCATGTGGAGGCAGTGATGGGTGTGACCGGTCCGATCCGCGTGGTGGTGGCCAAGCCGGGTCTCGACGGCCACGATCGCGGGGCCAAGGTGATCGCGCGGGCGCTGCGCGACGCCGGCATGGAGGTCATCTACACGGGGCTGCACCAGACGCCGGAGCAGATCGTCGACACGGCGATCCAGGAGGACGCCGACGCGATCGGCCTGTCGATCCTCTCGGGCGCGCACAACACGCTCTTCGTGAAGGTCCTGGAGCTTCTGAAGCAGCGCGACGCCGAGGACATCAAGGTCTTCGGCGGCGGCATCATCCCCGACGCGGACATCGCTCCCCTGAAGGAGAAGGGCGTGGCCGAGATCTTCACGCCGGGTGCGACGACGGCCTCGATCGTCGACTGGGTGAACGCGAACGTGCGCGTCGCGGCCTAGGGACTGTCCGGCGGCCGGGAGCGGGCAGCTGTCTTCAGTCAAGCCGGCCGTCCCCTGCCCCTGTCCGCCCCTGTCTGTCTTTCACTGTTTTCACTCCAACGGCCCTGTCAGCTCCGCCCGCATCGCCGCCCGCAGGCGCAGCGTCGACACCAGACGCTGGAAGGCCTCCGTCCAGTAGCCCCCGGAGCCGGGGGAGGCGTCCTCCGGTTCCGTCGGCAGGGCGGTCAGGGCCTCCAGCTGGCCGGCCGCGTCGGGGGACAGGCAGCGCTCGGCGAGGCCCATCACGCCGCTGAAGCTCCATGGATAGCTGCCCGCGTCCCGCGCGATGTCCAGGGCGTCGATCACCGCACCGCCCAGTGGCCTCGCCCAGGGCACCGCGCAGACACCGAGCAGCTGGAAGGCCTCCGACAGGCCGTGGGCGGCTATGAACGAGGCGACCCACTGGGCCCGCTCGTCCTCCGGGAGCGTCGACAGCAGCTTCGCCCGCTCCGCGAGGGACGAGGTCCCCGGACCGGTCGCGGGCGGGGCCGCGGGGGCGCCGAGCAGCGCCCGGGACCAGGCCGCGTCCCCTTGCCGTACGGCGGCGCGGCACCAGGCCGCGTGCAGCTCTCCCCGCCAGTCGTCGGCGACCGGGAGCGCGACGATCTCCTCCGGCGTCCGTCCCCCGAACCGGGCCGGCCAGCAGGACAGCGGCGCGGACTCGACGAGCTGGCCCAGCCACCAGGACCGCTCGCCCCGGCCCGTCGGCGGCGTCGGTATCAGCCCGTCCCGCTGCATCCCCGCGTCGCATTCGTGCGGCGCCTCGACGACGATCGTCACGGCCCCTTCCGTACGGTCCAGGGAGACGCAGGACGAGGCGCGCCCCGCCATCCGGCCGGCCAGCGCCGAATCGGGCAGCGCGGAGAGCAGTTCGGCGGCCGTGGAACGGACGTTCCGGCTGCGGTCGGACAGGGCCGCCTCCAGGAACTCCTCGTCCGCGCCGGAGAGTCCGTCCCGCAGGGAGTCCAGGAACATCAGCCGGTCCTCGGCCCGCTCCGCGGCCCAGGTCGAGCCGAGCAACTCCAGGGCGGCCGCCGGGTCCTCGGCCCGTACGGAGGCGAGCAGCGCGACCCGCTCGGCGAACAGGCCCTCCTCCCACAGGACACGGACGGCGTCACCGTCCCGGACGTCGGGGAGCGCCGCGCGGCCGCCCGCGCCGCGCAGGGCGAACCTCCACTCCGGGTTGAGCCGGGCCAGCCACAGCCCGCGCGGGCCGGCCAGGGTGAGCGCCTGGGGCCGCAGATCGGTGCGGGCTCGGGCGGCGTCGAGCAGCGCGGGCAGGGCGGACGCCGGTGCTCTGTAGCCGTGTTCGTTGGCGGCGGCGAGCCACTGCGGCAGCAGTTCGGCGAGATCGGGCGCGGCTCCCCGGCGTCCGCCGGAGGGGGCGGGGGCGGCGCGGCCCGCGAGGAGCTGGTCGAGGCGGCGGCGGGCCGGTTCGGGCAACGGCCTGCGGTCGTCCTCGGGCGCGGGCTCCGGAGGCTCGGCCGCGGGCCCGGGCCGCAGCCCCGCCCTGCGCCGTACGGTGTGCAGCGCGGCGGCGTCGAGCAGGGCGACGGGCGCGTCGCCGACCGCGCCTCCGGCGAGCGCGGGCGGCCGCCGGTCGGTGCCGAGCAGCGCCGAGGTGACGAGCTCTTCCCACTCTTCCCAGGCGTCCATCGAGGTCCTCCAAGCTGTCCTGTCGTCGGGCGTTGGGCGAGGCTGTACGGTCGCGCGGGCGTACAAGGTCGTACGGAGCCGTACGGGAGTCGTAAGGACTCGTACGGAGTCAGTGGAGCGGGACCGTCTCTCCCGGGGCGTCGGCCGACCAGGCGGCGAGCGGCGTGAAGCCCCGGTGCCCGCACTCCCCGAAGACGGTCACGGGCCGGCCACCGGAGAGGGCGGCGAGCCGCCACAGGCCCGGTCTTCCGAGCGCCGGACCGCTCACCGGAATCGCCTCGCCACCGCCGCCACCGCCGCCACCGCTGCCACTCCCGCCCGGGCCCGCCGGTGCGGCGTCGGCGAGCTGCCAGCCGTGGTCCGTCGGTATCGGCAGGACATCGGTCAGCGTCACCGGCCATGAGTCCAGCCAGGGGTCCTCCCGCAGGGCGTGGCCGTAGGCGGCGAGGGCCTCGCCGACCGTTCCGCCCGGGGGCGGGGCGTCGAGCGGGGCCGGTGGGCCGAACTGCTCGCCCAGCTCGGCCCGCAGGGCCCCCGCGCCCGCGTGGCGGGTGAGCACGGCGTCGATGACCGTGCCGACGGGGAGCGCCGGGGCCGGTGCGCGACCGGCGGCGCCGAAGGAGAGGAGAAGGGCCGTCCGACCGCTCTCGCGGCCGTGGAGCCAGGCGCGACGGGTCGTCAGCCTGCCGTCCGCGGAGTCGTACTGGGCGAGGACCAGCCACCGGTCCCGTACCGCCGGACCCTCGGCGGGCGCGGTCAGGCCCACCCTGGTCCGCACGGTCGCCGCGAGCGGAGCGGGAAGCCGGTCCACGGAGAGCCAGGCCCGGTCGAGGAGATGGGTCAGCGCGCACTCCTCCAGGAGCCGGACGGGCCAGCCCGCCCCGGAGCCTGGTATCGCGCCCAACTCCCGGACCCGTCCGGCGAGTCCCGGCGCCTGGGCGTCGACCATGCGCGCCGCCGTCTCCTCCCACAGGCCGTACCCCGCTCCTTCGGCCGCCGCCAGACCGCCGCGGAGCAGATCGGCGAGCCGCTGCTCCAACTCCTGCGCGCCTGAGGTGATCCGGGCGGCCCGGCGCTCCGCCCTGCGGCGTGCGGCCTCGGGATCGGCGGCGGCCGGCCGGCCGGATCCCTCGGCGTCGCCCGTCCGGGCCCGGCCGGCACGCTCACGCCTGCTCTCCAGCCACCGGGCCGCCCAGTCGGGCACGTCGGTGACGGTGACGGCCGCTTCGTCCCCCGACCGGAGCAGCAGCAGCCCCAGCGCGTGTTTGCACGGGAACTTCCGGCTGGGGCAACTGCACGCGTACGCGGGGCCGGTGGTGTCGACCACCGTCCGGTACGGCGTGCTGCCGCTGCCCCGGCACAGCCCCCAGACCGCCCCCTGGCCGTCGCTGCCCGTACCGGACCACGGCCCGGACGTGCCGAGCCTGCTCCCCGCTCTGCGCGAGGCGTCGTCAGGAGCCAGAGCCAGCACCTGATCCGCCGTCCAGCGCACCCCCTGTGTGTCCATGCCCCCGACCGTAGAGGGGACCACTGACAACGCCCCGGGGCTGCGGCGTCGACCGGCGAAGTCGCAGGCCGCGACTTGACTTTACCTTTTCTTTACGGTTCTGTGCCCTCACAGAACCGAAACTCCAGGGGGAGACCCGCCATGAAGCGCACCGTCCGCACCGCCGTCTCGGCGCTCGCCGTCACCGGCCTCGCGTTCGGCCTCGGAGCCTGTTCCGAAGCCGCGAACAAGGCCGCCGACCAGGTCGACAAGGCCGTGAACGAGACGTACGAGGTCACGTACGAGGTCACCGGGAAGAACATCGAGTCGATCCAGTTCCACGGCGGCGGCGGAACGGCGATGGAACCGAAGCTCGAGACGGAGACGAAGCCGACCACGCCGTGGACGAAGACGGTGACGCTGAAGGGCATCATGCCGGCGGCCGTCATGCCGCTGTCGATCGACGCCGCCGACGTCACCTGCAAGGTCATCCACAAGGGCAAGGTCCTCAAGGAGGCGAAGGGCGAGCAGGCGATGGCGGGAGGCTGCGTCGCGGTCTCCCCGGTCGCCGGCTAACTCCCCTTCCGCACGCCCCGATTGCACTCCTGACCTGCGACGACGGTCGATTGTCAGTGGCGTGGTGCACGGTGGATCCCACATCAGGTCGAACGATCTGGAGGGGGATCCATGACCGTGCCCGAAACCATCACGAGCGCCGTGTCCGGTGCCGTTCCCGGTGCCGTGTCCGGTGCCGGAACCAGCACCGGAACCGGCGCCGGGAGCGTCGCTCCGGCCGAGGTCCTGCGGCCGCACGCCGAGCACGCCTTCGCGGACGAGCTCAAGGCGCTCGCCGCCGCCGACGACCGGCCGCGGCCCGTCCGCTGGCAGCTCTCGCCGTGGGCCGTCGCCACCTATCTCCTCGGCGGCACGCTCCCCGACGGGACCGTGATCACGCCCAAGTACGTGGGGCCACGGCGGATCGTAGAGGTCGCCGTCACCACACTCGCCACCGACCGCGCGCTGCTGCTGCTCGGTGTGCCCGGCACCGCCAAGACCTGGGTCTCCGAGCACCTCGCCGCCGCCGTCAGCGGCGACTCCACCCTGCTGGTCCAGGGCACCGCGGGGACGCCCGAGGAAGCGATCCGGTACGGCTGGAACTACGCCCGGCTGCTCGCCCACGGCCCGAGCCGGGACGCGCTCGTCCCCAGCCCCGTCATGCGCGCGATGTCCGAGGGCCTGACCGCACGGGTCGAGGAGCTGACCCGCATCCCCGCGGACGTCCAGGACTCGCTCATCACGATCCTGTCGGAGAAGACGCTCCCCGTCCCCGAGCTGGGACAGGAAGTCCAGGCCGTCAGGGGCTTCAACCTCATCGCCACCGCCAACGACCGCGACCGCGGGGTCAACGACCTCTCCAGCGCGCTGCGCCGCCGCTTCAACACCGTCGTGCTGCCGCTGCCCGCGACCCCTGAGGCGGAGGTCGACATCGTCTCCCGGCGGGTCGACCAGATCGGCCGCTCCCTCGACCTGCCGGCCGTGCCGGAGGGCGTCGACGAGATCCGCCGGGTCGTCACCGTCTTCCGCGAACTGCGCGACGGGGTCACCACGGACGGCCGCACGAAGCTCAAGTCCCCCTCGGGGACGCTGTCGACGGCCGAGGCCATCTCCGTCGTCACCGGTGGCCTCGCCCTGGCGGCCCACTTCGGCGACGGCGTGCTGCGGTCCGGCGACGTCGCCGCCGGCATCCTTGGCGCCGTCGTCCGCGACCCGGCCGCGGACCGGGTCGTCTGGCAGGAGTACCTGGAGACGGTCGTACGGGAGAGAGACGGCTGGAAGGACTTCTACCGCGCCTGCCGCGAGGTGAGCGCATGACGACACTCCGAACGCCCTCGCCCTCGCCCCCGCCCTCGCCCTCGCCCGCGACGCCCACGCCGACGGCCGGACCGGTGGGGCCTGTGTCCTCCCCGCCCGGCGGGGGGATCGGTGAGGGTGGCCCGCGGGCCGGGCGGTCGGGGGCCGGGGGGCCGATGCTGCTGGGGGTGCGGCATCACGGGCCCGGGTCCGCGCGGGCCGTGCGGGCGGCGCTCGATGCCGGGCGGCCCGCGGCCGTGCTGATCGAGGGGCCGCCCGAGGCGGACGGTCTCGTGGAGCTCGCCGCCGACGAGGCGATGCGGCCCCCCGTCGCGCTGCTCGCGCACGCCGTGGACGACCCCGGGCGGTCCGCGTTCTGGCCGTTCGCCGTGTTCTCGCCCGAATGGGTGGCGATCCGCTGGGCCCTGGCCCACGGCGCCACCGTCCGCTTCATCGACCTGCCCGCCGCCCACACCCTCGCCGCCACCGACCCCACCTGGGGCGACGGCGACGAGGAGCTGCACCCGGAGCTGCGGATCGACCCGATCGCCGAACTCGCGGACGCCGCCGGGTACGACGACCCCGAGCGCTGGTGGGAGGACGTGATCGAGCTCCGCGGCGCGACCGCCCCCGGCGGCCCCACCGGTCCCGCCGGTCCCGCCGACCCCACCGCCCCGTTTGCGGCGCTCGCCGAGGCCATGGGCTCCCTGCGGGAGACCCACGGCCACGGCGGCCACGCCCGCGACCTCGTGCGCGAGGCGTACATGCGGCTCCAACTCCGCGCGGCTCGCAAGGAGTTCGGGGAAGAGGTGGCCGTCGTCTGCGGCGCCTGGCACGTGCCCGCGCTCTCCCGGAAGACCACCGCCACCGCGGACCGCGCCCTGCTCAAGGGCCTGCCCAAGGTGAAGACCGGGATGACCTGGGTCCCGTGGACCCACCGCCGGCTCGCCCGCCGCTCGGGGTACGGCGCCGGTATCGACGCGCCCGGCTGGTACGAGCACCTCTTCGCCGTCCCCGACCGCCCCGTCGAACGCTGGATGACCAAGGTCGCCGGCCTCCTCAGGGCGGAGGACCGACTCGTCTCTCCCGCCCACGTCATCGAGTCCGTCCGGCTCGCCGAGACCCTCGCCGCCATGCGCGGCAGGCCGCTCGCCGGGCTCGGCGAGACCACCGACGCCGTCCGGGCCGTGATGTGCGACGGCTCCGACGTCCCGCTCGCCCTCGTCCGCGACCGCCTCGTCGTCGGCGACGTCCTCGGCGAGGTCCCGGCCGACGCCCCCGCCGTACCGCTCCAGCGCGACCTGAACCGGCTCCAGCGCGGCCTGCGGCTCAAACCGGAGGCCGGGGAGCGGGAGCTGGAGCTCGACCTGCGCAAGGAGAACGACGCCGCCCGCAGCCGGCTGCTCCACCGGCTGCGGCTCCTCTCCGTCGGCTGGGGGGAGCCGGCCGCCGGACGCGGAAGCACCGGCACGTTCCGGGAGAGCTGGCGGCTGCGCTGGGAGCCCGAACTCCACGTCAGGGTGGCCGAAGCCGGCGTCTGGGGCACCACGGTCGCCTCCGCCGCCACCGCCAGGGCCGAGAGCCGCGCGCTGGAGGCCACCGTCCTCGCCGACGTCACCTCGCTCGCCGAGCAGTGCCTGCTCGCCGGCCTCGGCGAGGCCCTGCCCGTCGTCATGACCGCCCTCGCCGAGCGGGCCGCCCTCAACACCGACGTCGGCCACCTCGCCCAGGCCCTGCCCGCCCTCGCCCGCTCCCTGCGCTACGGAGACGTACGCGCCACGGACACCGCCGCGCTCGCCGAGGTCGCGGCCGGGCTCGCCGAGCGGATCCGGGTCGGGCTGCCGCCCGCCTGCACCGGGCTCGACGCCGACGCCGCCGCCGAGATGCGCGGCCATCTCGACGCCGTCCACACCGCCCTCGCCCTGCTCCCCGACGACGCGGAGCTGACCGACCGCTGGGCGCGGGCGCTGCGGGGGCTCGCCGGCCGCGACAGCGTGCCCGGCGCGATCCGCGGCCGGGCCGGCCGGCTGCTCCTCGACGAGGGGCGGCTCGACGAGGACGAGGCGGCCCGGCTCATGGGCCTCGCCCTCTCGCCCGCGACCCCGCCCGCCGACGCCGCCGCCTGGATCGAGGGCTTCGTCGGCGACGCCTCCGGAGCAGGCATGCTCCTCGTCCACGACGAGCGGCTGCTCGCCCTGGTCGACGACTGGCTGACCGGTGTGACGGGGGAGGCCTTCATCGACGTACTGCCGCTGCTGCGCCGCACGTTCTCCGCGTACGAAACGGGAGTGCGACGCACCCTCGGGGAGCTCGTCGCACGTGGTCCGGCCGCCTCGGCGGCCCGCCCGCGGGCCGGCACGCCGGGCTTCGCCGCCCACCTCGACGAGGAGCGGGCCGACGCGGTGCTTCCCGTCCTGCGCATGCTGCTCGGAATCGACGACCCGGACCTCGTGGGGGTGGCGGGATGAACGAAGGAACGGCGATCGGAGGGGCAGCGGTGGGCGGGGCAGCGGTGAACGAGGCAGCGATCGACGGGAAAGCGATCGACGGGAGAGCGGTGGACGGGGCAGCGGTGGACGGGGGCGGGCACGACGAGCGGCTGCGGCGCTGGCGCCTCGTCCTCGGCGGTGGCGAGGCGGACGGCACGGGCCGCTCCCTCGCCGGTACGGACGCGGCGATGGACGGCGCCCTGACCGCGCTCTACGGACACTGCAAGGGCACACTCGCGGGGCGCGACCGCTCCGGGGGCCTCGGCGGCTCGGCCCCCTCGGTGGCCCGCTGGCTCGGCGACATCCGGACGTACTTCCCCCGCTCCGTCGTCCAGGTCATGCAGCGCGACGCCATCGACCGCCTCGGCCTCTCCACCCTGCTCCTGGAACCCGAGACGCTGGAGGCCGTCGAGGCGGACGTCCACCTCGTCGGCACCCTCCTCTCGCTCCACAAGGCCATGCCCGAGACGACCAGGGAGACGGCGCGCGCGGTCGTCCGCAAGGTCGTGGCCGACCTGGAGAAGCGCCTGGCCACCCGTACCCGCGCGACCCTCACCGGCGCGCTCGACCGCTCGGCCCGGATCAGCCGCCCCCGCCACCGGGACATCGACTGGGACCGTACGATCCGCGCCAACCTCAAGAACTACCTGCCCGAGCACCGCACGGTCGTCCCCGAGCGGCTCATCGGCCACGGCCGCGCGTCGCAGGGGGTGAAGAAAGACGTCGTGCTCTGCGTCGACCAGTCCGGCTCGATGGCGGCCTCGGTGGTGTACGCCTCCGTGTTCGGCGCGGTCCTCGCCTCGATGCGGTCGATCGCGACCCGGCTCGTCGTCTTCGACACGGCGGTGGCCGACCTGACCGACCAGCTCGACGACCCGGTGGACGTCATGTTCGGCACCCAGCTCGGCGGCGGCACCGACATCAACCGGGCCCTGGCCTACTGCCAGGCGCGGATCACCCGCCCCGCGGACACCGTCGTCGTCCTCATCAGCGACCTCTACGAAGGGGGGATACGCGACGAGATGCTCAAGCGGGTCGCGGCGATGAAGGCGTCCGGCGTGCAGTTCGTCGCCCTCCTCGCGCTCTCCGACGAGGGAGCCCCCGCCTACGACCGGGAGCACGCGGCCGCCCTCGCCGCGCTCGGAGCCCCGGCGTTCGCCTGCACCCCCGACCTCTTCCCCGAGGTGATGGCGGCGGCCATCGAGAAACGCCCGCTGCCCCTGCCGGTCGTGACGGAGGAGGCGGCGACCCACCGGTAGCCCGGAGCCCACCCGACAGATCCCCGACAGATCACCGAGACGTCCCCGAGACATCCCGTCGCGACCCGACAGAGCTGCGGAATCCGTTGCCGCGCCGCCATTCGGTGGGATGCCGCACGCCTACTGAGGCCCATATCACATCCGCTGCCCCGGGCCCCTCACCCCCGGGGTGGGCGCGCCGTGAGGTCCGCCAAGCCCGCGCCCCGCCTGCTACTTGGCTTCCTCCACCCCCAGGTCGCACCCCTACGGACCGCCCCGCACCGCCTACGATCTGTGACCCGTATCACCGCTCGGGTGTGAGCTGCGATTTAGGGACCCACGTCCCTCGGGGATAACCTGCGAGACGGACATGCCGCGTCCACGGACACCGTGTACGCCTCCCTTGTGACAGCGCAGTCACGTTGCCCTTCGCGGCACGCCCACGCAGACAACGAACCGCGATCATCAGAAAAGGGACGGACGCGCGTGGACCTGTTCGAGTACCAGGCGAGGGACCTCTTCGCCAAGCACGGTGTACCGGTGCTGGCCGGTGAAGTCATCGACACGCCTGAGGCGGCGCGCGAGGCCACCGAGCGTCTTGGCGGCAAGTCGGTCGTCAAGGCGCAGGTGAAGGTCGGCGGCCGCGGCAAGGCCGGCGGCGTGAAGCTGGCCGCCACCCCGGACGAGGCCGTCGCCCGCGCGACGGACATCCTCGGGATGGACATCAAGGGCCACACGGTCCACAAGGTGATGATCGCGGAGACCGCTCCGGAAATCCTCGAGGAGTACTACGTCTCGTACCTCCTCGACCGCACCAACCGCACCTTCCTGGCCATGGCCTCGGTGCAGGGCGGCATGGACATCGAGGAGGTCGCGGAGAAGACCCCCGAGGCCCTCGCGAAGGTTCCGGTCGACTCCAACACCGGTGTGACCATCGAGAAGGCCCGCGAGATCGTGGCCCAGGCGAAGTTCCCGGCCGACGTGGCCGAGAAGGTCGCCGAGGTCATGGTGACGCTGTGGGACACCTTCGTCGCCGAGGACGCGCTCCTCGTCGAGGTCAACCCGCTGGCCAAGGTCGCCTCCGGCGACATCCTGGCCCTGGACGGCAAGGTGTCTCTCGACGAGAACGCCGACTTCCGTCAGCCCGGCCACGAGGCGCTCGAGGACAAGGCAGCAGCCAACCCGCTCGAGGCTGCTGCCAAGGCCAAGAACCTCAACTACGTCAAGCTCGACGGCGAGGTCGGCATCATCGGCAACGGCGCCGGCCTGGTCATGTCGACCCTGGACGTCGTCGCGTACGCCGGTGAGAACCACGGCGGCGTGAAGCCGGCCAACTTCCTCGACATCGGCGGCGGCGCCTCCGCCGAGGTCATGGCGAACGGCCTGGAGATCATCCTGGGCGACCCGGACGTCAAGTCCGTGTTCGTCAACGTCTTCGGCGGCATCACCGCCTGTGACGAGGTCGCCAACGGCATCGTCCAGGCTCTCGAGCTCCTCGCCTCCAAGGGCGAAGAGGTCACCAAGCCGCTGGTCGTGCGCCTCGACGGCAACAACGCGGAGCTGGGTCGCAAGATCCTGTCGGACGCGAACCACCCGCTCGTGCAGCGCGTGGACACCATGGACGGCGCGGCCGACAAGGCCGCCGAGCTCGCGGCTGCGAAGTAAGGGACGAGGTCAAGCACACCATGGCTATCTTCCTCACCAAGGACAGCAAGGTCATCGTCCAGGGCATGACCGGTGCCACGGGCATGAAGCACACCAAGCTCATGCTGGGTGACGGCACCAACATCGTCGGTGGCGTCAACCCGCGCAAGGCCGGTACGTCCGTCGACTTCGACGGCACCGAGGTCCCGGTATTTGGCTCCGTCGCCGAGGCGATGGAGAAGACGGGCGCCGACGTCTCCGTCCTCTTCGTCCCGCCGGCCTTCGCCAAGGCCGCCGTGGTCGAGGCGATCGACGCCGAGATCCCGCTGGCCGTCGTGATCACCGAGGGCATCGCGGTCCACGACTCCGCCGCCTTCTGGGCGTACGCGCAGGCCAAGGGCAACAAGACCCGGATCATCGGCCCGAACTGCCCGGGTCTCATCACCCCCGGCCAGTCCAACGCCGGCATCATCCCGGGCGACATCACGAAGCCGGGCCGCATCGGCCTGGTCTCGAAGTCCGGCACGCTGACGTACCAGATGATGTACGAGCTCCGTGACATCGGCTTCTCGTCCGCCGTCGGCATCGGTGGCGACCCGGTCATCGGTACGACGCACATCGACGCCCTCGCGGCGTTCGAGGCCGACCCCGAGACCGACCTCATCGTCATGATCGGCGAGATCGGCGGCGACGCCGAGGAGCGCGCGGCCGACTTCATCGCGAAGAACGTCTCGAAGCCGGTCGTCGGCTACGTCGCGGGCTTCACCGCGCCCGAGGGCAAGACCATGGGCCACGCCGGCGCCATCGTCTCCGGCTCTTCCGGCACCGCACAGGCCAAGAAGGAAGCCCTGGAGGCCGCCGGCGTCAAGGTCGGCAAGACGCCGACCGAGACGGCCAAGCTGGCGCGCGCGATCCTCGCGGGCTGAGCTTTCGGCTGACGCGTACGTACGAACGCGTACGCGTTCGCGTTCGCGTTCGCACAGGAGTGGGCCCCGCCCCTCCCGGGAGACCGGGTGGGGGCGGGGCCCACTCGCGTGTACGGCGGCCGGCTCGTCGGCCGCTCACTGAGGGGCGGGGACCAGCCGTTCCGGGCCGGGGTGCGGCCGGCTGCGGAGCATCTCCCGCAGCTCCCTGTCCTCGGGGGTGAGCTGCGGCGAGCCGCCGCGCACCGGGACGCCGTTCACCGTCTGGCCGGGGGCGTGGACCGGCAGGTACGACGTCGGCGCGGTGGCGGCCGTGAAGGCCGTCACCCCGATGAGCCCCGCCGTCACCGCGAGCGCCGCCCGCGTCCACAGCCGGGCACGCCGCTCGCTGCGCGTCCGTACGGTCCGGGCGTCCGCGAGCGTCGCCGTCGGCGCCTCCGAGACCAGCGCGGCGAGCCGCCGGTGCAGGGCGTCCGGGTCGGCCAGCTCGGGGACCCGCTCACCGATGACGGTCCGGGCGTGCAGCAGCCGGTGGGCGGCCGCGGGGGTGCTCGCCTCGGTCTCGGCCGCCGTGTCGGGCAGGTCGAGGCCCAGACCGTCGTAGAGCAGGACCGTACGGCGGTACGGCGGCGGCAGCTCCAGCAGGGCCGCGAGCAGCGCCCGGCGCCCGGCCTCGGTGGGAGCGGCGTCCGGGTGCCGGTGGCCGCGGCGCAGCCGGTGCCAGGGGGAGAGCGCGTACTCGTACGCCGCGGCGCGGACCCAGCCCGCCGGGTCGCGGTCCACCGCGACCTCGGGCCAGTGCTGCCAGGCGTAGTGGAAGGCGTGCTCGACGGCCTCCCGGGAGAGTCGGCGGCGGCCGGTGAGCAGGTACGTCTGGTGGACGAGCGCGGGAGCGGCGTAGGCGTAGAGCGCGTCGAAGGCCTCCTCGGGGGTGAGGGACGACCTCGGGCTCTCGACGGGAGGCTTCGCGGCCGGGGACGCGGGTTTCAGGCGTCCCCGAGTCGGCTGAGGCTGCTGAGGCTGCTGGGGCGCCTGGGTCCGCTCGGGCGCCTGGGCCGGCTGTGCGGCCGTGGCGGCGGCGGGGACCGGGCCCGGGGAAGGGGCCGATCCCTTGGGGGGCTTGGCGGCCCGCTTGGACGCCGCCCTCGGCCGGGTCGACGCGCTGCTCGCGGCGGGCCTCGTGGGCCACGGACGACCGGATGTCGCCGGCCCCGGCACGCCCTCCGGCGCGCCGGCCGAAGACTCCGAAGGTGTGCCCAGGGGTGTCTCCAGAGGTGTCTCCGAAGGCGCGGGCGCGGGCTTCGCGTCCTCGGGCGAGGGAGGCCGGGCGCCGGACGGGGCCGGCTCCGGGGCGGAGGGCGCGTCCTCCTCCTCGTACGCGCCGAGCAGCTTCGCGTACGCATCGCGCTTGCGGCCGCGCGGCTCCGTGCGGCCGGTCTCCCAGGACCGGAGGGTGGCGCGCGTGACACCCACGGCGTCCGCGACCTGCTCCTCGCTGAGGGCCTTGGCCTCACGCAGTCTGCGCCGCTCCTTCGGGGTGGGAAGCGAGACGGCGGATGCGGAATCTGCGGTGCTCCGGCTCATCGGCGACGACCTCCCGCGAAGCTGCTCCGGGCGGAAAAGTACATAAACGTATCTTGAGCGACACAACGGCGGTTTGCCTGTTACGCGAGAAAAGCGCGTGTCGTTGGGAGCATGGGCGCGTGACGCAGGTGACCGAGAAGCCCCCCTCGCCGACGGCCGATCCGCTCGTCCACGGCGGCCGCTCCGCCGCGATGGCCACCGCCTTCGTACGCGGCGCGGTCGCGGCGGGTCTCGGCCTGGGCGCGCTGGCGGTCCTGGTGACGGCGGCGTGGATCAGCTCGCCTTTCCCCGACAGCGGCCCCGGTGGGGCGCTCCACACGGCCGCCGGGCTGTGGCTGCTGGCCCACGGCGTGGACCTGGTCCGTACGGAGACCCTCTCCGGCTACCCCGCGCCGCTCGGCGTCACCCCGCTGCTGCTCATGGCCCTGCCGGCCTGGCTGGTGCACCGGGCCGCACGGGACACCCTGGAGCCGTACACCGACGGGACGACGGCCGCGTCCCGTCCCTCCCCCGGCGGTGCGGTGGCCGCGGTGGCGGGGGGATACCTGCTGGTCGCGGCCGGTGTCGTCCTCTACGCGGCGAGCGGCACGCTCCCCGCCGACCTGGTCTCGGCCGGTCTCTGGCTGCCCGCCGTGGTCCTCGCCGCGGCGGGCCTGGGGGTCTGGACGGCGTCCGGGCGGCCCCTGCCGGAACAGGAGCAGGCGGCCGTCGCGCTGCGCTCGGTCGCCTGGGCGGTGGTGGCCCTGCTGGGCGGCGGGGCGGCGCTGTTCGGCACCTCGCTCGTCTGGCACGCGGGGGCGGCGCGGGAGTCCTTCGCCGGGCTCGCGGGCGAGTGGTCGGGCCAGGTCTCGGTCGTGCTGCTGACCGTCACGCTGGTGCCGAACGCGGCGGTGTGGGCGGCCTCGTACGGTCTCGGCCCCGGGTTCTCGCTCGGCGTCGAGGCCTCGGCGACCCCGCTGGGCCTCGTCGGCACCCCTGCCGTCCCGCCCTTCCCGCTCCTCGCCGCGCTGCCGTCGCCCGGGCCGGGGAGCTGGCCGCACTGGTCGGCCGTCGCGGTTCCCGTGGCGGCGACGCTGGTCCTCGGCGGGTGTGTGGGACGGTCGGCCCGGCGGTGGACGGGCCGCGAGACGGCGCTGACCGCGCTGGTCGGGGCGTGCGCGTGGGGCGCGGCGGTGGCCCTCCTGGCGGCGGCCGCGGGCGGCCCGCTCGGCTCGGGACGGCTGGCCGCGTTCGGCCCGGTCTGGTGGCAGGTCGGCCCGGCGGCGGTGCTGTGGGGGGTGGTGGTGGGGGTGCCGGTGGCTCTGGGGGTACGGGCATGGGCGCGGCGCGACGTGAAGCCGGTGGCGGTGGCGGCCCCGGTGCCCGTGCCGTTCGGGCCCTTGCCGTTCGGGCCCGAGCCGGTGTCGCCGACGGCGGCGGCCCCCGCCCTCGCTACCTTGACGACGACCTCGACGGCGACCTCGACAGGGACCGCGACGGCGAAGGCGAAGGCGAAGGGAGGGCGCTGGACGAGCTGGTTGCGGAGAGGGCGGGGCGGTGCCGTGAACGCGGCCGATCCGGTCGCGGTGGAGGCCGAGGAGCCGGGGTTCGAGCCGTACGACTTCCTGCCCGCCGCCTGGGAACCCACCCTGCCGCCCCCGCCCCCGCTCCCACCTCTGCCTCCGCTGCCGACGAAGCCGCCTACCGAGCCGCCTACCAAGACGCCGTCCCCGGCACCGCCCTCGGCGCCGCCGTCCGGCGAAGCTTCCGGGCCCGGCCCCAGCGCCAGCCCTGGCCCCGGCCCCGGACGCACAGAGGCGCCGGAGGCCGTCGAGCCCCCGGCGCCGTCCGCCTAGCGTTTCCTACTCCGGTACGCCGAAGGGCTTCCGGAGGGGCTCCGGCAGCAGGTCGTTGCAGGCCAGCTGGCCCGCGCGAGTCAGGGCGTCGTCGGCGCAGGTGTAGAAGTCGCGGTAGACGAGCTGGAGGGTGAAGCTGCCCGCGACGATCAGCAGGGCCAGGGCGGCGGCGACCAGGCCGCTGACGGCCGCCGTGCGCTGCGCGCGCGCCGGAGCGGCAGCAGCGGCGGCGGCCCCGATCGCCGACGCGGTCTCCGTCTCCCTCTCCGTCTTCGCCGCCGTCGCCGTCGTGGTGGCCGTGCCCGCCGCCGACGCGGTCGCGTCGCCCGCCGTCGCCGCCTTCGGCTTGGCACGCAGGGAGCTCACGGCCCAGTACAGAGCCAGCGCCCCGAGAAGCAGCGCCAGTTCCTGGATCTCGAAGATCGCGAAGAAGAACGCCCACATGCCCGAGAGCAGCGCGTACCGCGCCCGCCGCTGTGCCGGGTCGGTCGGGTCCCACTTCGGCCCCGGCTTCTGGCCCTGCTCAGGGCCGCCCTGACGCTCGGGACGGCGCCCGAAACCGTCCGAGGAGCGCCCGGGCTGGCGGCTGCTCCAGCGGCCCCGGGAAGAACCCGAAGAGCCGGAGGAACCGGAAGACCCGGAAGATCCGGAGGCGTCGGACGACGAGTCGTCGTCCGAGCCCTCCGGCCGCCGTGGCTGCCACGGCTGGTCCGGCTGCCCCTCGGGCGGCGGCGCGAACGGATTGTCGTCGTCGGTGGACTGGCGTTCCGGCATCTGCTGAACGTCTTCCCTCTGTCGTCTCAACTGCTGTCTCAACTGCCGTCTCGGGTGCTGTCTCAACTGCTGTCTCGTCTGTCGTAGAACCCAGACGCTACCCCCCGCCCACGCCCCCGTCCCGTGGGGGCCGTCCGGTGTGCCGGTATCGTTGCTGACGGTCGGGCCATTCGTAGGGTTCCCCGTATCGAGGGCCACGATTCGTTCGTACGACCGTACAAACACCACGGAAAGAGTGACTCAGTGGCCGCCGCCCGCCTCGTCGTCCTGGTCTCCGGGTCCGGTACCAACCTTCAGGCCCTGCTGGACGCCATCGCCGCCGACCCCGAGGGGTACGGAGCGGAGATCGTCGCCGTGGGCGCCGACCGCGAGAACATCGCCGGCCTGGAGCGCGCCGAGCGCGCCGGGCTGCCCACCTTCGTGTGCAAGGTCAAGGACCACCCGACCCGTGACGCGTGGGACCGCGCCCTGACCGAGGCCACCGCTGCGTACGAGCCCGACCTCGTCGTCTCGGCCGGCTTCATGAAGATCGTCGGCAAGGAGTTCCTCGCCCGCTTCGGCGGCCGGGTCGTCAACACCCACCCGGCGCTGCTCCCCAGTTTTCCCGGTGCCCATGGAGTGCGCGACGCACTCGCGTACGGCGCGAAGGTCACCGGATGCACCGTCCACTTCGTCGACGACGGCGTCGACACCGGCCCGATCATCGCCCAGGGCGTGGTCGAGATCCGGGACGAGGACGATGAAGCCGCTCTCCATGAGCGCATCAAGGAAGTCGAGCGCTCGCTGCTCGTCGAGGTCGTGGGGCGTCTGGCCCGGCACGGCTACCGCATTGAGGGACGAAAGGTAACAATCCCGTGACCGCCGAAGGTACGAAGCGCCCCATCCGCCGCGCACTCGTCAGCGTCTACGACAAGACCGGCCTTGAGGAGCTGGCCCGCGGCCTGCACGAGGCGGGTGTCTCCCTCGTCTCCACCGGCTCCACCGCCTCGAAGATCGCCGCGGCCGGCGTGCCGGTCACCAAGGTCGAGGAGCTCACCGGCTTCCCCGAGTGCCTGGACGGTCGCGTCAAGACGCTCCACCCGCGCGTGCACGCCGGCATCCTCGCCGACCTGCGCCTGGAGGACCACCGCTCCCAGCTCGCCGAGCTGGGCGTCGAGCCCTTCGACCTGGTGATCGTGAACCTCTACCCGTTCCGGGAGACCGTCGCCTCCGGCGCCACCCCCGACGAGTGCGTGGAGCAGATCGACATCGGCGGCCCGTCCATGGTCCGCGCCGCCGCCAAGAACCACCCCTCCGTCGCGGTCGTCACCAGCCCCGCCCGCTACGCCGACGTGCTCACCGCGGCCCGTGAGGGCGGCTTCGAGCTCGCCGCGCGCAAGCGCCTCGCCGCCGAGGCCTTCCAGCACACCGCCGCGTACGACGTGGCCGTCGCCTCCTGGTTCGCCGACGACTACGCGGCCGCCGACGACAGCGGCTTCCCCGACTTCCTCGGCGCCACGTACGAGCGCTCCCATGTGCTGCGCTACGGCGAGAACCCGCACCAGGGCGCCGCGCTGTACGTCGACGGCACGGGCGGTCTGGCAGAGGCCGAGCAGCTGCACGGCAAGGAGATGTCGTACAACAACTACACGGACACCGACGCCGCGCGCCGGGCCGCGTACGACCACGACGAGCCGTGCGTCGCGATCATCAAGCACGCCAACCCGTGCGGCATCGCGATCGGCGCCGATGTCGCCGAGGCGCACCGCAAGGCCCACGCCTGCGACCCGCTGTCCGCGTTCGGCGGCGTGATCGCCGTGAACCGCCCGGTCTCCGTGGCGATGGCCGAGCAGGTCGCCGAGATCTTCACCGAGGTCATCGTGGCCCCGGGCTACGAGGACGGCGCGGTCGAGGTCCTGGCCAAGAAGAAGAACATCCGTGTCCTGCGCGCCGAGGGCGCCCCGGCCGACCCGGTAGAGGTCAAGCCCATCGACGGCGGCGCGCTCCTCCAGGTCACCGACCGTCTCCAGGCGGACGGCGACGACCCGGCCAACTGGACGCTGGCGACGGGCGAGGCGCTCTCCGCCGACGAGCTGGCCGAGCTGTCCTTCGCGTGGAAGGCCTGCCGCGCGGTCAAGTCGAACGCCATCCTCCTCGCCAAGGACGGCGCCTCGGTCGGCGTCGGCATGGGCCAGGTCAACCGCGTCGACTCCGCGAAGCTCGCGGTCGAGCGCGCGGGCGAGGAGCGGGCCCGTGGCGCGTTCGCCGCGTCGGACGCGTTCTTCCCCTTCCCGGACGGCCTGGAGATCCTCACGGCCGCCGGCGTCAAGGCGGTCGTGCAGCCGGGCGGTTCGGTGCGCGACGAGCTGGTGGTCGAGGCCGCGAAGAAGGCCGGCGTGACGATGTACTTCACCGGAACGCGCCACTTCTTCCACTGACGCTGAGCCGGCATGAGCTGGCATGAGCTGGCATTGACCCCTCTACGGGGGTGACGGCGGACGGCCCCTGCCGGTACCTGAAGGTACGTGCGGGGGCCGTCCGCACGCTTTTTCAGCCGCCTCAGCCGCCTCAGCCGCGCAGGGTCTCCGCCGGCGCGATGCGCGAGGCCGCCAGGGCCGGGTAGACCCCCGCCAGCATGCCCACCGCGAGACCGAGCAGCGGCCCGGCGGCGGTGAGCGCGGGGTCGAGGACCACCAGCCAGCCCTTCGCGAGTGCCGTACCGGCCGTCACGTCCACGCCGACCGCCGTGCCCAGGACCCCGCCGATCAGGCCCAGGAGCCCGCACTCCACCAGGAACTGTGCCGAGACCGCCGCCCGGCCCGCGCCGACCGCACGGCGCAGACCGATCTCGGAGCGGCGCTCGACCACCGACACGTAGGTGGTGTTGCTGACGCCGAGCGCGCCGATCAGCAGGGAGACCCCGGCGAGTCCCAGGAACAGGGCCCGGGTCTCGCTCTCCACCCCGCCGCGGAAGGTGCCG
Organism: Streptomyces sp. NPDC015346; assembly: GCF_043078785.1. Classification (NCBI taxonomy): domain Bacteria; kingdom Bacillati; phylum Actinomycetota; class Actinomycetes; order Kitasatosporales; family Streptomycetaceae; genus Streptomyces; species Streptomyces sp. NPDC015346. Next base: position 262,311 of record NZ_JBIBTW010000004.1, on the reverse strand, counting down.
AGATCGGCCGGGACGATCGCCGCGAGCCGGTCCGGTCCCTCGGGGTGGAGGGCGAGCGGGGCCTCGACGCCGACCTGCTGGGCGGCGCCCAGTTCGGTGCGCAGGACCGCCTCGGTCGCGCCGAAGACCAGCTGCCGGTCCCCGCCTTCCTCCGCCACCGGAGGGGGGCGGTTCAGGACTCCGCCGTCGGAGGCGCAGGAGGCGTACGGGATGACGACGCTGCCGGTCAGCCGGGCGTCCCCGGCCGGGGCCCGGAAGCTGCCGATCACGGTGAAGGGGCGGCCCGCGAGATGGACCGAGGGGGCCGCCTCCGGGGTCTGTTCGAGGAGGGCGTCCAGGCCGAGCGCCTTGGCCGCCACCGTGTCCACGACCGCCACGGCGTCGCCGCGCGCCATGTGCCCCGCGTCCGGCAGCCGTCCGGAGCGGGCGGTGACGCCGAGGGCCGCGAGGGCGCCCTCGTCGGCGGCGAGGACGCGCAGCTCCTGCGGGGTGGCCCAGTCGTAGCGGGGGCCGAGGGCCGAGACCGAGGGACGTTCGTCGGCGGCGCAGAGCAGCCCCGCGGCCCGTACGCCGTTCAGTCTCCGCGCCCGTGCCGCCGCCTCGGCCGTGGGCCGCGCCGCCTCGTTGTGGAAGCGGACGGTCACGGCGGTCGCCTTGAGGGTGTCGAAGCGGCCGGACACGGCGTCGGCGGCGCTCGCCGTGATGCCGGTGGTCGCCAGCGCGGCGGCGATGCCGAGCGCGATGCCGAGGACGGTCAGGACGGAGCGCAGACGCCGGCCGAGGACGGCGTGGACCGCCTGGACCACGATGTCCGTGAACGCCGTCCCGGTCCGTTCCCGCCGGTCCCGCGCCTCCCGCCGGTCCCGCGTCTCCCGCCGGTCCCGCCTACGCCGGAGGCGACCGGCGCCGCGCCGTTCAGACCACATGCCCGTCCACGACCCTCAGTTCCCGGTCCGCCCGTTCGGCCACGTCCCGTTCGTGGGTGACGACGACGACCGTGCGTTCGGGGGTGACGAGCGCGCGCAGCAGCTTCATCACCTGGTCGGTGTTGGCCGAGTCGAGGTTTCCGGTCGGCTCGTCGCACAGCAGGACGGACGGCTCGTGCACGACGGCCCTGGCCAGCGCGACCCGCTGCCGCTCCCCGCCGGAGAGTGTGGTGGGACGCGCGGAGATCCGGTGCCCGAGCCCCACCGACCGCAGCGCCCGCTCGGCGCGTTCGCGCCGCTGTGCGCGCGGGTGGCGGGTGTGCACCAGCGGCAGCTGCACATTGCGCAGGCAGGTCAGGTACGGCACCAGGTGGAAGGACTGGAACACGAACCCGAGCCGGGTCGCCCGCAGCCGCGTCCGCTCCCGCTCGCCGAGCGTGCGGACGTCGACGCCGTCCATGGCGTACGTGCCGCCGCTCGCGGTGTCCAGCAGGCCGAGGATGTTGAGCAGCGTGGACTTGCCGGAGCCGGACGGGCCGGTGATGGCCACCATCTCGCCGGTACGGATCTCCAGCGTCGCGTCCCTGAGCGCGGTCACCGGGGTGGCGGCCGGGTACGTCTTGGAGACCCCGCGCATCGCGATCACCACGCGCCCCGCCTGACCGGGAACGTCAGCCAAGACCGGCCTCCCGGTAGGCGTAGCCGACGAGCAGCGGGGCGCCCTTCCGGAGGGCGGGATCGGCGCCGGTCACCGCCGCCCGGCCGCCGACCGTGAGGGACACGTCCACCGGGACGTGCCGGCGCCGCTCGCCCTGGAGGACGGTGACCGAGACGGTCCCGGCGGGATCGGTCCACAGCGCGGAGACGGGTACGACGAGGGCGTCGGCCGAGCTGCTGCGGCGGACGGCCTCGACCTTGACCTCGCTGCCCAGGGCGGAGTCCGGCACCTTGCCCACGAGGTCGAAGAAGGCATGCCGGGCGGTGCCGGTCGACACCCTCGCGTACGTGGCCTGGAGCGCCGTTCCGCCGAGCCGGTCGCCGGAGACGGTGGCGCGGGTGCCCTGGGGGAGGGTGGTGAAGTCGGGAAGGGTGGTGTCGGTCACCGGGATCTTGATCTGCCAGCGGCCGCCGGTGACGGTGAACAGGGGATCGGAGGCGTTCGCCCCGACCCGGCCGGAGACCTCGCCGACGGTGGCCGGCAGCGAGCCCATGAAGACGACCTCGGACATGGGGAGCATGACGACGTTCCGGCCGGCGCCCGCCGACGCCCCGCCGACCGTTCCGCCGGTACCGTCCGCGCCCGTCGTTCCGCCGGTCGTCCCGCCCGTCGTTCCGCCGCTGGTGCCGGTCCCTCCAGTGCCGCTCCCGCCCGTCGTTCCGCTCTCCCCTCCGCCCGTCTTGCTCGCCCCGCCGCCGGGCGCGGAGTTCTCCCCGCCGCCCTCGGCTCCGAGCAGCGGCCGGTATCCCGCCCGCCGGTACAGCCGCTTCAGGTCCCGGGCCGTACGGTCGTCGAAGGCGCCGGTGACGGGAGTTCCGTACAACTGCTGTAGGGCCTGCTGGAGTTGGCGTACGTCTGGTCCCCGCATGCCCTCGCGGAGGTCGCGGTAGGCCGGGAAGGCGCCTTCGAGGAGGAAGAGGGGGCGGCCGGAGACCTCCGCTCCGAGGGCGCCGTTGCCGAGCGTGTCGCCGGGCTTCACGGAGAGCCGGGTGACGACCTGGCGGGCCGCGCCCTCGGCCGACTCGGGGCCGCGCACGACGAGGTTGGTGCTGCGGCCCAGGACGCCGTCCCACGTCCTGCGGTCGACCAGGGGCCCCGCCTCGGCGGGGACGGTGACGCTGGAGCGCGGCGGGGCGGCGGCCGAGGCGGCGCGCTGTTCGGGCGTACGGGCCTGGGAGGCGGCGAGCCAGGCGCTGCCGCTCGCCGCGAGCGCGACGACCACGCCGGTCGCGGCGGCGACCCGGCCCCAGCGGCGCCGCGCGGCCGGGCCGCCCTCCCCGCCGGCGGGCGCGACCTCCGCCGCGCGGCCCCCGCCGCTGATCTCCACCTCAGGACTCCAGCATTTGCTGGGCCTTCTTCTGCGCCTCGGTCAGGATTTCCTGATAGGCGACGAGGTCGGCCTCGTTCTTGACGTAAAGGGCGCTCAGCGCCTTCTGATTGGCCGTGCGCCAGATCACGTCGTACTTCGAGGTGTCGGCACACTTCGCGTCGGCTTTCGCCTGGGCGATCTCCTTCTTCCGGCCGGCTTCCACGGCCGCCGTGTCAAGATTCTTTCCGGCGCCTTTTCCGCCGTAGTAATCCTTGACCCTCTTCACCGCGTCGGTCGGCGATTTCAGTCCGGGGTATCCCGCCTTCTCCATGCAGGAGGACCAGATTCCGACGGCTTTCAGGAAGGCGTCCGACTGTTCCGCCTGGCGGCCGGCCTCGTGGCGCATTCCGTTGTCGGTGAGCCACATGAGGCGGAGATACTTCGGCATGTCGCCGTAGAGCTTCTTACGGGTCTCCCCGATGCAGCCGCCGCTCGGGGAGGAGAACTTGCCCTCTCCGGTCTCGTAGCTGACCAACTGGTCGGGGTCGCCGTTCTTGGCCAGGGTGTAGCGCTGCTTCTCCCCGTCCGGCAGGTCCCGCCAGGGGCCGGGCGGCTCCTGCACGGAGTTCTCCGGCTGCCCGTTCGCGGTGTCCGGCGCGGCGCCGTAGCCGCGCCGCGCGGCCTGTTCGGCGGTGGGGGAGACGCGCCCCTCGGGGCCGTCGGCACCGTCCGCGTCCGGCCGGGCCACCGGGTCCGGCGGGTGCACGGTGAAGCCCTGGGCGACCATGCACTTCGTGGTGATCCGCAGCTCCAGCGACCCGACCTGGCGGGAGAGTTCCTTCGCCGAGTTGAAGGCCGAGGTGGCCTTGGCTGCGCTCGCCGCGTCCGGCGCCGAGCCCGGGGCCGCGTCCGGGCCGCCGGGCGGATCTCCCGCTCCGTCGCGGCCCGCGTCCGGTCCGGAGCCGCAGCCGACGAGCACGGTCAGGGCGGCGGCGGCCAGGGTGGCGCCGATGGCGCCGATCCGGTGACGGGGGAACATCTGGGTCCTCTCGAGGCTATGGTGGGGGGCCGGATGCCTCCCCCTCCTGCGACGAGGGGGAGGCATCCGGCTGTTCACCGTGGTGCGAAGACTCGGTCCGCCGGACGGCGGGTCAGCACCAGCTGGTGCCGTCCCACTTGTGCGAGCGGCCGTTGTCGTTCTGCGAGGTGCCACCCGACCCCAGCTGGTAGCCCGGGTTGAAGCAGGTGTTCACCGTGGAGTAGTTGGCCAGGGCGTACACCTTGACCGTGACGCTCCAGCGGTTCTTCCAGGAGCTGTCGTTGTCGTAGATCGCCGACTGGTCGGACCAGTTGGCGTCCGCCCCGCTGAAGCGGTACATCGGGTAGTTGGTGTTGAACTCCCGTGCCTGATAGACGCAGAAGTTGCCGTCGTAGCAGTTCCGGTCGACAGCCTGGGCGGGAGCCGAGGCGACCATCGTGAGACCGGCCGCCGCCGCGGTGCCGAGAACGGCGGAGATCATTCTGCGCTTGACCATGTGCTCTTCCTTTCACGTGCCGTGAGTGGGAGAAACGGGTTGGTCTTGCCGGTCGAGGAAGTTAGCACAGCGATTCAGGGCTTCGGACGGAACTTTTTGCTCCGCAGGGTGAGTTCGGGCCAGGTCCTTGGAATGTGGCCGAAATACCGCGACGTGATCGAATGATTCCGCTCGTGACGAATCCGTGAGCGAGCGCATCCGCTCCCCGTGCAGCCAGTGGGAATCGCGGACGGGCGGGTTACGGGTGGGAGTGGAGTGGTGAATTCCAACTCCGGTCAATGTGATGCGCGTCACACTCTCTTGATCTTCTTTCCAGGCCACTCCTTCCGTGCGGGTTCGACCGGCGATTCCGCCGCTCGGGTCCTCTCTGGTCTAATGGGTTGCTCTTTTGTCGGCGGCTGGTAAGTGGGGGCGCGGTGTTCGATGTGCAGAACGGGGCTGTGGCGGAGACCTCCGCCCCGAAGACCGGCACCACCGGCACCACCAGCCCTACCGGCAGCGGCACCGGGCCGCCCGAGGCCGCCCCCGCGAAGGTGCCGCTGCGCCCGTACGTCCTGGTGGCGACCGTGCTCTGCGGCCTCTACTTCCTCTACTCCTGGGTGCAGTACGAGCAGTTCCGTACGCCCTCCTGGGACCTCGGGATCTTCAACCAGTCCGTCAGGGCCTACGCCGAGTTCCGCGCCCCGATCGTCGACATCAAGGGCCCCGGGTTCCTCATACTCGGGGACCACTTCAGTCCGGTCACCGCCCTCCTCGCGCCCCTGTACTGGATCTGGTCCTCCCCGCTCGCCCTCCTCTTCGCCCAGGCCGCGCTCTTCGCCGCCTCCGCCGTCGTCGTCGGCCGCACCGCCCAGCAGGTGCTCGGCAGCCGGGCCGCCGGCCTCGGCCTCACGATCGCCTACGGCCTGTCCTGGGGCCTTCAGGAAGCGGTCAAGTCCGACTTCCACGAGATCGCCTTCGCCGTCCCGCTGCTCGCCCTCACCTGCCGCGCCCTGCTCCTGGGCCGCTGGACCGCCGCCGTCGCCTGGTCCGCGCCCCTCGTCCTGGTCAAGGAGGACATGGGGCTCACCGTCGCCATGGTCGGCGCGGTGCTCTTCCTGCGCGGCGCCCGCCGCCTGGGCGTGGCCCTCGCGGCCTTCGGCGTGGCCTTCTTCGCCCTGACGGTCCTGGTCCTCATCCCGGCCGCGAGCCGGGTCGGCCAGTACGACTACTGGGCCAAGATCGAGAAGTCGAGCGAGGGCGCGGACGTCTCCTTCGCGCAGGCGCTGGTCACCTCGCTCGGCTCCGACGTGAAGTGGGAGATGCTCTTCTTCCTCGTCGGCATCACCGGCTTCCTCGCCCTGCGCTCCCCGCTGATGCTGCTCGTGCTGCCGACGCTCGGCTGGCGCTTCCTCTCCCAGGACCCCAACCACTGGGGGATGATCTGGCACTACAACGCCATCCTGATGCCGATCGTCTTCCTCGCCCTGGTCGACGCCGTCCGCACGGTCCGCACCTCTCCGCGCGCCCTGCTCGTGTCGTACGGGAAGGTCGTCGTCCCCGTCGTGACGGCGGTCGCGATCGTGCTCGCCCTGGAGCTGCCGCTGCGAGATCTGCTGCGCTCGGAGACGTACCGTACGGACGCCCGGACGCTGGAGGCGCGGCGGGCGGTCGAGGCGGTGCCGGACGGGACGAGCGTGGAGACCAACGTGACGCTCATGGCCCATCTCACCGCGGACCACACGGTCTACTGGGTGGGCGGGGCGAAGGGCGTCAGCCCCGACTACCTCGCGCTCGACCTGAACTCGGGCTGGTCCCAGCCGGTGACGGACCCGGTGGGGCTGGCGGCGCAGCTGCACCCGGAGGCGAAGTACGAGGTGTCGTTCCAGGCGGGACAGTTCGTGGTGCTCAAGCGGAGCTGACCACGGACGCCGAAGGGGCCCGGTTCTCCGAGAACCGGGCCCCTTCGCGTGTGCGGATCAGTACTGGATCAGTACTGCTGCTGGTGGCGCTTGAACCAGGCCGCGCCGTCCGCCTTCGCGAAGAAGACGATGATCAGGATGCCCATGACAAGGCTGATCAGGGCGAAGACGTTGGCGCCGACCAGGTTGACGAGGCTGCCCAGCGTCACCAGGGAGCCGTAGACGATGCCGGAGATACGGATGCCGTTGCCGCCGGAGCGGGTCTTGGCCGCCATCACAATCGCCCACACGCCGAAGGCGAGCGAGACGATGCCGAAGACGACCATGATGCCGGTGAAGGCGGCGGCGGCGTTGTCGCCGTCGCTGCCCAGCTCACCCGAGTCGGCCATCTGGTCGGCGATCCAGCCGCCGGCCGCGACCATGAAGATCGCGCCGAGCACCTGCAGGACGCCGAGGATCCACAGCATCACGCGGGCCGCCTTCACGCCGCCCGGCATCTCCATGGCGGCGCCCGGGTAGCCGCCGCCGTACGGCTGCTGGACCGGGGGAGCCTGGGGGTAGCCGTACTGCGAGGGGACGCCCTGCGGAGCCTGCTGCGGGTAGCCGTAACCGGGCTGCTGGCCCTGCGGCTGACCGTAGCCGGGCTGCTGGCCCTGCGGCTGGCCGTAGGGGTTGTTCGGTTCGCCGAAGCTCATCGCGGGTTTCCTCCGTGGGATCGTGCGGGGACGACGCGGCCCGCGCGGAGGAACTCGTACGACTTATGAGCGGTTTGCCCCCCGGCACTGCCCGCGGCACTGCGCCGTCATCGTCGTCGTACCACGGACTTTTTGTCCAGTCGGAATGCCGGGAGTTGTGCAGGTGCAATCTGTGCGGGTGCCGGTCTCGTCCCGTGCGCGGGACCATCTGCGGGCCCGGGTGCGGGCCCGTGTACGGACCCTGCGCGGACCCTGTGCGGCCGAATTGGAACTAGCGAGGGGTCATCCGGGAGGATGGGTCCATGAGCGCCCAGATTCTCGATGGCAAGGCCACCGCGGCCGAGATCAAGTCCGATCTGACAGCCCGTGTGGCGGTTCTGAAGGAGAAGGGCATCACGCCCGGCCTCGGTACCGTCCTGGTCGGCGACGACCCGGGCAGTCAGAAGTACGTCGCGGGCAAGCACCGCGACTGCGCGCAGGTCGGCATCGCCTCCATCCAGCGCGAACTGCCCGCCACGGCCACCCAGGAGGAGATCGAGGCGGTCGTACGCGAGCTCAACGAGGACCCGGCCTGCACGGGTTACATCGTGCAACTCCCGCTTCCCAAGGGCATCGACGAGAACCGCATCCTGGAGCTGATGGACCCGGCCAAGGACGCGGACGGCCTCCACCCGATGAACCTGGGCCGTCTCGTGCTGAACGAGCCGGCGCCGCTGCCCTGCACGCCGAACGGCGTCCTGACGCTGCTGCGCCGCCACGGCGTGGAGATCAAGGGCGCGGAGGTCGTGGTCGTCGGGCGGGGTGTGACCATCGGCCGCCCCATGCCGCTGCTGCTGACCCGCCGCTCGGAGAACGCGACGGTGACGCAGTGCCACACGGGTACGCGTGACCTGTCGTCGCACCTGCGGCGCGCGGACATCATCGTCGCGGCCGCCGGTGCGGCGCACCTGATCAAGCCCGAGGACGTGAAGCCGGGCGCGGCCGTCCTGGACGTCGGCGTCTCGCGCAACGGCGACGGCAAGATCGTCGGCGATGTGCACCCGGGGGTGGCCGAGGTCGCCGGCTGGATCTCGCCGAACCCCGGCGGCGTGGGCCCGATGACCCGCGCCCTCCTCCTGGTCAACGTCGTGGAGGCCGCGGAGCGCGCGGCCGCGGCGCTCTGACATGACCTCCCCCACCGAGGGCGCCCGGGGCGCCGAGGACCCACGGCCGGAGCCGGCGGGTACCGCCGGCGGCGCCTCGGCGGCCGAACGACCGATGCGACCGAAGCGACCCGAGCGGTCCCGGGGCGCTGCCGCGCCCCGAACCGGGCCCAGCCCGCGCTCCCGCGCGGACACCGGCCCGGAGGCCCAGGCCGGTACGGACGTGTCCGCCGCTTCCGGGGCGGGGGCCGGGGTCGGGGCCGGGGCCGGGGGCCGGGCCGTGCCGGTTCGGCAGGAGGGTGTGGCCGGGGGGCGGTCGAGGCGGCCGCCCACCATGACCACCGACACCGCGCGCCCCGAGGGGGGTGGGCGGGCGGCCCCCGGGGACGCGCCCGCGCCGGCGCGGCAGTGGCCCCTGCTCACCGTGCTCGGCCTGGCCGCGCTCGGACTGCTCGTCGTCGGGACGGACCTCTTCCCGCAGTCGTTCCGGGTCGGGACGGTCCTCGTCGGGATCGCCCTGCTCACCGGCGCCGGACTGCGCCGCGCGCTGCCGTCCGTCGGCATGCTCGCCGTGCGGTCCCGGTTCACCGACATGGTCACGTACGGGCTGATGGGCACGCTCATCGTGCTGCTCGCGCTCATGGTCCAGCCGGACCCCTGGCTGAGGATCCCGTTCCTGGAGGACATCCTCCACCTCACGATCACCTGATCGCCCGGCACGCGACGGCGCCCGTCCTCTCCCCCGAGGGAGGACGGGCGCCGTCTGCGATCAAGGGTCATGTACGCGCCAAGGGTGCTTCAAGGTCCGTCAGCGCCCTGTGGCACGGAGGTGACCATTCCGGTACGTCTTCGGCGCGCGGGCACGCAGTCGGGTGGCAGTGAGCCGCACCACAAGGGGGTGGGGGTTGGGCAGGGCCCGGGTCGGATAGCCTGACCGCTGGATATCTCTTCACATCGAGACACCGATCGATCAAGAGGGGTATCCAGCCTCAGGGGCAGGGACCCCCACCGCCAGCTGTCTTACGGAGATCGCCATGACCCGCACTCCCGTGAATGTCACCGTGACCGGCGCGGCCGGCCAGATCGGCTACGCGCTGCTCTTCCGCATCGCCTCCGGCCACCTGCTCGGCGCGGACGTGCCGGTCAAGCTGCGCCTCCTCGAGATCCCGCAGGGCCTCAAGGCCGCCGAGGGCACCGCCATGGAGCTCGACGACTGCGCCTTCCCGCTGCTGCGCGGCATCGAGATCACCGACGACCCGAACGTCGCCTTCGACGGCGCCAACGTCGCCCTCCTCGTGGGCGCCCGCCCGCGCACCAAGGGCATGGAGCGCGGCGACCTGCTGGAGGCCAACGGCGGCATCTTCAAGCCGCAGGGCAAGGCGATCAACGACAACGCCGCGGACGACATCAAGGTCCTCGTCGTCGGCAACCCGGCCAACACCAACGCCCTGATCGCCCAGGCCGCGGCCCCGGACGTACCGGCCGAGCGCTTCACCGCGATGACCCGCCTGGACCACAACCGCGCGATCTCGCAGCTGGCGAAGAAGACCGGCGCCCCCGTCACCGACATCAAGCGCCTGACCATCTGGGGCAACCACTCCGCCACCCAGTACCCCGACATCTTCCACGCGGAGATCGCCGGCAAGAACGCCGCCGAGGTCGTGGGCGACGAGCAGTGGCTGGCCGACACCTTCATCCCGACCGTCGCCAAGCGCGGCGCCGCGATCATCGAGGCCCGTGGCGCCTCCTCGGCCGCCTCCGCCGCCAACGCCGCCATCGACCACGTCCACACCTGGGTCAACGGCACCGCCGAGGGCGACTGGACCTCCATGGGCATCCCGTCGGACGGCTCCTACGGCGTCCCGGAGGGCCTGATCTCCTCCTTCCCCGTCACCTGCAAGGACGGCAAGTACGAGATCGTCCAGGGCCTGGACATCAACGACTTCTCCCGCGCCCGCATCGACGCCTCGGTGCAGGAGCTGGCGGAGGAGCGCGACGCGGTCCGCGGGCTCGGCCTCATCTGAGCATGAGCCCGGCCGCGGCCTGAGCCTCAGGCCCGGGCCGCGGCCACCGAACGACGCACGGCGCCCTCGGCCTTCACGGCCGGGGGCGCCGTTCTCGTGCCCCACCCGGGCCGTCCGGACCCGCGCCGGCGCTGACCTAAACTGTGCGGTCGCGACCAGGCGATGGGGAGGACGGACATGCGCAGGCTGAGGTCGAGCACCGTGGTGCTCGGCGGTATGGGGGTGCTCGCCGCGACGATCACCGCGTGCGGGTCGGAGCCCGACAAGCGGTGCGTCGACCCGCTGACGCGCGAGAAACTGCCGAGCTACGAGTGCGAGAGCGGCAACGGCAGCTCCACGCGCGGCTCGTACTACTACGGCGGCCGGGTCACCAACGGCACGGTCAGCGGCGGCAGCTTCGACAGGTCCGCCGTCGACACCGGCGGCTTCGGCTGCTCCGGCTCGGGCGGCGGCTGACCCGCCACCATGCGACGGCACACCATCGAACCGAGGCCCGACTGGCAGCGGACCGTGGAGGAACAGGGTCTCGTCTACCCCCTCACCCGCTACCCCGACGGCTCCCTGCGCCCGTACTGGGACGAGAGCGCGTACTACTCCTTCAGCCTGCCCGAGGTCGAGGCGCTCGAGGAGGTCGTCGAGGAGCTGCACGCCATGTGTCTGGCGGCGGCCGCGCACATCGTCGAGCAGGACCGTTTCGCCGATCTGGGGCTCACCGACCCCCGGCTCGCCTCCCTCGTCGCCGAATCCTGGCGCCGCCGGGCCGAACTCCCCTCCCTCTACGGCCGTTTCGACCTCCGCTACGACGGCACGGGCCCGGCCAAGATGCTGGAGTACAACGCCGACACCCCCACCTCCCTGGTCGAGGCCGCCAGCCCGCAGTGGTTCTGGATGGAGGACCGCTTCCCCGGCGCCGACCAGTGGAACTCGCTCCACGAGCGGCTCGTCGACGCCTGGCGGCGCCAGGCGAAGCTGCTGCCGCCCGGCAACCCCGTCCATTTCGTCCACTCCGACGGGGACGAGCTCGGCGAGGACCTGATGACCGTGGCGTACCTGCGCGAGACGGCCCAGCAGGCAGGGCTCGACACGGAGGCCCTCTCGGTCGAACGGATCGGCTGGGACCGGCTCTCGGGGCGGTTCGTGGACGACCGGCTCCGCTTCATCCGCAGCTGCTTCAAGCTCTACCCGTGGGAGTGGCTGACCACCGACCGCTTCGGCCCGCACGTCCTGGACACCCTCGACAACGGCGGCGGTACGGGCACGACCTGCTGGATCGAGCCCGCCTGGAAGATGCTCCTCTCCAACAAGGCCCTGCTGGCCGTCCTGTGGGAGCTCTACCCGGGGCACCCGAACCTGCTCCCGGCCTATCTGGACGGCCCGCGCGAACTGGCCGCGCACGGCGGCTATGTCGCCAAGCCGCTCCTCGGCCGGGAGGGCGTGGGTGTCACGATCCACGAGCCCGGCGGCCCGGCCGTCGTACGGGAGGAGCCCTGCTGCTACCAGGAGCTGGCCCCGCTGCCGGACTTCGACGGGAACCGGGTGGTGCTCGGCGCGTGGGTCGTCGAGAACGAGGCGGCGGGGCTCGGCATCCGCGAGTCGGCGGGGCTCGTCACGGACGAGTACGCCCGCTTCCTGCCGCACGTCATTCTCTGACGTACTCCCTCAGCGGCGCGGGCTTCAGTCCGGCCGCGTCGGCGGCGGCGAGAGCGCGGCTCAGATCCTCTGCCAGGGTCTCGTTGAAGTGCAGCAGGATGATGTCGCCGGCCTTGAGGCGCGGGGTCGGCGGCGTCCACTGCCCCCAGGTGGTGAAGTCGTACGTCCAGGTCACGAGCGCCTTCGCCCCGCAGGCCCGGGCGGTGGTCCGGGTGGCCGCGTCGTACGCCCCGTAGGGCGGGCGCAGCAGGCGCGGCCCGTCGCCGAACTGGGCGAGATGCCGCTCGCGCGCGCCGCAGACCTCCGCCTTCTGTCCGTCGGCGTCCAGGGTGGTGAGGTCGGGGTGGCCGACGGTGTGGTTCTCGACGCGGGAGCGTCCCTGGTCCAGCAGGGTGTGGAAGTAGCCGGAGTCGTACGCGTAGGCGCCCGGGAGCAGGAAGAGCGAGGCGGGCACCCGGCGGTCGAGGAGGATCCGGGCGGCGGCCGGGTCGTGGTACCAGCCGTCGTCGACGGTGATGAAGACGACCGGGTCCGTGGTCTCGACGTGCGAGACCACCGGCACGGGCTCGGCCCAGGCCGCGCGGGGGGCGGCGCTCGCGGGGCCGGTGAACGCGCCGAGCAGCGCGAGGGGGACGAGGGCGGCGAGCGCGCCGCGCAGGGCGCGGCGCAGACGGGGTCTCGGCATGGCGGCAACATTGGCCTAGACCAACTGCCCTGTCAATGCCCCCAGTTGCCGCGCCCCCGCCCCGACGCCCCGCCTGACGGCCCGCCCTGAGGCCCCGCCCTCACGCCTCCCTACAGCACCGCCCGCAGCTGTTCCAGGCCCCAGTCCAGGTCCTCCTTGCTGATCACCAGCGGGGGAGCGATCCGGATCGTCGAACCGTGGGTGTCCTTCACCAGCACCCCCCGGTCCATCAGCTTCTCCGAGATCTCCCGTCCCGTGCCCCGGGACGGGACGATGTCCACACCCGCCCACAGCCCGCGGCCCCGGACCTTCTCCACCGCCCCGCCCCCCACGAGCAGCCCCAGTTCGGCGTGGAGATGCTCACCCAGCTCGGTCGCCCGCTGCTGGTACTCGCCGGTCCGCAGCATCGCGATGACCTCCAGGGCCACCGCGCAGGCCAGCGGATTGCCGCCGAACGTCGAGCCGTGCTCACCCGGCCGGAACACCCCGAGGACGTCCCGGTCCGCCACCACGGCGGAGACCGGCACGACACCGCCGCCCAGCGCCTTGCCCAGGATGTACATGTCCGGCACGACACCCTCGTGCTCGCACGCGAAGGTCTTCCCGGTCCGGCCGAGGCCCGACTGGATCTCGTCCGCCATGAACAGCACGTTCCGCGCCCGGGTCAACTCCCGCACCCCGCGCAGATATCCGGCCGGCGGCACCAGGACACCGGCCTCGCCCTGGATCGGCTCCAGAAGGACCGCGACCGTGTTCTCCGTGACCGCCCGCTCCATCGCCGTCAGGTCGCCGTACGGAACGATCTCGAAGCCCGGGGTGTACGGGCCGTAGTGGTCCCGCGCCTCGTGATCCGTGGAGAAGCTGACGATCGTCGTCGTCCGGCCGTGGAAGTTGTTCGCCGCCACCACGATCTTCGCGTGCCCGTCCGGCACGCCCTTCACTTCGTACCCCCACTTCCGCGCGGTCTTCACGGCCGTCTCGACCGCCTCCGCGCCCGTGTTCATCGGCAGGACCATCTCCTTGCCGCACAACTCCGCGAGGCGCGTACAGAACTCCGCGAACCGGTCGTGGTGGAACGCCCTCGACGTGAGCGTCACCCGCTCCAGCTGCGCCCGCGCCGCCTCGATCAGCCGACGGTTGCCGTGCCCGAAGTTCAGCGCCGAGTACCCGGCGAGCATGTCGAGATAGCGGCGCCCCTCGACATCGGTCATCCACGCCCCGTCCGCCGAGGCGACCACGATGGGCAGGGGGTGGTAGTTGTGTGCGCTGTGCGCCTCCGCGGAAGCGATCGCGTCTTGCGTCCTCGACACGGGATCTCCGTTCGTCCTGCGGCCCGGGGGGTGGGTGTGGCCCCTTTCTTATCGTCGCTCGGATGCCGGACGGGGAAACCTCGACGGCGACGCGCCCGCTAGGCTGCGAACACGCACGGCGACTGGCGTACGGGGAAGCGACCCCGGGGGAGCCGTGCGCGGCAGACACACGAGGCGCCGCTCGCCTGGGCGCCGCGGGACCCTTTCCCGTGTGGCGCCGCGACCGTCGACTCGCCGTGGCGCACCGGGATCAGCCGAACGCCCCGGAGGAACGCCATGACCGCCCCGCACCCCGCGCTCGCCGCCGCCGACCCCGAACTCGCCGCCCTCGTCGCCGCCGAGGAGCGCCTGCAGGCCGAGACCCTGCGCCTGATCCCCAGCGAGAACTACGTCTCCCACGCCGTGCTCGAAGCGTCCGGCACCGTCCTGCAGAACAAGTACAGCGAGGGCTACCCCGGCCGCCGCTACTACGAGGGCCAGCAGAACATCGACCGGATCGAGACCCTCGCCGTCGAACGCGCCAAGGCGCTCTTCGGCGTCGACCACGCCAACGTCCAGCCCTACTCCGGCTCCCCGGCCAACCTCGCCGTCTACCTCGCCTTCGCCCGGCCCGGTGACACCGTGATGGGCATGGCCCTGCCGATGGGCGGCCACCTCACCCACGGCTGGGGCGTCTCGGCCACCGGCACCTGGTTCCACGGCGTGCAGTACGGCGTACGCCAGGACACCGGTCTCATCGACTTCGACCAGGTCCGCGAACTCGCGCTCAAGGAACGGCCGAAGGTGATCTTCTGCGGCGGCACCGCGCTGCCGCGCACGATCGACTTCGCCGCCTTCGGCGAGATCGCCCGCGAGGCCGGCGCCGTGCTCGTCGCCGACATCGCCCACATCGCCGGCCTGATCGCCGGTGGCGCCCACCCCTCCCCGGTCCCGCACGTCGACGTCGTCTCCACCACCACACACAAGACCCTGCGCGGCCCGCGCGGCGCCATGCTCATGTCCCGCGAGGAGCACGCCAAGGCCCTCGACAAGGCCGTCTTCCCCGGCCTCCAGGGAGGCCCGCACAACCAGACCACCGCCGCCGTGGCCGTCGCCCTGCACGAGGCCGCCCAGCCCTCCTTCCGTGACTACGCCCACGCGGTCGTCGCCAACGCCAAGGCCCTCGCCGAGGCGCTGCTCGCCCGCGGCTTCGACCTGGTCTCCGGCGGCACCGACAACCACCTGATCCTGATGGACCTCACCCCCAAGCAGGTCCCGGGCAAGATCGCCGCGAAGGCTCTCGACCGAGCCGGGATCGTCGTCAACTACAACACCGTCCCCTACGACACCCGGAAGCCCTTCGACCCCTCCGGCATCCGCATCGGCACCCCCTCCCTCACCTCCCGGGGCCTCGGCACGGAGCACATGGCCCAGGTCGCCGCGTGGATCGATCGCGGTGTCGCCGCTGCGGGCACGGGCGACGAGGACGCGCTCCTCGCCGTCCGCGCCGAGGTCGCGGAGCTGATGGCCGCCTTCCCGGCCCCCGGCCTCCCGGTCTGACCACCCCGGCGCCCCCACGCGGGCGCCTGCGCCCCGGCCACCGGACCACCGGCGGCCGGGGCGGCCACCCCGGCGCCCGCCGCCGACCGTCAGCCGGTCGACTCCGCCGTGCGGCGGGCCCGCTCCCGGTCCGGTATGCCCTCCAGGCGGAGGGTGAGCGCGCCCCCGTTCCTCGTCCACAGGAGCGTGGGGCCGGCCGTGCGGACCTCGTGCGTCCATACCGAGCCGGACGCGTCCGTCATCGGGAAGGTGAGCAGATGCGGGGCCGCGAACCAATAGCCCTGCGCGCCGTCCGGCAGATCGACCCACTCCGGCTGCGTCCTGACCAGCTTGCCGAAGGCGCCGTCCAGCGTCGCCGGGAACTGGTCGAGCCGGACGATCCCCTCCCCCTCCCGCCAGCAGAGGCTGATCACCGCTCGCCCGCGCGCGGCCGACCCCGTGACCGACACCGCGTCCGGGGCGCCGAGCGCCCGGGGTATCAGGGGCTCGAAGCCGGCCCGGCGCCCGGCCTCGCCCAGCGCCACCGGATCAGGGCACCCCGGAACCGCCGCCCCCGGCGCCGGCCGCGCCCCCGGGTCGTACCGCACCTCGACCCCGCCGAAGCCGAGCCAGTCCGCGACCGCCGCCCGCACCGGCGGTGTGAGCACCAGGACCACCAGAAGCCCGGAGACGGCCGCGAGCAGGGCCCGCCACCGCCGCCGCAGCCACTCGAACCGCCGCCGGGGCGCCGGCGCCGGCACGTGCTCGGCCAGCAGCTGGGCCAGCACCCGCTCGGCCATCGACTCGCCGTCCACGTCCGGCACCCTCAGCCCCCGCCCCAGCGCCCGCAGCTCCTCGGGCAGCCCTTCCTCAGCCATGCTCCTCACCCCCTCCCGGAAGGATCGTCTCCAGCTTCTTCAGCGCCCGGCTCAGCCGGGACTTCACCGTCCCCCTCGGCCAGCCCAGGGCCTCGGCCGTCTCCGCCTCGTCCAGCTCCAGCAGATACCGGTGGATCACCACCTGGCGATGGTCCTCGCCCAGCCCGTCCAGGGCCGCGAGCAGGTGCCGGCGCCGCTCCTGCTCCTCGACCGCCACCGCCGGGTCCGCCGACTCCGGTATCCGCGGCTCGCCGCCGAGCAGGTCCGCCTCCCGGCCCGCGACGGCACGCTGCCGCCCCACCGAGCGCACTGTGTTCCTCGTCTCATTGACCACGATCCGCAGCAGCCAGGGCCGGAACGACGCTCCCTCCTTGAACCGCCCCAGCGAGCGGTACGCCTTGAAGAACGCCTGCTGCACCACGTCCTCGGCCTCCGCGCCCGCCCCGCACGCCACCGCGGCCCGCAGCGCGACCGCCGTATGGGCGCGGACCAGCGTCGCGTACGCCTCCGCCTCCCCGGCGCGCACCCGAGCGATCACCGCGGCCTCATCGACGATCAGGCCCCCCTCCCGCGTCCTCACACCTTTGATACACCGGCAGTCCGGGATCGGTTCCCACACCTGAGAGAATGTGGGGCATGGCCTCTGACAGTCCTCGTGTGCTCTCCGGAATCCAGCCCACCGCAGGCTCGTTCCACCTCGGCAACTACCTCGGCGCCGTCCGCCAGTGGGTCGCCCTGCAGGAGACCCACGACGCCTTCTACATGGTGGTGGACCTGCACGCGATCACGGTCCCGCAGGACCCCGCGGAGCTGCGTGCCAACACCCGGCTCGCCGCCGCCCAGCTGCTGGCCGCGGGCCTCGACCCGGAGCGCTGCACGCTCTTCGTCCAGAGTCACGTCCCCGAGCACGCGCAGCTCGGCTGGGTCATGAACTGCCTCACCGGCTTCGGCGAGGCCTCCCGCATGACCCAGTTCAAGGACAAGTCCGCCAAGCAGGGCGCCGACCGGGCCACCGTCGGCCTCTTCACGTACCCGATCCTCCAGGTCGCCGACATCCTGCTGTACCAGGCCCACCAGGTCCCCGTCGGCGAGGACCAGCGCCAGCACATCGAGCTGACCCGCGACCTCGCGGAGCGGTTCAACGGCCGCTTCGGCGACACCTTCACGATCCCGGCGCCGTACATCCTCAAGGAGACGGCGAAGATCTACGACCTGCAGGACCCGACCATCAAGATGAGCAAGTCGGCGTCCACGCCCAAGGGTCTGATCAACCTGCTCGACGACCCGAAGACGACGGCGAAGAAGGTGAAGAGCGCGGTCACCGACACCGACACGGTCATCCGCTTCGACCCGGTGAACAAGGCCGGCGTCTCGAACCTGCTCACGATCCTCTCCACGCTCACCGGCACGTCCGTCGCCGCGCTGGAACAGGAGTACGAGGGCAAGATGTACGGCGCGCTGAAGACCGACCTGGCGGAGGTCATGGTGGACTTCGTCACGCCGTTCCGGAGCCGTACGCAGGAATACCTGGACGACCCCGAGACGCTGGACTCGATCCTGGCCAAGGGCGCGGAGAAGGCCCGCGCCGTCGCCGCCGAGACGCTGGCGAAGACGTACGAGCGGATGGGCTTCCTGCCCGCCAAGCACTGAGTCCGAGGACCCTGGCCACAGAGGTGGTGCAGGCCGCACACTGGCGCTGCACCACCACACGTGGACCACGGACCCGGACCACAGACCCGGACCACACGCGCGGACCACACGCGCGGACCGACCGATCAGATGAGGAGTGAGAGACGTGGGGACCGTAACGCTCGGCGTTTCGATCGCGGTCCCGGAGCCCTACGGCAGCCTGCTCCAGAAGCGGCGCGCGGGCTTCGGTGATCCCGCCGCGCACGGCATCCCCACGCATGTCACCCTGCTGCCGCCCACCGAGGTGGACGACTCCCGGCTGCCCGCGGTCGAGGAGCATCTCGCCGGGGTCGCGGCCGGCGTCCACCCCTTCCCGATGCGGCTCAGCGGGACGGGGACGTTCCGGCCGCTGTCGCCGGTGGTCTACGTCCAGCTCGCGGAGGGCGTCTCCGCCTGCACCTGGCTCCAGCAGCGGGTGCGCGACGCCTCCGGGCCGCTCGTGCGCGAACTGCAGTTCCCGTACCACCCGCACGTGACGGTGGCGCACGGCATCTCCGAGGAGGCGATGGACCGGGCGTACGAAGAGCTGGCCGAGTTCGAGGCGGGGTGGACCTGCTCGTCCTTCGGGCTCTACGAGCAGGGCGCGGACGGGGTGTGGCGCAAGCTGCACGCGTACGAGTTCGGCGGGGGCCTCTCCACCTCCTCCGTGCCCGCCCAGGGCAGCCCCCTCGGCACCCACACCCGCGCGGCCGGCTGACCCTCGGACCCTCGCCACCGGCCGCCCCCGGGCGGGCTAGCCCACCGGCAGGCGGCGGAACACCGGCCTCGGCACGTGCCGTAGCGCCGACATCACCACCCGCAGCGCCCCCGGCACCCACACCGTCTCCGAGCGCCGCCGCAGCCCCAGCTCGATCGCCCTGGCGACCGTCTCCGGAGTGGTCGCCAGCGGAGCCTCCGCCAGCCCCGCCGTCATCCTCGACCGCACGAACCCGGGCCGTACGACCATCACGTGCACGCCCGTGCCGTACAGCGCGTCCCCGAGCCCCTGGGCGAAGGCGTCGAGACCGGCCTTGGACGAGCCGTAGATGAAATTGGCCCGCCGGGCCCGCTCGCCGGCCACCGAGGAGAGCACCACCAGGGAGCCGTGCCCCTGCGACTGCAGGGCCCGCGCGCAGACCAGGCCCGCCGAGACGGCCCCCGTGTAGTTGGTCTGGGCGACCCGGACGGCGGCGAGCGGATCGGCCTCGTCGCGCGCCTGGTCGCCGAGGATCCCGAAGGCCAGCAGGACGAGGTCGATGTCGCCCTCGGTGAAGATCTTGCCCAGCCGCTCCTCGTGCGATTCCGGGTCGAGCGCGTCGAACGGGACGGTGCGGACGTCGGCGCCCAGCGCGCGCAGCGAGTCGGCGGCGGCCGTCAGGGCGGGGGAGGGACGCCCGGCCAGCCAGACCGTACGGGTGCGGCGGGCGATCAGCCGGCGGGCGGTGGCGAGACCGATCTCGGAGGTGCCGCCGAGCAGGAGCAGGGACTGCGGGGTGCCGAAGGCGTCCTTCATGACGATCAAACTCCTCAGAGGGCGAGACGACGGGAGAGGTCCGAGGTGAAGACGGAGCGCGGGTCGAGCGCGGCGCGCAGCGCCTGGAAGTCGGCGAGCCTCGGGTACATCGCGTGGAGCAGGTCGGGGCGCAGCCGCGAGTCCTTCGCGAGGTAGACCCGGCCGCCGGCGTCCACCACCTCCTCGTCGAGCTCGTCGAGGAAGGCGCCGAGCCCGGAGAGCCTGGCCGGGATGTCCAGCGCGAGCGTCCAGCCGGGCATGGGGAAGGAGAGCCAGCCGGGGTCGCCCTCGCCGAAGCGTTTCAGTACGGCGAGGAAGGAGGGGCAGCCGCGGCGCGCGACGCGCTTCACGATCCGGCGCACGGTCTCCTCGTGGCCGTACCCGACGACGAACTGGTACTGCACGAAGCCGCCGCGGCCGTAGATCCGGTTCCAGTGCGGCACGCCGTCGAGGGGATGGAAGAAGGCGGACAGGCGCTGGAGTTCGCCGGTGCGCCGGCGCGGCGCCCTGCGGTACCAGACGTCGTTGAACAGGCCGACGGTGGTGCGGCCGAGCAGCCCCTCCGGGACGAGCGCGGGGGCCGCGGGCAGCCTGCCGGGGCGGAAGGCGAGCGGTGCGCGGCGGGCGCGGCGGGGGAGTGCGTCGTACGGGGCGTGGTCGCCGCGGGTGAGGACCGAGCGGCCGGTGGCGGCGCCGCGGGCGAGCAGGTCGATCCAGGCGACGGAGTAGCGGTAGCGGTGGTCGCCGGCGGTGAGCCGGGCCATCAGGTCGTCGAGGTCGGTGGCGCGCTCGGTGTCGACGGTCATCAGGGAGGTCTCGACGGGCAGGAGCCGGAGGGTGGCGGAGAGGATCACGCCGGTGAGACCCATGCCGCCCGCGGTGGCGTCGAAGAGGTCGCTCCCGGGGACGACCGTACGGATCTCCCCGTCGGCGGTGAGGAGTTCGAGGGAGGTCACGTGCCGGGTGAAGGAGCCGGAGACGTGGTGGTTCTTGCCGTGGATGTCGGCGCCGATCGCGCCGCCGACGGTGACGTACCGGGTGCCGGGGGAGACGGGGACGAACCAGCCGAGCGGCAGCAGCACCTCCATCAGCCGGTGCAGGCTCACCCCGGCGTCGCAGACGACGACGCCGGTGGTGGCGTCGATGGTACGGACGCGGTCGAGGCCGGTCATGTCGAGGACGGAGCCGCCGGCGTTCTGCGCGGCGTCGCCGTAGGCGCGGCCGAGGCCGCGGGCGATGGAACCGCGGGCGCCGCAGGCGCGGACGGCTTCGGACGCCTCCTCGTAGGTACGGGGGCGGAGCACGCGTGCGAGGGTGGGCGCGGTGCGGCCCCAGCCGGTGAGGGGTTCGGACGTGTCCAGGGCCTCGGTGTCGGTGGTGGTCTCGGCAGCCATGGAGGCGACCGTATCGCCCTGCCTGTCACTTATGTGCGGTTTGCCGTTCGGTTCGCCGAATGGGTGATTAAAGGAGTGTCAGGAAAGATTGCCGTGCGGTCGACGGCCCGCCGGGCCAGAGTCGCCCCTGGTTGACCGAGAACCGGGGAGGCGGAGCCGATGCGATACGCGGACTGGGCCGGTGCCGAGCGGAGGCTCCTGGCCGTCCTGCGCGGCTGCGGACGGCGGGCGCCGGTGGCGACGGCGGCCCGCGCGCTCTCCTACGGCGGGGAACACGGCGCGCTCTGGCTCGCCGCCGGGCTCACGGGCGCGGCGGTGGACCGGCGCCGCCGGACCGGCTGGCTGCGCGGTACGGCCCTGATCGCCGGGGCGCATCTGGCGAGCATGGGCGTCAAGCGGGTGGTGCGCAGGGCGCGGCCCGGGGTGGCGGAGTACGAACCCCTGGTCCGCACGGCGGGCCGGCACTCCTTCCCCAGCTCCCACGCGACCTCCGCCGCGGCGGCGGCCGTCGCCTTCGGCGCCCTGCATCCGGCGGGCCGCCGCCTCGCCACCCCGCTGGCCGCCGCGATGTGCGCCTCCCGCCTGGTGGTCGGCGTCCACTACCCGACGGACGTGGCCGCCGGCGCCCTCCTCGGCGCGCTGACGGCGGGCATCGGCCGCCGCTGGCTGCGCACGGCACCTGGGGGTGCGACACATGGCGGTGCGACACACGGCGGTGCGGCACATGGCCGGGTGACACATGACGGGGCGGCACCACGTCACGGGGTGGCACACGACGGGGCGGCGCATCACGGGGTGGGCGGCGAGCGACGGCGGGCCTCATGACCGAGCGCGCCACGGGGGCGGCCGCCGTGCTCGACTCGCCCGTCGTCGTACGGGGGCCGGAACCGGCCCCCGTACGACGGGCCTTCGCCGTGCCGCTCGGGCTGCTGCGGACCGCGCGCCCCCGGCAGTGGGTCAAGAACGTCCTCGTCGTCGCCGCGCCCGCCGCCGCCGGCCAGCTCCTCTCCTGGCACACGGCGGCCCGACTCGCCCTGGTCTTCGCCCTGTTCACGGCGGCCGCCGCCGCCGTCTACCTCGTCAACGACGCCCGCGACGCCGCCGCCGACCGCGCCCACCCCGTCAAACGCCACCGCCCCGTGGCCGCCGGGCTCGTCCCCGTACCCCTCGCCTACGCCACCGGAACCCTCCTCGCTCTCGGGGCCGCCGCCGCGAGCGCGGTGCTCTGCAACCCCATGACGGCCGCGCTCCTCATCGCGTACCTCGCCATGCAGTTCGCGTACTGCGTCCGGCTCAAGCACGTCCTCGTCGTCGACCTCGCCGTCGTCACCACCGGCTTCCTGATGCGGGCGATGATCGGCGGTGTCGCGCTCGCCATCCCGCTCTCCCGCTGGTTCCTCATCACCACCGGCTTCGGCGCGCTCTTCATGGTCGCCGCCAAGCGGTACTCCGAAGCCGTCGAGATGGAGGCCGCGCGGGGCGCGACCCGCGCGCTGCTCACCCAGTACACGACCGGATATCTGCGCTTCGTCTGGCAGTTGGCGGCCGGTGTCGCCGTCCTCGGCTACTGCCTGTGGGCGCTGGAGAGCGGCGGCGTCGCCCACGGCGCTCTGCTCCCCTGGCGCCAGCTCTCCATGATCGCCTTCATCCTCGCCGTGCTGCGCTACGCCGTCTTCGCGGACCGGGGCACGGCCGGAGCCCCCGAGGACGTCGTCCTGCGCGACCGGCCGCTCGCCGTCATCGGGCTTGTGTGGGCGGCGATGTACGGGATGGCGGTCACGGACCTGTGAGACTCCTGAGGCCGGGGCCGGGGCCGGGGCCGGGAACGGAGCCCGTCCGGTCAAGCGGTGGATCAACGGGTAGGCGTACGACATGGAATGGCTGACGAAGCTCCCCGTCATCGGCCCCTGGGCCGCCCGGCTCATGCGCACGCACGCCTGGCGCTCGTACGAGACCCTCGACGAGGCCCACTGGACCCGCCTCGCCGCCGCCGTCACCTTCCTCAGCTTCCTCGCCCTCTTCCCCCTGATCACCGTCGCCGCGGCGATCGGCGCCGCGCTGCTCAGCCGTGAGCAGCTCGACACGATCGAGGCGCGGATCGCCGAGCAGGTCCCGGGGATCTCCGATCAGCTGAACATCAACGCGCTGGTCGACAACGCCGGCACCGTCGGCATCGTCGCCGGCGCGCTGCTGCTCCTCACCGGCATCGGCTGGGTCGGCTCGATGCGCGACTGCCTGCGCGCGGTGTGGGGCATCGACGACGAGGACGAGGGCAACCCCGTCGTACGCAAGGGCAAGGACGCGATCGTGCTGCTCGGGCTCGGCGGTGTGGGACTCGGCTCGCTCGCCGCCTCCTGGCTCGGCTCCACCGCCATCGGCTGGACCGCCGACCGGATCGGGATCTCCGACCGCGGGGCGGGCGGCATCCTGCTGCAGATTGCGGCGGTCGCCGTCGCCGCCGTCGCCGACTTCCTCATCCTGCTGTACGTCCTGACGCTGCTCCCCGGCGTCGAGCCGCCGCGCCGTCGACTGGTGGTGGCGGCGGTGATCGGCGCGGTCGGCTTCGAACTGCTGAAACTGCTCCTCGGCGGCTATATGAGCGGCGTCGCGGCGAAGTCGATGTACGGCGCGTTCGGCGTCCCGGTCGCGCTGCTGCTGTGGATCAATTTCACCGCGAAGCTGCTGCTCTACTGCGCGGCCTGGACCGCCACCGGGTCCAAGGAACCTAGTCGTCCGACTCGTCCTCCGCACGCTGACGACGACGGACCAGCTCCGGCAGCGGCCAGCGGCGGTTGACGAGGAAGACCCCGCCCGCGATCAGCGCCAGGACCCCGCCGACCAGGGCGAGGGCGATCCCCGCCCCGTCGGACTTCTTCTCGGCCACGGCGCTTTCGAGCACCGTGCCGGGCGCGTCCATGCGGGGCGTGGGTACCGTGCTGCTCTCGGTTCCCGGCTTCGTACGGGCGGACTTCGGCGGGACCAGTTCGCCGACCGGCTTCACCTTGCCGGCCGCGGCGAAGCCCCAGTCGAGGAGCCGGGCAGTCTCCTTGTAGACCGCGTGCTGCTCCTTGGAGGACGGGTTCATCACCGTCACGAGAAGCACTTTGCCGTTGCGCTCCGCGACGCCGGTGAACGTGGAGCCCGCGTGGGTGGTGCTGCCGTTCTTGACGCCCGCGATCCCCTGGTACGGCGCGATGCCGAACCCGCCGGTCAGCAGCCGGTTGGTGTTCTGGATCTCGAAGGTCTCGCGCTTCTTGCCGGGCTTCAGCTCGCCGGGGAACGTCGCGCGGGCCGTGGCGCTGTACTCCCGGAAGTCCGCGTTCTGCATACCGCTGCGGGCGATCAGGGTCAGGTCGTATGCGGAGGAGACCTGGCCCGGGGCGTCGTAGCCGTCCGGCGAGACCACGTGGGTGTCGAGCGCCTGCAGCTCGGCGGCGCGCTCGTTCATGTCCCGCACGGTCTGCGGAATGCCGTTGTTCATCGCGGACAGGACACGCACGGCGTCGTTGCCCGAGCGAAGGAAGACGCCCAGCCAGAGGTCGTGGACGCTGTAGGTCTGCTTCTCCTTGATCCCGACGAGGCTGGAGCCCGAGCCGATACCCGCCAGGTCCGTGGGGGCGACGGTGTGGAGCGCCGTCCTCGGGAACTTCGGCAGGAGCGTGTCCGCGAAGAGCATCTTGAGCGTGGAGGCCGGGGCCAGGCGCCAGTGGGAGTTGTGCGCGGCGAGCACGGCGCCGCTCTCCGCGTCCGCGACGATCCAGGACCGGGCGGACAGCTCCTTGGGCAGCACGGGCGCGCCGGGGCCGAGCTGGACCTGGGTGCCCGGCCGGCCGAGCAGCGCGCCTCCGACGGTGGACATGACGGCGGGAGGCTTGGGCTGTTTGTCCTCCTTGCTGTCCGCGTGGGCCGCCGGTGAGGCGGCGAGGAGGGGGAGAAGCGCGGCGGCGGTGACCGCCCAAGCGGTCTTGTTCGAAGCAGGCACGGTCGAGAACGTACAGGTACGGCTCAGCGAACCGAACCCCGCCAGGCGGTTCCCGGGCGGCCGTCCACCCGGACGCGGGGCCTGTGGGCCGGGCGAGGATACTGGGGACATGAAGCTCAGCCGGCCCGTCTCCTGGTTCCTGCTCGCCTTCGGGGTGTGGAGCTGGTTCATCTGGATCACCTTCGTCAAGAACCTCTGGAACGACGCGAGCGGTCTCGCCTTCGACGACGCGGGCGACCCGACGGCCTACTTCTGGGTTCATCTGCTGCTCGCCATCACGTCCTTTGTCCTGGGGACGGTGATCGGTGTGATCGGGTTGCGTGGCGTACGCGCATCGAGACGCGATCGCGATCGCGGATAGGGGTTGGGGCTCGTGCTCGTCTTCCTGCTGGGGCTCATCGTGGTCCTCGCCCTGCTGGGCGGGGTCCACTGGTACGTGTGGCGACGCCTGGTGCGCGATGTGACGGCGCGGGGGAGCGCGGCGCGCCGCGTGGGCACGGTGGCGGCGTTCGCGCTGCCGCTGCTGTCGTTCGCCGCCCTGGTCTCCTCCCGCGCGGGCGCCCCGTTCTGGCTCCAGCAGACCGTGGCCTGGCCCGGCTATCTCTGGCTGGCACTGCTGCTGTACGTGACGCTCGCCCTGGCCGTCGGCGAGGCGGTCCGCCCCCTGCTGCGCCGGTGGCTGGAACGCCGGCCGGCGAACCCCGGCCCGGCCGCGACCCCCGGGGGCGGCGCCCCTGTGTCCGTACCTCCGGCCCTGGACGGCCTGCCGCCCGCGCCTGCGGGGCTGGACGCGGCCGTGGCCGCAGGCACCGCCCCGGCGGGGCGTACGGCGGTCGCCGGAGCCGACAGCGTCCCGCCGCACGGCGACACGCTGACCGAGCCCACTCCAAGCGGCCCGCAAACCGGGACCGACACCGGCCTCGCGACCGCAGGGGCCACCGCGGGCCTGACGGCCACCGGCAGCGACGCGGGTCTCGCGACCGCCGGCGGGGAGGGCGACACCGCCCGCACGGCCGCCGGCGGCACCCACACGGGCGCGGAGGCCGGCACGGACGCCCGCACGGGCACCGGCACCCACGCGGACGTGGAGCCCGGCACGGACGCCCGCACGGGCACCGGCACCCACGCGGACGTGGACGCCCGTATGGACGCCGGGACCGCCGGGGCCTCTGCCCTCTCGCGGCGGTTGTTCGTCTCGCGGGTCGTCGGTGGGGCCGCGGCGGCCGCCGCCGTCGGGACGGTCGGCTACGGGACGTACGGCGTGCTGCGCGGGCCGCGCGTCAAGCGGGTCACCGTGCCGCTCGCCAAGGTGCCCCGCGCCGCCCACGGCTACCGGATCGCCGTCGTGTCCGACATCCATCTCGGGCCCGTCCTCGGCCGCGCCCACACCCAGCGCATCGTCGACGCCATCAACGCCACCCAGCCCGACCTGATCGCCGTCGTCGGCGACCTCGTCGACGGCACCGTCGAGAACCTCGGGACCGCCGCCGAGCCGCTCGCCCGGCTCCGCGCCCGCCACGGCTCCTTCTTCGTGACCGGCAACCACGAGTACTTCTCCGGTGCCGACGCCTGGGTCGACCACGTCCGCGAGCTCGGCCTGCGCCCGCTGCGCAACGAACGCGTCGAGATCGGCGCCGGGTTCGACCTCGCCGGAGTCGACGACATCGCCGGCGAGAGAGAGGGCCAGGGCCCCGACTTCGCCCGGGCGCTCGGCGACCGCGACCGCGCCAAGGCCACCGTCCTGCTCGCGCACCAGCCGGTCGTCGTCCACGACGCCGTCCGCCACGGCGTCGACCTCCAGCTCTCCGGCCACACCCACGGCGGCCAGCTCTGGCCCGGCAACTACCTCGCCGAGCTGGCCAACCCGACCGTCGCGGGCCTGGAGCGCTACGGCGACACCCAGCTCTACGTCTCCCGGGGCGCGGGCGCCTGGGGACCCCCGGTCCGGGTCGGCGCGCCCTCCGACATCACGCTCGTGGAACTCGCCTCGAAGCAGACCTGAGGAGCGAGGGAGCCCCGCTGCGTGAAGGGTGTGAAGGTTCACTCTTCCGCTTGTGAATTCCGTGTGATTGGGTGGGCGCCATCGCGGCACGGCCGGGGCGCCGCCGCGACAGGGGTGGGCTCTAAAAAAGGGAAACAGCGCGATGCGGTCGACGGTCCGTCTTCGGATCCTCATCACGTGTGGAGTTCTGGTGGCCGCCGGAGTGGGAGGCTGGCAGCTGCTGCCCTCCGACGACGTCCGGACCGACGCCATCACCGTCGGTACCACCGACGAGGTCACGTCCCTCGACCCGGCCGGCGCCTATGACGCCGGCTCCTGGGCGATGTACAGCAACGTCTTCCAGTCGCTGCTGACCTTCCAGCCCGGCGTCACCACACCGGTCCCGGACGCCGCCGAGAGCTGCAAGTTCGCGGACGCCAGACTCAGCACGTACCGGTGCGAGCTCCGGGACGACCTCACCTTCGCCAACGGCCGCAAGGTCACCGGCGAGGACGTCGTGTACTCCTTCGAGCGGATGCTGGGCATCAAGTCGGACGTCGGTCCGCAGTCGCTCTTCCCCACCCTCAAGTCGGTCGTGGCCGACGGCCGGACCGTCACCTTCCACCTGAGCGGACGCGACGCGACCTTCCCGCTGAAGCTCGCCACCGGCGCCGGCTCGATCGTGGACCGCACCCAGTACCCGGCGAACAAGCTGCGCGAGGGCAACAGCGTCGACGGTTCGGGGCCGTACGTCCTGAAGGAGTACAAGCCCGGCGAGAGCGCGCGGCTCGAGCCCAACCCGTCGTACAGGGGCGCGGTCGCCAGGGCCGGCGGCCCGGTCGTGGTGAAGTACTTCACCGAGTCCGAGGGGCTGGCCTCCGCCTGGAAGGCCAGGAAGGTCGACGTCACGCACCGGCAGCTGCCGCCGGAGTTCCTCTCCACGCTGGGGACGGGCGGAGGCTCCACCCGGATCACCGAGGCGCAGACGGCCGAGATCCGCAATCTCTACTTCAACGTGAAGTCCGGCTCTCCCATGGCGGAGAAGGCGGTCCGGCAGGCCGTCGCCGCCGTGATCGACCGGCCGGCGATCGTCACCGGCGCCTACCACGACACCGTTCAGCCGCTGTACTCCCTGATCCCGCAGGGCTTCAACGGCCACAGCACCTCCTTCTACGACCGGTACCCGGAGCCCTCCAAGAAGAAGGCCGCGAGCCTGCTGGAGGACGCCGACGTCGAGACCCCGGTGCGCTTCACCCTCGGCCACCGCAAGGACGCCACCTACGCCGCCGAGGCGGCCGAACTGAAGCGGCAGCTGGAGGAGACGGGCCTGTTCGAGGTCGAGCTCGTGGACGCGGAGTGGACGGAGTTCCAGAAGGCCTATGTACGGGGCGACTACGACGCGTACCCGGTCGGCTGGCTCCCCGACTTCCCGGACTCGGACAGCTTCACCGCGCCGCTCGTCGGTACCGGCAACGCCATGCACAACGGCTTCGGCAGCAAGAAGATCGACTCGCTGATCTACGCCACGCAGCAGTACAGCGAGCGGGCCGCCGCCGCCAACGCCTTCGAGGACATCCAGGCGGAGGTCGCCGCCGAGGTCCCGCTGGTGCCGCTGTGGCAGAAGAAGGACTACGTCCTGGCGACGGAGGACGTCGCCGGGTCCCAGTACCTCTCGGACGGCACCGGCATCTGGCGTCTGTGGGAACTCAACTGGATCTAGGCTTTCTCTACGGCCTTCTCCAGGTGATCAGGCCCGCTCCAGGGCCTTCTCCACGGCCTTGTCCAGGGCCCTCTCTACGGCTTCTTCTCGGGCTTCTTCGTCTTCGGCACCGCCCGCTTCGGCTTGCCCGAGGCCGCCATCCCGGCCGCCGTCGGCATGAAGTCGGCGAGGAGGTCGTGCGTCTCCTTCACCAGCGGGCGCAGCAGCCGGAAGCGCGAGAGCGAGATCGCCCGGGCGGTGACCGGTGCCAGGCGTTCGACCAGGCGGCGGCTGTTGGCGCAGCCTTCGGAGCGGTCGTACACCCAGAACAGCACCAGGCCCATCTGCTGGAGCCAGAGCAACTGCGGGAGCGGTTCGGCCAGTTCGGGGTCGATCTTCACCGAGGCCCCCGCGATGACGCGGCGGTACACCTCGATGGCGGCCTCGCGCGGGCCCTCCGACTCGGGGGAGAAGGGGCTGAGGGGGCTGTCCGGGTCGGCGGCGTTCTTGAAGAACTGGGCCGCGAACTCGTGGTACGGCTCGGCGATGTCGAGCCAGCCGAGGAGGACCCCGCGGATGCGGGCCGTGAGGTCCTTCTCGTCGCTGTCGAGGATCTCGGCGACGGCCGCCTGGTGCTCCTCGGCGATCCGGTCGTAGAAGCCCTGGACGAGGTGTTCCTTGGAGGAGAAGTAGTAGTACGCGTTGCCGACGGAGACCCCGGCCTCCTGGGCGATCGCCCGCATCGTCGTCTTGTCGTAACCGCGCTCCTTGAAGAGCCGGAGGGCGGTCTCGAGGATGAGGGTGCGGGTCTGTTCGCTCTTCGGGGCCTTGGCGGGGGACTTCTCCGCCGCGGCGTCGGGTCCGGCGGGCTTCTCTTCCTTCACGTCCTTCACACTGCCCGAGCCTAGCCGGGCGCGCCGGGCGCCTCACACAGCCCGTCCTCGCAGGCCGGCCCGTAGGCCTTGACCGCCTCGCGCCACTTGGCGGCGGCGAGGACGGTCGCCCGGGCGAAGGGCTGCCCGGCCGGGGTGGCCAGCCAGTGGGCCTTGGGCCGGTGGTCGGCAAGCGCCCAGAGGCAGACGATCCAGGCGGAGGCGGCGCGGTAGACCTGCCCCCGGTCCCCGATCACGGTGATCTCACGCAGGGTGGACTCGTGGTCGAGGCCGGGGAAGCGGCGCCTGGCCTCCTGGGAGGCGGCCGGGACGAGGTCGAGCGGGACGAGCTGGCGCTGCCGCAGGAGCCAGTGCCGCAGGTGGACACAGAGCGAGCAGTCCGCGTCGTACAACACGGTCAGCCGGTGGACAGGCGTGACCGGTCGTCCGGTCGGCGTCGTCATGGGGTGCTCACGCCCCGGCGCCCGCGCCGGTGGCGGGCGGTGCCCAGGGGCCCTTGGCGGGGCCGGTCCAGCCCTGCGGGGGCACCGGCGGAACCTGCTCGCGCTCCATCACGCCGCGGCGGCGGATCTTGTTGAGGACGTAGACGTTGCCGAGGTGCATGACGCCGAGGACGAGCAGCACCACGCCGAGCTTGACCGAGAGCGCCTCGAAGAGGTTCCGGGCGTCGGTGACGGCGTCGTCCTGGCTGAGGTAGAGGGCGACGAAGCCGAAGTTGACGAGGTAGAAGCCGACCACCAGGAGGTGGTTCACGGCGTCGGCGAGCTTCTCGTTCCCGTGCAGGACGTCGGCGAGGAAGATCCTTCCGTTGCGGCTGAGCGTACGGGCGACCCAGACGGTCAGACCCACGCTGATGAGCAGGTAGACGATGTACGCGACGACAGTGAGGTCCATGCCCCACGCTCCCTTGAACGCGTTCAAAAGCTGACGGTCATGACTGTAGGGCTTTACTTGAACATGTTCAAGTGCGCGGAAAGGGAAGGGGCGGCCGACCGCCCGGCCGTCGTCGGCTCCTCCTTCGGCGACGGGAAGACGCGCTCCTGGAGGCCGGCGACATCGACGCAGCGGTCGCCCTCAACGTCGACACCTGCTCGGCCCCGAGGCCGGAGCCGAGGCGCGTGAGCGAGTCCGCGTCATGCGGCGGCGCGCCTTCGACGTCCAGCTCGCCGCGCCCGAGGAGTTCGGTCCGGTCGACCCGGGCGTCGGGGCGGCGGAACTCGCCGCGATCGCGCTCCCGACCCTGGTCGTCTCCGGGGCGCACGACGTGGCCGACTTCCGGGAGATCGCGACCCGGCTCGCGGCCCTCCTGCCCGACGCGCGGTACCTCGACCTGAACAGGGCGGGCCATCTCCCGGCCCTGGAGCGCCCGGAGGGGACGAGCCGGCTGCTCCTGGAGTTCCTCTCCATGGCGGGAGACCGGTCGGCGGCGGCCTGAGCCCGGACCGGCGCGGATCAGCGTGCGGCGCCGAAGCGCCGCACTCCCGGCACCAGGGCCGTCCCCAGACAGCAGCCGCCCACGATCACGGCGGCGGCGATCAGGGGGACCTCCGCCCCCCAGGCGGAGGCGGCGATCGGCGCCAGGGCGTAGCCCAGGGGCATGGCGGCCAGCGAGAGCAGCCAGTCGTAGGACGTGACGCGGGCGAGGGTGTGGGCGGGGACGGCCTGCTGGACGGCGGTCTGCCAGACCGGCGAGAGGAAGCCGAGGCCGGCCTGGGCGATCCCGTACGCGGCGACGGTCAGCGGCGCGGGGGCGGGGACGGCCAGGAGGACCAGGGGCAGGGCGTAGGCGGCGAGGCCGAGGTTCGCCACCAGGACCGGTCGCCGGGGACGCAGCCGGTCGGCGAGCAGAGCGCCGAGCAGGAAGCCCACCGCGCCGGTCTGGAGGAACACCACCCAGACGCCCGTGCCGCCGAGCCGGGTGAGGGCGATCGACGGGCCGAGGGTCATCAGGACGGCCGCGGCGGCGTTCCACGCGCTGTGGGCGACGAGGCTGGTCCAGTACCAGTCGCGTGACCTGACCTCCCGCCATCCCTCCCTCAGGTCGGCGCGCAGCGAGCGGCAGGGGACCGGGACCCGCTCGACGCGCACCGCGCGCAGCAGCGCGGCGCTGACCGCGAACGTGGCCGCGTCCAGGACGAACGCCCAGCCCGGCCCGACGGTCACGATCAGCACCCCGGCGAGCGCCGGCCCGCCGATACGGGTGGCGCTCTGGGCCACCCCCATCGCGGCGTTGGCGCGCTGCAGCGCCCCGGGTGCGACCGTCCCCCGCACCAGCGGGGAGCCGGTCGGCATCGCGAACGCCCCGGCCGCGCCGCCGGCGACCTCCGCGCCCGCGATCACCCAGAGGCTCGGCTCCCCGCTCAGCAGCTGCCAGGCGACGAGGAGTTGGGCCGCGCACCGGACGAGGTCGGTGGCCATCGCGACCGTACGGGCGTCGAAGCGGTCGCCGACGACACCGCCGACCGGCAGCAGCAGAAGCTTGGGCACCATCGCGCAGGCCAGGATCAGCGCGAGCGCGGCGGTCGAACCGGTGGCCTCCCAGACGGCGATGGCGAGCGCGGCCGGGATGACGGCGTCGCCGAGGAGGGAGAGCGCCCGGCCGGCGAAGAGCAGCCGGAAGGGGCGGGTACGCAGCGGGTGGCGGACGGGCGTGGACGGGGCCACGGCGGCGGACGGCTGTTCTTGCGGGGCGGCAGCGGGCACGGGCATGACCGTGAGAGTATTTCGGTACCGAATCATTCGGCAACGAAATATCTGGCAACGAAATATTCGTCGGCGAAGGAACGCGGCGGGCGTCGTACGATCGGTCCATGGAGCCGACCGACCCCGCGGGGCCGCAGCAGCGCGACTGGACCGACGAACACGTGGCGCGCTGGCAGCCGGTCCTGCCCGGCCTCGACCCTGTCGTCGAGGGCGCGGTCACCCGGATGAAGAAGCTCTCCGTCCATCTGCGCCGGGTCCGCGAGCAGTCCCTGCTCGACTTCGACCTCGAACGCCACGAGTTCGACACCCTCCACAAGCTCGCCGGACGCGGCGGCAGCGCCGCCCCCTCCGAACTCGCCCAGGATCTCGACCTCGCCCCCGCCTCGGTCACCGGCCGGCTGGACGCCCTGGAGAAGCGCGGCTTCGTCCGCCGCACCCCCTCCACGACCGACCGGCGCCGGGTCGTCGTCGAACTCACCGCCTCCGGCCGCGAGACCTGGCTCGGCGCCATGGACGTCCTCGGCCACGAGGAGGAGCGGCTCCTCGGCGTCCTCGACAAGGACGAGCGCGTGCTGCTCAACGACATGCTCCGCCGCGTCATGACGGCCGCCGAGAAGCCCGACGTCCCGGAGCCCTGGCACGGCTGACCCACGGCCCCGCCGGATCGGCGGTCCGTCCGCCCTACCGGCTCAGATGCTCAGCGAGCGCGCGTAGTTGAGCTGCCCCATGACCCGGTGGATGGTGTCCGGACCGGTCGCCGGGATCATGGTGGTGTGGTGCCGGCCGCCGCTGGTCACGGTGACCTGGATGAAGCCGGTCGTCTGCTTCTCCTTCATCAGCAGGAAGAGAAGACCGATCAGGCAGAGCAGGGCGAAGACGATGGCCAGCACGATCGCGACGGTCGGGATCTTCTCCTCGGTCCGCGACATGTCCATCGCGTTCCACACCGCGCCCTTGAGCGGCATCGAACCCGCCGGCGTGATGATCTGGTCCCCCACGACCGTGATGTCCCCGAGGCTCAGCAGCGGCGCCCCGCCGCCGTGCGGCACCGGCGGATACTGCGGCGGCACCGGCACCCCGTCGGCCAGCGTCGGCTGGTACGCGGGACCCGAGCCCGGCTGGGGATATCCGTAACCCGGCGCTCCGGCCTGCTGATCAGGCCCCCACTGGTACTCGGGACCGTCCTTGTAAGGGTTCGGCTCGCTCATGTCTCCCCGCTCTCCACAATGAAAATGAAAAGGCCCGCTCCTGCACGCCGCAGCGTACAGAAGCGGGCCACCACACCGGACCAGGTGTCAGAAGCGACGCGTGATCAGCGCGCGCTTGACCTCCTGGATCGCCTTCGTGACCTCGATGCCACGCGGGCAGGCGTCCGTGCAGTTGAACGTCGTGCGGCAACGCCACACGCCGTCCTTGTCGTTCAGGATCTCCAGGCGCTGCTCGCCCGCCTCGTCACGCGAGTCGAAGATGAAGCGGTGCGCGTTGACGATCGCGGCCGGACCGAAGTACTGCCCGTCGTTCCAGAAGACCGGGCAGGACGACGTGCACGCGGCGCACAGGATGCACTTGGTGGTGTCGTCGAAGCGCTCGCGGTCCTCGGCCGACTGCAGACGCTCACGCGTCGGCTCGTTGCCCTTGGTGACCAGGAACGGCATGACGTCCCGGTACGCCTGGAAGAACGGCTCCATGTCGACCACGAGGTCCTTGAGGACCGTGAGGCCCTTGATGGCCTCGACCGTGATCGGCTTCTCCGGGTTGATGTCCTTGATCAGCGTCTTGCAGGCGAGCCTGTTCTTGCCGTTGATCCGCATCGCGTCGGAACCGCAGATGCCGTGCGCGCAGGAGCGCCGGAAGGTGAGCGAGCCGT
Source organism: Streptomyces sp. NPDC015346 (assembly GCF_043078785.1). Classification (NCBI taxonomy): domain Bacteria; kingdom Bacillati; phylum Actinomycetota; class Actinomycetes; order Kitasatosporales; family Streptomycetaceae; genus Streptomyces; species Streptomyces sp. NPDC015346. The sequence goes on along the minus strand of NZ_JBIBTW010000004.1, from coordinate 228,320 downwards.
CGACATCCCACTTGATCTTGTGGAGGGCGTCGAGCACGCGCTCCTTGGGGTCGATCTCGATCTGGAAGTCCTCCCAGACCGCCGCGTCCGAGATCTCGGGGTTGAAGCGGCGGATCCGGAAGGTGACCGTGATGTACGGCGAGGCGGCGGAGCCCGCCTCGACCTTGTCCAGTACGGGGGTGGCCATCAGTACTTACGCTCCATCGGCTGGTAGCGGGTCTGGACGACGGGCTTGTAGTCGAGACGCACGGTCTCGGAGCCGTCGGCGCCGACCTCGCGGTACGCCATGGTGTGGCGCATGAAGTTGACGTCGTCGCGGTTGGGGTAGTCCTCGCGGTAGTGACCGCCGCGGGACTCCTTGCGCGCCAGGGCCGAGACGGCCATGACCTCGGCCAGGTCGAGCAGGTTGCCCAGCTCGATGGCCTCCAGGAGGTCCGTGTTGAAACGCTTGCCCTTGTCCTGGATGGACACGTTCAGGTAGCGCTCACGCAGCTCGGCGATCTTCTCGACCGCCGTCTTGATGGTCTGCTCGGTACGGAACACCATCACGTTGGCGTCCATCGTCTCCTGCAGCTCCTTGCGGAGGACGGAGACCCGCTCCGTACCCGTGGAGTTGCGCAGCCGCTCGACCTGCTCGGCGACGAACGCCGCCGGGTTCTCGGGCAGCTCGACGTAGTCCGACTTCGCCGAGTACTCGGCGGCGGCGATACCGGCCCGCTTGCCGAAGACGTTGATGTCCAGGAGCGAGTTGGTGCCCAGACGGTTGGCGCCGTGCACGGAGACACAGGCGACCTCGCCCGCCGCGTACAGACCCGGGACGACGGTGGTGTTGTCGCTGAGGACCTCACCCATGACGTTGGTCGGGATGCCGCCCATGGCGTAGTGCGCGGTCGGCTGGATCGGGATCGGGTCCGTGTAGGGCTCGATGCCGAGGTACGTACGGGCGAACTCGGTGATGTCCGGGAGCTTGGCGTCGAGCTGCTCCGGCGGAAGGTGCGTCAGGTCGAGGTAGACGTGGTCGCCCTCGGGACCGCAGCCGCGGCCCTCGCGGATCTCCGTGTAGATGGAGCGCGAGACGACGTCACGGGACGCGAGGTCCTTCATGACCGGCGCGTACTTCTCCATGAAGCGCTCGCCGTCCTTGTTGCGGAGGATGCCGCCCTCACCGCGGGCGCCCTCCGTCAGCAGGATGCCCATGCGCCAGATGCCCGTTGGGTGGAACTGGAAGAACTCCATGTCCTCCAGCGGCAGACCGCGGCGGTAGCAGGCCGCCTGGCCGTCACCGGTGAGGGTGTGCGCGTTGGAGGTCACCTTGAAGAACTTGCCCGTGCCGCCGGAGGCGTAGATCACGGCCTTGGCCTGGAAGATGTGGATCTCGCCGGTGGCCAGCTCGTAGGCGACCACACCGGCCGACTTCTTGACGCCGTCGACCTCGGTGATCAGCTGGTCCAGGACGTAGAACTCGTTGAAGAACTCCACGCCCTCCTTGACGCAGTTCTGGTACAGCGTCTGGAGGATCATGTGACCGGTGCGGTCCGCGGCGTAGCAGGACCGGCGGACCGGGGCCTCGCCGTGGTTGCGGGAGTGACCGCCGAAGCGGCGCTGGTCGATGGTGCCGTCCGGCGTCCGGTTGAACGGCAGACCCATCTTCTCCAGGTCGAGGACGGCGTCGATGGCCTCCTTCGCCAGGATCTCGGCGGCGTCCTGGTCGACCAGGTAGTCACCGCCCTTGACCGTGTCGAAGGTGTGCCACTCCCAGTTGTCCTCCTCCACGTTGGCGAGCGCGGCGGCCATGCCGCCCTGCGCCGCGCCGGTGTGGGAGCGGGTGGGGTAGAGCTTCGTCAGCACGGCGGTGCGGCTGCGCTTCGTCGCCTCGATGGCGGCGCGCATGCCGGCGCCGCCGGCTCCGACGATGACGGTGTCGTACTTGTGGATCTTCATGACGTGGATTACCTCAGCCCCGTGCCTAGCGGATGTTCGGGTCGAAGGTGAAGATCACCAGCGTGCCCAGAAGGATGGTGAACACCGTGGCGGTGTACAGCAGGCCCTTGAGCCACAGGCGCGTGCCCGCCCGCTCGGCGTAGTCGTTGATGACCGTGCGGAGGCCGTTGGCGCCGTGCAGCATGGCGAGCCAGAGCATCAGCAGGTCCCAGACCTGCCAGAACGGGGACGCCCAGCGGCCGGCCACGAAGGCGAAGCCGATCTTGGAGACGCCGCCGTCGAGGAAGAGCTGGATCAGCAGGTGGCCGAGGACCAGGACGACGAGGACGATGCCCGAGAGGCGCATGAAGAGCCACGCGACCATCTCGAAGTTGCCCCGGGTCGCCTTCGGCGTCTTGCCGGTGCGCTTGCGGGGGGCCTCGATGTACGGGGCGGGGTTGTCCACGTCGTAGTGGGCGCCGCCCTCGACGGGACCGATCGCGGAAGTGGTGTCAGCAGACATGTCTGGCGTCAGCTCCCGAACAGTTCACGTGCGGCGTGGCCGAGGACGGGATACACAGAGCCCGCCATCAGCACGACCCAGATGCCCACGACGGTCCAGAGCATCTGCTTCTGGTAGCGCGGGCCCTTGGACCAGAAGTCCACGGCGACGACCCGCAGGCCGTTGAGCGCGTGGAAGAGGATGGCGGCGACGAGGCCGTACTCGAGGAGTGCGACGATCGGCGTCTTGTACGTGGCGACGACCTCGTCGTACGCCTCGGGGGAGACGCGGACGAGAGCGGTGTCCAGCACGTGTACGAACAGGAAGAAGAAGATGAGGACGCCGGTGACTCGATGAGCCACCCAGGACCACATTCCTTCCCGGCCGCGGTACAGCGTTCCAGCCGGCACGGAAAAACCCTCCGGGAGCGGGGATCAGGGTCGGCCGGCTTCAGTGTCGGTCAGACCCGGCCGGGTACGGTCCACCGGCCCCGGTCATCGTAGCGACGAGATGTCGGTTCCCTCGCGCGGGGTCCATAGGTGTGATCAAAGAGGCACGTACGGGCTATCGCCAGGACCGGAATCGCCGCATTCCGGACGGAATCACGGCGCGGCGATCCCGACCGTGAGGCGGGCGCGGGCCAGCCGGCGCAGCTCGTCGGCGGCGATCGCCCGCTCCTCCTCGGGTTCGTTGCCCAGTCGTGACCGGATTCCGGCGAGGACCTGGTCGAGCCGCTCGGCGGGTCGCACCCCGTCGAGGCTGATGACGAACGCGTGCCCGAACCTGCTCTCGTACGCGGCGTGGGCGGCGCGCAGCGCGGTGTGCGCGGCGGCCGGGGCGTCGGGATGCGGCGCGGCCGGGCACTCCGCGGCCAGCGCCTCGTCGAGATCGGCGGCGGCCAGGTCGTAACCGGCCTCGTCGGCGGCGGCGAGCAGCGCGTCGAGCGTCGGGTACGGCCGGTGCGCGGCCACCCGTTCGGCCCAACGCCGACTGTGGCAGCAGGAGAGGAGCAGCTCCTCGGCCTCGGCCTCGGAGGCGGCGTTGAAACGCACGAGGCCGGCCGGGTGCCGGGGATACCCGGGAGCGCCCTGCCGGCCGGGTATCGCGGGCGTGGCGGGGGAGCCCAGGTTCCGGGACGGGGCGCGGGTGTCGCTGGTCAGCGTGGACTCCGGGAAGGGTGGGGTGGGTGTGACGCAACGTTATCGACGGGGAGGGGGAGCCGTCCGACGGATGCGCGAATTTCACCCGGAAGGGAGAGTTTCGGAACACGGGTATGACGTCCGTCTGACCGTACGGAGGACGGCCCCGTGCGCCGAATGGCCCTCAGCCCCTCCGTGAGGGAGGATTCCGAATGATGCGGTACTCCATACGTGGGCCCCGGGCGGGCTCCTCTCTCCTCGCGGGCGCGGTGGCCCTGGTCACCCTGACCGCCTGCTCGGACGGGGCGGCCTCCGGCCCCGGCGGGCCGACCTCCGGCGTCGGCACGCCCTCCGCCCTCACGAGCCCGGCCACGAGCCCGACACCCGAACCGAGTCCGACGCCCACCCGGACGTACCCCCTGTCCACCGCCCCCCTCACCGTCCCCGCCGTGCGCTCCCACGAGGCGGCCCGCGGCCCCGGCTGGCGGCCGGTGCCCGCCGCCGGTGTCGTCGTCGCCGCGGGCAGCGAGAAGCTCGCCGACGAGGGGCGGCTGCTCGCGGGCGAGCTCAAGATCGCCTACCGGGGCGCCGTCGCCGCCCGCGCGGGCGACGTCGAGCTGGCGCTGGGCGGGAAGGGCTCGCCCGAGTCGTACACGCTCACCACCCGCGACAACCGGGTGCGGATCACCGGTCCCGACGAGGCGGGGGTCTTCTACGGGACCCGGACCCTCAAGCAGTCGGTGAAGGGCTCCGGGGCGATGCCCGAGGGCACGGTCACCGACACGCCGGCGAAGCCGCAGCGCGGCCTGATGGTCGACATCGCGCGCAAGCACTTCACCGCGGGCTGGATCGAGGCCCGGGTGCGCGAGATGGCCGACCTCAAGCTCAACCAGCTGGGCCTGCACTTCTCCGACGACCAGGGCTTCCGGATCGAGTCCGACAGCCACCCCGAGATCGTCTCCGCCCAGCACCTGACCAAGGCCGAGGTCCGGCGGATCGTGGATCTCGCCCGGAGTCTGCACATCACCGTCATCCCCGAGATCGACTCGCCGGGACACCTCGGCGCGGTCATCGCCGCCCACCCGGACCTCCAGCTCAGGAGCGCCACGGGCCGGGCGCCGCGCGGCGCCGTCGACATCGCGAACCCCGCCTCGGCGAAGATCGTCGACGAGCTGCTGCGCGAGTACATGGGCCTGTTCCCCGGCGGCTACTGGCACCTGGGCGCGGACGAGTACGTCGCCCTGATGGCCCGGGATCCCGAGGCGACCTACCCGGGCCTGGCGCGGGCGGCCCGCGCGAAGTACGGCTCCTCCGCCCGGGTCCAGGACCTGGCGACGGGCTGGCTCAACGACCGGGCGGCGGTCGTCCGCCCGACGGGCAGGACGCTGAAGGCCTGGAACGACGGCTTCTTCCCGGGCGGGGTGGTGAGCGCCGCCAAGGACATCGAGGTCGAGTACTGGACCGGCAAGGAGATCGGCGCCCGGCCGCCGACCGCCTACCTGAACGAGGGCCGCAAGGTCGTGAACCTCAACGACGAGTACCTCTACTACGTCCTCGGCGAGCCGAACCAGTTCACGTACCCCACCGGTCGCCGGATCTACGAGCAGTGGACCCCGCTGGTCCTGCGCGGCACGGCCCCCGTGCCGGCGCGGTACGGCCCGCAGATCCTGGGCGGCCGGTTCGCGGTCTGGTGCGATCTGTCCCAGGCGCAGACCCAGGCGCAGGTGGCGGACGGCATCCGGATGCCGCTGACGGCGACGGCGCAGAAGCTGTGGGACGAGCGGAAACCGGCGATGAGCTGGGAACGGTTCCGGGACCTGGCGGCGAAGGTGCGCTAAGGGACGCCGGGCGGTGGGGGGATACGCTCCCCACCGCGGCGGCCGTCCGGCCGCCCGGCGCCTCGGGGAGGGGCGCCGTTCACCCGTGGGGGTCCCGCTCGCTCATGCTTCGCAATCCCGTTGGCCTGTCGTACGCCGTCGTGGCCCTGCTCGCGGCGGTGATCGTGGCCGATGCCGCTCTCTTCGCCGCGGCCCTCGACGTACGGCTCCTGATGGCCGGCGATCTGAACGACCACCCTCATCCGGCGGGGTTCGCGCACATGGGTGTCGAGGCGGCGACCGTCGTCCAGGGCCTGATCGGCCTGGCGCTCATGGTGGTCTTCATCATCTGGTTCTTCCGGGTCCGCAAGAACGCAGGTGTCTTCGCGCCCGATCTGCACCGGGGCGGTCCTGGCTGGGCCATCGGCGCCTGGTTCGTCCCGGTCGCCAACCTCTGGTGGCCGCGCAGCGTGGCCGCCGGCACCTGGCGGGCCAGCCGCCGGGACCCTTACGGCGACGGCAAGGTCGAGGGCGAGTCGTTCGCCCTGCTCAACTGGTGGTGGACCTTCTGGACCCTCACGAACCTGGCCGGTCTTTTCGCGAGCGCCGTATATGAAGACGCGAACACGGTCGAGGGGTTCGCGGCGGGGGCCCTCGCGCTCATGGTGTCCGCCGTCGTGGACATCGTCGCCGCTCTCCTGGCGATTCTCTTCGTGCGGCGTCTCACCTCTATGCAGCACGCGAAGGCCACTGGCATGATTCCGGCCGCGTAGTGACGTAATCGCGCCAAGCGGCGCAGTAATGAGGAAGTACTGCGTCCGCAACGGGAGGCCTCCATGAGCCTGCTGGAACTGATCGACCGGGCCGATGAACGGAGCCTGGCCGCCGCCGGGCTCGCCTGCCTGGACCGGTGTCTGCCGCTGCTCGCGCCGGAGGCCGCCGACGTGCTGCGCCCGGTGTGGGCCGCCGTCGCGCGCGGCGACGGCGTGGCATGGGGCGAGACGCTCGCCAAGGCCCGGGCGGAACTGTCGGGCGGCGATGGCGAGGCCGCCGCGCTCGTACGGGAGATGCTGGCCGCCGCGCCCGCGGAGTGGGCGGAGGGGCCGCTACGGGAGTGGGCCTCCGGGTGCTCCGTCACGGCCCTCGTCCTGCACGGGCGGTACGACGCCGCCGACGCCACCGAGGAGCTGATCGCGCGCTGCCGGGCCGGTGACGCGGTCGGGGCCGGTCCGCTCCTCGCCGGAGAGCTGCGCCGCCAGCGCACCGTCCTCGAATCGGTCGCCCACGGCCCGACGGGGCTGCGCCGTGCCCGGGAACTCTCCACGGAGGGCGGCCGGGTGCTCCGGGCCGTGGTCTCCCGCCGGGCGCGTACGGCCTGAGCGGCGGCCGCAGGTCCTCGACTGGGCCTGAGCGGGCGGGCGTTCGGCCGGGTGCCCCGCGAGGCGCCCGGCCGCTCTTGTCATGCCGCTCTTGTCATGCCGGCGAGGTCATGCCGTCGAGTCCGACTGCTGGACCAGGGCGATCGTCCGGGCGATGTCCGACTCCGCCCGCGCCTTGTCGAGGCCGAGGCCCGACAGGACCCCCTGGCCGTCCTCGTACTCCAGCAGTGCCAGCAGGACGTGCTCGGTGCCGACGTAGTTGTGGCCGAGCCGGAGGGCCTCGCGGAACGTCAGTTCCAGGACCTTCTTCGCCGCCGCGTCGTACGGGATGAGTGAGGGCACCTCGGCGACCGAGGACGGCAGGGTGGCCGTGACGGCCTCGCGCAGCCGCTCCGGGCTCACGTCCTGCGAGGCGATCCAACGCGCGGCGAGTCCGTCGGGCTCGGCGAGCAGGCCGAGGGCCAGATGGCCCGGGACCATCTCGGCGTTGCCGGCGGCCGCGGCCTCGTTGTGGGCCGCCATCACCACGCTCCGCGCCCGCGGTGTGAACCGGCTGAAGCCCGCGTTCGGGTCCATCTTCTCCGTGTCGGGTGCCTTGGGCACGAAGCGCTTCTGCGCCGCCTGCCGTGTGACGCCCATGCTCTTGCCGATGTCGGTCCAGGAGGCGCCGGAGCGTCGTGCCTGGTCGACGAAGTGACCGATCAGGTGGTCGGCCAGGTCGCCGAGGTGGTCCGCCGCGATGACCGCGTCCGACAGCTGGTCGAGCGCGTCGGTGTGGACCTTCTTGATCGCCTGGATGAGGTCGTCGAGCCGGATGGGAGGGGTCGAGCCGACTGGGTTCGTCATGAGTGCAACCCTAGGTTGACAGTCGAAGGGGTGTCAACCCGTGGTTGACAGTTCGAGGGTCGTCATGATGATCGCCATGACGACCGGTCCCCGCATCACCGCAGACGACCTCCAGCACGCCCTCCGCCTCTCCCTCACCGCCCTGCGTGCCGCCGCCGCGGGCACCGCTCCCGCCGACTGGGAACGGCCCGCCGGCACCCTGACGTGGAGCTGCTGGGAGACCGTCGAGCACCTCGCCGACGACCTCTTCGCCTACGCCGCGCAGATAGGCCTCGAAGCGCCGCCGCTCGACACGGAGGTGCCCTACCTCTGGGAACGGCGGCGCCCGGGCGGCCCCGCCAACGTGACCTACGCCGACCCCGCGGCCGGCACCCATGGACTGCTCCAGGTCCTCGAGTCCTGCGGCGCGATGCTCGCCGCCCTTGTCCGCACGGCCCCGGCCGACCGGCGCTCGTACCACTGCTTCGGTGTCTCCGACGCCGAGGGCTTCGCGGCCATGGGCATCGTCGAGACCCTCGTCCACACCCATGACGTCGCCACCGGGCTCGGGGTCGCCTGGGCGCCGCCGGCCGGGCTGTGCGACCAGGTGCTCACCCGGCTCTTCCCGGACGCGCCCACGGACACGGACCGCTGGCCGACCCTGCTGTGGGCCACGGGCCGCGGCGAACTCCCGGGCCGCGAGCGGCTGGCATCCTGGCGCTGGTTCGCCGAAGTGCGCGACCGGGACGAGGAGTTCGACCGCCCGGTGTGATCAGCGCCACTCCCGTCCCCTGTGACACTTGGGCCCCGCCGGTCGCTTGGTGGAGCATGCACCGGGAAACCGACAACCCGCCGACCACGCCGTCCGCCGACGGAATGCGTGCCTACGTCAGCCAGTTCGTCGACCGGCTCACGGAGAGAAGCCGTCTGCCGCTCGACTACTCCGTGGCCAGCCTCCGGCTGGTCGACAGAATCGTCGACGGACTGAGACGCGACCGGCCCGACCGCGCCCAGGTCGCCCCGACCCTCCAGGGGCTCGGCGCGTACACCGGGGAGGTGATCGTGCGGCGGGCCGGTGGGTGCTGGGTGGACTTCGACGCGGGGCAGCGGGAGTTCTTCCGGCAGCCCGTCGGGATACGGATGCCCGACGGGCGCGCCTGGAATCCGCTCGGAAAGGTCGTCAACCGCTTCGAGACGGGCCCGGAGGAATCCGTACAGCGCTTCTATCTCCTGCTCCACGGGCGGGCGCGAACTCCTGTGCGGTGCCTGTGAAGCTGTGACGTTTCCGCCGGGCCGCGCGCTGAAGGAAGGGGGACGGTCGGTGCGCGGTGCGCCCCGCTCTCCTGTTTTTCAAGCCACGGGCACGGTGTGCGGTGCCGAGTCGGCACGAAGAGGGAAGCGTGGGCGCGGACGACGCGGAACTGGGGATCCTTGTCGAACGCGCGCGGCGCGGGGACGAGGAGGCCTTCGCCCGGGCGTACCGCATGGTGCAGCCGGGGCTGCTCGGCTACGTCCGGGGCCTGGTCGGGGAGGACGCCGAGGACGTCGCCTCCGAGGCCTGGCTCGAGATCGCCCGGGACCTGGGGCGGTTCCGGGGCGACGGGCCCGGATTCCGGGGCTGGACCGCGACGATCGCCCGCCACCGGGCGCTCGACCATCTGCGCAGGCAGCGGCGCAGGCCCCGGACCGCCCTGCTGAAGCAGGACCTGCTGGAGCTGCCGGGCGGTCACGACACGGCCGCCGCCGCCCTGGAGACCCTGTCGACGGAGCAGACGCTCGCCCTGGTCCGCAGCCTGCCGCCGGACCAGGCCGAGGCCGTCCTGCTCCGGGTGGTGGTCGGTCTGGACGGGCCGGCGACCGCCCGCGTCCTGGGCAAACGTCCCGGGGCGGTCCGCACGGCGGGCCACCGGGGCCTGAGGAGACTGGCCGGCCTGCTGGCCGCCGCCGCGGAGCCGCCGCGACGGCAGAAGGATGGAACATGACACGGGAACCTGAACCGGACACGGACGAGGACCCAGCCACGCGAGCCGAGGTACGAGCCGTCGCGGGAGTCGACGTACGGGCCGACGCGATCGCCGTCGTCGACCCGCTCTCGCTCTCCGTCGACCCGCTCTCCGTCGACCCGCGCGAGGCGCGGGCGCGGGCGGCGTACCGGGCCGCGCGGGACGCCGGGGCGCACCGCTCGCTGCGCACCCGGCGGCGGGACGACTGGCGCCCCGCCCGAGTGCGGAGACGGTGGCACGGAGGCCACAGACCCTGAACGGGGCCCAGGAAAACGGTCGGAAGCGACACGAAACGGCCGGAAATGGAGGACGACCGGGGCCGCCACCCCCCACAGGAGAGGCCCCGGTCGCCGTCCGCCGGGGCCGCAGCACGGCCCCGTACTCCTATCAGCGCCGCGCATGCGTTTTCTGTCACACCGTGAGGGCCCGCTGCGGCTGTCGAAGGTTGCACCCTGTACAAAGACCGGACGAACATGGACGCGGCGCCCGGCAAGGACGTAGCGTGCTGGTGCGCGCCGGGCGGCGTGGCGGTGATGACCAGCCGCGATGACGAACAGGTTGTGGGGAGTGCTGGGGGACGACGCGGAGCTGACGGCCGCGGTGCTCGCTGCGCAGGACGGGGACGAAGACGCCTTCCGTACTGTGTATCGCGCCGTGCATCCCCGGCTGCTGGGCTACATACGCACACTCGTCGGCGACGCCGACGCGGAGGACGTCGCGTCCGAGTCCTGGCTCCAGATAGCCCGGGACCTCGACCGCTTCAGCGGTGACGCGGACCGGTTCCGGGGCTGGGCGGCGCGTATCGCCCGCAACCGGGCGCTCGACCACATCCGGATGCGCGGCCGGCGCCCCGCCGTGGGCGGCGACGAGACCGAACTCACCGACGAACCCGCCGACTCCGACACCGCGGACGAGGCCCTGGAAGCACTGGCCACCGGCCACACCATGAAACTGATCGCCCAACTGCCGCAGGACCAGGCCGAGGCCGTGGTCCTGCGGGTCGTGGTCGGCCTGGACGCCAAGAGCGCCGCCGACGCCCTGGGGAAGCGCCCCGGCGCGGTACGGACCGCGGCGCACCGCGGCCTCAAGCGGCTCGCCGAACTCCTCGGCGCCGACGCCGACGGGACCATGGCCGCACTCGGGGGCGTACCGCCGCAACGCGGTCGCAGGCCGGGGCCCCCGGCCCCCGGTGGTGTGACGCAATCGCGTGCGCGGACGCAGAAGGAACTGTGATGGCCGACGAGCGGTACGAGTGGCTCGACCTGGAGGCCGCGGAGCGGTTGCTGCGCGGCGAACCGGTCGATCCCGTCGACGATCACGCCCGCGCGCAGGCCCAGCGCCTCGCCGACGCCCTGGCGGCGGCCCGGCCCATAATCCTTCCGCGCCCGGCGGAGGCCGAACTCCCCGGCGAGGCGGCCGCCCTGGCCGCCTTCCGCAAGGCCACGGCCGAACGCGCCGCCGCGGCCGCCTCCGCCGCGGCCGCCCCCTCCCCGGTCACCTCCGCCGAACTGGGCGGAATACGGCTCGCGCCGGAGTCCCCGGCCCGGCGGTGGGGACGCTCGCTGAGGTACGGCCTGGCGGCCGCGGTCGCCGCCGTCGCGGTCGGCGGCGTCGCCGTCGCCGCCGGTACGGGCATGCTGCCGTTCCACCGGGACGCCCCCACGCCGGCCGGCTCCGTGTCGGCCGTCGACACCCCCGAGCCGCGCCTCTCCGGAAGCCCGGACGACGGCGGTCTCGGCACCGAGGTGCCCTCGGTGCCTCCCACCGGCGAGGGCCGGTCGCCCGGCGCGTCCACGTCGCCCGCGACGCCCCCGGCCGTGGCCGGTTCCGGCGGTACGGACGGTACGAGCGGTACGGGCGGGAAGAGCGGCGGGACCCCGGAGCCGGGCCAGACCAAGGGATACCCGGACCAAGGCGGCGAGGCCGCGGTCGCCGCCCGCGTCAAGGACTGCCAGGACTACCGCGCCGGACGCCTCGACGACAGCGGTGTACGCAGGCTGGTGAAGGAGGCGCGGAGCGGCGAGACCGTCCAGCGCTTCTGCGACCGCGTCCTGTCCGGCGGCTCGGACACGGGCGGCACCTCGGGCGACACGAGGGACGGCTCCACCGGAGGCACGTCCGGCGGCGGCTCGTCCGGTGACAAGGGCGACGGCAAGGGCGACGACGACTCCGCCGGCGAAGGGGATCGAGCGGGCGGCCTGTCGGCGGGCGCCGGCGGCAAGTCCACCGGCGGCAGGTCCACCGGCGGAAAACCCACCGGTGGCAAGGGCGGCGGCGGCAAGGGCGGCGGCGACCGCACGAGCCCCGAGCAGGCCGCGGACCTGGCGGGACACGGTTCCACGACCCCTGTCGAGCCCGCCCCGAGCGTCCCCGCCGAACCCGTCACGCGGCAGGTGTGACACTTTTCGGCCCGTCGGCGCAGTACTGAGTGAGCCGACTGGTCATCGGCCGCGCGGTGAGCCGGGGTTCCCCCCGTACCTACGGCTCCGCGCACCCGGCGCGGGTGGGACACGTTCCCCCGGTCCCACCCGCGCCCCTCATTTCCTCCTACGCTCTCCCGCTCACCAGTGGACGACGACCTTGTCGCCGACCTTCACCTGGCCGAAGAGCGTGGCGATCTTCCCGCGGTCCCGGACGTTGACACAGCCGTGCGAGGCCCCGTTGTAGCCGCGGGCCGCGAAGTCCGACGAGTAGTGCACGGCCTGGCCGCCGCTGAAGAACATCGCGTACGGCATGGGCGTGTGGTAGAGCGTCGAGACGTGGTCGCGGCTCTTGAAGTCGACCTTGAAGGTGCCCTCACGGGTCGGGGTGTTCTCCGATCCGAAGCGGACGTCCATCGACGAGACGACCTTGCCGTCGATCATCCAGGCCAGCGTCCGGCTCTCCTTGCTGATGCACAGCACGCGCCCCGTCATGCAGCGCGGGTCCGGCGTGTCCAGCTTGTTCGTGGTGGCCGGCTTCAGCTCGTCCGCCGTGGGCTCGCGGGTCATCGCGAGCAGCCGCTGCCAGGTCGTCTCGTCCACCGAGCCGGTCTGCGGCAGCTCCCGCTTCTTCTGGAAGCCCTTGACCGCCCCCGCGGTCATCGTGCCGTAGAAGCCGGTGGGGGCGCGGTCGAAGTACCCGATCTGCCGCAGCCGCGCCTGCAGCTCGCGCACCCGCTCGCTCTCGTCGCCGTCCTTCATCAGGACCTCGGCGGCCGGGGCCGCGGAGGTCGGGGACGAAGACGGTGACGAGGACGGCTTGTCGTCCGTCGTGGCGGACGGCGAGGCCGTCGCCGTCGCCGTCGCCGAAGGCTGTGATGACGCCGACGAGGTGGCGGGCGCCGGCGCGGTCGAGCCGCCACCGCCTCCCGGTCCCGCGGCCTGGGCCGTACAGCCGGTGGCGAGTGCCACGGCGGCCACGGCTATGAGCGATCTGAAGACGACGGACGAACGGCGCATCGGTTTCCCCCCGAGACAGGTCTGTGTACCTATTGGATGCTTCCCGCGCCCGCTTGGTTGCGCACCCCCCGCAAGTACGGCGCATGCTGTGAGGGAGGTCCGTGCGAGGTGCTGTGAGGAAGGTCCCAGCGTGCGGCTCTCCACCGGCCGCACGGCCGCCGCTACAGTCCGTCGCGAGGGTTGGTACCACTCAGTAGGTCTACCGGGAGGCACAACAGATGGCGCGCGAGTCGGAGTCGGGGCTGCCCATTGAGCCGGTCTACGGACCGGACGCTCTGGACGGGTGGGATCCCGCCGAGAAGCTGGGCGAGCCGGGCTCGTACCCCTTCACGCGCGGTGTGTACCCGTCGATGTACACCGGCCGCCCCTGGACCATGCGGCAGTACGCGGGCTTCGGCACCGCCGTCGAGTCCAACGCCCGCTACAAGCAGCTGATCGCCAACGGCACGATGGGCCTGTCCGTCGCCTTCGACCTGCCGACCCAGATGGGCCACGACTCCGACGCGGCGATCTCCTCGGGCGAGGTCGGCAAGGTCGGTGTCGCGATCGACTCGATCGACGACATGCGCGTCCTGTTCGACGGGATCCCGCTGGACAAGGTCTCGACCTCGATGACCATCAACGCCCCCGCCTCCCTCCTGCTGCTCCTCTACCAACTCGTGGGCGAGGAGCAGGGCGTCCCGGCCGACAAGCTGACGGGCACGATCCAGAACGACGTGCTCAAGGAGTACATCGCGCGCGGCACGTACATCTTCCCGCCCAAGCCGTCGCTGCGGCTGATCGCGGACATCTTCAAGTACTGCAAGGCCGAGATCCCGAAGTGGAACACGATCTCGATCTCCGGCTACCACATGGCCGAGGCCGGTGCCTCGCCCGCGCAGGAGATCGCGTTCACCCTCGCCGACGGCATCGAGTACGTCCGTACCGCCGTCGCCGCCGGCATGGACGTCGACGACTTCGCGCCCCGGCTCTCCTTCTTCTTCGTGGCCCGCACCACCATCCTCGAAGAGGTCGCGAAGTTCCGGGCCGCCCGCCGCATCTGGGCGCGGGTGATGAAGGAGGAGTTCGGCGCGAAGAACCCCAAGTCGCTGATGCTCCGCTTCCACACCCAGACCGCCGGTGTGCAGCTGACCGCACAGCAGCCCGAGGTCAACCTGGTGCGCGTCGCCGTCCAGGGACTCGCGGCCGTCCTCGGCGGTACGCAGTCGCTGCACACCAACTCCTTCGACGAGGCCATCGCGCTGCCGACGGACAAGAGCGCGCGCCTCGCGCTGCGGACGCAGCAGGTCCTCGCCTACGAGACGGACGTCACCGCCACCGTCGACCCCTTCGCCGGCTCGTACGTCGTCGAGAAGATGACCGACGACGTGGAGGCGGCGGCCCTGGAGCTGATGCGGAAGGTCGAGGACCTCGGCGGCGCGGTCAACGCGATCGAGCGGGGCTTCCAGAAGAACGAGATCGAGCGCTCCGCCTATCGCATCGCGCAGGAGACCGACAGCGGCGAGCGGGTCGTCGTCGGCGTCAACCGCTACACGATCGACGTCGAGGAGCCCTACGAGCCGCTGCGCGTCGACCCGGCGATCGAGGCCCAGCAGGCCGAGCGGCTCGCCAAGCTGCGTGCCGAGCGGGACCAGGCGGCGGTGGACGCGGCGCTCGCGGAGCTGAAGAAGGCGGCGGAGGGCACGGACAACGTGCTCTACCCGATGAAGGACGCGCTCAGGGCGCGGGCCACGGTCGGCGAGGTCTGCAACGCGCTGCGCGAGGTGTGGGGCACCTACGTCCCGACCGACGCCTTCTGATCAGCTGATCTTCCGGCATACGGAACACCTGGAGGGAGTGTCGTACCCGCGTGCGACACTCCCTTTCATGTTGGGTGTCACCGATCTGCCGACCTATCTCGTGGGCCTCGTCCTCATCATCCTTCTGCCGGGGCCGAACTCGCTGTACGTGCTGTCCGTCGCCGCCCGCAAGGGCACCCGGACCGGATACAGGGCCGCGGCCGGCGTCTTCACCGGCGACGCGGTCCTGATGACGCTGGCCGCGCTCGGCGCCGCCTCGCTGCTCCAGACCACACCCCTCCTCTTCATGATCGTGAAGTACGCGGGCGCGGGCTATCTCGCCTGGATGGCGTACGGCATGCTGCGGGCGGCCTGGTCCATGTGGCGCACCCGCGGCGAGTCGCTGTCGGCCGCGGAGCCCTCGGGGACGCCGGCCGGCGCGGGGGAGAACCCGTACCGCCGGGCGCTGATCATCAGCCTCTTCAACCCGAAGGCGATCCTCTTCCTCATCTCGTTCTTCGTGCAGTTCGTCGACCCCGGGTACGCCTACCCCGCGCTCTCCTTCCTGGTGCTCGGCACCCTGCTCCAGCTCAGCAGCTTCCTGTACCTCACGATGCTGATATTCGGGGGCACGCGGCTCGCGACCGCGTTCCGCCGCCGCAGACGGCTCGCGGCGGGCGCGACCTCGGCGGCGGGCGCCCTCTTCCTCGGCTTCGCCGCCAAGCTCTCCCTCACCAGCGCCTGACCGACGGCTCCGCTTGCCCCTGACATGGTGTGAGGCTCCCCGGCGGGCCCGGCCTCAGGTCACTTCGTCAGGGCACGCTTCAGCCGCAGGGCCCGGCGGGCCAGGCGGCGGACGCGGGGGTGGCGGGGGACCGGGAGGCCGCCCGGGAGGCCGAGGACGGTGAGGCGGCGGCGCTTGAAGTAGGGGCGGGTCCGTTCGGCGAGGGGTCCCGAGAGGTGACGGACCGCCGCCTCCCGCAGGTCCGGGCGGATCTTGGGCTGCATCGCGAAGCCGACGGCGGCCACCAGGCCCGCGAGCCCCTCCGCGTCCGGGGGCTCGTGGGCGCTGCCGGTGCCGGTGCTCTCCAGGTCCGGGATGAGCGCGTCGGCGAGCGTCACCGGGACGCGGTTGCTGTTCTGGTACGGAGTCAGCCGGTCCAGGAGCGTCCGGGTGCCGACCCTGGCCACCGGGATGCCGTGGAAGGCGTGGGCGGTGAAGAGACCGGTGGAGAAGCAGCCGACCACCAGGGCCGGTCGTAGCTCCCGGTAGGCGACCTCGGCGAGCACCGGCCGGTCGAGGACGGTCAGTTCGGCGCCGAGCGCCTCCGCCTCCCGGCCCAGCCTCCGCGTCCAGGCGTCCGGCGCCGTCGGATGCGGCTTGAAGACGAGCCGCCGGTGCCCGCGCGCGACCGCGCCCCGGACCATGCGGACGTGCAGGTCCTCCTCCTCGGCCGGCGTGAGGATCGACAGCGCCGCCAGGTACTGCCCGAGCAGCAGCGCCGGCCCCTCCGCCTCACCGGCCGTCTCCTCCGGCTCCGCCAGCTCCGCGACCACCTTCATGAACGCCTCGGTCGGCACCACCACCGCCTCCGCCCCGAACTCCGCGAGCAGCAGCGGCGCGAGCCCGGGCACCAGATCGAGGTGGAGCAGCCGGCGTACCCGCTGGCCGACCAGCGGATCGATCTTGTTACGGGTGGGGCCGTAGCTCATCAGCCCGTCCGCGTACACGTCGAGCCGCGCGTCAGGGAAGAGCCGGGCGACCGTCAGCGCCGGTGTCACCTGCACCGACTCCAGGGCGAGTTCGATCCGGTCGTCGCCGAGATCCCACAGCCGCCGCAGATGGCGCTCCAGCAGCGGAAGGTCGTCGGCCCGGGGCGTCCAGCCGGCCGGGTGCAGCGGCGAGATCGCCTCGTTCCAGGACAGGACGGAGTCGAAGCGCCCGCGCAGCTTCTCGAAGCCGGGCATCTCGTCCAGGGCGGGCGTCGTCTCCGGCACCGCCGCGTTGTTGGCGACCAGCAGCAGCCGCCGGTCCGCCGGGCCGAAGCAGCCGCTGTCCAAGGCCGCGGCCAGCGTCGTCGCTCCGTACAGCGTGGAGGCGTAGAAGATCTGGGTGGTCCTCACGCGGCGGCCTCCCCGCCCGCGGCGCGCGGGACGGAGTGCGCGACCGCGCCCGCCCCCCGGCGGCGGCGCAGCTTGCGCAGCACGGCCGCCCGCCGCTCGTCCATCGACCTCAGCGCCTCGCCGAGCACGTCCTGCGGCATGCGCCGCAGCGCCGCCGCACTCATCGCACGCAATTGTTTCGCCACCGCCGGTTCGAATCGTTCCACCGATGAGATGTGGTGGGAAATGAGGGCGCAATACGTACGGACGGCCTTCGGGAGCAGCTGTTCCGCGTCCCTGTCCTTAACCGTTTCGTCGATCACCTGATCGAAAGCGCGAATGAAATCCAGCTGACGGATATCGCCGATCTGTGTGAGTGAAGTGGAGACCCCACGCCGGTAGAAGATTCCCAGCGTGCTCACCGCCGCGAAGGACTCCGCCTCCCGGTGCAGTTTCCAGATCCACGGCCGGTCCTCCGCCGTCCGCAGCCCCGGCGTGAAGTGCAGCAGCCCGCGGTCCAGCAGCCGCCGGTGGTACATCCCGGCCCAGGCGTACGGATAGTCCACGGACGTCGTCCGGTCGGCCGGCAGGATCGCGTCCCGGGGCCGCAGCACCTCACCGCGCCGCCCGACCGGCGAGCGGCGCACCGACCGGGTCCTGCCCGTGGCGCGCACATGGTCGGTACGGAGGAAGTCGCAGCCCAGCTCGTCCATGGACGCGACCAGCCGGTCGTAGAAGCCGGGCGCGAGCCAGTCGTCCCCGTCCAGGAAGGCCAGATACCGGCCGCGGGCGGCGTCCAGGCCGGTGTTGCGCGCGGTGGCGAGCCCTTCGTTGCGTTCGTGTCGGATCAGGACGGCCCCCGGGATCTCGCGCCCGGCCCGTTCGAGGAGCTCCGTGGTCCCGTCCGTCGAGCAGTCGTCGACGAGAAGGAACTCGAAGTCCTCGCGGGCGTTGGCGCGCAGGCTTCTGAGGGTGTCCAGGGCATATGTCTGCACGTTGAAGAACGGCACGACGACGGAGAGCTTGACCACGCGTTCGACGCTAGGCGCCGCTCCGGCATTCGTTCTGGCCGGTGGAGGGATGTTCGGTGAACACGAAGCGGCGGGCCGATTAACCACCCTGGATCCCGGCCTTTTTCAGAACGCGTAGTGGCGCTGTTCACCGTTTGTTGTGGCCCAGTTGGGCCGGGAAACGGAATGGCTCTCTAGCGTCCTCGGCGTGCCAGCAAGTACCAAGCAGGCGGTACGCGTCGCCGTACTCGCCGATTCCGACACCCGGTGGAAATGGGGTGCGCTCACCGCGCGCCGAATCACCGATCAAGGGGCCCAGGCCGCCGAACCCACCGGTTTCCTGCTGCGCGGCCGGGCCACGCCCACCGCGCGCCAGCTCGCCGAGACCGGAGTGTCCACGACGCCTCCGCGCGAGGTGACGGGCGCCGAGTTCCTCCGCGAGGTACGCGACGCGGCGGCCCGCGGGGAGGGATTCGACGTCGTCGTCCTCGCCCTCGTCGGCGGCACCGTCCGCGCCCTCCTGCAGGGTGTCGCCGAACTGGCCCTGGAACGGCGCCCGGTGCTCGTCACCGGCTATGTCGGAGTGGTCTACGAGAAGCTCGCCGACGGGCTGCTGCTGCGCCACGGTGCCGACGTCGTCCTCGCCAACTCGCGGCACGACGCCGAGCGTTTCCGCGCGGTCTACGAAGGGGTGGGCGCCGACGCCTCCTCGGTGGTGGAGGCCGCGCTGCCGTTCCTCGGCGGCGCGCCCTACGCTCCCGAGGCCGGCCGGGACACCCTCGTCTTCGCCGCCCAGCCCTCGGTGCCGGCCGGCCGCGCCGAACGGACGTACCTGCTGCGCAGACTCGTCGAGCACGCCCGGCTCCACCCGCGCCGCGAGGTGCTGCTCAAGCTCCGCTCCAAGCCCGGCGAGCACACGACGCACCTGGAGGAACTCCCGTACCAGCGGCTCGTGCGCGATCTCGACCCGCCGCCCAACTTCCGCCTGGTGTACGGGCACATGGGCGAGGTCCTCGACCGCACCGACCTGCTGGTCACGGTCTCCTCGACCGCCGCCCTCGAAGCCCTGCACCGGCGGGTGCCGACGGCGATCCTCAGCGACCTCGGCGTACGCGAGGTCCTGGGCAACCACCACTTCATCGGCTCGGGGCTGCTCACCTCCTTCGACCGGCTCGACGCGGACGTGCGCCCGGAGCCGGACGAGGAGTGGCTCGGCCGGCAGGGCGTCGCCGCCGGGGGGTCGTACGAGACGGCCTTCGACGCCGCCAGGGCGCGCGTCCAGGAACTCCTCACCGGCCCCGGACTGCCCCCGATCACGCCCTACTACACCGCTGAGACGGCCCCCGGGTACCTGCCCGGGATCCTCGCCCGCCACCGCCTCGACGTGACCGCCCCGGAGCCTCGCGACAGCGGGCTGCGGCGCGTGGTCCGGGAGGCGGCGCGGGGCGCGTACCGCCACGGCGTGCAGCGCGTCGCCCCCGTCATCCGCCGCCTGGGAGAACTCTGATGACCGCCACGCCACCGACCGCCACGACGACGACGGCCGCCACCTTGCCGCCGACGGTGACGACATCGACCGCCACGACGACGGCCGCCACGCCGCTGACCGCCACGACTCCGGCCGCCGCCACGACGAGGCCCACCGTCCTCGCCGTCATCCCCGCGCGGGGCGGCTCCAAGGGCGTCCCCGCGAAGAACCTCGCCCCGGTGGCGGGCAGCCCGCTCGTCTCCCGGGCCGTCCGCGCCTGCCTCGGCGCCCGCCTGGTCACCGACGTCGTCGTCTCCACGGACGACGCGGAGATCGCGGCGGCGGCCCGCGCGGCCGGAGCCGAGGCGATCCACCGCCCGGCCGCGATCGCCGGCGACACCGCCACCAGCGAATCGGCGGTCCTCCACGCGATGGACGCCTTCGAGGCCGCCCAGGGCCGCCGCGTCGACGTGGTCCTCCTCGTCCAGTGCACCAGCCCCTTCCTCACCCCCGCCGAGGTGAACGGCGCCGTCGAGAAGATCACCTCCGGCGAGGCGGACACCGCGCTCACGGTGGCCCCGAGCCACGGCTTCCTCTGGCGGGAGACCGCGGACGCGACCGGCGCGCACGGCGTCAACCACGACAAGGCCCACCGCCCCCGCCGCCAGGACCGGCAGCCCGAGTACCTGGAGACCGGCGCCGTCTACGCCATGGCCGCCGAGGGCTTCCGGACCCACGGCCACCGCTTCTTCGGCACCACCGGCCTCGTCGTCACCGACCCCGCCCGGGTCCTGGAGGTCGACGACCCGCACGACCTCGCCCGCGCCCGCGCGCTCGCGCCGCTGCTCGACGCCGCCCGTACGCCGGTACGCGCCGACGTCGACGCCGTGGTCCTCGACTTCGACGGCACCCAGACCGACGACCGGGTCCACATCGACGCGACCGGCACCGAGTACGTCTCCGTCCACCGCGGCGACGGCCTCGGCATCGCCGCCCTGCGCCGCGCCGGGCTCCCGGTCCTCATCCTCTCCACCGAGCAGAACCCCGTCGTCGCGGCCCGCGCCCGCAAGCTCAAGATCCCCGTCCTGCACGGCATCGACCGCAAGGACCTCGCCCTCAAGCAGTGGTGCGAGGAAGAGGGCATCGACCCGCAGCGCGTGCTCTACGCCGGCAACGACGTCAACGACCTCCCCTGCTTCCACCTCGTCGGCTGGCCCGTCGCGGTGGCGAGCGCCCACGACTCCGTACGGGCCGCGGCCCGCGCGGTCACCCTCACCCCCGGTGGCGCGGGAGCCGTCCGCGAGATCGCGGGCTGGCTCCTCGGGCCCGAGCTCCACACCCCCAACTCCTAAGGAACGCACCGACCATGAGCACCCGCCTTCGCACCTTCGGCACCAAGACCGCCGGCCCCGGCCGCCCCGTCTACATCACGGGCGAGATCGGCATCAACCACAACGGCGACCTCGAGAACGCGCTCGCGCTGATCGACGTGGCCGCCGACGCCGGCTGCGACGCCGTGAAGTTCCAGAAGCGCACGCCCGAGATCTGCACCCCGCGCGACCAGTGGGACATCGAGCGCGACACCCCCTGGGGCCGGATGACGTACATCGACTACCGCCACCGCGTCGAGTTCGGCGAGGACGAGTACCGCGCCATCGACGAGCACTGCCGCGAGCGCGGCATCGACTGGTTCGCCTCCCCCTGGGACACCGAGGCCGTCGCCTTCCTGGAGAAGTTCGACGTCCCCGCCCACAAGGTCGCCTCCGCCTCTCTGACGGACGACGAGCTGCTCCGCGCGCTGCGCGCCACCGGCCGTACGGTCATCCTCTCCACCGGCATGTCCACCCCGAAGCAGATCCGGCACGCCGTCGAGGTCCTCGGCAGCGACAACATCCTGCTCTGCCACGCCACCTCGACCTACCCGGCCAAGGCCGAGGAGCTCAACCTCCGGGTGATCAACACCCTCAAGGAGGAGTACCCGAACGTCCCGATCGGCTACTCCGGCCACGAGACCGGCCTCCAGACCACCCTCGCCGCCGTCGCGCTCGGCGCCGCGTTCGTCGAGCGTCACATCACCCTCGACCGCGCCATGTGGGGCTCCGACCAGGCCGCCTCCGTCGAGCCGCAGGGCCTGCAGCGCCTGGTCCGCGACATCCGCACCATCGAGACCGCGCTCGGCGACGGCGTCAAGAAGGTCTACGAGTCGGAGCTCGGCCCGATGAAGAAGCTCCGCCGGGTCCAGGGGCTCGTCGCCGCATGACCGGGCAGCTGGCGTTCGTCGAGAGCCCGGTCCAGCTCCTGAACGTCCTGGAGTGGGCCCACGCCCGCACGCCGGCCACCGGCGGCGCCGCCCTTCCCCACCCCGGTGTGGGCATTCGTTCCGCCGGGGCGACGGGGGCTCCCCCGGACGACGTCCGGGGGAGGGTGGGCACAACGGACGGAGCCCCTGCCGGGCCCAGGCTCCCGGTCCCCGCGGCGCCCACCGGTGCGGCGCCGTCGCGGGGAGGAGAGGCCCCGACGGACCTCACGCTCGTCGTCCTGTCGCCGACCGACCCCATGTCGCGGGGCCAGCTGCGCCGCATGGCCCAGCTGGCCCGGGACGAGGGCGTCACCGTCCGCTGGCAGGAAGCCCGCGACGGCCGCGGTTCGCTCGCCCGTACGCTGCGGGAGCTCGCCCCGCTGCTGCGGGCGGCGGAGCGGGTGATCGTCGGGGACCCGTTCTCCCGTTACGTCCAGCTGCTGCTCACCCTCTTCGGCCCCCGCCACCTCACCGTCGTCGACGACGGCACCGCCACCATGGAGTACGCCGCCCAACTCGCGCGCGGCGAACGCCTGGTGCGCTGGCACCGGCGGGGCAGCCGGGGCCCGCGCGAGCTCGTGCTCGCCCCGGTCTCCGCCGCCGCCCGCCGCCGGCTCGCCCCCACCCGCCGCCGCACGGTCGAGATCTTCACCTCGCTGCCCGTCGAGGCGCCCCCGGGCACCACCGTCACCCCGCACACCTTCGCCTGGACCCGCGCCCGCTTCGGTCCGCCCCGCCTCACCCGGGGCGCGGACCTGGTCGGCACCTCGCTGGTCGAGACGGGCGTGGTCGACCCCGACCGGTACGCGCAGGCCGTCGCGGGCCTCGCCCGTACCCACGGCGCCACCCGCTATTTCGCGCACCGCCGCGAGAGCACCGAGAAGCTGCACCGGATCGCGGTGGAGACCGGCCTGGAGATCGTGCGGCCCGATCTGCCGCTGGAGCTGATCGCCCGGCGTGGCCCGATCGGCCGTACGGTGGTCAGTTTTCCCTCCACCGTCGTGCACACCCTGCCGCTGGCCCTCGCGGGCACCGGGGTGAAGGTCGCCGTCTGCGCCGTCCCGCCGGAGTGGCTGCGTGAGAACGTCTCCGCGCGGGCACAAGGGTTCCTGGCGGGGGTCACGGGCACCGCCGCGCGCGAGGTCGACCGGCTCACCGTCCACGCCGCACCGGCGGTGGAACGGTTCGAATTCGGGTGAGCTTACCCACATGGAGGGGCCGTCATGCCTCGTGAACCGGGTTTCTTTCCCCTATCGGGCTGAAGTTTTCGTGATCAACGGGCAGTTGACGTGTCTGGGGGCCTACCCTTCAAAAGGTGAACCAGTTGAAGTCCCGTGAGCCAGGCTCCGTCGCTCTGCCCGGAACACTGTCCTCGTCGCTGCGCGCCGAACTGATCGCCTTCCGCCGCGACTTGCACATGCACCCCGAGCTGGGCAACCAGGAGTTCCGCACCACCGCGGCCGTCAAGGACCGCCTGGAGGCCGCCGGACTCGCGCCCAGAGTGCTTCCCGCGGGCACCGGCCTCGTCTGTGACGTGGGCACCTGGGACCGGGAGCGGCCCATGCTGGCGATCCGCGCCGACCTCGACGCGCTGCCCATCCCGGACGTCAAGACCGTCGCGTACCGCTCCACCGTGCCCCATCGCGCGCACGCCTGCGGCCACGACGTCCACACCACCACGGTCCTGGGCGCCGGACTCGTCCTCGCCGACCTCGACCGGCAGGGGCTGCTGCCCAACGCCGTACGGCTGATCTTCCAGCCCGCCGAGGAGGTGCTGCCCGGCGGCGCCGCGGACGCCGTCGAGGCCGGTGTCCTGGACGGGGTCGGCCGGATCATCGCCGTGCACTGCGACCCCAAGGTGGACGCGGGCCGGATCGGGATGCGGCACGGCCCCATCACCTCCGCCTGCGACCGGCTGGAAATCACCCTCGACGGGCCCGGTGGCCACACCGCCCGCCCGCACCTGACCACCGACCTGGTCACCGCCGCCGCCCGGATCGCCGTCGACGTCCCGGCCGTCCTCGCCCGCCGTGTGGACGCCCGCTCTGGACTCTCGGTCACC
The DNA here is from genome assembly GCF_043078785.1 of Streptomyces sp. NPDC015346. Lineage (NCBI taxonomy): Bacteria > Bacillati > Actinomycetota > Actinomycetes > Kitasatosporales > Streptomycetaceae > Streptomyces > Streptomyces sp. NPDC015346. The sequence goes on along the minus strand of NZ_JBIBTW010000004.1, from coordinate 204,575 downwards.
TGGGGCCGCATCGAGTCCGGCCACGCCTGCAACGTCATCCCGCAGCACGCCGCGCTCTCCGGCACCGTCCGCTGCCTCGACCTGGCCACCTGGCGCGAGGCGCCGGACCTGGTGCACGCGGCGGTCGACGAGATCGCGACCCTGCACCGCGCCAAGTCGACGATCACCTACGTCCGCGGCGTCCCGCCCGTCGTCAACGACCCGGCCGTCGCCGATCTCCTCACCGAGGCGATGACCGCGCGCCGCGGCCCGTACGCCATCGAGGACACCGAGCAGAGCCTCGGCGGCGAGGACTTCTCCTGGTACCTGGAGCACGTCCCGGGCGCCATGGCCCGCCTCGGCGTCCGCGCCCCCGGCGACACGACCCGCCGTGACCTGCACGCCGGCGACTTCGACGTGGACGAGCACGCCATCCAGGTCGGCGTGGAGCTGTTCACCGCGGCGGCCCTGATCGACGCCGCGCCCAGGCCCTGAGAAGGCCCGGGAAACGGACCGCCGCCGGAGGTGCGAGCCGGGCAACAGGCCCGCAGCATGGTGAGGTAAGGCTCGCGGGCGTCGATCCGGTAACGACTCGTGAACGGGTCTTTAACTGACATCTACGCGCGTTACGATCGCCGACAAGCCAGCGCCGCAAGGGGCGCTTTCGGTCAGTCTTGAAGGGACCTCCTCGTGCGCCGGGTATCCAAGATCACCGCCGCGTGTGCTGTCACTGCGGCCCTCGCTCTCACCGCCACCGCCTGCGGAGAGTCCTCCACCGAGGACACCGGCTCCGGCGACGGCACCATCAAGGTCGGCATGGCCTACGACGTCGGCGGCCGTGGCGACAACTCCTTCAACGACTCCGCGGCCCGCGGCCTGGACAAGGCCAAGGCCGAGCTGGGCGTCGAGACCAAGGAGCTCACCGCCAGGACCGGTGAGACCCCGGCCGACCGTGAGCAGCGCCTCGCCTCGCTGGCCGAGGGCGGCTTCAACCCGGTCATCGGCGTCGGCTTCGCCTACAAGGACGCGATCGACAAGGTCGCGGGCAAGTACCCGAAGACCACCTTCGGCCTCATCGACTCGGTCTCCGACAAGAAGAACGTCGACTCGATCGTCTTCACCGAGGAGCAGGGCTCGTACCTCGCCGGCGTCGCCGCCGCGCTGAAGTCGAAGGACGGCAACATCGGCTTCATCGGTGGTGTCGACCTCCCGCTGATCAAGAAGTTCGCCGCCGGCTTCCAGCAGGGTGTCAAGGACACCAAGCCGGACGCCAAGGTGCAGATCCAGTACCTGTCCACCGGCACGGACCTCTCCGGGTTCGGCGCTCCGGACAAGGGCAAGGCCGCCGCCAAGGGCATGCTCGACAAGGGCACCGACGTCATCTTCGCCGCCGCGGGCGGCTCCGGCGCCGGCGCCATCGAGGCCGTCGCGGCCAAGCCGGGCACCTGGGCGATCGGCGTCGACTCGGACCAGGCCAAGGACCCGGCCCTGTCGAAGTACGCCGGCTCGATCCTCACCTCGGTCGTCAAGAACGTCGACACCGGCGTCTTCGACCTCATCAAGTCGGTCAAGGACGGCAAGCCGCTGAGCGGCACGCACGCCTACTCGCTGGCCGAGAACGGCGTCTCCCTGACCACCACGGGTGACCACCTCAAGGACATCCAGGCCAAGATCGACGAGGCCAAGAAGAAGATCGTCGACGGCCAGATCAAGGTCGCCACGACCCTCTGACCCACGTGGGACGGGGGCCCGGAGAGCGGCTTCGGCCGACACTCCCGGGCCCCCTTCACACGTATGCCCGTAGGCAGTTGAACGATTTCCCTGAAGCTACGCGCGTAGCGCCCGGCGTACAGGGTATTTTTCGCCACCGACACCGCCTGCGTCCCGCCTCGTCCTCCTCACGCTCCCTGCCTAGGAGAGTGCGTCATCAAAGCCTCCAGCCCCAGCAGTCCGAACGCCGTAGAACTCCGCGGCATCACCAAGCGCTTCCCCGGAGTCGTGGCCAACCACGACATCGACATCACCGTGCGCCGCGGCACCGTGCACGCCCTCGTGGGCGAGAACGGCGCGGGCAAGTCGACCCTCATGAAGATCCTCTACGGCATGCAGAAGCCGGACGAGGGCACCATCGCGGTCGACGGCGAGCAGGTGACGTTCCACAACCCCGGCGACGCCATCGCCCGCGGCGTGGGCATGGTGCACCAGCACTTCATGCTCGCGGACAACCTCACGGTCCTCGAGAACGTCGTCCTCGGCTCCGAGAAGCTCCACGGCATCGGCGACAAGGCCCGCGCCAGGATCAAGGAGATCTCCGACGCGTACGGGCTCGGCATCCGCCCCGACGTCCTCGTCGAGGACCTCGGCGTGGCCGACCGTCAGCGTGTGGAGATCCTCAAGGTCCTCTACCGCGGCGCCCGCACCCTGATCCTCGACGAGCCGACCGCCGTGCTCGTCCCGCAGGAGGTCGACGCGCTCTTCGACAACCTGCGCGAGCTCAAGGCCGAGGGCCTCACCGTCATCTTCATCTCGCACAAGCTCGGCGAGGTCCTGTCCGTCGCGGACGACATCACCGTCATCCGGCGCGGCACCACGGTCGGCACCGCGGACCCGAAGCACACCACCACCAAGCAGCTCGCCGAGCTGATGGTCGGCAGCGAGCTGCCCTCCCCGGAGACCCGCGAGTCGACGGTGACGGACGTGCCCATGCTGACGGTCGAGGATCTGTCGCTCAGCGCCGTCGACCCCGACGGCGTGGTCCGCGCGGTCCTGGACGGCGTCACCTTCACCATCCACAAGGGCGAGGTCCTGGGCATCGCCGGCGTCGAGGGCAACGGCCAGTCCGAGCTCGTCGACGCGATCATGGGCATGCGCCACCCCGACCGCGGGGTGCTCACGCTGGACGGCGCCGACATCTCCGCCGCCCCGACCCGCAAGCGGCGCGAGGACGGCATCGGCTGCATCCCCGAGGACCGCCACCGGCACGGCCTGCTCCTGGAGGCCCCCCTCTGGGAGAACCGCATCCTCGGCCACGTCACCGAGAAGCCCAACTCCCGGGGCGCCGTCCTGGACCTGAAGGCCGCCCGCCGCGACACCGAGCGGATCGTCCGCGAGTACGACGTCCGTACCCCCGGCATCGACGTCACCGCGGCCTCCCTCTCCGGCGGCAACCAGCAGAAGCTGATCGTCGGCCGCGAGATGAGCCACGACCCCAAGCTGCTGATCGCCGCGCACCCGACCCGGGGCGTGGACGTCGGCGCGCAGGCGCAGATCTGGGACCAGATCCGCGACGCCCGCCGCGAAGGTCTTGCGGTCCTGCTGATCTCCGCCGACCTGGACGAGCTGATCGGTCTCTCCGACACCCTGCGGGTGATGTACCGCGGCCGTCTGGTCGCCGACGCCGACCCCGCCACCATCACCCCGGAGGAGCTGGGTTCGGCCATGACCGGCGCCGCCACCGGACACCTTGAGCACGAGAGCCCCGAGGGCGGCAGCCGCCCCGAGGCCACCGACGGCCCGGAGGACGAGGCCCGATGAAGAAGATCGACAAGGAGCGGCTGCTCCTGGGCATCGCGGCACCGCTCCTCGCGGTCGTCGCCGCCTTCCTGATCACCGCCCTGGTCCTGGCCGCGACCGGCAAGGAGCCGTTCAGCGCCTTCGGGATCATGTTCGACTACGGCATCAAGTCGGACAGCCAGGTCTACATCATCAACAAGGCGACGACGTACTACCTGGCGGGTCTCGCGGTGGCCATCGGCTTCCGCATGAACCTGTTCAACATCGGTGTCGACGGTCAGTACCGTCTCGCCGCCTTCTTCGCCGCCGCCGTCGGCGGGGCGCTGACCCTGCCGGGCATCGTCCAGATCCCGCTGATCATCATCACCGCGATGATCGTCGGCGCCATGTGGGCGGGCATCGCCGGTGTCCTCAAGACCACCCGGGGTGTCAGCGAGGTCGTCTCCACGATCATGCTGAACTTCATCGCGACGGCGATCATCGGCTACCTCCTCCAGCCCGGCCGTCTCGGCCACCTGGACGAGGCCGGCACCGAGGTCGCCACGAACCCGCTCCCGGAGTCCTCGCACTTCTTCGAGTTCCCGACCACGCCGACCCCGGTCATCGGCTTCGTCGTGATCGCGGCCATCGCGGGCGTCGCGTACTGGTTCGCGCTCGCCCGCACCCGCTTCGGCTTCGACCTGCGGACCGTGGGCCAGTCCGAGTCGGCCGCCGCGGCCAGCGGCGTCAACGTGAAGAAGATGGTCGTCACCTCCATGCTGATCTCCGGCGCCATGGCCGGTCTGATCGGCATGCCGACCCTGCTCAACGAGTCGTACGAGTACGGCGGCGGCTTCCCGCTCGGCATCGGCTTCACCGGTATCGCCATCGCGCTGCTCGGCCGCAACCACCCGGTCGGCATCGCGCTCTCCGCGATCCTCTGGGCCTTCCTGGAGCGCGGCGGCCAGCAGCTGGAGTTCGAGGAGTACGACAAGGAGATCGTCGGCGTCATGCAGGGCGTCATCGTCCTCTGCGTCGTCATCGCCTACGAGGTCGTGCGCCGCTACGGCCTCAAGCGTCAGCAGCGCCAGGTCGGCGAGAAGCTCGCCGCCCAGGCCCGTACCCACGACAAGACGGAGGTGTCGGCGTGAGCGCCACGGCGACTTCCACCCCGCCGCCCGCGGCCCCCAAGGTGGCCGGTGGCAAGGGCGGCCGCACCCGCCGCCTCTCCCTCCCGGTGATCCTGCTGATCGTGGCGGGCGGGCTCATCGCCCTCTCCGCCGTCCGCGCCATCACCGGCGCGCAGGACCTCACCTCCGCGGGCCAGATCAGCGCCGCGCTCTCCCTCGCCGTGCCGATCGGCCTCGCCGGTCTCGGCGGTCTGTGGGCCGAACGCGCGGGCGTGGTCAACATCGGCCTCGAGGGCATGATGATCCTCGGCACCTTCTTCGGTGCCTGGGCCGGCTGGCAGACCGACCCCTGGCTCGGCGTCCTCGCCGGCATCGTGGGCGGCATGCTCGGCGGTCTGCTGCACGCGGTCGCCACCGTCACCTTCGGCGTCGACCACATCATCTCCGGCATCGCGATCAACATCCTGGCGCTCGGTGTCACCACCTACTTCGCCAAGCTGTGGTTCAACACCGGCGAGGCCGCGGCCAAGGGCGGCAGCCCCAAGCAGTCCCCGCCGGCCGAGGACATCACCTCGATCACCGTGCCGGGCATCTCGGACTGGCTCGCCGACATCGAGAAGCACCACTGGTTCCTGGTCTCGGACATCGCCGGCATCCTCGGCGGCCTGGTCACCAACCTCTCGCTGGTGACGGTCCTCGCCGTGCTGCTCGTGATCGGCACGTACTTCGTGCTCTGGAAGACCTCGTTCGGTCTGCGCCTGCGCTCCTGCGGCGAGAACCCGATCGCCGCCGAGTCCCTGGGCGTCAACGTCTACAAGTACAAGTACATCGCCGTGGTCGTCTCCGGCGGTCTCGCCGGCCTCGGCGGCGCGTTCCTCTCGCTGGTCACCTCGCACATCTACAACGAGGGCCAGACGGGTGGCCGCGGCTACATCGGCCTCGCGGCGATGATCTTCGGCAACTGGCGGCCGGGCGGTCTCGCCATGGGCGCCGGGCTCTTCGGCTTCGCCGACGCCCTCCAGCTGCGCAGCGGCGGCCAGACCGTCCACGCGCTGCTCCTGCTGCTCTTCGCGATCCTCGTCGTCATCGCCGCGTGGAAGGCGTACCAGAAGCGCTGGATCACGGTCGCGATCAGCGCCGTCATCGCCGTCGGCGTGCTGATCTGGTACCTCGGTACGGACACCGTCCCGGTCGAGTTCGTCAGCGCCACCCCGTACGTGGTCACCCTGCTCGTGCTCTCGCTCTCCGCGCAGCGCCTGCGGATGCCGAAGGCGGACGGCATGCGGTACCGCAAGGGCGAAGGCAAGTGACGACCCCCGCCGGCGGCCCCGACTGGGAGGCGCTGCGGACGGCCGCCCGGGAGGCCATGTCCCGCGCGTACGCTCCGTACTCCGGCTTCTCGGTCGGCGCCGCGGCCCTCGTGGACGACGGGCGGGTGGTCGCCGGCTGCAACGTGGAGAACGCCTCGTACGGCCTCGGTCTGTGCGCGGAGTGCGGGCTGGTCTCCCAGTTGCAGGCGACCGGCGGCGGCCGGCTCACCCACTTCGTCTGCGTGGACGGCCGGGGCGAGCCCCTGGTGCCGTGCGGGCGCTGCCGGCAGCTGCTGTACGAGTTCGGGGGCCCCGAACTCGTCCTGGAGACCCCGGCCGGGCTGCTGACGCTCGCGGAGATGCTTCCGCAGGCGTTCGGCCCGGACCACCTCGCGAAGTAACACCTCGGAGCGGCCCTTCCGGCACGATGGGAAGGGCCGCTCTCCCTTTTCTCCTCTATGCGCGTAGAAAGAGGCACCACATGGACGTCATCTCCGTCATCCGCACGAAGCGGGACAAGGGCGAGCTGAGTCCCGAGCAGATCGACTGGGTCATCGACGCCTACACCCGCGGCGAGGTGGCCGACGAGCAGATGTCCGCGCTGGCCATGGCGATCCTGCTCAACGGCATGAACCGCGCCGAGATCGCCCGCTGGACCGCCGCGATGATCGCGAGCGGCGAGCGGATGGACTTCTCCTCGCTCTCCCGCCCCACCGCCGACAAGCACTCCACCGGCGGCGTGGGCGACAAGATCACCCTTCCGCTGGCGCCGCTGGTCGCCGCCTGCGGCGCGGCCGTGCCGCAGCTGTCGGGCCGGGGTCTCGGCCACACCGGTGGCACGCTGGACAAGCTGGAGTCCATCCCCGGCTGGCGGGCCCTGCTCTCCAACGAGGAGATGCTGCACGTCCTGGACACGACCGGCGCGGTGATCTGCGCGGCGGGCGACGGCCTGGCGCCCGCGGACAAGAAGCTGTACGCCCTGCGGGACGTCACCGGCACGGTCGAGGCCATCCCGCTGATCGCCAGCTCGATCATGTCGAAGAAGATCGCCGAGGGCACGGGCTCGCTCGTCCTGGACGTCAAGGTCGGCACCGGTGCCTTCATGAAGACGATCGAGGACGCGCGGGAACTCGCCGCCACGATGGTCGGCCTCGGCACGGACAGCGGGGTGAAGACGGTGGCCCTGCTCACCGACATGTCGACTCCGCTCGGCCTCACGGCCGGCAACGCCCTGGAGGTCCGCGAGTCGGTCGAGGTCCTCGCCGGCGGCGGCCCGGCGGACGTCATCGAGCTGACGATCGCGCTGGCCCGCGAGATGCTCGACGCGGCGGGCGTCAAGGGCGCGGACCCGGCGAAGGCGCTCGCGGACGGTTCGGCGATGGACGTCTGGCGCCGCATGATCGCGGCCCAGGGCGGCGACCCGGACGCGCCCCTCCCGGTCGCCCGCGAGCACCAGGTCGTCACGGCCCCGTCCTCCGGCGTCCTCACCCGCCTCGACGCGTACGACATCGGCATCGCCGCCTGGCGCCTCGGCGCGGGCCGCGCCCGCAAGGAGGACCCGGTACAGGCCGGCGCGGGCGTCGAACTCCACGCCAAGCCGGGCGACACGGTGACGGCGGGCCAGCCGCTGCTGACCCTGCACACGGACACCCCGGAGAAGTTCGACTACGCCCTGAAGTCCCTGGACGGCGCCTGGGACATCGCGGCCCCGGGCACGGAGTTCACGCCGACGCCGATCGTCCTGGACCGCATCGCGTGACGCCCTGATCGCTGCCGGCACGTGCCAGTGGCTCTCGGGTGAACGGGACCGGTGGACCTCCACCGGTCCCGTTCGGCGTGCTGGGAGTTACACCGCCGGCTCCGTCGTGCTCATCGCAGCGGCTCCCCGAGCAGCCTCGGCAGTTCTCGCATGTCGTCGAAGACCAGCGTCCGGGGCCCCATCAGCCGGTCCGCGCGGGTGAGGCCCCCGCAGTAGCCGAAGGCCCGCATCCCCGCCGCGCGGGCCGCCGCCACGCCGTACGGGCTGTCCTCCACCACCGCGCACCGCTCCGGTGCCACCCCCATGCTCGTCGCCGCGTGCAGGAAGAGATCCGGCGCCGGCTTGCCCCTGGCCACGTCGCGGGCGCTGAACATCCGCCCCTCGAAGCGCTCCAGCAGGCCCGTGCGCGTCAGATTGCGGCGGATCGTGGCATGGCTGCCGTTCGACGCCAGGCAGAACGGCACGTCCAGCGCGTCCAGGGCATCCGTGATGCCCTCGACCACCGTCAGCTCCGCGTCCAGCGCCCGGTCGTACAGCGGCCGGTACGCCGCGTGCCAGTCGGGCTCCAGGGGCCGCCCGAGCCGCTCCTCCAGGATCGCCGTGAGCACCTCGCTCGACGAACCGACGAAGTGCTCGACGATCTCCGCCTCGGTGAACTCCGCCCCGAGCGCCGCGAACACCTCCCGGTCGACCCGGCAGTAGATCCGCTCGCTGTCCACCAGGACGCCGTCACAGTCGAAGATCACCAGTTCGACAGGGTCGTGAATCATGCGCGCAGCCTAGATGTTCCGATGAGTTCGGGCCGTGGCGCGGGTCTCCTTGGCGTGGACACCAGTCAACCGCTCGTTCTGACCCTGGGCGCCCGGGCCACCCCGGACGAGGTCGCCCGGCTCTGCGCCGTGCTCCGGGCGGTGCCGCCCACCGATGTCGTCTGCGAGATCGGCGCGCTCGCGCACGCCGATCTCGCCGCCGTCGACGCCCTCGCGAGGCTGCGGCTCGTCGCCGGGCGGCTCGGCCACCGGCTCACCTTCCGGGGCGCCCGGGCCGAGCTGCGGCTCCTCCTCGAACTCGTCGGCCTCACCGACCTCGTATGACGACACCCAGGCCGCCCACGAACAGCCCCCTACGAACAGTCCTACGCCTCCAGCCGCTCCGGCATGTCGAACAGCGGGAACCACCGCTTGGTGTCCAGGAAGAAGTCCATGCCGGCCACCATGCCCTCACGGATCTCCAGGACGATCAGCGCCCAGGGGCTGTATCCGCCCTCCGGGTCCGGGTGGTACTGCGCGAACGCCGGCGAGCCGTTCGCCACCGTCGGCACCAGCTTCGAGCCCGCGCACACCTCGCCGACCCCGAGCATCCAGCCCACGATGTCGTCGTGTCCCCGGAGCCACAGGTCGTACGGCGGCATGGACATCGTCGCGTCCTCGTGCAGGAGCGCGGTCAACGCCTTCATGTCGTACCCCTCGAAGGCCGCGACATAGCGCTCCAGGAGCTCCTTCTGCTCCTCGTCGAGCGGGTTCGCCGGGTCCGAGGCCGCCGGTTCGTTCTCGGCGAGCGTCGCGCGCGCCCGCTGGAGCGCGCTGTTGACCGAGGCGACCGTCGTCCCGAGCAGCTCGGCGACCTCGCTCGCCTTCCAGGCCAGCACCTCGCGCAGGATCAGCACCGCCCGCTGCTTGGGCGGCAGATGCTGCAGCGCGGCCACGAACGCCAGCCGCACGGTCTCGCGGGACACCGCCGTGTCCGCCGGGTCGGCCACCGACGGCAGCACCCGCCCGTCCGGCACCGGCTCCAGCCAGGTGATCTCCGGCCGGGCGTTCAACCGCGCCTGCGCGACCGGCGTCGCGGCCGTCAGGTCCATCGGCCGGGCCCGCCGGTTGCCCGCGTTGAGCGAGTCGAGGCAGACGTTCGTGGCGATGCGGTAGAGCCAGGAGCGGAGCGACGAGCGGCCCTCGAAGGAGTCGATGGCCCGCCAGGCGCGGACCATCGTGTCCTGCACGGCGTCCTCAGCCTCGAAGGCCGAGCCGAGCATGCGGTAGCAGTAACCGGTCAGCTCGGTACGGTACTTGTCGAGTTCCTCGGTCGTCGTCGTCGCGACGTCACTCATCGGGTCCACCCCACTCGCCCCTCATCGGCACCGACGCGATACCGATGAGGGGAAGCTACCGCAGCCCACCGACAGCGGGGGTCAGGTTCCCGGCTTGCGCCCGTAGACGAAGACGTCGTCGCCGTTCCGGAGCAGGTTCCAGTACGCCTTCGCGTCGGCCGGGCGCATGTTGACGCAGCCGCCCGAACCCGGCGGGTTCCACATCGACTTGGTGGTGGAGTGGAAGGCCTGCCCGCCGTCGAAGAACTGCGCGTACGGCATCGACACGTGGTAGATCGTCGACCAGTGGTTGATGTTGCGCCAGTAGACCTTCTTCGCGCCGGTACGGGTCTCGGTCCCGTCCTTGCCCGTACGGACCGGTACCGGGCCGTACTTCAGCCGGGCGCCGTCCTGGATCCAGCTCAGCTGCCGGGTCAGGTCGACGCAGGCGATCCGGCCCTTGTTCGTCGGACACGTGCCCGCCCGGTTGGGGTTGGTGCCCGCCGCCCGCTGCGCCAGCATCGTGTTCATCGTCCGCCAGGTCAGCGGCCCCGCGTACCCCAGGGTCGGGGTGATGCCGTGCGTGCGCTGGAAGGCCTGGATGGCCTGACAGTCGCCGAGCGACTGCCGCCCGTCCACCGTCCGCCCGAGGAACTTCTCCACCTGCTTCTGGTACGGGCCCGTGGTCGCGTTGCAGGACGCCGCCCGCGCCGGTGCCGCGCCGAGGGCCACCGTCAACGGCACCACCATCGAGGTGATGCCGAGGACGATCCCCGCCCGCTTCGGTATGACTGCCATGCTCATCAACTCCCCGTCGAGTCCTATGACGTGAGACGACCGGGAGGGCGTACCGGTTGTAACGGAAGCGGTACGGATTCAGTGCGCCGCGCGGACCCGGAGCCGGCCCGCCTCGGCCCGCGCCGCCACCCGCGCGCTGTGCGTCCCGTACAGCGTGATCGACACGACGCCGAGGACCGCGACCAGGCCGAGCAGGACGGTGCCCGCCCAGCCGCCCGCGTGGAAGGCGACCGCGCCGAGCGTGCCGCCCGCGCTGCTGCCCAGGTAGTACGCGGACTGGTACAGCGCCGAGGCCTGCGCCCGCCCGGTCCGCGCCGTACGGCTCACCGAGGAGGAGGCGACCGCGTGCCCGGCGAAGAAACCGGCCGTGATCAGCACCAGGCCGAGCAGGACGGCGACCAGCGCGTCGGCCAGCGAGAGCAGCAGACCGGCCGCAGTCGTCCCGACCGCGAGGTAGAGCGCCCCGCGCCGGCCCAGCCGGCCGACCAGCCGGCCGGCCGCGGCGGAGGAGACCGTACCGACGAGGTAGACCAGGAAGACCGACCCGATCACGCCTTGGGGGAGCGAGAACGGCGCCTCGGCCAGGCGGTAGCCGATGACCGTGTAGACCGCGCCGAACACCGTCATGAACAGCGCGCCGATCGCGTAGAGGCGCATCAGCAGCGGGTCGGAGAGGTGGGGGCGGACGGCCCCGGCGAGAGCCTTCGGACCACGCGAGCCGGGGGTGAAGTGGCGGGCCTTCGGGATCAGCAGCCGGAAGACCACCGCGCCGGCCGCGGCCAGCAGACCGACCGCGAGCAGCCCCGCACGCCAGCCCCACGCCTGGGCCGCCCAGCCGGTGACGATCCGCCCGCTCATGCCGCCGATCGAGTTGCCCGCGACGAACAGGCCGATCGCGGCGATCAGCGCCTTCGGCCGCACCTCCTCGGCGAGGTAGGCCATCGCCGAGGCCGGCAGACCCGCGAGCGCCGCGCCCTGGACCGCCCGCAGGGCGATCAGCCACTCCAGGTTCGGGGCGAAGGGGATCAGGAGCCCGACGACGACCGCGACCACGAGGGAGGCGGTCATCATCGCGCGCCGCCCGAAGCGCTCGGAGAGGGCGCTCAGCGGCAGGACGAGGAGGGCGAGGGCGCCGGTCGCGGCGGACACCGTCCAGGAGGCGGCGGACGCGGTGGCGCCGAACTCCGCGGAGATCGCGGGGAGGAGGGCCTGGGTGGAGTAGAGGAGCGCGAAGGCGGCGACTCCGGCGGCGAAGAGGGCGAAGCTCATGCGGCGGTGGCCGGGGGCGCCGGGGGCAAGGCGGGTGTCGGCGGCCGTGCTGGTGGCGGCCGCCTTGGTACTGGCGGAAGGCATGCCTCGAACGTAGGCCGAACCGTTTCATGCGTCCAATGCACGGAACTGCTGTAATCGTTCCCATGGTGCATGAGTACAGGTCACAGGGTCGGCTGTCACCGAACAGTAACGAAGAAGACATGGGACTGCTGCTCGCGCCGCGGCTCGCGTACTTCGCGGCCGTGGCGCGGCACGAGCACGTGACCCGGGCGGCGGCCGAGATGGGCGTGCCGCAGTCGACGCTCTCGCGGGCCATGGTCCGGCTCGAACAGGACCTGGGCGTCGCCCTGTTCGCCCGCCGGGGACGGACGGTCTCGCTCACGCCGGCCGGCCGGACCTTCCTCGCCTCCGCCGAGCGGGCGCTCGCGGAGGTGGAGCGGGCGGCGGACTCCGTACGGGCCGACGCGGACCCGACGGCCGGGCGGGTCGCCTTCGGATTCCTGCACACCATGGGCTCGGAGACGGTGCCCGGTCTCATCCGGGCCTTCCGGGTCGACCACCCCCGGGTGCGGTTCACCCTGGTGCAGAACTACGGCGAGGCGATGATCGAGCGCCTGCGGGCGGGCGACCTGGACCTGTGCCTGACGTCGCCGGTCCCCGACGCCCCGGACCTGGTCGCCCGGCGCATCGACGAACAGCGGCTGCGGCTCGTCGTCCCGGACGACCACCGGCTCGCCTCCCGCAAGCGGGTCCGGCTCGCCGAGGCCGCCGACGAGACCTTCGTGACCCTGGAGCCCGGCTACGGGCTGCGGCGCATCACCGACGACCTGTGCGCCGAGGCCGGGTTCAAGCCCCGGGTCGCCTTCGAGGGCGAGGAGGCCGAGACCCTGCGCGGCCTGGTCGCGGCCGGCCTCGGCGTCGCCCTGCTCCCCCCGCCGGCCGTGCCGCGCCCGGGTGTCGTCGAGCTCAACGTGACCGCACCCCGCGCCGTCCGCGAGATCGGCGTCGCCTGGCTGGACGGCCACCCCGACACGGCCCCGGTGGCGGCCTTCAAGAAGTTCCTCCTGAGCAAGCGGGGAACCCTGCTGCCGGAGTGAGCCGCCAGGACGGGCGGGTGCCGCCACGACCGGCCGCCGTGCCGCCAGGACCGGTCGCCGTGCCGCCGCGACCGGTCGCCGTGCCGTCAGGACCGGAGCGAGCGGCCGAAGCCCGCCGCCAGGGGCATGCGCAGTCCCAGCGGCGGCGGGGCCGCCAGCGCGTCGGCGACCGGGCGGGCGTAGGGACGGGCGAAGAGCGAGCCCATGACGAAGTCGACGGCCAGGGCGTGGACTTCGTCCCGGTACTGGCGCAGCGCGTGGCCGTCCGCGTGGACCTCGAAGCGGCAGGTGTCGCGGTTCGCCTTCTTCGCCCGGTCCGCCAGCCGGTACGACAACTCCGGGTCCACCCGGGCGTCGTTGGTGCCGTGCGCGATCAGCACCCGGCGTCCGGCCAGCTGCCGCACCGGTTCCGGTTCCGCCGCCACGTCGTCCTCCGGCAGCCAGGGGGCCAACGCGAGCACGGTGTCGACGGCCGCGTGCCCGGCCGCCCGCAGCGCGGCCCGCGCACCCATGCCGTAGCCGGCCAGGCAGACGGGGACGTCGCCGTAGCGCCGTACCGTCTCCGCCACCGCCCAGGCCGCGTCCGCCGCCAACCCGGCGTCCGCGCCGTTCCAGCCGCGCCCCCGGTAGCGCACCACGTGCGCGACCAGGCCGTCGCCGCGCCCCGCCGCGGCCAGTCGCCGGCCGAGCGGCAGTATCGCCGCGTGGGCCAGGGCCGAGGCGCCCCGCGCGGACGTCACCTCCCCGTCGGGGAGGAGCAGCACCACCCCGCCCACCGCTGTGACCGGGTGCGATGCGCCGACGGGCCGTCCGAGCCGGGGCGTCCGGCCGCCGGCAGTCCCTACGAGTGCGGAGTGCGCCATGGCAGAACAGTCTCAGAAGCCGAGGTGTACGCCATCCGTACGCGCGGTCACTGTTACGTATCGACAGGCGAGTGGAGAGGGAGCGCTCTACGCGCGTAGGCGCTAGAGTGCGAAAATGACGAGCCAGATCCCGAACGTCCCCACCACGGACCAGATCCGCCGCGCCCCGAAGGTGCTCCTGCACGACCACCTCGACGGCGGACTGCGCCCCGGCACGATCATCGACCTCGCCCGCGCCCAGGGCTACGGCGACCTCCCCGAGACCGAGCCCCACAAGCTGGGCCTCTGGTTCCGCGAAGCCGCCGACTCCGGTTCGCTGGAGCGCTATCTGGAGACCTTCGCGCACACCTGCGCCGTCATGCAGACGCGTGAGGCGCTCGTGCGCGTCGCCGCCGAATGCGCCGTGGACCTCGCCGAGGACGGTGTCGTCTACGCCGAGGTGCGCTACGCCCCCGAGCAGCACCTGGAGGCCGGGCTCACCCTCGAAGAGGTCGTCGAGGCGGTCAACGAAGGCTTCCGCGAGGGCGAGCGCCAGGCCAGGGAGAAGGGCCGGCGCATCCGCGTGGGCGCGCTCCTGACGGCGATGCGGCACGCCGCCCGCGCCCTGGAGATCGCCGAACTGGCCAACCGCTACCGCGACTCGGGCGTCGTCGGCTTCGACATCGCGGGCGCCGAGGCGGGCTACCCGCCCACCCGCCACCTCGACGCCTTCGAGTACCTCAAGCGGGAGAACAACCACTTCACCATCCACGCCGGCGAGGCCTTCGGACTGCCGTCCATCTGGCAGGCGCTGCAGTGGTGCGGCGCCGACCGGCTCGGCCACGGCGTCCGCATCATCGACGACATCGAGGTCGCCGAGGACGGCTCGGTGAAGCTCGGACGGCTCGCCGCGTACGTACGGGACAAGCGCATCCCGCTGGAGATGTGCCCGACCTCCAACCTCCAGACCGGCGCGGCCGCCTCCATCGCCGAGCACCCCATCGGTCTGCTCCGCAAGCTCCACTTCCGGACCACGGTCAACACCGACAACCGGCTCATGAGCGGCACGAGCATGAGCCGGGAATTCGAGCTGCTGACCGAGGCGTTCGCTTACACGCTCGACGACATGGCGTGGTTCACGGTCAATGCGATGAAATCAGCGTTCATTCCTTTCGATGAACGCCTCGCCATGATCAACGACGTCATCAAGCCCGGATATGCCGAGCTGAAGTCCGAATGGCTGTTCAAGCAGACCGCCACGACCAGCGAGTCTTCCCGTACGACGGGCTGACGGAACATTTCGGTGAGGGCCCGCGGCGGCCGGGGGAACACGCCCCCGGCCGCTTTTCGGTGTTTGCGGGAGCGTCGTGTGGTGGCTAGTTTGCGAAGCCGCTCTGCGTTTTCCCCGCATTTCCCTGCTTTCCCGAAGCTCCAAGATCCCCAAGGATGATTTTCTGATGAAGCAGTCTGCCGCCAAGAAGCTCGGTGTCGCCGCTCTCGGTGCCGCTTTCGCCGCTGCCGCCGCCGGCACGGCCTCCGCCGCCCCGAGCGTGCCCGCCGCCCCCGAGGCGCTCGGCCTGGTCACCCAGACCGTGCCGCTGGGCGACGGCCTCACCGAGCTCCCCGACGGCGCGTCCGAGTCCCTCGCCGGCGGCGAGGGGGCGCTCGGTCACGGGCTCGACCACGGAGTCAAGGCCGTCCCCGGCACGCTGGCCCAGCCCACGAAGAGCGTCAACCTCGACAGCACGACCGACGTGCTCAAGGACAACCCCGCCGCCAGCCTCCTCGGCGGCCTGCCCCTCAAGGGCGCCCTGCCGATCGGCTGAGTCCTCCTCGCGCCGATGGGGCGCGCACCCACTCCGGGTGCGCGCCCCATTGGCGTACGTACGTCGTCCCGTGCTCCTACCAGGCCGTGCTCGCCGACTTCTCGGCCGGCAGCAGCATCCACAGCGCCAGGTAGAGCAGGAACTGCGGGCCGGGCAGCAGGCAGGAGACGAGGAAGATGACCCGCATGGTCGTCGCCGAGGTGCCGAAGCGCCGTGCCAGCGCTGCGCACACTCCGCCGATCATGCGGCCGTCACGGGGGCGGACAAGTGCGGCCATGGTGGGCTCCTTCGAGAGGCGTGTCCCGGAAGCCGCTCCGTCGGGCTCCCGTTGACTCCATACTCGCCCCGGACCGCGGGACAAAACGTCGGTCTACGGGGCGATCCCGACCCTGGGAATCGTCGGGGTAGCCCCCTGAGTCCCCTCGTCCCGCAGCAGGGCGGAACCCCGGCCCGGCCTGGTCCCCGAGGAGGACCGACGCCTCCTCGCGTCCCTCCCGCGGCGCAGCCGCGCCCGCCCGGCCGGCACCACGAGCACATGGGCCAGCGCCACCCCCGCGGTGTTCAGGATCAGCGAGTCCACGTCCACGACCTGCCCCGGCACGGCGGTCTGCAGCAGTTCGACGGCGAGGGAGATCAGCGCCCCCGCCGCGACGGTACGGGCCAGGGACGCCCACGGCGCCACGTACAGCCGCCCGTCGGCCATCGGCAGCAGGACGCCGAGCGGCGCCAGGAGCAGCAGCCCCTCACCGATCCGCCGGGCCGCCTCGGCCGGGCCGAGCGCCAGATCCGCCTTGATCCCGGCCAGTGGTCTCAGGTTCGGCGCCATCACCCAGGCCACGTCGAGTGGGCGGAGAGTCACCCAGGCGACGAGCAGCAGATGCGCGAGGAGGAGGGCGAACCCCGCCACGCGTACGACCACGGCGGCACTGCCGCCCGAACCTTGACGCTGCACGCCCCCCAAGACGCGCACCGCACCGGAATCGGTTCCGCCGCCTTCCCGGCAGCCCGGTTCAGGACGCCGAGGGCTTCGGCGGGGCCGCCACCGGGGGAGTCGAAACCGCGGTCGTGGGGACCGCCGAGTCGGGCCGCTGCCTCACCTCGGCGGTGCACCGGTAGCGGCGCGGGGCGTAGTCGCCGGGACCGCCGAGCACCACCGTGTCCTCGCCCGCGCCGGCCGAACTCTCCGCGAAGGTGCAGACGATCTGTGACAGCGCGGTCGCCGTCAGATCCTCCGGCTGCCTGCTCAGCCGCAGTGTGTCCGCCGGATCGCCCTCGCGACCGCCGGTCACGGTCAGCGGGCCCTTGACGGCCGTGGAGAAGCCGGCCTGCCGCTCGCTCTGCGACGGCTCGCTCTGCAACTGCGCGAGCAGCGCGGCCGCGGTCCGCACCGGATCCCCGCCCGCCTTCTCCTCCTGCAGCGGCGACCGGCGGTCCACCGCGTCCAGCTGCGAACCGCACACCAGGAACACCCGGACCGCGATCCCCGTCGTCTGCGCGGCGGCCTCGTCGCCGGAGACACTGCACGGCACCCGCGAAGGGGCCGGACCCGCGTCCACGGGCACCGATGTCGTCCGGATCCCGCACCCGGCGGCGAGCCCGGCCAACACCAGGGCCGCCGCGCCCACTCCCGTACGGCGAAGTCGGCTCAACTCTCCTCCACCCCGCCCCGCTCGCCGGCCTCCGCGCCCGTATCCGTGTCCGCATCCGTATCCGCGTCGGCGTCCTGCGGCAGTCGCAGGACGAACACCGCGCCGTCGCCGTCCGGCGAGTTCGCCGCGGTGATCGAACCGCCGTGGATCAGCGCGTTCTCCATGGCGATCGAAAGCCCCAGACCACTGCCGTCCGACCGGGGCCGGGACGCGCTCGCCTTGTAGAACCGGTCGAAGACGTGCGGCAGGACCTCCTCCGGGATGCCAGGACCGTGGTCCCGCACCTCGATGACCAACTCCCCGTCCTCCGTACGGATCGCCACCCGCACCGGCGAACCGCCGTGCTTGAGCGCGTTGCCGATCAGATTCGCCAGGATCACGTCCAGCCGGCGCGGGTCGAGCCGCGCCATGATCCCGCGCTCGGCGTCCAGCTCCACCGCGTCCAGCCAGGCCCGCGCGTCGATGCAGGCCGTCACCTGGTCGGCGACGTCGACGTGGTCCAGGACCAGCCGGGCGGTGCCCGCGTCGAAGCGGGTCACCTCCATCAGGTTCTCCACCAGGTCGTTCAGGCGCCGGGTCTCGCTCACCACCAGCGCCACGGCCGGCGCGATCATCGGGTCGAGGGAGTCCTGCTCGTCCTCCAGGACCTCTGTCACGGCCGTCAGCGCCGTCAGCGGGGTGCGCAGCTCGTGGGACATGTCCGCGACGAAGCGCCGGCTCGACTCCTCACGCGCGCTCATGTCCGCGACCTTCTTCTGCAAGGACTCGGCGGCGCTGTTGAACGTCCGCGACAGCTCGGCCAGTTCATCCGTGCCGGAGACCCGCAGTCGGGTGTCGAGCTTCCCCTCGCCCAGCTGCCTGGCCGCCTCGCCGAGCCGGTGCACCGGCCGCAGGACGGTGGTGGCCGCGGCCTGCGCGAGCAGCGCCGAGCCGACCAGCGCGAGCGCCGTCGCGATCCCCAGGGACCAGGCGAGCGAGTTCAGATCCGCCCGCTCGGCCTCCAGCGACTTGAACATGTAGCCCGTCGGACCGCCGCCGTCGATCTTCGTCCCGCCCACCAGGTACGGCGTCCCGCCGCGCTGCGTACGCTGCCAGAACAGGTGGTACGGATAGGGGTTGGCGTCCGTCACCGGCCGCTTGGTCTCCACCTGCTCCCGCAGGGCGCGCGGCACGTCCGCCAGCGTGAAGGTGTCCGGGTCCGAGGCCCCGGCGATCGGCTTGCCCGCGTCCCGCTCCCCGAGCAGCAGCACGCTGTAGCCGGCGCTGCCGCTCCCCATCTGCTCCGCGGTGCGCCGCAGCTCCTCCTCGGTGGGCCGCAGCGGCAGCGTCGCCGCCCGGTTCTGCATCTCCTGCCGGAAGTCGTTCAGCGCCCCGTCCTGGGTCCGGGTGAGGACGGCCTCGCGGTTCAGCCAGTACGCGATCCCGGAGGCGGACACGGCGGCGGTGAGCGCCACCAGGGCGAAGACGACCACCAGCCGCAGCCGCAGGCTGGTGAAGCGCAGCCCGGCGAACATCCCTCGTCTCACGCAGGGACGTCCAGCCGGTAGCCGACTCCGCGCACGGTACGGATCAGGGTCGGCGAGGACGGCACGTCCTCCACCTTGGCGCGCAGCCGCTGGACACAGGCGTCGACCAGACGCGAGTCGCCGAGGTAGTCGTGCTCCCACACCAGGCGCAGCAACTGCTGACGCGACAGCGCCTGTCCGGGGCGCCGGCTCAGCTCCAGGAGCAGCCGCAGCTCGGTCGGCGTGAGCTGCAGATCCTCGCCGTTCTTCGTCACCGTCATCGCCGAACGGTCGATGACCAGCGAGCCGAAGGTCGCCGAGTCGGTGGACTCCCGCTCGCCGCGCCGCAGCACGGCCCGGATCCGGGCGTCGAGGACCCGGCCCTGGACCGGCTTGACCACGTAGTCGTCCGCGCCCGACTCCAGGCCGACGACCACGTCGATGTCGTCGCTGCGCGCGGTCAGCAGGATGATCGGCAGCTGGTCGGTGCGCCGGATGCGCCGGCACACCTCGAAGCCGTCGATCCCGGGCAGCATGACGTCCAGCACGACCAGGTCGGGGCGCTGCTCGCGGAGCAGCTGCAGGCCGTCCTCGCCCGTCGCCGCGGTGGCCACTCGGTGGCCCTGGCGAGACAGGGAGAGCTCGAGGGCCGTGCGGATGGCGTCGTCGTCCTCGATCAGCAACAAGAAAGGCACGGACGCCATTCTGTCCCATGCGGCCACCGGAGTTCGACTGCGCGGCTCCCCCGGCCCCTGTGACACGGCTGTGACAGTCGGCGGACACCGCGATGAACTGGGCCGGGCAAGCTTCTTGGCACACGGACCGAAGCAGACTCCAACCGACGGGGGGCGCGAGATGAACGCACTGCACAGCACCACCTCGAGCGCAGTAGTCACGCGTCTCCACGACGTCGTACGGAGCGCCGAGAAGTCCGGCGCGGCGAACGGGCGGGGGTGCGTTCGCAGCGTCGGGCGTCAGCACAAGCCGCCGTACATGGTGGCCGTCGCTGACGGGGGAGCGGCGTACGGGGAGGTCACGGGGGAGCGGCAGCCGAAGCCGGAGACGGGGAACGCCGAAGCGGCGTTCACCGCCTACGTCCAGGAGCGCCGCGCCTCCCTGTACGCCACCGCCTACCACCTCACCGGCGACCGCTTCGAGGCCGAGGACCTGCTCCAGAGCGCGCTGTTCTCGACGTACCGCGCCTGGGACCGGATCAGCGACAAGGCGGCGGTGGGCGGCTACCTGCGCCGCACCATGACGAACCTGCACATCAGCGCGTGGCGCCGGCGGAAGCTCAACGAGTACCCGACCGAGGAACTGCCGGAGACGGCGGGCGACACGGACGCGATGCGCGGGACCGAGCTGCGGGCCGTGCTGTGGCAGGCGCTGGCCCGGCTGCCCGAGCTCCAGCGCACGATGCTGGTGCTGCGCTACTACGAGGGCCGTACGGACCCGGAGATCGCGGAGATCCTGGACATCAGTGTCGGCACGGTGAAGTCGAGCATCTGGCGCTCCCTGCGCCGGCTGCGCGAGGACGAGGTCCTCAGCTTCGGCCGTGACGAGGAGGAGTCCTTCGGCGAGCTGGTGGCCTGAAGGCAACGGGGGGCACGGGGGAAACACGGGGGACGTACGGGGGTACGGGGGAAAAGACGCGGGTCGGACAAGCCGGGGGGGCTTGTACGGCCCGCGTTTCCCGTTGTGCCGCCGCCGTCGTCGTGGTCTCCGGCGGCGATTCCTCAGCGTGCGGCGGGGGTGCGGTGGCGGCCGGCCGCGGCTGCGGCAAGCCGGCCCAGGGCCTCGTCCTTGGCGCAGGGGTGGGCGCCCAGGGACGCCTGGCGGGCCACGATGGAACGCTCCGCGCGCATCAGGCGCCAGCCTCGGCGCAGCAGGAAGGGGACCGACTTGCGGCCCTCCCTCAGGTCCCGCAGGAGCCGGCGGCGGAACGTCGTCGAGGGGCGGCCCCGCAGACAGAGCGCGTCCGCGAGCACGTCCAGCTCCTGGCAGCGCTCCACGATCTCCGCGGCGAAGATGCCCTCCGCCACGAACAGCGGCGTCCGCCCGATGTCCAGGGCGTCGTGGCCCACGCGCGCGCTGGTGGCGATGGAGTACACGGGGACGTCGGTCCGTCCCGTACGGCAGAGCTCCACGATCGCCGTGACGGCGGCGTCCGCGTCCCAGGAGTCCGGGGAGTCCCAGTCGATGTCGGCGCTGCCCGCCACCAGCGGGAGCGTCGGGTCGTCGCCCTCCTTGTAGAAGTCGTCGAGGCGCAGCACCGGGAGACCGGCGACGGCGGCGAGGGACGACTTGCCGGAGCCTGAGGGGCCCGCGAGCAGGACGACACGGGTCGGGA
Organism: Streptomyces sp. NPDC015346; assembly: GCF_043078785.1. Classification (NCBI taxonomy): domain Bacteria; kingdom Bacillati; phylum Actinomycetota; class Actinomycetes; order Kitasatosporales; family Streptomycetaceae; genus Streptomyces; species Streptomyces sp. NPDC015346. The sequence goes on along the minus strand of NZ_JBIBTW010000004.1, from coordinate 183,480 downwards.
TCGGTTGGGAACTCACGGGACACCAGTGTGAACCATTCCCTCGGGAAGGGGACCCCCGAGGGCGGGGGTTGGTATCGAGCGTCACACGTCCACTACGCTCGGTGCTCCTGCGGTCACTCCACGCTAAGGACCTCACATGGCGCGTCACGCTCACCCAGGCTCCAGGAAATCCCGCCGCGGCGCCCTGCTGAAGGCAGGGCTGACGCTGACGGCGGCCGGCGCGGCGGTACTCGGCCTGGGCGCCGCGGCCCAGGCCGAACCGGCGCCGCTGCCCGCCCCGGTGACCACGCTCGCCGGCAGCGACGCCGCCTCGACGCTCGGCGCCACGACGCACGCCGTGGGCCCGCTGACCGGTCTCCGGCTCGACCCGCTCCACAACACCGGCGTCGACACGCTGGAGAAGCTGCCGGTGGTCGGCGGGGCGACCGGGTCGCTTCCGAAGTAGCGGCACCGCCGCCGGCCTCGTCGAGCGCACGGCGAACGGCCCCCGGGCGCACACCCGGGGGCCGTTCGTCACCGTTTCGCTAGTACGCCGAGCCGGACGCGCCGAGCGAACCCGTCGGGTGCCAGACGGTCTTGGTCTCCAGGAAGGCCGTCAGGCGGTCCGTGCCGGGGGACTTCGTGAAGTCCACGGCGCGCGGGCGCAGGACGCGCTTGAGGTTGTCCGCCGCCGCGATCTCCAGCTCGCGCGCGAGATCGGCGTCCGCGCCCGTCAGGTCGATCGCGTTGACGTCCTGGTGGGCCGCCAGGTGCGGGCCCATCTCCGAGGCCTTGCCGGAGAGGATGTTGACCACACCGCCCGGCAGGTCGGAGGTGGCGAGCACCTCGCCGAGCGACAGCGCCGGCAGGGGCGCCTTCTCGCTCGCGATCACCACGGCCGTGTTGCCGGTCGCGATCACCGGGGCGATCACCGACACCAGGCCGAGGAACGACGACTCCTGGGGCGCCACGACCGTGACGACACCCGTCGGCTCCGGGGTGGAGAGATTGAAGAACGGGCCCGCGACCGGGTTCGCCCCGCCGACGATCTGGCCGATCTTGTCGGTCCAGCCGGCGTACCAGACCCAGCGGTCGACGGCCGCCTCGACGACCTCGGCCGCCTCGGACTTCGACAGGCCCTCCGCGTGCGCCACCTCGCGCACGAACTGGCTCTTGCGGCCCTCCAGCATCTCCGCGACCCGGTAGAGGATCTGGCCCCGGTTGTACGCCGTCGCGCCCGACCAGCCGCCGAACGCCTTGCGCGCGGCGACGACCGCGTCACGGGCGTCCTTGCGGGAGGAGAGCGGCGCGTTCGCCAGCCACTTGCCCTTGTGGTCCTGCACTTCGTACACCCGGCCGCTCTCGCTGCGGGGGAACTTGCCCCCGACGTACAGCTTGTAGGTCTTGAAGACGCTCAGACGGTTCTGCTCAACGCTGCTCATTTATCGCTCGCCCTCCGGGCTCGACGGGGCGAGGTACGCCTCCAGGCCGTGGCGGCCGCCCTCGCGGCCGAAGCCCGACTCCTTGTAGCCGCCGAAGGGCGAGGTCGGGTCGAACTTGTTGAACGTGTTGGCCCAGACGACACCGGCCCGGAGCTTGTTCGCCACGGCGAGGATCCGTGAACCCTTCTCGGTCCAGATGCCCGCCGACAGGCCGTACTGGCTGTTGTTGGCCTTCGCGACCGCCTCGTCGGGCGTACGGAAGGTCAGCACGGACAGGACCGGGCCGAAGATCTCGTCGCGGGCGATGGTGTGCGCCTGGGTGACGTTCGTGAAGAGCGTCGGGGCGAACCAGTAGCCGGCGGACGGCAGCTCGCAGGCCGGGGACCAGCGCTCGGCGCCCTCCGCCTCGCCCTTCTCCACCAGCGTGGTGATACGGGACAGCTGCTCGGCCGAGTTGATGGCGCCGATGTCGGTGTTCTTGTCCAGCGGGTCGCCGAGCCGCAGCGTCGAAAGGCGCCGCTTGAGGGAGTCGAGCAGCTCGTCCTGGATCGACTCCTGGACCAGCAGGCGCGAGCCCGCGCAGCAGACCTGGCCCTGGTTGAAGAAGATGCCGGTGACGATGCCCTCGACGGCCTGGTCGATGGGGGCGTCGTCGAAGACGATGTTCGCGCCCTTGCCGCCCAGTTCGAGGGTGAGCTTCTTGTCCGTGCCGGCCACCGAGCGGGCGATGGACTTGCCGACGGCGGTGGAGCCGGTGAAGGCCACCTTGTTCACGTCCGGGTGCTCGACGAGCGCGGCGCCGGCGTCTCCGTACCCGGGCAGGATGTTGACCACACCGCGCGGCAGCCCGGCCTGGCGGCAGATGTCCGCGAAGAACAGCGCGGAGAGCGGGGTCGTCTCGGCGGGCTTCAGGACGACCGTGTTGCCGGTCGCGAGCGCCGGGGCGATCTTCCACGCCAGCATCAGCAGCGGGAAGTTCCACGGGATGACCTGGCCGGCGACGCCCAGCGGACGCGGGTTCGCGCCGTAGCCGGCGTGGTCGAGCTTGTCGGCCCAGCCCGCGTAGTAGAAGAAGTGCGCGGCGACCAGCGGGAGGTCCGCGTCGCGGGTCTCCTTGATCGGCTTTCCGTTGTCCAGGGTCTCCAGGACGGCCAGCTCGCGGCTGCGCTCCTGGATGATCCGGGCGATCCGGAAGAGGTACTTGGCGCGCTCGGAGCCGGGCAGCGCCGACCACTTCTCGAACGCCTTACGGGCCGCCTTCACCGCGCGGTCGACGTCCTCGGTGCCCGCCTGGGCGACCTCGGAGAGGACCTCCTCGGTGGCGGGCGAGACGGTCTTGAAGACCTTGCCGTCGGCCGCCTCGACGAACTCGCCGTCGATGAACAGGCCGTACGACGGGGCGATGTCGACGACGGACCGCGACTCGGGCGCGGGAGCGTACTCGAATGCAGATGCCATGATGATCAGTCCACCGTCACGTAATCGGGGCCGGAGTAACGGCCGGTCGCCAGCTTCTGACGCTGCATCAGCAGGTCGTTGAGCAGGCTGGAGGCGCCGAAGCGGAACCAGTGGTTGTCCAGCCAGTCCTCGCCGACGGTCTCGTTGACCAGGACCAGGAACTTGACGGCTTCCTTGGTGTTGCGGATGCCGCCGGCGGGCTTCACGCCGATCTGGACGCCGGTCTGGGCGCGGAAGTCGCGCACGGCCTCCAGCATGAGCAGCGTGTTGGCCGGGGTGGCGTTGACCGCGACCTTGCCGGTCGAGGTCTTGATGAAGTCCGCGCCGGCCATCATGCCGAGCCAGGAGGCGCGGCGGATGTTGTCGTACGTGGAGAGCTCGCCGGTCTCGAAGATGACCTTGAGGCGGGCCTTGTCGCCGCACTCCGCCTTGATCGCGGAGATCTGCTCGAAGACCTCCAGGTAGTGGCCGGCGAGGAAGGCGCCACGGTCGATGACCATGTCGATCTCGTCGGCGCCGGCGGCGATCGCGTCACGGGTGTCCGCGAGCTTCACGGGGAGCGCGGCGCGCCCGGCCGGGAAGGCGGTGGCGACGGAGGCGACCTTGACGCCGGAGTCCCCGAGGGCGGCCTTGGCGGTCGCCACCATGTCGGGGTAGACGCAGACCGCGGCGGTCGTCGGGGCCGTACGGTCGGTCGGATCGGGGTTGACGGCCTTGGCGGCGAGCGCCCGGACCTTGCCCGGGGTGTCCGCGCCCTCGAGCGTCGTCAGGTCGATCATCGAGATGGCCAGGTCGATGGCGTACGCCTTGGCCGTGGTCTTGATCGAGCGGGTGCCGAGGGACGCGGCGCGTGCTTCCAGGCCCACGGCGTCGACGCCGGGCAGCCCGTGGAGGAAGCGGCGCAGCGCACTCTCGGACGTGGTCACGTCGGCGAAAGGGGATGCTGCGGATGCAGTGGTGGGCATGGTCACCAGTCGAGCATATCTACGCGCGTAGCGACCTGTACAGCCCCGAGGTTCGTCAGGGCGAGAGGTGACCGCTGTCACAGAGCGGTGACATGGAACGGACGGCTCCCGCATACAAGATCATTAAATTTCTTCTCGCAGCCAGCCAGAACTCGACGGCCCCACTCGCACGAGATGTCAGCGGCATGCGGCTCTTCCTCACCCACCTGTTCTGATTCACAGGAGTCGTTATGCGCACCGCCCTCCGCACCGCCCTCGCCACCGCGCTCGTGGCAGGTGTCGTGATCACCCCCGCCGTCACCGCCGGCACGGCCTTCGCCGACGAGGCGAAGCCCGCCGTCACCGCCACCGCCACCGTCCCCGTCCCCGGCACCTCGCCGGACGCGGACACCAAGAGCGCCCCGGCCCGCACCGTCCCGCTCGACGGCGGACTCACCGCCCAGGACCGGGGCAGCAACGGCCAGGGCCCCGCCACCCCCGTCGGCGACAGCCTCGGCAAGCACAAGCTCGCCGACGGCACCACGGGCGAGCTGTGGCGCAAGGCCAAGGGCTGGTACACGCTGGAGCTCCTCACCGCCGACGGCAGGCCGCGCGGCAGCGTCACCGCCGGCGGCCCCGAGGGCGCGGCGGAGCAGGGCGCCCAGTTCGGCGAGATGTGGGTGACGCTCGACAACACCGGCCGGATCGGCTCCTGGCTCAACCGGAACCTCGGCACCGACTACTCCGACATCCGTGAGGGCTGCACGGTGACCCGCAACAGCGGCTCGGGCTTCGACGACGTGAGCCTGCGGCTGGTCAACAGCCCGTCGGGCGCGGTCGCCCGGCTCAGCAGCGACAGCAAGGTCCTGGTGACCCTGACGCTCAAGAAGCCGACCGGCCTCGCCGGCGGCGTGTGGATGACGCAGCCGGCCGACGCGGCCGTGCCGACTCTGAACATGCGCACCGCTGACCCGAAGGTGAACTTCGACCTGGAGTTCCCGGCGCTGCCGAAGGGCTGCGACCCCGCCACACCCGGCACCGCGCCGACCACGCCCGCGCCGACCACGCCCGCGCCGACCACGCCCGCGCCGACCACGCCCGCGCCGACCACGCCCGCGCCGACCACGCCCGCCCCGACCACGCCCGCCCCGACCACGCCCGCCCCGACCACGCCCGCGCCGACCACGTCCGGGCCCGCCGGCACCTCGACGCAGACCACCGTCGTGCCCAGGGGCGGCGTCGCCGCCGGAGCGGAGACGGGGAGCGTGGAGAGCGCCAACGACTCGGCGCTGATGGCCTCCGGTCTGGGTGCGGCCGCCGTCGTCGCGGCCGGTCTCGGCTTCCTCGTCCTGCGCCGCCGTTCCGCCGCCGCCGACCGCGGCTGACCCGTACCGACCGTTCCACCCCTGCCACTGACCCGAGCAGGAGCACCACCCCACCCCGGGCCGGCCGCCGCACCCCCTGTGCGGCGGCCGGCCGCACCCCGTCCGGAGCCGCCCCGTGCACCGCCGTCGTACCGCCCCCGCCCTCCTCGTCCTCGTAGCCCTGGCGGCTCTCACCGGCTGCGCCGGACACGACGCCGGGGCCGCGGCCGCCCTTCCGCCCGCCCAGGTGTCCGAGACCGCCGCGCCCGCCCCGACGGGCAGCGCCGCGGCCGTCCGGCCGCTGCCGCGCTCGAAGCCGGTCCGCGTCCGGCTGCCCGCCGCCGGGGTCGACACCGGGCCCGGCGGCCCGGTCCTGGAACTCGGCCTCGCCCCGGACGGCACGGTCGAGGTCCCGTCCGAGGCGGAGGCCGACCGCATCGGCTGGTACGACAAGGGCGTCACGCCCGGCGAGACCGGCCCCGCGATCCTCATCGGCCACTTCGACACCGCGCGCGGCCCCGCCGTCCTCAGGAACGTCTCGAAGGTCCGCGTCGGCGACGAGATCACCGTCACCCGCGCCGACGGCACCGACGCCGTCTTCCGGGTGCGCGAGCTGGAGCAGGTCGACAAGAAGAGCTTCCCGACCCGGAAGGTCTACGGGAACACCACGCGGCCGGAGCTGCGGCTGATCACCTGCGGGGGCGAGCTGGTCGACGGCCACCGCCCCGACAACATCGTCCTCTACGCCGATCTGGTCACCCGAGCCGCCTGAGCCGCCCTGAGCCGCCTGAGCCGGGCGCCGGGCGCTGAGGCAGAATCGGCGGTATGACGAGCCCCCAGCCGCCCGCCGAGCCGGCCTACGCCGACCGCGTCTTCCGTTCGCCCCTCGGGATCGCGGGCGGTGTCCTGCTGATCGCCCTCGCCGTCTGGTTCTGCGGCGACGCGATGGTCCGGGGCGAGGGCCGCGCACCGTGGGTGGCGCTGGCGGCCCTGCTGCTCGTGGTGCCGCTCGTCGTGGCGTTCACGGTCCGGCCCGCGGTGTACGCGAACGACGACCGGCTCAGGATCCGCAACCCGTTCCGCGACATCACCCTGCCCTGGGCGACGGTCGCCGACGTCCGCGCCTCGTACTCCAGCGAGGTCCTGACCCGCGAGGGCACCAAGTACCAGCTCTGGGCCGTCCCCGTCTCCCTGCGCCAGCGCAAGCGCGCGGCCCGGCGCCAGACGCGCGCCGCCCAGGACGACCCGCACGGCCGCACCTCCGTCCACGTGGACGTGAGCGATCAGGCCCGCCTCGCCCCGGCCGACCGGACGGTCGCCGACCTCCGCGACCTCGCCGAGCGCCGGGCCTCCCAGCCGGGCGCCCAGGGCGAGCCGCGCGTGCGCTGGGCCTACGAGATCATCGCCCCGGCGGCGGCCGGGCTCGTGCTGCTCGTCGTCCTGCTCGCCACGCGGTAGGGGAGAGACCAGGGCTTACGGCGGGCCGTTCCAGATCAGGAGCATGTGACCGCCCAGCCAGGCGGAGGACAGGGCCGCGCCGGCGAGCACCAGGGCGGCCACATGGCGGCGGGCCCGGCAGATCGCGAGCGCCAGGGGCAGCAGCAGCGGGAAGCCCGGCAGCAGGAAGCGGGCGCGCGGGAAGTAGACGCCGCCGCTGCCCAGGACGACCAGGAGCAGCACTCCCGAGAAGACCAGCAGGAGCACCGGCTGGCGGTCGGCGAGACAGAGCGCGAACAGCGCCGCCGCGACGATCAGCGTCAGCGAGACCATGACCAGGAACAGCTTCGGTTCCTCGGCGTAGACCAGATGGCCACGCAGCTTCCGCAGGGTGACCGAGCCGCCGTCCCACTCGTTGCTCCACTCCTTCTGGACCGCGAAGTAACCGTCCCAGCGGCCGAGGCGCAGCCCCACCCACCCGACGTAGCCCAGCCAGCCGAGCGGCGCGACGAGGGCCGCGGCCAGGGCCGGGCGGCTGCCGCGCCGGGCGGCGAGCAGCGCGGCGACGGTGACCGCCGCCGCGACCGCGACCCCGGTCGGCCGGGTCAGGCCCGCCCCGACGGCGAGTCCGGCCGCCCACGCCCAGCGCTTGTCCATCGCCGCGTACAGCGCCCAGGCGGCGAGCGCGGTGAACAGCGATTCCGTGTAGCCCATCCACTGGACGGCGGCGACGGGCAGCGAGCCCCAGAGCACCGCGAGGACCGTTCCCACCCGGCGGCCGTACAGCCGGTCGCCGACCGCGAAGATCCCCCAGGCGGCGATCAGCGAGCAGAGCACCGCGAGGATCAGGCCCACGGAGGCGCGTGAGCCGGGGGTGACGGCCGCCACCGCCTTGACGAGGGCCGGGTAGAGCGGGAAGAAGGCCAGGTTCCTGGGGCCGACGGACGCCCCGGGGCCGAAGCCGGGGCCGAAGTCGGGGCTGGGATCGAGGGCCGGCTCGTACCCGTACCCGCCGTCGGCGATGCCCAGGTACCAGCGGGAGTCCCAGCCGTTGGCGAGCAGCGGCCAGACGCCGTGGCCCTTGAGGTGCGTCCAGCGGATCAGGACGGCGAGCGCCAGGAGCCGTACCGCCAGATAGCCGAGGAGGGCGGGGGCCGCGTGCCGCAAGGTGCCGCGCACCCGCTTCGGAATCCCCGCGCCGAGCGGGGGCGGAGGCCGCCGCGAGGCGGGCACGGTCGGTCGGGCGGTCAGGACCGGGGGCACGGGGGCGGCTCCAGGGGTGAGCGGCGGGATACCGGGTCACCCTGGCGCGGACCACCTGATCGCGGGACGCGCGTTGCATCCGTTGCCGTACGGAATTCACCCGTTCGGGCAAGCGCCGAGGGGCCCGTACGGAAGATTCCGTACGGGCCCCTCGGCGTTTTTCAGCGGCGCGTGCTCGAAGCGCGTGCTCGAAGCGGGCCGCTCAGAGGCCGGCGGCCGCCGACAGGTCGCGCTTGATCGCGGCGAGGATCTCGGCGCCCTTCGCCCGGGCCGACGACAGCTCGCTCGCGTCGCCGACCGGGACCACGACCTCCAGGTAGCACTTCAGCTTGGGCTCGGTGCCGCTCGGGCGCACGATGACCCGGGCCTTGTGCTCGCCGTCCAGGTAGTAGCGCAGGCCGTCCGTCGGGGGCAGCGAGTCCGTGCCCTTGGTCAGGTCCTCGGCGGTGGTGACCGTCAGCCCGGCCAGCGAGACCGGCGGACGCTCCCGCAGCGCGCTCATCGCGTTCGCGATGACGCTCAGGTCCTCGACCCGCACCGACAGCTGGTCCGTGGCGTGCAGCCCGTGCGCGACCGCGAGGTCGTCGAGGAGGTCCGTCAGCGTACGGTCCTTCTCCTTCAGCTCCGAGGCCAGCTCGGCGACGAGGAGAGCGGCCGTGATGCCGTCCTTGTCGCGGACGCCCTCGGGGTCGACGCAGTACCCCAGCGCCTCCTCGTAGCCGTACCGCAGCCCCTCCACGCGGGCGATCCACTTGAAGCCGGTCAGGGTCTCCTCGTAGCCCACCCCGGCCGCCTCGGCGATCCGGCCGAGCAGCGAGGAGGACACGATCGACTCGGCGAAGACGCCCCGCGCCCCCTTGTGGACCAGGTGCTCGGCGAGCAGCGCGCCGACCTCGTCACCGCGCAGCATCCGCCAGCCGCCCACGACCGTCCCGTCCGGCACGGCCACCGCGCAGCGGTCGGCGTCCGGGTCGTTGGCGATCACGAGGTCCGGCTCCACGACCCGGGCCGCCTCGAAGGCGAGGTCCATGGCGCCCGGCTCCTCCGGGTTCGGGAAGGCGACCGTCGGGAACGCCGGGTCCGGCTCGGCCTGCTCGACGACGAGCGCCGGCGCCGGGAAGCCGGCGCGGGCGAAGGCGGCCGTCAGGACGTCCTTTCCGACGCCGTGCATGGCCGTGTAGACGGTCCGCGCGGTGCGCGCGGAGCCGGGGGTCAGGACGGCGTCCGTACGGGCGAGATAGGCCTCCACGACCTCGTCGCCGAGGGTCTCCCAGCCCCCCGACGGGCGGGTCACGTCGTGCAGCGAGCGCACCGCGTCGATCTCGGCGGCGATCTCGGCGTCGGCCGGCGGCACGATCTGCGAGCCGTCACCGAGGTAGACCTTGTAGCCGTTGTCGCGCGGCGGGTTGTGGCTCGCGGTCACCTCGACACCGGCGACGGCGCCCAGATGCCTTATGGCGAACGCGAGGACGGGCGTCGGCAGCGGGCGGGGCAGCAGCGCGGCGCGCAGCCCGGCGCCGGTCATCACGGCGGCGGTGTCGCGCGCGAAGTCGGCCGACTTGTAGCGGGCGTCGTAACCGATCACGACCAGACCGTCGGTCTGCCCCTTGGCCTTGAGGTACGCGGCGAGTCCCGCGGCCGCGCGGATGACGACCGAGCGGTTCATCCGCATCGGCCCCGCGCCCAGCTCGCCGCGCAGCCCGGCCGTACCGAACTGCAGCGTGCCGCTGAACCGGGCCGCGAGCTCGCGCTCGTCACCGGCCTCCAGGAGCGCGGCGAGCTCCTCGCGGGTCTCACTGTCGGGGTCCTCGTCGAGCCACGTCCGGGCCCGGGCGATGAGGTCCTGCGTCACGGTGTGTGCCTCTCTGCTGCTGTCGTACGAGGTCGGGGTACGGACGGACACGCGGGTACGGGTACGCGCGCCGCTCTCGCTCCACACGTACCCGTACCCGTACCCCGGTGGCGCCCGAAGGCGTCCGTCAGATCCGGTCGAGCACCCGGGTGAGCAGCTCGCCCATGCGGGCGGCCGAGTCGCGGCCCGCCTGGAGGACCTCCTCGTGGTTCAGCGGCTCGCCCGAGAGGCCCGCCGCCAGGTTGGTGACGAGGGAGATGCCGAGCACCTCGGCGCCGGCCTCACGGGCCGCGATGGCCTCCAGGACGGTGGACATGCCCACCAGGTCGCCGCCCATGACCCGGACCATGTTGATCTCGGCCGGGGTCTCGTAGTGCGGGCCGGGGAACTGCACGTAGACGCCCTCTTCGAGGGTCTCGTCGACCTCCTTGCACAGCGCGCGCAGCCGCGGCGAGTACAGGTCGGTCAGGTCCACGAAGTTCGCGCCGACGATCGGGGAGGCGGCGGTCAGGTTGATGTGGTCGCTGATCAGGACCGGCTGGCCGGGGCGCATGCCCTCGCGCAGGCCGCCGCAGCCGTTGGTCAGGACGACGGTCTTGCAGCCGGCGGCGACGGCGGTGCGCACACCGTGGGCGACGGAGGCGACGCCCCGGCCCTCGTAGAAGTGGGTGCGGCCCAGGAAGACGAGCGCGCGCTTCTCGCCGATCTTGTACGAGCGGACCTTGCCGCCGTGGCCCGCGACGGCCGGGGCCGGGAAGCCGGGCAGCTCGGTGACCGGGAACTCGGCCTCGGGGGCGCCGAGCGCGTCGACGGCCGGCGCCCAGCCGGAGCCCATGACCAGGGCGACGTCGTGGGTCTCGACTCCGCTCAGCTCGCGAAGACGGGCGGCGGCGGCCTCGGCGGCCTCGTACGGGGTGGCAGTTGCGTTCACTGACTCTCTCGCCTCGGGGAGGGGGGTCCGAGGGGAGCCCCGGACGGATTTCCTACGCGCAGAAGCGTAGCCCGAGAATGCCTACGCGCGTAGATGACGATGCTGACGGACATGGGATCGTTGTCTTGTCGTTTCCGACGAATGGCGTAGCGGACTCGGCCCGGACGTCTCAGCAAGGACGCTTGCGGAGCTCCATCACGTAGTCGTGAGGTGCCCCGGCCGATTCGGCCGCGTCCGCGATCTCGCCCAGGTAGCGTGCCGACGGCAGCCCGCCCTCGTACGCGTTCAGGACGTACAGCCACACCGGCTCCTCGCCCTCCAGGGTGTCCACCCGCACCCGCATCCGGCGGTAGATGTCCAGGCCGACGCCCTCCCAGCGGTCCATCGAGTCCTCGTCCGCCGGAGCGATGTCGTACAGCGCGACGAAGACCTGGGAACGCGGCGCCTCCACGATCGTGGCCAGCGCCCCCTCCCAGCCCATCTGCTCCCCGCCGAAGGTCAGCCGCCAGCCGTTGAGCCAGCCGGTGCCGCGCAGCGGTGAGTGCGGGGCGCGGCGGGTCATGAGCCGCGCGTCGAGGTTGCCGGCGTACGCGGCGTAGAGCGACATGGGACCGAGGGTACGGGAGGGGACGGGGAACACGCGGAAGTACGTGATCGCGGCCGTACGGAGGCCCCGACGAGAGCCCGCGCCCGGCGTACGGGACAATGGGGTACGCACTTGAAGCGTGCGGGACAATGGCGTACGCACTGCAGCCCAGCGGGGGACCCCCCGGCAGAACGAGAGCGCGAGGCGTGACCCACGTGACCCGGATCGTGATCATCGGCGGCGGACCCGGCGGATACGAGGCAGCCCTGGTGGGCGCCCAACTCGGCGCGGAGGTGACCGTCGTCGACACCGACGGCCTCGGCGGCGCGTCCGTCCTGACCGACTGCGTCCCCTCGAAGACCCTCATCGCCACGGCCGAGGTGATGACCACCTTCGACTCCTCGTACGAAGAGCTCGGCATCATCGTGGCCGACGACACCCCGCACGTGGAGCAGGCCGCCCGGGTCGTCGGCGTCGACCTCGGCAAGGTCAACCGCCGGGTGAAGCGCCTGGCGCTCGCCCAGTCCCACGACATCGCCGCGTCCGTCACCCGGGCCGGTGCCCGCGTCCTGCGCGGCCGCGGCCGGCTCTCCGGCCGGCAGGCCGTGGACGGATCCCGCCAGGTGATCGTGACCGCCGCCGACGGCACCGAGGAGTCGCTGACCGCCGACGCCGTGCTGATCGCGACCGGCGGCCACCCGCGCGAGCTGCCGGACGCCCAGCCCGACGGCGAGCGGATCCTGAACTGGACCCAGGTCTACGACCTCAAGGAGCTCCCCGAGGAGCTCATCGTGGTCGGTTCCGGCGTCACCGGCGCCGAGTTCGCCGGCGCCTACCAGGCCCTCGGCTCCCGGGTGACCCTCGTCTCCAGCCGCGACCGCGTGCTCCCCGGCGAGGACCCGGACGCCGCCGCCGTCCTGGAGGAAGTCTTCCGCCGCCGCGGCATGAACGTCATGGCCCGCTCCCGCGCCGAGTCCGCCAAGCGCGTCGGCGAGCGCGTCGAGGTCACCCTCTCCGACGGCCGGGTCATCTCCGGCACCCACTGCCTGATGGCGGTCGGCGCGATCCCGAACTCGGCCGGCATGGGTCTGGAGGAGGCCGGGGTCCGGCTGAAGGACTCGGGCCACATCTGGACCGACCGGGTCTCCCGTACCTCCGCCCCGGGCGTCTACGCGGCCGGTGACGTCACCGGTGTCTTCGCGCTGGCGTCGGTGGCGGCGATGCAGGGCCGGATCGCGATGTACCACTTCCTCGGCGACGCCGTCGCCCCGCTGAACCTGAAGACGGTCTCCTCGAACGTCTTCACCGACCCGGAGATCGCCACCGTCGGCTACACCCAGGCCGACGTGGACGCGGGCAAGATCGACGCCCGGGTGGTCAAGCTGCCCCTGCTGCGCAACCCGCGCGCGAAGATGCAGGGCATCCGGGACGGCTTCGTCAAGATCTTCTGCCGCCCGGGCACCGGGATCGTGGTCGGCGGCTGTGTCGTCGCCCCGAAGGCGAGCGAGCTGATCCATCCGATCTCGATCGCGGTCGACAACAATCTGACGGTCGAACAGATCGCAAACGCTTTCACCGTGTACCCCTCCCTGTCGGGCTCGATCGCCGAAGTGGCACGGCAGTTGCACACCCGAAAGACCTCGGGCGAGGGCTGACCGGCCCTCCCGCCTGGGAAGATCTGGACAACCCCCGGCAACAAGGGGCATAGAGCGAGCAACGACGGGGCCTCCCATACCACTTGGAGGCCCCGTCTGTGCGCATCTTCTGCAATTCGGGCCAGAGTGCTGAAAAGCATCGGCCGCTCAGGTTACTGTCAGTTTCGTGTTCGCTGCAGAACGTCGTCAGTTGATCCTCGAAATGGTGCGCGCCAACGGTGCCGTGTCGCTCCGTGAGCTCGCCCGCGTCGTCCAGACCTCAGAAGTGACCGTACGGCGAGACGTGCGGGCACTGGAGGCAGAAGGACTCCTCGACCGCCGACACGGCGGTGCGGTACTACCGGGCGGCTTCACGCGAGAGTCCGGATTCCCGCAGAAATCCCATCTCGCGACCGCGGAGAAGACCGCCATCGCCGACGTGGCCGCGAGCCTCGTCGAAGAGGGCGAGGCCATCGTCGTCGGTGCCGGAACCACCACGCAGGAGCTGGCCCGCCGGCTCGCCCGCGTGCCCGGCCTCACCGTGGTCACCAACTCCCTGCTCGTCGCCCAGGCGCTCGCCCACGCCAACCGGGTCGAGGTCGTCATGACCGGCGGCACGCTGCGCGGCTCGAACTACGCGCTGGTGGGCAGCGGGGCCGAGCAGTCCCTCCAGGGGCTGCGGGTCTCCCGCGCCTTCCTGTCGGGCAGCGGCCTGACCGCCGAGCGCGGCCTCTCCACGTCCAACATGCTCTCGGCGAGCGTGGACCGGGCGCTGGTGCAGGCGGCGGCGGAGGTCGTGGTCCTGGCCGACCACACCAAGCTCGGCACGGACACCATGTTCCAGACGGTGCCCACGGACGTGATCACCCGACTGGTCACCGACGAGCCCCCGGCGCACGACGACCGGGCCGCGACGGAGCTCCAGGCGCTGGCCGACCAGGGTGTCCAGATCGCCGTGGCCGGGACGGGCGTGGGTACGGGAACGGGCGGGGGCGGTGACGCGGTCCCGCCGGGTGGCAGGGCCCGCCGTGACGTCCCGCTCCCGGGGCAGCGGGCGGCCAGGCATCCGGGCGCCGGCCAGTTCCGGGGCGGCCCGGCCTCCCTGGGCGGCGAGGTCCTTCCGCCGGAGCGGACCGCGCGCGTCGCCGACATGCGGCGCCGCTGATCCGGAGAAGCCTTACGTCCTGAGGCCCTTGAGGGTCAGGGAGAGCAGCCGGTCGGCCACGTCCTCGTCCCCCGGGGACTGTTCGGAGGCCAGTGCGATCGCGTTGGTGAGCTGCATCAGGTCCCGGATCGACACGTCCGTACGGACCGCCCCCGCCTGCTGGGCCCGGGACAGCAGGATCTCGCCGGCCGAGCGCAACGGCACGCTGCACCGAGCCAGCGCCGAACTCTCGTCCTGCGACGCCGACATGAGCGCGTGCGCGAGCCCGCGGTACTCACTCGCGTGGGTGATCAGCGCGCGGAGCCACTCGACGAGCGCCCGGCACGGGTCGGGGGCCTTCGCGAGGTCACGGGAGCGCTGGAGGAGGGCCGCCAGCGCCTCCTGGAAGACCGCGCTCATCAACGCGTCCCGGCTCGGGAAGTGCCGGTAGAGCGTCCCGATGCCGACCCCCGCGCGACGGGCGACATCCTCCAGAGAGGCGTCGGTGCCGTGCTCGGCGAACGCGGCACGTGCCTCGCTCAGCAGCCGCTCATGGTTGCGGCGCGCGTCGGCGCGCATGGGACCCACCCCCGTTCCTGTCGGCGAAGGGCCCGCAGGCGGTGTGTGCCTGCGGGCCCTTCGTACCGTACCTGCGGACCGTTGATCAGTCCTTGATCTCGCAGATGGGGGCGCCGGAGGTGAGGGAGGCGCCGATCTCGGCGGTGAGGCCCTTGATGGTGCCGGAGCGGTGGGCGTTGAGGGGTTGTTCCATCTTCATGGCTTCGAGGACGACGATGAGTTCGCCTTCTTCGACGTGCTGGCCCTCTTCGACGGCGATCTTGACGATGGTGCCCTGCATGGGGGAGGCGAGGGTGTCGCCGGAGGCGGTGGGGCCGGACTTCTTCGCGGCGCGGCGTTTGGGCTTGGCGCCGGCGGCGAGTCCGGTGCGGGCCAGGGTCATGCCGAGGCTGGAGGGGAGGGAGACTTCCAGGCGCTTGCCGCCGACCTCGACGACGATGGTCTCCCGGCCGGTCTCGTCCTCTTCGTCGGTGTCGGTGCCGGTGGGGGTGAACGGCTTGATGTCGTTGACGAACTCGGTCTCGATCCAGCGGGTGTGGATCGTGAACGGGTCGGAGGTGAAGGCGGGGTCGGTGACGACGGCCTGGTGGAAGGGGATGGCGGTGGCCATGCCTTCGACGGTGAACTCGGCCAGGGCGCGGGCGGCGCGCTGCAGGGCCTGTTCGCGGGTGGCGCCGGTGATGATCAGCTTCGCCAGGAGGGAGTCCCAGGCCGGTCCGATCACGCTGCCGGATTCGACGCCGGCGTCGAGGCGGACGCCGGGGCCGGTGGGCGGGTTGAAGGTGGTGACGGTGCCGGGGGCGGGCAGGAAGCCGCGGCCGGGGTCTTCGCCGTTGATGCGGAACTCGATCGAGTGACCGCGCATGGGCGGGTCGTCGTAGCCGAGGGGCTCGCCGTCGGCGATGCGGAACATCTCCCGCACGAGGTCGATGCCGGTGACTTCTTCGGTGACGGGGTGTTCGACCTGGAGGCGGGTGTTGACCTCGAGGAAGGAGATGGTGCCGTCGGTGCCGACGAGGAATTCGACGGTGCCGGCGCCGACGTAGCCGGCTTCCTTCAGGATCGCCTTGGAGGCCCGGTACAGCTCCGCGTTCTGCTCGGCGCTGAGGAAGGGGGCGGGGGCTTCTTCGACGAGTTTCTGGTGGCGGCGCTGGAGCGAGCAGTCGCGGGTGGAGACGACGACGACGTTGCCGTGGGTGTCGGCCAGGCACTGGGTCTCGACGTGGCGGGGCTTGTCGAGGTAGCGCTCGACGAAGCATTCGCCGCGGCCGAAGGCGGCGACGGCCTCGCGGACGGCGGAGTCGTACAGCTCGGGCACTTCTTCCAGGGTGCGGGCGACCTTCAGGCCGCGGCCGCCGCCGCCGAAGGCGGCCTTGATCGCGATCGGCAGGCCGTGCTCGCGGGCGAAGGCGACGACCTCCTCGGCGCCGGAGACCGGGTCGGGGGTGCCCGCCACCAGCGGGGCACCGGCCCGCTGGGCGATGTGGCGGGCGGCGACCTTGTCACCGAGGTCGCGGATGGCCTGCGGCGGCGGGCCGATCCAGATCAGACCGGCGTCCAGGACGGCCTGGGCGAACTCGGCGTTCTCCGAAAGGAATCCGTAGCCGGGGTGGATCGCGTCCGCGCCGGAGTCCTTCGCCGCTGAAAGGACCTTGGCCATGTCCAGATAGCTGCTCGCCGGGGTGTCACCGCCCAGAGCGAACGCCTCGTCGGCCGCGCGGACGTGCAGAGCGTCCCGGTCCGGATCGGCGTAGACGGCTACGCTCGCGATCCCGGCATCCCGGCACGCCCTGGCGACGCGGACAGCGATTTCGCCACGGTTGGCGATGAGCACCTTGCGCACGATGGCTCCCTCCTTGAAACAAGCTGAGTTTAGGGACTGCCGACACGGCTTCTCGACCCGTCCCCAGTGGTGAGCTTGCCCACACGGAGCGTGATACGAGGCGTTCGGGGTCGTGAAATCCCTTGTCGTACCACGGTACGCAGGGTTCCTTTACGGCACAGTAGCTCCGAGGTGTGGCGCAGGTCTCTGTTCCCCGGACCAGTCGCCGAATGGGTTTCTTTGTGGAGTCCCTACGAATGGCCCAATGATTCTTTGCGGCGCGGTGCCTCCGTCCGGACCCTTGTCCGAAGGATTACCAGTCAGTAGCCTTCGCGCTGACGTCCGTACTCCAGGTAACAGCCGCAGCAGGCGTACACAGGGGAGGCCCAAGGTGGCCCGCAGACCGATAGCACTCGTGACGGCAGCGGTGCTCTTCCTCGAGGCACCGGGCATCGTCGCGCTCAACGCCGTGATGGCGCGGTTCGTCGAGGTCCAGTCGATGTCCCTGGACGGCCTGGACCCGGACGCGATGGTGACCGGCACCTGGGTGCTGGGCATCGTCTCCGGCCTCCTGCTCGCCCTCTGCGGCACCGTCGCCCTGCTCGCCGGCGTCCGCGACAGGCGTCCGGGGCGGGCCGGGCGCGCCCTGCTCATCGGCTGCGCGGTCGTGCACGGGGTGCTGGGCGCGGTGGCGGTCGGCCTGATCGGCTGGGGCGCCTTCGCGTTCATGACCGTGGTGCTCGGCCTGGTCGTGCTGACGCTGGTGGCCTACGGCAAGGGCGCCGAGACCTCCGAGGCGCCCGAGGTCCCCGGGGCTCCTGAGGCCGGCGCTCCCGGAGGGGCGCCGGCGCCCGCCTGAATCCGGTCAGGTCCACAGGTCGGTGATCTCGACCCCGAGCTTGCCGAGCAGGGTCCGCAGCAGCGGCAGCGACAGGCCGATCACATTGCCCGGGTCCCCGTCGATGCCGTCGATGAACGGCGCCGAACGGCCGTCGAGGGTGAACGCGCCGGCCACGTGCAGCGGTTCGCCGCTCGCCACGTACGCGGCGATCTCGGCGTCCGTCGGTTCGCCGAAGCGGACCACGGTGGAGGCCGTCGCCGACTCGTACCGCTTGGCGGCCGTGTCGTACACACAGTGACCCGTCTGGAGGATGCCCACCCGGCCGCGCATCGCCTTCCAGCGGGCCGTGGCCTCCTCGGCGTCGGCCGGCTTGCCGAGCGCCCGCTTGTCCAGCTCCAGGACCGAGTCGCAGCCGATGACCAGGGCGCCGAACGCCTCCGGCCGCGCGGCCACATGGGCGGCCTTCGCCTCGGCGAGGGCGAGCGCGAGTTCGGCGGGGGTCGGCGCGTGCACCTTGTCCTCGTCGACGCCGCTCACGATCGCCTCGGGGGCGAGTCCGGCCTGCCGCAGCAGTCCGAGACGGGCGGGTGAGGCGGAGGCGAGCACGACACGGCGGCGATCAGCAGTCATAGGGGCAGCGTAGCCAGTACGGCGCGGGTACGGCGCCGTGCGGCGGTTCCGACGGAACGGCGGCTGTCAGTGGACGCCGACCACGAACATCGCCACCACCATCGCCAGCGCCAGCAGGACGGACGCGCGGCGCAGCATCCGCTGCATGTCGCGCATCTCCTTCGGAGGCTCGTTCTTCGGGTCGGACCAGAGCATGCCTCCGATCCTGCGGGCGGGACGGCCGGGGCGCCTGAGTACGCGTACTCAGCCGCCCCGGTGCCAACGGACTACTTACGGGCGGGTGAACACCCCGCCACCGGCGGCCGTCAGGGCCGCGCGCACCGCCTGCTCCGCGTGCTCGGGGCCCAGCGGCTCGCGCGTGATCATGAAGCGGTAGTAGAGCGGCGCCGAGACCGCGCGCAGCAGTTCCAGGCCGTCGGTGTCCGGCGGGATCTCCCCGCGGGCCGCGCCCCGCTTCGTGACGGGGGCCCATTCCTCCAGGCGGGCCCGGTAGAAGCCGTTCAGGGCCTCGGCGCACTCCTCGTCGCAGGCCGCGGCCGCGATCACCGCGCGGAAGACGGGGCCCATCCGGGGGTCGGTGAGGGTCCTGAGGACGAGGTCGGCGTTGGCGCGCAGGTCGCCCGCCAGGCTGCCGGTGTCGGAGGCCGGCAGGGACCGGTCCGCCATGTCCCGCAGCAGGTCGGCGACGAGGCCGACGGGGGAGCCCCAGCGGCGGTACACGGTCGTCTTGCCGACGCCCGCGCTCGCGGCGACGTGGTCCATGTTCAGCGCGTGGAAGCCGGTGGCGGCCAGGGCGTCCTCGGTCGCTTCGAGGACGGCCCGGCGCACCTTCGCGGTACGGCCCCCGGGGCGAACGGTACCGGCGGCGGCCGGCTGGCTCTCGCTCAAACGGGTCTCCTGTTCCATTAATGGCTCCGACTCTGCTACGGTCCTGGACATCCTAATGGAACCGGAAGCCCATTAAGGGGTACGTCCATGGTCGCCACCGCGCTCTCCACCCGTACAGACGACTCGCCCGCCCGCATGGACGGTCGCATGCGGCTCGTCCTCCTCGTCCTTCTCGTCGCCCAGTTCATGCTGGCCGTCGACTTCTCGATCCTGAACGTCGCGCTGCCCGTCATCGGCGAAGGACTCGGCTTCTCGCTGGGCAATCTGCAGTGGATCGCCACCGCCTTCGCCCTCGCCGCCGCCGGATTCACCCTCCTCTTCGGGCGCGTCGCCGACCTCGTCGGGCGCCGCCGCCTCTTCCTCGCCGGAATGGCGCTCCTCGGGATCTCCTCGCTCGTCGGCGGTCTCGCCACCGGTCCCGAGGTGCTCATGGCCGCCCGGGTCGCCCAGGGCCTCGCCACCGCCGCCGTCACTCCCGCCGGGCTCTCCCTGCTCACCTCCTCCTTCCCCGAAGGCCCCCTGCGCGCCAAGGCGCTCGGCCTCAACGGCGCCCTCATGTCCGCCGGATTCACCACCGGCGCGATCCTCGGCGGCGTCCTGACCGAGCTGCTCTCCTGGCGCTGGGCCTTCTTCATCAACGTGCCGGTCGCGCTCGCGGTCCTCCTCGTCGCGCCCGCCGTCCTCAAGGAGAGCCGCCCCGAGATCCGCCCCCGCCTCGACGTCCCCGGCGCGATCACCGTCACCGGCGGACTCCTCGCCCTCGTCTACGGCCTCACCGTCGCCGGCGAACACGGCTGGACCGACCCGGTGGCCCTGGCCGCCCTCGCCGCCGGAGCCGTCCTCCTCGTCGCCTTCCGCTTCGTGGAGCAGCGGGCCGCCTCGCCCCTCGTCCCCGTACGCATCCTGCGGCGCCGCACCGTCGTCTGGGGCAACCTCGCCGGGCTCGTCGCCTTCGTCACCGAGACCTCGCTGGTCTTCCTGATGACGCTCTACCTCCAGGACGTCCTCGGCTTCTCACCGCTCGCCGCCGGACTCTCCTTCGGCGTCCTCGGCGCCGGAACGATCCTCGGCGGCGTCTACGCCTCCCGGTTCATCGGCCGGTACGGCAGCCGGGCCGCCCTCGTCGCCGGCGGACTCCTCCAGGCCGTCGCCACCCTCGCCCTCTTCGGCCTCGGGGACGACCGCGGCTGGCTCTGGCTGCTGCTCGCCGCCACCTTCGCCGGCGGCATCGGCAACATGCTCGCCATCGTCGGCTTCATGGTCACCGCCACCTCCGGACTGCCCGACTCCGAGCAGGGCATGGCGACCGGCCTCGCCACGATGACCCAGCAGATCGGCATCACCATGGGCACGCCGATCATGAGCGCCGTCGTCGTCACCTCCACCACGGTCCTCGACGGCATCGGCCTCGCCGTCCTCGTCAACGCCGCGATCGTGTTCGCCGGGGCGCTGGCCGCGGGCCTCTTCCTCCGCCGGACGTGACCCTCGGACGACGCCGGGACACACGAAGGCCGGACCTCCCGCACAAGAGGTCCGGCCTTCACGTACACAGGGGTTCGGAGGGCCAGTTCAGACGGCCGCTTCACACGGCCGGTTCACACGGCCGGTTCAGACGGGCCAGTAGGAACGCGCCCACGAGCGCGGGCCCGGCCGGTGGCGTACCCCGCGCGCGATCCGCGACGGGTCCGACCAGCCCTCGGGGACCGCCGGGCCGCCGCCCGCGGCGGACGCAGCCGCCGTCGCCGCGGCCCGGGCCTGGACCACCGCCAGAGCGGCGGCCAGCTCCTCCGGCGTCGGGTTTCCTCGTACGACCTTGATCACAGCGGCTCCTTGCAGGTCTGGAGGTCTAGAGGGGGATGTTGCCGTGCTTCTTCGGAGGCAGGGATTCCCGCTTCGTCCGCAGCTGACGCAGGCCCTTCACGATCTGCGGCCGGGTGTCCGACGGCATGATCACGCCGTCGATGTAGCCGCGCTCGGCCGCCGTGTACGGGTTGAGCAGCGTGTCCTCGTACTCCTGGATCAGCCGCGCCCGCTCCGCCGCTGCCTCGTCTGCGTCCTTTGCGGCTTCGATGGTCCTGCGGTGCAGGATGTTCACCGCGCCCTGCGCGCCCATGACGGCGATCTGCGCCGTCGGCCAGGCCAGGTTCAGGTCCGCGCCCAGGTGCTTGGAGCCCATGACGTCGTACGCGCCGCCGAACGCCTTGCGGGTGATGACCGTGATCAGCGGGACGGTCGCCTCGGCGTACGCGTAGATCAGCTTGGCGCCGCGGCGGATGATGCCGCCGTACTCCTGGTCCACGCCCGGCAGGAAGCCCGGCACGTCGACGAAGGTGATGACCGGGATGTTGAAGGCGTCGCAGGTACGGACGAACCGCGCGGCCTTCTCGCTCGCGTTGATGTCGAGGCAACCGGCGAACTGCATCGGCTGGTTGGCGACGATGCCGACCGGGAAGCCCTCGACCCGGCCGAAGCCGGTCACGATGTTCGGCGCGAACAGCGACTGCGTCTCCAGGAACTCGCCGTCGTCCAGGACGTGTTCGATGACCTGGTGCATGTCGTACGGCTGGTTCGCGGAGTCCGGGATCAGGACGTCCAGCTCACGGTCCTCGTCGTTCACCTCGGTCTCGGCGACCTCGGGGAAGGCCGGCGGCTCGGAGAGGTTGTTCGACGGCAGGTACGACAGCAGGGACTTGACGTACTCGATCGCGTCCTTCTCGTCGCCCGCCATGTGGTGCGCGACACCGGACGTGGCGTTGTGCGTCCGCGCGCCGCCCAGCTCCTCGAAGCCGACGTCCTCGCCCGTCACCGTCTTGATGACGTCGGGTCCTGTGATGAACATGTGCGAGGTCTGGTCGACCATCACCGTGAAGTCGGTGATCGCGGGGGAGTAGACGGCGCCGCCCGCACAGGGGCCGACGACCAGCGAGATCTGCGGGATCACGCCGGAGGCGTGGGTGTTGCGGCGGAAGATCTCGCCGTACATGCCCAGCGCGCTGACACCCTCCTGGATGCGGGCGCCGCCGGAGTCGTTGATCCCGATGACCGGGCAGCCGGTCTTCAGGGCGAAGTCCATCACCTTGATGATCTTCTGGCCGAAGGTCTCGCCCAGCGCGCCGCCGAAGACCGTGAAGTCCTGCGAGAAGACGGCGACGGGACGCCCGTCGACCGTGCCGTAGCCGGTGACGACGCCGTCTCCGTACGGCCGGTTCTTCTCCAGACCGAAGTTGGTCGAGCGGTGCCGGGCCAGCTCGTCGAGCTCCACGAACGAGCCCTCGTCGAGCAGCAGCTCGATCCGCTCGCGCGCGGTCAGCTTCCCCTTCGCGTGCTGCTTCTCCACGGCACGCTCGGAGCCGGCATGGGTCGCCTCGTCAATACGGCGCTGCAGATCCGCGATCTTGCCCGCGGTCGTGTGAATGTCGATCTCTTGTGGCTCTACCGACTCGGACATCGGGATGCGGCTCCCTGCCTGGTCACGGGGGTTCGTTGGCTACGAATGGGCTACTGCTGGGCTACTGATCCGTAGGGTATCCACGCCGATACGGTTCGGCACTGCGGTCTTTGCCACACCTAGGCTGCCTTGCATGACGTCCTCTCATGGCTCAGGAGGGCCCTGGTCCGACCTGGACCGGCCCCCGCTCAACGCCGACGCGCTGCGCCGTGCGCTCGTACGCCCCGACGGTCTGTGGACCTCGCTCGACGTGGTCCCCAGCACCGGATCCACCAACTCCGACCTGGCCGATCGTGCCGACGGGCTGCCCGAGGGCACCGTGCTCGTCGCCGAGGAGCAGACGGCGGGGCGTGGCCGGCTCGACCGCAGCTGGGTGGCCCCCGCGCGCTCCGGCCTCTTCTTCTCCGTGTACCTCACCCCCGACGTGCCGGTGCACCGGTGGGGATGGCTGCCCCTCCTCGCGGGCGTCGCGGCCGCGACCGGGCTCGCGAAGTCCGCCGGGGTCGACCTCTCCCTCAAGTGGCCGAACGACCTCCTGGTCTCGGTCGGCGGCGAGGAACGCAAGACCGGCGGCATCCTCGCCGAGCGGGCCGGCGACCACGGAGTCGTCCTCGGGCTCGGCATCAACGTCTCCCTGCGGGAGGAGGAGCTGCCGGTCCCGGCGGCCGGCTCGCTGCTCCTCGCGAACGCGGTCTCCACCGACCGCGACACGCTGCTGCGGGCCGTCCTGCGCTCCCTGGAGCACTGGTACGGGGAGTGGGTGCGGGCGGGCGGCGACCCCGAGGCCTCGGGGCTCCAGGCCGCCTACGCCGCGGGCTGCGCCACGCTGGGCCGGCGGATCCGGGCGCAGCTGCCGGGCGAGCGGATGCTGGAGGGCGAGGCGGTGGCCCTGGACGGCGACGGACGGCTCGTGGTGGCCACCGAGGGCGGCGGCACGGAGGCCGTCTCGGCCGGCGACATCGTCCACGTGCGCGCGGAGTCGTAGAGCCTCGTGGGTACGCGATCCCGAGCTGGGAACGCGTACCCACGACCGCGCCGGCGACAGGCGGACGGCAGGGCGAAGCGTGAGGTCCGGCGGCGTTACGGCGTGAGCTGGCACACACCTGTCGTATCGTGGAGCGCGATCCAGGCGACAGATCGGCAGGGCAGTGGGCAGGGAACGGGCAGGAGGCGGCCGGTGACCGTCGACGACGCGCGAGGCGGCGGCGAGGACGAGACCCCCACCTATCCCACGCCCCACCATGTGGTCGACCACACGGCGGAGCCGACCGACGACCCTCTGGCCATCCGGCTCGAACAGCTCATCCTCGGGGCCGAGCGCCGCTACACCCCCTTCCAGGCCGCCCGCACCGCCGGCGTCTCCATGGAACTCGCCTCCCGCTTCTGGCGCGCCATGGGGTTCGCCGACATCGGGCAGGCCAAGGCCCTCACCGAGGCCGACGTCCTCGCCCTGCGCCGCCTCGCCGGTCTCGTCGAGGCCGGGCTGCTCAGCGAGCCGATGGCCGTGCAGGTCGCCCGGTCCACGGGACAGACGACCGCGCGGCTCGCCGAATGGCAGATCGACTCGTTCCTGGAGGGCCTCACCGAGCCGCCCGAGCCCGGCATGACCCGGACCGAGGTCACGTACCCCCTGGTCGAGCTGCTCTTGCCCGAGCTGGAGGAGTTCCTGATCTACGTCTGGCGGCGGCAGCTCGCCGCCGCCACCGGCCGGGTCGTCCAGGCCGCCGACGACGAGGAGATGGTCGACCGGCGGCTCGCCGTCGGCTTCGCCGACCTCGTCGGCTTCACCCGCCTGACCCGCCGCCTGGAGGAGGAGGAGCTCGGCGAACTCGTCGAGGCCTTCGAGACCACCTGCGCCGACCTCGTCGCCGCGCACGGCGGCCGGCTGATCAAGACCCTCGGCGACGAGGTCCTCTACGCCGCCGACGACGCCGGTACGGCCGCCGAGATCGCGCTGCGCCTGATCGAGACGCTCGGCCACGACGAGACGATGCCGGCGCTGCGCGTGGGCATCGCCTTCGGCACGGTCACGACCCGGATGGGCGACGTCTTCGGCACGACGGTGAACCTCGCGAGCCGGCTCACCTCGATAGCGCCCAAGGACGCCGTCCTGGTCGACGGGGCCCTCGCCGAGGAACTCACCAGGACCGGCGACGCGCCGGTCTCGGAGACCCAGGCGGCGGAGGAGGCGGCCCGCGCGGAGAAGGAGGGCGAGGAGCCCCCGTCGTACCGCTTCGCCCTCCAGCCGATGTGGCAGCGCCCGGTCCGAGGCCTCGGCGTCGTCGAACCCTGGCAGCTGACCCGCCGCCCCACCTAGGATCCCGGTGTACGTGAACAGTCGTTAACCGGGAGGGTGTGCGGTCATGTCGGACCAGTCCGAGCAGCGTTTTGGTGAGTTCGTCGCGGTGCGGAGGGCGGGGGCGGGGCACGTCGCCGAGCTGGTTCTCGACCGGCCCAAGGCGATGAACGCGGTCTCCTCCGAGATGGCCCGCTCCATCGGCGCCGCCTGTGACGCGCTCGCCGCCGACCCTTCCGTACGGGTGACGGTGCTGACCTCCTCCAACGACCGGGCCTTCTGCGTCGGCGCCGACCTCAAGGAGCGCAACTCGTTCACCGACGCCGAGCTGGTCCGTCAGCGGCCCACCGCCCGCGGCGCGTACACCGGCGTCCTGGAGCTGCCCATGCCGACCGTGGCCGCGGTGCACGGCTTCGCGCTCGGCGGCGGCTTCGAGCTCGCGCTCGCTTGCGACGTGATCGTGGCCGACGCGACCGCCGTGGTCGGGCTGCCGGAGGTGTCGGTGGGCGTGATCCCCGGCGGCGGCGGCACGCAGCTGCTTCCGCGCCGCGTCGGTGCCGCGCGGGCGGCGGAGCTGGTCTTCACGGCGCGGCGGGTGGAGGCCACCGAGGCCCGCGAGCTCGGCCTGGTCGACCTGCTGGAGGACGACGCCCGTACGGCAGCGCTGGAGCTCGCCGAGCGGATCGCGGCCAACTCGCCGGTCGGCCTGCGCGCCGCCAAGCGCGCAATGCGGCTCGGTCACGGCCTCGACCTGCGGGCGGGCCTGGAGGTCGAGGACGCGGCGTGGCGGTCGGTGGCCTTCTCGGGGGACCGGGCCGAGGGTGTCGCCGCCTTCAACGAGAAGCGGAAGCCGCAGTGGCCGGGGGAGTGAGCGGGAAAGCAATGAGAAATCGTGGCATTTGTCCAGAATGTAACTTTCTGTGACGCTTCGCCGGTGAAAATGGACTGAACCTCCCTAAGCTGTAGAAATGGGAGAGGATGTGCGGCTGCGAGCCGTGGTTGCGCTGGCGCAGGCGATGGCGGCGGCGCACACCCCGCGCGAGTTCTGGCGGGCGGCGGCGCTCGGCGCCCGCGACGGGCTCGGCGGGACGTTCGCCGCACTCTCGGTCTGGGAGCGGGACCACGGCCGGCTGAAGGTGCTGGTGAACGCCGGGGAGCGGGCGGCGGGGGAGGAGGAGTTCCCCGACGCCGAGACGTACCCCGTGCACCAGTTCCCCGAGATCACCGAGTTCCTGCACGCGCACTGGGCGGGCGGCGGCGAGCCGGACGCCTGGGTGGAGACCGCCGGTGACGCCGTCCCGACCGGCCGCGTGACCGGGCTCCGCCGGCGCGGGCGCGGCTGCTGCGTGGTCGCGCCGATCGTGCTGCACGGACGGGCGTGGGGGGAGCTGTACGTGGCGAGGCCGGTCGGAGCGCCGGTCTTCGACCGCGACGACGCGGACTTCGCGGCGGTGCTCGCGGCCGTCGTCGCGGCGGGCATCGCCCAGGCGGAGCGCCTGGAGGAGGTACGGAAGCTGGCCTTCACCGACCCTCTGACCGGGCTCGCCAACCGGCGCGCGGTCGACACCCGGCTCGACGAGGCGGTCGAGCGGTACCGGGCGGACGGCTCCGTGGTGAGCCTGGTGGTCTGCGACCTGAACGGCCTGAAGCGGGTCAACGACACCCACGGGCACGCGGTCGGCGACCGCCTGCTCGAACGGTTCGGCTCGGTCCTCTCGCGCTGCGGGGCGATGCTGCCGGGGGCCCTGGCGGCGCGCCTGGGCGGCGACGAGTTCTGCCTGCTGTCGGTGGGGCCCACCTCGGACGAGGTGGTGGCGGTCGCGGACGAGCTGTGCGTACGGGCCGGGGAGCTGGAGCTCGGCGAGGGGGTGGCGTGCGGGGTCGCGTCGACGGGCGACCCCATCGGCCCGCTGAAGTCCGCCCGCCGGCTCTTCCGCCTGGCGGACGCGGCGCAGTACCGGGCGAAGGCGGCCCGGTCGTCGAAGCCGGTCGTGGCGGGCCGCGACGGCACGGTCATCCAGCTCGCCGACGCGCCCCCGGGCGCCCGCGACCGCCGCCGCTTCCGCGACGCGCCACCGGTGTAGCCGTGGAGGCGCCGGTCCAGGGCGCGCGGTGCGGCGCCGGTGTAGCGCCGTCGCAGGCGCCCGTGCGGGGCGCCCGCGCCGTCATCGACCGCCCTGGCGACCGGCGGGCATCGGCTCCCGGCCGTCTCGGCGACCGCGGCGGGCATCGGCTTCCGGGCCGGGCGGGCATCGGCTTCCGGGCCGCCCCGCCGGTCGCGGGCCGGTGTGTCACGGAGCCGGCCGCCACCTAGTGACAGGTTGGTCTTCAGTCCGTAGGGTGCTGAATATGGATATGCACACCGTCGTCCTCGGCACGTCCGGAACCACCCCCCAGGACGTCATCGACGTCGCCCGCCACGGTGCCCGCGTCGAGCTCTCCCCCGAGGCTGTCAGCGCCCTCGCCGCCGCCCGGGCCGTCGTCGACGCCCTCGCCGCGAAGCCCGAGCCCGTGTACGGCGTCTCGACCGGATTCGGCGCGCTCGCCACCCGGCACATCAGCCAGGAGCTCCGCGCCCAGCTGCAGCGCAACATCGTCCGCTCGCACGCCGCCGGCATGGGCCCGCGCGTCGAGCGCGAGGTCGTGCGCGCGCTGATGTTCCTGCGGCTGAAGACCGTCTGCTCCGGGCACACCGGCGTCCGGCCCGAGGTCGCGCAGACCATGGCCGACGTCCTCAACGCCGGCATCACGCCGGTCGTGCACGAGTACGGCTCCCTCGGCTGCTCCGGCGATCTCGCCCCGCTCTCGCACTGCGCCCTGGCCCTCATGGGCGAAGGCGACGCCGAGGGCCCCGACGGCACCGTGAAGCCGGCCGGCGAGCTGCTCGCCGCGGCCGGCATCCAACCCGTCGAGCTGCGCGAGAAGGAGGGCCTCGCCCTCCTCAACGGCACGGACGGCATGCTCGGCATGCTCATCATGGCCCTCGCCGACCTCGACACCCTCTACAAGTCCGCCGACATCACCGCGGCCCTCTCCCTCGAAGCCCTCCTCGGCACCGAGAAGGTCCTCGAGCCCGAGCTGCACGCGATCCGTCCCCACCCCGGCCAGGGCGCCTCCGCCGCCAACATGCTCGCCGTGCTCAAGGGTTCGGGCCTCACCAACCACTTCCAGGAGGAAGAGGCCCCCCGCGTCCAGGACGCGTACTCCGTGCGCTGCGCCCCGCAGGTCGCCGGCGCCGGACGCGACACCATGGCCCACGCCCGCCTGGTCGCCGAGCGCGAGCTCGCCTCCGCCGTGGACAACCCGGTGGTCCTGCCCGACGGGCAGGTCCGCTCCAACGGCAACTTCCACGGCGCCCCCGTCGCGTACGTCCTCGACTTCCTCGCCATCGTCGCCGCCGACCTCGGCTCCATCGCCGAGCGCCGCACCGACCGGCTCCTCGACAAGAACCGGTCCCACGGCCTGCCGCCCTTCCTCGCCGACGACGCCGGCGTCGACTCCGGCCTGATGATCGCCCAGTACACCCAGGCCGCCCTGGTCAGCGAGATGAAGCGGCTCGCCGTCCCGGCCTCCGCCGACTCCATCCCGTCCTCCGCGATGCAGGAGGACCACGTCTCCATGGGCTGGTCCGCCGCCCGCAAGCTGCGCACCGCCATCGACAACCTCAACCGGATCATCGCCGTCGAGCTCTACGCCGCCACCCGCGGCATCGAGCTGCGCCGCGGCCTGACCCCCGCCCCCGCCTCGCGGGCCGCCATCGCCGCCCTGCGCGCGGCCGGCGTCCAGGGCCCGGGACCGGACCGCTTCCTCGCCCCCGACCTGGCGGCGGCCGACGCCTTCGTACGGGAGGGCAGGCTCGTCGCCGCCGTGGAGCCGGTCACCGGCCCGCTGGCGTAACGTCACGGCAGGACACGGCACATCGCAGAAGGGGCCGCCCTCATGGGCGGCCCCTCCTCGTGTTCCGGTCGTACGGCGGGCTACGAGGCCCGGCCGCCGCGTCTCATCGCCAGCGTCACGAAACCCGTACCGACGACGAGGAATCCCGTCCCGCCCAGCACGTACGGCGTGGTGTCCACCCCACCGGTCTCGGCCAGGCGCGGCTCGGCCGTCACCTGCTCGCGCTGCGGCGCCGCGGTGCGGTCCTCATCGGTGGCGTTCGCCGACGGAACGAACCACAGAGCGCAGAGAAGTGTCCCGGCGGCGGTGGCGGTCAGCAGCGGGCGGCGTGCGACGGACACAGATTTCGATCCCCCTTGCGGCAACCGCGAATTGGTGTGTGCGCCGATGCTAGTGAACACAGCGGGTCGCAGGAAAGCCGAGGGCCCGGGCGGCCTACGCTCCCTCGTATGAGTACTTCCGAGACATCACGTTATGTACGGCTTCGCGTGGAAGTCGTCCTGGAGATCGACGGCCCCGAGGAGCTGACCGAGGCCGCCGTCGGCCGGATCGACACCGACGAGTTCATGCCGGACGACGAGCGCGCGCACGCCCGTTCCGCCGTCCGCGAGGACAGCGCCGAGGCCCTGGCCTATCTCGTCGAACCCTTCGACCTCGTCAGCGAGATCCCGGGAATCGAGCTGGTCCAGGCCTCGTGGAGCAGCGAGGAGATCGAGTACGACCCCGATGCTCAGGAGTGGGACCTCGACGAGGAAGATGGGGACGACGACGCGGACGACGAGGCCGACGTGGACGAAGAGGAACGGGTGTAGCGGCGGTACGCCCCTGCTCGGAGCCCCGGTGGAAGCGTCGCAGGTCGCGGCGGTCACCGGGGCTCCGGCCGTACGGGCAGCCTTAGGGCCGTCCGTACGGGGAAGCGGTACGGGAGCAGCGGTACCGGGGCGGCGGTACGGGGAACCGGACGCTCCGCGCCTGCGTGTCGATCAGTGGTGTTCCCCACAAACCGCACGGTTCCGGAACCGCGCGGGGTGTCATGGATGTTCTTAACGAGTGTTGGCAGGGATTCGGCGACGATGGAGAAGCGTGTGATGACGGACGGCAAGCGTCGCAAGGGTCTGACGGCGGCCGCCGCGGTGCTCGGTGGCGTACTGGTGCTCTCTGCGTGCAGCGACGGCGACAAGGGCAACGCCGCCGGCAGCTCCCCGTCGCCCCAGTCACAGGCCCAGGTCGACGAGGCCGCGGCGCAGAAGACGTCCCAGGCCCAGATAACCATCTCGCCCGAGAACGGTGCCGCCAACGCGTCGATCAACAACGCCGCCAAGGTCACGGTCACCGAAGGCACGCTCACCGAGGTCACCCTCACCACCGCCGACGGCGAGAGCGTCAAGGGCGAGATCTCCGCCGACGGCAAGAGCTGGAAGCCCACCGAGCAGCTGAAGCGCTCCACCGTCTACAAGATCTCGGCGACGGCGAAGGACGCGGAGGGCCTGGAGGCCCACGAGAACTCCTCCTTCACCACCGTCTCGCAGGCCAACAGCTTCATCGGCAACTTCACGCCCGAGGACGGCTCCACCGTCGGCGTCGGCATGCCGGTCTCGATCAAGTTCAACAAGGCGATCACCGACAAGAAGGCCGTCCAGAGCGGCATCACGGTGACCTCCAGCAGCGGCCAGGAGGTCGTCGGGCACTGGTTCAACTCCCAGCGCCTGGACTTCCGCCCCGAGGACTACTGGGCCGAGGGCTCGACCGTCACGCTGAAGCTGAACCTCGACGGTGTCGAGGGCGCCGACGGGGTCTTCGGCGTCCAGCAGAAGACCGTCACCTTCAAGATCGGCCGCAACCAGGTCTCCACCGTCGACGTCGCCACCAAGACCATGACGGTCAAGCAGGACGGCAAGACGATCAAGACCATCCCGATCTCCGCCGGCTCCCCGGAGAACCCCACCTACAACGGTGAGATGGTGATCTCCGAGAAGTTCAAGGAGACCCGGATGAACGGCGCCACCGTCGGCTTCACGGACGACGACGGCAAGGGCGAGTACGACATCAAGGACGTCCCGCACGCGATGCGGCTCTCCACCTCCGGCACCTTCATCCACGGCAACTACTGGGGCGCGGACTCGATCTTCGGCTCCGTCAACACCAGCCACGGCTGCGTGGGCCTGAACGACGTCAAGGGCGCCGGTGACCCGAACCAGATGGCCGCCTGGTTCTACAACAAGTCGCTCATCGGCGACGTCGTGATCGTGAAGAACTCCAAGGACAAGACGATCGCGCCCGACAACGGCCTCAACGGCTGGAACATGAGCTGGTCGCAGTGGAAGGCCGGCTCGGCGATCTGACCGTAGAACGTCAGCACTGACGAAGGCGGCGGCCCCCTCACTCGTGGAGGGAGCCGCCGCTTCCGTATGCCGTCACCGCGACTGCCACCGTCACGGTGACCGCCACCGTCACCGTACGTTCGCCGCTTCGTTCACTCCCCAGCTGGCCAGCAGCCGCAGCGACTCCTCCGACGGCGAACCCGGCTCCGCGTGGAAGGTGACCAACGCCTGCTCCGGATCGTCCGCCAGCGTCAGGGTCTCGCACCACAGGGTCAGCTCACCCACCAGCGGATGGTGCAGCCGCTTGCTGCCGTGCCCCTTGTCCTTCACATGGTGCGCCGCCCACAGGTTCCTGAACGTCTCGCTCTTCACCGACAATTCGCCGACCAGCGCCGACAGCAGCGGATCGTCCGGATGCCGGCCCGCGTCGAGCCGCAGGTAGCTGACGACCTCACAGGCCTTCTGCTCCCAGTCCACGAACAGATCCCGGCAGTTGTCACCCAGGAAGAGAAGCCGGGCGATATTGCGCTCCTCCGGCGGCAGCGCGGTGACGTCGCCGAACAGCGCGGCCGCCATGCGGTTGCACCCCAGCACGTCCGTGCGCCGCCCCACGACGTACGCCGGCACCCCCACCATCGCGTCCATCAACTGCTGGACGCCGGGCCGCAGGCGCTGCGGCCGCGACGGCCGCCTCCTCCCCGGCGTCGGCTTGGCCAGCCGGGTCAGGTGCTCCCGCTCGGCGTCGCTCAGCCGCAGCGCCCGGGCGATCGAGTCCAGGACCTCCATGGACACATTGCGGCCGTTGCCCTGTTCGAGACGGGTGTAGTACGCCACGGACACCCCGGCCAACTGCGCCAGCTCCTCCCGGCGCAGCCCCGGCACACGGCGATGACGCCCGAACTGGGGCAGGCCCACGTCCTCGGGCTTCAGCCGGGCCCGACGCGAGCGCAGGAATTCGCTGAGTTCGGCACTGAGATCCATGCGTCCCCATTATCCCTGGTCATAGGACCGGACGAGCGTGTGTTCCTGACCCTGCCAGTGGTAGGCACGGCGGACGTAGGCACAACAGGGGGCTGGGTGAGCCGGCGGCGTTCCGGCAGGCTTTCCGCCATGACCACGAACGTTTCCGCCTACGCCGCACCCGCCGCCAACGCCCCGCTGGAGCGCACCACCGTGCCGCGCCGCCCGGTCGGCGAGCACGACGTGCTCATCGAGATCAGGTACGCCGGCATCTGCCACTCGGACATCCACCAGGCCCGCGACGGCTGGGGCGAGGGCATCTTCCCGATGGTGCCCGGCCACGAGATCGCCGGAATCGTCACCGAGGTCGGCCCCGGCGTCACCCGGCACAAGGTCGGCGACCGCGTCGGCGTCGGCTGCTTCGTCGACTCCTGCCGGGAGTGCGAGTACTGCGAGCGGGGCCTGGAGCAGTACTGCGTCAAGGGCGGCACCGGCACGTACAACGCCCTCGACAAGAACGGCGAGCCCACCTACGGCGGCTACTCCACCCACATCGTCGTCGACGAGAACTACACCCTGCGCATCCCGGACGGCCTCTCCCTCGACGAGGCCGCCCCGCTGCTCTGCGCCGGCATCACCCTCTACTCGCCGCTCGCCCACTGGAACGCGGGCCCCGGCAAGAAGGTCGCCATCGTCGGGCTCGGCGGCCTCGGCCACATGGGCGTCAAGATCGCCCACGCCCTCGGCGCCGAGGTGACCGTGCTCAGCCAGTCCCTCAAGAAGCTGGAGGACGGCCTCAAGCTCGGCGCCGACCACTTCTACGCCACCAGTGACCCGGAGACCTTCACCGCGCTCGCCGGCTCCTTCGACCTGATCGTCTCGACCGTCTCGGCCCCGATCGACTTCGGCGCCTACCTGAGCCTGCTCAAGACGGACGGCGCCCTGGTCAACGTGGGCGCCCCCGAGGAGCCGATCGCGCTCAACCTCTTCTCCCTGATCGGCGGCCGCAAGACGCTGGCGGGATCGATGATCGGCGGCATCGCCGAGACGCAGGAGATGCTCGACTTCTGCGCGACGCACGGCCTTGGCGCCGAGATCGAGGTGATCCGCGCCGACCAGATCAACGAGGCGTACGAGCGGGTGCTGGCGAGCGACGTGCGCTACCGCTTCGTGATCGACGCGTCGACCATCTGAGCGCCCGGGCGGGGCGGCCGGGGCATGACGTCCGGGGTAATCGACTTCGTACGGCATGTCCCGGCACGCTGAGGTCATGACCGCATACGCGATAGCGAACCTGAGCCCCAAGCCCGTCCTCGCCGAGGAGGTCTTCGTGTACATGGAGCGCATCCAGGCCACGCTCGACCCCTTCGGCGGCCGGTTCCTCATCCACGGCGCCCCCGAGCGGGAGGTGCTCGAGGGCGAGTGGCCCGGCGCGCTGGTCCTCGTCGGCTTCCCCTCGATGGAGCGGGCCCGCGCGTGGTACGACTCCGCCGCCTACCAGGAGCTGATCCCGCTGCGCACCCGCCACATGGACGGCGACATCCTGCTCATCGACGGAGTCGGCCCCGACTACAACCCGGCGTCCACCGCCGCGACCCTCCGCGCCGCGTCAGCCGGCCCCGGCGCGCCCTGAGCGGAGTCCGAGCCGGGCGCCCCCGAAGCCGGAACGGAAGCGGCGGTCGTGGGAGACCGCCGCTTACCGCGCCCTCGAAGGCTGCCTCCAGGTCCAGCGCTTCAGGAAGCGAGGCTCAGGCCACGTGGTGATCGTCGCGTCCGGCGAGAGGGGCTCATCCATCGGCCTTCGCGACGCCGATCGGGCAGGAGACGCCCGTGCCGCCGATGCCGCAGTAGCCGGCCGGGTTCTTGTCCAAGTACTGCTGGTGATAGGCCTCGGCGGGATAGAAGGTGCGGCCCTCGGCCGGGAGGATCTCCGTGGTGATCGTGGAGTGGCCGGAGGCCGTGAGGACCTTCTGGTAGGCCGCGCGGGAGGTCTCGGCGGACTCCGCCTGGGCGGGGGAGTGGGTGTAGATCGCCGAGCGGTACTGGGTGCCGACGTCGTTGCCCTGGCGGAAGCCCTGGGTCGGGTCGTGGGACTCCCAGAAGAGCTTGAGCAGCCGCTCGTACGAGACGGTCTTCGGGTCGAAGACGACCCGGACGGCCTCGGTGTGGCCGGTGAGGCCCGAGCAGACCTCTTCGTAGACCGGGTTCGGGGTGAAGCCGCCCTGGTAGCCGACCAGGGTCGTCCAGACGCC
This sequence comes from Streptomyces sp. NPDC015346, assembly GCF_043078785.1. Lineage (NCBI taxonomy): Bacteria > Bacillati > Actinomycetota > Actinomycetes > Kitasatosporales > Streptomycetaceae > Streptomyces > Streptomyces sp. NPDC015346. The sequence goes on along the minus strand of NZ_JBIBTW010000004.1, from coordinate 149,512 downwards.
CTCGGTCTGCCAGAACTTGCGCTCCGCGCCCCAGAAACAGCCGAGCCCGAAATCGGCGATCTCAAGTCCCTCGGGGTAAGGGCCGAGCAGCGGGTTGCCGAGGACGGTGTGGCGGTCCGGCACCGTGAACTCGGGGACCGGGCGGCCCTTCAGCGCCTGCTCGGGCGTGGGGAGGACGGGGGTGCGTGACAGGAACATGCGGCATCTCCTCGACGGTGGCGTTACGCACAACGCCCGGGGGCCGGGAGGGATTCCCCTGCCCCGGCCCCCGGGCGGACCCCTGTCCCCGCCGTGCCGCTACCTCGGCAGCGTCGCCGGGCTGCCGCCGTTCGCCTCGTAGCCCGCCACCGCCAGGTTCCGGTACACCGTGTACTCGGCCGCCGGGTCGCCGCTCAGCGTCCACGGCAGCGCCCCCACGTGACCGTCCACGTGCACGATCTGGTGCATCGCCTCGGACCAGCGTTCCGAGCGGACCAGGAAGAAGACCAGGAGGTGGCGTACGTGCGCCAGCATCGGATCGTCGGGGCGGGCCGAGTGGACCGCGTACAACGCGCCCTCCATCGCCTTGGCGACCACCTCGGTCCGGAAGAAGTCCTGGACGAGGACGATCTCGGGCAGGTGCTCGTACACCGCGAACAGCGGCAGCGCGGCGAGCAGTGAGCCCCGCGGGGCGCGGGCCGCCGCCGCCGTCGCGAAGCGGTCGGCGTCCTCCCGCGAGCCGTGCCACTTCTCGCACCAGTAGTGCAGGGCGGCCAGGTGCGCGCCCATGTGCTGCGGCGCGCGGTCGATGATCTTCGCCCAGACCTGGTCGAACTCCTCGTGGCTGTAGCCGAGTCCACGGGCGACGGCCAGTTGCACGATGTACGGGACGGGGTCGCCGGGGGCGAGCAGCGCCGCCTCCTCGCTCACCTTGCGGGCCTCTTCGAGGATGATCCGGAAGTCGTCGGTCCCGGCGGCGGACGAACGCCACGCCTGCTGCACCAGGAACTCGGCGTGCACGGCGGCCCCGCCCGGGTCCTTGGGCGAGTCCGCCCGCCAGGCGCGCAGCCACGCGCCGCCGACGCCCGGCTTCTGCTGGAGCTCCAGGGAGGCCGCGCCCGCGAACGCCTGGACGCGCTGCCAGCGGACCTCGCCCTCCTTCTCCGTGCCCGCGAGCAGCTGCGAGGCCGCCCGCCAGTCCTGGGTCGCCTGGACCACGTCGAGGACGTCGAGCAGGTCGTGGTCGGGGCCGGGCATCCGTACGTCCTGCTGTTCCTGGCGCAGGAAGCCGTACGCCTCCGGGTCGGCGGCGTCCGGCGAGCCGGGTGCGACCTGGTGGATGCCGAGGCCGGACCGGCGGCGTCGTACGTAGGGAAGGACGACCGCGATCAGCAGCCCCATCGCGATCAGGAACCAGAGAATCTCCATGTGTCCATTGTCCAGGACACCCACTGAGACGTCGGGCGGCGGTGGGGGGTGCTCGGGACTACGCTCCTGACTCATGAGCGACCAGCACCTCAACCAGAGTTTCGAGACCCGCGCGATCCACGCGGGCAACACCGCCGACCCGCTGACCGGCGCGGTCGTCCCGCCCATCTACCAGGTGTCCACCTACAAGCAGGACGGCGTGGGCGGGCTGCGCGGCGGTTACGAGTACAGCCGCAGCGCCAACCCCACGCGTACGGCCCTCGAGGAGAACCTCGCGGCCCTGGAGGGCGGGCGGCGCGGCCTGGCCTTCGCCTCCGGCCTCGCCGCCGAGGACTGCCTGCTGCGGGCGCTGCTGGCCCCCGGCGACCACGTGGTCATCCCGAACGACGCCTACGGCGGCACGTTCCGGCTCTTCGCCAAGGTCGTCCAGCGCTGGGGCGTGGACTTCTCGGTCGCCGACACCTCCGACCTCGCCTCGGTGCGCGGTGCGGTCAACGACCGTACGAAGGTGATCTGGGTCGAGACCCCGTCGAACCCGCTGCTCGGGATCACCGACATCGCGGCGGTCGCGGACGTGGCGCGGACGGCCGGCGCGAAGCTGGTCGTCGACAACACCTTCGCCAGCCCCTACCTCCAGCAGCCGCTGGCCCTCGGCGCGGACGTCGTCGTGCACTCGCTGACCAAGTACATGGGCGGGCACTCCGACGTCGTCGGCGGCGCGCTGGTGACGGCCGACGAGACGCTCGGCGAGGAACTGGCGTACCACCAGAACGCGATGGGCGCCGTGGCCGGTCCCTTCGACTCGTGGATCGTGCTGCGCGGCATCAAGACGCTCGCCGTCCGCATGGACCGGCACAGCGAGAACGCGGGCAAGGTCGCCGAGATGCTGACCCAGCACCCGAAGGTCACCCAGGTCCTCTACCCGGGACTGCCGGAGCACCCGGGTCACGAGATCGCCGCCAAGCAGATGCGGGCGTTCGGCGGGATGATCTCCTTCCGTGTGACGGGCGGCGAGGAGGCGGCGGTCGAGGTCTGCAACCGGGCGAAGCTGTTCACGCTCGGCGAGTCCCTGGGCGGTGTCGAGTCGCTGATCGAGCACCCGGGCCGGATGACGCACGCGAGCGTGGCCGGCTCGGCCCTGGAGGTCCCGGCGGACCTGGTCCGGCTCTCCGTGGGCATCGAGAACGCGGACGACCTGCTGGCCGACCTGCGCGAGGCGCTGGGCTAGTCGACGCCGGCCCGGACGGGCGGGCCGGGCGCTCCTCACCGGGGGCGCCCGGCCCCCCTGACAGGCCTCACAGCCCTTCGAGCGGTGGTGTCGTCCCGGCGGGAGGCACCTCCCAGGGCCGTTCCGTCGCCGCCCACACCGCGAAGACGAGGACTGCCACGACAAGCAGGGCCCAGAGTGCCCGGCGCGTCACGCGGTCCCGGTGCAGCAGCCGGTTCCCGCGCTCGGCGGCGCGTGCGGCCAGGTCGCCGGGGACCGGCGGGTGCGGGGTCTCCAGCATCCGCCGGACCTCGTTCTCCCGCTGCTCGTGGCGGGTCATGAGGCGGCCCTCGTGCCCTGCGGGCCTGCGCCCGCGCCTGGACCTGGGCCTGCACCCGGGCCTGGGCCTGCGCCAGGGCCGCGGCGCAGCGCGGAGACGGAGCGGGCGCAGACGGCCCGTACCCGATCCTCCGGCAGGCCGAGCAGGGCCGCGGTCTGTTCCTCGGCCACCCCTTCGTACAGCCGGAGGACCACGACGAGACGTTCCTGCGGGGTGAGCGCGGAGAGCACGCCTCCCTTGCCGCGGTGATGGCGCCAGGCGGTGCGGGCGAAGCGGGTGGCGAGGTCGGCGCGGGTGCGGTCGTACGGATCCTCGCCGCGCAGCCGGTCCCAGTGGGCGTAGGTGTGGGCGAGGGAGGCGGTCAACAGCGCCTGGGCGCGCGGGTTGCGGGTCCGGGTCTCGGCGGTGAGCAGCGTCGCGGCGTGCAGCAGCCGCCCCGCCGCCCCCGCGACGAACGCCTCGAACTGCCGGGTCCGGTGGCGGTGTTCGCCTCCCCGACCGCGGTGCCCGTCCACTCGACCGTCTCGCACGTCCTCATATGAGGACAGGGCGGAGCCGAGGTCAAGAGGTCGGCGCGGACTCGCCCTCGGGGCTGGCGGGAAGGCCCGACTGGCGTGCGGAGAGAGCGGTGTTGAAGCGGGTGAGCAGCGTGCAGAACGACTCGCGCTCCGCCGCCGTCCAGCCCTCCGTGACCTGCGCCATCAGATCGCGGCGCGAGGAGCGGACCTCCTCCAGGCGGGCGAGGCCCCGGGGGGAGAGCTGGAGGACGACCGCGCGCCCGTCCTCCGGGTGCGAGGTGCGCTTGACCAGGCCGGTGTCGACGAGCGGGGCGACCTGGCGGGTGACGGTGGACGAGTCGATGCCCATGCCCGCCGCGAGCGCCTTGACGCCCATCGGCCCTTCCTGGTCGAGCCGGTTCAGCAGCAGGTAGGCGGCACGGTCCATCGAGTTGCGGAGCTGGCCCGTGCCGCCGAGGCGGGTCTGCTCGGCCCGGCGGGCGAAGACGGCCACCTGGTGCTGGAGGGCATCGAGGAGACCGGGGTCATGCTCAGTCGTCATGTCCTGAGATGTGGGCATGGCTGTGGGGGCTCTCTCGTGCGGTGGTCGGTTGGTGGGGGACAGAGTACGCGGACCTGTGGGGGTCCGTACCGGCGCTGCGCAAACCCGATGCGAGGGCTCTCGCCCGGGCCGCCACGAGGCCGTTGAGCTGCGAGACTTGCTGTCATGAGCTTCCGTACGCCGCACCCCTTGCATCCCCTGATCCTCGACGATGTGCGCGGGGCGCAGAAGATGCTCTCCGGGGTGGCCAGAGTGACCGCGATGGAGGGCAGCCGGTATCTGTCCTCGCTGGTGGGGGCGCCGGTGCACCTCAAGTGCGAGAACCTGCAGCGGACCGGTTCGTTCAAGCTGCGCGGGGCGTACGTACGGATCTCCGGGCTGCGATCCGAGCAGCGGGCGGCCGGGGTCGTCGCCGCCTCGGCCGGGAACCACGCGCAGGGGGTCGCGCTGGCCTCGGCGCTGCTCGGGGTGCGGTCGACGGTCTTCATGCCGGTGGGGGCGCCGCTGCCGAAGGTGGCGGCGACCCGGGAGTACGGCGCCGAGGTCCGGCTGCACGGCCATGTCGTGGACGAGACCCTCGCCGCGGCGGAGGAGTACGCGGCGCGGACCGGGGCGGTCTTCATCCACCCCTTCGACCACCCGGACATCATCGCCGGGCAGGGCACGGTCGGTCTGGAGATCCTGGAGCAGTGCCCGGAGGTCCGCACGATCCTGGTGGGGGTCGGCGGTGGCGGTCTGGTGGCCGGCATCGGTCTCGCGGTGAAGTCGGTGCGGCCGGACGTGCGGGTGATCGGCGTCCAGGCGGCGGGCGCGGCGGCCTATCCGCCCTCGCTGGCCGCCGGGCATCCGGTCGCGATCGAGTCGCCGGCGACGATGGCCGACGGGATCAAGGTCGGGCGCCCCGGCGACGTACCGTTCGCGCTCGTCCAGGAGTACGTCGACGACGTCGTCACCGTCTCCGAGGACGCGCTCTCCTCGGCGCTGCTGCTCTGCCTGGAGCGGGCGAAGCTGGTGGTCGAACCGGCCGGGGCGAGCCCGGTGGCGGCGCTGCTCAGCGACCCGGCGGCGTTCCAGGGGCCGGTGGTGGCGGTCCTCTCCGGCGGGAACGTGGACCCGCTGCTGATGCAGCGGATCCTGCGGCACGGCATGGCCGCCGGCGGGCGGTATCTGAGCCTCCGGCTGCGGGTCACGGACCGGCCGGGCGCGCTGGCGACGCTGCTCGCGGTGCTCACGGTGGTCGACGCGAACGTGCTGGACGTGAGCCATGTACGGACCGATCCGCGGCTGGGGCTGACCGAGGCGGAGGTCGAGCTGCATCTGGAGACGAAGGGGCCGGAGCACTGCGCGGAGGTCCGGACGGCGCTGCGGGACGCGGGCTACGTGGTGCTCGACTGAGCCCGTCCGAGGCGCACCTCTTGTGTATCGCGATGTATCGCGTTACGGTGTGGCTCCGGTCACTAATTCAGTGGGCGTGGCCCTACCTCCCCACCTAGGCTGGGCCGGTAATCGCCCGAATCCGCTGGGAGAACCCAATGCCAGGCGCGATCTACGCCGAAGGTCTGGTGAAGACCTTCGGCGACGTACGAGCTCTGGACGGCGTGGACCTCGACGTACCCGAGGGCACGGTCCTGGGCCTGCTCGGCCCGAACGGCGCGGGGAAGACGACCACCGTGCGCGTGCTGACGACGCTGCTCCAGCCGGACAGCGGAAAGGCCTTCGTCGCCGGAATCGACGTCCTCAAGCACCCCAACGAAGTCCGCCGCTCGATCGGTCTCTCCGGCCAATTCGCGGCCGTCGACGAGTATCTGACCGGCCGCGAGAACCTCCAGATGGTCGGCCGGCTCTATCAGATGAACGCCAAGGCGGCGAAGGCCAGGGCGGGCGAGCTGCTCGACCGGTTCAACCTCGCCGACGCGGCCGACCGCCCCGCCAAGACGTACTCCGGCGGCATGCGCCGCCGCCTCGACCTCGCCGCCGCGCTGGTCGTCTCCCCGCCGGTGATGTTCATGGACGAGCCCACGACCGGACTCGACCCGCGCAACCGGCAGCAGCTCTGGGAGGTCATCCAGGAACTCGTCGCGGGCGGCACGACCCTGCTCCTGACCACGCAGTACCTCGAAGAGGCAGACCACCTGGCCCACGACATCTGCGTCGTCGACCACGGCAAGGTCATCGCCCGGGGCACGTCCGACCAGCTCAAGGCCCAGACCGGCGGCGAGCGCGTCGAGGTCGTCGTCCACGAACCGGAGATGATCGCGCCGGCCCGCGACGTCCTCTCGCGCTACGGCCTGGCGGGCATCGGCCACGGCGAGGTCTCCGTCGAGCACCACACCCGCAAGCTGACCGTCCCGGTCGCCGGCGGCGCCAAGCTCCTCGCCGAGGTGATCCGCGACCTCGACACCGTCGGCGTCGAGATAGACGACATCGGCCTGCGCCGGCCCACCCTCGACGACGTCTTCATCTCGCTGACCGGCCACGCGGCCGAGCTGGCGGACGAGGAGAACGGCGGGCCCGGGCAGGACACCGAGGGCCGCGGGCCGGCCGCCGGGAAGAAGAGCCGGAAGGAGGCGGCCAAGTGACCGCAGCGACGGATGCCCCCGACCTCAGAGTCCCCAAGCCGCGCGGCGGGATCGCCCAGTCGATCAGCGACTCGCTGGTCGTCGCCCAGCGCAATCTGATCCGGATGACCCGGATCCCCGAGATGATCATCTTCGGGCTGATCCAGCCGATCATGTTCGTCGTGCTGTTCAGCTATGTCTTCGGCGGCTCGATCAGCGTCGGGGGCAGCACCTCGCCCGCCGCCTACCGCGAGTTCCTGATGGCGGGCATCTTCGCCCAGACCGTCACCTTCGCCACGGCCGGCGCGGGCGCGGGCATCGCCGACGACATGCACAAGGGCCTCATCGACCGCTTCCGCTCCCTGCCGATGGCCCGTGGCGCGGTTCTGACCGGCCGCACCCTGGCCGACCTCGTCCAGACCGCCCTCACGGTCGTCGTCCTCGCCATCGTCGCCCTCCTGGTGGGCTGGCGCACGCACGAGAACATGGGCAAGGTCCTGGCCGGCTTCGCCCTCCTGCTGCTGCTCGGCTATGCCTTCTCGTGGATCGGCGCCCTGATCGGTCTCTCGGTGCGGACCCCGGAGGCGGCCACCTCCGGCGGCCTGATCTGGCTCTTCCCGCTGACGTTCATCTCGAACGCGTTCGTGCCGTCGGACAACATGCCGACCTTCCTCCGGCACATCGCGGAGTGGAACCCCTTCAGCGCCACGGTCCAGGCGGCCCGCGAACTCTTCGGCAACCTCCCACCGGGCTACCGCGCACCGGACGCCTGGCCGATGCAGCACCCGGTGTGGGCCTCGATCATCTGGTCGGTGCTGATCATCGTGGTGTTCCGGACGCTGGCGGTACGGAAGTACCGCTCGGCGACGGCGTGAGTCAGGGCAGATCCATCCCCCATGACAGGGCGAAGGGCCGGACCCCGAGGGGTCCGGCCCTTGTCACGAAAAGCAGACGTCAGCCGGTGTACGGCGTGGCGCTGAGGATCTTCACCGTGGCCTTGTTGCCGTTCGGCAGTTCGTACTCGGCGTCCTCGCCGGCCTTCTTGCCGTTGACGCCCACGCCGAGCGGGGACTGCGGCGAGTACGTCTCGATGTCGCTGCTCGCGTACTCGCGCGAGGCGAGCAGGAAGGTCATCGTGTCGTCCTCGTCGCCGTCGAAGGCGATGGTGACGACCATGCCGGGCGCGACGACGCCTTCGTCGGCCGGAGCCTCGCCCACCTTGGCGTGCTCGAGCAGCTGGGTCAGCTGGCGGACCCGGAGCTCCTGCTTGCCCTGCTCCTCCTTGGCCGCGTGGTACCCGCCGTTCTCGCGCAGGTCGCCTTCCTCGCGCGCCGCGGCGATCTTCGCGGCGATCTCGGTTCGCGCGGGACCAGACAGGTACTCCAGCTCGGCCTTGAGCTGGTTGTACGCCTCCTGGGTGAGCCAGGTGACGTTGTCGCTGGTCTGGGTCACAGGTGCTCCTCGTAGGTACTGGGAATACAAAGCATCGCCCTACTCAGAAGGATTGTCCTTCCTGGGTGGGCGAAACCACGAGCCTAACAATTAGTGGCGAAAAGGGGGAGGACATAAACCACCGGGATGGCGTCGCTCCTGGTCAGAGGGCGAATCGGGGCTCGACGCGCCGACCGGCCCCTACCCACGGCTACCTCGCGGTACACCCCACGAGCTCGGCGCTGGTCGCCTTCGCGGTGGTACGGATCGAGTACACGCGGTCGACGCGGCCGGCGGCGGCCTCCAGGCGGACGTCCTTGCGGCCGACCTCGGCACCGTCCTCGGAGCGCGAGCGCAGGGTGCAGACGCCCGAGACGCCGGCGTCCTTGCGGACCTCCAGGTGCACCTGGACCTCGCTGTCGCTCACCACGTCGAACTTGATCAGCTCGGCGCTGATCTTGTTGTCGACGACGTAGTACCAGCCGAACCAGCCCATCAGGCCGAGGAACAGCACGCCGAGCGCGGCGCCGACGATCTTGAGCTTGCGGTCGGCGCGCTCGTCCGCGGAGCGGCCGTAGCGCCCGTCGGGCAGCTGCTCTCGCACCGCGCTCATGATCTTTCCTCTCGCCTCGGGGGGACCCGGAATTTTCCGCCCCCCGGTTCCGTCACTATAGAGACCTCCCTCCGCGACGAATCACCGAGGACCGAGTCTTGACTGAGCAGCTGCGACTGATGGCCGTTCACGCCCACCCCGACGACGAGTCGAGCAAGGGCGCGGCCACGATGGCCAAGTACGTGTCCGAGGGGGTGGATGTCCTTGTGGTCACCTGCACGGGCGGCGAGCGCGGTTCCATCCTCAACCCGAAGCTCCAGGGCGACGCCTACATCGAGGCGAACATCCACGAGGTGCGCCGCAAGGAGATGGACGAGGCACGCGAGATCCTCGGCGTGAAGCAGGAGTGGCTCGGTTTCGTCGACTCCGGCCTGCCCGAGGGCGACCCGCTGCCTCCGCTGCCCGAGGGCTGCTTCGCCCTGGAGGACATCGACAAGGCGGCCGGCGAGCTGGTCCGCAAGATCCGCTCCTTCCGTCCGCAGGTCATCACGACCTACGACGAGAACGGCGGCTATCCGCACCCCGACCACATCATGACCCACAAGATCACGATGGTGGCCTTCGACGGCGCGGCGGACACCGTGAAGTACCCCGAGGCGGAGTTCGGCCCGGCCTTCCAGCCGCAGAAGCTCTACTACAACCAGGGCTTCAACCGTCCCAGGACGCTCGCCCTGCACCAGGCGCTCCTCGACCGGGGCCTGGAGTCGCCGTACGGCGAGTGGCTGGAGCGCTGGAAGGAGTTCCAGCGCGCCGAGCGCACGCTGACGACGTACGTGCCGTGCGCGGAGTTCTTCGAGACCCGCGACAAGGCCCTGATCGCGCATCGCACCCAGATCGATCCGGACGGTGGCTGGTTCCGGGTGCCGATGGAGATCCAGAAGGAGGTCTGGCCGACGGAGGAGTACGAGCTCAGCAAGTCGCTGGTCGATACCTCCCTCCCCGAGAGCGACCTCTTCGCGGGCATCCGCGACAATGCCTGACATGAGCGCACACGTGGCACTGACCCAGCTTGTCCCCCTGGCCGCCGAGCTGGACAAGAACAAGGTGACCCCCGGCGTCCTCGGCTTCGTCGTCTTCGCCGTGATGGCCGTGGCCGTCTGGATGCTGATGAAGTCGATGAACCGCCACATGGGCAAGGTCTCCTTCGAGGAGTCCCCGGACCCGGCGCCGGCGACCGGGGCACCGGCCAAGACGGCCACCCGGGAGTAGCCGACAGCCCGAGGCGCGGGTCCCGCGGACCCGCGCCTGGGCGTTCCCGTACGCCAGTCGGCTCCGTACGCCCGTCAGCCCGGCAGCGTCCCCGCCCGCGATTCACGATCCCGGGCCGAGACCTGGGCCGGGACCGGCGCCTGGGCCGGGACCGGCACCCCCATCACCTCCCGGGCGTGCCGGTTCGGCACCATCCCCAGGTCCCACGCCTGCCAGCCGGCCTCCAGCTGGACCCCCCGCTCCAGGACCAGGGCGTACGCCTCGGCGCAGTCCTCCAGCTTGCCGTCCCGGGCGGGGTGGCGGTCCTCGATCAGCCGCCGCAGCTCCTCCTGGGCCACCGCCGTCCCCACCTCCACCCCGCCCGGCGAGGCGTACGGCAGCAGGGTGCAGCGCAGGAAGAGGGCCCAGTCGGCGCCCCGCCGGTCCTGGTACGAGAGGAACAGCCGGGCCGCCTCCTCGCACAGCTCCAGGGCCTGCCCGGCCTTCGCGTTCCCGCCGTCCACGATCGCCAGCTCCAGACAGGTCCAGGCCTCGCCGTGGGCCACCCCGATGCGGTGGAAGTCCGCCCGGGCGTCGACCAGGAGCTGCCGGGCGAAGCCGGAGTTGCGCAGGTTGCCCGTCTGGGCGGCGCGCTGGTCGCGGGTGACCCGGCCGGAGTGGTGCCGGGCACAGGCGAGCCCGTACACGTCCCGCATCCGCGAGAACATCGTCCGCGCCCGCTCCAGCTCCCGTACCGCCTCGTCCAGATCGCCGCGCTCCTCCAGGGCGTGCCCCAGGTAGTACAGCGTCCAGGCCTCGCCGCGGGCGTCCTCCAGGTCGCGGTGGCGGGCCAGCGCCCCGCGCAGCCCGTCGACCGCGGGCTCGACGTCGCCCTCGACGAGCCGGGCGCGGGCCAGTTGCGTCAGCGCCCAGGCCTCCCCGCGCCCGTCGTGGGTACGCCCGTACAGGTCGAGGGCGAGCCGCAGCTCGGCGCCGGCCCGCTTCGCGTCGCCCATCCGCAGGCACACCTGCCCCCGCTGGAAGTGCGCCCACGCCTCGCCGTGCAGGGACTCGTTCTCCCGGTGCAGTTCCAGGGCCGCGTCCAGCAGGGTCAGCGCCTCCGCGAGCCGCGCCCGGTCCCGCTCGACCGCCGCGAGGGCGTGCAGCGTCCAGCCCCGGTCGGCGGCGAGCGACTCCGGCTGCTGCAGGGCGAGGGCCTCCCGGAGCTTCGCCGAGGCCTCCGGCAGATTGCCCTGGTGGTGCAGGGTGATCCCGAGCGAACAGAGTGCGAGCGCGGCCCCCGCGTCCTGGTGGGCCTCCTGATAGAGGGAGACCACGGACGTCAGCGTGGTCCGCGCCTTGTCCAACTCGCCGAGCTGGCGGGCCGCGATACCCGTCCGCCACTGCACCGAGCGGGAGAGGAGCCCCTGCCCGACGGCGTCGGTGAGCTCGTTGATCTCGCCGAGCCGGTAGAGGTCGCCGCGCAGCAGGCAGTAGTCGCAGAGCGCGCCGAGGAGGTTCAGTACGGTCTGCTGGTCCACGCCCTCGGCGTGCCGCAGCGCCGCCGTGATGAAGCTCGACTCGTCGTCCAGCCAGCGCAGGGCCGCGTCCAGCGAGCCGAAGCCGTGCCCGCCGAAGCGGTCGGCGCGCGTGGACATCTTCCCGTCGACCATCCGGATCACCGCGTCCGCGAGCTCCGCGTAGTTCTGGATCAGCCGCTCCTGCGCGGCCGCGATCTCCGCCGCGTCCTCCTCCTCGTGGAGCCGGGCCGCCGCGAACCCGCGTACGGAGTCGTGCAGCCGGTAGCGCTCGCTGCCCACCCCGCCGCGGACATGGTCCAGGAGACCGGCCCGGGCGAGCTCCCGCAGCAGCCGGGCCCCGTCCTGCCCGCCACCGAGCAGCGCCCCGGCCGCCGCCGCACCGAGCGAGGCCCGCCCGGCGAGCGCGAGCCGCCGCAGCAGCCGCCGCCCGTCCTCGTCCAGATCCGTGAAATACCGTACGGAAAGGGCCCGGTCGAGCGCGTCGACGCCCTGGCCCGCACGGTCGAGGAGCCGCGCCAGCTCGCTCATCGAGCGGCGGTCCAGCGAGGAACCGGCGACCCGCAGCGCCAGCGGAAGCCCGCCGCACAGCTCCCTGACCCGGTCGAAGGCCTCGGCGTCGTACGGGCCCGGGTCGCGCGCCTCGGCCGCCTCCCGCAGCAGCTCCTCCGCGCCCGCCGCGTCCAGCGCCTCCACCGGCAGCAGATGCACGGAGGCCGGCACATCCGTCCCGAGGTCCAGCGGCTTGCGGCAGGTGACCAGGACCAGGCTCTCCGAACGCTCCGGCAGCAGGGTGCGAACCTGCTCCGCGTCCACGGCGTCGTCCAGAATCACCGTCACCGGCAACCCGGTCAGGTGCTGGTGGTACAGCTCAGCAAGCCTGCGGACCTGCTGCTCCGGGGAGGACCGCTCACGGAAGAGGAGCTGCTCGCGCGGTGCGCCAAGCCGGTTCAGCAGGTGCAGCAGCGCCTCCCGGGTCGACAGCGGTTTCTCGCCCCGCGTGCCGCCACCCCGCAGGTCCACCACGCACGCCCCGCGGAACTGGTCCTTCAGGGCGTGCGCCGCCCGCACGGCGAGCGTCGTGCGCCCCGCGCCGCGGTTGCCGTGCAGCATCACCACCGTCGGCCGGGTCGTCGTCGACGCCCGCCCCGCCTGCACCCACTGGGTGATCTGCGCCAGCTCCGCGCGCCGCCCCGCGAACGGCCCTCCCGGGTCCGGCAGATGGCCGAAGGACTGCTCGAGCACGGTCCGCCGGCGCGCCGCCGCGCTGCGGTCCGCGCCGCGCAGCTGGGCGACGGCCTTCTGCGGCGGCTTCTGGGCGGCCAGCAGAAGCCGCTGCTGGTCGAGGAAGGGCCGCACACCCCGTACTTCGAGGGCCGTGAGCCACTGCAGCCGCAGCTGCTCCGGCCCGCCCGGCCGGCCGAGCGCGCCCGCCCTGCGGCGCGCGGCCGGCCAGTGCGACGCGGTCACCTTCAGCACGGTCGCCGCCGCGCCCGCCACCGCCACCACGGCCCCGGCGCCGAGCGCCGTCCCGGTGGCCGTGCCCAGGGCCAGATCCGCCCCGAAGGCCGCGGCCGCCGCAACGGCCGTGACCAGCGCGGGAGTTCCCACCGCGTCCCCGCTGAACCGGTCGGCCAGTGACCGCTGTCCCGCCTCCGCCTCCTCCAGAGCGCGCAGATACTCCGCGTACTCCTCGCCCGCTGCCGCCGCCATGGTGTCCAGCGCGGCCCGGCCGCGTGCCAGCAGCGCCGTGGAGTCGAGGCGGCCCCCGGAGCGCCGCACCTCCTCATCGACGGCGCGCGCCAACAGCCGTTCGGCTTCGGCCCGGTGGCTGTCCCGCATGTGCGTCCCCCTCCGAGAGCTTCCGCTTCCGGGAACAAGTGTCCTGCGTGAGGCGCGCCGGCGCGAGGGAGCGGAGCGGTCGACCGTTGTCCCGCCCGGCCCCGCGGGCGATCGAGCCGTCCCGAACGTGTGCCCTTCGAGATCACGTCCGATGGCGTTCATCTGCTGAATAGCGCATCCGGGTGATCAGCCGGAACCAATCCAATTTCCGGCAGTTGATCAGCATGCTTCGGTAACGGAGCATTCCAGGGCCCTCCAGCTCAAGAAGGAAATCTCGTGATCAAGAAGGTTCTTGCCACCGCGGCAGTTGCGGCCTCCGTCGTCGGTATGTCCGCTGCCACGGCGTCCGCGGCGGCCGACGACGGCGCCAACAGCACCAACGTCATCGGCAACCAGTCGAAGCAGGCGATCGGTAGCAACTCCACCGGTGGCTACATGAGCCCCAACTTCGGCCTTGTCAACGGTGGTGTCCTGCACTGCTTCGACGTCCAGGACATCACCGCCCAGGTTCCGATCATCAACATCGTTGCCGTCAACGTGGATGACGTCCTGAGCCCGAAGCAGAACATGACCTGCACGCAGAACTCGGTTGAGCAGCAGCAGAACAACCCGCTGTCCGACCTCATCGAGGTTCTGGCCGACAACGGCAACACCGACGTCAGCTGACGTCAGCTTCGCCGCTGACCGGCCCCGCCCCTCGCAGATCCGCTGCGAGCGGCGGGGCCGCTCGCTGTGGCGCCGCCCCGTCCACACGCCACTCCCTCGGCGTACGGGCGGGGCTCCGGCGTGTGCGCGAGGATGGGGGTATGCCGAACAGACTGGCCCATGAGACCTCCCCCTACCTCCTCCAGCACGCCGACAACCCGGTCCACTGGTGGCCATGGTCCGCCGAGGCGTTCGAGGAGGCGCGCCGCCGAGACGTGCCCGTGCTGCTCAGCGTCGGCTACAGCAGCTGCCACTGGTGCCATGTGATGGCCCACGAGTCCTTCGAGGACGAGGCCACCGCCGCGTACGTCAACGAGCACTTCGTCGCCGTCAAGGTCGACCGCGAGGAGCGCCCCGACGTCGACGCCGTCTACATGGAGGCCGTGCAGGCGGCGACCGGCCAGGGCGGCTGGCCCATGACCGTCTTCCTCACCGCGGACGCCGAGCCCTTCTACTTCGGCACCTACTTCCCGCCGGAGCCCCGGCACGGCATGCCCTCCTTCCTCGACGTCCTGGAGGGCGTCTCCCGCGCCTGGACCGAGCGGCGCGCCGAGGTCGGCGAGGTCGCCGGGAAGATCGTCAAGGACCTCTCGGCCCGCTCCCTCGCCTTCGGCGGCGACGGCGTCCCCGGCGAGGAGGAGCTGGCGCAGGCGCTCCTCGGCCTCACCAGGGAGTACGACGCGCCCCGCGGCGGTTTCGGCGGCGCGCCCAAGTTCCCGCCGTCGATGGCGCTGGAGTTCCTGCTGCGCCACCACGCCCGTACGGGGGCCGAGGGCGCGCTGCAGATGGCCGCCGACACTTGCGAGGCGATGGCCCGCGGCGGGATCTACGACCAGCTCGGCGGCGGCTTCGCCCGCTACTCGGTCGACCGCGACTGGGTCGTCCCTCACTTCGAGAAGATGCTGGACGACAACGCCCTGCTGTGCCGGACCTACGCGCACCTGTGGCGGGCCACCGGCAGCGACCTGGCCCGGCGGGTCGCCCTGGAGACCGCCGACTTCATGGTCCGCGAGCTGCGCACGGCGGAGGGTGGTCTCGCGTCCGCCCTGGACGCCGACTCGGACGACGGGACGGGCAGGCACGTCGAGGGGGCGTACTACGTCTGGACGCCCGAGCAGCTCACCGAGGCACTCGGCGAGGAGGACGCCCGGTTCGCCGCCCAGTACTTCGGGGTGACCGAGGAGGGCACCTTCGAGGAGGGCGCCTCCGTGCTGCGGCTGCCCCAGGACGCCGGGGTGGCGGAGGCCGGCCGGCTCGCCTCGGTCAAGGAGCGGCTGCTCGCCGCCCGCGCCCGGCGCGAACGCCCCGGCCGCGACGACAAGATCGTCGCCGCGTGGAACGGTCTCGCCATCGCCGCCCTCGCCGAGACCGGTGCCTACTTCGACCGGCCCGACCTGGTCGAGCGGGCGACCGAGGCCGCCGATCTGCTCGTCCGGGTCCACTTCGACACGTCCGCGGGCGCCCGCCTGGCCCGTACCTCCAAGGACGGCCGGGCCGGAGCCAACGCCGGCGTCCTGGAGGACTACGCGGACGTCGCCGAGGGGTTCCTGGCGCTCGCCGGCGTCACCGGGGAGGGGGTCTGGCTGGAGTTCGCCGGGTTCCTCCTCGACATCGTCCTGGACCAGTTCGTCGCCGAGGGCGGGGCGCTGTACGACACGGCGCACGACGCGGAGACGCTGATCCGCCGCCCCCAGGACCCCACCGACAACGCCGCCCCCTCCGGCTGGACGGCGGCCGCCGGCGCCCTGCTCTCGTACGCCGCGCACACCGGCTCCGACGCCCACCGCGCCGCCGCCGAGGGCGCGCTCGGCGTGGTGAAGGCGCTCGGCCCGCGCGCCCCCCGGTTCATCGGCTGGGGACTGGCCACCGCCGAGGCCCTGCTCGACGGGCCCCGGGAGATCGCGGTCGTCGGAGCGCCGGACGACGAACGCGCGGCCGAACTGCGCCGGGCCGCCCTGCTGGGCACCGCGCCCGGCGCGGTCCTCGCCTTCGGCACCCCCGACAGTGACGAGTTCCCGCTGCTCAGGGACCGGCCCCTGGTCGACGGCCGGCCCGCCGCGTACGTCTGCCGTCACTTCACCTGCGACGCGCCGACGACCGACCCGGCCGAGCTGACCCGCGCCCTGTCCCGCTGACGGGCGCGCGCCCCGCCCGTACGCCTATCCGCAGAGCAGCGAGGAACCGGGAGCCGGCCGGTACTCGGCCTGCGGGATCTCGCTCACGGGATCGGCGTCGGGCGGCGGCAGCGGCTGGTCGGCGCGCAGCCGCTCGAACACCTCCTCCGCCTTGACCGTGTCCCAGCGGACCGAGGAGCCGGCACCCGGGACGGTCGCGAAGTCGCGCACGGGCACCGTCGCGAACTCGGTACGGGCGGGGGTGAGCTTCCGCAGGCGCGCGGCCAGGACCACCAGCTCGGTGGTGGACAGGCCGCGCTCCACCGTCTCCCTCCCGCGCAGCGTCGCCGCGAACACCGTCAGCTTCACCGGGTCCTGGAGCAGTTCGGCGCGCACCTTCTCGAAGGTGTTCACGACGAACTTCTGCTGCTTCCGGATCCGCCCGAAGTCCATCTGCCCGTCGGCGCGCCGCGAGCGGACGTACTGCAGCGCCTCGCCTCCCTCGACGTACGTCGTCCCCGGAGCGAGATCGATTCCGGTGAACGGGTCCTTGAGCGGCTCCTTCGTGCAGATGGGCACGCCGCCGTCGATCTGGTTCACGCTGTCCATGAACCGGCGGAAGTCGACCTCGAGGTAGCGGTGCACGGTGGTCTTCGTCATCGCCTCCACCCTGTCGATCGTGTAGGAGGGGCCGCCCTCCGTCCAGGCGCCGTTGATCTTCGCCGCGTGGGTGGGGTGCACGGCGCCGGTCCGCCGGTCCTGGTGGCCGGCCGGGAACTCGGTGAGCGAGTCGCGGGGCAGAGCCACCACGCTGACCCGGTCGTTGCCGGCCGAGACGTGCACCAGCATCACGACGTCGGTGCAGTCGCACTCCTTGCCGCCGAGCCGGTACGCCTTCTTCTCGGCGTCGGTCACGCCCCTGCGGGTGTCGAGACCGACCACGAGGATGTTGAGGCCGCCCTGGGGGGACGGCAGGGAGGAGGGGACGGCGGCGAGCGCCCCCGGGCCGAGGGCGACGAGCGCCGTGGCGAGGAGAAGGAGTCGCCCGGGACGCGGGAATTTCCTGACGGACACGGGTACGTAACCACCGATCGATAGGGAGCGGGGGAATGACCGACCGTAGAGCGGCGCACGTCGCACACAGGTACGCGACGCGGTGACGACCGGTCCAATCACTCTCCTGCGGGCGCCGTGTCATGATGCGGTGACCGCAGTGGATGGGAGGGAAGAGATGGCGCCCGATCCCGGTAAATGGGAGCGGTTGGCCTTCATTCCGAAGAGCCGTCAGGTGGCGGACCCGCCACCTGTCGACCGGGGACCGTTCCCCGTTTATTCCTCGCTGGTGCAGCAGTGGGCCCTGGCGGGCCGCACGGTTCCGGGAGTCCCCGACCGGGAGTGGGAACGGCTGACCACCATGGAGATCTGGCCCCGCTGATCAGCGCGTGTGCGGCGTCCGGCGGTATCCGTGGGCGCGATGGAGTGAATAGAGCGGGTCGTATGATCGGCCGCTTTCCATTTCGTGGCATGGTCGCCGTGGTGTGTGCGGTGGAGGTCGGGTACGTCACTTCCATGTGCCCGCGTTTCGCGAAATCCGTGATATCCGTCCGCCGCGGAAAGGACTCAGTCGAAATGAAGTGCAAGAAGGCTGCGGTTGTGGTCGCCGGTCTGTTCCTGGCCCTGGGCGCGGCCTCCCCCGCGATGGCGGAGGGCGAGGGTGCCACCGCGAACGGTGCGGCGATCGGTTCGTCGGGCCTCGTCTCCGGCAACGTCATCCAGGTGCCGATCCACGGGGCGGTCAACGCGTGCGGCAACAGCCTGAACCTCATCGGTCTGCTCAACCCGGCCTCAGGCAACGCCTGCGTCAACACCTGACGCGGCCGCGCCCCGTAGCGGGCGCACACTGACGGGCCGGTCCCGTGAGACGTCCAAGGCGTCTTACGGGACCGGCCTTTTCTCATGCCCGGAACACGGACGACGGTATCCCGGGCCCCCAACCGGGCGATGAAATCCCCCAATGGACTATGAATCAGATCTCCGCCGCGCTCACGGTCGGCTTATTAGGAATACTTTCGGAGTATCAGACTGACGCATCGTCAACTGGCGCGAAAGCGTGAAGGAGTGGTGGCCATGGCCGACCGAAGGCGGAAAACATCGAGGGTGTGGCTGGGGGTGTTCACCGCAGGCCTCCTTGCCTCAGGTTCGGTCGTGCTGTCCTCTCCGGCTCACGCCACCGAATCCACGACGACCCGGGACCCCCGACCGGCTCTCTCCTCCGCAATGGGCGCGTTCCTCGAATCGGGGCCCGTCGGCGTCAGCCGGATCGGCCAGCTGGAGCGGTGGCTCGGCGGGCGGGAGCTCCGGGTCGGCCACACGTACCTCCCCGGTGACCTGTGGTCGAACATCGAGGGCCCCCCGGGCTTCCTGGACGCCTGGGCGGACTGGCGCAACGAGCAGAAGGACCGGCTGTTCGTCCTGAACGTGCCGATGCTGGAGCGGAACGAGGCCGGGGTCTCCGACCAGGAGGTCCGCCGACTGCTGCAGCTCGGCGCGGCGGGGTACTACGACCACCACTTCCGTACGCTCGCCGAACGCCTGGTCGACCTGGACGCGAACGACACCGTCATCGTCCTCGGCTGGGAGATGAACGGCACGACGTACACCCACCGGTGCGCGCCGGACCCCGCGGCGTGGAAGAAGTACTGGAACCGGATCGTCACGACGATGCGGTCCGTCCCGGGTCAGAAGTTCCGTTTCGACTTCAATCCGAGCCGGGGCACGGACGCCATTCCGTGGACGGAATGCTATCCGGGTGACGACGTGGTCGACATCATCGGCATGGATTCCTACGACCAGCCGCCGGGCTCCAGTTTCGACCAGCACGTCAACGAGCCGTACGGGCTGCAGAAGCAGGTCGATTTCGCCGCCGAGCACGGCAAGGAGATCTCGTATCCGGAATGGGGGCTCTTCCGGAACGGAGACAACGCCGAGTACATGCGGCGGATGCTCGCCTGGATGGACGAGCACAAGCCGCTGTACCACACGATCACCGACTACTGCCCGCACGGCGTCTGGCAGTGCGAGAACAACCCGCAGTCCTCGCAGGTGTTCCGGCAGATGCTGTACGGGGCGGAGCCCGAGGTCCCCGAGGTACCGGAGGTCCCCGAGGTGCCCGAGGTGCCTGAGGTCCCTGAGGTCCCGGAGGTACCTGAGGTGCCCGAGGTGCCCGAGGTGCCCGAGGTGCCGGAGGTCCCGACGAAGCCCGAGCCGAAGCCGGTGCCCGAGGTCCCGACGAAGCCCGAGCCGAAGCCGGTGCCCGAGCCCAAGCCGGAGCCGAAGCCTGAGCCCAAGCCCGAGGTCCCGCCGAAGCCCGAGCCCAAGCCGGAGCCGAAGCCTGAGCCCAAGCCCGAGGTCCCGCCGAAGCCCGAGCCCAAGCCGGAGCCGAAGCCTGAGCCCAAGCCCGA